>NZ_CP082922.1:0-1252500 GCF_019931675.1 Nocardioides rotundus
TTCGGCGGCACCTCCCGCACCGACGGGACGGCGAGCGGCCGTTGCCCGGGGCCGGCACCCCGGGGCCGACTCTCGCCACCAAACCCGTCCTGACCTGCGACAACACTCCCCGAGTCGCCGGTCGCGGAAGGCGTGTGCGAAGGTTTCTCCACAAGTGCGGAGCGTGCTACACAGCTTGTGGACAAAGGTGTGGACGACGGCCGGGGCGGCAGAGTGACGGAGGAGCCGGTGGAGGACGACGTGGATCTCGGCGACGTCTGGAACGCGGTGGTCGCCGACCTCCAGGCGCCCCAGCGGGTCTGGCTGACCACCTCCGAGCCGGTCACGCTGCACGAGACCACCGCGATCATCGCCGTCCCCAACGACTTCACCCGCAACCAGCTCGAGGGCAGGCTGCGCGGTCAGGTCGAGGACGCCCTCTCCGAGGCCTTCGGCCGGGAGATCCGGCTCGCGGTCACCATCGACGCCGACCTGGAGCAGCGCGCGCCGACCACGCACCCCGACCAGCAGGTCGATGTGTCGACAGATCGACCGACCCGTCCGCTCGACACCCAGGGCCCCGCCCCGGCCGAGCCGCTGCCCCCCGCCCCCGCGGTCGACGCGGCGCAGGGCGAGCGCACCGGGGTGACGCCGAGCGGGGAGACCCGGCTGAACCCGAAGTACGTCTTCGAGAGCTTCGTCATCGGCTCCTCCAACCGGTTCCCGCACGCGGCGGCGGTCGCGGTCGCCGAGGCGCCGGGCCGCTCCTACAACCCGCTGCTCATCTACGGCGACTCCGGCCTGGGCAAGACCCACCTGCTGCACGCGATCGGCCACTATGTGCGCAGCCTCTACTCCGGCGCGCGCGTGCGCTATGTGAGCTCGGAGGAGTTCACCAACGAGTTCATCAACGCGATCCGCGACGACCGGCAGGACCGCTTCAAGCGGCGCTACCGCGATGTCGACGTACTCCTCATCGACGACATCCAGTTCCTCGAGGGCAAGATCCAGACCCAGGAGGAGTTCTTCCACACCTTCAACACGCTGCACAACGCCAACAAGCAGATCGTGCTGACCTCCGACCGCGCCCCCAAGCGGCTCGACGACATCGAGGACCGGCTGCGCAACCGCTTCGAGTGGGGCCTGGTCACCGACGTCCAGCCGCCGGACCTGGAGACCCGGATCGCGATCCTGCGCAAGAAGGCCGCGATGGAGGGCCTCACCGCGCCGGCCGACGTGCTGGAGTTCATCGCCTCGAAGATCCAGACCAACATCCGCGAGCTCGAGGGCGCGCTGATCCGGGTCACCGCGTTCGCCAACCTCAACAAGCAGCCGGTCGACCTCACCCTGGCCGAGATCGTGCTCAAGGACCTGATCCCCGAGGGCGCCGAGCCGGAGATCACCCCCGGCCTGATCATCGCCCAGACCGCGGCCTACTTCGGCGTCTCGATCGAGGACCTCACCGGCCCCTCCCGCGGCCGCCACCTCGTGCAGGGCCGACAGATCGCGATGTACCTGTGCCGCGAGCTCACCCAGCTCTCGCTGCCCAAGATCGGCCAGCAGTTCGGCGGCCGCGACCACACGACGGTGATGTACGCCGACCGCAAGATCAACCAGCTGCTGGCCGAGCGGCGCTCGGTGTTCAACCAGGTCAGCGAGCTCACCAACCGGATCAAGATGCAGGCCCGCCACGCCTGAGCCGGCCGCGCCCCGCCGCCGTACTCAGCGCCGGCCAAACCAGCGCCCCGGGACACCGGGAGACCGGCCCCGAACTACACGGCTGCAAGATGTGGGCCGACGTGTGCACCGACCCGGCCGGTCCTCCACACGGGCTGTGGGAGACCTGCGGATCTTGTCATTCACCGACGCTCGATCCACACCGCCCGTCGGTGGACGCACAGCGGACTGCACACCCCCTGTGGACGGCGTCTCAGCGCGACGACCTGCGCGGATGCGAGTTCTCCACAGTGTCCACAGCTCCTATGACCACTACTCACCCAGAACCACTGCGGACGAATCACAAGACCCGACCGGGCCCCGATCTGGGGACAACCCGGGCTCTGCCTCCCCGCTGTCCCCCGGCTCGTGGCAGGATTGCGCCCCCGGACGCACCTGATGAGAAGGACAGGCTCATACCGTGAAGTTCAGTGTCGAGCGCGACGTGCTCGCCGATGCCGTGGCCTGGGCTGCCCGCAGCCTGCCGGTCCGCCCGTCCACCCCGGTCCTCGCCGGCCTGCTGATCGAGGCGAGCGACGACGGCCTGGTGCTGTCCACCTTCGACTACGAGACCTCGGCGCGGGCGACGCTCAACGCGCAGGTGAGCGACGAGGGCACGGCGCTGGTCAGCGGCCGCCTGCTGGCCGACATCTGCCGCAGCCTCCCGGCCAAGCCGGTCGAGATGGTGCTCGACGGCTCCCGGGTCAGCCTGACCTGTGGCGCCGCGCGGTTCAGCCTGCAGACCATGCCGGTGGAGGACTACCCCTCGCTGCCGGAGATGCCCGAGGCGGCCGGCACGGTGCGCAGCGACGAGTTCTCCCACGCGGTCGCCCAGGCGGTCACCGCCGCCGGGCGCGACGACATGCTCCCGGTGCTCACCGGCGTCCGCCTCGAGATCGACGGCTCGAGCATCAGCCTGCTGGCCACCGACCGGTTCCGGCTCGCCCTGCGCGAGCTCGACTGGAGCCCCCACACCCCCGACGAGTCGATCGCGGCCCTGGTGCCCGCGCGGGTGCTCGGCGACACGGCGAAGTCGCTGACCGCCGGCTCGGAGGTCACCATCGCGCTCTCCCGCGGGGGCGCCGGCGAGGGGATCATCGGCTTCGAGGGCAACGCGCCGGGCGGGGTCCGCCGTACCACCACCCGGCTGCTGGACGGCGAGTTCCCCAAGGTGCGCGCCCTCTTCCCGCCGGAGAACCTCACCACCGCCAAGATCGACAAGGCGGCGCTGATCGAGTCGGTCAAGCGGGTCAGCCTGGTGGCCGAGCGCAACACCGCGGTGCAGCTCGCCTTCGGCGACGGCGTGCTCACCCTCGACGCCGGCTCCGGCGACGAGGCCCAGGCCAGCGAGTCGGTCGAGGCCGACATCGACGGCGAGGACATCACCACCGGCTTCAACCCGCAGTTCCTGCTCGACGGGCTCGGCGCGATCGACGAGGCGGTGGTGGAGCTCGCCTTCACCCAGGCCTCCAAGCCGGTGGTGATCCAGGGCGCGGCCGGCGAGGACGGCCAGGACCCGGGCTTCCGCTACCTGCTGATGCCGCGGCGCCTGCTGTCCTGACGCCCGGGACGGGTCCGCGCACCGCCGCCCCTGTCGGCCGTCCCGACGAGGGTGCACACTGACCACGAGACGACGTCACCGCGAGCGAGGGAGAACACCGAGCATGCACATCGGACTCATCGGCCTGGGCAAGATGGGCGGCAACATGCGCACCCGCCTGCGCGACCACGGCGTCGAGGTCACCGGCTATGACCGCAACCCCGACGTCAGCGACGTCGGCTCCCTGCAGGAGCTGGTCGACGCCCTGCCCAGCCCCAAGGTGGTGTGGGTGATGGTGCCGGCCGGCGACCCGACCCGGGAGACGGTGCGCGAGCTCTCCGGCCTGCTCGGCGAGGGCGACGTCGTCGTCGACGGCGGCAACTCCCGCTGGACCGACGACGAGAAGAACGCCGAGCTGCTGGCCGAGAAGGGCATCGGCTACGTCGACTGCGGCGTCTCCGGCGGCGTCTGGGGCCTGGAGAACGGCTACGCGCTGATGTACGGCGGCTCCGACGAGAACGTGGCCAAGGTGCAGGAGGCCTTCGACGCGCTCAAGCCGGAGGGCGAGTTCGGCTCGGTGCACGCGGGCAAGAAGCCCGGCGCCGGCCACTTCGCCAAGATGGTCCACAACGGCATCGAGTACGCCATCATGCAGGCCTACGCCGAGGGCTGGGAGCTGCTGGAGAAGGTCGACCTGGTCGACAACGTGACCGCGGTCTTCGAGTCCTGGCGCGAGGGCACGGTGATCCGCTCCTGGCTGCTCGACCTGCTGGTCGCGGCGCTGGAGGAGGACCCCGGCCTGTCCGAGATCGCCGGATACGCCGAGGACTCCGGCGAGGGCCGGTGGACCGTCGAGGCCGGCATCGACAACGCGGTCGCGACGCCGGCCATTACCGCGGCGCTCTACGCCCGGTTCATCTCCCGGCAGGACGACAGCCCCGCGATGAAGGCGGTCGCGGCGATGCGCAACCAGTTCGGCGGCCACGCGATGAAGACCTCGGCCCCTCCGGGCGGCGACGCGGCCGGCGGCGGTGCGGCCGAGGGTGGCGCGGCGAGCGGCAGCACCCCCGGCGGCGGAGGGTCCTGAGCTGTACGTCGCGCACCTGACGCTCGTCGACTTCCGCTCCTACGCCTCCGCCGAGGTCGAGTTGGGTCCGGGCGCCACCGCGTTCATCGGCCGCAACGGGCAGGGCAAGACCAACCTGGTCGAGGCGATCGACTACCTCTCCCGCCTCTCCTCGCACCGCGTCGGCTCCGAGGCGCCGCTGGTGCGTGCGGGTGCGGACCGGTCGCTGGTGCGGGCCGCGGTGGTGCGCGACGGCCGCACCGCCACCTTGGAGGTGGAGCTGCTGCCGGGGGCGTCGAACCGGGCCAAGGTGAACCGGTCCCCGCTGCCGCGGGCGCGGGAGCTGCTCGGCCTGGTCCGGACCGTGCTGTTCTCGCCCGAGGACCTGGCCCTGGTCAAGGGCGACCCCTCGGAGCGGCGGCGCTTCCTCGACGACCTGCTGGTGCTGCGCGCCCCGCGGATGGCCGGCGTCCGCAGCGACTACGACCGGATCCTCAAGCAGCGCAACTCGCTGCTGCGCACCGCCGGCGCGGCCCGGCGCGGCTCGTCGAGCCAGGAGGCGGCGCTCTCCACGCTGGCGGTGTGGAACGACCACCTGGCGCGCACGGGCGCGGAGCTGCTGGCCGCCCGGCTCGCGCTGGTCGACGCGCTGGCGCCGTACGTCGGGAAGGCCTATGAGACCGTCGCCCGCGGCGCCTCCCGCGACGACGCCCGGATCGCCTACCGCTCCTCCTTCCCGCTCGCCCCGGAGGGGGAGCCGGCCCCGCAGGACCGCGACGAGCTGGCCGGGCTGATCCTCGCCGAGCTGGAGCGTCGCCGCGACGACGAGCTGGACCGCGGCGTGACGCTGGTCGGGCCGCACCGCGACGACCTGCTCTGCACGCTGGGCTCTGGCGACCTGGCGCTGCCGGTGAAGGGGTATGCCTCGCACGGGGAGTCCTGGTCGTTCGCCCTCGCGCTGCGGCTGGCGTCCTACGACCTGCTGCGCGCCGACGGCGACGACCCGATCCTGATCCTCGACGACGTCTTCGCCGAGCTGGACACCACCCGGCGCGACCAGCTCGCGGCGCTGGTCGCCGACGCCGAGCAGGTGCTGGTCACGGCCGCGGTCGACGGCGACGTGCCCGAGGTGCTCTCCGGGGTCCGCTACCGCGTCGAGGGCGGGGAGGTACGTCGTGACGGGTGAGCCGCCGGAGCCGGGTGACGGGCTCGAGCCCGAGGCGCCCGAGGAGCTCAGGGCGCCGGAGGCGGAGCACGACGACGCCGGGCTCGACCTGGCCCGTGACATCACCCGGGCGACCGAGGCCAGCGGCGGCCCGGCGCCACGGCGGCGGAGGCGCCGTACTCCCCGGGCGGGGGACGGGCGCGTGCCTCGCGGCCGGATCTCCGGCGCACATCCCGACGAGCGGGACCCGCAGCTGTTGGAGACCACGATGGACCGGCTGGTCGCCGACCACGGGTGGGACCTGGACCTGCGGGTGCACGCGGTCTTCGGCCGGTGGGGCGAGCTGGTCGGCGCCCAGGTCGGCGCGCACTCGCACCCCGAGACCTTCGCCGACGGCCGGCTCGTGGTCCGCACCGACTCCACCGCGTGGGCGACCCAGCTGCGGCTGCTCGCCCCGCAGGTGGTCAAGACGCTGAACGAGGAGCTCGGGCACGGCACGGTCACCTTCCTCGAGGTGCTCGGCCCGCACGGCCCGAGCTGGAAGAAGGGCCGGCTGAGCGTCCGCGACGGCCGCGGCCCGCGGGACACCTACGGGTGACCCGACCGGCCCTCCCACAGGGCGCTCCAGCGGCTCGGCGGCGGTATCCGTACCTGTCCGACCCCCTGTCCGGCGCTCCTCGGGGCCGTTCTGGTGTCCTCAGGGCCAATTTTTGGCGCTGAACCCCTCATTCGCTGTGGAGGGAGCGTGGAATCCGGCCCTCAGGCCGGTATCATGGACACCAGGTCGCAGGCCTCCCAGCCGCGACCTTTCGCATGTGAGGACCCCAACCCTGGGGCATCGGTGGAAGAGGTGTGCGTGAGCGAGCAGGACCAGCCACAGGATCAGCCCAACCAGCCTGACCAGCCCAGCCAGGCCGAGCAGGTCGAGCAGATCGAGAAGGTCCTCGGCAACGAGGTGGGGGAGTACGACGCCTCCGCGATCCAGGTCCTCGAGGGCCTGGAGGCCGTGCGCAAGCGGCCGGGCATGTACATCGGCTCCACCGGCGAGCGCGGCCTGCACCACCTGGTGTGGGAGATCGTCGACAACGGCGTGGACGAGCGGATGGCCGGCTTCGCCGACCGGATCGTGCTCACCCTGACCGCCGACGGCGCGGTCCGCGTGGAGGACAACGGCCGCGGCATCCCCACCGACACCGCGCCCGGGCAGGAGCTGCCCGCGGTGACGCTGGCGCTGACCGTGCTGCACGCCGGCGGCAAGTTCGGCGGCGGCGGCTACAAGGTGTCCGGCGGACTGCACGGCGTGGGCGTCTCGGTGGTCAACGCGCTCTCCAGCCACCTGGTGGTCGAGGTGAAGAACCGCGGCCACCTGTGGCGTCAGGCCTTCACCCTCGGCGTGCCCGACGGGCCGCTAGAGCAGGTCCGCCCGCTCGAGGACGGCGAGGGCACCGGCACCATCGTCACCTGGTGGGCCAGCCCGGAGATCTTCGAGACCACGCAGTACTCCCTGGAGACGATCACCTCGCGGCTGCGCGAGATGGCCTTCCTCAACAAGGGGCTGGAGATCGTGGTCCGCGACGAGCGGGAGTCCGCCGACGAGCTCGCCGAGGCGATCGGCGACGGCACCATCGACGACTCGGTGGACCAGGCGACCTCGGACAAGATCACCAAGACCGACGCGGGCCTGGAGCGGATCTTCAAGTACGACCGCGGCCTGGTCGACTACGTCGAGCACCTCAACCGCCGCAAGGACGTGGCGAACCCGACGGTGATCGCCTTCGAGGCCGAGGAGAAGGTCGGCGACAACGAGCTCGCGCTCGAGGTCGCGATGCAGTGGAACACCACCTTCCAGGAGTCGGTCCACACCTTCGCCAACGCGATCAACACCGTCGAGGGCGGCACCCACGAGGAGGGCTTCCGCGCCGCGCTCACCTCCCTGGTCAATCACTGGGGCGAGGAGTGGGGCCTGGTGAAGAAGAAGGAGGACCGGGTCTCCGGCGACGACATCCGCGAGGGCCTCACCGCGATCATCTCGATCAAGCTCGCCGAGCCGCAGTTCGAGGGCCAGACCAAGTCCAAGCTCGGCAACACCGAGGCCAAGGGCTTCACCCAGCGGGTGGTCAACGACCGGCTCGGCGCCTGGTTCGAGCAGAACCCCGCCGAGGGACGGGAGATCATCCGCAAGGCCCAGGCCGCCGCCCAGGCGCGGCTCGCCGCGCGGAAGGCGCGCGACCTGGCCCGCAACCGCAAGGGCCTGCTCGGCAACGGCACCCTGCCCGGCAAGCTGGCCGACTGCCAGTCGACCAAGCCGGAGGAGTGCGAGGTCTTCATCGTCGAGGGCGACTCCGCGGGCGGCTCGGCCAAGCAGGGCCGGGACTCCCGGATCCAGGCGATCCTGCCGATCCGCGGCAAGATCCTCAACGTCGAGAAGGCCCGGATCGACAAGGTGCTGGCCAACACCGAGGTCCAGGCGATCATCTCCGCGCTGGGGACCGGCATCCACGACGAGTTCAACCTGGACAAGCTGCGCTACCACAAGATCGTGCTGATGGCCGACGCCGACGTCGACGGCCACCACATCAACACGCTGCTGCTGACCCTGCTGTTCCGCTTCATGAAGCCGCTGATCGAGCACGGGTACGTCTACATGGCCCAGCCGCCGCTGTACCGGATCCGGTGGACCAAGCCGCACGAGCACGAGTTCGTCTACTCCGACGCGGAGCGGGACGCGCTGCTCAAGGACGGCGCCGCCCAGGGCAAGAAGCTGCCCAAGGAGAACCCGGTCCAGCGCTACAAGGGCCTGGGCGAGATGAACGCCGACGAGCTGTGGGAGACGACCATGAACCCCACCTCGCGGATCCTGCTGCAGGTGACCCTGGAGGACGCCGCGCAGGCCGACGAGATCTTCTCGATCCTGATGGGCGAGGACGTCGAGCAGCGGCGGTCGTTCATCCAGCGCAACGCCAAGGACGTCAGGTTCCTGGACATCTGAGGTGGTCTCGACAGGCTCGACCACCGAAGGCGGGGCTCGACCACCGAAGGTGGCTTGACCACGGACGTGGGGCTCGACCACTACCACTGTCTGAAGAACTCTAAGAGATTCGCTAGAGAGCGCAAGAGAGAGATATGACTGAGACGACGGGCAACCTGACCGGGGACGGCGGGGGCGGCGGCCGGATCGAGCCGATCGACCTGCAGGCCTCGATGCAGCGCAGCTACATCGACTACGCGATGGCGGTCATCGTCGGCCGCGCGCTGCCCGACGTACGCGACGGGTTGAAGCCGGTGCACCGCCGCGTGCTCTATGCGATGTTCGACGGCGGCTACCGGCCGACGTCGGGCTACTCCAAGTGCGCGCGCGTGGTCGGCGAGGTGATGGGTAACTACCACCCGCACGGCGACTCCGCGATCTACGACACCCTGGTCCGGCTCGCGCAGCCGTGGGTGATGCGGGCCCCGCTGATCAACGGGCAGGGCAACTTCGGCTCGGCGGGCAACGACCCCGCCGCGGCGATGCGCTACACCGAGTGCCGGATGGCGCCGCTGGCCATGGAGATGGTCCGCGACATCGAGCAGGACACCGTCGACTTCCAGCCGAACTACGACGGCCGCTCCTCCGAGCCCACCATCCTGCCGGCGCGGTTCCCGAACCTGCTGGTCAACGGCTCGGCCGGCATCGCGGTCGGCATGGCCACCAACATCCCGCCGCACAACCTGCGCGAGGTGGCCGAGGGGGCGATCTGGGCGCTGGAGAACCCCGACGCCGAGCGCGAGGAGCTCCAGGACGCGCTGGTCGAGCGGATCAAGGGCCCCGACTTCCCGATGGGCGCGCTGATCGTCGGCCGCCAGGGCATCGAGCAGGCCTACCGCACCGGCCGCGGGTCGATCACCCAGCGCGCGGTCGTCGACATCGACGAGGACGGCAAGGGCCGGGTGCAGCTGGTCATCTCCCAGCTGCCCTACATGGTCAACCCGGACAACCTCGCGCTGAAGATCGCCGAGCTGGCCGACTCCGGCAAGGTCCAGGGGATCGCCGACGTCAAGGACAACTCCTCCTCCCGCACCGGCCAGCAGCTGGTGGTCGTGCTCAAGCGGGACGCGGTCGCCCGGGTGGTGCTGAACAACCTGTTCAAGCACACCGAGCTGCAGACCAACTTCTCCGCCAACATGCTGGCGCTGGTCGACGGCGTCCCGCGGACGCTCTCGATCGACCAGTTCATCAGCAACTGGGTGGCCCACCAGATCGACGTGATCCAGCGGCGCACCCGCTTCCGGCTGCGCAAGGCCGAGGAGGACGCGCACATCCAGCGCGGCCTGGTCAAGGCGCTGGACGCGCTGGACGAGGTCATCGCGCTGATCCGCAACAGCCCGGACGTGGACCAGGCGCGCACCGGCCTGATCGAGCTGCTCGACATCGACGAGCTCCAGGCCAACGCGATCCTGGAGATGCAGCTGCGGCGGCTGGCGGCCCTGGAGCGGCAGAAGATCATCGACCGGCTCGCTGAGCTGGAGCGGATCATCGCCGACCTCGAGGACATCCTCGCCAACGAGTCGCGGCAGCGGCAGATCGTGATCGACGAGCTCGGCGAGATCGTCGACAAGTACGGCGACGACCGCCGTACCCAGATCATCGCCGCCGACGGCGACCTGTCCATGGAGGACCTGATCCCCGACGAGGAGCTGGTCGTCTCCATCACCCGCGGCGGCTACGCCAAGCGGACTCAGCGGCAGGCCTACCGGGTGCAGAAGCGCGGCGGCAAGGGCGTGCGCGGCGCGGCGCTGCGCGGCGACGACGTGGTGCAGCACTTCATCGCCACGACCAACCACCACTGGCTGCTGTTCTTCACCACCGCCGGGCGGGTCTACCGCACCAAGGCCTACAACCTCCCTGAGGCGTCCCGGGACGCCAAGGGCGGGCACGTGGCGGGGCTGTTGAGCTTCCAGCCCGACGAGGGGATCGCGCAGGTGCTGGCGATCCGCGACTACGAGCAGGCGCCGTACCTCGTCCTGGCGACGAAGAACGGCCTGGTGAAGAAGACCCGGCTCGGCGACTACAACTCCCCGCGGCAGGCCGGCGTCATCGCGATCAACTTCCGCGAGGAGGACGACGAGCTGATCGGCGCCGAGCTGGTCAACGCCGAGGACGACATCCTGCTGGTCTCGCGCAACGGGCAGTCGATCCGCTTCAAGGCCGACGACTCCCAGCTGCGGCCGATGGGCCGCGCGACCTCGGGTGTGTCGGGGATGAAGTTCCGCGACGGCGACTCGCTGCTGTCCCTGTCGGTGATCCGCGCCGAGCAGGTGGAGGCCGAGGAGGCCGCCGAGGCGAGGCTGGCCGACGAGGGCGTGGACGCCGAGGAGATCGAGGCCGGCGACCTGCCGGGCGTGCAGGAGCAGTACGTCTTCACGATGACCGACGGCGGGTATGCCAAGCGGTCCCGGATCAACGAGTACCGCCTCCAGTCCCGCGGCGGCCTGGGGATCAAGGCGATGAGCCTGTCGAACGAGGACCGCGGCGGCCTGGTCGGCGCGTTCATCGTGGAGGAGGGCGACGAGATCCTCTCCATCACCCAGAGCGGCCAGGTCGTGCGCAGCCCGATCAACGCCGACTTCCGGCCGACCGGGCGCTCCACGATGGGTGTGCGGTTCGTGAACCCGAAGAAGGGCGACGCGGTGGCCGTCGTGGCCCGGTCGGTGGAGGCGCGCGAGGAGCCGGCCGAGGATGCCCCGGAGGACGCCGCCGAGGTGCCGGCGGACGTGCCCGCCGACGAGGCGGGCGAGGGTACGACGCCGCCGGAGGCCGCGGAATCGCCCGACGCGGGTGATGATGCAACAATCGAAGGCGACCCGACCGACTCCGGAGAGTGAACCTGACGATGACCGACCGCACCGCGGAGAAGAGCCAGGCGTCGGACAAGCCGTCGCTCAGCGAGCGGGCCAAGTCGACCACCGACCGGGCCAAGTCGACGCTCAAGCGGGCCGCCGACGAGCACAGCGCCAACGCCGCGCCCGGCTCGGGCTCCTCGCGGCGGCCCTCGCGGGGCCCGCGCCGCGCGCGGCTGCGCCTGACCCGGGTCGACCCCTGGTCGGTGATGAAGACGTCCTTCCTGCTCTCGATCGCCTTCGCGATCGTGATGGTGGTCGCGGTCTTCATGGTCTGGTCGGTGCTCTCCGCCGCCGGCGTGTGGGAGTCGATCAACTCCACGGTGCAGTCGGTGCTGGGTGCGGAATCCGCGTCGACCTTCGACGTGCAGGACTACATCGGCACCTCCCGGGTGCTCGGGTTCACCCTGCTGGTGGCCGCGCTGGACGTCGTACTCCTCACCGCGATCGCCACCCTCAGCGCGTTCCTCTACAACATGGCCGCCGCCCTCCTGGGCGGCATCGAGGTCACCCTGGCGGAGGACGTGGAGTGACGCCGGCCGGGGCCCGCGCCGATTGGTCCCGCCCGCTGTCGTTGGGGTAATCTCACTCGTCGCCGCCAGGCGGCATCGCGGGCCTATAGCTCAGACGGTTAGAGCGCTTCCCTGATAAGGAAGAGGTCACAGGTTCAAGTCCTGTTAGGCCCACCGAGCAGCCGAGCCCGGCCCCGTTCTGGGGCCGGGCTCGCGGCGTCTCCGGGGTCGCCGTACCCGCTCCCGGCCCATGTAACGCACAGTTCGGTCAGCTTGTTGAGCGGTACGGCGCTCGACAGGCTGACCAAGTTCTCGACAAGCCGGCCCGGGTACGGCGTCCCCGCCGGGCTGTAGATCAGGCTCTGTAGGTGAAGCCCAGCGTTGTGACGGCCCACTTGGCCTGCCAGGCCAGCACGGTCAGTTTCACGGTTCCTCCCCCGACGTGAAGGGTGAAGATGCGGCTCGGCGGGCCGAACAACAGATCGCCGTCGTCCAATCTGTCCGCCGGACCGGACCTCCCTGGCTGGACGATATCCGTGACCCAGAACGTACTTCCCTGCAACGAGATTCTGTTGTTCGAGATATCCGCCGTACCGGCCAACGAGGTGATGGGAATCCTGGGCAGGTCCGGCGAGGACAGCAGATCCGCGCGACTCGGCGAGGACAGGACGCACATGATGCGACCTCGGGGCATCAGCCACTTGGCCCGCACTCGCTGGAGAGGCTGCCCTACCCAACGGGCCCACAAGTGGATGATCACGTCGATGATCTCCGGTCCAAAGTCCAATCGAACCCGCACTCCTCGTCCCAGGCCATGTAACGCACAGTTCGGTCAGCTTGTTGAGCGGTACGGCGCTCGACAGGCTGACCAAGTTCTCGACAAGCCGGCCCGGGTACGGCGCCCCCGAGTACGGCGGCCCCGGGGCCCAGGCGCCCGCCTGCCGCGAACCTCAGGCGGGGTCGGCCCAGCTCGCCAGGTCGGCGCGCTGGGTGAGCAGCGGCTGCCGCTCCCCCTCGGTCAGCCAGTCCATGGTGGCGAGCTCGAAGTCGATGACGTCCAGGGCGAGGGAGCGGTCCTCCTCGCCGAGGTGGCCGGCCAGGCGGAGCAGGGTGAACGCGGCGCCGCGGATCGCGCTGGCGGTCTGCAGGCCGTCGGTGCCCTCCATCGGGCCCTCGATCTCGCGGACGTCGCCGGGGTCCACGTCGAGCACGGTCGCGATCGTGCTGTCCGGGCCGAGCTCGTCGGGACGACGCGCCCACGAGGAGACCAGCTCCCACCCCTCGTTGCTGCCGAAGGGCGCCAGCTCCTCGTCCTCGGAGTCGTAGATCGGGTCGGTGAAGTGGGCACGGAACGAGGGAACGGCCTCGGGCAGGCCGTCCTCGGGCAGTCCTACGGTCATCGGGTCCCTCCCGGATGTGGTGAGATCACGGAGACTACGCGCGAGCGGCGGCCGTCGGAACAGGGCGGGCCGGAGGAGGAGGCGGGGATGGACGAGCAGGACCGGCGCTACCTGGCACTGGCCGTGGAGCAGGCGCGGATCGGCTGGGAGGAGGGCGGCATCCCGATCGGAGCCGCGCTGGTGCGCGACGGCGAGGTGCTCGCGGTCGGGCGCAACCGACGGATCCAGCAGGGCAGCGCCATCCGGCACGGCGAGACCGACTGCATCGAGAACGCCGGGCGGCTGCCGGCGTCGACGTACCGCTCCTCCACCCTCTACACGACCCTCTCCCCGTGCTGGATGTGCGCGGGCACCGCGATGCTCTACAAGATCCCGCGGATCGTCGTGGGGGAGAACCGCTCCTTCGGCGTCTCCGAGGAGTGGCTGCGCTCGCACGGCGTGCAGGTCGACGTGGTCGACGACGCCGAGTGCCGCGGCCTGATGGAGCAGATGATGACCGAGCGGCCCGAGCTGTGGGCCGAGGACATCGGCGAGGAGGCATGAGCAGCCGGCCGGAGGAGGCCGCGGTCGACCCGGACTACCCGATCGATCCGGTGCCGCCGTCGGCGTGGCGCGGCGTGGTGTCGATCTCGATCGTGCTGCTCGGCTTCACCTTCTTCACCCCGACGATGCTGGTCGGCGCCCAGGTCGGCGCCGCCTTCAGCCTGCGCCACTTCCTCCTGGTGATGCTGCTCGGCAGCCTGCTGCTGGGGGTCTACGTCGCCGTCCTCGCCGTCGTCGGCGCCCGTACCCGCCTCACCACCGTCATGCTGTGCCGCTACACCCTCGGCACGACCGGGTCGAAGCTCGCCTCGCTGCTGCTGGGGCTCACCCAGGTCGGCTGGTACGGCGTCGGCGTGGCCACCCTCGGCACCCTGGTCGCGCAGGCGGCGGGCTGGGGCGATACCGGCGCGCGGGTGGTGATGCTCGTCGGCGCCGTGGTGATGGGCGCGACGGCGTACGTCGGCTTCCGCGGCCTCTTCTGGCTCTCGGCCACGAGCGTCCCGCTGATGTTCGTGCTCGCGGTCTGGGTGACGATCCGGTCGCTGGACGAGGTCGGCGGCTGGAGCGGGCTCGCGGCGGTCGAGCCCACGTCGACAATGTCGATCGCGGTGGCGATCACGGTGATCGTCGGGACCTTCGTCAGCGGCGGCAGCCAGGTGGCGAACTGGACCCGCTTCGCCCGCAGCGGGCGGCAGGCGTTCTTCGCCGCGCTGGCGGCCTTCCTGGTCGGCAACGGGCTGATGCTGTTCTTCGGCGCGGTGGGCGCGATCGCGTTCGGGGAGGCCGACTTCGTGCTCGTGCTCTACCAGCTCGGGCTGATCGTGTGGGGCGTCCTGCTGCTGGTCGGCAACATCTGGACGACCAACGACAACACCGCCTACGCCTTCAGCGTCGCGGGCGCCGAGCTGACGAACTGGCCCTCGAAGCGGCCGTTCGTGGTCGGCGGCGTGGCGATCGGGGCCCTCCTGGCGGTCACCGGGATCTACGACAACCTGATCACCTACCTGGTGTGGCTGGGCATCCTCATCCCGCCGTTGGGCGGCGTGCTCATCGGCGACTGGTGGGTGCGCTGGCGCAACGGGGTGCCGGACCGGGCGACGTACTCCTTCGTCCCGTTCGAGTGGCGCTGCCTGGGCGCCTACGCCCTGGGCTGCCTCGCGGCGTGGCTCTCGGACCGGGTCGGCCTGGGCATCCCGCCGCTGATCGGGATCATCGTCCCGCTCGTGCTGGTGCTCCTGTTGCGGGCGCGCGCCCACCGATCAACCTGAGCGAAAGCGTCCCATGGGCGGCTCGATGGGGCCATGATGAGCCGATGAAGCTCGGGAGACCGGTCCAGGGAGTACGACGCCCGCTCGCGGCGGCGGTCGCCGCCGTACTCCTCCTCGCCCTCGCCAGTGTGGTGACCACCTCGGCGTGGGCCGAGGACGCCGCGCAGACGACCGCCGTCGACTCACGGCCGAACATCATCTTCATCCTCACCGACGACATGCGGCTCGACGACCTGCGCTTCATGCCCGCGACGCGCAAGCTGGTCGGCGGGCGGGGCGTCACCTTCACCCGGGCCCGGTCCAACAACCCGCTGTGCTGCCCGGCGCGGGCGACGATCCTGACCGGGAAGCTGTCGCACAACAACCGGGTCTTCGGCAACAAGCCGAGCGAGGCCGGCGGATTCCAGGTCTTCAAGCAGTACAACGACGTCGGCGACACCCTCCCGGTGTGGTTGCAGCGGCAGGGCTACCGCACGGGCTTCTTCGGCAAGTACCTCAACGAGTTCCAAGTCGACCGCGATCACGACCAGCCGGGGTGGACGGAGTTCGCCGTGCCCACCAACCCGACGATCTACCGCTACGACGTCAACCGGTTCTGGATCAACGGCCAGACGGTCGCCCGGAGCGGATACCGCGAGCGGTTCCAGCGCGGCCTGCTGCTGGACATGATCGACCGGTGGGGTACGGCGGACCGGCCGGCGCCGTACTTCGTCTGGTACAACTCCCTGGCCCCGCACAACCGCTATGACCCCGCGACGCGGAAGTGGCCGCCGCCGCTGCCGGAGAGGAAGTACGCCGGCACCGTGCGCAACGCCGCCTTCACCCCGCGGCCCTCGGTCTATGAGGACGTGCGCGACAAGCCGAGGTGGGTGCGCTATCGGGCGTCCACACGCGCCAAGGGCTTCCACTACGCCGAGGCCCGCGGGCGGGCGATGGCGCTGAAGTCGGTGGACGACACGGTGCGGCTCGCGGTGGAGAAGGTGCGGGCGCAGGGCGAGCTCGGCAACACGGTGTTCATCTTCTCCTCCGACAACGGGATCATGCTGGGCGAGCACGAGCTCAACGCGAAGGCGGTGGGCTATGAGGAGTCCACCCGGATCCCGCTGCTGGTCGCCGGCCCCGGCTTCGCCCGGAAGGTGACGGTGACCAAGGACGTCAGCCTCGTCGACGTCGTGCCGACGATCCTTCGGGCCGCCGCGGAGCCGGCTGACACGACCGCCCAGCACGGGCTCGACGGTGCGGCGTTGCAGGACCTCGCTGGCCGGTCGGGGTACCTCTCCGCGCGGCCCACCCTGATCGAGGGCGAGGCGCACATGCTGAAGCTGCCCGGCGGCCGGCGCTATCCGGTGGACGGGATCGGGCGGGCCTACTCCGGCGTGGTCTGGCGCGACGCCGTCTACGTCACCTACCGCACCGGGGAGAGGGAGTTCTACCGCCTCGACAAGGACCCCTGGCAGCTCACCAACATCTACGACCGGGACCGTCCCGCGAGCTCGCTGCAGCAGCGGATGGCTCGATGGCTGGCGGAGAACCGGAACTGTCGCGGGGATGCCTGCCGGGCGTCGGTTCCGAGGTGACGCGACCGCGCGGGGGGTGACAACCCTTGCCTGGAGGAGCACCATGAGGTCCATGAGCACGGGGGAGTTCTTCACGGGACGAGTGCGTCCTCTCGCGATCCTGCTGGTGAGCACGCTGCTGCTGACGCTGGCCGCGACGGCCGCCGTCCGGCCGGCCGTCGCCACCGCCGGGCCCGCGGCGGCGCAGCAACAGGCGGCGGCCGGGGCCACGGACCGGCCCAACATCATCTTGATCCTCGCCGACGACATGCGGTTGGACGAGCTGCGCTTCCTGCCGGCGGTGCGCTCGCTGGTCGGGGACCGGGGTGTCACCTTCACCAAGGCGCGGTCGAACAACCCACTGTGCTGCCCGGCGCGGGCGACGCTGCTGACCGGCGAGCTGTCGCACAACAACCGGGTCTTCGGCAACCGGGCCGGGGAGACCGGCGGCTACCGGCTGTTCCGCCGCTACAACGACGTCCGGGACACCCTCGGGGTGTGGATGCAGAAGCGCGGCTACCACACCGGGTTCCTCGGGAAGTACCTCAACGAGTACTCACCCGACCACCACGGCGGGCAGCCGGGCTGGACCCGGTTCGCCGTACCCCGCGACGCGATGTACAACTACCGCCGCAACCGCTTCTGGTACAACGGCAAGCGCATCGGCGAGGACTCCTACCGCGAGACCTACCAGCGGCGGCTGCTGATGGACATGATCGACCGGTGGGGTGCTCCGAGCCGCACGGCGCCGTACTTCATCTGGTACAACTCGCTCGCTCCGCACTCGCGGCTCGGGCCGGACGTCAACGGCTGGGCGCCGCCGCTGCCGGAGAGGAAGTACGCCGGCACGGTCGGCAACGCGGCGTTCAAGCCGCGACCCTCGGTGTTCGAGAACGTCGACGACAAGCCGCGGTGGGTGCGCTATCGCGCGTCGACTCACCGGAAGGGGTTCTCCTGGGCGGAGGCCAAGGGGCGCGCGATGTCACTGAAGTCGGTCAACGACACGGTGCGGCGCGCCGTGGAGAAGGTGCGGGCGCAGGGCGAGCTCGGCAACACCGTCTTCATCTTCTCCTCCGACAACGGCTTCATGCTCGGCGAGCACGAGCTGACCGGCAAGGCGGTGGCCTACGAGGAGTCCACGCGGATCCCGCTGCTGGTCGCCGGCCCCGGCTTCGCCCGGAAGGTGCGGGTGGGCAAGTCGGTCGGCCTGGTCGACATCGTGCCGACCATCCTGCGCGCCGCTGGGGAGTCGGCGCAGACCACGGACGGCCGCGGCCTGGACGGCGCGGCGCTGCAGCAGGTCGCCGGCCAGTCGGGCTACCTGACCGAGCGGCCGACCCTGCTGGAGGGGGAGTCGCACTCGCTGAAGCTGCCCGGCGGGAGGCGCTACCCGGTCGACGGGATCGGGCGGGCCTACTCCGGCGTGGCCTGGGGCAATGGCGTGCTGGTCACCTACAACACCGGCGAGCGGGAGTTCTACCGCCTGGACAAGGACCCGTGGCAGCGCACGAACGTCTTCGACCGTGACGCCGCCCCCGGCTCGCTGCAGTCGCGCCTTCAGCGCTGGCTGGCGGAGCGGAAGAACTGCAAGTCCGACGGCTGCCGGGCCGCCGTACCCGCTCCCTGAGCGCCTGGCCGTCCTGCCTGCTGGCCCTCCGCGCGCCGCCGCCCGCCCCCGCCCGATGTAACGCACAGTTCGGTCAGCTTGTTGAGCGGTAGATCACTCAACAGGCTGACCGAGTTCTCGACAAGGCGCCAGGAGTACGGCGGGATTGGGGCCGCCGTACGCCGCGCTGTAGCATCGCTGCGCACCGAACCGAACCTGGAGGCACGCATGAAGAAGGTCCTGTTGCTCGCCCTGGCCGCGGCCGGTGCCGTCGTCGCGAAGCGGAAGCTCGACGAGGGCAAGCACGAGCAGGCGCTGTGGGCCGAGGCCACCGACCCGCTGTCCTCGCAGACCTCCACCTCGCCGGACGGCTTCCCGAACACCGCCGGGTCCTGACCCGGCCCCAGGGGCCTTGGCGCAATTGGTAGCGCATCTGCTTTGCAAGCAGAGGGTTAGGGGTTCGAGTCCCCTAGGCTCCACTCGCTCGGTTGTTGAGCCTGTTGGGAGTTTCCGCCGCAATCACGTACGTTTAAGGTACATTCTCGGGACGGATCAGTGACGGAAGGATGGTCCGATGGTCACACAATCCACTTCCCCGCCGCGGCGCACGACCGCCTCACACGACCAGGCGGTCGAGCTTCGCGAGATCATCGAGTTTCTCAACGAGCACCTCGGTGCTCGTCTGCTTGCCCTGACCGTTGGCGCTGATCACCGCACTGTCGGTCGCTGGCTGAGTGAGCCGGGGCGGGCGCCGCGGTTCGAAAGTGAGACTCGGCTGCGGGCGGCCTATCAGGTGTTCCGGCTGGTGCAGTCGGTCGAGGCGTCGCCAACAGTGCGAGCGTGGTTCATGGGCATGAATCCTCAACTGGACGACAAGTCCCCGGCGGAGGCCATCCGTGACGGGGAAGCTCGCGATGTCATGGCCGCTGCTCGCGCCTTCATCAACGCGGGGTAGCGCGTGGGGTCGTGGACCGGTCTTGGCCCAGCCGAGGTCGAGTCGCCTCCGAGGCTTTACCGGGTCGCTCGGGCAGATCAGCCGCTGCGCTTCTCGCAGATCGCGCCCGCCGACGTTCCTCTACCCAAGGCAGGCAACCGCTTCGACGTGCCGGGCGGCGGCGTCCTCTACTGCGCTACCGAGGCCGCCGGGTGCTACGCGGAGGTTCTCGCTCGTTTCCGGCCCTCCGCGGCGGTGCGTGCTGCGGTTCAAGACGAGGACCCGGGCTTCATGATCTGCGGCGGCGTGCCAGCCGACTGGCGGGACCGCCGATTGGAAGTGGAACTCGATCTGGTCCACTCCCTGCCGTTCCTCGACGTCGAGCACGAAGCGACCCACGAGTACTTGACGACGGCGGTGGCGCGTGAGATGGCCGCGCTGTCGATCTCGGTGATCGACGTAGGCGTTATCCGCGGGTCGAACCGATTGGCGACGCGGGCGGTCGCCGCATGGGCATATGCGGCCCAGGATGCCGACGGCAACCTTCGCTACAGCGGGATCAGGTATTTGTCGCGTCTCGGCGATCACGAGTGCTGGGCTGTGTTCGAGGGCACTGAGGTGCGCGAACTCGTCCGGACGCCGATCAGGCAGACCAACGCGGCCATGCAGAAAGTCGCCAAGACATGGGGGCTGAACGTCTTCTGAAGTGCTGATCTCGGGTGGATGGTGGGGACGAGGACTGGGCGCCGCCTTCTCTTGTCCCATTCCGGTGCCCGATGCGGCCTCCCTGGTCCAAGATTGGGTGGAGACGGAGGGGGCTTGATGGGATTCCAGACACCGCTCTACGAGTTGAGCGACTACCTGAAGTGGACCACAAGCGGGAGGATCCAGCTGCCGGACTACCAACGCGGCTACAAGTGGGAGGACGAGCGAATCCGCCAATTGCTTGTCACGATCTTGCGCGGCCATCCGCTCGGCGTGGTGATGCTACTCAAGAGCGGCAACGATCAAATCCGGTTCAAGCCGCGATCGGTCGAGGGCACCAAGGTTCCTGACGGAGCGCACCCCGAGTGGTTGCTCCTAGACGGACAGCAGCGTTTGACGTCGCTAACCCAGGCACTGACCGGCGATGGTGTCGTCGACACCATGGACAGTCGCGGCAAGCGGATGAAGCGCCGGTACTACGTCGATATCGCCGTCGCCCTTGAGGGGGAGGACCGGATATCCGAAGCCGTCATCTCGTTGCCGGCCGACGGCATCGAGCGGACCAACTTCGGCAAAGGCATCGTGCGAGACGTCTCGACGCCGGACAAGGAGCGGGCCGAAGGCCTGTTCCCTGTGCGGCTATTGTTCGGAGACGCAATGTCGTGGCTCTTCGACTTCAAGGACCGCGAACTGGCCAAAGAGTTCAACACAGCGATCATCAACCCGAGTGGGACCTACAACATCCCCGCGATCGAGCTCGACAAGGAGACGAGCAAGAGCGCGGTCGCCACGGTCTTCGAGAAGGTCAACACCGGCGGTCTGCCGCTGAACGCCTTCGAGTTGCTGACCGCCACCTTCGCCGGCGACAAGGGATACTTCGACAAGCACGGCACCGACTTCCGCCTCAATGACGACTGGATGGAGACTCGGGCAAAGTTCTCCCCCTATCCGGTGTTGGCAAACCTGGAGAACACCGACTTCCTGCAGGCTGTCACCCTGCTGGCCACCCGCAAGCGCAACCTTGCCCACACCGGACCGCGGCCACCTGCCGTCAGCGCCAAACGCGAGGATGTCCTGAAGCTGGCCCTGGGCGACTACCTCGAATGGGTGGGTCCATTGCGGGAGGCGTTCATCTGGGCTTCGGACTTCCTGGCGGACCGGCACATCTTCGACACTCGCTTCTTGCCGTACCCGAAGCAGCTCGTGCCGCTTGCCGCGATCCGGGTGGTGATGGGGCAGGGTGCCGATCTGCTCGGTCCTCGTGAAAGGCTCGTCCGCTGGTTCTGGTGCGGCATTCTCGGTGAGCTCTACGGCGGGGCGATCGAGACTCGGTTCGTTCGTGACCTCGAGCAGGTTCCGGTATGGGCGCAGGGCGAGGCGAATTCGGCGACGCCCAACACCGTTAACGACGCCACCTTCGTCGAGTCCAGGTTGCACTCGCTTCGCACCAGGTCGGCGGCGGCATATAAGGGCATCTACGCACTGCTCCTCGGTAATCAGGCGCGGGACTGGATGGAGGACAAGGCGCTCGACAAGGTGCAGTACGTCAACTTGGCGGTCGACATCCACCACATTTTCCCCCGGCGGTGGTCTAGCCAGAACGACATCGACGCTGAGCGCCGCGAGAGCATTGTCAACAAGACCGCCGTCTCGGCTGTTACCAATCGCACGATCGGCGGCAGCGCGCCGTCGGCGTACCTCCGGCTGATCGAGAAGAAGGCTCAGATCTCTCCCGACCATCTTGACGGCCTGCTTGAAGCGCATCTCGTTCCCGCGCAGATACTGCGGGCCGACGACTTCGACGCCTTCTTCGTTGCACGTCGTGAGCGCCTGTGTCAGCTCGTGGAGAAGGCGATGGGCAAGGCTGTGCCGCGGGACGTGGATCGCGGGGAATCCGAGGAGGACTCGGCGCAGTTCGAGCCTGCCGAGATCGAAGAACTCCCCGACGAGTCCGACTGATGCTGTGAGTGGCCCGACCCGGTCGTTGCCGAGGAGGACATGCACGAGAAGCGTGAAGTCGGCGGTTCCATTGGCCTATGCGGGGTTTCCCAGCGAGCAGCCCAGTGAGGTGAACTTCTCTACTCCCGTCACAAGCACCCGCCTTGAGGGAGTCAACTCGCGTCCAGGAACGCCTGGAAGCGCTCGTCCAGCAGCAGCCGATCGGGACGCTCCGTCCGCCGCTCCGGCAGCACCATCAACGGCTTGCCGTGAAATTCTTGGATGCCGTGCCGGAGCATCGGGCCGTCCTCCTCGTGCAGCACCCGCGCGTTGATCTGGACCTCGTAGTCACCGGTGATGCCGAGGATCCTCCGGTCGTAGGCAGCATGGTGCATCTTGCAGAGGGTCAGACCGTTCGTGACGACCGGCCGACCGCCGGCACCGTCCTCCTGGATGTGCGCGGCGTCGAGCAGGTCGCCGTGGCGGAAGGAGCAGACGGCGCACGAGGTCTGGTACGCCCGGAGCACCGCCGCGCGGAAGGGCCGCTGGTGCAGGCGCATCCTGGTCAACTGCTGGCGGTACGACGGCTCCAACTCGAGCTCGACGGACGGCCAGACGATGTCCGGCTGAGGCACGGCATCGATGTCGACGACGAACTGAAGGTCGGCGCGTTCCTCCCCGACGAGGTAGATTGGGTAGAGCGGGCTGTAACCACCGCCTTGCACGCCGAGCCACCAGATCAGCGGAAGCCGCTCGTGCATCGCGGCTCGCAACGCACGGTTCTGATAGTGATCGGGATCCGTTCCGCGCATCTTGTAGCGGTACAGCCCGTCCAGTCCGACCGCGTCGTCGTAGGGGCGTTCGGAGCCCTCGGGACGGTAGACGGTCCGGATCGAGAGCGCCGCCCCGAGCTGACCCGGCTTCCAGATCCCCTGCTGGGTCGGCATCAACCGGACCGATTCACCCGCCAGCGTCAGGTTGCTGGTGTCGTCCTGGCTGAAGGTCTCCTTGCCCGCGGCACGCCGTTCGTCGAGCCAACGGAAGGCCGCATGCCGGACCGCCAACTCGCGGAGACGCTCCTCAGGGGTCACAGCGGGATCATGCCAGCAATCGGACGGCCGGCGCGCGATTCCGATGCTTCGCGTTCCCCGACCTCAGATCCGAACTCGGGCCTTGTAGGTCACCCGGACGAAGTTGACCTCGGTGGCGCGCCAGTTCGTGACCATCGCCCAGAAGGACACGCGCCGGCTGCTGGACCGCTTCCAGCCCTTGGTGATGCGCCCCCTGCAGCACAGGTCCAGGTCACTTTGGAGCAAGTCGACTCGGCCGGTGAGGTCGAACGCATTGGCCGGAATCGAGATCCCATAGTTGGCTCGGGCGAAGCGTCCGCCCCAGCAGTCCAGATAAGCGATCTCGTAGTAGGAGTCCCGCTGGCCGTAGCAGTTCCCGCGAGTGCGGAACGAGGAGGCCTGGTTGCCCTCCTTGCGCTTCGTGAAGGTGCGCGTCACGATTTCACTGGTGAGCGTCACTCTTGCGGTGGCCACGTTGGAACCGCCATCCACCCGGATCCGATAGCTGCCCTTGGCAACGAAGTTGCCGTTGTCGTTCTTCCCGTTCCAAGTCCAGTCATTGCGCCCAGCCCATGCCCATGGACGCAGGGTGCGCACGGAAACGCCGTCGGCGTTCACGACCTCGATCGTCGGCCGCTCGTCGCCATCCTGGCGCCAGCTGAACCTGACGCTGTCGCGGTAGCCGTCACGAACGAGGGGATAGAACTTGGCGACGTTGACCGACGCATTTGAGACCGTCATGACGGGCTCTGGCGCGGCCACGGAGAAGGTGGCGAGCCGATCGCCGGTGTTGCGGTCCCGAATCTCGCACCATTCCGGACCCTCGAACGAGCCGAGGTTCACAGTGAAGTTGCCGGTCGGAACGGCGAAGCCCCCGCTCCACCCGCCACTGTCACAGTAGGTCTCGATCTCGGAAGGGTCGCCCTCATTGAACCCTTCGACGATGACGCTGGCTCCCGAGGAAAACTGCTCTCCGCTCGGGCTGTAGACGTCGATCGGCGAGTAGGCGAGAGCTGGCGAGCTGAGGCCAAGAGTGGTGATGGCGATGGCCACCAGGACAAGGAGTGCGCGGCGAAGAAGTGACATGGAAGGTTCCCCGGAGAGTGGATCGATGGAGGCGGAACCAATCGTGAGCCGGGCGCTCAGGGAAATCTCAGGAACCGGAGGAACTGCGACTTAAGACAGCACCCGAGATTGCCTACTCCATCGCCGGCGCATCCCCAGAGAGCGTGACGGAGGCATGGATCAGCGGATGGTCGGAGATCCGCCCGCGCCCGACCTCGCCGTACCCGGAGAAGGAAACCCCCGTGGTTGAGCCGAAGATCCAGTCGATCCGGTTGGCGGGGGAGCGGCAGGGAGACGCCGTACCCCCGTTGGCGGCCTGGGCGTTGGCGCCGCGGGTGACGCTGCAGAACGCCTCCGCCTTCTCGTTGAAGTCGCCCATCAGGAAGGTCGGGATGCCGGCCTGGCCGCCGCTGGGGCGCTGCAGCCTGTTCATCAGCGCGATCTCCTTGCGGGTCGCGATCGTCCGCCACCGTTGCGCGTTGCAGCGCGTGCTCGCCGGGTTGTGCACGTTGATGAACCACGCCAGCCGGCCGGTCTCGCGATGCTTGAGCAGGACGTAGGGCACCCGCACCGGCTTGCCGTGGAAGTACGGGATCTGCATGGTGCTGGCCCGCACCATCTCGAAGACAGTGGTGTTCCACCCGATGGAGTTGCGCACCGGGTTCCGGCCGAAGCGCATCCCCGGGTACGTCTCCCAGCCGCCGGTCATCCCCAGGAACGCGCCGTTCTGCATCGCCTCGAACTCCTGGAAGCCGATCACGTCGACGCCGACACCGCGGATCGCCCCCACCGTGCCGCCCATCCGCGCTCGGGCACCCGCCCACCGGCAGCACATGTTCCCGCCGGGACGCGTGTGGGAGTTGCCCAGCACGTTGAGGCTGGCGATCCGGAAGGTGGCCGGGTCCGCCGGGCCCGCCGGCTCCTCACCGAGCGCCCCCTCGACCAGGTCGCGCAGCCCGGCCGCGCCCGCGTCGGCAGCAGCCTGCCCACCGTCGGCTTTGGGCCGACGCTTCGGGGACTTCTTCTCCTTCGGCTGCCTGGACTGCTTGGGCTCGATCTGGCCGCCGCTGTCGCTGCGGACGTCCGCTGACGGTACGTCGGACCCGGAGCCCGAGGGCGTTTCGGAGGTCTGCTTCGCGGTGCTGTCCACGGCCGAGGCGCGGTCGTCGGTCGGGGTGAGCCGCCCGACCGCGACCAGAGCCGCGACCAGGATCCCCACTCCGAGCAGGGTCAGCAGGAGCGCGCGACGCGACTCGTTGGGAATGCCCACGCGTCCACTCTCCGGGTGACCTCGTGCCTGACTGGTGGGCCTGACCATAACCCGGGGTGACACCCGGCGTCCCGTGATCTTCACCGCATGCGGGTTGAGTGCGCGGCCCTGTGGGGAGTACGACGCTCCGCGCACTCAACTCGCGGCACTACGCTCGGGCGCCATGGGCATGCGTGGCGTTCTCGGAGTCGGGCTCGTCGGCGCGCTCCTGAGCGGCTGTGCGGGGACGGCCACGTACGAGCGGGACGCAGCGCCCACCAGCGCCGAAGCATCAGCCGACCGACAGCAGACCGACGCGGAGGGGACCCCCGTCGACACGGCCCTCACGCTCGCGCCGCCCACCGCCGACACGGTGACGGTCACCGACTGGGACGCGATCCGCGCCCGCCTCGACGTGCCCGACATGACCAGCGAGGACCCGATCACCGACCGCAACGCCTTCTGGGAGCGCGTACGCACCGAGGCGGTCACGCTCACCGCGGGCGAGCTCAGCGCCCAGGCAAGCCGCCTCGAGCTGGACGCCGGCTTCACCCGCGACGACGTCGACTGGGAGGCGCACTGGACCGGCCCGGACGGCCCGGGCTGGGTCCTCGGGATGCGCCCCGACCTCGACATGTCCCTGGTCGAGCAGGCCACCCGCGACGGGCTGCTGCCCCAGGACGCCCGGATCGACGGCCGGCTGGTGATCGCCAACGGCGCCCGGAGCGGGGAATGGGCCGAGGCGGGCGAGCTGGTCGAGGGGGAGCCGGAGGCGACGTACCTCCGCCGCGGCTGCTCACCCCTCCGCGACGCGCTCGGCCCGGACGCGACCGTCGAGGACCAGGACGCCCTGCTCGCCAAGCACGACATCGCGGCGCTGGACGCGCTGAGGCAGTACGCCGTCACCTTCGCCGGCGACACCGCCACCGCCCACCTCGGCCAGGGCCGCGACGACCTGCAGGCGCGCGCCGCGCTCGGCGACGACTGGCCGCGCACCGGCCCGATCGGCTGGCCCGACGCCTTCGGAGACAGTACGGCGAACCCAGGCGCCGGGAGCATCGAGCTCACGGTCCGCAACGAGGTCGCGGCCACCGGGGTCACCCTCAACGGCGAGCTCCCGTTCGCGGTGTGCAACGAGGTCACGCCGATGGAGGAGCCGACCGGGCTCTGAGGTGGTCTCGACAAGCTCGACCACCGAAGGCGAGCCCGACCACCGAAGGGCAGCTCGACCACCGACGGGCGGCTCGACCACCGAAGGGGGGCTCGACCACCGAGGGCGAGCCCGACCACCGACGGGGGGCTCGACCACCGATGGGCGCCGGCGAAGGGGGCCGCCGTACCCTCGAACCCGTGAACCGCGCGCTGGCCCCTCGCTACTGGCCGGGCCACCTGCTGGCCCTGGTGCTGTGCGGCGTCGCGATCGGGCTGGGCAACTGGCAGTTCGACGGCTGGCAGGCCGGCCGCGAGGCCGAGGCGCGCGACCTCACCCGGGTCGAGCCGGTCGGCATCGACCAGGTGATGGGCCCCGACGACCCCTTCCCGAGCGAGGGCGTCGGGCAGCCGGTGACCCTGCAGGGCACCTGGGTCCCCGACGGCACCGTCTACGTCTCCGGGCGGCAGAACGGCGCGCGCGAGGGCTACTGGGCCGTGACCCCCCTGGCGCTGGGCGGGGAGGGCAACCCCGCGCTGCTCATCGTCCGCGGCTGGACTCCCGACCCCGCGCAGGCGCCCGAGCCCCCGACGGGCGAGGCCGAGCTGGTCGCCTGGCTCCAGCCGCCCGAGGGCACCTCCGGCGTCACCGACGACAACCCGAACGACGACGTCCTCCCGCAGGTGCGGATCGCCGACGCCATCCAGCACGTCGACCAGGACCTCTACGGCGCGTTCGCCATCAGCGCCGACGAGGTCGCACCCGGCGACTGGCCGGTCGGGGACGCCGCCGTCAACGCCGGCACCGACGGGCTGACCCAGGTCACACCGGAGGAGGTCCCCGAGGTCGGCCAGTTCACCGCCCTGCGCAACTTCCTCTACGGCGTGGAGTGGTGGATCTTCGGCGGCTTCGTCGTCTTCTTGTGGTGGCAGTGGCTGCGCGACCGGCTCCGCGCGGAGCAGGCGGCGGAGGAGAACGAGGAGAAGAACGAGAACACCGAGGACGTGGAGGCGCCGGGCGACCCCGTAGGCCCCACCCCGTAGCCTCGGCCCCGTGAAGAACGCGCTGCTCCGCTACCGGGTGATGGCGACGATCGTGGGAGTGCTCCTCGTCGTGCTGTGCCTGGTCGGCGTCCCCCTCGCCAACTTCGACGGCAGCGGGATGTGGGGGATCTTCGACTCCACGCCCGCGCTGGTGACCCCCGGCTCGCAGGTCCAGCAGATCGGCGAGGCGATCACCAGCTACCTCGGCGTCGCGCACGGCTGGCTCTACATGATCTTCCTCATCTGCGCCTTCCTGCTCGCCCGCCGGGAGCGCTGGGACGTCCCCTTCACCCTGGTCACCCTGGTGATGGGCACCGTCCCGATCCTGTCGTTCTGGGCCGAGCGCCGCGCGACGAAGCGGGTGCTCGCCGAGCAGCGCGCCTAGCCTGTCCTCCATGACCACGGCGTTCGTCCTCGGCGGCGGCGGCGTCCTGGGCGCCGTCGAGGTCGGCATGCTGCAGGCCCTGCTCGAGCGCGGCATCCGCCCCGACCTCGTGCTGGGCACCAGCGTCGGCGCGCTCAACGGTGCCATGGTCGCCCGCGACCCGTCCCCGGACGTCGTCGACCGGATGATCGACCTGTGGCGAGGCGCCGGCGACGCGGGGGAGGTGTACGGCGACCGCCCGCTGCGCACGGTCCGCCGCGCCGTGAGCAGCCGCACCCATCTGTACTCCCCGCGCCCCCTGCGGCTCGCCCTCGCCGAGGAGTTCGGCGACCTCACCTTCGAGGAGCTCCCGGTGCGGTTCCAGGTGTGCGCCGCCTCGATCGAGCGGGCCGCCGAGCACTGGTTCGACTCCGGCCCGGTGGTGGACGCGGTGCTCGCGAGCGCCGCCGTACCCGGCCTGCTGCCGCCGGCCCGGGTGGGCGAGGAGCACTACCTCGACGGGGGCATCGTCAACTCCGTCCCGCTCGGCCGCGCCGTGGCGCTGGGCGCGAACCGGGTGTTCGTGCTGCAGGTCGGCCGGCTGGACCGGCCGCTCACCGTGCCCCGCCGCCCCTGGGAGGTCGCCCGCGTCTCCTTCGAGATCGCCCGGCGCCACCGCTTCGTCCGCGAGCTCGCCGAGGTACCCGACGGCGTCGAGTGCCACGTGCTGCCCGCCGCCGGCACCGGGCCGCGCGACGACAACGTGCTCGCCTTCCGCGACTTCTCCCGGGTGATGGACAAGATCGAGCAGACCCACGCCGCGTCGGTCGCCTACCTCGACGAGATCGGCGCCCGTCCGTGATCGGCGCCGCGGCGCCCCGCCCGCACCCGGTCGTCTGGTTCGTACGGCGCTTCGTGCTGGCGCCGCTCATCATCGGCCTCACCGCGCTCCTGTGGCTCACCCTGCCGCTGTGGCTGATCGTCGCGGCAGCGCTCTCGCCCTTCGTCCCCGGCAAGTGGCGGGTGCTGCGCATCGCCTGGCTGGCGCTGCTCTACCTCAGCGCGGAGAGCATCGGGCTGCTGGTGCTGCTGGGGCTGTGGATCGCCAGCGGCTTCGGCGCGCGGATCCGCACGCCGTACTTCGAGGGCATCCACTACGACCTGGTGCAGGGCGTGCTGTGGGTGATGTTCCGTGAGGCGCACCGGGTGCTGAAGCTGACCATCGAGACCGTCGGCCCCACACCGGACGCGTTCCCCGGGCACCCGCTGCTCGTGTGCTGCCGGCACGCCGGGCCGGGCGACTCCTTCACCCTGATCCACATGCTGATGCACGACTATCATCGCGAGCCGCGGGTCGTGCTCAAGGACACCCTGGCCTGGGACCCGTGGATCGACGTGGTGCTCAACCGCATCCCCGCGCGCTTCATCTCACCCAACCCGCGCGAGGGCCAGGACCTGGAGAGCCAGATCGCCGGGCTCGCGGCCAACCTCGACGACAACGACGCGTTCGTGATCTTCCCCGAGGGCGGCAACTTCACCCCCGAGCGCCGCGAGCGGGCGATCGCGAAGCTCACCAGCCTCGGCCTGCACAAGATGGCCGAGCGGGCCGAGCAGATGATCCACGTGCTGGCGCCGCGACCCGGCGGTGTCCTCGCGGCGCTCGACGCCGCTCCGGAGGCCGACGTACTCCTCGTCGCGCACACCGGGCTGGACCACATGCTCACCATGGCCGACGTGTGGCGGGAGCTGCCGATGGACAAGCGGATCATCGTCCGCTGGTGGCGGGTGCCGCGCGCAGAGATCCCAGAGGGGCGGGAGGCCCGGATCGACTGGCTGTTCGGCAAGTGGGAGGAGATCGACGCCTGGGTGGAGCAGCACCGGGTCGGCTGAGCGCCGACCCGGTGCGGTGAGAGCTCAGAGGCGGTTGTCGCCCCGGGTCTCGTCGATCTCCTCGACCTCCACGACCTCGACCGGCTGGTCGGGGGTGGTGGCGGTGTGCGGGGTCTCGCGCTGGTCCGAGAGCGACTCGGCCGGGTCGGAGCCGGCGGTGTCGTCGGTGATGACCGCGCCGGTGCCCGCGGCACCCACGCCGGCGCCGGTGGCGGCACCCGCGGTGCCCACGCCCGCGGTGCTCGCGCCCGGGGCGGTGGACGGCTGGTAGGAGGACTGCCAGTTGTCGTCGCGCTGGCCCTTGAGCTTGGCGAAGACGAAGCCGCCGAGCGCGACCAGTCCGGTCAGCAGCAGGAGCTTCTTCCAGCGACCGCCCTTCTCCGGCTCGATCTCCTCGCCGCGCAGCTCGGCCAGGCGTACGGCGCTCGCCTCACGCGCCTCCGCGGCGCGGACGGCGGCCCGCTCCCGGGCCTCGGCGATCGCCGGAGCGGCCTTCTCCCGGGCCTCGGTGGCCCGCTCGGCCGCGCGCTCGCGCGCGTCGGCGATCACGGGCGCGGCCTTCTCGCGGGCCTCGGCAGCCCGCTCGACCGCCCTGTCCCGCGTGTCGGCGAGCGCCGGGGCGGCCTTCTCCTTGGCCTCGTTCAGCGCGTCGGCCGCGGCTGCCAGCACGTCCTCGGCGACATCCTGGGCCTGCTCGATGAACGTCTTCTTCCTGCGCAAACGCATATCTGCCTGCTCTTCCTCTCGTCGGGACGCCTCCATCCCACCACGGAAGCCCAACCCCCGACCACCACCCCCCGGGTGGGAGGCCGGGGCCGTCCTGCGGGGCCGCATGGCAGGATCGGACTGCACATCCCCCGACGCGAGAGGCAGCCATGGCCGACCTGCAGGCGACCCTGAAGACCAACAAGGGCGACATCGTCATCAACCTGTTCCCCGACCACGCCCCGGAGACGGTGGACAACTTCGTCGGCCTGGCCGAGGGGACCAAGGACTACGACTCCGGCGACGGCCGCACCGGCAAGTTCTACGACGGCCTCGGCTTCCACCGGGTCATCCCCGGCTTCATGATCCAGGGCGGCGACCCGCTCGGCACCGGCACCGGCGGCCCCGGCTACACCTTCAAGGACGAGCCGCACCCCGAGCTGGCCTTCGACAAGCCCTACCTGCTCGCCATGGCCAACGCCGGCCCGAACACCAACGGCTCGCAGTTCTTCATCACCGTCGGCCCGACCCCGTGGCTGAACTTCAAGCACACCATCTTCGGCGAGGTCGCCGACCAGTCCTCGCGCGAGGTCGTCGACGCCATCGCCAGCGTGCGCACCGGCGCGATGGACCGCCCCGCGGAGCCGGTCACCATCGAGTCGGTCGAGATCACCCGCTGACCTCGATGAGCGCGGGGGGAGACGCAGGGCAGCCGCCGGTCCCGACCTGCTACCGGCACCCCGACCGCGGTACCTACGTCTCCTGCCAGCGGTGCGGGCGGTCGATCTGCCCGGACTGCATGCGCGAGGCCACCGTGGGGCACCAGTGCCCCGACTGCGTGGCCGAGGGGGCGCGACGCACCGGCCAGCACGAGGCGCCGTACGGCGGCCGCGCGTCGCGCAACCCCGCGCTCACCTCCTGGGTGCTCATCGGCATCAACGTCGCCGTGTGGGCGGGCATCATGCTCACCGGCGGCAGCCGCAGCCGGTGGGAGTACGTGCTCTCCCTCAGCCCGGTCGGGCGCTGCTACACCGACGACTTCCGCGGCTGGTTCCCCGACGCGACCGAGGCGATGTGCCGCATGGGCGGGCAGGCGACCTGGATCCCCGGCGTCTCCGACGGCGCCTGGTGGCAGCTGGTCACCAGCGCTTTCACGCACGTGGAGATCCTGCACCTGGGCTTCAACATGCTCGCCCTGTGGTTCCTCGGTCCGCAGCTGGAGCTCATCCTCGGGCGGGCGCGGTTCCTCGCCGTCTATCTGGTCTCGGCGATGGCCGGCTCGGCGGTCGTCATGGCCTTCGCCGACCCCGCCTCGCACACGCTGGGGGCGTCGGGTGCGATCTTCGGCATGCTCGGCGCGCTGCTCGTGGTCGCGCACAAGATCGGCGGCAACTACCAGCAGCTGCTCATGTGGGTGGTGATCAACTTCGTCATCACCTTCACCATGCCGGGCATCTCCTGGCAGGGGCACCTCGGCGGGTTCGTCGCGGGCCTGCTGCTCGCGGCCGCGATCGTCTACGCGCCCGCGGGGCGCCGTACCCTCATCGGCTGGTCCACCGCCGGCCTCATGCTGCTCGCCGCGGCCGTCGCCATCGGCGCCCGGGTCGCGGTCCTCGCCTGATTTCCTGGCTGCCCGGAGCCGGGGTTGCGGTCGCTCGCCTGCTGACCAGCCCGCCGTCGTACCGAACAGTACGCACCAGCCCGGCCGTCGTACCGAACAGTACGCATCAGATTCTCGCGCGAAAGGTGCCTACTGTTCGGTACGACGAGGGCGGGGTGGCGCGCGGTGGTACGACGAGGGGATGGGCGCGCGGGCACCGCGAGTCACTATCCCCAGAGTTCTCCACAACCGGGGATAACTACACGCGTGTGATTCTCCCCAGGTTGGTGCACAGGTGTGGAGGAGCGCCTACTCCCAGCGGGTGGCGAAGGTGAACCCGACCGCCATGAAGGCGATGCCCACGACCAGGTTGTAGTTCTGCAGGTCGTTCATCACCGGAACGTCGCTGATGTTCGCGGCGAAGACGTAGTAGGTGACGATCCACAGCAGCCCGATGAGGAAGCAGCCGAGCATCCCGATGACCACGCCGCGGTTGCGGCCCAGCGGCGTCGCCGGGTTCGCCGAGATCGCCAGGCCCAGGAGGAGCAGGCCGAAGCCGATCGCGTAGTTCCACTTGCCGAGGTCGGCCATGAACGCCGGCCCGCCGGGCTTGGGCGCGGGCAGCGCGGTCGGGTCGACCCGCACGACGGTGTAGTAGTAGACGAGCCAGGCGATGCCGAGCGCCATCAGCAGCAGCGCGACGATGAACCGCACCGAGATGATCGGGCCGGCGTCGGGGTCACGGAACTTCGAGGCCTCCGCGTTGCTGGCCTTGGGCTTCGACACTGCCACTCCTCCGGGTGTGGGAACGGGGCATACCCTAGTCGGCATGGGCGAGCGATCCTGGTCCCGGGCGGCGTGGCGGGTGGGCACCCCCGTGGTGGCCGTCGCCTGCGGGCTGATGTTCTGGGCCAGCCAGGACAACGCGCCGCCCTCCGAGCTGGGCCCGCAGCGGTACGTCGACCTGGCCGGCCTGGTGCGCAACGAGAGCCGCGAGGTCGGGATGCTCCAGGAGCAGCGGCGCCAGCTCGCCACCGAGGTGGACGTGCTGACCGCGCAGGTCCAGGACGAGCGGGTGCAGGAGGCTCGCGAGGTGGAGCGGCAGACCAAGCCGGAGGCCGGGCTGACCCCGGTCTCGGGGAAGTCGGTGACCGTCACCCTCTCCGACGCCCCCCTGGAGCTGATCGAGTCCTCCGACCTGGACCCGAACTACTTCGTCGTGCACCAGCAGCAGGTCCAGCGGGTGGTCAACGCGATGCTCGCCGGCGGCGCGAAGGCGATCACCATCCAGGGTCAGCGGATCGTCTCCACCACCGGGATCAAGTGCGACGGCAACGCGATCCAGCTCGACGGGCGCGCCTACCCCCAGCCGTTCGTGATCGAGGGGATCGGCGACCAGCAGGGGATGCTGAAGGCGATCGAGGAGGACTCCTACCTCGAGGAGTACCGCACCCTGGCCGCCTCCGACCTGATCCAGCTCGGCTGGGAGCTGGACAAGTCGCCGCGCGCGACGGCTCCGGCATACGACGGCGCGCTGGACGCGACGTACGCCGAGCCCATGAGCTGAGTCGGCCTATTGGGGCTGGTCGGGGAGGGCGTCGTCGGGGGTGCCCTCGCGGTTCGCGGGGGTCGAGGGGGTGGTGCCGCCGGTGGTGGGTGACTCCGTCGGGGAGGGCGACTCGGTGGGGGACTCGCTCGGCGTCGGGCTCGGGGACTCGCTCGGCGAGGGGGTCTCGGACGGCCGGACGTAGCGGGTGACGAAGATGTAGACCGTCGCTCCGCGGTCCGCGGTCTCCCCGGCCTCCGGGGTCTGCTCGATCACCGTGCCGGGGTCCTCGTTGGTCTCCTCGTTGAGGTCCCGGGTCTCCACGGTGAACCCGGCCTGCTGCAGGATCCGCCGCGCCTCGCGCTCCGAGCGCCCCACGACCGAGGGCACCTGCTCGGGCCCGTCGGAGTAGAACACCGTCACCCGGCTGCCCTCGGGCACCTGCTGCCCCGCACCCGGCCGCAGCTCGACGACCTCGTTCTCCGGGGCGTCGTCGTCGCGTTCGCGCAGCACCGGCTCCAGCTGGAGCTCGCGCAGCTGCGCCTCCGCGTCGTCGGCGCTCTGGCCGACCAGGAACGGCACCTCGACCATCGGCCGGCCGGTGGAGACGGTGAGGTCGACCTTCGAGCCGGGGGCGACGTACACCCCGACGGGGTTCTGGTCGATCACCTCGTCCACGTCGGCGTCGTTGCTCGCCTCGTAGGTCACCTGGCCGGGCGAGAGCCGGGCGTCGCCGATCTGCTCGCGCGCCTCCTTCTCGGTCAGCCCGATCACGTCGGGGACCCGCACCCGGTCCGGCTCGTCCTCGAAGAGGTTGGAGAGCAGGAAGTAGGCGCCGGCGATCAGCAGCAGGAGCAGCAGGCCGGCGAGGATCCACCCGCCCCGGCCGCCGCGATCCCGGTCCTCGTCGTCACCGTCGCCGTAGCCGTCACCGTCGCCCTCGTCGCCGGGACCGACCGGCGGGGGAGGCACCGGCATGCCGACGCGCGTCGGCTGGTCGTCCGGCGGCGGGGGCGGAGGCGCCACGGCCTCGACCGGTCGGCCGGCGAGGTAGCGCTCGATGTCGTTGCGCATCGCGGCCGCCGACTGGTAGCGCTCCTCGACCGGCTTGGCGAGCGCCTTGAGCACGATCGCGTCCAGCTCGGGCGGGATCTCGGTGTCGAAGTCCGAGGGAGGTACGGCGGGCTCGCGGACGTGCTGGTAGGCGACCGCCACCGGCGAGTCGCCGGTGAAGGGGGGCCGGCCGGTCAGCAGCTCGTAGAGCAGCACCCCGGTGGAGTAGACGTCGGAGCGGGAGTCGACGGTCTCGCCGCGCGCCTGCTCGGGGGAGAGGTACTGCGCGGTCCCGACCACGGCCGCGGTCTGGGTCATCGAGCTCGAGGCGTCGGAGACGGCGCGGGCGATGCCGAAGTCCATCACCTTCACATCGCCGCTGGGCGTGAGCATCACGTTGCCCGGCTTGATGTCGCGGTGGATGATCCCCGCACGGTGGGAGTAGTCCAGCGCCGATAGCACGCCGGAGGTGATCTCCAGGGCGCGCTCGGGGAGGATCTTGCGGCCCTCCTTGAGGATGTCGCGCAGGGTCCGCCCGGCGACGTACTCCATGACGATGTAGGGCTGCGCGACCTGCTCGCGGTCCGACCACTCCTCGCCGGTGTCGTAGACCGCGACGATCGCGGGGTGGTTCAGGGACGCGGAGGACTGGGCCTCGCGGCGGAAGCGGGCCTGGAACGTGGTGTCGCTGGCCAGGTCGGTGCGCAGGCGCTTGACGGCGACGGCCCGGCCCAGCCGGGTGTCCAGCCCCTTGCGCACCTCTGCCATCCCGCCGCGGCCGAGCAGCCCCCCCAGCTCGTAGCGCCCCCCGACGAGGTCCGGGTCGCGGTCGGTCATCGTGTGCTCCTCCCCCTCATCGCTCAGCAGTTCCCGTTGCCATGGCCGTTGCCCCGTCCTCGTCCTTTGCCGTTGCCCGGGCAGTCACGGGTCGCGGTGGTCGTGGTCGGCGGCGGCGACGACGCGCTCGTCGGCTCCGTGCGGTCGGGCTGCGGCGTTCCCGTGCCCGCCCCGCCGGATGCGCTCGCGACCCCGTCGTCCTCCCGAGGGCGCTCGCTCACCGGCTCCACAGACTGTGTCGGGCTCGGCAGCGCGGGGACGCCGACGGCCGCGAGGTACTCCACCCGCACCGTGTCCCCCTGGCGCAGCCGCCCCACGGGCGAGACCGACGTGACGGTGCCCGCGCGCCTCCCGGTGTTGGTCACCGGCACGGTCAGCACCACCAGCCCGCGCCGCTCGAGCATCCGCACCACGCGGTCCCGCTGGAGGCCGAGATAGGCCTTCGCCCGCACGGGGACAGTACGGCGGCCCGCCGGGGTCGACCGGGCCGGGCTCGGCCGCTCCGAGGCGACCACCGGCGCGGCGATGCTGCTCGTCAGAGGGTTGCTCGCGCCGCTGACCGAGCGGGTGGCCAGCCAGAAGCCGCACACCATCGCCAGCACCAGCGCGGCGGCGACCGGCACCGGCCAGCGCGGCGGCGCGGGCTGCCCACGGTGACCGGGCGCCGCGGCCCCGGCGTGCTCGGAGTCCATCAGCTCCGACAGGCTCGTCCGGCTCATCCGCCCTGACCTCCGTTGCCGTTCCCGTTGCCCCCGCCGTTGCCCCCGCCGTTGCCGTTGCCGTTGCCGTTGCCGTTCCCGTTGCCGTTGCCGTTGCCGTTCCCACTGTCGTCGACCGGCGCGTCGTAGTAGGTCACCGCGACGCTGTCGCCCTCGACCAGTCCCTCGGTCGGCTCGATCGAGGCGACCGTGTCCTCGGTCGCGCTGCCGTCGTTGGGCACCGAGGTCGAGGAGGGCTCGAGGCCGAGGTCCTCCAGCTCCTGCTCGACGTCCTTCACGTCCCGCCCGAGGTAGTCGCCCGGGTCCAGGGTGATCGTCTCCGGCTCCTCGGAGGTCGGCGTCTCGGCCGGGGTGGACGGCGCGGGCTCGGTCGTCTCCTCGGGCGGCGTGCTGCTGGCGGTGTCCTCGGGGGAGGCGGTCGCGGTCGCGGTCTCGGTCACCGTCGTCGGCTCCGGGCTGGAGTCGTCGCCGGTCCGGCTGAGGAGCAGCCAGACCCCGAGGCCGAGCACCAGGAGCAGCAGCAGCCAGGGCAGCCAGGGCGGAAGTCCGCGGCGCCGCTCGTCGGAGTCGTCCCGGTCGTCGGCGGTGGAGGAGGCCCCCGGCTCCTCCTCGATCGCCGCGGTGCGCCGGGTGTCCCCCGATGCGGCGGTGTAGGCCGCACCGGCGGCGGCTCCGGCGAGCCCGGCACCGGCCGCGGGCAGGACCGCGGTGGCGCCGGCCGCGGTGTGCGGGTCGCGCAGCGCGGCGGCGAGCTCGCGGCCGTCGGCGTAGCGGTCGGCCGGGTCCTTGGCGAGCGCCGTACGCACGACCGCGGCGAGGCCCTCGGGCACGTCCGCGGGCAGCTCGGGCACCGGGTCGCGCAGGTGGGCCAGCGCCGTGGTCACCGGCGAGTCGCCGCGGAAGGGAGGCTCCCCGGCCAGGCACTGGTAGGCGACCACGCCGAGGGAGTAGACGTCGGAGGCAGCGGCCGCGGTCTCTCCGCGGGCCTGCTCGGGGGAGAGGTACTGCGGGGTGCCCAGGACCTGGCCGGTCTCGGTGAGAGCCACCCCGTCGGCGGCCCGCGCGATGCCGAAGTCGGTGACCTTGATCCGCCGGTCCGGCGTCACGATCAGGTTGGCCGGCTTCACGTCCCGATGCACGATCCCCTGGGCGTGCGCGGCGCCGAGCGCGTCGGCGGCCTGTGCCAGCAGGTCCTGCGCGACCTCGGGGTCCATCGGCGCCTGCGGGCGCAGCAACGCCGAGAGCGGCTGCCCGTCGACCAGCTCCATCACCAGGAACGGGCGCGGAGAGCCCTCCGCCGTGCCCTCGCCGAAGTCGTAGACGCCCGCGATCCCCGCGTGGGTGAGGGCCCCCGCGTGCCGGGCCTCGGACTCGAAGCGGGTGCGGAAGCGGGCGTCGTCGGCGTACTCGTGCTTGAGCAGCTTCACCGCGACCGCGCGGCCCAGGACCGTGTCGGTCGCCCGCCACACCTCGCCCATGCCCCCGGTGGCGATCCGGGAGTCCAGGCGGTAGCGGCGGGCGTCGTCGGCATACCGCTCCGGCGCGGGCATCGCCCGGGTCGGCTCGTCGGCGGGGCCGTCGGTGGGGCCGTCGCTCACCGCTGGATCACCGCCTCCATGATCGCCTTGGCGACGGGGCCGCCCAGCTGCCCGCCGGCGATGTCGTCGGGGGGTACGTCGGCCTTCTGGATCATCACCGCGACCGCGACCTGCGGGTCGTCGGCCGGGGCGAAGGAGACGAACCAGGCGTAGTTGGAGCAGTCGTCGCAGTTCTCCGCCGTACCGGTCTTGCCGGCCACCCGCACGCCCGGGATCGCCGCCGGCGACGCGGTGCCGCTGTCGACCGTGCTGACCAGGATGTCGGTCAGGGTGTCCGCGGTCTCGGGGCTGACCGCCTCCGACAGCGTCGTGTCGTCGGTCTTGTCGATCACCTCGAGGTCGGGTGAGACCACCTCGTCGACCAGGTAGGGCTGCTTGACCACGCCGTCGTTGGCGACGCCCGCGACCACCATGGCCATCTGCAGGGGGGTCGCGGCGACGTTGAACTGCCCGATGCCGGTGAGCGCGGTCTGCGGCCGGTCCGCGTCGGTGGGGTAGACCGACTCCGCCAGCCGCGGCAGGTCGTCGAACCAGTCGTTGGAGTTGAAGCCGAACTTCTCCGCCTGCGCGGCCATCGCGTCGTTGCCCAGCTCGTCGGCCAGCGCGAGGAAGGTGGTGTTGCAGGACTGCTCCAGCGCCTGGCGCAGCGGGATCCGCCCGCTGCCGCAGGAGCGGCCGCCGTTGTCGATCACGCTGCTGGACAGCGGGAGCTGGTACGTCGACCCACCGGGGACGAGGGCCTCGGCCCCCTCGTAGTTCCCCGACTCCAGCGCGGCCGCGGCGGTCACGATCTTGAAGGTCGAGCCGGGAGGCAGGCGGGTCTGGGTCGCCCGGTTGAGCATCGGCTGGGACTCGTTGGACTCCAGCTGGCCGTAGGCGCGCTGGACCTTCGCGTAGTCGTGCGAGGCCAGCCGGTTGGGGTCGTAGCTGGGCAGCGACACCATCGCCAGCACCCGGCCGGTCGCGGGCTCGAGCGCGACGGCGCTGGCCTCGACGTTCGGGCCGAAGCGGGAGATCAGCGCGTCGTAGGCGGCGGTCTGGGCCTTCGGGTCCAGGGTCAGGTTGATCCGGCCGCCCTTGGGCTGGGAGCCGTTGAGCAGGTCCACCAGGCGCGTGGTGAACAGCCGGGGGTCCTCACCGGAGAGCACCTCGTTCTGGGTGCGCTCCAGCCCGGTGGTGCTGTCGAAGGAGAAGTAGCCGGTGACGGGGGCGTACTTGAACGGCTGGGGGTAGGTCCGCTGGAACTCGTACTCGTCGCCCGAGGGCACGCTGCGCGCGACCGCGTCCTGGCCCACCACGATCGAGCCGCGCTCCCGGGAGAACGCCGCGTCGAGGACCCGGCGGTTGCGCGGGTCGTCGTTGAGCCCGGACGCGCGGACGTACTGCAGCACCGTCGCGTTGAGCATGAGCGCCAGGAACAGCAGCATGCAGAAGATCGAGATCGTGCGGATCGGCTTGTTCACCGGGTCCTCACCACCTGGGTGTCCTCGGAGTCGGGGGAGCCGGAGTCGTCCAGCAGCGGGGGTGGGCGCCGGGCCTGGTCGGAGATCCGCAGGATCAGCCCGATGATCGCCCAGTTGGCGACCAGCGAGGAGCCGCCGTACGACAAGAACGGGGTGGTGAGGCCGGTGAGCGGGATCAGCCCGGTGACGCCGCCGATCACCACGAAGACCTGGATCGCGATGACCGCGCCGAGGCCCGCCGCGATCAGCTTGCCGAAGGCGTCGCGGCAGATCAGCGCCGCCCGCAGCGCGCGCTCGACGATCAGGCCGTAGCAGAGCACCACCGCGATGACCGCGGTGAGGCCGAGCTCCTCGCCGATCGCCGCGACGATGAAGTCGGACTCGGCGTAGGGGATCCGGCACGGGTCGCCGCTGCCGAAGCCACGCCCGATGAGACCGCCCCAGGCCATGCCGAAGAGGCCCTCGACGTTCTGGTAGCTGTCCGGCGAGCCGTTGTAGTACTTCAGCGGGTCCAGCCACACCTCGACCCGGCTCTGCACGTGGGTGAACAGCTGCCACCCGGCGAAGGCGCCGAGCGCGAAGAGGCTGCCGCCGACCACCAGCCAGCCCGGCCGCTCGGTGGCGATGTAGAGCATGATGAGGAACAGGCCGAAGAACAGCAGCGAGGAGCCCAGGTCGCGCTGGAAGACCAGGATCATCAGGCTGACCGCCCACATGACCAGGATCGGCCCGAGGTCGCGTCCGCGGGGCAGGTCGATGAACAGGAACCGGCGGCCGGCCAGCGCCAGCGCGTCGCGGTAGCGGACCAGGTAGCCGGCGAACGCGATCACCAGGAGCACCTTGGCGACCTCGCCGGGCTGGAAGCTGAACGGCCCGACGCCGATCCAGATCCGCGCGCCGTTGATCGTCTTGCCCAGCCCCGGCACGAGGGGGAGCAGGAGCAGCACGATCGCGCCCAGGCCGACGGTGTAGGTGAAGCGCTGCAGGACGCGGTAGTCGCGCAGCACCACCAGGGTGCCGGCGAACAGCAGCACCCCCAGCGTCATCCAGATCAGCTGCTGGCGGGCGAAGTTGCCGTTGTCCTGGCAGAACGCGGTGGTGCCCAGGTCGAGCCGGTGGATCACCGCGAGGCCGAGGCCGTTGAGGGCGGCGACCACGGGGAGGAGGACGGGATCGGCGTACGGCGCCACCAGGCGCACCACGATGTGCGCGCCGAGGATGAGGCCGACCAGCCAGCCGGCGTACCCGACGATGTCGGCCGGGACCGTGCCCTCCATGCCGACGCCGACGGCGGCGTAGGCGCCGATCCCCACCGCGAGGGCGAGGATCAGCAGGAAGAGCTCGGCGCCGCCGCGGCGGCGGTGGACGAAGCCGGTGAGTCCGGAGCCCTGGCTCATGGCGCCCCCGAGCCGTCGGCCCCGTCGGCCCTGTCGGCCCCGTCGTAGAGGTTCTGCACGACCCGCTCGGCGTCGGTGAGGCTGGTGACGTCGATGCCGTTGGTGACCGCGCTCCGGTCGACGCTGGAGAGGTCGTCCACCGACACGTTGGTCGTGCGGTAGGGCTCGGAGAGCTCGAACCCCGCAACGCTGCTCTGCAGGCCGCGGTAGATCGCCACGCTGCCGTTGTAGTCGCTGACGTAGTACTGCTGGTTGGCCCACCAGCGGCCGAAGCCGAGCGCCATCAGCGCGATGCCCGCGACGAGCAGCGCGACCAGGAGCCGGCGCAGCCAGAGGAAGCGCGGCTGCTGACGAGGTGCGTAGCGGGCCTCCTCCGGGTCGATCGGGTCCGAGACGACCGCGTCGCCGGCCTCGGGTGGGATGTCGGCGGGCACCGGCTCGAGCTCGCCGGTGTCGCGGTGCCGGAAGATGCCGTGCCGGGAGGGAGTACGGCGGGGCAGCTCGGCCGCGGCGCCCACCAGCAGCGGCGTCAGGTCGGGGGAGAGCTCGTGGGACTCGTCGACCACGTCGGCCACCACGGCGGTGACGTTGTCGGTGGAGCCCGCGTCGATCGCGGCACGCACCAGCTCGACCGCGGCGAAGTCGGGGGTGCCGGTCCCGAGGACCTCGGCGAGCTGGTCGTTGGTGAGCGAGCCGCTTGCGCCGTCGGAGCAGACCAGGATCCGGTCGCCGGGCGCCGCGGGCACGATGAAGAGGTCGGGCTCGAGGTCGGAGCTGCCGTCCAGCGCCCGCAGGATCAGGTTGCGGTGCGGGTGCGTGCGCGCCTCGTCCTCGGTGATCCGCCCCTCGTCGATCAGGCTCTGCACGAAGGTGTGGTCGGTGGTGAGCTGGGAGAGCGTGCCGTCGCGGAGCAGGTAGGCGCGGGAGTCGCCGACATGCCCGACGGCCAGCTGCTCGCCGTCGAAGAGGATCACCGAGGCGGTGGTCGACGTCCCGGCCAGCGCGGGGTCCTCCTCGACCAGCTCGGCGATCCGGTCCTGCGCGCGCAGCAGGGAGCCCGCGATCAGGCCGAGCAGGTCGCGCTCGCTGTGCACCCCCGGGTCGTCGTCGATCCGCCGGATCTCGCCGATCGCGGTCGCCGAGGCGATGTCGCCGCGCGCGGCGCCGCCGACGCCGTCGCACACGGTGAGCAGCCAGGGCCCGGCATAGCCGGAGTCCTGGTTGTTCTTCCGCACCCTGCCGACGTCGCTCAGGGCGGAGTAGTCCAGGCGCAGGCTCACTTGCGCAGCTCCAGGATCGTCTTGCCGATGCGGACCTGGGTGCCGGTCTGCAGGGGCGTCGCCTGGGTGATCCGGGCGCTGCCGACGTAGGTGCCGTTGGTGGAGCCGAGGTCCTCGACGTACCACTGCTCGCCGTCGCTGGCGACCCGCGCGTGCCGGGTGGAGACGTAGTCGTCGTCCAACCTGATCGCGGCGTCCGAGCCGCGGCCGATGAGCAGCGGCGCCTCCTGCAGCGGCGCGGACTCACCGGCGTTGGCGCCCTCGACGACCAGCAGCTTGGTGGGCGCGCCGCGGCGCTTCGGCGGCGGCTTGTTGCGGCCCCGCGGCGTCGGCTGGGCGTTGGGCCGGGCGCCCTCGGGGACCCGCGCGCCGAACATGTCCGAGCGGATCACCGAGAGCGCGGAGAGCACGAAGATCCACAGGATCGCCAGGTAGGCGAGGCGGATCAGGAAGAGGGTCAGCTCGCTCACCGGGCCTCCTCCAGCCGGACGGACATCGAGGTGTTGCCGATCCTCACCGTCGACCCGGTGCGCAGGTCGGCCTGCTGCACCCGCTGCCCGTCCACGGTCATGCCGTTGGTCGAGCCGAGGTCGCGCACGGAGAGCACCGACCCGTTGAGGGTGAACCGGACGTGCCGGCGGCTGACCCCTGGATCGCTGATCCGCAGGTCGGCGTCGGTGCCGCGGCCCACGACCAGGCCGCCGGGGCCGATGGAGTGGCGCGAGCCGTTCACCTCGACGAAGGCCCGCGCGGCGCGCCGTACCTGCGTGTCCTCCGGGCGGCCCTGCACGCCGGCGCGGGCGCGCGAGGTGACGCGGAAGCGGCCGGTGGTGAGGTCCTCGGACTCCTCGAAGGCGATCGAGACGGGGCCGGGGAAGACGTAGGCCTGCGCCTCGGCGTGCTCGCGCAGCTGCTCGGTGAGCTCGCGGGCCAGCGTGGAGTCGTAGGGGGCGAGCCGCTCCAGGTCGCTCGTGGACAGCTCGACGTGGAAGTCGTTGGGCGCCAGCCGGCGGTCGCGGCTGAGGATCTGGGTGTTGTTGTCGACCTCGCGCTGCAGGGCGGCGGAGATCTCGACCGGCTGCACGGCGCTGCGGAACGCGCGCGCGAACACGCCGGAGATCATGTTCTCCAGCTTGCGCTCGAAGTTCTGCAGTCCACCCACGGGCGTTGAGATCCTTGATGTCGAGGGGTCGTGCCCGGCCGCTCGCCTGGGCCCGGGCACGGGGGGTCGTGGCGATGGTATCGGCCGGCACCCATGGAGTTCGGGACGCATCGCGGGCTAGCGTGGACGCATGCCCACGCTGCCGTTCCCCGACGACGTCCGCGCCAAGCTCGAGGCGCCGAACCCGTGCACCATCACCACGCTGCGCTCCGACGGCGCGCCGGTGTCGGTCGCGACGTGGTACCTCCTGCTCGACGACGGCCGGATCATGGTCAACATGGACGCCACCCGCAAGCGCCTGGAGCACCTGCGGCGCGATCCGCGGGTGGCCCTGACGATCCTGGACGCGAACGACTGGTACACGCACATCTCGATCATCGGCCGGGTCGTGGAGATGTACGACGACCCCGAGCTCGCCGACATCGACCGACTCGCCCGGCAGTACGGCCGCGACGAGTACCCCGACCGCACCTCGCCCCGCGTCACCGCGATCATCGAGGTCGAGCGCTGGCACGGCTGGGGCGCCGCCCGCTGACCCCCATCCCCGGCCCGCCCGGGACGTCATACGTTCCGGGGAAGGGGTTCTCCACTCCGGATGACGTTGTGGCGGGGCGTCGTACGGCGTCGTCGGCCGGCTGATTTGGGGCAGTCCGGGCCGCTGGGATAGCCTGAGCCCGCTTCACGCGCGAGTGGCGGAATAGGCAGACGCGCACGGTTCAGGTCCGTGTGTCCGAGAGGACGTGGGGGTTCAACTCCCCCCTCGCGCACCGCAGACGAGGCCCCGGGTCGATGACCCGGGGCCTCGTCCGTTCCCCATCGCTGGATCGAGCCCGTCGTTCGGTGGTCGAGCTTGTCGAGACCACCTCATCGAACGCCCGGGCCTGACACGCTGGGCGCATGGCCTACCGCTACTCCAACCTGATGTCGGCGGTGCACGACGCGCACTCGCCGCTGCGGGAGTACCTCGACGAGCGGTTCCCGCACGTCCGCCCGCTGCAGGCGGACTTCCGGAAGCGGAGCGGCGAGCTGCTGGTCGAGGGCGGTCGGGCCGATCCGGCGATGGTGGGTACGGCGTTCGACCTGCAGGTCCGCTTCCTGCTCGACCCCAGCGTGCCGCCGGAGATCGCCGTACTCGGCTTCGCCGGGCGACCGGACCGGGTCGAGGTGGTGACCCGGGTGATGATCCGGGCCCGCGACGCCGCCCGGGGAGGAGCGGACCAGGAGACGCTGGGCCGCGCGTGCTGGGCGCTCGCGCTGTGCACCGATGTGTACCGCAAGGGGCTGCGGCGCGGCTCCGCGGTCGGCCGGCTGATCGACGCCGGCCGGTTCACGCCCGAGACGCTGATGTCGCTCGCGCCCGCCGACGCGCTCCGCCAGCTCGAGCAGTTGCGCGACGTTGCGGCCACCGCCCTGCTGCCGCACGTCCGCCGCCCCGTGCACCTCGGCCCGACCTTCGACGCCTCGCGGCTCTGCGCCGCGGATGCCGACCTGATCGCCGGCGGCGTGCTGGTCGACATCAAGACCCGGCTCGGCCCGAAGGACGACGCCGGGCGACGCCACGACCGGCTGACCCGCACCGACATCCAGCAGTTGCTCGGCTACGTCCTCTTCGACACCTCCGACGCCTACGCGATCCGCGCGATCGGGATCTACTCCGCGAGGTACGGCGCCCTGGTCACCTGGCCGCTCGACGACGCGCTCCGCACGCTCGCCGGCGAGCCGGTCGACCTCCGTGCGGCGCGCGAACACGTGTGGCGCCTGCTCGGCGGCTGAGATTCCTGGCAGCGCCCACCCGTCGGGGAGGATGCGGACATGAGCACGAGCGCGTCCACGCAGCAGACCGGCCTTCTCTCCCATCCCGCACGGTTGTACGGCGTCCTCGCGCTGGCCGAGGCGGTCACCTGGACCCTGCTGCTGCTCGGCATGCTCGGGAAGTACGTCCTCGACCTCGGCGAGCTCGGGGTGCGGATCGGCGGAGGGCTGCACGGCTTCGTCTTCCTCGCCTACTGCCTGGTGACGCTGCTCGTCGCGATCGACCAACGCTGGTCGCCGGGGCTGCTGGTGCTGGGCTGGGTGTCGGCGGTCGTGCCCTACGCGACCATCCCGTTCGAGCGGTACGCCGACCGGCGGGGGCTGCTGGCCGACCGGTGGCGGCTGCGCACCGACGCGCCCGCGGGTCCGGTGGAGCGGATCGCGGCGACGGCGCTGCGGCACCCGCTGCCCGCGGTACTGGTGGGCCTGGTCGCCGTGGCGCTGGTCTTCACCGGGCTGCTCGCCGCCGGCCCGCCGACGCAGTGGTTCTGACGCGATGGCTGGAAGGTGGACGCGTCTCGCGATCGGTGTCGTGCTCTGTGCCGTGGTCGCGGTCCTCGCGCCGGCACCGGCGCTCGCGAGTGTGACCGCGCCGCGCGCGATGTGGGTCTGGGACCGCCCGGGCCCGGCCGCCCTCATCGACTTCGCCGTCGCGCAGGGCGTGGACGAGCTGTTCGTCAGCGTCGGCCAGCAGCCCGACCTGCCCTGGCTCACGGCGATGCGCCGGGAGGCCGACCGGGCAGGCCTGCGCATCCAGGCCCTGGGCTCCGCGACCGAGTGGATCGACCGGCCCGCCGACGCGCTCGCCTGGCAGCAGCGCGTGCTCGACACCGGCCTCTTCGACGGCGTGCACCTCGACGTCGAGCCCTGGCTGCACCCCGACTGGGCGACCGAGCGTACCGCGGTCGCCGGTCGCTACCTGACGCTGCTCGAGCAGGTCTCCCAGGCCTCCGCGGCGACCGTGGAGGCCGACATCGCGTTCTGGCTGAACGAGGTGGCCACCCCCGCCGGAGAGCCGCTGGACCGTGCGGTGATGGCGCGGGTGGACGCGGTCACGGTGATGAGCTACCGCGACACCGCGACCGGGCCGGACAGCATCACCGGGGTCGGCGCCGCCGCCCTGGCGAGCGCCGAGGCGACCGGCACCCCGGTGCGCCTGGCGGTGGAGACCAACGACCTCGGCGCGGGCACGGTCGCGGCGAAGCAGACGTTCTTCGGCCAGCGGCGCTCGGCGATGACCTCGGTGCTCGCGGCGGTGGACCAGGCGGTCGGGCCGAGCCCGGTCTACGCCGGGATCGCCGTCCACGACCGCCGGGGCTGGGCCGCGATGCGGCGGTGACGCCGTACCTCCCTCAGCGGACGGCGGCGAGGATCTCCGGGTCCTCGCACGCCCGGGCGAATGCCGCGATCCTGGCGCGGATCTCCCGGCCGAGCAGCCACTGGCCGACCAGCGCACCGGGCCGGGCGAGCAGCGAGGGCCGGATGGCGTAGGTGTACTTCCACACCGCGCGCGTGCCCGCGACGCCGCCCGACTCCTCGGGGGTGAAGCGCCAGCCGCCGCCGAAGGTCTCGAAGAACCACGGCCCCCGCTCCATCGTCATCCCGACCGACGTCGGCGGGCGGTAGGAGGTGTAGCGGCTGACCATCCTCGGCCCGACGCGCGCGTGGGTGAGGGTCCGCACGCCCTTGCCCGGGCGGTCGGCGTCGAGCAGCCGCTGGCTGCGGATGAACGGGTCCCACCGCAGCCGCAGCTCGCCGGTCGTCTGCGAGACCGCGAACGCGGTCTCCGGCGGCACCGGCACCCACGCCTGCGCGGTCACCTGTGGCATGCACCCACTCTAGGCACGCCGCCGGCGGGGGCCGCGGTGTCACACTGGGTGGGTGACCTCCCTCCGTGACTTCCACGCGACCGCGATCTCCGGGCAGGACGTCGACCTGTCGACGTACGACGGCCAGGTCGTCCTCGTCGTCAACACCGCCTCCCAGTGCGGCTTCACGCCGCAGTACGAGGGCCTGCAGAGGCTGCAGGACACCTACGCCGACCGCGGCTTCACGGTGCTCGGCTTCCCGTCGGACCAGTTCGGCCATCAGGAGCCCGGCGACGAGGCCGAGATCGCCGACTTCTGCGACCGCACCTACGGCGTGACGTTCCCGATGTTCGCCAAGATCGACGTCAACGGCGACGACGCGCACCCGCTCTACCGCTGGCTGCGCCAGGAGCAGGGCGGGCTGCTCGGCGGCCGGATCAAGTGGAACTTCACCAAGTTCCTCATCGGCCGCGACGGCCGGGTGATCGACCGGTTCGCGCCCACCAAGAAGCCCGAGTCGCTCACCGGAGCGATCGAGTCCGCCCTGGGCTAGACCCCACGCCCTCAGCGGCCGTGCTCGACGGCGGCCAGCGCGGCGCCGACGATCCCGGCGGTGTTCCGCAGCTGCGCGGGGATGATCGGCGTGCGGATGTCGAGCAGCGGCAGGAACTCCTCGGACCTCTTGCTGACCCCGCCGCCGACGACGAACAGCTCAGGGGAGAAGAGGCGCTCGACGGTGCGGTAGTACGTCGTCAGCCGGCCGGCCCACTCCTCCCACGACAGCTCCTCCCGCTCGCGCGCGGAGTTGGCCGCGCGGGACTCCGCGTCGTGGCCCTCGATCTCCAGGTGCCCCAGCTCGGAGTTGGGCACCACAATGCCGTCGAAGACCATCGCCGAGCCGATGCCGGTCCCGAGGGTCGTCACGATCACCAGCCCGGAGACCCCCTGGGCCGCGCCGTACCTCACCTCCGCCAGGCCCGCCGCGTCCGCGTCGTTGACCACGTGCACCACCCGGCCGGTCGCGTCGGTGAGCAGCGCGTCGGCGTCCGTGCCGATCCAGGCCGGGTCGATGTTCGCCGCCGAGCTGACCACGCCGTGCCGGACGACGCCGGGGATGGTCAGGCCGACGGGAGCGGTGGAGTCCTCGAACCGGCCCAGCAGCTCGACCAGCACGCCGAGGACCGCGTCGGGGGTGGCCGGCTGCGGCGTCTCGATCCGCTCGCGCTCGCCGGCGAACTCGCCGGTCTCCAGATCCACCGGCGCGCCCTTGATGCCGCTGCCGCCGAAGTCGATGCCGAAGGGGTTCTCGGTGCTCATGGGGCCACTCTCGCACCGCGGTCCGGCGCGGACCACCGCCCGCAGGGAGGATCGCCGCCGGGCGGCGGTTCGGTCACGGTTCGGCCACGTCGGCTCCCGGCCCCTCGCGCGCCGTACCGCCCGGCTGGAAGGCTGACGCGGTGCTGACCACCCATCTCGAGGGGCTCCGTGAGTCGATGGTCGCTTTCGTGCGGTACGCCGACCGCGCGGGGCTGCGTGCTCCCGTCCCGACCTGCCCGGACTGGAAGGTGCGCCACCTGGTCGCGCACCAGGGGAGCATCCACCGGTGGGCGCGCGCCGGGCTGCGCGGCGAGGAGGTCGACACCGTCGCGATCGAGCGGGTGGGGATGAACCACGACGACCCGCTGGACTGGCTGCGCGAGGGGGCGATCGAGCTGGCGACCGCGATCGTCAAGGCACCCGCCGACGTCGAGGCGCCGGTCTTCCTGGCCGACGCCGGGCCGCCGAAGGAGTTCTGGGCGCGGCGGCAGTGTCACGAGACGACGATCCACGCGGTCGACGCGCTCGCGGCCTCGCTGGGCCGGAGGCCCCAGGGTGCGGAGACGCCGTGGATCTCCGAGGAGGTCGCGCTGGACGGGATCGACGAGCTTCTCACCGGCTTCTGGCCGCGGGAGCGGTGCGGGCTGCGCAGCGAGGACGCCTTCCGGCTCGCGGTGCGCTCCGGGGGTCGCGGCTGGGAGGTCGAGGTCGGCCCGGGGGTGCCGCGGGCACGCCGTACCGACTCCCCGGACGGCGACGTCGTGGTCGACGGCGACCCGGTGCCGACGTACCTCTCCCTGTGGAACCGCAGCGACGAGGTCGGCGCCGCCGACGACCGATGGGCCCTCGTCACCCGACTGGCCACCGTTTGACAGAAACGCACCTATTGTCAAACGACTTTACAAGTTGTACTGTTCTGTCAACCCCGAGCCGGGGCGCCCGTCCCCGGCGGATGCGGAGACAGGACATGAGCACCATTCCCGCCGGCTCGACCGAGCAGTGGACGGACAAGAAGCGCTACCTGTGGCTGATCGGGCTGGTCGTGCCCAGCCTCGCGTTCCTCGCCTTCGGCCTGCACCAGGCGACCGGCTGGGGCGTGTGGCTGTGGATCGGGCCGATCGTGATCCTCGGGATCGTGCCGGCGATCGACCTGGTCGCGGGGCTGGACCGCTCCAACCCGCCGGACGAGGTGATCGAGCAGCTGGAGAAGGACCGCTACTACCGCTGGATCACCTATCTCTTCCTTCCCATTCAGTATGTCGGGTTCGTCGGGGCGCTGGTGTGGCTCGCGCGCCCGGAGTGGCTGGGCGTGGCCGAGCTCGCGACCTGGGAGAAGGTCGGGCTCGCGGTCTCCATCGGCTGCATCGGCGGCATCGGGATCAACACCGCGCACGAGCTGGGGCACAAGCGGGAGAGCCACGAGCGGTGGCTGTCGAAGATCGCGCTCGCGCAGAGCTTCTACGGGCACTTCTACATCGAGCACAACCGCGGGCACCACGTGCGGGTCGCCACCCCGGAGGACCCGGCCAGCTCGCGGGTCGGCGAGAGCTTCTACGCCTTCTGGCCGCGCACCGTGTTCGGCTCGCTGAAGTCGGCCTGGCGGCTGGAGAAGCGGCGCTATGCGCGGAAGAAGACGCACCCCTTCCACCTCGGCAACGACGTGCTCAACGCGTGGGTGATGTCCGCCGTGCTGTGGGGCGTGCTGATCGCCTGGCTGGGCGTGGGGATCGTGCCCTATCTCCTGATCCAGGCCGTCGTCGGCTTCTCGCTGCTGGAGGTCGTCAACTACATGGAGCACTACGGGATGCTGCGGCAGAAGGTCGGCGTCGGCGAGCGGCAGCGCTATGAGCGGGTCGACCCCTCGCACTCGTGGAACTCCAACAACATCGCCACCAACGTGCTGCTCTACCACCTGCAGCGGCACAGCGACCACCACGCCAACCCGACCCGGCGCTACCAGACGCTGCGCGACTTCGAGGAGAGCCCGGTGCTGCCGACCGGGTACGCCGGGATGATCGTGCTCGCCCTCATCCCGCCGGTGTGGCGCCGGGTGATGGACCCCCGCGTGCTCGTCCACTTCGACGGCGACCTGTCCCGGGCGAACCTGGCCCCCCGCAAGCGGGACCGCCTCCTCGCCGAGTCGGCGCCCATCTCCCCCGAGTCGGCGCTTGTTGACCGCGAGTCGGCGCTTGTTGACCGCGAGTCGGCGCCAGTTGACGGCGAGTCGGCGCGAGGTGACCGTACGGCGGAGCCTCTGGCAGCCCGCTGCCCGGGCTGCGGCTACGTCTACGAGGTGGCCGAGGGCAACGAGCTGGAGGGCTTCGCGGCCGGGACCGCCTGGGCCGAGGTACCCGACGACTGGTGCTGCCCCGACTGCGGTGTCCGGGAGAAGGTGGACTTCGTCCCGTGCGCGCCTCAGCGCAGCGTGGCCTGAGATCCCGACTGGCGTCGACAAGCGCCGACTCGGGGTGAAGTAGCGCCGACTGGGCGTCAACAAGCGCCGACTCGAGGTGAAGTAGCGCCGACTCGGCGAACTAGGGTGAGGGTGTGCGGGAGGGGAGCATGCGGGGGCGGGTGATCGCGGCGGCGGCGGAGCTGACCGCGGAGACCGGCTGGTCGGCGGTCACCATGGGCAAGCTCGCCGAGCGGGTCGGGGTGAGCCGGCAGACCGTCTACAACGAGATCGGCTCCAAGCCCGCGCTGGCCGAGGCGATGGTGCTCGCCGAGCTCGGCCGCTTCCTCGAGCTCGTCGACGCGGCCTTCGACGAGCACCCCGACGACCTGGTCGCGGCGATCCGCGATGCGGCGTACGGCGTGCTCACCCTGGCCCGGGAGAACGCGCTGCTCCAGGCGATCGTCACCGCCTCCCACGGCGCCGAGACCGAGCTGCTGCCCCTGCTGACCACCCGCTCGGACGCCCTGGTCGAGACGGCGACGGGGGTGATCGCGCAGCGGCTGCCGGGGTACGACGTACGCCTCACCGGGCGCCGGCTCGACGCGGCCCTGGACATGGTGGTCCGATTGGTGCTCTCCCACGTCATGCACCCCACGCGCACGCCGGAGGACACCGCCGACGACATCGCCTGGCTGACGTCGCGGGTGCTCGCCGACTGAACCGGAGAAGGCCGGGAAATCGAGGCCGCGAGGGGGTTCCCGCGGCCCTCCAGGACGTCGTACGCTCGTCTCGACGGTGCGTATCACGAAATCAGGTTCACCATGCGCAACAAGCTCCGCGCCCAGGACCGGCCCACGGTCGACCGGCTGCTCCGCCACGCCCGCTTCGAGGTGCTGCCCACCCCGACGATCGAGGAGAAGGTGGTCACCCACGTCCCGCACGACGTGACGATCACCGTCACCGCCTCGCCCAGCAAGGGCCTGGAGGAGACGATCGCGCTCAGCGAGAGCCTGGCGCGGCAGGGTTACGACGTGGTCCCGCACCTGGCCGCCCGGATGGTCGAGGGCCGCACGCACCTGGAGAAGATCGTGCCCCGCCTCACCGAGGTCGGCGTCACCACGGTCTTCGTGCCCGGCGGCGACGCGGCCCCCGGCGAGGGGTACGCCGACGCGCTCGGCCTGCTGCAGGACCTGGCCGAGATGGGCAACCCGTTCCAGCGGGTCGGCGTTGCGGGCTACCCCGAGTCGCACCCCACGATCCACGACGACATCGCCGTGCAGTCGATGTGGGACAAACGCAAGTACGCCACCCACGTCGTCTCCAACCTCACCTTCGACCCCGACGTGATCGCGAACTGGATCCACCGGATGCGGCTGCGCGGGATCGAGCTGCCGCTGCTGCTCGGCATTCCCGGCCCGGTCGAGGTGACCAAGCTGCTCACCATGGCGACCCGGATCGGCGTGGGCGACTCCACCCGCTTCCTGGCCAAGCAGAAGGGCGTGATGACGCGCCTGGTCACCCCGGGCGGCTTCACCGGCGAGCGCTTCCTCGAGCAGTGCGCGCCCACCCTCGGCGAGCCCGAGGCGCGGGTCGAGGGCCTGCACGTCTACACGTTCAACCAGGTGGAGGAGACCGCCGCCTGGCGGGCCGACCTGCTCTCCCGGCTCTGAGGTCGAGTGCGCGGCCCCGTGGGGAGTACGACGCTCCGCGCACTCAACCCGCGACGAGAGGCGCCAGCGCACGCTCCAGCCCGTCGTGGCCGGTGGGCACGATCGTGAGCGGCAGTCCGATCCGCTCGGCAGCTGCGGCCGCGAGGGCGGCCAGCTCCGGGTCGTCCGGCTCCTGGGCCAGCCACACCGCCCGGGTGTAGGAGCCGAAGTAGTCCTCGCGCAGCTCGGGATAGCGGTCCAGCCCGAGCTCGCGCACCACGGTCCGCTCGAAGGAGCGCACCAGGAAGTCGGTGAGCACGTAGGTCCCCGGCTGCTCGGCGAAGACCCGCTCCAGCCGCTCGGCGCCGCCGTACACGTCGTAGCAGTGCAGCCCCGGCAGCCGCGCGATCCCCAGCTCCTCGCACACCGCGTCGAGCGCGCCGTAGGTGCCGCAGTCGGCATACCCCACCACGATCGAGGAGTACGTCGCACCCAGCGACCCGGCGAGCTCGCGCACCGCGGGCGCGATCCGGGCGGGCTGGTTGTGCAGCAGCGGCGGCAGGGGGTGCACGTCCAGCGGCCACCCCCGGCGCGCGGCCAGGGAGGCGGCCGGCTGCGCCAGCGCGCCGCACGCGATGAGGGCGACCCGCTCAGAACGCGAGCTGCTCGACGAAGCGGTCGTTGAAGTCGGCGCGGTCGGAGAGCTCGACATAGGTCACCTCCTCGGTGAGCGCGGCGGCGCCGTTGCGCTCCTGCACCGAGAGCAGCGCCATCTTCGCCCCCTCCCCGGCGACGTTCCCGGCGGAGACGATCCGCAGCACCGGCAGCGAGGGCACCAGCCCGATCCGCACCGCCGCGGCGGGGGACAGGTAGGAGCCGAACGACCCCGCCAGGAGCACCTGCTGCACGTCGGAGGGCGCGACGCCCATCTCGTCCAGCAGCAGCGACCAGCCGGTGGAGATCGCGGCCTTGGCGAACTGGAGCTCCCGCACGTCACGCTGGGAGAGCACCACCGCGTCGGGGAGCGAGCCCGCGAGCACGAAGACCCGCTCCTCGCCGATCCGGCCCATCCGGTCGGCCAGCGCGGGCGCGATTGAGGCGACGTCGGCGTCGGGGACGAACCGGCCGGTGGAGTCCAGCAGCCCGACCCGGACCAGCTCCGCCACCGCGTCGACCAGCCCGGAGCCGCACAGTCCCCGCGGCGTCAGCGGCGCCTCGTCGGTGGACCCGATGACGCCGAGCTCCACGACCGGCGCACCCTCGGCGGGCGGCCCGTCGGGGTGCAGCGCGATCGTCTCGATCGCCCCGTCCGCGGCCCGCATGCCGCACCGGATCGCGCCGCCCTCGAAGGCCGGCCCGGCCGGCGCCGCAGTGGAGACGATCCGGTGCCCGTCGGAGAGCACGATCTCGCAGTTGGTGCCGACGTCGACGAACAGCCGCAGCCGCTTGTCGCGGTCCAGCCCCGAGGCCAGCATCCCGGCCACGATGTCGCCGCCGACATAGGCGCCCAGCGAGGGGAAGACGTACGCCGGCGCACGCGGGTGCACCTTCAGCCCGAGGTCCGCGGCGGCGACTCCGGGGAAGGCGGCGGTCGACATCACGAACGGCGCGACGCCGAGCGGCTCCGGGTCGATCCCCAGCACCAGCGCGGTCATCGTGGCGTTCCCGGCGAGCGCGACCTCGTAGACGTGCGCCGGGTCGACGCCCGCCTCCTGGCAGACCTCGTCGGCCAGTTCGGCAAGCGTGGAGCCCGCCGCGGACTGCAGCCGCGAGAGCGCCTCGCCGTCCAGCATGGTCGCGGAGATGCGGGTGATCACGTCGCCGCCGAACGGCTGCTGCCGGTTCAGTGTCGAGGCGACCGCGGCCGGGGTGCCGGTCTCCAGGTCCAGCAGTGTCGCGACCACCGTCGTGGTGCCGAGGTCGAAGGCGAGGCCGTAGCGCACGCCCGTGGTGTCGCCCGGCTCGATGTCGATCAGCTGCTCGTCGGCGACCACCGCGGTCACCTTGAAGTCGGCCTCGCGCAGCACCTTGGGCAGCCGCCGCAGCACCGCCAGCCCGCAGGTGAAGTCGAGATCGATCAGCGCCGCGCGCAGCCGCTCCACGTCGGTGGTCTGGTCGGACAGGCTGGGCTCGTCGAGCTCGACGTACCGCTTCTGCACCGCCGGCCGCAGGATCACCTGCCGCCCGACGCCGACCGTGGCCGCCTTCGGCCGGGTGGTCAACGGCGGCACCTCGACCTGCAGGTCCGCGGTGGCCTTGACCAGGCACGCGAGCCGCCAGCCCTCCTCGATCTCGCCCTCGGAGAAGGTACGCCGGTCGTGCGAGGTGACCGGGGCGGTCTGGGCCACCTGCACCTTGCACTTGCGACAGGTGCCGTGGCCCCCGCACGTGCTGTCGATCGCCACGCCGTTCCACGACGCGGCGTCGAAGACACTCACCCCGGGCGGCACGCGCACCGCCCGCTCCGTGCCGTCGGAGGTGCGCAGCCGCACCTCCACCCGACCGGTCCCGTCGTGGACGGGGTCGATCGCCTCCCGTGGTGTCAGCAGCCCTTCGCGATGCAGCTCGGTCACGGGGCCCTCCCTCCCGTGGGTGGTGCGCTCAGGCCTGGGCGGCGGCCGCGGTCGACGCGCGGTGCCGGCTGATCCAGGCCATGCCCCAGTCGTCGTGGCCCAGCAGCAGGTCGGCGGCCTTGACCGCCTCGACCACCTGCGGGGTGCGGGCATCCATGATCGCCGAGGTGAGCCCGGCGGTCATGGCCATCGGCAGGAACGTGGCGTTCAGCGCGTGCCGCGAGGGCATCCCGAAGGAGACGTTGGAGGCGCCGCAGGTCATGTTGAGCCCCCAGCGCTCCCGGATGCCGCGCATCGTCTCCATCGTGGCGACCGCGGTCGCGGTGTCCGCCCCGATCGGCATGGCGAGGGGGTCGATGACGATGTCGTTGAGCGCGATGCCGTACTCCTGCGTCGCGACCCGGACGATCTTCTCCACCAGCTCGAGCCGCTTCTCCGGCTCCATCGGGATCTCGTCCTCGTCGTTGGGCAGGGCGATCACCGCGGCGTCGTACTTCTTCACCAGCGGGAGGATCTGCTCCATCCGCTCGTCCTCGGCGGTGATGGAGTTGACCAGCGCCCGGCCCTGGTAGGCCGAGAGCCCCGCGTCCAGCGCCTCCACCACCGAGGAGTCGATGCAGATCGGCAGGTCGGTGAGCCCCTGGATCATCGTGATCGCCTTGGCGAGCAGGTCCGCCTCGTCCATCAGCGGGACGCCCATGTTGCAGTCGAGTACGTCGGCGCCGCCCTCGACCTGCGCCTTGACGTCGCGCTCGATGGCGGACATGTCGCCGGCGCGCAGCGCCTCCTGGAAGATCCGCCGGCCGGTCGGGTTGATCCGCTCGCCGATGATGCAGAACGGGCGGTCGTGGCCGATCACCACCTCGCGGGTGGCCGAGCGGATCGTGGTCTCCTGGGTCTCGACAGGCTCGACCACCGAACTAGTCGCGGCGCTCATGCGGGCACCTTCGTCCGCTTCTCGTCCAGCAGCGCCTTGGCCCGCTTCACACACGCGGACGCGTCGGCCGCGTAGCCGTCGGCGCCCACGGCGTCGGCGTACTCCTGGGTCACCGGCGCACCGCCGACCATGACGATCACGTCGTCGCGCATCCCGGCCTTCTCCAGCGCGTTGATGTTCGCCTTGAACATCGGCATGGTCGTGGTCAGGAACGCGGAGAAGCCGACGATGTCGGGCTGGTGCTCGTCGATCGCGGCGACGAACTTCTCCGGCGCCACCTGGACGCCGAGGTCGATCACCTCGAAGCCGGCGCCCTCCAACATGATGTTGACCAGGTTCTTGCCGATGTCGTGGACATCGCCCTTGACCGTGCCCATCAAGAACTTGCCGACGGTCTCGACGCCGGTATCGGCCAGCAGCGGCCGGAGCACCTCCATCGCGCCGGCCATGGCGCGGCCCGCGATCAGCATCTCGGGCACGAAGAAGTCGCCGCGCTCGAAGCGTGCGCCGACCTCCTCCAGGCTCGGGATGAGTGCGTCGAAGAGCAGTGTCTGCGGAGGCATGCTCATGCCGAGCGCCTCCTCGGTCAGCTCCAGGACACGGGGTCCGTTGCCCACGAGGGTCTCGTCGTAGAGGCCCTGCAGGATCTCCTCGGGTGTCATGCTGCGCCCTCCCTCTTGCTCGTGCGACGGCGGAGCACGGCGCTGAGCTCCGCAGCCTGGTCGATGAGGTGGCGGCCGATCTCGTCGATCCGGTCGCCGATGCGGCTGGTGGGTCCGCTGACCCCCAGCGCGCCGAACACGGTGGACCCCATGCCGGTGACCGGGGCGGCCACGGCGGTGAGTCCGACCTCCAGCTCGTCCACGGCGCTGGCGTAGCCGCGCTCGCGGATGGCTGCGATCTGCCGGTCGAGGGTCACCGGCAGGGTGACGGTCTGCGAGGTGAGCTCGGTGAGCCCCTCGGCAGGCCGGGGGAGGGCGTCGTGCGCGATCAGCACCTTGCCGATCGCGCTGGCGTGCGGCGCGACGTCGCGCTGCGTCCAGTCCTGCGCCCCGAGGAGGTAGTCGGTGTCGACCTGCGCGACGTGCACCATCTGGCCGTTGCGTACGACGCCCAGGTGCACCGTCTCGCGCGTGGTGGCGGCCACCCGCTCCATCACCGGACGGGCCAGCCGCGCGGTCTCCTCCCACGGATCGTGCCGGGCGGCGTAGAGCCAGAACAGCGGCCCGGCGACGTAGCCGAGGTCGGTGCTCTCGATCAGCCGTCCCGCCTCCAGCGCCGCGAGCAGCCGGCTGGCCGTGGACTTGGCCAGGCCCAGCTCGCCGGCGATCCCGGTGGAGGTCAACGGCTCCTCCGACTCGACCACCAGCGCCACGATCGCCGAGGCGCGGTCCACCGCCTGGGTCCCGCCGGGGGCGGGGGCGTTGGCGGCGGCGCTGGCAGGGCGCTCGGCTGTCGGGGTGGACACATGACCTCCGGGGGTGGACGGGAGTTCCATGATGTGGAACCGTTCCCCACATCGTGAGGTAGAGCACAGTCCCGGGTCAAGGACCCGTCCCCAGGAGGTTTGTCGTGTTCCGCAACCAGATGCCCCGCTACGAGATCCTCTCCGCCGACGCGATGGCCACCCTCGACGGCGGCTGGCGGCGGATCCTGACCGAGCTGGGCGTGGAGTTCATGGACGATCGTGCGCTCGAGCTGTTCCGCAGCCACGGGCAGAAGATCGAGGGCAACACCGTCTTCCTCGATCCCGAGTTCGTGCTCGAGCAGGTCGCCAAGGCGCCGCGCGAGTTCGACGTGCAGGCGCGCAACCCGGAGAACTCGGTGCACATCGGCGGGGACAGCATGGCCTTCGGCGCGGTCTACGGCCCGCCGTTCGTGCGCGAGGGGGAGGTCCGCCGGGACGCGACGATGGTGGACTTCCGCAACTTCACCAAGCTCGCCCAGTCCTACGCCGTGCTGGACTCCGCGGGCGGGGTGATCTGCGAGCCGAACGACACCCCGCTGGACAGCCGGCACCTGGACATGACCTACGCACTGCAGACGCTCACCGACAAGATCTACATGGGCAACGTGGTGTCAGGGACGAACGCGGCGGACACGATCGCGATGTCCTCCATCCTCTTCGGCGCCGGCGAGGGCGCCGAGGTCGGTCGGCAGCGGATCGAGGAGACGCCGGCGACCATCTCGCTGATCAACTGCAACTCGCCGCTGCGGTGGGACGACCGGATGCTGGAGGCGCAGTTCGAGTACTCCGCGGCCAACCAGGCCGTCGTCCTCACTCCGTTCCTGCTGATGGGCGCGATGTCGCCGGTGACCGTGCCGGCGGCGCTGGTGCAGCAGATCGCCGAGGCGCTGAGCGGGATCACCCTCTCCCAGCTGATCCGGCCCGGCTCGCCGGTGGTGTTCGGCTCGTTCCTGTCCAACATCGACATGCAGTCGGGCTCGCCGACCTTCGGCACGCCGGAGTCGGGGATCGGGCTGCTGTGCACGGGCCAGATCGCGCGGCACTTCGGGCTGCCCTTCCGCACCGGCGGCGGTCTGACCTCCTCGCAGGTGCCGGACGCGCAGGCGGGCTATGAGGCGCTGATGACGCTGATGCCGACCTTCCTCGCCGGGGCCAACTGGGTGATGCACTCCGCCGGCTGGCTGGAGGGCGGCCTGGTCGCGGGGTATGAGAAGTTCATCACCGACGTGCAGCTGCTGGAGATGCTGCAGCAGGAGTTCACGCCGCTGGAGGTCGACGAGGCCTCGCTGGCCTTCGACGCGCACCAGGAGGTCGGCGCCGGCGGGCACTTCCTCGGCGCGATGCACACCATGGAGCGCTTCCGGACCTGCTTCTACCGGCCGTTCCTCAACTCCTCGGACAACTACGAGCGGTGGATGCGCGGCGGCGGCGAGGACGCCGCGGCGCGTGCCGGGAAGATCTACCGGGAGAGGCTCGAGGAGTACGTCGAGCCGCCGATGGACGAGGCCGTGCGCGCCGAGCTGGAGGAGTACGTCGTACGCCGTCGCGCGGAGTTGGGAGACTGAGGGCATGTCCTCCCCCATCCCAGCTCCCGAGGTGCCGCACGACTACGTGCTGACCCTGCGCTGCCCGGACCGTCCCGGGATCGTGCACGCGGTCTCCGGCTTCCTGGTCCGCAACGCCGGGAACATCACCGAGTCCCAGCAGTTCGGCGACCCGAACACCGGCGACTTCTTCATGCGCGTCGCGTTCACCACCGAGGGCGACGAGGGGGTCGAGGCGCTGCGCGAGGACTTCGCCGAGGTGGGTGAGCGCTACGGGATGGAGTTCACGATCTTCGACGCGCGGGCGCCGTACCGCACCCTGATCATGGTCTCCAAGCACCTGCACTGCCTCAATGACCTGCTCTTCCGTTGGTGGACCGGGCAACTGCAGATCGACATCCCGGTCGTGGTCTCCAACCACCGCGACGCCGAGGCGCTGGTGCGGTCCTACGGGCTGGAGTTCGAGCACCTGCCGGTGACGCCGGAGACCAAGCCGGCCGCGGAGGACCGGCTGCGCGAGCTGGTCGCCGAGCACGACGTGGACCTGGTGGTGCTCGCGCGCTACATGCAGGTGCTCTCCGACCAACTGTGCCGCGACCTGGACGGGCGGGCGATCAACATCCACCACTCGTTCCTGCCGAGCTTCAAGGGCGCCAAGCCGTACCACCAGGCGTTCGATCGGGGCGTGAAGCTGGTCGGCGCGACCGCGCACTACGTCACCGCGGACCTGGACGAGGGGCCGATCATCGAGCAGGACGTGCTGCGGGTGGACCACTCCTACTCCCAGGACCAGCTGGTCGCCGCCGGCCGCGACGTCGAGGCGCAGGTGCTCTCGCGTGCCGTGCGCTGGCACAGCGAGTCGCGGGTGCTGCGCAACGGCCACCGGACCGTCGTCTTCCGCTGAGCCGTGGAGCTGACCGGTGGCTGCCTCTGCGGCGGTGTGCGACTCCGTCTCAGTGGCGAGGTGCGCGCGCCGTTGGTCTGTCATTGCGAGGACTGCCGGCGCTGGCACGGTGCCGCTCCGGCATTCGTCGCCGTGCCGCGCGCGGGGCTGATGGTCGAGGGGGAGGTGTCGTGGTACGCCGCCCCGGGCAAGCCTCCGCGGGGATTCTGCCCCACGTGCGGTTCCTCCCTGCTCTGGTCCGCACCCGAGCGGGACACGATCGGGGTCGTGGCGGGCGTCGTGGACCAACCCACCGGCTTGTCGGTCGCCGGCCACATCTTCACCGCCGACCGGGCCGACTACGACCCGCCGCCTCCCCGAGGGCTACCCACCTACCCGGGACCGGTGTGCGACGGATCGTGAGCGACGCTCCGATGCGGCCCGGCCGTGGTCGATTGTTCACGGGGCCTGAAAGCCGCACGGCAGGGCTGTGCCTCCGGGGCTCTGCGGACGCCATCCGTCCCCGGCTGCTGTCAGGATCCGGGCATGACGACCTACTCCGAGACCGACGAGTTCGAAGGCGCGACCTTCGTTCGGACCAGCCTCAAAGGCGCCACCGTGCGCTTCTCCGACGTCAGTGGCGTGACGATGCGCGGCGTCGACGTCGACGGGCTCGACATCGACAGTCACGACCTGTTCTTCGGCCGTGTCCTGGTCAACGGGGTCGACGTGGTGCCGCTGGTGGAGGCCGAGCTGAACCGGCGGTTCCCGGGCCGTGAGCTGCAGAAGGCGCAGACGCCCGAGGGGTTGCGCGAAGGCTGGGAGGCGGTGCAGGCGGCCTGGGCGGAGACGGTGACCGCGACGCCGGCCGAGCTCGTGGACGCCCACGTCGAGGACGAGTGGTCCCTGGCCCAGACCCTGCGGCACCTGATCCTGGCGACCGACGCCTGGCTGGGCGGTGCGATCCAGGGCACCGAGCAGCCCTTCCACGAGATCGGGCTCGTCTTCACCGGCGCCGAGCGGATGGGCTTCGACATGTCGGTCTTCCGCGAGGAGCTTCCGGAGTACGACGAGGTGCTCGCGGTCCGCGCGGAGCGGCAGCGTCAGGTGACCGACTTCCTGGCCTCGGTCACCCCGGAGGAGCTCGCCGAGGAGCGCGAGGATCCGTGGGGCTTCGGCGACTGGCGCCCCACCGTGGGCGACTGCGTCCGGGTGATCCTGGAGGAGGAGTGGGCGCACCTGCGCTACATCCGGCGCGACCTGGCCCTGCTCAGCTGAGCCGCCCGGGCGGTCGGTGACGGACCCGAGGCCGTGCGGACGCCGATGGACTCTTCTATGGTTGCGCCATGAGCAACGGGACGGCGGAGCGCGGAACGAACGGGGTCCAGTCGGTCGACCGGGCGCTGGGCATCCTGGAGCGGCTGGCCCGCGCCGGCGAGCTCGGGGTCACCGAGCTGGCCCAGGAGATGGGCGTGCACAAATCCACCGCCTTCCGGCTGGTGACCACGCTGGAGGACCATGGGCTGGTCGAGCAGACCGAGGAGCGGGGGAAGTACCGCCTCGGCATGGGGATCCTGCGTCTGGCCGGCGCGACCACCGCCCGGCTCGACCTGGTGCAGGAGGCACGGCCGGTCTGCCGCCAGCTCGCCACGGCCACCGGCGAGACGGTCAACATCGCGGTCCTCTCCGACGCCTCCGCGCTGTACGTCGAGCAGGTCGCCGGCTCCTCGGCCCTGCAGTCGCACAACTGGGTCGGGCAGCACATCCCGCTGCACGCGACCTCCAACGGCAAGGTGCTGCTCAGCGGACTCCCCGACGACGAGCTCGCCAGCCTGCTGGAGGACCTGCCGTCCTACACCGAGCTCACCATCACCGCCCGCGACCTGCTCACCGCGGAGCTGGAGAAGGTGCGCGATGAGGGGTACGCCGTCGCGGTGGACGAGCTCGAGGTCGGGCTCACCGCCGCGGCCGCGCCCATCCGGTCCGCTCACGGCGACGTGATCGCCTCGATGAGCGTCTCCGGGTCGACGTACCGCATGTCCGGCGACGCGCTCGATGAGGTCATCGCCCACCTGCGTGAGGCCGCCGCCGAGGTGTCGCGTAGGCTCGGTTGGGTTGGCCTGCACTAGAGTGCGGCCTGGCGCGCATGCTTGACGCCCGACCTCGCGAGGTGAATCCTCAGTGAACGCGCTGTTGCGCGAGCAGGGTCCTGGGTGCACATCGCGCAACAGAATCCTGTCCACTGACGGAGGTGCGGTATGAGCACGACGACCCGAGATCCGGACGAGAATCTCTCGGAGCGACCCGACGACGGTGGCAGGCAACTGCCGCTGGACACGATCACGTTCGGCGTCGCCGCCGCGCTGGCGGTCGGGTTCGTCGTCTACGGCGCGATCAGCCCGCAGGCGATGTACGACACCACCCAGAGCATGCTCGGCTGGATCACCACGAACTTCAACTGGCTGTTCGTGCTGACCAGCGCCGGCTTCGTGCTGTTCTCCTTCTACCTGGCGATCAGCCGCTACGGGAACATCAAGCTCGGCCCCGACGACGCCGAGCCGGAGTTCTCGACCTTCTCCTGGGTCTCGATGATGTTCGCGACCGGCATGGGCATCGGCCTGATGTTCTGGGGCGTCGCCGAGCCGCTGACCCACCTCAACACGCCGCCGATGGGGATGGCCCAGCCGGGCAGCCGCGAGGCCGCGCAGCTGGCGATGGAGTACTCCTTCTTCCACTGGGGCTTCCACCCCTGGTCGATGTATGCCGTGATCGGCCTGGCGATCGGCTACTTCGCCTACCGCAAGGGCTACGGCAACCTGGTGTCGGCGACCTTCCGGCCGCTGTTGGGCGACCGGGTCTCCGAGGGACCCGGCAAGGCGATCGACATCATCGCCATCTTCGCCACCCTGTTCGGCTCCGCCACCTCGCTCGGCCTCGGCGCCCTGCAGATCACCGGCGGCATCGACAACGTCTTCGGTGGCACCTCCGGCGCGGTGATGGCGGTCATCGTCATCTGGATCCTGGTCGCCTGCTTCGTGGTCTCCGCGGTCACCGGCATCGAGCGCGGCATCCAGTTCCTCTCCAACGCCAACGCGATCGCCGCGGCCCTGCTCGCGTTCTTCCTCTTCGTGGTCGGCCCGACCGTGTTCATCCTCGGCACCTTCACCGAGTCGCTGGGCGGCTACCTCACCCAGCTGCCGACGATGAGCTTCCGCGCGGGCATCTTCGAGGACGCGAGTTGGATCAACGGCTGGACCGTCTTCTACTGGGCCTGGTGGATCAGCTGGACCCCCTTCGTCGGCATGTTCATCGCCCGGATCTCCAAGGGCCGCAGCATCCGGCAGTTCGTGGTCTACGTGATCTTGATGCCGAGCCTGGTCTCGTTCATCTGGTTCTCGATCATGGCCGGGTCCGCCTTCGACCTGCAGCTGAACAAGGGCATGAACCTGGGCAAGGTCCTCACCGACGCCGGCACCGAGGGCGTCTTCTTCGAGGTGCTCCGGGAGTATCCGCTCGCCTCGGTCACGGTGGTGCTCGCGGTCTTCCTGGTGGCGATCTTCTTCATCACCGGAGCCGACTCCGCGTCGATCGTGATGGGCATGCTCTCCCAGAACGGTCAGGAGGAGCCCAAGCGCTGGCTGATCATCTTCTGGGGCGCCGCGCAGGGCGCGGTCGCCTCGGTGCTGCTGTGGTCGGGTGGTGACGACCTTCAGGTCGGCCTGCTCGCGCTGCAGACCCTGGTGATCATCGTCGCCGGCCCGTTCATGCTGGTGATCATCGCGATGTGCGTCTCGCTGATGAAGGCGCTGCGCCAGGAGCCCTACGAGTCGACGCTCCCCGCGCGGGTACGCCGAGCCGTGGTGCACGCGCAGGAGCAGGACCTCATCGCCCAGCAGTCGGTCGCGCTGGCCGCGCTGGGGCATGAGTACGACGAGGACGAGCTCAACGGCACCGGCTCCACCGACGACGAGGAGTCCACCGACACCACACGTCGGAGCTGACGCCCAGCACGATCCCTCGACGGCCGGTCGCACCCCCGTGGTGCGGCCGGCCGTCGTCGTTGTCGGCGGCCACCCGACTCTTGCGTGAGCGGGCCGGTGAGCCGTTCCTCATGCATGGGATCAACCTCGCCGAGGTGCTGGTCGGCGGAGTGGGGGTCGGCCGTGGGCAGGAGCTGCTCGCGGCCGTCGCGCGGTCCCGCCACCTCGAGGTCGTGCCCGCCTGATCTCGGTCGGGCCGCGGATGGCCGCAACGGACTTGACCACGGAGCGCCGTCCTCGTCCTTCGGCAGGGACGTCATACGAACCGGGGAACCGCTTCCACAGTTCGGATGACGTTGTGGCGGTGGTCTCGACAGGCTCGACCGGCGAAAAGGGCTCGACCGGCGGTGGACTGATCTCTTGACAGCGCCCACTCACCCCGAGGACGATGTTTCGTATCGTGAAGCACGTTGCAAGATACGCAACGAACGGCCTGAGGGAGACGTGGCATGGCTGAGGTTCCGAGCAGCGCCAAGTGCGTGGTGATCGGCGCGGGCATCGTCGGCAACAGCCTGGTGTGGCACCTGGCCGACCTGGGCTGGCGCGACATCGTGCAGATCGACAAGGGAGCGCTGCCCAACCCGGGCGGCTCGACCGGTCACGCGTCGAACTTCATCTTCCCCGTGGACCACTCCCGGGAGATGACCGACCTGACCCAGGACTCGGTCCGGCAGTACCAGGAGATGGACGTCTTCACCCGGTCCGGCGGCTTCGAGATCGCCCGGACCGAAGAGCGGATGGAGGAGCTGCGGCGGCGGATGTCCAGCGCGAAGGCGTGGGGCATCGAGGCCGAGCTGGTCGACCCCGCCTTCGTCCAGGAGAAGGTGCCCTTCATCGAGACCGACCAGTTCATCGGCGGCTTCTGGTGCCCCACGGTCGGCGTCGTCGACAGCCTGCGCGCCGGCACGATCATGCGCGAGCGGGCGATGGAGCTGGGCGCCCTGACCGTCGTACCCAACGCGGAGGTCACCGGCCTCGACGTCGAGGGCGAGGGCGAGGATCGGCGGATCACCCGGGTGCGCACCGACAAGGGCGACATCGAGGCGGAGTACGTCGTCATCGCCTCGGGCGTGTGGAGCCCCAAGCTCGGCGACATGGCCGGCATCAAGATCCCGCTCACCCCCGCGGTGCACCAGATGATCTCCGTCGGCCCCTGCCCGCAGCTGGTCGAGACCGAGGGTGAGATCACCTTCCCGATCGTGCGCGACATGGACACCTTCTGCTACGAGCGGCAGCACGGCGCCGACATGGAGGTCGGCTCGTATGCCCACCGCCCGATCCTGATGGAGCCCGAGGACATCCCCTCCATCGAGCAGGCCAAGCTCAGCCCGACCGAGATGCCCTTCACCGAGGAGGACTTCGACCCGCAGCTGGAGCAGGCCTTCGAGCTGATGCCGGACCTGCTCGGGGCCGAGGGCGCGGAGATCCGCTACGCCATCAACGGGCTGCTCTCGCTCACCGCGGACGGCATGCCGATCCTCGGCGAGTCCGACGTGCGCGGCCTCTGGGTCGCCGCGGCGATCTGGATCAAGGAGGGCCCCGGCACCGGTCGCGCGGTCGCGGAGTGGATGGTCCGCGGCTGGTCCGACATCGACGTCTCGCACTCCGACATCGCCCGCTTCCACGCCCACGAGGGCGACCGGGCGCACGTGAAGGCGCGGGCCGACGAGTCGTTCAACAAGACCTACGGCATCGTCCACCCCGCCGAGCAGTACGCCTCGGACCGCGGCCTGCGGAAGTCGCCGATGTATGACTCCCAGGAGTCGCTGGGTGCCGTCTTCTACGAGACCGTCGGCTGGGAGCGGCCGTTCTGGTACGAGTCCAACGCCGGCCTGGTGGAGAAGTACGGCGACGCCGTGATGCCGCGCGAGCACGAGTGGGACGCCCGCTGGTGGAGCCCGGTGATCAACGCCGAGCACCTCGCGATGCGCGAGAACGCCGGGGTCATCGACCTCTCCGCGTTCTGCATCTTCGACATCAGCGGCCCGGGGGCGCTCGCCTCGGTGCAGCAGACCTGCCTGGCGCAGTGCGACGTGCCGGTCGGGAAGGTGATCTACACCCCCGTCCTCGACGACCGCGGCGGCTTCAAGTCCGACCTCACCGTGATGCGGCTGGGCGAGGAGGAGTTCCGGGTCGTCACCGGCGGCGCGCACGGGATGGCCGACCGCAAGTGGTTCCGCGACCACCTGGCGCCCGACGCCACCCTCACCGACCGCACCGACGAGCTCTCCACGATCGGCCTGTGGGGCCCGAAGGCCCGCGACATCCTCGCCTCGCTGACCGCCGACGACGTGAGCGGCGACGGCTTCGGGATGCTCACCTGCCGGGAGATCACGGTCAAGGGCGTCGACTCGCCGGTCCTCGCGTCGCGGATCTCCTACGTCGGCGATCTCGGCTGGGAGCTCTACGTGCCGATGGCGCACGCGGCCGCCCTGTGGGAGGCCCTGCTGACCGCGGGCCGCGAGCACGGCGCCGTACCTGTCGGGATCGGCGTCTATGGCACGACCGGCCGGATCGAGAAGGGCTACCGCGCCTTCGGCGCCGAGCTGGACGCCGAGCGCAGCGTGGTCGAGGCGGGGATGCAGCGGCCGAAGGTGAAGGCCGCCGACTTCGTCGGCAAGGAGGCCTACGTCGCCGCCCGCGAGGCCCTGGAGAACGGCGGCCCCGCGACGGTGCTGTGCACGATGACGGTCGACGACCACACGTCCGCCTCGGGCGTGAAGCGCTACATGCTCGGCGGGGAGCCGATCATGACCCGCGACGGGGAGCCCATCACCGACGGTCACGGCCACCGGCCCTATGTGACGTCGGCCGGGTCGGCGCCCAGCCTGGGCAAGCACGTGCTGATGGCCTACCTGCCGCCGGAGCACGCCACGGTCGGGAACGAGCTGGCCGTCTCCTACATGGAGGAGCTCTACCCGGTGACCGTCGGATCGGTCGACAGCACGGCGCTGTTCGACCCCGAGAACGAGCGGATGCGGTGACATGACCGACGTACTCGTCTGCCTCAAGCGGGTGCCGGACTCCAGCAGCGAGGTGGTGCTCACCCCGGACGCCCAGGCGGTCGACGGCCGCTTCAGCGGCTGGACGGTGAGCCCGCACGAGAACTGCGCGGTGGAGCTGGCGATCCGGATCGCCCAGGACACCGGCGGGTCGGCGACCGTGCTGACCCTCGGCCCCGAGGACGCGGTCGACCAGCTGCGCGGGGCGCTCGCGCTCGGCTGCACCGGCGCGGTGCACATCGTGGCCGAGAGCGCGGCCTACGGGCCGGCCGACGTGGCGCGGGAGATCGCCGCCGTGGTGGCCTCGCACGAGGACGAGGGCCGGTCCTACGACCTGGTCCTGCTCGGCAACGACGCCTCCGACAGCGGCGACTTCCAGGTCGGCGTGCGCCTCTCCTATCTGCTGGAGCGGCCGGTCGTGGGCGGGGTCAACCTGGTCACGGTCGAGGGTTCGGAGGTCACCGCGGTCGGCGAGGGCGCCGACGGCCGGGAGACCTACCAGGTTCCGCTGCCCGCGGTGGTCGCGGTGATGGAGGGCGGGGTCGACCCGCGCTACCCGACCGTGTCGGGGCGGATGAAGGCGAAGAAGATCGAGATCGAGACGCGGTCGCCCGTGGCCGAGCCGTCCGGCGCGGTGCGCCAGCGGCTGACTCTGCCGCCGCCCGCGCCGTCGTCGGTGCAGGTGCTCGGCGAAGGCGTGGAGGCGGTGCCCGCGCTGCGCGAGGTGCTGGTGAACCTGGGGGTGGTGAAGTGATCGTCGTACTGGTCGAGACCGAGAACGACAGTGTCGCGGAGGTGTCGCTGGAGACGCTGACCTTCGCCCGCGGCCTGGGCGACGCCGGCGGCGGGATCCCCGTCGACGCGGTGGTCTGCGGCGCGCTGCCGGACTCCGTGGTGTCCGAGCTGGCGTCGGCCGGCGTGCGGACGGTCTACCACGCCGGCGGGCCGGACTTCGAGGCGTACGGCGGCGGCGCGTGGGCGTCGGCCGTGCAGGACGCGCGCGAGCAGGCCGGTGCGGTCGTGGTGACCGCGGCCGGGACCAACCGGGGCAACGAGGTGCTCGCGCACCTGGCGGCGCGGTGGGACGTGCCGATGGCGGCGAACGTGCTGTCCTTCGCCGGGCTCTCGCCGTTCACCGTCACCCGGCAGGTGATGGGCGGCGCGGCGCTGGAGGAGATGACGCTGAGCAAGCGACCGGCGGTGTTCTCGGTCGCCGGCCACGCCGTCCAGGCCTCGCCGGCCGGTGCGCAGGGCGACGCGTCGGTGGTGGAGCTGTCCCCCTCGCTCTCGGAGCGGGACCGGGTGGCGCGGGTGGCCTCGGCCTCCGGCGCCGACACCGGGGACGCGGACGGGCTCAAGGACGCCAAGGTCGTCGTGGGCGCCGGGCGCGGCGCCGGCGGGCCCGGCGGGTTCTCCGGGGTGGACGACTTGGCTTCGGCGCTCGGGGGCAAGGTCGGCGTCTCGCGGGTCGTCACCTCCCTGGGTTGGCGGCCGCACCACGAGCAGGTCGGCCAGACCGGCACCCGGATCTCGCCCGACGTCTACGTCGCGTGCGGCATCTCCGGCGCGATCCAGCACTGGGCCGGCTGCGCTTCCTCCAAGGTGATCATCGCGGTCAACACCGACCCCGAGGCGCCGATGGTGACCAAGGCCGACTATGCGGTGATCGGGGACATGCACGAGGTGATCCCCGCCCTCATGGAGTCGCTGCGCTGACCCGTTCGCCACCGGGCACTTGATGCACTCATATCTGGCCCGCCGGGCACTCGATGCACCTAAGACTGGCCGACCGGGCACTTGATGCACCTAAGAACGCGCGACCGGGCAGTTGATGTCACTACAGGAGTCGGCGCGCCGCCGTACCCCTCCCGGCGGTGGGTCGCGATAACGACATCAAGTGCCCGGTCGACGGGCTTTTGCGTGCATGGAATGCCCGGTCGGCGGATTTTGGGTGCATCTGGTGCCTGGTGGACCGGTGTTGAGTGCATGGATTGCCTGGTGGGCTGGTCTTGGGTGCATGGATTGCCTGGTGGGCTGGTCTTGAGTGCATGGATTGCCTGCTCGCCTACAGTTGAGCGCACATCGGCAGGGCGAGCCGCCCACGGAGTCCACGGGAGGGGGAGCCGGATCGTGCGTACCCGCGCCAGCGCCGCCGCGGCCGGCGCTCTGGTCGTGGCCCTGGTGGCGGCCGGGTGCGGGACCGACCCGCGTGAGACGGCGGCCGACCCCACCAGCAGCGGCGAGAGCAGCGCGGGCTCCGGCGAGTCGACCCCGGGAGACAGCGCACCGGACCGGCAGGGGAGCAGTGCGACCGCGGCGGCCGACCCCGAGCACGCGGTGAGCCCGCCGGGGCCGCGGACGGGCCGGCTCTACCCCGACGACATGCTCGTCTTCAGTCGCAAGGCGCTCAGCGACGACATGGTCCAGCAGATCAAGGACCTCAAGGGCGTCGACGCGACGATGCGCTTCTCCATGTCCCAGGTGCCGCTGGAGGACAAGGTCTACAACATCGCGGCGATCGACCCCGGGCGCTACCGCAACTGGACCGAGCAGGCCTCCGCCGACACCCAGGAGGTGTGGGACCGGGTGGCCGGCGGCGAGCTCGCGATCGACCCGGCGATCGGCCGCAAGCTCGCGGACAAGCAGGGATACCTGCGGCTGGGCAACGAGAAGGAGGCGCCGCAGATCCACATCGGCGCCTTCGCTCCCCAGGTCGACCAGATCACCGCGGTGGTCAACCCGACCTGGGCCGACTCGCTCGGGATGATCGAGAACAACGCCATGCTCATCACCACCGGCAACACCGCGCCGGAGACGATCCGCCCGAAGATCCGCAAGATCGTCGGCGACACCGCCTCGGTCCTCTTCCTCGCGCCCGAGCTGGACATCACCGCGCAGCAGACCGCGTTCCTCACCGGCGGCTCGGTCGCGCAGGCGGTCGGCACGTTCAACTACACCGTCCTCGGCGGCGGTCGGATCCAGCCCGACCAGGCGTGGGTGGAGGCGAACATCCGCACCGAGGACGTGCCGATCCTCGGGCAGGTCACCTGCCACAAGGCGGTGCTCCCGCAGCTGCGCGCGGCCCTGCAGGAGATCCAGATGACCGGGCTGAGCGACGAGATCCGGCCCGAGGAGTACGCCGGCTGCTACTATCCGCGCTTCATCGCCGGCAGCACCTCGCTCTCGCTGCACTCCTTCGGGATCGCCCTCGACCTCAACACCTCCACCAACCAGCGCGGGGTCGCCGGCGACATGGACCGCCAGGTCGTCGCGATCTTCAAGAAGTGGGGCTTCGCCTGGGGCGGCGACTGGAACTACACCGACCCCATGCACTTCGAGATGAACGCGGTCGTCGAGGCGCGCTGACCCGCGGCTAGCGTGGGCCCATGCGCGCCATCCAGGTCATCGACACCACCGGCCCCGAGCACCTCGAGGTGCGGGAGGTCGACGAGCCCACGGCCGGTCCGGACGAGGTCGTCGTGGAGGTGGAGTCCGTTGGCGTGGCCTTCCCCGACCTGCTCCTCTCGCGGGGGGAGTACCAGCTCAAGCCGGAGCCGCCGTTCACCCTCGGCGTCGACTTCGCGGGGCGGGTGGTCTCGACAGGCTCGACCACCGAAGGGACAGGCTCGACCAGCGAACAGCGGGTCGCGGGGGTGCTGCCGCACGGCGGCGCGGCCGAGCGGGTCGCCGTACCGGCCTCGTTCGTCTTCCCGCTGCCGGACGGGACCTCCTACGACGAGGGCGCGGCGCTGCCGATGAACTACCTCACCGCCCACTTCGCGCTCGCGGTGCGCGGCCAGGTGGGCGCGGGCGACACGGTGCTCGTGCACGGCGCCGCCGGGGGCGTCGGTACGGCGTCCCTGCAGGTCGCCAAGGGCCTCGGCGCCCGCACCATCGCGGTCACCAGCACCGAGGAGAAGGCGGACTTCGCCCGGGCCGCCGGCGCCGACGACGCGGTGCTGCTCGACGGCTTCAAGGACGCCGTCGGCGAGCTGACCCGGGGCCGCGGCGTGGACGCCGTGGTCGACGTCGTGGGCGGCGACGCCTTCACCGACTCGCTGCGCGTGCTCGCGCCGCTGGGCCGGCTGCTGGTCATCGGGTTCGCCGCCGGCCAGGGCATCCCCGAGGTGAAGGTGAACCGGCTGCTGCTCAACAACATCGACGTCCGCGGCGTCGGGTGGGGCGCCTACGCGATGGTGCGGCCGGGGTACATGCAGGAGCAGTGGGCCGAGCTGCTGCCGATGATCGAGGCGGGCGTGGTGCGGCCGCCGATCGGGTCGACGTACTCCTTCGAGGACTTCGGCACGGCGCTCCTGGACCTCGACCAAAGGCGGATGCTGGGCAAGGGAGTCGTCCGCGTCCGGTGACCGGGCTAGGCTCGACCGGGTGACGATCCTCGATGACGCCCGCGCGGGCATGGACCCCGACATCCGCCCCCAGGACGACCTCTTCGGCCACATGAACGGCCAGTGGCTGGCCACGGAGGAGATCCCCTCCGACCGGTCCAGCTGGGGCCCGTTCGTCCAGCTCGCCGACGTCGCTGAGGACCAGGTCCGCCAGATCATCGAGGACCTCTCCACCGGCGCGCTGGAGGAGATCCCCGACCCGGCCGAGGCGGAGAAGCTGGCTGCGCTGCACGCCTCCTTCATGGACACCGCCGAGGTCGAGCGCCGCGGCACCGAGCCGCTGAGGCCGCTGCTGGCCGAGGTCGCCGGACTGCAGAGCACCGCCGACCTGGCCGCCTTCCTCGGGGCGTTCGAGCGCACCGGCGGCAGCGGCCTGTTCGGGATGTACATCGACACCGACCGCAAGGACTCCGACCGCTACCTGGTCTATGCGATGCAGGGCGGCCTCGGGCTGCCGGACGAGTCCTACTACCGCGAGGAGAAGTTCGCGGAGATCCGGGAGAGGTACGCCGCCTACCTGGAGCGGATGTTCACCCTCGCGGGGTACGACGACCCCGCCGGCGCCGCGGCGAACGTGCTCGCCCTGGAGACCCGGATCGCCGAGGGGCACTGGGAGCGCGCGGAGACCCGCGAGGTGCAGAAGACCTACAACCTGCACACCTTCGACGGACTGGTCGCGCTCACGCCCGGCTTCGACTGGCGCACCTACATCGAGCGGCTCGGCGGCTCGGAGCAGACCCTGGCCGAGGTGGTCGTCAAGGAGCCCTCGTTCTTCACCCACCTGGAGCAGGTGCTCGCCGAGACGCCGATCGAGGAGTGGCGCGACTGGGTCGCGGCGCGGGTGATCCGCGCGAGCTCGCCGTACCTCACCGACGACTTCGTCGAGACCAACTTCGACTTCTACGGCCGCACGCTCAACGGCACCCCGGAGCTGCGGGCGCGGTGGAAGCGCGGGGTCTCCTTCGTCGAGGGCGCGATGGGCGAGGCGGTCGGCAAGCTCTACGTCGCGCGGCATTTCCCGCCGACGTCCAAGGCGCTGATGGACGAGCTGGTCGCGAACCTGCTCGAGGCCTACCGGCAGTCGATCTCCAAGCTGGACTGGATGACCGAAGAGACCAAGGCGCGCGCCTACGACAAGCTCGCGACCTTCCGGCCCAAGATCGGCTACCCCGACGAGTTCCGCGACTACTCCGCCCTCGAGGTGCGCGCCGACGACCTGCTCGGCAACGTGGCGCGCGCGGCGGCGTTCGAGACCGACCGGGAGCTGGCCAAGATCGGCTCGCCGGTCGACCGCGACGAGTGGTTCATGCTGCCGCAGACGGTCAACGCCTACTACAACCCCGGCACCAACGAGATCTGCTTCCCCGCGGGGATCCTGCAGCGGCCGTTCTTCGCACCCGACGCCGAGGAGGCGGAGAACTACGGCGGCATCGGCGCGGTCATCGGCCACGAGATCGGCCACGGCTTCGACGACCAGGGCGCGCAGTACGACGGCCAGGGCAACCTCAACGACTGGTGGACCCCCGCCGACAAGGAGGCCTTCCAGGTCAAGTCCCGCGCGCTGGTCGAGCAGTACGACGGGTTCTCCCCGCGCAACCTGCCCGGCGAGCACGTCAACGGCTCGCTCACCGTCGGCGAGAACATCGGCGACCTCGGCGGCCTCACCATCGGGCACACGGCCTACCTCATCGCCCGCGGCGGCTCGGCCGAGCCCGAGGACCGCAAGAAGGTCTTCCTCAACTGGGCCTACGTCTGGCGCACCAAGCGGCGTCGCGAGCAGGAGCAGCAGTTCCTCACCATCGACCCGCACTCGCCGCCGGAGTTCCGGGCGAACATCGTGCGCAACCTCGACGAGTTCCACGAGGTCTTCGGCACCGCCCCGGGCGACGGGCTCTGGCTCGACCCGGACCTGCGGGTCCGGATCTGGTGAGAGGCTGACCGGCCCGGGTCCGGGGGTCGGGCGTGCACGAAGCACGGAGTATCCGGTGCGGAGACTCGCTCCGGGCCCGATGAGACCAGAGGGTGCGGCGGAGCCCGCTCGCCTTCCTGGGTGGTTCGTGCACGGGTCGTCGTCCAGCGCGGCCGGGAGCCGGTCGTCTGCGAGTCAGGAGGGTGAGGATGGAGACCAGCGAGGCCCACGCCCAGCGGCGCTTCGGGGTGCGTCTGGAGTGGGGACCGGTCGGGGCCGCCGCGGTGCCGGCGGACGTGGCGGTGGTGGTCGACGTCCTCTCCTTCACCACCACGCTCACGGTCGCGGCCGAGCGCGGGATCGAGGTCTTCCCCTACCCCTGGAACGACGCCCGGGCCGCGGAGCACGCGATGCGGTACGCCGCCACACTGGCCGTCGGGCGCTTCGAGGCCCGGGCCCGGAGCGACCGGCGGCACGTCTCGCTCTCCCCGGCGAGCCTCGAGCAGGTCGAGGACGTCGAGCGCCTGGTCCTGCCCAGCCCCAACGGCTCGACCATCGCCTTCGCGCTGCGCGACACCGGCGCGACCGTGGTGGGCGCGAGCCTGCGCAACGCCGCCGCGGTCGCCGCCTTCCTCCGGCCGTGGGCCGCCCAGGGCCGCTCGATCCTGCTCGTCCCGGCCGGCGAGCGGTGGCCCGACGACACGCTGCGTCCCGCGGTGGAGGACCTCTGGGGCGCCGGCGCGGTCCTGGCCGCGCTCGCCGACGCCGGGGTCGGCGGGTTCTCGCCCGAGGCGGCCACCGCCGCGGCGGCCTACCGTTCCCTGTCGTCGGTCCCCGACGCCCTGCGCGACTGCGCGTCCGGGCGCGAGCTGGTGGACGCGGGCTTCGGCGAGGACGTGGAGGTCGCGGCCCGGGTGGACGCCGCCGACGTGGTCCCTGTCCTGGAGGGCGAGCGGTTCCGGGCCTGACCGGCCGGGCCGGGGGAGGCCTGTCGGAGCGCCCTGGTAGGCAGGGCCCATGACCTCCGACGTACGGCGACACGCCGCCGAGCACCTCCGGGCGCTCGTCGGCCGCGACGACGCCGAGCTGCGCGACGACCAGTGGACCGCGATCGAGGCGCTGCTGGGGCACCGGCGGGCCCTGGTCGTGCAGCGCACCGGCTGGGGCAAGTCGGCGGTCTACTTCATCGCCACCCTGCTGCTGCGCGAGCAGGGTGCCGGTCCCACCGTGATCATCAGCCCGCTGCTCGCCCTCATGCGCAACCAGATCGCCGCGGCCGAGCGGGCGGGCATCCGCGCGGTCACCATCAACTCCACCAACGCCGAGCAGTGGGAGGAGGTGCAGATGCGGATCGCCGCGGGCGAGGTCGACGTCCTGCTGGTCAGCCCCGAGCGGCTCAACAACCCCGGCTTCCGCGACGAGGTCCTGCCCCGGCTGGCCGCCACCACCGGCCTGCTCGTCGTCGACGAGGCGCACTGCATCTCCGACTGGGGCCACGACTTCCGTCCCGACTATCGCCGGATCCGCACCCTGCTGGGCGAGCTGCCCGACGGCATCCCGGTGCTCGCCACCACCGCGACGGCCAACGCGCGGGTGACCCGCGACGTGGCCGAGCAGCTCGGCGCGGACACCTTGGTGCTGCGGGGCAGCCTGGACCGCGAGTCCCTGCGGCTCGGCGTCCTGGACCTGCCCGGCGCCGGCCAGCGGCTGGGCTGGCTGGCCGAGCACCTGGGCGAGCTGCCCGGCTCGGGCATCGTCTACTGCCTCACCGTCGCCGCCACGCAGGAGGTGGCCCAGCACCTGGCCGCCCACGGTCACGCGGTGGCGGCCTACTCCGGCCAGACCGAGGCGGGCGAGCGGCTCGGGCTGGAGCAGGCGCTGCTCGACGGCGACCTCAAGGCGCTGGTGGCGACCAGTGCGCTTGGGATGGGCTTCGACGCCCGGCTCGGGTTCGTGGTGAACCTCGGGGCGCCGCAGTCGCCGGTCTCCTACTACCAGCAGGTCGGCCGTGCCGGTCGCGGGCTGCGGGAGGGCGACCAGGCGACGGTGGTGCTGATGCCGCAGCGCGAGGACAAGGACATCTGGGCCTACTTCGCCTCCCTCGCCTTCCCCTCCGAGGCGCTGGTCCGCCGTACCCTCGGCGTGCTCGCCGACAACGGGGCCCCGATGAGCACCGCAGCGCTGGAGACCGAGGTCGACCTGTCGCGCACGCGGCTGGAGACGATGCTCAAGGTGCTCGACGTCGACGGTGCCGTCCGCCGCGTCAAGGGCGGCTGGGAGTCGACCGGCCAGGAGTGGGACTACGACGCCGACCGCTATGCCCGGGTCGCGGCGGCGCGGGAGCGCGAGCAGGCCGCGATGCTCGACTACCTGCGCACCGACGTGTGCCGGATGCGGTTCCTGCGCGACCAGCTCGACGACCCCGCGCTCGAGGGCGCGCCCGATTGCGGGCGCTGCGACAACTGCGGCGGGCTCGAGCTGCCCGCGGCCGTGTCGGAGGACTCGACCGCCCAGGCCGAGGAGGCGCTGGCCCGGCCGGGGGTCGTCATCGAGCCGCGGAAGATGTGGCCGACCGGGCTGGACCGGCTCGGGCTCGACCTCAAGGGGAAGATCGCCGAGGGTGCCTCGCCCGGCCGCGCCGTGGCCCGACTCACCGACCTCGGTCACGGGCAGGCGCTGCGCGAGCTGTTCCGCGAGGGCGCGGGCGACCAGCAGGTGCCGGTGCCGCTGGTGCGCGCGGTGACCGAGGTGCTCGGCGACTGGCGTCCCCGGGTGGACGGGATCGTCGCGGTCGAGTCCGCGACCCGGCCGACCCTGACCCGGGATCTGGCCGAGGGGCTCTCCCGCTACCTCGGCGTTCCGGTCCTGGGGCGGTTCGCGATCGTCGACCCCGACGTGCTCCCCGGCCAGGGCGCGGCCAACAGCGCCCGCCGGGTCGCCGCCGTGCGTCGCCGGTTCGCGCTCGAGGCCGACGTGCCGCCCGGCGCGAGCGTGCTCCTGGTCGACGACCTGGTCGGCACCGGCTGGACCCTGACCGTGGCCGCGGCGCAGCTGCGGGCGGCCGGCGCGGGGGAGGTGCTGCCGCTGACCCTGGGCGCCGCGGGCTGAGCCGCGGACAGGCGCGCCGTCGCCGACTGGCAGACTGCGACGCCGTGGAGACCGGAGCGAGTCGCGTGCCGGCGGCGGGCACCCACGGCGGCGACGGGCCGGCCGTCGCGCGGGCGCTGGGGCTGGACCCCGCCGACCTGCTCGACCTGTCCCAGAACCTCAACCCCTTCGCCCCCGACCCCGCCGAGGTCGTACGGCGCAACCTGGGCGCGCTCGGGCACTACCCCGACGACCGCGCCGCCACCGGGCTGCTCGCGGAGCGGCTCGGCGTGGACCCGGGACGGCTGCTGCTCACCAACGGCGGCAGCGAGGCGATCACCCTGGTCGCGGCCGAGCTCGCCGGCGGCGTGCGCAGCGAGCCCGAGTTCGCCCTCCACCCCCGCGACCCGGACCCCGCACGGCCGCACGGCCCCCGCTGGCGCAGCAACCCGCACTCGCCCACCGGCCGGCTCGCCGGACCCGAGGAGACCGCCGACGTCTGGGACGAGGCCTTCCACGCCCTGGCCACCGGTGCCTGGACCGCCGGCCGGGAGGACGGGGCGGTCGTCGTCGGCTCCCTCACCAAGACCTTCGCCTGCCCCGGGCTGCGGCTCGGCTACGTCGTCGCCCGGGACGAGGCCGAGCGGGAGCGCCTGGCCGCCCGACAGCCGCACTGGTCGGTGGGCGCGCTCGCCCTGGCCTGCCTCCCCGACCTGCTCGGGGCCGCCGACCTGCCGGGTTGGTCCCGCCGGGTCGCCGACGCCCGGCGCGAGCTGGTGGACCTGCTCAGTGCCCACGGCCTGACCGTGCAGGCGGCCGACGCCCCCTGGGTGCTCGTCGACGCCCCGGGCCTGCGCGACCGGCTGGCCCCGCGGGGCGTGCTGGTCCGCGACTGCGCGAGCTTCGGCCTGCCGGGGGTCGCGCGGGTCGCCGTACCCGACGCGGACGGGCTGTCCTGCCTCGAGCGCGCATTGCTCCGGTCGGGCTGAGCGGGCGTACACTCGCTCCGGCGCCAGGAGCCGAAGTCCGGTGAGAAACCGGCACTGACCCGCAACGGTGAAGCCACCTGAGGAGTGGATGAGTCCGGTCGAACTCCCGGTCGCCGGAGAGAACCCGTCAACAGCCCTCGAGGACAGGGGCCGGTTCGCCACAGCCGCCGGGCTGTCAGGGAAGCGAATCCTCCTCGATGGACGAGGAGTTGGACATGAACCGCACCCGCCCCCTGGCCGCGCTCGCCGCGCTGGCCCTCGCCCTCACCGCCTGCGGCTCGGAGAGCTCGAGCGACGCCGGCTCCGAGCCGCCCCGCGAGTCGAGCAGCGCGTCGGCCGACTTCCCGGTCACCGTCGACACCCCCGGCGGGGAGATCACCATCGACGAGCAGCCGCAGAAGATCGTCTCGCTCTCGCCGTCGGCGACCGAGACCCTCTTCGCCATCGGCGCCGGCGACCAGGTGGTCGCCGCCGACGAGTTCTCCACCTACCCCAAGGAGGCGCCGACCACGAAGCTGTCCGGCTTCGAGCCGAACGTGGAGGCGATCGCGGAGTACTCCCCCGACCTGGTGGTCGCCGCGAACGACGCCAACGGAATGGTCGCCGGCCTGAAGAAGCTCGGCGTCCCGGTGCTCATCAACGCCGCCCCCGCCACGATCGAGCAGGGCTACGACTCGATGGCCGCGCTGGGCCAGGCGACCGGCCACGTCGACGAGACCGCCGACCTGGTCAAGCAGCTGCGCAGCGACATCGACGCCGCCCTGGCGCAGGCGCCGGACAGGCCGATCCGGATCTACCACGAGCTCGACGACAGCTACTACTCCGCCAGCTCCTACGGCTTCATCGGCTCGGTCTATGAGCAGATGGGCGCGAAGAACATCGCCGACGCCGCCGACAAGGACAAGACCGGCTTCCCGCAGCTGACCGAGGAGGCCATCATCAAGGCCGACCCGCAGCTCATCGTGATCACCGACCAGGTGGGGTACGACGCCCAGGACGTCGCGAACCGCCCGGGCTGGCAGGCCGTCTCGGCCGTGCGCGAGGACAACATCGTCACCGTGAACGCCGACATCGCCTCCCGGTGGGGGCCCCGGCTGCCGCAGCTGATCGAGCAGGTCGCCGACGCGATGAGCTCGGTGAAGGTCCCCGCCGCCGGCTGAGTCGATGCGCACCCCCAGCACGGCACCGCCGCTTCCCGACGACCCGGTCGGGGAGCCCGGTGACGACGCCCTCGAGGCGGCCGTCGCCCGGTCCTTCCGGCTGCCGGTGCTGGCGCTCGTCGTCTCGGTGGGGGTGCTGCTGGTGGCCTTCGTGGCCAGCGCCGTCCAGGGGGCGGCGAGTCTCCCGGTCGAGGGCGTGCTCCGGTCCCTGCTCGACCACGTGCCGGGGGTGGCGCTCACCCCGACCCTCACCGAGGTCGAGGACGCGGTGCTCTGGCAGATCCGGCTGCCCCGCACGGTGCTCGGCATGCTGGTCGGAGCCGCGCTGGCGATGGCCGGCGCGGGATACCAGGGCGTTTTCCGGAACCCGCTCGCCGACCCCTACCTGCTCGGCGTCTCCGCCGGCGCCGGCCTGGGGGCGGTGCTGGCGATCGGCTTCGGGCTCGACCTGGCCTGGGGTCCGTTCAGCACCGTCGCTGCCGCCGCGTTCCTCGGGGCGCTGCTCGCGGTGGCGGGCTCCGCGCTGGTCGCGCGGGGCACCTTCGACGACCCCGCCACCCTGCTGCTCAGCGGCGTCGCGATCGCCGCGCTCTTCTCCGCCGGGCAGACCTTCCTGCTGCAGCGGCTGGACTACACCCGCGCCCGCGAGGTGCTGAGCTGGCTGTTCGGCAAGCTCGCGACCGACGGCTGGGAGCCGGTGACCCTGCTGGCGCCGTACGTCGTCCTGTGCGGCCTGGTCCTCACCGCGCACGCCCGCCACCTCGACGTGCTGCGGGTGGGCGACGACGAGGCCCGCAGCCTCGGCCTCTCGCCCGCGCGGTCGCGGCTGGTGGTCATCACCACCTCGACCCTGGTGATCGCCGCCGCCGTCAGCGTGAGCGGGTCCATCGCCTTCGTCGGCCTCGTCGTGCCGCACATCGTCCGGCTGCTGGTCTCCCACAGCTACCGCGTCATCGTGCCCATCTCCGCGATCGTCGGCGGGGCGTTCCTTTCCTTCGTCGACATCGGGGCGCGCACCCTGGTCGCCCCCGCCGAGCTGCCGGTGGGCGTCATCACCGCGTTCGTCGGTGCGCCGTTCTTCGCCTGGGTGCTCTGGCGCGGCCGGAAGGGGCTGATGTGAACCCCGCGCTCGCGACCGGCACCCTCACCGCCCGCGGCCTCGGCGTGCGGCTGGACGGCGTCCCCGTGCTGCACGACGTCGACCTCGACCTGCACGCCGGCGAGTGGCTCGGTGTGATCGGGCCCAACGGCGCGGGCAAGTCGACGCTGCTCAAGGCGCTGGCGGGCCTGGTGCGCAGCAGTGGGGAGATCCGGCTCGGCGACGGGCGTGCCCCGCGGGCCACCGACCTCTCCCTGATGCCGCAGGTGCCCGAGCTGCCGCCGGGCATGACGGTCGCGGAGTACGTCCTCATCGGCCGCACCCCGCACCTGCGCTGGCTGCAGGGGGAGTCCCGGCAGGACCGCGCCGTCGTGGTCGACGTGCTCCGCCGGCTGGACCTGGCGTCCTTCGCCGGCCGCCCGGTGCGCAGCCTGTCGGGCGGCGAGGCGCAGCGGGTCAGCGTGGCGCGTGCCCTGGCCCAGCAGGCGCCGGTGCTGCTGCTGGACGAGCCGACGAGCGCGCTGGACGTCGGCCACCAGGTCGAGGTGCTGGAGCTGGTCGACCAGCTGCGCCTGTCCGACGGGCTCACCGTGGTCGCGGCCATGCACGACCTCGGCACCGCCGCCCGCTTCTCCGACCGGCTGCTGCTCCTCGACGGGGGCCGGGTGGTCACCACCGACCTGCCCGAGCGGGTGCTCGATGCCACGGTGCTGAGTGGGGTCTACGGCACCCCGCTGGAGGTGCACCGGGTCCGCGGCGAGCTGGTCGTGCTCCCCGCGCCGCGCGGCTCCCGACAGGTGGCCGAGTGAGTGCCCGGGGCGCGCTGCTCGTGGTCGGGGCCACCAGCGGCGCGGGCAAGTCGACGGTCGTCTCCGCGCTGTGCCGGGCCTGGGCGCGGGACGGGGCCCGGGTGGCGCCGTACAAGGCCCAGAACATGTCCAACCACTCCGCCGTCACCGCCGACGGCGGCGAGATCGGCCGCGCGCAGGCGATGCAGGCGCTGGCCGCGCGGGTCCAGCCGGACCGGCGGATGAACCCGGTGCTGCTCAAGCCGGCCGGCGACCGGACCAGCCACCTGGTCGTCCTGGGGGAGGAGGACCCGGCCCGGCGCGCCGACGCGAAGGGGTACGGCGACACCGCGCGATCGCTGCGCCCGCTCGTGCTGGACGCGCTCACCGCGCTGCGGCGCGAGCACGACCTGGTCGTCGCTGAGGGGGCCGGGGGCGCCGCCGAGATCAACCTGCTCGACCGGGACCTGGTGAACCTGCCACTGGCCGCGGCCGCCGGGATGCCGGCGGTGCTGGTGGTCGACATCGACCGCGGGGGCGCCTTCGCGTCGGCGTACGGCACGCTCGCGCTGCTGCCCGAGCACCTGCGCGCGTGCGTGCGGGGCGTGGTCCTCAACCGGTTCCGCGGGGACGTGTCGCTGCTCGACGACGGGCTGCGGGACCTCGAGGCGCGGACCGGGGTGCCCGTCCTCGGGGTGCTGCCGCACCTGGGCGCCGAGCCGATGCTCGGCGTGGAGGACTCCTTGGACCTGGAGTGGGGACTCCAGTGGGGTGGGGACGCCCCCGGACCGGCCGCTGAGCGGCCGGTCCGGGTGGCGGTAGTGCGGCTGCCGCACCTGGCCAATCCGAGCGACCTCGACCCGCTGGTGCTAGAGCCGTCGGTGGCGCTGCGCTGGGCGCACAACCCCGGCGACCTCGCCGACGCCGACCTGGTGATCGTCCCCGGCAGCCGGGCGACGGTGGCCGACCTGGCGTGGGTGCGCTCGCGCGGGCTGGATCGGGCGCTGGCCGACCTCGATCCGTCGGTGCTCGTGGTGGGGCTGTGTGCGGGCTACCAGATGCTGGGGCGCTCGATCGAGGACACCGTGGAGTCGGGGGCCGGCCTGGTGGACGGGATCGGGCTGCTGCCGTCGACGACCCGCTTCGAGACGCCGAAGGTGGTCCGGCAGTCCTCGGGGCCCTCGGTGACCGGCTACCAGATCCGCTTCGGTCGCCCGGTCGCTCCCGACGGGACCGCCTGGCTGACGCTGGACGGCGAGCCCGAGGGCTGCGTCTCCGCCGACGGGCGGGTACGCGGGACCAGCCTGCACGGGCTGCTCGACGCCGACGGGTTCCGCTGCTCGCTGCTCGCGGAGGCGGCCGAGCGCCGGGGTCGGTCTTATGCCCCCATGCCGGTCGGGTTCGCCGCGGCGCGCGAGGCGCACCTGGACCGGCTGGCCGACTGGGTCTCCGCCGCGCTGCCCCTGGACCGGCTGGCCACCCTCGCGGCCTCCGCCGCCCTTCCGGGCGAGGAGCCGGGCTGGTGACCCGCCGAGTCGGCGCTAGTTCACCCCGAGTCGGCGCTACTTCACCGCGGCTCCAGGTCCTGCCGGCCGAATCCGGCACCCGCGGGGCGCTCGCCTGGCAGCTGGCCGACGAGCAGGCCGAGCCCTGGCCGTGCCTGTCCTCCGCCTCCGTCGGCGGCGGCCTCGGGGCCGCGAGCTGGGTGCTCAACGTGGGCGTGGTGCGGGACTATCGCCGTACCGACCTGGAGGCGCACGCCGCCGAAGTCGCGGCCAGCGCCGGCCTGCGTGGTGAGGGTACGGCGCTCCTCACCGCCGCCGACGTGCACCGCGTCGAGGCCTCCGAGTGCTCCGGCGTCCGCGCCTGGTCGACCGTCGGGGTCAGCCGCCCCACGTGGCCGGCCGACCCCGAGGCCCTTGCCCGCGCCGGCCGGCGGCTGCCCCCGGGGACGATCAACACCGTCGTGCTGCTGCCGGTGCGGCTCACCCCGAGCGCCCTGATCCAGGCCGCGCTGGTCGTCGCGGAGGCGAAGGCGCAGGCGTGCGTGGAGTCGGGCCTGCCCGGGACGGGTACGGCGAGCGACGCGGTCGTCCTCGCCTGCGACCCCGCCGGGCCGGTCGAGGACTTCGGCGGCCCCCGCTCCACCTGGGGCGCTCGGGTCGCGCTATCCGTCCACACCGGTGTCGCCGCCGGGCTGGCGGGCTGGTCGCCATGACGACCGTCCTCCGCGACCGGGCCGCGCTGGTCGCCGCCGGCCTGCTCCTCGACCGGGCGCTCGGCGAGCCTCCGGCGCGCCTCCACCCCGTTGCCCTCTTCGGCCGCGGGATGACCGCGGTGGAGGCACGGTTGTGGGCCGACGACCGAGCCCGGGGGGTCGGGTACGCCGCCCTCGGCGTCGCGGCCGGCGCTCTGGCCGGTCGGGTGCTGGGCCGCGTCCCGGGCGGCCTCGCCCTCGCCGTGGCCGTGGCGGTCGCCGGGCGGATGCTGCGGGAGACCGCCTCCGAGGTGGAGCGCCCCCTCCTGACCGGCGACCTGGCCGGTGCCCGGGCCGCGCTCCCGGCGCTCGTCGGCCGCGACCCGAGCGAGCTGGACGAGTCCGGGATCAGCGCGGCGGTCGTCGAGTCGCTGGCGGAGAACAGCGTGGACGCGGTGATCGCTCCGGCCTGCTGGGCCCTGGTCGCGGGCGCGCCCGGGGACCTTGCGCATCGGGCGGTGAACACGATGGACGCGATGGTCGGCCACCGCTCCGCCCGCTACGAGCGCTTCGGCTGGGCGGCCGCGCGCCTCGACGACGTCGCCAACTGGGTGCCCGCCCGAGTCTTCGCCGCCCTGGTCGCCCTGGTGCGCCCCGGCCGCGCGGCCCGGGTGCGCGCCCTGGTTCACCGCGACGCGAAGGCCCATCCGTCCCCCAACGCCGGGGTCGCCGAGACCGCGGTGGCCGCGGCCCTCGGTCGCCAGCTCGGCGGCACGCTGCGCTACGGCGACCGGGTCGAGGAGCGCCCACTGCTGGGGGAGGGTCCGCGCCCGACCCCGGCCGACGTGGCCCGCGCGCGGAGGCTGGTCGACGACGTCGAGCGCGCCGCGGTGGCGCTGCTGTTGCTCGCGGCCCTCGCGGGTCGCCGTACCCCTTGGAGGAGCCGATGACCCTCACCTTCCTGACCGGCGGCGCGCGCAGCGGCAAGTCGGCGCTGGCGGTGCGCCGGGCGGAGAGGTACGACGGCCCGGTGGTGTTCGTCGCCACCGCGCACGCGGGTGACGGCGAGATGGCCGACCGGATCGCCCGCCACCGCGCCGAGCGGCCCGCCGGCTGGGGCACCGTCGAGGCGCCGGTCGACCTGGCCGGAGCGGTCGCGGCCCAGACCGGCGATGCGCTGCTCCTCATCGACTGCCTCTCGCTGTGGGTGGCCAACCTCGGCGGGTTGGAGGAGACCGAGGAACAGGTGCTCGCGCGCGCCGATGCCGCGCTCGAGGCGATCGCGCGCCGGACCGCCCCGGTGCTGGTGGTGACCAACGAGGTCGGACTCGGCCTGGTGCCGATGCACCCGGTGGGGCGGGCCTACCGGGACACGCTGGGCCGGGTGAACGCGCGGTTCTCCCGCGCCGCAGACGAGGCGCTGCTGGTGGTCGCGGGCCGCACCCTGCGACTGGACGACCCCAAGGGGGAGACGAGTGATGAGTGACCTGATCGCCGAGACCGTGGCCGCGATCCGCCCCGCCGACGCCGCCGCCCGCGACGCCGCCGCGGCCGAGATGGGGCAGAAGCTCAAGCCGCCGGGCAGCCTGGGCCGGCTGGAGATGCTGGCGGCGAGGCTGGCCGGCATCCGCGGGGCGGCCGACCCGGGTACGCCGACCCCGGCCGTCGTCGTCTGCGCCGCCGACCACGGGGTCGCGGCCGACGGGGTGAGCGCCTTCCCCCAGCAGGTGACCGGCCTGATGGTGGACAGCTTCGCCGCCGGTGGGGCGGCGGTGTGCGTCCTGGCCCGCGAGCAGGGCGCGCGCCTGGTCGTGGCCGACCTAGGCGTGCTGGAGCCGCGCGACCACCCCGCCGTCCTGGATCGGCGGGTCCGCGCGGGCACCGCCTCGTCCCTCACCGGCCCGGCGATGAGCCGCGAGGAGGCCGAGACGGCTGTCGGCCACGGCATCGGGATCGTCGAGGAGCTCGTGGCCGACGGGGTCGACCTCGTCGCCTTGGGGGAGATGGGGATCGGGAACACCACTGCGGCGAGCGCGCTCACCGCGCTGCTGCTGGGGCTGCCGGCGGCCGAGGCGGTCGGGCGCGGGACCGGCCTGGACGACGAGCAGCTGGCGCACAAGGTCGACGTCGTGGACCGGATCGTCCGGCTGCACAGCGGGGTGCCGTCCGACCCGCTGGACGCCCTGGCGGCGGTCGGCGGCCTGGAGATCGCCGCCCTCGTCGGGGTGGTCCTCGGCTGCGCCGCCCACCGCGTGCCCGTGGTCGTCGACGGCTTCATCACCGGCTCGGCCGCGCTCGTGGCCGCCCAGCTCGCCCCCGAGAGCGTCGACGCGATGATCGCCGGCCACCGCTCGGTCGAGCCCGGCCACACCGTCCAGCTCAAGGCGCTCGGCCTGGATCCGGTCCTCGACCTGGAGCTGCGGCTGGGCGAGGGCAGCGGCGCGACGCTCGCCCTGGGGGTGCTCCGCTCCTCGCTGGCGATCCTGTCCGACATGGCGACCTTCGAGAGCATCGGCCTGTGAGGTCGCTGCTGCGGGGGCCGCTGGACGCGCTAGGCGTGCTCACCCGGGTGCCCGTTCCGCCCGGCCGCGGTGCCCCGAATCTCGCGGCCGCCGCCCCGTGGTTCCCGGCCGTCGGGGCCCTGGTCGGGGTGGTCGCCGGGCTGGTCGGCGTCGTGGCTGCCGGTGTCTGGGGGCCGTTCGTCGCCGCGATCGTGCTCGTGCTGGCCGACGTGCTCCTCACCGGCGCGCTCCACCTCGACGGCCTCGCCGACCTCGCCGACGCGACCGGCGGGCACACCCGCGAGCGGCGTCTGGCGATCATGAAGGACCACGCCGTGGGGGTGTATGGCGCCTCCGCGCTGGTCCTCGACCTGCTGCTCCGGGTCGCCCTGCTCGCGGTCGTCCTGACCCTGCCGGGTGCGTGGGCGGTGGCCTGCGTCGCGGCCGTGTGGGCGCTCTCCCGGGCGGCGATGCTGCCGCCGGCGCTGCTCCTGCCCTACGCCCGCCCTGAGGGGACCGGCCGGTCGGTCATCGAGGGGATCACCCCGCTGCGCTGCCTCGCCGGCCTCGTCGTCGCCCTGCTGCTCGCGGTCGTGCTGCTCGGGGTGGTACCGGTCGGGCAGGCCGCCGCGGTCGTCGGGGCCGTCCTCGGGGCGGCCGTGGGCGGGCTCCTCCCCGCCGCCTGGGCGGCCGCCCGGCTGGGCGGAGCCACCGGCGACGTCCTCGGCGCCGTGGCCGAGTGCGCCCTGGTCGGGGCGCTCCTCGGGCTGACCGCCACTCTGGGCTGAACCGGCGGCGCCGCGAGGGAACTCCCCGTCGGCGCCGTCCGTTACCGTCGCTGTGCCCGCTCCCGTCGGGCCGCGCGAACCGGAGGTGCCCTGCGTGAGCTTCGTCCCCCTGACCGGCCCGGCCACGCTGCACACGGCCGAGCCACCGCGGGACGGGGTCGTGGAGTTCACCGACCACCGGCGCACCGTCGACCTGCCGATCCGGGCCGCGCTGCCGGTCCTGGCCAAGGCCCACGGGCACGACGACCTGCACCCCAGCGTCCGGCTGCTCGCCGGCGCCGCCCACCTCGGCCTGCGCCTGGTCGCCTCCGGCAGGTTCGGCCCCGACGCCGAGCACACCTCCTGGCAGGTGGAGGGGATGTCCCCGGACGACGAGGAGCGGGTGGTCCTGCTCGCTCGAGCCCGCGCGCACGACGATCTCGACGTGGCCACCGCCGAGGGGCTGGTGCGGGCGATGCTCGCCGCGGCGATCGACTCGATGCCGCGGACGCCGCCCACGACTCGGAAGGCGCCGCGCGGAGCGGGCCGCGATGCTCCGGAGCGGGCGTCCGGCGACTTCCACGACCGCCTCCAGCGCCGGCTCGAGCAGGCGGAGGCGTCCCGCCGCCGGGAGGAGCTGCCCCAGCTGGTGCGGATCAGCCTGCGGGTCGAGGCCGACGAGGAGGAGCTGGTGGCGGGCGCCGTACGCCTCGTCCTGCAGGTCCACGACGAGAGCGACCCGCTGCACGTCGCCGACGCGGCGCTGCTGTGGACCGAGGACGACGGGCACGGCTTCGGGCCGCGGGCGCGCACGCACGCGCTGCTCGGGCTGCGCGCCGCGGCGGAGGCCTGGCCGGTGCTCGACCGCTTCCTCGAGCTGCGCGTGCCCGACCAGCTGACCCTCGACACCGACGAGCTCGTCTCCCTGCTCGACGAGGGCGCCGCCGCGCTGCAGGCCCGCGGGGTCGAGCTGCTGTGGCCGCGCAGCCTCGGGCGGGACCTGACGACCCGCACCGTGCTGGAGTACCGCCCTCCCGGCGGTCGCGAGGAGCCCCTGCAGGAGCCGATGTTCGGCACCGACGCGCTCTTCTCCTTCGACTGGCAGGTCGCCCTGCACGGCGACCCGCTGACCCCCGACGAGATGGACCGTCTCGCCGCGTCGGCCTCGCCGGTGATCCGGCTGCGCGACCAGTGGATGGTGGTCGACCCGTCGGTCGTACGCCGGGCCAAGAAGCGCCTGGTCCGCACGATCAAGCCCGCGCAGGCGCTGGCGGCGACGCTCACCGGGGTCGTCGAGGTCGACGAGACCGACACCGAGGTCGTGGTCGGCGCGACCCTGGAGAAGGTCCGCGAGCAGATCCGGACCGCGGCCGAGCGCGAGCCCGTGCCGCCGCCCGCGGGCCTGCGGGCGACGCTGCGCGACTACCAGGCGCACGGGCTCACCTGGCTCGCCACGCTGACCGACCTCGGCCTCGGGCCGTGCCTGGCCGACGACATGGGGCTGGGCAAGACGATCACCCTGATCGCGCTGCACCTGCATCGCCGCGAGCGCGGTCACACCGGGCCGACGCTGGTTGTGTGCCCGGCCTCGCTGCTGGGCAACTGGGAGGCGGAGTTCGCGCGGTTCGCCCCGTCGGTTCCGGTACGCCGCTTCCACGGCACCTCGCGGTCGCTGGACTCGCTGGGCGACGGGGTCGTGCTGACGACGTACGGCACGATGCGCCGCTCCGCCGCCGAGCTGGCCGGCGTCCCGTGGGACCTGGTCGTCGCCGACGAGGCGCAGCACGTGAAGAATCCGCAGTCCTCGACAGCGCGGGCGCTGCGCACCATCGGGTCGGCCGCCCGGGTCGCGCTGACCGGCACGCCGGTGGAGAACAACCTGACCGAGCTGTGGGCGATCCTGGACTGGCTGACCCCGGGGCTGCTCGGCTCGCGCAACGCCTTCCGCAAGGCGTGGGCGGCGCCGATCGAGGCCGGCGTCGACGCGGCGAAGGCGCGCCAGTTCGCCGACCTGATCGGCCCGTTCCTGCTGCGCCGCCGCAAGAGCGACCCCGGGGTGGCGCCGGAGCTCCCGGAGAAGACCGAGACCGACCACCTGCTCTCGCTGACCCGCGAGCAGGTGGTGCTCTACGAGTCGTTCGTGCGCGACCTGATGGACCGGATCGAGCGCTCCGACCCCGACGCGCGCCGCGGCCTGGTGCTCAAGCTGCTCACCGGCCTCAAGCAGATCTGCAACCACCCCGCGCACTTCCTCAAGCAGTCCACGCCCCGGGTCACCGGCCGCTCGGAGAAGGTCGACCTGCTCGACGAGCTGATCGGGACGGTGCTGGCCGAGGACGGCGCGGTGCTGGTGTTCACCCAGTACGTCGAGATGGCGCGGCTGATCGAGCAGCACCTCGCCGCCACCGGCGTGCCGCACCAGCTGCTCCACGGCTCCACCCCCGTGCGGCAGCGCGAGCAGATGGTGGCCCGCTTCCAGGCAGGCGAGGTGCCGGTCTTCCTGCTCTCGCTCAAGGCCGGCGGCACCGGGCTCAACCTGACCCGCGCCGACCACGTCGTGCACGTGGACCGCTGGTGGAACCCGGCCGTGGAGGACCAGGCCACCGATCGTGCGCACCGGATCGGCCAGACCCGCCCGGTGCAGGTGCACCGGCTGGTCACCGTCGGCACGATCGAGCAGCGGATCGGGGAGATGCTGACCCGCAAGCGGTCGCTGGCCGACGCGGTGCTCGGGCGGGGCGAGGCGGCGCTGACCGAGCTCTCCGACGCCGAGCTGCGCGACCTGGTGACGCTGCGATGACCGCGGTCACCCATCCCCGGCAGAAGCCGCGCCGCGGCCAGGTGCGCCCGACGTCGTGGTGGGGACGCGCGTGGGCGCGGGCGGTCGAGGAGACGGCGTACTCCGAGGGCGACCTGCGCTCGGCCCGCAGTCTCGCCCGCAAGGGGGCCGTCGGCCAGGTGACCGTCGACGCCGGTGCCTTCGTGGCGGCCGTCGACGAGGGCGACGACGCGTGGACCGTGCAGGGGCGGTGCGAGCAGGTCTCGGGGGAGGACCGTGTGCTCTTCACCGAGCTGGTCGCCGCCGAGTCCGGCCGGGTCGCCGCGCTGCTCGGCGGGGACCTCCCGCACACGCTGGTCGAGGACGGGGAGCAGGCAGGGCTGGAGCTGCTGCCCTACTCCGGCGACCTCACCGCGGCGTGCGGGTGCGACGCGTGGATGGACCCGTGCCGGCACGCCCTGGCCGTGGGGTACCAGCTCGGCTGGCTGCTCGATCGCGACCCGTTCGTGCTGCTGCACCTGCGCGGGATCCCGCGCGAGGCGCTGCTCGCGGACCTGCACGCGCTGCGCTCCTCGGACGCTGCCTCCCCGGGCGACGCCACCGCTTCCTCCCCGGACGTGGGGGGAAGTGGTCGTCACGACGACCCGTCCTCCACCCGTCCCGAGGAGGAGGACCCCGATCTGGACGCCGGGGCCGAGGCCGCCGACCGGGCGCGCCGGGCGCTGGCGCTGATGGAGGCCGGCCAGCCCTTCGAGCACCTCTTCTGAGGCTGTCTACTTCTCGGTACGGCGTCCGTCCGCCGCGTCCGGCAGCCCGAGGGCGGCCAGCGCCATGCCTCGTAGCAACCCGCGCATCTCGGCGTCGGAGAGCAGCCCGGAGTGCGGGGTGGAGTTGATCAGCCCGAACGCCGCGTGCGCCATCGCGCGCGCCGCGTCCCGGGTGAGGCTCGGCCGCAGGTCGCGAAGGAGCCCGGCCCACAGGTCGACGTACTCCCGCTGCGTCGCCCGGACGTGCTCGCGCGCGTCCGGCGGCAGCGACTCCCAGTCCCGGTCCTGGACCACGATCAGCGAGCGGTCGGTGAGGGCGAACTCGACGTGCCAGTCGACCAGCGCCGCCAGCGCCGCGGCCGGCTCGGGCGCCGCGGCGACCCGCTCGCGCCCGACGCTGAGCAGCCGGTCGCTGATCCCGACCATCATCTCCGCGAGCATCGCGTCCTTGGACGGGAAGTGCTTGTAGAGCGCCGGCCCGGAGATGCCCACGGCCGCCCCGAGGTCCGCGACGGAGACGCCGTGGAAGCCCCGGGCGGCGAACAGCTCGGCCGCCCGGGTGAGGATCTCCTCGCGCCGGCTCACCCGCCAAGGTTAGCGACGACTAACCCCTCCCTCCCGCCGAGTCGGCGCCAATTCACCGCGAGTCGGCGCTTGTTGACGCCCAGTCGGCGCCAATTGACCCCGAGTCGGCGCTTGTCGACGCCGCCCACTTCCCGATCAGGTTAATGATCGCTAACCTAGAGGCGCACCGACGAGCAGGAGGACCCGTGAGCGAGACACCCCTGGACCTGCGCAGCCTGGCCGACCAGTTGCGCGAGCGGATGGACCGGGTCCGCCAGGGCGGCTCGGAGAGCGCCCGCGCCAAGCACACCGGCCGCGGCAAGCTCCTGGCCCGCGACCGGGTCGACCGGTTGCTGGACCCCGGCAGCCCGTTCCTCGAGCTCGCGCCGCTGGCGGCGTACGGGATGTACGGCAAGGACGCCGAGGATGTGTACGCCGTCCCGTCGGCGGGCGTCGTCGCCGGCATCGGGCTGGTCTCGGGGCGGCCGGTGATGGTGGTCGCCAACGACGCGACGGTCAAGGGCGGCACCTACTACCCGATGACGGTCAAGAAGCACCTGCGCGCTCAGACGGTGGCTGCGGAGAACCGGCTGCCGTGCGTCTACCTCGTCGACTCCGGCGGTGCCTTCCTGCCGCTGCAGGACGAGGTCTTCCCCGACAGGGAGCACTTCGGCCGGATCTTCTTCAACCAGGCGAACATGTCTGCCGCGGGGATCCCGCAGATCGCCAGCGTGATGGGCTCGTGCACCGCGGGTGGCGCGTATGTCCCCGCGATGAGCGACGAGACCGTGATCGTGCGCAACCAGGGGACGATCTTCCTCGGTGGCCCGCCGCTGGTGAAGGCGGCGACCGGCGAGGTCGTCACGGCCGAGGAGCTCGGCGGGGGCGACGTACACGCACGGGTCTCCGGCGTGGTGGACCACCTCGCCGACGACGACGCCCACGCCCTGCGGATCGTCCGCTCGGTCCTGGACACCCTCCCGGCGCGAACAAGCGCCGACTCGGCGTCAACTGGCGCCGACTGGGGGTCAACAAGCGCCGACTCGGCGGTGGAGGAGCCGCACGAGCCGCCGGAGACCCTCTACGACGTGGTGCCGGCCGACACCCGGACGCCGTACGACGTCCGCGAGGTGATCCGCCGGGTCGTCGACGGCAGCCGGTTCCACGAGTTCAAGAAGCTGTACGGCGAGACCCTGGTCTGCGGCTTCGCCCGGATCTGGGGGCACGAGGTCGGGATCGTCGCCAACAACGGCATCCTGTTCAGCGAGTCCGCGCTCAAGGGGGCGCACTTCGTCGAGCTGTGCAACCAGCGCAAGATCCCGCTGGTCTTCCTGCAGAACATCACCGGCTTCATGGTCGGCAAGGAGTACGAGAACAAGGGGATCGCCCGGGACGGGGCCAAGCTGGTCACCGCGGTCGCCTGCAGCGTGGTCCCGAAGTACACCGTCGTCATCGGCGGCTCCTTCGGCGCCGGCAACTACGGGATGAACGGGCGCGCCTACGACCCCCGCTTCCTGTGGATGTGGCCGAACGCGCGGATCTCGGTGATGGGCGGCGAGCAGGCCGCCGGGGTGCTCGCCACAGTCCGCCGCGACGGCCTCGAGGCCGCCGGCGAGGAGTGGTCCGCCGAGGACGAGGAGGCCTTCAAGGCGCCGATCCGCGAGCAGTACGAGACCCAGGGCAACCCCTACTACGCCTCCGCCCGGCTCTGGGACGACGGCATCATCGACCCCGCCGACACCCGGCGGGTCCTCGGCATGGCGCTCTCGGTGGCCGCACCGCTGCCGATCCCCGATCCCTCCTACGGCATCTTCCGGATGTGATGACGATGGTCTCGACAGGCTCGACCAGCGACAACGATGGCTCGACCAACGAGCGGACGCTGCTCGTCGCGAACCGCGGCGAGATCGCCCGCCGGGTGATCCGCACCGCCCGCGACCTGGGCTGGCGCACCGTCGTCCTGCACACCGACCTGGACGCCTACGCCCCGCACGTGGAGGAGGCCGACGCCGCGGTGCGGGTCGAGTCCTACCTCGATGTCGACGAGGTGGTCGCCGCCGCGCGGGACGCGGGCGCGGGCTACGTGCACCCGGGATACGGCTTCCTCTCCGAGCGGGCGCCCTTCGCCCGCGCGCTCGCCGAGGCCGGGATCAGCCTGGTCGGGCCGAGCGCGCAGGTGATGGACGCGATGGGCCGCAAGGACGCGGCCCGGGAGATCGCGGTCGCCGCCGAGGTGCCCGTCGTGCCGGCGTACAGCCTGGACGACGACCCCGAGACCTTCGCCTACCCCGTCCTGGTCAAGGCCGCCGCGGGCGGTGGGGGCAAGGGCATGCGCGTGGTGCGCAGCGCCGCCGACTTCGCCGCGGCCGCGGACGCCGCCCGCCGCGAGGCCGCGAGCTCGTTCGGCGACGACACCCTGCTGGTGGAGAAGTACGTCGAGTCCGGGCGCCACATCGAGGTGCAGGTCATCGCCGACGCCCACGGCCACGTGGTGCACCTCTTCGAGCGCGACTGCTCCACCCAGCGGCGCCACCAGAAGGTGTTGGAGGAGGCGCCCGCCCCCACGATCAGCGCCGAGCAGCGGCAGCGGGTCACCGAGGCCGCCGTGGCGCTGGCCGCCGAGGTGGGCTACACCAACGCGGGCACCGTGGAGTTCCTGCTCGACGACGCGACCGGGGAGGCGTACTTCCTGGAGATGAACACCCGCCTGCAGGTCGAGCACCCGGTCACCGAGGAGGTCGTGCGGATCCGCGGCGAGGGGGTCGACCTGGTCGCCCTGCAGTTGGCGGTCGCCGAGGGCGCCGAGCTGGGCTTCGCCCAGGACGACGTGACCCTGGAGGGGCACGCGATCGAGGCGCGTGTCTATGCCGAGGACAGCTTCGGCGGCTTCCTGCCGCAGGCGGGCCTGGCGTCCTACGTCGCCTGGCCGACCGACCTGCCCGGCGTGCGCGTCGACCACGCGCTGCGCACCGGCCAGGAGGTGAGCACGGCCTACGACCCGATGCTCGGCAAGGTCATCGCCTGGGGCGCCGACCGCGAGCAGGCGCGCCACCGGCTGGTGGACGCGCTCGATGCGACCGTGGTCACCGGCCTCACCACCAACACCGGCTTCCTGCGCACCCTGCTGGCGGGTGCGGAGTTCCGTGACGCGACCATCGACACCGCCTGGCTGGACCGCAACGAGGTGCCCGCCCCCGAGCCCGACACGGCGCGGGTGCTGGCCGCGGCCGCCCTGGACGACACGGTGGCGAGCGCGACCGACGGCGGCGCCCTGCTCCCCGGGAGCGCGCGGGGGCCCTGGCAGCGCGACGGGTGGCGGATGTCCGCCGACCCGGCGCCCGCGCTGATCGAGCTGGACCGGCTCGTCGAGGTGGCCGCCAGCCGCGGGACGGTCGACGGCCGCTCGTGCCGCGTGCTGAGCAGCGCCCGCGAGCCGGGGCGGCCGCTGCGGCTCGAGGTCGAGCTCGACGGCGAGCGACACAGGGGCGCCGTACGTCGCGACGGTGCGGTCGTCGAGGTCGTGCACCAGGGCCAGCGGTTCACCTTCGAGCGACCCGACGCCTTCGCCGACTCCGCCGCGGATGTCGGCGACGGCACCCTGACCGCGCCGATGCCCGGCACCGTGCTGTCGGTCGGCGCCGAGGACGGACAGCGGGTCGCCGAGGGCGACGCCCTGGTCACCATGGAGGCGATGAAGATGGAGCTCTCGCTCAAGGCGCCCTTCGACGGCACCGTGACCGCGGTCGACGTGGTGGCGGGCGCACAGGTCAAGCTCGGCGACCGGCTGGTCGTCGTGGAGCCGGAGGAGGCGTGATGGACGGGCTGCCGATGCAGGTGCCCCGCGAGGGGCTCCCCGAGCGGGTGACGATCTACGAGGTGGGGCCGCGCGACGGCCTGCAGAACGAGAAGGCGATCGTCCCGGTCGGGGTGAAGGCGGAGTTCGTGCACCGACTGCTCGACGCCGGCGCGCCGATCGTGGAGGCGACCAGCTTCGTCCACCCGAAGTGGGTGCCCCAGCTGGCCGATGCCGAGGACCTGATGACCGCGCTCGGCGACGAGGGCCGCGAGCTGCCCGTGCTCGTGCCGAACGAGCGCGGTCTGGACCGCGCGCTGGAGCTCGGGAGCAGGCATGTGGCGATCTTCGGCTCCGCCACCGACACTTTCGCCCAGCGCAACCTCAACCGCTCCCTGGACGAGCAGTACGCCATGTTCGAGCCGGTCGTCCGCCGCGCCCGCGACGCCGGGCTGGACGTGCGCGCCTACGTCTCGATGTGCTTCGGCGACCCGTGGGAGGGCGCCGTCCCGATCGAGCAGGTCGTCGCGGCCGGCCGGCGCCTCCTCGACCTCGGCGCCAGACAGCTCTCCCTGGGCGACACCATCGGCGTCGGTACGGCGGGCCACGTGCGCGCCCTGGTCGCCGCCTTCGAGGAGGCCGGCACCCCGCGCGACCGGCTGGCGATGCACTTCCACGACACCTACGGCCAGGCGCTGGCGAACACCTACGCCGCCCTGGAGTCGGGCATCACCACCTTCGACGCGAGCGCCGGCGGGCTGGGCGGCTGCCCCTACGCGAAGTCGGCCACCGGCAACCTGGCGACCGAGGACCTGGTGTGGATGCTCACCGGCCTGGGCATCGAGCACGGGCTCGACCTGGACCGGCTGGTCGCCACCAGCAGTTGGATGGCCGGCGAGCTCGGCCGACCGAGCCCCAGTGCCGTCGTACGCGCCCTGGCGGGTGCCGCCGGCTGACCGGTCGTGGGGCACAATCGCCCCCATGTCCGACCCCCGTCGTCGCGTCTACCTGCACATCGGTGCGCCGAAGACCGGTACGACGTACCTCCAGGACCGGCTCACCGCCAACGCCCGCTCCCTCGCCCGGCACGGCGTGCACATCCCCCGCGCGTCGCTGCGCCTGCGCCCCGATCAGAGCCACTTCAAGGCCGCGCTCGACCTGCTCGACCAGGACTGGGGCGGCCCTCCCGGGCACGCCAAGGGCATGTGGCCGAAGCTGGTCCGCGCGATGCGCGGCGAGGGCACCTACGTGGTCAGCCACGAGGTGCTCGCCCCGGCGCGGCCGGAGGTGGTCGACCGGGTGATGAGCGACCTGTCCGACCACGAGGTGCACATCGTCTACTCCGCCCGCGACCTCGGCCGCCAGCTGCCCGCGGCGTGGCAGGAGAGCGTCAAGCAGGGACGCGCGTGGGGGCTGAAGAAGTTCCTGGAGCGGAGCCTGGCCGGCAAGACCTTCTTCGCCCGCTCCTTCGACATCCCCGAGGTGCTCGGCACGTGGGGCGCGGGACTGCCCGCCGACCGGCTGCACGTCGTCACCGTCCCGCACACCCGCGGCGACGCCCTGTGGCTGCGCTACTGCGAGGCGTTCGGGATCGACCCGGCCTGGGCGCCCAAGGACAGCGTCCGCGCCAACGAGTCGCTCGGGCCAGCGGAGATCCGGGTGCTGCGCGAGCTGAACCGCCGCCTCGGCTTCGCCACCCGTCGCAGCGAGCCCTACGACCGGCTGGTGCTCGGGATGCTCGGCAACGATGTGCTCGCCGGCCGGGGCAACGGCAAGGTCACGGTCCCCCCGAAGAGGTACGACGACGTCGACGCGCGCAGCGAGGAGATGATCGCGTGGCTGGAGCAGCGCGGCGTCGACGTGATCGGCGACCTCGACGACCTGCGCCCGCGCCGGCCCGACCCCGGCACGCCGTGGCGCAGCCCCGCGAGCGTGAGCGACCGGGCCGTCCTCGACGCCGCGATCGTGGCGCTGGAGGAGATGACCCACGAGGCCGCCCGCCGCGAGCCGCCCCGCCACACGCTCACCGAGTTCGCCCGCAAGGGGATGGACCGGGTGCGCGGGAAGGGCTGACGCCGCTCCCTACGAGGTACGGCGGCGCAGGAACTCCCGGTCGGCATAGCGGCCGACCTTCCAGGTGACGAACCCGTCCGTGCCGGCGCCCACGACCCCGCCAACGACGGGGACCCGGCGGCTGACCGTGGCGGCCAGCCGCTTGCCGGCGACCCGGGCGATCAGCTCGGAGGCGACCTCGGAGGAGACCCGCTCGTCCAGTCCTGGGTCGTGTGCCGGCGCGGTGGCGATCGCCATCGGCGGCGCGGGGAGGGTGCGCTTCTTCAGCTTCGCCTCGATCGTCTCCTCGCCGAGCAGCGTCACCAGGACGGCGTTGCGCACGCGCGGGTCGGCCAGGTCGTAGCCGCGCAGGTGGGCGATCCCGGCGACCATCCGGGCCTGGATGATCGCCAGGCCGCTGATGTTGGCGGGGATGGTCACGGTCGCGGTGGCGATGCCGCCGATGTTGGTGATGAAGCCCTGTGCGCCGGCGTAGCGGACGTGGTTCTCGATCACCTCGTGCACGGCGCGGTCAACGTCACCGCGCTGCTCGCGCAGCTGCGCCTCGGCCGCGGCGACGGCGCCCGGCAGCGGACCGACCCCGTGGATCGCCCGCTGCAGCGCCTCGCGGACGAAGCTCGACGTCACCCCGGGAGCGCGCTCGGCGACCATCGGCGCGAGCCGACGACCGATGCTCTGGCGGACACCCATGCCTGCATCCTACGGAAGACGTCCGCACGCCCCGCAGGCGTCATCGGGCGGTCACCCCCGCGGGCTAGGGTGCCCCCGTGCCTGTCGAGCCCGAGCCCACCGGTTGGGTCTTCCCCGAGGAGCTCGACCCGCACGACGACCTGGTGGCGGTCGGCGCGGACCTGGAGCCGGGCACGCTGCTGGGGGCCTACCGGCGCGGCCTGTTCCCGATGCCGGGCCCGGATGCGGGGGACCCGCCGTACTGGTTCAGCCCGCTGCGTCGCGGCATCCTGCCGCTCGACGGCCTGCGCGTCTCCCGCTCGCTGCGCCGGTCGCTGAAGCACTTCGAGATCCGGGTGGACACCGCGTTCGACGAGGTGGTGGCCGCGTGCGCCGACCCGCAGCGACCGCTGGGCTGGATCGACGGCCCGGTCCGCGAGGCCTACGGCCGGCTGCACCGGCTCGGCTGGGCGCACTCGGTGGAGGCATGGGCCGACGGCGAGCTCGCCGGAGGGTTGTACGGCGTCGCCGTCGGCGGCCTCTTCGCCGGGGAGTCGATGTTCCATCGCCGCACCGACGCCTCCAAGGCGGCGCTGGTCGGCCTCGTCGAGCGGCTGCGCGACGAGCACGCGGAGGACCGGCTGCTGGACGTGCAGTGGTCCACGCCGCACCTGGCCTCCCTCGGCGTGGTCGAGGTCGATCGCGACGACTACCTGCGCCGGCTCCAGGCGGCGCTGGCTCTGCCGGAGCCGGACCTGTGACGGGTCGGCGTCACCCGACCAGGCTGCTCCAGTAGTCCCAGAACCGCTGGGTGATGAGCGAGAGCAGCAGCACGACCACCGCGGTGAGCACGACCGCGTGGTTCCGCGCCAGCCAGGCGACGAACCGGCTGCTGGCCACCCGGTCGCCGAGGCGGCCCTCCCGCAGGTTGGCGAGGGTGACGTACCAGAAGACCGGGATGACCACGGCCCACACGACCATGCAGTAGGGGCAGAGCGCCCCGATCCGGTAGAGGCTCTGGAAGACGAGCCAGCCGACGAACAGCACGCCGAGGGTGACGCCGGTCTGCAGGCCGAGCCAGTACCACCGCCGCATCCGGGCGCCGGCCAGGAGCGCGGCTCCCGTGGCGGCCACGACCGGGAAGGCGGCGAGACCGATGAGCGGGTTCGGGAACCCGAGGACCGCGGCCTGCTCGGTGCTCATGATCGAGCCGCAGTTGAGCACCGGGTTCACGCTGCAAGAGGGCACATAGGTGCTGTCGGCCAGCAGTGCGAGCTTCTCCACCGTGAGGACGAGCGCGGCGACGGTGCCGACGACGCCCCCGAGAAGAAGGAGCCAGGCCAGTGCCGGGCTACTTCGCGAGGGCTGCATCGAGGGCGTCGGTGAGGTCGCCGTACGTCTGGGGCTGCAACTGCTTGCCGTCGACGAAGAAGGTCGGTGTGCCCTGCACGCCCAGGGCCTCGCCGTCGGCGACGTCCTTCTGGATCCGCTTCGCGGTGGCCGGGTCCGCGTAGTCCGCCTTGAACTGCTTCATGTCCAGGCCGAGGTCCTCGGCGTAGGACGCGAACAGGTCGTCGAGGGGCTTGCGCTGCTCACCCCACTTCGCCTGGGTCTCGAACATCTTGCTGTACATCTCCTCGAACTTCCCCTGCTGCGCCGCCGCCTCGACCGCGCGCGCCGCCCGCTCGCCGTTGAAGTGGCCGCCGAGAGGGAAGTAGCGGGCGACGAAGGTGACCCGGCCCGCGTAGTCCTTGCGCAGCTGCTCGATCGCTGGATAGGCCGCGCGGCACCCCTCGCACTCGAAGTCGAGGAACTCCACGAACGTCACGCCGGTGTCGGCCCGCTCGCCGAGGATCCGGCTGTCGTCGCGCACCAGCCGGGACTCGCCGGAGGAGACCGGCTCGGGCTCGGGGTCCTCGCTCATGCCGGTCAGGGCCAGCATGGACGTCAGGACCAGGGCGAACACCCAGACGATCGCGAGGGAGATCTTGGCTTGTCTGCTCATGGGGCTTCCTTCGTGGGGGGAGGTCTCACTTGAGGAGCTTGCTCATGCGTCGGTCGGCCAACGGCTTGCCGCCGGTCTGGCAGGTGGGGCAGTACTGCAGGCTGGAGTCGGCGAAGCTGACCTCGCGGATGGTGTCGCCGCACACCGGGCACGCCTCGCCGGCGCGACCGTGCACCGCGAGGTTCGACTTCTTCTCGCCCTTGAGCTCGCTGGCCGCCAGGCCGCGGGAGCGGTCGACGGCCGCGCCGAGGACGCCCCGGATCTCGTCGTACAACTGCTGCCGCTCCTCGGGCGTGAGGCTGTTCGCGGGCTTGAACGGCGACATCCTCGCCGCGTGCAGGATCTCGTCGCTGTAGGCGTTGCCGATGCCCGCGATGGTGCCCTGGTGCCGCAGCACGCCCTTGAGCTGACTGCGGCCGTTCTCCTCCAGGATCCGGTCCAGCACATCGGGGGTGAAGGCGTCGTCGAGCGGGTCCGGGCCGAGGGAGGCGATGCCGGGTACGGCGGCCGGGTCGGTGACGACGTAGATCGCCAGGCTCTTCTTGGTCCCGGCCTCGGTGACGTCGAGCCCCGCCTCGTCGTCGATCACCACCCGGGCGGCGAGCGGGTTCTTCCCGCCCGGGCGGCCGGTCGTCGCCGGCACCTCCTCGCGCCAGCGCACCCAGCCCGCGCGGGCCAGGTGCATCACCAGGTGCAGGCCGCTGGCGGTGATGTCGAGGAACTTGCCGTGCCGGGTGACGTCCTCGACCAGCGTGCCCTGCAGGGCGGTGACCGGCGGGTCGTAGGTCTTCAGCGCGCTGAACGCGACCAGGTCGACGCGGGTGATGGCACGCTCGCGCAGCCGCTCGCGCAGGTCCTGGGCGAGCGCCTCCACCTCGGGCAGCTCCGGCACGCGCCCAGTATGCCGGGCCGACCGAAGCCGGGGCCTTGACCGGCGCGCCAGAATTGACCATGGCCGACGTCCACCCGCTCTCACCGACGGGGTCCGTGTTCCTGGACTCCCGCGGCTCGGACCGGGCCCTGCGGGTGACCTGGCACAGCGAGGCCGGCGTCGTCGTGCTGTCGCTGTGGCGCGGCAACGTGTGCGCCGGGTCGTTCCGGCTCCCCGCCGATGAGGTGCCGGACCTCATCGACCTGCTCCGCGCCGGGCTGGACTCCACCTACCGGCACGCGCCGACCCGGGGGCCGGGTCAGGCCCGACCCGAGTCCGCCTGAGTCACTCGCGGACCAGCATGGTCGCGCCGAGGCCGAGCATCATCGTGCCGCCGGTGGCGCCGAGCGCGTCCAGTCGGGCCGGCCGTCGAGCGAACCAGTCGCGTGCCTGCCCGGCCAGCAGCGCCCACACGCTGTCGGAGGCGACCGCCATCACCGCGAAGGCCAGCCCGAGGAGCGCGGTCTGCGCCCCGACCGGGCCCGCGGGGTCGGTGAACTGCGGCAGGAACGCGACGAAGAAGACGACCGTCTTGGGGTTGGTGACGCCCACGGTGAAGCCGATCCGGATCGGGTGACCGCGTCGCACCGGCACCCCGCCCTCCATGGACAGGCGCGCGTCGGCGCGGTGCCGGATCGCCTGGACGCCCAGCCATACGACGTACAACGCGCCGCAGACCTTCACAGCGGTGTACGCCGTCGCGCTCGCGGCCACGATCGTGCCGAGGCCGACCGCCACCAGGAGCGCCTGCACGACCAGGCCGAGCGCGTTCCCGACGACGGAGAGGATGGCCTCGTCGCGGCCCACCGTCAGGGCACGGCCGATGGTGAACAGCAGGCTCGGGCCGGGCACCTGGATGAACAGGATCGAGGCGACGGCGAACGCGAGCCACTGGTTCGTGCTGGGCATGGGGCCAGTGTGCGACCGGGCGGGGTCGGTCCGCCAATCCGGGCGAATCGCCGGATATCGGCGAATCTAAGGGAATCCCTAGAGTGCCGGATAGCCTGCGATCCATGGATCCGATCCGCAATCCCTACGCACCCGGCGCCGGCCAGCGCCCGCCCGAGCTCGCCGGCCGCGCCGAGCAGTTGGGCGCCTTCTCCGTGGTGCTGGAGCGGGTCAGCCGCGGCCGGCCGGAGCGCTCGCTGGTGCTGACCGGCCTGCGCGGGGTGGGCAAGACGGTGCTGCTCAACACTCTGCGCTCGTCGGCGGTACGACGCCAGTGGGGGACCGGCAAGCTCGAGGCGCGCCCCGACCAGGAGCTGCGGCGGCCGCTGGCCAGCGCCGCCCACCAGGCGGTGCGCGAGCTCGGCCACCGCGACGAGGAGTCGGTCGCGCACGTCCTCGGCGTCGTCCGCTCCTTCGCCCAGCGCGCGGCCGGGCCGAACGCCAAGCTGCGCGAGCAGTGGAACCCCGGCATCGACGCCCCGCCGGTGCGCGGGCGTGCCGACTCCGGCGACATCGAGATCGACCTGGTCGAGCTCTTCACCGACCTCGGCGGGCTGGCCGCCGACCTCGGCAAGGGGATCGGCATCTTCATGGACGAGATGCAGGACCTCGGGCCGGACGACGTCTCCGCGCTCTGCGCCGCGTGCCACGAGATGAGCCAGGCGGGGCTGCCGGTGATCGTCGTGGGTGCCGGCCTGCCGCACCTGCCCGCGGTGCTGAGCGCGAGCAAGTCCTACTCCGAGCGGCTGTTCTCCTACCAGCGCATCGATCGGCTCTCCCGCGACGCCGCCGACCACGCGCTCAGCCTGCCGGCCGAGGAGGAGGACGCGGCCTTCGACGAGGACGCGCTGGCCACGATGTACGACGTCACCGGCGGCTACCCCTACTTCATCCAGGCCTACGGGAAGGCGGTCTGGGACCGCGCCCCGCGCTCGCCGATCACCGGCGAGGACGTGGCCGTCGCGGCCCCCGAGGCCGAGAACGAGCTGGCGGTCGGCTTCTTCGGCTCCCGCTACGACCGGGCCACGCCGGGGGAGCGGGAGTACCTCCGGGCGATGGCCGACGCCGCGCTCGAGCTGGCCGACGACGACAAGGACGCCGTGGAGTCGGTGCCCACGTCCGCCGTGGCCGCCGTACTCGGGAAGAAGCCGCAGTCGCTCTCGCCCGCGCGCGACGCGCTGCTGAAGAAGGGCTTGATCTACGCCTCCGAGCGCGGCCGGATCGCCTTCACCGTCCCGCACTTCGGGAAGTACCTGCGCTCGCGGGGGTGAACTGGCTGCCCGCGAAGCGGGTGACTGCGACATGGGTGCGCAAACTGCGACTGCGTGAGGAGACTCGTCGGGTCGGACTGAGCTGTGAGACCCGTTGTCGCCATCGAGCTGTGACGGGTAAAGCCGGCGCCGTAGATCTTCCGCAGGGCAGCCGGGGCAGCCGCCGTTGCACGATTCGGCGCGCTACTTCTCCTTGCGGACGCCTTTGAAGCTGCCGCCGCTCTTCTTCGCCTCGATGAACTGCCCGGTCGAGGAACTCCGCTTCATCCAGGTCCCTGATGTCGTCCTGGTCTGGGTGCGGCCTGTGACCGCGCCGCGTCTTGATCCGTGACCGGTGTTCTTGGCCATGTGTGCCTCCTTGTCTCGATCTTACGGCGTGCTGGGTGCATCTGGTCGGCCTCGGCCGGTGTCCTTGGGCGTGTCGAACTCACCTCGGATGAACAGACCTGAGGAGATCACGATCAACACGACGAGTGCGGTTGTGAGGCAGACAGTACTAATGAGCCGCAGGCGAGAACCGAGGGTCGAGGGCTCGCGGACGAGGAGGACTGATGCCGCAAGAGCGGCCGGGCCACCGACGATGGCCAGCGTTTGCAGGTCGGTCGGACCCTCTATCAGCAAGGCCACCGACAGGAGTGTGAGGAGAGCTGCGACAAGGTAGGGAACTATCTGGAGGCGGCGCAGTAGCCGCAGATCAAACGACAACCGGATCCGGTAGTCCCGGTCCGGGTCGTGGGCGTAGAAGGCGCGACTCTGAGCGTCCTGCCGAGACTGGAACGCGCCGTACGCGAACTCGTCGCTTCCGGGTCTCAGGGCCTTGAAGGTGCCGATCCGAAGACTAGCGTCCGCCACTTTCAACGTTACGTGATTGGTGCGTGCGTCCGCGACTACGAGTTCCAATGTCGCTGTGTTGCGCCACCATGACAAGGGCAAGCTCTGTCGCTCTGAGTACTTGATGAGGAAGGGCTCGTCGAGGGGCACCTTCATCGCGACCATCATGTCGTAGGAGTTCCCATAGTCGGCCAACACGACAAGAAACTCCTCCGCCGCGTTCGGCGGGTGCGTCTGTGCCTGTTCGTCCAGGGTGGCCACGAGTTCCGCGTATTCGTCAAGCGTGGCAGTGGCTTGTTCATCGGTGGTGATGGTTCCGTCCGCGAAGAGCTCCGGCAGCACAAGGGCGGGATTCTCGGGCGCCGAGTAGCCGCGGAACACGTCAATTCGTCGCCGGAGTACGTCGCGGCAGACGTCGCCTGCGTCCCGCCAACGCGTCAGCGTCTCCTCGGGTACGGCGCGGCCGAGGCCGGCCTTGAGATACTCCTCAAACGTGATTGCCTTGACGTCGGTCAGCAGCTCCCCGGTGAACCCACAAACCGCGGCGAGTAACGCATGCAGATCGTCACTGATCGATTGTCCGCACGCGCGTGCCAATTCTCGGAGAAGCCGAGCCTCTCGGTCGGCGATCTCGATCCGTGGCAGGAGCCACGCTTGGCCCTCCGGACCCGACACGTCAAAATCGAGCAGGGGCCCACGTCGGATCGGGGCCACGTAGAGCCCGAGCAGCGCGTGGGTCGTCTCCTCCGGTACCTCAACGCCCAGGTGGGCCCGCAATGGCGCCACCTGCAGAGACCGGCGCCGCAAACAGGAGGTCGCGGTGTCCACGGTGATCTCCTCGACGGCTCGAACCCTCCAGTCCAAGGGATTCGCGAGCAGCGTGACCGTTACATGCTCATCGTCGACCAGGTTCAACAGTTGCTCTGACACTGGCTCGTCTCCTCGTGCGCTTGCGTCGGTCCTGCTTTCGCCTGCGCGCAGCCTAGGAGGTGCCGCCGACGTCGAGCTGGTAAAACGTGGCCGACGGCCTTTCACCCACGCCCTTGCGCTCCGACGAGCCGGGTCCTCGATGAGGGGCTTTCGCTTCGGCGCTGATTCAGAACCGGTGTTTCAGGTTCCGTGGTTGAGTCGCGTCTTAGGTGCCAGCTCCAGCCGTGGCAAAGATCCCAGATCTGTTGTCGCGGACCCGGCTAGGGCTCAGACGGGCCGACGTACCAGGGCGGCGAGCCCGACGAGAACCAGCAGCCCGAGTCCGCCGAAGACGAGGAGGAGCCCGAGGCCCAGCACCCACAGGCCGGTGTTGTCGGACCCGGCGGCCTCGACGGCCCAGGGGATCGCGAAGCCGATCGTGGCCGCGACCGGCATCAGCACGATCGCGGCGATCCGGCGGGTGAACAGGTAGCCGGCGACGGCGCCGAGGGCGACGGTCGCGCCACAGCCGACGACCTGCCAGGGCCGGTAGGGACCCTGCGGCACCCCGTCGACCTCGTAGTACGTGTGGTCCCAGCCCAGCCAGGCGAACCACATCGCGGCGGCCCAGACCGCCACCGCGAGGGTCACCAGACCGATCCGGCCGAGGCCGTTGTGCTCGTGGGAAGGCATGCCTCCAGTGTTCCTGCCTCGGCGCCGCCCCGCATGAGCCCCGGTGCTCAACTCCCCGGGCACAATGGCCCAGTGCCCGACCTAATGCAGCAGATCCTGATCGGCCTGGCCCTCCTCTTCGCCCTCGCCGCTCTGGGCCACCTGATCGCCGACCGGGTGCCGGGCGGACTGATGCTGATCGGCGTCTTCGTGCTGACCATCGCGCTGCTCGTCGGCCTCTTCGTCGGCATCGTCGCGGTCGCCCAGCCCGGCAACGACGTGAACAAGCTGAGCTACCTCGGGTACCTGGGCATCGCCGTGGTCACGCCGCCGGCCGCCTCGTTGTGGGCGGCCGAGGAGCGCACCCGTGCCGGTACGGCGGTCTACGTCGCCGCTGGCCTGCTGGTGGCCTTCCTGCTCCTGCGCGCCGGACAGGTGTGGAGTGCCGGTGCCTGAGGCCGCCCGCACCGACCGCGGCTGGGGCCGGCTGCTGGTGCTCGTCTACGCCGTCTTCGCGGTCGCCGCCACCGGCCGGTCGACGGTGCAGCTCGCGCAGAACGCGGACGAGGCGCCGCTGGCCTATGCCCTCTCCGCCTTCGCCGCCGTGGTCTACCTGGTCGCCACCTGGACCCTGGCCCGACCCGGCCTCCGCGCCACCCGGGTCGCGTGGGCGGCGGTCGGGGTCGAGCTGGCCGGCGTACTCCTCATCGGCACGCTCAGCCTGTGGCACCCCGAGGTGCTGGGCGACGACACGGTCTGGTCGAGGTACGGCGCGAGGTACGGCTACGTGCCGCTGGTGCTGCCGGTCGCCGGGCTGGCCTGGTTGGCGCACACCCGTCGGGGCCTTGCCAGCCGCCCGGGTCGGCGCGTTGACTGATCGGCATGACCGACGGCATCGACCCCACGGCAGCCCCCTCCGGGCCCGGCTGCGCCGACTGCGAGCAGACCGGCGGCTGGTGGGTGCACCTGCGTCGCTGCGCCCAGTGCGGCCACGTCGGGTGCTGCGACTCCAGCCCCTCCCAGCACGCGACCGCGCACTACCACGACGCCGGACACCCGATCGTGCAGAGCTTCGAGCCGGGGGAGGACTGGTTCTACGACTACGGCACGGAGAAGGGCGTGCTCGGGCCGCGGCTCGCCGACCCGCAGAGCCATCCCGAGGATCAGCCCGTGCCCGGGCCGGCCGGTCGCGTGCCGGACGACTGGCGCGACCACATCCACATGTGAGCGGTCAGTCGCGGTACTTCACGATGCTGTAGATCAGCAGACCGAGCGCGATGAAGGCCGAGATGATCAGGCTCGACCCGGTCCCCCAGCCGCCGGGGAGCCACCACTTCTCGTGGATCGGCCACCACTCGGGCGCCGGCGGCTGCAGGCCCCAGACGACGCCTACGCCGATCATGAACAGCACGCCGGACGCCGACATCGCGATCCGCGGGATCGTGGCGACACCCTGACGTGCCGCCTCCTTGGCGGCCTTCTCGACCGGGCGCATGTGCCGCTCGGCCCACTCGTACTGCTGGGAGAGGATCGCCAGGCCGGCGAAGAGCATGAGCAGCCCGGGCCCGGGCAGGATCAGCGCGGCGATGCCCGCGGCGACCAGCGTCCAGCCCGCGACCTCGAGCGCGACCCGCTTGCCGTGTCTGCCGCCAGGGATGCTCACGGGGAAACCGTGCCATATCCCGCCAAGACACACATGCCCGCAGTGCGCCGACTCGCGGTGAAGTGGCGCCGAGTCAGCTGCGGAGGGCCTCGGCGATGGGGGTGTCGCCGTCGTTGAACTCGATCGTGCGGCGCGAGACCGACGGGTCGCCCACCACAGCGGCGATCACCCCGGCGACGTTGGCCCGAGCGACCGTCGACTTCTCCCCGCCGACCCCGATCGTGCCGGTCTCGGGCCCGTCGGTCAGCCCGCTGGGGCCGAGCACGACCCAGTCGAGCGAGGAGCCGCGCAGGTGCTCGTCGGCCGCGGCCTTGGCTTCGGCGTACGCGTAGAAGCCTTCGGACTCCGGCACCCCGTGGTCGGGGCCGGCGCCGAAGTAGCTGACCATCACATAGCGCGGCACCCCCGCCTGCACGGCGGCGTCCATCGACCGGATCGCGGCGTCGCGGTCCACGGCGTAGGTGCGCTCGGGGTTGCCGCCACCGGCGCCCGCGGACCACACCACGATGTCGTGGTCGGCGGCGAGGTCGGCGAGCTGGTCGGTGTCGAGCCGCTCGACGTCGGCCACGATCGGGATCGCGCCGGTCTCGGCGACCTCCTCGGCATGGTCGGGGTTGCGGATCACCGCGTCCACGGTGTGCCCGTCGCGGGCGAGCATCGGGGCGGCGAGCAGGGCGACCTTGCCGTGGCCGCCGATCAGGAGGATGCGTGCCATGGTTCCGACGCTACGCCGCGGCTGGTTGAGTGGGAACCATGGCCGATCTGGACCGTTTCAGCGTCGCGACCCTCAACCTCTACAACCTCCAGCTCCCGGGGAAGCGGATGAACCCCGGCCAGAAGCCGTGGACGCAGGAGGAGTACGACGCCAAGCTCCGCTGGACCGCGGACCTGCTCCGCGACCAGGACGCCGACGTCATCGGGCTGCAGGAGCTCTGGCACGCCGACGCGCTGGCGGACGTGCTGGCCCGGGGCCGGATCAAGAGCCGGTACGACGTCCTCGCCGAGCCGGCCGACGGCTCGCGGATCGTCTGCGCCGCGCTGGTCCGCAAGGGCCTGTTGACCGGCGACCCGGTCTGGACCGACGAGTTCCCGCCCGAGCTGCGCCTGGAGTCCTCCGGCGCCGACGATCCGCAGGCCCCGGAGATCTCCGTGGCGATCACGGGCTACTCCCGCCCGGTGCTCTCCTTCGGCATCCGGCTGCGGTCCGACGCCCCCGAGGTGAGCGTCTTCGTGGTGCACCTGAAGTCCAAGCGCCCGCACCAGATCGACTCCGAGGACTGGTACGACAAGAGCGATCACGGCGACCACCGCACCGCGATCGGCGCAGCGCTGGCCACGATCCGGCGTACGGCGGAGGCCGCCGCCCTCCGCGTGCGGCTCACGACCGAGATGAAGGGCACCGACACCCCGGTCATCGTGCTCGGCGACATCAACGACGACCAGCACTCCAACACCGCGAACATCCTCACCGAGCAGCCGCGCTACCTCGTGGGGGACAGCGTCGGGGGCGGCGACATCTCGCTCTACACCGGCCAGACGCTGCAGCAGTATCGCGACACCAGGGACGTCTACTACACCCACATCTTCCAGGACCTGCGCGAGTCGCTGGACCAGATCCTGGTGAGCGAGCAGTTCTACGACAACTCCCGGCGGCGACTGTGGCTCTTCGAGGGCCTGACCATCGACAACGATCACCTCAACCCGCACCCGGGCGCCCAGGACGCCGAGGTCTCGGACAGCGCCGACCACCGGCGCCGCGGCACCGCCGACCACGGTCTGGTCCGGATGGGCTTCCGCTGGAGCCCGGTTTCCGCTGCGGATGTCGGCGGGGAGGGCTAGCGTTCCGGCTGTCCGAACGGACGACCCGACCGACCAGACCCGGAGGTGGCCCATGGCCAGCAAGCTGAACCCGTACGTGAACGTGCTCGACGGCCGCGCCCGCGAGGCGGTGGAGTTCTATCAGTCCGTGCTCGGCGGCGAGCTGAGCCTGATGACCTTCGGCGACATGGGCATGGAGGGCCCGAGCGCGTCGATGGTGATGCACTCGATGCTCGAGACGCCGGCCGGCTTCACCCTGATGGTCGCCGACGCGCCGCCGGAGATGGTGGAGGTGACGGTGGGCAACAACATCTCGATCAGCCTCAGCGGCGACGACGCCGAGCAGCTGCGCGGGTGGTTCGACGCCCTGGCCGAGGGCGGGACGGTCGCGATGCCCCTGGAGAAGCAGATGTGGGGCGACGTCTTCGGCGCGCTCACCGACCGGTTCGGGATCAACTGGATGGTCAACATCGCCGGAGACGCCGCGGGCGCCGAGGGCTGAGCCCTCGACGCCCGCAGTCACGGCCGGTGGCCGTCAACGCCTGTTGGTCACCAGCTTGACCACGAACAGCAGGACGACCGCGCCCAGCACGGCGGTCAGGAAGCTGAAGATCAGCCCGGCACCGCCGACGTCCACGCCGAACAGGCCGAGCAGCCAGCCACCCAGCAGGGCGCCGACGACACCGACGACGATGTTGAGCAGGAGGCCCTGCTGCTCATCGGTGCCCATGAACTTGCTGGCCAGCCAGCCGGCGAGGCCACCGAGCACGATCCACGCGATGAATCCCCATGAATCCACGGATTCCACTCTCCTTCGGGTTAGGTGACTGGGTTCACCGTACGACGAAGAGGGGGTGGTCCGGCGACACCCTCACGGGTGCCGCGCTCATGGAAGGATGGACCCGTGCGCGGCTGGCGAAGAGGTACGGCGACCCCGCCGACTCCGACCCCCCCGAGCCCCGAGGCGCCGCGACCCGACCTGACGGTGCATGTCGGCACAGGCAAGACCGGGACCACATCGGTCCAGCACTTCTTGAACCGGAACCGTGACCTGCTCGCCGCGACCGGCACGCTCTACCCGGCCACGCCAGGGCGGGCCCGGCACGCGCTGTTCACCACCTTTCTCACCCCGGACGCCGAGCTCGACGACTCCGCGGTGTGGCACCGGGTGAAAGAGCAGGACCCGGCACGCTTCCGGCGCCGGTTCAAGCGCGACCTGCTCGCGGAGGTCGCCGCCAGCGGACTGTCCAGCGTGCTGCTCTCGGAGGAGACGCTCTTCAAGTCCTCGGAGGGGACCCTGCGGCGGTTGCGCCGGTTCGCGCGGCGCAACGCCAGGAGCCTGCGGATCGTGGTCTATCTCCGGCGCCAGGACGATCACCTGGTCAGCAGGTACCAGCAGGGCGTGAAGATCGGCGAGATCCGGCGGCTGAGCGATCCCACCCTGCATCTGGACTACAGCGACGTCTACGACTACCGGGGCCGACTCGCGAGGATCGAGGAGATCCTGGAGCCCGACGAGCTGGTGGTGCGCCGCTACGAGCGCGACGCCTTCCACCGGGGCTCGCTGTATGCCGACTTCCTGCGCACCGTGGGCGTCGACCTGCCCGAGGACGGCTGGGAGCTGCCCGAGGATCGCAACGTCAGCCTCGGCGCCGAGACGGTGGAGTTCCTCCGGCTGCTGAACCTGCGCCGGGTGCACCACGCCGGTGCGCGGGTAGGGATGATCGACAACCGGGAGATCGTGCGGACCCTGGCCGTCGAGCCCCAGGGCCCGACCCTGACCCTGCCCGACCCGGTCCTGGACGACTTCATGGCGCAATGGGCCGACGGCAACGCCGAGGTCGCCCGGCGCTGGCTGGGAGCCGGCGACGGCGTCCTGTTCCGTACTCCGCGGCGTACGGCGGGAACGACCCCCCGCCAGTTCCTGGACCCTGATCGAGTGGACCACTTCGCCGGCCTGCTCGGCCTGAGCGAGGCAGAACGGGTGCCGCTGCGGCTGCTGGCCCGCGACGCCGCGGCCGGCCGCTGAGCACGCTGCTGGGTGTCACCGCGGTCCCGGACGCACCACGACCCGGGCTCCGCCGAGGAGCCCGGGTCGTGGGTCACGTCGACCGGCCGGAGCCGGGGGAGACGTCGATCAGCGAGAGACCGCCGACTTGAAGCCGGTCGCGGCCTTGAAGCCCGGGACGCGGGTCGCGGCGATCTGCATGGTCTCGCCGGTCTGCGGGTTGCGGCCCTCACGGGCGGCGCGGTCGCGACCCTCGAAGGTGCCCAGGCCGGGGACCTGGACGCGGTCGCCGCCGGCGACGCCGGACACGATGGAGTCAACGACGGCGTCGAGGGCCTTGCCGGCCGCCGACTTGTCGAGACCCGACTTCTCGCTGATCGCCTGGACGAGCTCTGCCTTGTTCATAAGTCTCCTTCGTGGATTGCGTTGCACGCGCCACATTACGGCCTCCACCGCCCGAATCCAGCACCAGACCGGCCTGAAACGCCCGCGTGGCGCGGCTCAGTCGTCGACCGTGACCCCGTGCGGACGACCCGGGTCCGCATGCACCGGGTCCGGCAGCCCGGCGCGGTAGGCCTCCAGCTGGGCGCACAGGGCGGTGCCGTAGAACAGCGCGATGGAGGACAGCAGGGACCACAGCAGGAGCGCGAAGATGCCGGCCAGCGGTCCGTAGACGTTGCCGAACGACGGGCTCTGGCTCACATAGACCGCCAGCGCCCCGGTCGCCACCAGGTTCGCCACTACCGCGACGCCCGACCCGACGGCCAGCCAAGTCAGCGAGGGCTGCCGGCGCCGGGGCGAGTGGTCGAGGATGACCGCGATGGTCAGCACGAGCAGGAGCACCCCCGCGGGCCAGCGGGCGATGTTCCAGGTCTCGATCAGCCCCTCGTCCCACCCGTAGAACCTCCCCATCGCCTCGCTGAAGGCGGAGCCGGCCACGAGCAGGAGGAACCCGATGCCGACCGGCAGCGCCAGCAGCGCGGTGAGCACCGCGGCGCGGCCGTACTTCCACAGGGCGGGCCGGTCCCGGCGGATGCCGTAGATCCGGTTGGACCCGCGCTCGATCTGCGCCATCGCGGTCGTCATCGACGCCAGGGCGAAGACCAGGCCCAGCCACAGCGCGATCTCCCCGGCCCGCTCGGTCTGCTCGCTGCGCATCGCCCGCGCGAGCGCATCGGCCGAGCCGCTCCCCGGGGAGACGGCGGCGATGGTCGCGGCGAGGACCCGCGCGGGCCGGTCGCGGTCCAGGTCCCCGACCAGCCCGGTGAGGGCGAGCATGAACGGCACCACCGCGAGCGACGCCTGCAGCGCGAGGGCCCGCGAGGAGCTGAAGCCGTCGCCGTAGCGGAAGCGGCGGAAGGCGTCGACCGCGAGCCGACGTACGCCGACCTTGCGCAGCTCCTCCCAGGCGTCCTCCGCGTCGAGCTCGTCCCCGTCCATCTCCTGGGTGACAGGGACCAGTCGTGCCGTCGTCATGACGGTAACCGTAAGGCCCGCTACCGGGTCCGGGGCCGAAACCACCCTCCCGGACGTTGTGAGCGCTCGGCGGATCGCGCCATCGTCGTGTCATGGCAGACGACAAGATCACCGTGGAGCGCACCATCCAGGCCTCCTCCGACCGGGTCTTCGACGTGCTCAGCAACCCCGAGCGCCATCAGGAGATCGACGGGTCGGGCTTCATCCAGTCCGACGCCGGCACCAACCGCATCCAGGGGACCGGTGAGGTGTTCACCATGAACATGTCCGGCGACCACATGGGCGGTGACTACCAGACCGAGAACACCGTGACCGGCTTCGAGCCCAACCGGCTCATCGCCTGGCAGACCGCGCCGGCGGGCAAGGAGCCCCCGGGCTGGCAGTGGGTGTGGGAGCTGGAGTCGCAGGGCTCGGACGAGACGCTCGTGCGCCACACCTACGACTGGAGCGGTGTGACCGACCAGCAGCTGCGCGACCGGGTGGGCTTCCCCCTGGTCAGCGAGGCGCAGCTCGAAGACAGCCTGACCCGGCTGGACCAGGCGGTGACTGGTTCCTGACTCGTCGACCTCGTCGGTGAGACCGAAGCCGACGATCTCGGTCGAGCCAGTGAGCCTGGTGACCAGCCGGGTCAGGCGCCCCGCGGCTCAGCCGCGGGCGCGCACGAAGGCGTCGACGCAGCGGCGTACGTCGTCCTCGCTGTGGGCCGCGGACAGCTGCACCCGGATCCGCGCCTTCCCGCGCGGGACCACCGGGAACGAGAACGGGATGACGTAGACGCCCTCGGCCAGCATCGCGTCCGCGATCCGCCCGGCCTCCCGGGCGCCGTCCTCGCCGGGAAACATCACCGGCGTGATCGGGTGCTCGCCCGGCAGCAGGTCGAAGCCCGCCTCGGTCATCAGCGACCGGAACAGCGCGGTGTTGGCGACCAGCCGCTCCCGCGCCGCGGAGGAGTCCCGGGCGATCTCCAGCGCCGCGAGCGAGCCGGCCACCACCGAGGGCGCCACCGCGTTGGAGAACAGGTAGGGCCGGGCCCGCTGCCGCAGCAGGTCGACGACCTCCTGCGGGCCGGCGACGTAGCCGCCGGACGCGCCGCCCAGCGCCTTGCCGAGCGTGCCGGTCACGATGTCCACCCGGTCCACCACGCCGAAGTGCTCCGGGGTCCCGCCGCCGTTCGGGCCGACGAAGCCGACCGCGTGGGAGTCGTCGACCAGCACCATGGCGTCGTACCGCTCGGCGAGGTCGCAGATCTCCGGCAGCGGGGCGAGGTAGCCGTCCATGGAGAAGACGCCGTCGGTGACGATGACCCGCGAGCGGGCGTCGGCGGCCTCCTGCAGCCGCGCCTCGAGATCGGCCATGTCGGCGTTGCGGTAGCGATAGCGGCGAGCCTTGGACAGCCGCACCCCGTCGATGATCGAGGCGTGGTTGAGCTCGTCGGAGATGATCGCGTCCTCGGCGCCGAACAGCACCTCGAAGACGCCGCCGTTGGCGTCGAAGCAGGAGGAGAACAAGATCGCGTCGTCGGTGCCGAGGTAGTCGGCCAGCGCCCGCTCCAGGGCGGTGTGCTGGGTCTGGGTGCCGCAGATGAACCGCACCGAGGCCATCCCGAAGCCCCACTCGTCCAGGGCGTTCCGGGCCGCTGCGAGCACGTCGGGGTGGTCGGCCAGGCCCAGGTAGTTGTTCGCGCAGAAGTTGAGCGCCTCCTCGGTCCCGCCGGAGCCGCGGGCGGCGGTCGCGACCCCCACGTGGGCCGATTGCGGGGTGGTCAGCTGCCGCTCGCGCTTGGTCAGGCCCGCGGCCTCGATCTCGTCGAGCTCGGCGCGCAGGCGCGCCCGGGTGTCGCCGTACATGTCTCTCCTCAGCTCCAGTCCATGATGACCTTGCCGCAGTGGCCCGAGCGCACCGCGGCGAACGCGTCCTGCCACCGCTCGGCCGGCACCCGGTGGGTGATCACCGAGCCCAGCGCGTCGCGCAGCGGCTGCGAGGTCTGCAGCATCGAGCTCATCGCATACCAGGTGTCGAACATCTCCCGGCCGTAGATGCCCTTGATCGTGAGCATGTGGGTGATGACCCGGCCCCAGTCGACGTCGTACGACGCGTGCGGGAGGCCCAGCAGCGCCACGCGCCCGCCGTGGTTCATCGTGTCCAGCATCGAGGTCACCGCCGCGGGGGCGCCGGACATCTCCAGCCCGATGTCGAATCCCTCCCTCATCCCCAGCTCGGCCATCGCGTCGCGCAGCGAGGTGCGGGTCGGGTTGATCGCCAGGTCGGCGCCGGCGGCCCGGGCCAGGTCGAGCCGGAAGTCCTGGACGTCGGTGACCACGACGAAGCGGGCGCCGACGTGCCGGGTGATCGCGGTGGCCATGACGCCGATCGGCCCGGCGCCGGTGATGACCACGTCCTCGCCGGCGATGGGGAAGGAGAGCGCGGTGTGGGTGGCGTTGCCGAACGGGTCGAACAGCGCACCCAGGTCGGGGTCGATGTCGTCGGGCTGGACCCAGGCGTTCGTCGCCGGGATCACCACGTGGTCGGCGAAGGCACCGTCGCGGTGCACGCCCACCCCGACGGTGTTGATGCACAGGTGCCGGCGCCCGGCGCGGCAGTTGCGGCACACGCCGCAGACGATGTGGCCCTCACCGGACACCTTCTGGCCGACCTTGAGGTGGGTGACGTCGGAGCCGACGGCCGCGATCTCGCCGAAGAACTCGTGCCCGAGCGTCATCGGGGTCGTGACGGTCGCCGCCGCCCACTCGTCCCAGTCGTGCAGGTGCAGGTCGGTGCCGCACAGGCCGGCGCGCAGGACCCGCACCTTCACCTCGTCCGGGCCGGGCTCCGGCTCGGGGATCTCCACCAGCTCCAGGCCCGGTCCGGGCCCGGTCTTCCGCAGCGCGCGCACGTCTCTCCTCCCGGGTACGGCGCCGTAGCCGACCCACCGCGGTCACGATAGGCCACGGCCCCCGGGCGATCCGCGCTGCGGCTCAGGAGCCCTGGGTCTGTGGCGGGTCGGGAGCCATGCCGTGCTCCAGGCCCCACAAGATGGCCTGGGAGCGCGAGCTCACGCCCATCACCTGGTAGGCCAGGCGCAGGTACGACTTCACCGTGTTGACCGAGAGGTAGGAGCGCTTGGCGATCTCGTCGTTGCTGAGTCCCTGCGTGACCAGGGCGATGATCTCGGCCTGACGCGAGGAGAGGCCGTGCCGGCGTCCCGGCCAGTCGCCGCCGCGGTCCTGGATCTCGGCGTTGCCGATGTCCACCGACGGCTCGACGATCATCTCGCCGTCCTGGATCCGCTCCAGGGCGTCGACCAGCTCGGCGGCGGTGAGCGACTTCGACAGATAGCCGCTCACGCCCTTCTCCTTGGCCCGGTCGATCAACACCCGCTGCATGTTCCAGGTGTAGACCGCCACGGCGCCGACGTTCGGCTGGGCGATGATCTCGTCGATGTCGCCGGAGTCCACCTGCGAGGCGGAGAACGTGTCGTAGAGCGCGATGTCGACGTCGTTCATGTCGCGTTGCTGGACCTTCAGCTCGACGACCTGCACCCGGTCGCCGAACGGCTCCAACATCTCTGCCAGACCCCGGACGACCACCTCGTAGTCGTTGAGGATGGCCAGACGGAGGGGTGTGGTCACTTAATGCTCCTCGGTGATGCTGAGTGCGTCCGGACCCAGTCCGTGCTCGATCCCCCAGAGGACCGCCCGGGATCGGCTGGTCACGCCCATCTTCCGGTAGCAGGAGCGGATGTAGGACTTGATGGAGTTGATGGACAGGCAGGTGAGATCGGCGATCTCGGCGTTGCTGTACCCCTGCGTGATCAGCGTCAGCACCTCGGCCTCGCGCGCGGTGAGCCCTTCGTCCTTGCCGGGCCAGTCGCCGCCCGCGGAGCGAGGCTCGGTCGTCGGCGCGATGACCTGCTTGCCGTCGTGGATGGCGACCAGCGCGTTGACCAGCTCCTGGGCGGGCAGGCTCTTGGAGAGGTAGCCCGAGGCTCCCTGCTCGGTGGCCTGGCGGGCCAGCCAGGGCTGGAAGTTCCAGGTGTAGACCGCGACCCGCCGGATCGCCGGGTTCGCGACCAGGTCGGAGATCTCGCGGCCGTGGCCGCGGCGCTGGCCGAGGGAATCGCACAGGACGACGTCGACGTGCTCGGCGGGGACGGCTGAGTCGGTGGGCAGCTCGGTGACGACCAGCTGCTCCGCGAAGGGGCGGAGCATGGCGTCGACGCCGCGCACGACGACCTCGTCGTCGGCCAGGGCGATCCGGATCTGCATGTCGCTCACGCTAGATCTCTACTTTCGGGTGAACGGATATCGGGGTGGGCAGGCGTGTGCTCCCCGAGCCCCCTCCCCGGGCGAGTGTCACCGCAATGGCGAAGCACACCAGAGGCGACGCGCTCGATGCCACACCCCTGCGGGTGCCCGGGTTCCCTGTGGGGAGAGGGGTCAGCGCTCGTGCGTCGCGGCCGTGGGCTCGGCCTCCGGGCCGGACATCCGGGCCCGGTCGGGGCGGAACCCGTGCTCGACCCCCCACAGGATCGCGTTGGACCGGTTCTCCACGCCGATCTTGCGGTAGCAGGAGCGGATGTAGGACTTGATCGAGTTGATCGAGAGCCGGGTGACCTGGGCGATCTCGTCGTTGCTCAGGCCCTGGGTGATCAGGCCGAGGACCTCGGCCTCCCGCGCGGTGAGCCCCTCCTCGCGTCCGGGCCAGTCGCCGATGGTGACAGCCGCCCGTCCCGGGTCGTTGCTGATGATGTGCTCGCCGGCCTGGATCCGGCGCAGGTCCTGGACCAGGGCGCTCGCGGTCAGGGTCTTGGAGAGGTAGCCGGCGGCGCCGTGGACCAGCGCGGCCTGGGCCACCGAGGAGTCGAAGTTCCAGGTGTAGACCACCACGTGCCCGATCTGCGGGTTGGCGGCCAGCTCCTGGACCGCCGTACCGTCGCCGCGAGGCTGGGCGAAGGTGTCGTAGAGGGCGATGTCGACCGCGTCGGTCACGCCCGTGTTGGCGTTGAGCTGCACCACCTCGACGTCGCGGGTGTAGGAGCGCAGCATGTCCGACAGCCCCCGCACCACGACCTCGTAGTCGTTGACGATGGCGAGCCGCAGGGTGCCGGGCATGAGCACACCCTATGCCTGTTGGCGGCGGAGTACGGTGGTTCCATGGCGACCGTTGACCTGACCACTGCCGGTTTCGAGCAGACGATCACCGAGAACGACATCGTCCTGGTGGACTTCTGGGCCGGATGGTGCGGCCCGTGCCGGCAGTTCGCGCCGGTCTACGAGGCCGCCAGCGACCAGCATCCGGACATCGTGTTCGGGAAGGTGGACACCGAGGCCGAGCAGGAGCTCGCCGCGATGGCCCAGATCAGCTCCATCCCGACGCTGATGGCCTTCCGCGAGAAGGTGCTGGTCTTCTCCCAGCCCGGCGCGCTGCCGGCCGAGGCGCTGCAGCAGGTGATCGACGGGGTCAAGGGCCTGGACATGGCCGAGGTGCACCAGGCGGTCGCCGAGCAGCAGGCCGGCGGCGGTGTGCCGGAGGAGGTCGACGTCGAGACCTTCGCGCAGGCCCACGCCCAGGGCGCACCGGTGCTGGACGTCCGCGAGGACGACGAGTGGGCCGCGGGCCACGTCGCGGGCGCCACGCACATCCCGATGGGCGACCTGCCCGCCCGCCTGGGCGAGCTGCCCAAGGACGGTCCGATCTTCGTGGTCTGCCGCTCCGGCAACCGCTCGGGCCAGATGGCCGACTTCCTGCGCCAGCAGGGCTTCTCCGCGATCAACGTCGCCGGCGGGATGGTCGACTGGGAGGCGCGCGGCTACGCCGTCGAGCGCTGAGGGGCCTCGGGCCCGTCGTCGAGCCGGATCGCCCGGTGCAGCCAGACGTCGGTGACCTCCATCCCCACCTTGCGGTACAGGTCGAGCGCGCCGGTGCGGCTGTCGGTGGAGAGACCGTACGCCGTCGCCCCGTGCTCGCGGCCCGCCGCGAACGCGTCCACGAGGAGCGCCTGCGCCAGGCCCCGATGACGTAGGTCGGCGCGCGTGGCGAGCCGGGAGACGAACGCCTCGCCGTCAGGGGCCAGCTGGACTACCGCGACCGCCCCGACGTCGCCGTCCGGCCCCGTCGCCACGCGCAGCATCCACGGCGCGAAGCCTGGCCGGCGTACGGTCTGGGCCTCGAAGTCGGCCAGGCTCTCCGGCTCGCGCGTCGTCCACTCCCCGAAGGCGTCCTCCACGACCCGGTGCGCCTCGGCGAGCCGCTCGGGCGAGGCCGGCCCGACCGCCCAGCCCTGCGGCAGCGGCCGGCGGGGCACCTGGGCTCCCGGCGGCAGCCGCAGCACCCAGGACGTCCAGCGGACGTGGTAGCCCAGGGCGGTCAGCAGCCGGTCGCCCGGCCCGCCCTGCGGCACGGGCATGCCCACGACGGCGTAGCCGCGCCGCCGCGCCTCGCGCTGCATCCACTCGGCCAGGAATGCCCCGATCCCGCGGCCCTGCCGGTCGGGGTGCACGGCCGCGTCGCCGCGCTCGGTGTCGGTGATCTCGGCGTACCCCACCAGGCGGCCGTCCTCGACCACACCGATGGTGCTGGCGCCGACGTCGAAGCTGGGGCGCTGCCAGTCGGCGACGATGTCGGCCTCCTCGATCTCCACACGGCCGAGGACGGCGAGCTCCTGCGCGGCCATCAGGCCGTGGACGTCGGGGGCGTCGGTCCGGGTCAGGGGCCGGGAGGTCAGGTACGGCGGCAGGCTCACCCGCACATTGAAGCGGGCCGGCGGCCCCTCGCGCATGCGAGTTGCCGCCGGCCCGTCGTGCCCGGTGTCACCGGGTGGGGGTCACTGCTGGATCGCGGAGATGTCGAACTGCAGCTTGATCTTCTCCGAGACGAGCACGCCGCCGGTCTCGAGCTTGGCGTTCCACGCCAGGCCCCAGTCCTTGCGGTTGATCGTCGTCTGCCCTTCGAAGCCGATCCGCAGGTTGCCGAACGGGTCGCGCGCGGAGCCGGTGGGCTCGAAGGGGATCGTCACCGAGTTGGTGACGTCCTTGATGGTCAGGTCGCCGGTGATGACCCAGTCCTCGCCGTCGCGCTCCACCTGGGTGGAGGTGAAGGTGATCTCGGGGTAGGTCTCCACGTCGAAGAAGTCGCCCGAGCGCAGGTGGCCGTCGCGGTCCGCGCTGCCGGTGTCGATGCTCGTGGTGGCGATCTTGACGACGACCTGGGAGTTGGCCGGCTGCTCGGCGTCGACCTTGGCGGTGCCCTCGAATTCGCCGAACTGGCCGCGCACGGTGGTCACCATCGCGTGCCGGGTGGAGAAGCCGAGGCGGCTGTGGCTCGCGTCCAGCACGTAGTCGCCGGTCAGGGTGTCGACCGCGGTGGTCGGGGCGTCGAACTCGGTGTTGCTCATGGGGCAGGTTCCTCCGGGAAGTAGTGGGGTTCTGGTTGAACTTTCAAGCACCCTAACAGGGAGGGCCCGGTGTCTATTCCACGCTCGGGGAGGAAGTTCTGCTCGGCAAATGCCGAACGCGGCGCCGCCCCGGGTGGGGCGGACGCCGCGTTCGGTGCGTCGTCGGGTGCGTGGGCCGTCAGGCGGCGTGCACCACGCTGGGTGCGGGCGCGGCCGCGGCGTCGAGCCAGCGAGCCTCGAGGTGCTCGCGACCGTTGCGGTCGGTCACCGTCACCCAAGTCATCGTCGGCGTTGCAGTCATCTTGTGGTCCATGTCGAGACACCTCCTGTTCACCATCTGTTCACCAATGTACCTCATCCCCCACCGGACCGCCAAGGAGCGGCTGGATTCGCGAGTCTCCCTCCACCAGAAGCACTCTTAGGGGTGGAGTGAGGAGGAGGCGCTCCCCGGGCTCGTCGACGGTGGACGCTGGGAGCGGGAGACCCCTACGCTCCTGACCGCGGGAGCGGTGCGCGGATCGTGGGTGAGCACCGGGCCGCGAGCTCCCGCTGCGACGCGGGAGGTGCCGCTCCGGGGATTTCGCGGCGCCTCCCGTGTCGCCTCGAGTTTGGATAGTCATACAGGGGGATGCATAATCATCCTCATGTCCAAGGTACTCACTTCCCTGCCCGTCGGCGAGCGGGTCGGGATCGCGTTCTCCGGCGGCCTCGACACCTCCGTGGCGGTGGCGTGGATGCGCGAGAACGGCTCGGTCCCGTGCACCTACACCGCCGACATCGGCCAATACGACGAGGACGACATCGAGGGCGTCCCCGGACGCGCGACGCAGTACGGCGCCGAGCTCTCCCGGCTGGTCGACTGCAAGGCCGCCCTGGTGGAGGAGGGGCTCGCCGCGATCGCCTGCGGCGCCTTCCACATCCGCTCCGGCGGGCGGACCTACTTCAACACCACCCCGCTGGGTCGCGCCGTCACCGGCACTCTGCTGGTGCGCGCCATGCACGAGGACGGCGTGGACATCTGGGGCGACGGGTCGACCTTCAAGGGCAACGACATCGAGCGGTTCTACCGCTACGGCCTGATCGCCAACCCCCAGCTGCGGATCTACAAGCCCTGGCTGGACGCCGACTTCGTGCAGCAGCTCGGCGGCCGGGCCGAGATGAGCCAGTGGCTCACCGAGCGGGACCTCCCCTACCGCGACAGCGAGGAGAAGGCCTACTCCACCGACGCCAACATCTGGGGCGCCACCCACGAGGCGAAGACGCTGGAGCACCTCGACGTCTCCCTGGAGACCGTCGAGCCGATCATGGGCGTGCGCTTCTGGGACCCCGCGGTCGAGATCGAGACCGAGGACGTGACCATCCGGTTCGAGGCCGGCCGGCCGGTCGCGATCAACGGCACGACGTACGACGACCCGGTCGCGCTCGTGCACGAGGCCAACGCCATCGGCGGGCGGCACGGCCTGGGCATGAGCGACCAGATCGAGAACCGCATCATCGAGGCCAAGTCCCGCGGCGTCTACGAGGCGCCGGGCATGGCGCTGCTGTGGATCGCCTACGAGCGGCTGGTCAACGCCGTCCACAACGAGGACACCATCGAGCAGTACCACGCCCACGGGCGGCGGCTCGGTCGGCTGCTCTACGAGGGTCGCTGGCTGGACCCGCAGGCCTTCATGCTGCGCGAGTCGGTGCAGCGGTGGATCGCCTCGCTGGTCTCCGGCGAGGTGACCCTGCGGCTGCGGCGCGGCGAGGACTACTCGATCCTGGCCACCAGCGGGGAGAACTTCTCCTATCACCCCGACAAGCTCTCCATGGAGCGCACCGAGGACGCCGCCTTCGGTCCGACCGACCGGATCGGCCAGCTGACGATGCGCAACCTGGACATCGCCGACTCCCGCGACAAGCTGGAGCAGTACGCCTCCCAGCCGCTGGACGAGGGGCAGCTGCTGGTCGAGCACGGCCACCTGCTGGGGGCGCTCGAGGTCGGCGGCGCGGACCGGATCTCCGCCTACTCCCCCGAGGGCGCGGAGCTGGACGAGGAGGCGCTGGAGAGTGCCGCGATGGAGTTCGGCACCGACTGACCCGGCTCGCCGTACCCCTGCTGGGGGGCCGCGGCTGGTAGGAACGTCTCGTGCGACGGGCGACGGCTGGATTCTCGGGGCTCCTGCTCATGGCCGGGCTGACCGGCTGCACCAGCGGGGTGCCGGAGCCGGACGACGCGGCGGACCGGTTCGCCCGGGCGCTGGCCGCGGGCGAGCTGGCAGGGCTGCGCGGGCAGCCGGACGCCCAGGGGGAGTACGACGACCTCCTGGACTCCGCGCTCACCGACCTGCCGCGCACCGTCGAGGTCGTCGACGCGGCCGTGGTCGAGCCCGCGCAGGACGGCGCCGAGCCGCGGGAGGCCACCGCCACGCTGGAGTGGACCTGGAACCTCGAGGAGTACGGCGGCGCCCGGTGGCGCTACCGCACCGAGACCACGCTGACCCGCAGCGGGGAGCGCTGGACGCCGCGGTTCGAGCCCGGCGTCGTGCACCCCGACCTGCAGCCGGGCAACGTGCTCGATCTCGCCCCCGTCGCCCCGAACCGGGGTGACATCGTGGGTGCCGGCGGCACGCCCCTGGTCACCGAGCGGCCGGTCACCCGCTTCGGGATCGCCAAGGACCAGGTGCCGGCCGGCCGCGCCGTCGCCTCCGCGCGCGAGCTGGCCGGGCTGCTGGACATCGACCCCGGCGACTTCGCCCAGCGGGTCCGGGCCGCCGGGCCCGATGCGTTCGTCGAGGGGCTCGTGTTGCGGCGCGACGACATCCCGGCCCGGGTGGAGCAGGGACTCTCCGGGATCCGCGGCGGGCTCGCGGTGGCGGACACGCTCCCGCTCGGGCCGACGCCGGACTTCGCCGAGCCGATCCTCGGCACCGTCGGCGAGGTCACCGCGGAGATGATCGAGGAGGACGACTCGCTGCAGCCCGGCGAGGAGCGGGGCATCTCGGGACTCCAGGCGAGGTACGACGACCGGCTCGCCGGGGAGCCCGGCGTCCGCGTCGCGGTGCTCGGCGCCGACGGGGAGAGCAGCACCGTTCACGACGAGCCCGCCACCGACGGCGAGGACCTGGCCGTCAGCCTCGACCAGCGACTGCAGCGGCGCGCCGAGGCGCTGCTGGCCGACGTGGGTCCGGCGTCCGCGCTGGTCGCCGTACGCCCCTCCGACGGGGCGGTCCTGGCCGCGGCCAACGGGCCCGGCAACGACGGCGTCAACATCGCGACCTACGGCCAGGCGGCGCCGGGCTCGACCTTCAAGGTCGTCTCCGCGCTCGCACTGCTGCGGGACGGCGCCACGCCCGCCACCCCGATGGAGTGCCCGACCACCACGGTCGTGGACGGCAAGGCGTTCGAGAACTACGACGACTACCCGCCGGGCGCGCTCGGCGGGATCACCCTCAGCGGCGCGCTGGCGAACTCCTGCAACACCGCGTTCGTCGACGCGGCGGCCGGGCTGGGCGAGGGGGCGCTGGCCGATGCGGCGGCCTCCCTCGGCCTGGGGGTGGACCACGACCTCGGGTTCCCGGCCTACTTCGGCCAGGTGCCGCCGCCGGAGTCGGAGACCGAGGCGGCGGCCGACATGATCGGCCAGGGCGGGATCCTCGCCTCGCCGATGGTCATGGCCGCGGTCGTCGCCTCGGTCCAGGAGCGGTCCACGGTCGTGCCCTGGCTGGTCGACGACGTCCGCTCCGAGCCGACGGCCGGCGTCGCCCCGCTGCGAGAGCGCGAGGCCGGGCAGCTGCGCGGGATGATGCGCGAGGTGGTGCGGGGCGGCAGCGGCAGCGCGCTCGCCGACCTGCCCGGGCCGCCGGTCATCGCCAAGACCGGGACGGCGGAGTTCGACCGCGACGGCCGACGGCTGCTGCACGCCTGGATGGTGGCGGCCCAGGGCGACCTGGCGGTGGCCGTCTACGTCGACGAGGGCGAGTCGGGGTCGCGGACCGCCGGCCCGATCCTCGAGGAGTTCCTGCGCAGCGCCCGCTGAGCAGAGCGGGGGACGCCGGGCTCCTCGCTGCATGGGGTCAACCGAGGAACCCGGCGTGGGTCGCACGGCCTCGGTGGGGCGAGGGCCGTGACAGACCAAGTCTAGGTCGCGCCGGCCGTTCCCGTCCCCGGTTCCTTGGTATCGGGAGGGAGGGTCCAGACCAGGAGCAGGGAGGATGCCGTCGCGTGCAGCGGGCCGCAGCCACCGCTCGCCCGCAGCGCGTCCCCGTCGGCCAGGGCGGCCGACCCGTCGGGGAGGGTCAGCCCGCCGCCCGCGACCAGCAGGTGGTGACGGTAGCCGTCGGGGAGCTCGAGCGCGGCCCCCTCCGGCAGGGTGCCGGCCCGCAGCTCGGCGCCCCGCACGCCGACGGGGAGGCCGCCCTGCCCGACGACCCGGACCAGCCCCTCGCCCAGCTCGGGGGCGCGCACGTGCGCCCGTGAGGGAGCCCCGCCCGGGGAGTCGGGCCGCAGCCAGGTCTGGACGAACCGGGTCGGGCCGTCGCCGGCCAGCTCGGCGTGCCGGATCCCGTCCCCCGCGGACTGGGCGAGCACGCTGCCGGGTCCCAGGATCGCCGTACCGTCGGCGTCGGTGTGGTGGAGCGCACCCTGGACCACCCAGGTGACGATCTCGATGTCGCTGTGGCCGTGGTCGGGATATCCGGCGTGCGGTGCGAGGCGGTCGTCGTTGAGGGCGATCAGCCGACCGAAGCCGAGGTTGGCGGGGTGGTAGTGGCGGCCGAAGGAGAAGGAGTGCCGGGTGTCCCGGCCGTCCTCGCGGGTGCGGAATCGTTCCGATCCGGGGTACACGACGAGGCTCATCGACATATCGTCCCCCTGTGACTGCTCTTTTCCGCTGCCCGGGGGTTCCCCCAGCTGCCTCCGGGGTTCCTCTTCGGGACGGCCACGGCGGCCTATCCCGTGGAGGGTGCGTGGGACGCCGACGGCAAGGGGCGCTCGATCTGGGACACCTTCACCCACGCCGGTGGCGGGGTGGTCGACGACGCGACCGGCGACGTGGCGAGCGACCACTACCGGCGGTGGCCCGAGGACGTGGAGATGCTGGCCGACCTCGGCACGAACAGTCACCGCTTCTCGGTCTCCTGGCCGCGGGTCCAGCCCGCCGGTCGTGGCCCGGCCAACGCCGCGGGGCTGGACCACTACGACCGGCTGGTCGACGGCCTGCTCGCCGCGGGGCAGCACCTGATGGCCACGCTCTACCACTGGGACCTCCCGCAGGCGCTGGAGGACGACGGGGGCTGGCTGAACCGCGAGACCGCGGCCCGGTTCGGGGAGTACGCCGCCCTGGTCGGCGAGCGGCTCGGCGACCGGGTCACCCACTGGATCCCCGTCCAGGAGCCCGGCATCGCCACGATGCTCGGCTACGGCATCGGCCGGCACGCCCCGGGCAAGCGGCTGTCGCTGAACGCCTTCCCTGCCGCCCACCACCTGCTGATGGCGCACGGCGCCGGTGCCGTGGCGCTGCGGAGCTCGGGGGCGCGGGGGGCGGTGGGCTGCGCGAACAGCCACGCACCGATGTGGCCGGCCTCCGACGACGACGCGGACGTCGGCGCGTCCAAGCTGCTGGACGCGATCTGGAACGCGACCTATACCGAGGCGATGCTGCTGGGGCGCTATCCCGAGGACCTGCAGCCGCTGATGGAGCTCGTCGTCCGGCCCGGGGACATGCCGCTGATCCGGCAGCCGTTGGACTTCTACGGCATCAACTACGCGACCCCGGTGCGGGTGGGTGCTCCGTCCGGGGACGCGGACCTGCCCTTCGAGCTGCTCCCCGTCCTGGGGCGGCCGACGACCGACGGGGGCTGGCCGGTCGTGCCGGAGGCGCTGCAGGAGCTGCTGCTGCTGATGCGCGCCCGCTACCGCGCCGCCCTCCCGCCGCTGGTGGTCACCCAGGTCGGCTGCGCCTACGGCACCGGGCCGGACGAGGCGGGCGTGGTCGACGACCAGGCCCGGATCGACTTCCACCGCGACCACCTGCAGGCGGTCGCGACCGTGGTGCGCCAGGGCGTGGACGTGCGCGGCTACTTCGCCTGGAGCCTGCTCGACGGCTTCGAGTGGGGCGACGGCTTCAGCCAGCGTTTCGGCCTGGTGTACGTCGACCACGCCACCCTGGCCCGCACGCCGAAGCGCTCCTTCGACTGGTTCCGCGACCTGATCGCCGCGCAGCCCCGCAACGACTGAGCCGCGACGTCAGTCGGCGCCGAAGAGGTCGCGCGTCCACACCTTGTCCGCGACCGGCGCGAGCTCGGGGACCATCCGGTTGGCCAGGATCACCTCGGCGCGCTCACTGAAGTCGCCGAGGTCCCGGCACACGGTCGCGCCGAGGAACTCCTTGCCGGCCAGGCCGGGCTCGTAGACGAGCAGGTCCACGCCGGCGTCGGAGAGCCGCTCCATGACCCCGATCACCGCCGAGGAGCGGAAGTTGTCCGACCCCGCCTTCATGGTCAGCCGGTGCACACCGACGACCCGGGGCCGGCGGGAGAGCACGTCCGCGGCGACCACGTCCATCCGCGTGGTGTTGGCCTCCACGACCGCTCGGATCAGATTCTGCGGGACCCCGGCGTAGTTCGCGAGCAGCTGCCGGGTGTCCTTGGGCAGGCAGTAGCCGCCGTACCCGAACGACGGGTTGTTGTAGTGCCCGCCGATCCGCGCGTCCAGGCCGACGCCGTCGATCACCTCGCGGCTGTCCAGGCCGTGCAGCAGGGCGTAGGAGTCGAGCTCGTTGAAGAACGCCACCCGCATCGCGAGGTAGGTGTTGGCGAACAGCTTGATCGCCTCGGCCTCGGTGGAGCCGGTGACGAGCACGGGGACGGTGTCGGTGTCGGCGCCCTTGACCAGCAGCTGCGCGAACCATCGCGCCCGGTCGGAGTCCTCGCCGACCACGATCCGCGAGGGGTGCAGGTTGTCGTGCAGCGCCCGGCCCTCGCGGAGGAACTCGGGGGAGAAGAACACGTCGTCGGCGTCCAGGGAGTCGACGTACCCCACCGGGACGGTGGACTTGATGACCATGGTCGCCTCCGGCGCCAGGCGGCGTACGTCGGCCATCACCGCCTCCACCGAGCGGGTGTCGAAGCTGTCGGTCGCGGTGTCGTAGTCGGTCGGGGTCGCGATGACCACGAACTCGGCGTCGGCGTAGGCGGACTCGGGGTCGGTGGTGAAGGTGAGGTCGAGGTCCTCCTCGGCGAGGAACCGGGCCAGGTCCGCGTCCTGGATCGGAGTGCCTCCCGAGCGCAGCTCGGCGACCCGTTCGGCGTCGACGTCGAGCCCGACCACGGTGCAGCTGCGCGCCAGGACGGCGGCGACGGAGAGCCCGACGTACCCCAGGCCGGCCACGGCGATGCGGGTGCTCATGGCATCGACGGTCCGCGCGCCGGATGTCGGGCAGGTGAACGCCGTGCGGGGGTTCGGGTGTCGGGTCGGTGGCGCTCAGGCGAGCGCGGCGGCCATCCGGCGGACGATCTCGGTGAGCCGCTCGGGAGAGGTGGCGATGTTGAGCCGGACATGACCGGGCAGGTCCGGCTGGAACAGCCGGCCGTCCTGCACCCACACCCGCGCGTGCTGCAGCGCCACGCCTGCCGGGTCGTCGTGGTAGGCGCGCAGGTCCAGCCAGGCGAGGTACGTCGCCTCCAGCGGCCGCATCCGCGCCGCGGGCAGGTGCTCGGCCAGCAGGCGCGCGAGCAGGTCCCGCTGGGCGGAGAGCCGGGCGCGGAGCGCGGTCAGCCAGGCGTCACCGTCGCGGAACGCCGCGGTCGCTGCGATCACCCCGAGCGGGGACCAGGAGTCGTTGCGGGCCATCGGCGCCGCCAGCAGCCGCCGCATGGTCGCCTCGTCCCCCGTGACGATCTGGGCGCAGCGCAGCCCCGGGGTGTTGAACGCCTTGGAGGCGGCGGTGACCGCGACGGCGTGGTCGGCGGTGCCCTCGATGCTGAGGTAGGAGACGTGCTCGTGACCGTCGAGCACGAGCGGCGCGTGGATCTCGTCGCTGACCACCCGTGCCCCGTGGCGCACGACCACGTCCCGGATCCCCTCGAGCTCGGCCCGGGTGAACACCCGGCCCCACGGGTTGTGCGGCTGGGTGAGCAGCAGCGTCTCGGCGCCCGCGGCCAGCAGCGCGTCCAGCCGGCCCAGGTCGATCTCGGCGCGCTCGGCGTCCGGGTCGAGCACCAGGTCGGCCCGCTCCCGACCGGTCACCTGGGCGATGTCGTGCTGCGGCGGGTAGCCGGGCAGCGGGAACACGACGGCGCCGGGACCGCTCAGCACGTCCAGCACGAACCGGACGCCCGCGGTCACGTCGACCACCGGGAGGACGTGCTCGGGCGCCACGAGGTGGCCGAACTGCCGCTCGGCGAACCCGGCGTACGCCTCCTGGAGCGCGCGGCCCGCGGTGCCGCCGTACCCCTCGGTCGGGAACGGCGGGTAGCCGGTCACCTGGTCCTCCACCGCCTGTCGCAGCGCGTCGTGCACGGGCGGCGCGAGGGCGTAGTCCATCTCGGCGACCCAGGCCGGGAGCACATCCGGCTCCGCGGCGCCCCACTTCAGCAGCGCCCGACGGGCCTCGTCGTCGGTGAGGTCGCGGATCTCGGCCATGGCGGCACGCTACCCGGGACGCACTGACATGATGCGCGGCATGACGGAGATCGAGCTGGGACAGGGGACCGGCCCGCTGCGCGGGGTGAAGGTCGTGGAGATCGCCGGGATCGGGCCGGGCCCGCACGCCTGCATGCTGCTCGCCGACCTGGGCGCCGACGTGATCCGGGTGGACCGGCCCGGCGGCAGCCCGCTGACCGTCGGCGGCGCGCAGGACGTGCTCACCCGCGGCCGCCCCAGCGTCGCGCTGGACCTCAAGCGACCGGAGTCGGTCGCCGCCGTGCTCGACCTGGTCGAGCAGGCCGACGTGCTCGTCGAGGGGATGCGGCCGGGGACCCTGGAGCGGCTCGGGCTGGGCCCCGACGCCTGCTGGGAGCGCAACCCGCGGCTGGTCTACGGCCGGATGACCGGGTGGGGCCAGGAGGGCCCATGGGCGAACGCCGCCGGCCACGACATGAACTACATCGCCATCACCGGCGCGCTGCACGGGTGCGGTCAGGACCCGGCGCGGCCGCACTTCCCGCTCAACCTGCTCGGCGACTTCGGCGGCGGGTCGACGTACCTCGTCATCGGCATCCTGGCCGCCCTGCTCGAGACGAAGGTGAGCGGTCGGGGGCAGGTGGTCGACGCCGCGATCGTCGACGGTACGGCGCACCTGAACGCCATGGGCGCCTCGATGTTCGGCATCGGCCTGCAGAGCGAGCGCCGCGCGTCGGGGATGCTCGACGGCGGGCTGCCCTACTACGACGTCTACGAGACCGCCGACGGCAAGCACATGTCGGTGGGCGCGCTGGAGCCGCAGTTCTACGACCAGCTGATCTCACTGCTCGGCCTGGAGGGCAAGGCTCCCGACCGCAACGACCTGGGCAACCTCGGGCAGCTGCGCGAGCTGCTCACCGCGCGCTTCAAGGAGCGCACCCAGGCCGAGTGGGCCGAGGTCTTCGACGGCACCGACGCCTGCGTGGCGCCGATCATCCCGCTGCCCGAGGCGGTCGACCACCCGCACATCGCGGGCCGCGGCACCCTGGTCGAGCGCGACGGGCTGACCCAGCCGGCACCGGCGCCGCGCTTCTCCCGCACGGCCGCGGACCTCGGCCTGCCCCCGCGCGAGCCCGGCACCGACACCCGCGCGGCCCTGGCCGCCTGGGGCGTGGACCCCGAGCCGCTGCTGGACTCCGGCGCCGCCGCCCAGGCCTGAGGCGTCAGGACCCCCAGGTCGGGCGCAGCGGATAGGCGACCTCGCCGGACGGCTCGGTCCCGACCAGCAGCACCTGGTGCAGCTCGACGTCGTCGCGGTCGAAGCCGACCCGCGAGCCCGCGAGGTAGAGCCCCCACGGGCGCGCCTGCTCCTCGCCGACCTCGGCGACACATGCCTCCCAGCTCGCCTGCAGGTTCGCCGACCAGTGCGCCAGCGTCCGGGCGTAGTGCGGGCGCAGGTTCTCCGCGTGCAGGAGCTCCCAGCCGGCGTCCTGCGCGCGGGAGATGATCGTCCCCGCCCCGGTCAGCTCGCCGTCGGGGAAGATGTAGCGGTCGATGAACGCCCCCGTCCTCACGGCCGCGTTGGTGGGCCGGGTGATGGAGTGGTTGAGCAGCCGGCCGCCGGGTCGCACCTTGCTCCGAAGGAAGGAGAAGTACGACGGGTAGCGCGCGATGCCGATGTGCTCGGTCAGCCCGATCGAGCTGACCGCGTCGAAGTCCTGCTCGAGCACGTCGCGGTAGTCCGCGTGCCGGATCTCCACCAGGTCGCCCAGCCCCGCCTCGTCCACGGCGCGCTTGCCCCACTCGGCCTGCTGCCGCGACAGGGTCACGCCGAGCGCGCGGACGCCGTACTCCCTCGCGGCGTGCAGGACCATCCCGCCCCAGCCGCTGCCGACGTCGAGCAGCCGCTGCCCGGCTCGCAGGTCGAGCTTGCGCGCGACCAGGTCGAACTTCTCCGCCTGGGCCTCCTCCAACGTGGCGGTCTCCGTCGGGAAGACCGCGCAGGTGTAGGCCATCGACGGCCCCAGCACGTGCTCGTAGAACCGGTTGGAGACGTCGTAGTGGTGCGAGATCGCGGTGGCGTCGCGCCGCAGGGAGTGCGCGACCCCGTCGAGGGTACGGCGCCACCGGGGCCGCCGCTCGATGGCCGGCGGCGCGACCGGGCGGAGCCGGTGCAGCCGCAGGTCGCGGGCGATCGCCCACGCCTCGGTGGGGCTCGGGCGGCGCATCGTGACCCGCGACTGCAGGAGCGTGAGCAGGTCGTAGGGGTCGCCCGGGTGCACGCCGTGCGCCACCAGCTCGCCGCTGACGTAGGCCCGCGCCATCCCGAGGTCGCCGGGCGCGGTGAGCAGGTAGGTCAGCCCCTTCGGCGAGCGCAGCTCCAGGGTGATCGGGCTGTCGGCCGGGCCGGCGGAGCTGCCGTCGTAGGCGGTGAACCGCACCGGCAGGTCGTGCTCGAGGAGCGACTCCAGCGCCCCCGCCACCGTCGTCGTCATCGTCCTCGCACCACCTTGTCGTAGAGGGCGGTCAGTCTGCCGCCCGGGTCGTAGCGCTCCCGGACCGCCGCGAGGTTGGGTCCGTCGTAGAGCGCGTCGAAGGTCTCCACGTCATAGAAAGCCTCGGAGTACAGCGACTTATGCCCGCCGAGCTCGTCGACCTTCGCCTCGATCGCCCGGTTGACCGGTGCATCCGGCGCCTCCGGGCCGACCGGGACGGTGCCCCAGAAGCCGGCGTTGACGTAGGTCGTCCCGGCCGCGAGGGGGTACGACGCCCACGGGCGCTCGCCGTGGGTGGTGTCGCGCAGCCGCAGCGGGCACAGCCACACCGGCCGCATCCCGACCTCGGCGTCGAACCAGGCGAGGAAGTCGCCCAGTCGGTCCGCGGGCACCTCGACGTCCTGGATCACCCGCTCCCGCCGGGGCCGCCCGGCCCGGGCGTCGAGCCGGTCGACGACTCCGTAGCGGCGGTCCAGCCCGACCAGCCGGTGGTAGACGTCCGAGCGCCGCCACCGGGCCGGCCAGAGCCGTCGGACGGTCGGGTTCTGCGCGCCGAACGCGGCCGAGCACCAGAACCAGTCGGTGTCCCAGCGCCACAGGTAGTCGCGGATCGTGAGCCGGTCGGAGGTGCGCTCCTGGACCGATCGGTAGTAGACCTGCTGGCCGGTGTAGTCCGAGACCCGCCCGGGCTCGTCGGTCCAGCGGGCCAGGGTCAGCCGCAGGTCGCCGGGGGCGAAGGCGACCCCGTCGACGGCGTCCACGCGGAGGCCGTCGTACTCCCCGGTCGCGGCGACCTCCTCCACCGCGCGCGTCAGGTCGTCGGCGTCAGCGCAGGCGACGTGGCGAAGTGCGACGTACGGCGGCACCGGCTCGAGCTCGATCCGCAGCCGCAGCGCGTAGCCCAGGGAGCCGTAGGAGTTGGGGAACGCGCGGAACAGGTCGGCGTGCTCGCCGTCCGGCGTGCAGGTGACGATCTCGCCGGAGCCGGTGAGGACGTCCATCTCCAGCACCGACTCGTGCGGCAGTCCGTTGCGGAGGCTGGTGGACTCGATGCCGAGCCCGGCGACCGCGCCGCCGAGGGTGATCGACTTCAGCTGGGGGACCACGGGCGGGATCAGGCCGTGGGCCAGGGTCGCGTCGACCAGGGTCTCGTAGGTGCACATGCCCTGCACGTCGGCGGTCCGCGCCACCGGGTCGATCGCGAGCACCCCGCTCAGGCCGCTGGTGTCCAGGGTGGTCGTCGCAGCCGCGCGCGGGCGGAACAGGTTCGACGTGCGCTTGCCCAGCCGCACCGGCGCGTCGGCGGGCAGCCGGCGGAACGCCGCGGCGAGCTCGGCGGCCGCGGGGTCCGGGGCGACGGAGGGCAGGCTCATCGGTTCCGACGATAGCCCTGTCCGCGACCGGGTCGCGCGCGCCTTTCTCGCCTCGTCCTACGCTCCTCCCCGTGAAGCCGTTCCTGTTCCTCGGGACCCGCGCGGAGGACGACGCCGCCGACGGGGAGTACGACGCCGTCCTGCGCTTCTCCGGCCTCGCCGAGGGCGACCTGCGGCGGATCCGTCTGGAGCGGGATGCGCTGCACGACGTGGAGCTCGACGGGCTCTCCGGCATCATCCTGGGCGGCGGGCCGTTCAACATCTCCGATGCCGAGGCGTCCAAGTCGCCGGTCCAGCTGCGGGTCGAGGCCGACCTGCGGGCGCTGGCCGAGCGGGTGCTGGACTCCGACTTCCCGTTCCTGGGCGCGTGCTACGGCATCGGCACCATCGGGTCGCTGCGCGGCGGCGAGGTGGACCGCACGTACGGCGAGCCCATCGGCGCGGTCCCGGTGACCCTCACCGACGCCGGGCGCGAGGACCCGCTGTTCGGCGTACTCCCGGAGCGCTTCGACGCCTTCCTCGGGCACAAGGAGGCGGTGCGTCACCTGCCCGCCGGGGCTGTGCTGCTGGCGCGCGGGCGCGCCTGCCCGGTGCAGGGCTTCCGGCTGGGGCGCAACGTCTACGCCACGCAGTTCCACCCCGAGCTCGACGTCGAGCAGCTGGTGCTGCGAATCACCGTCTACCGCGAGCACGGCTACTTCCATCCCCACGAGTACGACGGCCTCGTCGCGGCCGCGCGGGCGGCGACGGTCAGCGAGCCGCCGCACCTGTTGTCCCGGTTCGTCGAGCTCTACGCCCGCTGAGTCCGATCTCGGGAGAGGTCAGGACCGGCGCAGGTGCTTGTGCGAGCCGTCGCACCACGGCTGGAGTGCCGAGCCGCCGCACCGGCAGATCGCCACGACCGGGCGGGTGACCGGGTGCTCGACCCCGTCGCCGTCGGTCCACACCCGGGCGCCCCGGACCAGGAGCGGCCCGTCGTCGCAGGGCTCCCAGACCACCTCGGGCTCGCGCTCGGTCACGCGGCCACCGGCTGGGTCAGGGGGCTGGTCAGGCAGCTCTCGCCGGACTTCCAGGCGCTCAGCTGACGGCGGGCGACCGCGTTGTCGAGGTGGATCCCGCCGACGACGCCGAGGGCGACGCTCGACAGCAGGCTCGGCTCGTCGGCCAGCAGCCCGCCCAGCATGTGCCGCAGCGCGACCTGCTCGTGCACCGCGTCCGCCTCGACGTGCTCGAGGAAGTACGCCCGGACGTCCTCGCCGAACCCGAGTCGGGCCGCGCCGCGGTCGTAGTCGCGGTTCGGCTGGCAGCTGGAGGACTCATACATCGCCAGGTGGCCGACGCTGGCCCCGCGCAGCGAGCGCCGGAGCCCGCACGTCGACATGAAGTTGGACGCGGCCAGCACCTCGGCCGGAACGTGGGCGACGTAGTGGCCGTAGTCGGCGCTCAGCCCGGAGCCGGTCAGGGTGTCGGCGAACAAGGTGGCGTGCTTGCGCTCGGGGCGGCCGGTGCCGTACTCGTCGTACTGGATGTCCAGCAGCGCCGACTGGGCCCGGCCGTGCAGTCGCGGGATCGCCCAGGAGTGCGGGTCGGCCTCCTTGAGCTGGTAGACCGAGCGGCAGGCGAGGAACTCGCGCCACTGCTCGATGTCGGCGGTGCGGCGGATGAAGCGGGCCAGCGCCGGGCCGGGCTGCTGCTCGAAGGCGTCGTCGACGGCCGCGGCGGGACCTTCGCGCACGAGCCGTCGCTGGAACCGCTCGATCGGCTGGGCCAGACGACGGCGCAGGGACTCCAGCAGGCTGTCCTCGAGGTGGCGTCGGGCGGAGAGCAGGCGCGGGTCCCACTCCCAGTCCGCGTCCACCCCGGCGAACCCGCGGTAGTGCAGCTCGAAGAGCACCCACAGGGCGAGCTGGACGTCCTCGACCGCCTCCGGCGCGGTGAGCTCGCCGGACGCGCCAGCGAGCGCGACCAGCAGGTCGGCGTCGGAGGCGCTCAGTTGGTCGGGGCGGCGCCGGAGCGCGTCGACGAGCAGGCCGGAGAGCGGCCCGCGGGAGGGCGGGAGCGCAGGAGTGAACGAGTGGTTCATGAGAGTTCCTTCTGGTCCGCGAAGAGGATGAACGGCGGTCGACACCCCCGTCTTAGGAGAAGGTGCCACTGACCGAAGGTCTGCCTCAACGCCCCCAAGTGTGTGACTCGGACGTGGGTGTGTGAGCCACGACGCACTTCCTCCGAGTGAGTGCGACATCGGGTTACAGTTACTTTCATGAGCGAGCACGTGGACGTCCTGATCATCGGCGCCGGACTCTCCGGCATCGGCGCGGCCGCGCAACTGAGCCGCGAGCATCCGGGGAGGTCCTATCTCGTGCTGGAGTCGCGTGCGGCGTCCGGCGGCACCTGGGACCTGTTCCGCTACCCGGGGGTGCGCTCGGACAGCGACATGTACACCCTGGGCTACCGCTTCAAGCCGTGGACGGGGGAGAAGTCCCTCGCCGACGGGGGCGCGATCCTGGACTACGTGCGCGAGACGGCGCGGGAGTACGCCGTGGACCAGCGGATCCTCTTCGAGCACCGGGTCGTGCGCGCGGAGTGGGACAGCGATACCGCCCGCTGGACGGTGACCGCCGAGACCCCCGACGGCACCCGCGAGCTCACCGCCGACTTCCTCTGGGCGTGCTCGGGCTACTACGACTACGAGCAGGGCTTCACTCCGACCTTCGCCGACCAGGAGAGCTTCGCCGGCGAGGTCATCCACCCCCAGCACTGGCCCGAGGGCTTCGACCCCACCGGCAAGAGGGTCGTGGTGATCGGCTCCGGCGCGACCGCGGTGACGCTGGTGCCCGCACTGGCCAAGGGCGGCGCCGAGCAGGTGACCATGCTGCAGCGCTCCCCGACGTACATCCTCTCCCTCCCGGCCGTGGACAAGATCGCCTCCTGGTTGCGCCGGCGACTGCCGGAGAAGGCGGCCTACCGGGTTGTGCGGTGGAAGAACATCGGCGCCGCGACCGCGCTCTATCAGTTCTGCCAGGCCCAGCCGCGGCTCGCGCGGCGGCTGATCCGCGGCGAGAACCTCAAGCGGCTGCCCGCGTCCGTCGACGTGGACACCCACTTCAAGCCGCGCTACGACCCGTGGGACCAGCGGCTGTGCCTGGTCCCCGACTCCGACCTCTTCAAGGAGCTGCGCTCCGGTCGGGCCGAGGTCGTCACCGACACCATCGAGCGGTTCACCCCCGCCGGCCTGCGCCTGGGCTCCGGGCGCGAGCTCGAGGCCGACGTCGTGGTCACCGCCACCGGGCTCAACCTGAAGGCCTTCGGTGGCGCTGAGTTCGTCGTCGACGGGGACAAGGTCGACCTCAGCGACAGCATCTCCTACCGGGCGCTGATGCTCTCCGGGCTGCCGAACTTCGCCTTCACCATCGGCTACACCAACGCGTCCTGGACGCTCAAGGCCGACCTGGTCGCGGAGTACGTCTGCCGGCTGCTCGCGCACATGGACGCCCACGGCTACCGCGCCGTCGTCCCCGTCCCGCCCGAGGGGCTCGGCCGCGAGCCGTTCATGGACTTCAGCGCCGGGTACGTGCTCCGCTCCATCGACGACCTGCCGCGCCAGGGCGACAAGGAGCCCTGGCGGCTGCGGCAGAACTACCTGCACGACGTCCGCACCATCCGGCGCTCCCGGATCGACGACGCCGCCCTGGCGTTCAGCTGAGGCCCGGGGGCCTTCGCTGGTCGAGCGGGCCTTCGCTGGTCGAGCGGTCCTTCGCTGGTCGAGCCCGTCGAGACCACCGCGGCTCTCGCTGGTCGAGCCCGTCGAGACCACCCCGGCTCTCGCTGGTCGAGCCTGTCGAGACCCGGCCCGGCTTTCGCTGGTCGAGCCCGTCGAGACCACCCCGGCTCTCGCTGGTCGAGCCCGTCGAGACCCGCGCTGGCTCTCGTGGGTCGTGCGGGCCTTCGGTGGTCGAGCCCGTCGAGACCACCCCGGCTCTCGGTGGTCGTGCGGGCCTTCGCTGGTCGAGCCCGTCGAGACCACCCCGGCTCTCGGTGGTCGTGCGGGCCTTCGGTGGTCGAGCCTGTCGAGACCATGCCCGGCTCTCGCTGGTCGAGCCGGTCGAGACCACCCCGGCCTTCGCTGGTCGAGCCCGTCGAGACCACACCCCGGCTCTCGGTGGTCGAGCCCGTCGAGACCCGGCCCGGCTTTCGCTGGTCGAGCTTGTCGAGGCCAAGGTCGTTGTCCACAGGGACGAAGGTCGGGTGTCTACTGTCGGTCGAGCGGAGTAGAATCGTATCTATGATCGAACGTCTCGCAGAGCTCGTCTCCCTGTCCGCGGCGCCGGGTGAGCGGCTGTGCGCGGGGACGGTGGGAGCGTGGGCGGCCGAGCTGTCCGCGGCGGTCGCCGCGGCGACCGACGAGGGTCCCGACGGTCCCGAGGAGGCGGGGTCGGGGCTGGACCCGGCCGGGATGGTGGATGCGATCCGGGCGTTGGAGGAGCTGTCGTGTGTGGTCACCGCGGCACAGGCGGCGCTCTCGGCGGAGCTGGACACACAGACCCGGGCCGCGCGGGCCGCGGCCGGAGTGCCCGCGGCCGCGCAGGGCCGGGGGATCGGGCATCAGGTCGCGCACGCCCGGAGGGTCTCCCCGCACCGCGGGGCCCGGCATCTGGGGCTCGCGCTGATCGTGCAGCGCGAGCTGCCCCACACGTGGGCGGCGTGGCGTGCCGGGCGGATCACCGAGTGGAAGGCGACCTTGATCGCGCGGGAGACCGCGTGCCTGTCCCTGGCCGACCGGGTGGCGGTGGACGCCCAGATCGCCGCCGACCCGTGCTGGCTCCAGGAGCGGGGCGATCGGGAGCTGGCCGGGCTGGTGCGGGCCGCGGCCGAGCAGGCCGACCCCGCGGCCGCGGTCGCGCGCCGCCGCAACGCCGAGGCCGACCGGCATGCCTCGATCCGGCCGGCACCGGACACCATGGTGTGGTTCACCGCCCTGCTGCCGGTCAAGGCCGGGGTCGCGCTGTGGGCCACCCTGACCCGGGCCGCGGACGCTGCCCGCGCGGCCGGTGACCCCCGCACCCGGGGGCAGGTCATCACCGACACCCTGGTGGACACCGTCACCACCCACGCCGTCGCCCCCACCTCGTCCACGAGCTGGCACGACCAGCCCACCAGCCCCTCCACCGACGCGGGCGCCCCGGTAGGTCCGGGGGTGCAGTTGGGGCTGGTGATGACCGATGCCGCGCTGTTCGGCACCAGCGAAGACCCCGCGCACCTGGAGGGCTACGGCCCGATCCCGGCCGAGCTCGCCCGGGAGATCACCGCCGACGCGCTCACCGAAGGGGAGAAGGTGTGGGTACGGCGGCTCTACACCCACCCGGTCACCGGAGAGCTGGCCGCGGCCGAGACCCGCTCGCGCCGGTTCCGCGCCAGCCTGGCCCGGTTCATCCGGCTCCGGGACCGCACCTGCCGCACCCCCTGGTGCGACGCCCCGGTCCGCCACCTCGACCACGCCACCGACCACGCCTCGGGCGGCCCGACCAGCGCCACCAACGGGCAGGTGAACCGCCCCGGGTTCAGTGGAGGCTCGGTTCTGACATTTCGAGGGTCTCAGACTCGTGCTGCGTGAGGTAGTAGGTGGCTTCGGCCTCGGCCGGTGGGATGTTGCCGAGCGCCTCGAAGAGGCGCCGGTTGTTGAACCAGTCGACCCACTCCAGTGTGGCGATCTCGACGTCGTCGAGGTTCCGCCACGGACCGCGCCGTCTGATGACTTCGGTCTTGAACAGGCCGATGATCGATTCGGCCATGGCGTTGACGCCCCTATAGGTCAAGACTTCATTGTGGCGCCTCGCCCCGGCGGGCGCGGTGGTCGGTCATCACGGCTTGGTACACCTCGCGGGCGAGGTAACGCTTGAGGCACCGGATGATGTCGCGTTTAGACAGCCCCTCGGCAGTGCGTCGGGCGACGTAATCGATGGTCGGCTGATGGAACCTCATCCGGACGATCACAGCTCGGTAGAGGGCGGCGTTCGCTTCGCGGTGACCGGCTCGTGAGAGCCGGTGCCGGTTCGTCATGCCTGATGAGGCAGGGACCGGACTGGTGCCGCAAAGCTTGGCAAACGCGGCTTCGGAGTGAACGCGTTCTGGGTTGTCGCCGAAGACGATGAGGACCTCGGCGGCGGTGTCGGCGCCGATGCCCAGTCCTTCACGCAGGGTGGGTGCGTGGGCGCGGGTGAGGTCGTCGAGGATCGTGTCGTGCTCGCGGATTTCGGCGTCCAGCGTTTGGTAGCGCTTCGCGAGCGTCCGTAGCGCGTGCTTCGCACTCGCGGTCGGTGAGGTCACCGCTCCCGGACGCAACGAGGCGCACCGGTTGATGAGGACCTTGTCGGATGTCCCGGCGAGGTGCTCGCGCAGGTCCGCGGGCGCGGTGACGATCAGCGCCTTGAGCGTGATCATCGCGCTGGTCCTGGCCTTCCGCGCGGTGTCCCGGGCGATCTTGATCTGTCGGATCATCTCGGCGGTGCCGTCGGCGGACTTCGGGATCGCCGTCGCTTGGCCGCCGAGTACTGCACGCGCGGCGGCCTCGGCGTCGAGGGTGTCGCTCTTGCCGTTGCTGCGACGGCCGCGCCGGTCACCGCGGTTGACCTCGATGACGCGGTGGCCGGTGCGGCGCAGGAAACTGGCCAGGCCGACTCCGTAGCTGCCGGTGCCCTCGACGCCGTAAGCGATCACGCGACCGTTGCCGGCCAACGAGGCGGCCCAAGCCTCGAGTTGCGCGTATCCCTCGCGGTTCGCCGCGACATGCTGCGCAGCGAGCCGTGCGCCGAGGTGGTCCAAGGCGACCGCGACGTGGGCGTACTTGTGGGTGTCGACACCGATGATGATCTGCCGACTCGTGACGTCGGCGGCTACCTGCTCGGCGGGTTCGACGGTCATGCTGGTCATGGCTGCCCTCCTGATCTGCTGGGTGGTCGGAGCCAGCTGGTCGGGCGGGTAGGACAGGACTGTGATGGGTCAGGTTTGGCGATCAGGCCCCTATTCGGTCACCGCCCTCCCGGCCAGCCGGCGTGTGCGTTGATCGCCACCTGGCCGGCGCCGACAGATCAACGCCAAGGCACCGCGGCCAGTCGTAAGCAAGGGTCAGACCCCGGCCAGGCAGCCCCTGATTCTTCTCACAGTCGTAGGAGTCCCCGACCGACCCGATCGAGGGCTTCGCGCCGGCCTCGGCGAGCCGCTCGGTGTAGCGGATCGAGGTGTACTGGCTGCCCGCGTCCGAGTGATGCACCAGCCCCTGGATGGAGTGGCCTTCGCGCTGGCGTTGCCAGATCCCCATCTCGAGGGCGTCCAGCACCAGGTCGGTGCTCATCGACCGGGACACCCGCCAGCCGGTGATCACCCGGGCGAAGACGTCGACACAGAAGGCGACGTAGACGAACCCCGACCAGGTCGCCACGTAGGTGAAGTCCACAACCCACAGCTCGTTGGGACGAACAGCCACGAACTGCCGCTCGACCAGGTCCTCCGGCCGCGGCGCAGCGGGGTCGGGGGGGTGGTGCGCCTGCTGGCGCCCCGGACCGCTCCGGCCAGGCCATCGGCAGCCATCAGCCGCTCCACGGTGCAGCGGGCGACCTCGATGCCCTCGCGGTTGAGCTGACGCCACACCTTGCGGGCCCCATAGACCCCGTAGTTCGACTCATGAACCCGGCGGATCTCGATGATCAGCTCCGCATCCCGAACCGCCCGGGCCGACGCGGGTCGCTTCGCGTGAGCCCAGTAGGTCGCCGGGGCGATCTTGCAGCCGTGCTCGGACAGCACCCTGCAGATCGGCTCGACCCCGAACTCCCTGCCATCGACCCTGTCGTGGCGGTGCTCGTCGATGAACCTCACGAGCGTGGCGATGGGCGGTCGAGCTCCGCCGCGAAGAAAGCCGAGGCGGTCTTCAAGATCGCGTTCGCCCGCCGCAGCTCACGGTTCTCGGCCTCCAGCTCCTTGAGCCGGCGCTGCTGGTCGGTCGACAGGCCTGGCTTGGTCCCGGCATCGATCTGGGCCTGCTTGACCCAGCCCCGCAACGTGTCGCGGTTGATGCCCAGCTGCTCCGACACCCGGCTGCACGCGCCGGTGACCGAGAGCTCGAGGTCGGGATCGGCAAGCAGATCCTCGACCAAACGAATCGCCCGATCACGAAGCTCGACCGGGTACTTCTTCGGTGCTGGCATGACTCCACCCTTCCGTGGGATCAATGCCTCCACCAGACCCGGGGCGGTTCAAGGGCATGTGCGAGGCCTGCAACCTGGCCAAGCAGGCCCCCGACTGGCACACCACCCCCGCACCCGGACCGCACGGCACCCACGGCATCGCCACCACCCTGCCCACCGGGCACCACTACCTCACCCGACCCCCACCCCTGACCGACCCGAAGGGGCCCGGACCCCGACAGCAACCCTCCCTCAGGGTCGACTTCGTCCTCACCGGCTGACGCACCTCGGAGCCGCTCGTCCAGAACCGCGCACAGACTGCATCCCTGCGGGTGATCTTTGGACGAGGTCCGCATGCTTGACTGTGAATTGTTCGTTCAGCGAGCCGCTAAGGAGACCTGACATGGGTATTGGTGACAAGGCGAAGAACAAGTTCGAGGAGGCCTCGGGCCGGGCCAAGGAGTCCACCGGCGCCGCCACGGGCAACGACGAGCTGAAGAACGAGGGTCGAGCCGAGCAGGGCGAGTCCAAGGTCAAGCAGGTCGGTGAGAACCTCAAGGACGCGGCGAAGAACCTCAAGCGCTGACGTCCCCCTCGATCACACCGAGGGGCCCCGCCTGGCAGGAGCGGGGCCCCTCGGTGTTTCTCTGCGGTACAACAATGACAGGCTGACCCGAGTGAAGCGCACCGTTTCCGCCAAGATCACCGGCACCGTCTCCGAGCCCGCCTACCTGGTCTGGGCCGTCGCCGTCGCCCGGCATCCCGGGCTGCTCGAGGAGGAGCTGACCGTCACGGTCGACGGAGAGCCCGTGGACTACCACGAGGTCGAGTCGCCCCACGGCGGCCGGCTGCACGTCGTACCGGAAGCGCCCGTGGGCGAGTTCCAACTGGACTACCGGGCCGTCGTCGAGGGCCGTAGTGAGCCCGAGGAGGCCCCCGAGATCGACCGGATCAGCTACCGCAACCCCAGCCGGTACGTCGACTCCGACCGACTCGCCCAGGTCGCCGCGGCCCACTTCCGCGGCATGAAGGGCGCCGAGACCGTCGAGGCCGTGGCGACGTGGGTCAACGACCACCTGCTCTACCTCTCAGGCTCCAGCCGGGTCACCGACGGGGCGACCGAGACCTATCTCGCCCGCGCGGGCGTGTGCCGCGACTTCGCCCACCTCGTCATCACCTTCCTCCGGGCGCGGGGGCTCCCGGCGCGACTGGCGGCCGTCTACGCCCCCGGCCTGACGCCGATGGACTTCCACGCGGTCGCGGAGGTGTGGCTCGACGGCGCCTGGCAGGTCGTGGACGCGACCCGGCTGGCGCCGCGGGAGTCGATGCTGCGGATCGCCACCGGCCGCGACGCCGCAGACACGGCCTTCCTCAACGTGCTCGGCGGCCGGATGAAGCTGGGCCGGGTCGACGTCACCGCGGCGGTCGACGGCGACCTTCCCGAGGAGGACCCCGCGGCCGCCGTACAGCTCGGCTGAGACACTGAGGCACGTGCGCGACATCTGGCGATCCCTCACCGCCGAGCCCGCGACCGGCACCCCGGCCGCCTCCGACGCCGAGCTGCGTCGCCGGCAGGTCGTCACCGCCGTCGTCGTGGTGCTCGGGGCCGTCGTGCTCGGCGTGTCCCTGCGGATCGACCCGGGCAGCGGCTGGTTCTACCTCTCCACCGCCGTGCTGGCGATCGTGTGGACCGCCGGCGCCTTCGCCTCCGGGCCCCTGCACCTGGGCCGGCTGATGCAGGGCGACCGGCTGCGCCGGCCGATCAGCGGCCCGATCGTGACCGGCCTGCTGCTGGCCGGGATCTTCGCGCTCGGCGGCTGGGTGATGACCCGCATCTCCTTCCTCGACCCGGTCTCCGACCTGGTCCGCAGCGTCCTCGCGCACGCGGGCGGCGACCCGTCGTTGCTGCTCCTGCTGCTCACGGTGGCGACCGGGATCGGCGAGGAGCTGTTCTTCCGCGGAGCTTTCTATGCCGCCGTACCCCGCCGGCCGGTGCTGTGGTCCACCGTCGCCTACACCGTGGCCACGCTGGCCACCGGCAACCTGATGCTCGGCTTCGCCGCCGTCCTGCTCGGCACCGTGTGCGGGCTGCAGCGTCAGGCCTCCGGCGGCGTCCTCGCGCCGATCCTCACCCACATCACCTGGTCCGGGACCATGCTCTTCGCCCTGCCTGCCATCTTCGGGTGAGCCGGGCGCATAGCGTGGCGCCATGAGCACCGTCCTGGTCACCGGAGCCACCGGCTTCGTCGGCAGCCGCCTGATCCCCGAGCTGGTCGCGGCCGGCCACTCCGTGCGGGCGATGACCCGCCGTCCGGAGGAGTACGGCGGACCCGGCGAGCCCGTCGGCGGCGACGTGCACGACCCGGACTCCCTCGGCCCCGCGCTCGCGGGCGCCGATGTCGCGATCTACCTCGTGCACAGCCTGGGCGACGACGACTTCGAGGCGAAGGACGCGGCCGCCGCCCGTGCCTTCGGGGCGGCCGCGGCCGAGGCCGGGGTGCGCCAGATCGTCTACCTCGGTGGGCTCGGCGCCGACGGGCAGGAGCTCTCGGCGCACCTGCGCAGCCGCCGCGAGGTCGAGCAGCTGCTCGGTGAGGCAGGCGTCCCGGTCACCGTGCTGCGCGCCGCCATCGTGGTCGGGCACGGCGGCATCTCCTGGGAGCTGACCCGCCAGCTGGTGAAGAACCTCCCCGCGATGGTGGTGCCCCGCTGGGTCGGCACCCGCACCCAGCCGATCGCCGTGGACGACGTGGTGGGCTACCTCGTCGGCGTGGTCGACAACGAGCGGGCCCTCGGTCGGGTGCTCGAGATCGGCGGCCCGGACCGGCTCACCTACCTCTCGATGCTGCAGATCGCCGCTGAGGAGATGACCGGCCGGAAGGTCCCGATCGTGCAGGTACCCGTGCTGACGCCCCGGCTGTCGTCGTACTGGCTGGCCCTGGTCACCGACGTGGACGTCACGACCGGGCGCAACCTGATCGACTCCATGGGCACCGAGGTGCTGGTGACCGACGACTCGGTGCGCTCGGTGGTGCCGAGGGAGCCGCTGACCTACCGCGAGGCGGTACGGCGAGCGCTGGCCGAGCGGGAGTCCGACTCCTCTTGACGCCGGGCCCGCCGCTCGATCCCCTCGCGGCGGGTGTCGTCCATCGCCGACTCGTAGGCCGCGACCAGCGAGGCGATGGAGAGCGGCTTGAGCTTCTCCACGACCTCGCGGATCGTCTCCGGGGTGGCACCCGCCTCCTTGTAGGCCGGCCACACCCGGGTCCGGAAGACCTCGTTGAGCTCCTCGGCCACGGCCCGCCCGTGGGCGGCGTACACCTCCCGCGCGGCCAGCGCCGCCTCGGTCGGGAAGCCCAGGTCGAGCAGCCCCAGCCCGATCGCGAGCTGGGAGGTGGCGACCCGGTAGCGGCCGCGCCCGGCCCGCTGGACGATCCCGACCACCTCGAGCATCTCGACCGCGTCGGCGTCCAGGCGTCGGGCGGCGCGCTCCTCCAACTCGGCGTGGCTGAGCTCGACCATCGACTCCGCCGACCAGGGCGCCAGCATGGTACGGCGCAGCGCGAGGTCCTCCGGCGTGGTCTCCGCCGGGATCCCGTCGAGGTAGCGCTCGATCGCGGCCAGGGTGAAGCCGTGCCCCTGGAGCTCGCGCACCAGCTCCAGCCGGGCGACGTGCTCGGAGGTGTAGTAGCCCGAGCGCCCGCGCCGGATCGGCGGCGGCACCAGCCCCTTGGCGGTGTAGAAGCGGACGTTGCGGACGCTCATGCCGACCCGGTTGGTCAGCTCGTCGAGCGTCAGCAGCTCGCGCAGCGCGTCGACGTCGGGCTGGGCCACGGCGGCGTTCCTCCTCGGGGTCCTGGGCTGTGAGCCGCCCCACAGGTAGGGGGCGAACCTTGACGATCGTGACAGTAATGCTGTCACAATCACCACCATGGCAGAAGCATTCGTGTACGACCACCTCCGCACCCCGCGCGGCAAGGGCAAGGCCGCGGGCTCGCTGCACGAGGTCAAGCCCATCGACCTCATCGTCGGCCTCCTCGAGGAGGTCCGCACCCGCAACCCCGACCTGGACACCGACCGCGTCGACGACGTGGTGCTGGGCGTCGTCTCGCCGATCGGCGAGCAGGGCGGGGACATCGCCAAGACCGCCGCGCTGGCGGCCGGCTACCCCGAGACGGTGGCGGGCGTGCAGCTCAACCGCTTCTGCGCTTCCGGGCTGGAGGCCGTCAACCAGGCCGCGATGCGCGTGCGCTCCGGCTTCGAAGGGCTGATCCTCGCCGGCGGCGTGGAGTCGATGAGCCGGGTGCCGATGGGCTCCGACGGCGGCGCCTGGGCGCAGGACCCGCGTACGGCGCTCACCACCGGCTTCGTGCCGCAGGGCATCGGCGCCGACCTGATCGCCACCCTCGGCGGCTGGAAGCGCGAGGACGTCGACGCGTTCGCCGCCGAGTCGCACCACCGGGCCGCGAAGGCCTGGGCCAACGGATACTTCGACGGCGCGATCGTGCCGGTGAAGGATCTCAACGGCATCCCGGTGCTGGAGCGCGACGAGCTGGTCCGGCCCGACACCTCCGTGGAGGGCCTCGCCGGGCTCAAGCCGTCCTTCGCCCAGATCGGCAAGGACGCGGGCTTCGACGACGTGGCGCTGGAGAAGTACCACTGGGTCGAGCGGATCGACCACGTGCACCACGCCGGCAACTCCTCGGGCATCGTCGACGGCGCCGCGCTGACCGTGATCGGCAGCGAGGAGGTCGGCAACGACCTCGGCCTCACCCCGCGTGCCCGGATCGTGGCGACCGCGGTCTCCGGGGCGGACCCGACGATCATGCTCACCGGCCCGGCACCGGCCGCCCGCAAGGCGCTCGCCGTCGCCGGTCTCCAGGCCGACGACATCGACCTGTGGGAGATCAACGAGGCGTTCGCCGCGGTGGCGATGCGCTTCATGCAGGACATGGGCATCAGCCACGAGGTCACCAACGTCAACGGCGGCGCGATCGCGATGGGCCACCCGCTGGGCGCGACCGGCGCGATGATCCTGGGCACCCTGGTCGACGAGCTCGAGCGGCGCGACCTGCGCCGCGGCCTCGCCACGCTGTGCGTGGGCGGCGGCATGGGCATCGCCACCGTTGTCGAGCGCGTCTGAGAAAGGACTTTCCCTGATGACCACCGAGACCACCGAGACGACCTCCGCCGTCCGCTACGACCGCGACGCCGACGGCATCGTCACCCTCACGCTCGACGACCCGACCGCGAGCGCGAACACCATGAACGACCTCTACCGCGAGTCGATGGCCGCGGCCGTGGACCGCCTCTACGACGAGGTCGACGACGTCACCGGCGTGGTGATCGCCAGCGCCAAGAAGACCTTCTTCGCCGGCGGCAACCTCAAGCTGATGTCGAAGGCCACGCCCGCCGACGCGCCGCAGATCTTCGAGCAGGGCGAGCAGATCAAGGCCGGCCTGCGCCGGCTGGAGACCTACCCGCGGCCCGTCGTCGCCGCGATCAACGGCGCCGCGCTCGGGGGCGGCCTGGAGATCGCGCTGGCGGCCAACCACCGGATCGCGGTCGAGGACCGCTCGGTCAAGATCGGCCTCCCCGAGGCGACGCTCGGCCTGCTGCCCGGTGGCGGCGGCGTCACCCGCGTCGTACGCATGCTCGGCCTGCAGTCCGCGCTGATGGACGTGCTGCTCCAGGGCACCCAGTTCGACCCGGCCAAGGCCAAGGCCACCGGCCTGGTCGACGAGCTGGTCGCGACCCGCGAGGAGCTCGTCCCCGCCGCGAAGGCGTGGATCAAGGCCCAAGCGGGCGACGAGGACGCGGCGCGCAACCCGTGGGACCGCGCGGGCTACCGGATGCCCGGCGGCACCCCGCAGTCGCCGAAGCTGGCGGCCTTCCTGCCGGCCTTCCCGGCGCTGCTGCGCCAGCAGACCAAGGGCGCGAACTACCCCGCACAGCGCGCGATCCTGTCCGCCGCGGTCGAGGGCGCGTCCACCGACTTCGACACCGCCTCGCGGATCGAGTCGCGCTACCTCACCAAGCTGATCACCGGTCAGAACAGCAAGAACATGATCCAGGCGTTCTTCTTCGACCTGCAGGCGATCAACTCCGGCTCGCTGCGCCCGAACGGCTTCGAGAAGTACGTCGCCCGCAAGGTCGGCGTCCTCGGCGCCGGCATGATGGGCGCCGGCATCGCCTACGTCTGCGCCCGCGCGGGCATGGAGGTCGTGCTCAAGGACGTCGCAGTCGAGAACGCGGAGAAGGGCAAGGCCTACACCGAGAAGCTCAACGCCAAGGGCGTCGAGCGCGGCAAGATCGACCAGGCGAAGGCCGACGAGATCGCCGGCCGGATCCACCCGACCGCCGACCCGGCCGACCTGACCGGCTGCGACCTGGTGATCGAGGCGGTCTTCGAGGACCCGTCGCTCAAGGCGAAGGTGTTCGCCGAGATCGCGCCGTACGTCGAGGCCGACAGCCTGCTGTGCTCCAACACCTCGACCCTGCCGATCACCGGCTTGGCGCAGGGTGTGGACCGCCCGAAGGACTTCATCGGCCTGCACTTCTTCTCGCCGGTGGACAAGATGCCGCTGGTGGAGATCATCCGCGGTGAGGAGACCTCCGACGCGGCGCTGGCGAAGGCCTACGACGTCGTGCAGCAGATCCGCAAGACCCCGATCGTGGTCAACGACAGCCGCGGGTTCTACACCTCGCGGGTGATCGGCACCCAGATCAACGAGGGCCTGGTGATGCTCGCCGAGGGTGCGCACCCGATGTCGATCGAGCGTGCGGCCACCCAGGCCGGCTTCCCGGTCGGCCCGCTGCAGATCTCCGACGAGCTCAACATGGAGCTGATGAAGAAGATCCGCGTGGCGAACGAGGCGGCGGCCAAGGAGGAGGGCCGCGAGCTCCCCACCGACGCGTCGGCCGACGTGGTCGAGAAGATGATCGAGATCGGCCGGCCCTCGCGGCTCAAGGGCGCGGGGTTCTACGACTACGAGGACGGTCGGCGTACTCGCCTGTGGCCCGGCATCGCCGAGCAGTTCCCGCCCGCCGACGAGCAGATCCCGTTCCAGGACATGAAGGACCGGATGCTGTTCATCGAGGCGCTGGAGACGGCCAAGTGCTTCGAGGAGGGCGTGATCACCTCGGCGGCCGCGGCCAACATCGGCTCGATCATGGGCATCGGCTTCCCGGCCAACACCGGCGGCGCGGCGCAGTTCATGACCGGATACGAGTCGGCCAGCGGCGAGATCGGCCTGGCCGCCTTCGTGGCGCGCGCCGACGAGCTGGCCGAGGCGTACGGCGACCGGTTCCGGCCGACCGACCGACTGCGCGAGATGGCCGCGAAGGGCGAGTCCTTCCCGGCCTGACCGGCTGCCCTTCTGGCTAGGGTGTCGACCATGACGTTGAGCAACGACGTACGCCGTCGGGCGGCGCGGTGAGCCGGCGGGTGCTGGTCACCGGCGCCGGCGGCGGACTCGGGGCCGCCCTGGTCGCGGGGTTCCGCGAGCGCGGGGACCGGGTGCTGGCCACCGACCTCGCCGGTGCGGCCGGCGAGGTCGACCGCACGCTGGACGTCACCTCCGCCGAGGACTGGGCCGCGGCGCGCGCCTGGGTCGAGGACGAGTGGGGCGGCCTGGACGTCCTGGTCAACAACGCCGGGATCGCCGGCGGCGGGCGGCTCGACCACACCACGATGGAGGAGTGGCAGCGGCTCACCGACGTCAACCTCTTCGGCGTGGTGCGCGGGACCGCCGAGTTCACGCCGGTCTTCAAGCACCAGCGCTCGGGTCACGTCGTCAACATCGCCTCGCTCGCGGGGCTGGTCCATCCCGCGGGGATGGCGGCCTACAACTCGGTCAAGGCCGGCGTGGTCGCGCTGACCGAGACGACCGGCCACGAGCTAGCGGGCTGGGGGGTGCGCGCGACGGTCGTGTGCCCGTCGTACTTCCGCACCGGGCTGGTCGACCACCTGGTCGGCAGCGACGAGGCGGTCGGCGCGATCTTCCGCCGCCTGGTCGCCGACTCGCCGGTCGGGCCGGAGGAGATCGCCGCGGCCACCCTCGCCGGCATCGACGAGGGCGCCGACGTGGTGCTCCCCGACGAGGCCGGCCGGCAGGCGTACTCCTTCAAGCTCAGCGACCGCCCGGCCTACGACGCCGTCATGCGTCGCCAGGCCGCCAACCTCGCCCGCCTCACCGACAACTCCCCCTGAGCCGAGTCGGCGCTTGTTGACCGCGAGTCGGCGCTTGTGCACGCTCAGATCATCCGCTTGAACACGTGCAGTGGCGCGTGCCGCATCACCGGCGCCAGCACCTGCCACGGCAGCCGCGGCACCTCGGCTGCGTCGACCTCCTTCTCCATCGCCGCGACCATCGCCCGCACGCCCCGCTCCGTCGTCGCCATCAGCGGCGACGTGGGCTGCGCGTAGTCATTCATCTCCGAGATGATGTAGCCCGGATAGAGCACCGTGACCGCATAGCCTTCCTGGCCGTGCAGCTCGGTGCGCAGGCCCTCGGCGAGATGGGCGACACCGGCCTTCGTGGCGGCGTACGTCGTGACCGTGCCCGGCAGCCCGCGCACGGCCGACATCGACGACACCATCACCAGGTGCCCGCCACCGGCGGCGCGGAAGAGCTCCATCGCCGCCTCGGTCTGGGCCAGGGCGCCGACGAAGTTGGTCATCGCGGTCTCGCGGTTCGCGTCGAACCGACCGGTGCCCAGCGGCGCGCCCTTGCCGAGCCCGGCGTTGACCACCACGCGGTCGATCCCGCCGAGCTCGTCGCGGAAGGCGCGGAAGACCTCGAAGACCTGGTCGTGGTCGTTGACGTCGAGGGAGCGTACGGCGACCCGACGCTCCGGGTGCGCCGCGAGGATCTCTGCCCGCAGCATGTCCAGCCGGTCGGTGCGGCGTGCGCACAGGGCGAGGTCGTGGCCGAGCGCCGCCAGCTGGCGGGCCATCTCGGCGCCCAGCCCGCTGCTGGCGCCGGTGATGAGGACGGTATGCCGGAAGGTCATGCCCGCAGTCTCCCCGGACCGGCTGCGGACACGACCGCCGGGTCAGGCGCGGGGCAGGCGCTGGTGGATGTCCTGGCTCATCCGCACGATGGCCAGGTAGAACTCCAGCGTCATCCGGATGAAGGCCAGGTAGAGCACGAGCACGATCGGTCCGAGGAGCAGGACCGCCAGGCCCGCGGCGGAGTTCTGCGAGAAGGCGAAGATGACGTAGAACAGCCACCCGAGCACCAGGAAGACCAGCGTCAGGATGTAGACCACCTTGACGATCATCGGCGTGATGAAGTGCTCGAACTTGAAGTCGAAGAGGGCGCCGAAGAATCCCGGAGACGAGGAAGAGCCGGTCTGGGGCTGGCCGTAGGAGCCCGGCTGGCCGTAGGGGTCCTGGGGCGGAGGAGGTTCGTAGGACATGGCGGGCCCCTTTCCGAGAGGCAGGAGTGAATGGTGGGGCTGAGGCTAGCGGCGGGGCGCCGTACTGACACTTGTTGAATGCCGAACGGCTTGCGTCATGACCCGCGCAGGTCGGCTGCGAGCCGCGCGACGAGCTCGGGGAGTACGGCGCCCGACCAGGCGCCTTCGCGACGGACGCTGCGGCCGACGTGCACATGATGCGCCCCCGCGGCGAGGACGTCGCCCAGGTTCTCCTCGGTGACCCCGCCCCCGACCAGGACCGCGTCCACCGGCACGGCCGCCCGGGCGAGCAGCTCGCGGAGCCGACGTACTCCTGCCTCCACACCGGCCGGATCGCCCGCGGTCAGCACCTGGTCGCAGCCCGGAAGTGCGAGCACGTCGCGCACGGCCGTGGGCAGGTCCGGGGCACTGTCGATGGCGCGGTGGAAGGTCCAGGGCCGACCCGCGATCGCCTCAACCACGGGCGCGAGCGCGTCGATATCGGGGGTGCCGTCCGGCCGGGCGGCCCCGCACACGAGCTCGGCGGCGTCCAGGGTGTCGACGTCGCGGACCAGATCGTCGATCTCCGGGCGACCCAGGACATGCGCCTCCTGGCGCCGGACCATCACCCGCACCGGTAGGGCCGTTGCCGCGAGGACCGACCGCACCACGGAGGCCGACGGCGTCATCCCGCCGCGCTCCGGCTCGCCGACGAGCTCGAGCCGGTCGGCGCCTCCCGCGGTCGCGGCCTCGGCGTCCTCGGGCCCGGTCACGATGACCTCCAGCAGCATGCCTGCGAGGCTAGGCGCCGCGGCCCCCGTCCGGCGAGGAGCCCGGCAGATTTGTCGAGCGATCCGGATGAGATCGGGCCGAGACCGCGTTGTCCCCCTGTGACTGACTTCCCGACGCTCTCCGTGCTCGACCTCGTGCCCGTCCGCTCCGACCAGGCCACCGGCGACGCACTGCGCGCCACGCTGCGGCTGGCGAAGGTCGCCGAGGATGCGGGGTACCACCGCTACTGGCTGGCCGAGCACCACAACATGCCCGCGGTCGCCGCGACCAACCCGCCGGTGCTGATCGGGATGGTCGCGGGCGTCACCACGCGCATGCGGGTCGGCTCCGGCGGCGTGATGCTGCCGAACCACCCGCCGCTGGTGGTCGCCGAGCAGTTCGCGCTGCTCGAAGCCGCCTTCCCCGACCGGATCGACCTCGGCATCGGCCGCGCGCCCGGCTCGGACCCGGTCACCTCGTGGGCGCTGCGCCAGGGCGGCGGCGCGCACACCGGCGACCAGGCGGTCCAGCAGTTCCCGGAGTACGTCGACCAGGTGCGCACGATGATGGCCGCCGACGGCGCCGCGATCCAGCTGCCCCGGCAGACCTACGAGCTGCGCGCCACTCCGCAGGCCCGCTCCGAAGCGGAGGTCTGGCTGCTCGGCTCGTCGGACTACTCCGCCCGACTGGCCGCGCAGAAGGGCCTGCCCTACGTCTTCGCCCACCACTTCTCCGGGCAGGGTACGGCGGAGGCGCTGGCGCTCTACCGCAACGAGTTCCGGCCCAGCGAGACGTGTCCCGAGCCGCGCACCTTCCTCACCGTGAACGCAGTCGTTGCCGAGACGCGCGCGGAGGCGGAGGCCCTGGCGCTGCCGAACGCGCTGCAGATGCTCGCCCTGCGCACAGGTGGCCCGATGGTGGCCCAGCGTCTGGTCGAGGAGGCCGAGCAGGTCGACGTACCCCCGGCGCATCAGGGTCTGCTCGACGCCATGCTCGGCCGTTGGGTGATCGGCGACCCGGCCTCCGCGCGCGAGCAGGTCGCCGCGATGGCCGAGCAGTACGGCGTGGACGAGGTGATGATCCATCCGGTCGCCGGTGCGCGCACCGGGGCCGACGCGGACGCCGCGCCCGCCCGCGAGGAGACGCTCCGCCTGCTCGCGGGGTGAACAAGCGCCGACTCGCGGTGAAGTAGCGCCGACTGGGCGTCAACAAGCGCCGACTGGACAGAAAAAGGCAGGCTTGACTGTTTGTTCGTGGTCGGGAACGATCCAGGTGTGGCCACGGTGCGGGTACCCCAGGAGGAGCGGACGCGGGTCATGCGCGCCCGGCTCCTGGACGCGACGGTGGAGCTGCTGATCGAGCGCGGGTTCGCGGGCACCTCGACCACGCTGGTCAGCGAGCGCGCGGGCGTGTCGCGGGGGGCGCAGCTGCACCACTTCCCGACCAAGAACGACCTCGTCGTCGCCGCGGTCGAGCACCTGACCGCCGTCCGCGGCGCCGAGCTGGAGCAGGCGTTCGCCGCGCTGCCGCGGCGCGGGCGGACCCGCGCGGTGCTGCGGATGCTCGGCGACCACTTCAGCTCCCCGGTCTTCACCGCCGCTCTGGAGCTCTGGGTCGCCGCGCGCACCGACCCCTCGCTGCTCGCCGCCGTCTCCCCGCTGGAGCAGCGGATCGGCCGCGAGACCCACCGGCTGACCGTCGAGGCGCTCGGCGTGGACGAGTCGGTGCCGGGGAACCGCGAGCTGGTCCAAGCCACCTTGGACCTGGTCCGCGGCCTCGGGCTGGCCGACACGATCAGCGACGACCGCCGTCGACGGAACCGGATCCTCGACGAGTGGGCGCGCACCCTCGACGCGCGCTTCCAGGAGGCCCGATGACCACGCTGTCCGACGTCCTCGACGACCTCGCCGCCGAGGGGGAGCGGCTCGAGGCACTGGTGGCGCCTTTGCCCGAGGAGGAGTGGCGGCGACCGACCCCGGCGCCCGGCTGGGACGTCGCGACCCAGGTGGCGCACCTTGCCTGGACCGACGAGGTCGCGCTGGCCGCCGCCACCGACAAGCAGGCCTGGGACGCGCACGTGTTGGCCGCGATCGAGGACGCCGAGGGCTTCGTGGACCGCGGCGCCCTGGAGGGAGGAGCCGTACCGCCCGCGGACCTGCTGGCCCGGTGGCGGGACGCGCGCGCCGCGCTGGCGGCCGCGCTGGCCGCCGTACCCCCCGGCAAGCGGCTGCCGTGGTTCGGCCCGCCGATGTCGCCGACGTCGATGGCGACCGCGCGCTTCATGGAGACCTGGGCGCACTCCCTCGACGTGCACGAGGCGCTCGGCGCCGAGCCGGAGCCGACCGACCGGATCCGGCACGTTGCGCACCTGGGCGTGCGGACCCGCGACTTCGCCTTCGCCACCCGTGACCTGGAGCCCCCGGCCGAGGAGTTCCGGGTCGAGCTGACCGCGCCGTCCGGCGAGGTCTGGACGTGGGGACCGGAGGAGGCGGCCCAGCGCGTCGCGGGGCCGGCGTACGACTTCTGCCGCCTGGTCACCCAGCGCGTGCACCGCGACGACACGGCCCTGACCGCGACCGGCGCGGACGCGGAGCGGTGGCTGGGCATCGCCCAGGCGTTCGCCGGACCTCCGGGCGCGGGGAGGGAGCGGTGTGGCTGACCTGCGGATCGGCAACTGCTCGGGGTTCTACGGCGACCGGCTCTCCGCGATGCGCGAGATGCTGGAGGGCGGCCCCCTGGACGTGCTCACCGGCGACTATCTCGCCGAGCTGACCATGCTCATCCTGGGCAAGGACACGATGAAGGACCCCTCGCTGGGCTACGCCCGGACCTTCGTACGGCAGGCCGAGGACTGCCTGGGTCTGGCCCTGGAGCGCGGCGTGCGGATCGTCGCGAACGCCGGCGGGCTCAACCCCGCCGGGCTCGTGGAGCGGCTGGAGGAGGTCGCGCGCGGGCTCGGGCTGGACCCGGCGATCGGGTACGTCGCCGGCGACGACCTGCGCGACCGGGCCGGCGAGCTCGGCTTCGAGGCGGCGCTCACCGCGAACGCCTACCTCGGCGGCTTCGGCATCGCGCGGCTGCTCTCCGACGGCGCCGACGTGGTCGTGACCGGGCGGGTCACCGACGCCTCACTGGTCGTCGGCCCGGGCGTGGCGCACTTCGGCTGGACCCCCGAGGACCACGACGCCCTGGCCGGCGCCGTGGTCGCCGGGCACGTGCTGGAGTGCGGCTGCCAGGCCACCGGCGGCAACTTCTCCGGCTTCCTCGACCTGCCCGGACGGGGCCGGCCGCTCGGCTTCCCGCTCGCCGAGATCGCCGCCGACGGCAGCTCGGTGATCACCCAGCACCCCGGCACCGGCGGCACGGTCAACGTGGACACCGTGACCGCGCAGCTGCTGTACGAGATCCGGGGGCGGCACTACCTCAACCCCGACGTCACCACCGACCTCGCCTCGATCCGGCTCTCCGATGCCGGCCCCGGGCGGGTCGCGATCGACGGTGTCCGCGGCTCCGCGCCCCCGGCCGAGCTCAAGGTCGCGGTCAACGAGCTCGGCGGCTTCCGCAACTCCGTCGAACTGGTCCTCACCGGCCTGGACATCCCGGCCAAGGCCGACTGGGTGCGCCGCCAGCTCGAGGCTGCCTGGGGCGACCAGGTGCCGGCCTCGGTCGACTGGACCCTCACGCCGCTCCCCGCGCCGGACGCCGACACCGAGGAGGGCGCCTCCTGCCTGCTGCGGTGCACGGTGCGCGACCCCTCGCCCGACGTGGCCGGCAAGGGACTCACCGCTCCGCTGGTCGCGCTCGCGCTCGCGTCCTACCCCGGCTTCACCCTGACCGGCCCGCCGAGCCCGGCCACGCCCTACGGCGTCTACCGGCCTGCCTACGTCCCCCGGTCGGCGGTCCGGCACGTCGCGGAGACGCGCGGGCAGAAGTCCGTGATCGACGACCCGGCCACGCTCAGCGAGGCGCCGGTCGACGAGTTCTGCCAGTGCGTCTCCGAGACGGAGGCGCCGGACGGCCCGACCCGACGGCTCCCGCTGGGCACCTTCGTGCACGCCCGCTCCGGCGACAAGGGCGGCGACGCCAACCTCGGACTGTGGGTCGCGAACGACGGGCACCCGGAGCGCGAGCGTCGGGTGGCCTGGCTGCTGGGTCTGGTCACCCCGGAACGGGTCCGCGAGCTCGTGCCGGAGGCGGCCGACCTCGAGGTCGAGGTGCACCCACTGCCCAACCTGGGCGGGGTGAACGTGCTGCTGCGCGGGCTGCTGGGCGAGGGGGTCGCGGCGTCCACCCGCTTCGACCCGCAGGCCAAAGCGCTCGGCGAGTGGGTCCGCTCGCGCCATGTCGAGATCCCGGAGGAGCTGCTGTGACCGAGGAGCGGAATGCGCTGCGGGAGACCGCGACCGAGTTCGTGCGGCGTGAGGTCGCGCCGTACCTCCAGGAGTGGGAGGACGCAGGCGAGATCCCCCGCGCCCTGCACGCAGCCGCGGGGAAGCAGGGGCTGCTGGGAGTCGCCTTCCCCGAGGAGGTCGGCGGCTCGGGCGGCGACCTGGCCGACAGCGTCGCGATGCAGGAGGCGATGTTCGCCGCCGGCGCGTCCAGCGGGCTGATGGCCGGCCTCTTCACCAGCGGCATCGCGCTCCCGCACATCGCCGCCAGCGGCAACGCCGACCTGGTCGACCGCTACGTCCGCCCCACACTGGCCGGCGAGACGATCGGCAGCCTCGCGGTCACCGAGCCCGGCGGCGGGTCGGACGTCTCGGCGATCACCACCCGCGCGGTCCGCGACGGCGACCACTACGTCGTCAACGGGGCCAAGACCTTCATCACCAGTGGCGTGCGCGCCGACTTCGTCACCACCGCGGTCCGCACTGGCGGCCCGGGAGCGGGCGGCATCAGCCTGCTAGTCATCGACCAGGACACGCCCGGCTTCACCGTGGACCGCAGCCTGGCCAAGATGGGCTGGCACTGCTCCGACACCGCCGAGCTCACCTTCACCGAGGCCCGGGTGCCGGCGCGCAACCTGGTCGGCGAGGAGAACGCCGGCTTCGCCCAGATCGCCGAGCAGTTCGTGGTCGAGCGGATCGCCCTCGCCGTGCACGGCTACGGCATCGCCGGCCGCGCCCTCGCGCTGACCGCCGAGCACGCGAAGGGCCGCGAGACCTTCGGGCGTCCGCTCGCGGACCGTCAGGTCGTGCGGCACCGGTTGGTCGAGATGCACCGCCAGGTCGAGGTGGCCCGTACCTACACCCACCACGTCGTCGAGCGGCACCTCGCCGGGGAGCTGGCGGTGGCGGAGGCGTGCCTGGCCAAGCAGACCGCGTGCGACGCCGCGACCTACGTCTGCGACCAGGCGGTCCAGCTCTTCGGCGGCATGGGCTACCTCCACGGGATCGAGGTGGAGCGGCACTACCGCGACGCGCGGATCCTGCCGATCGGCGGCGGGGCGACCGAGGTGCTGACCGACCTGGCGGCGAAGCTGCTGGGCTACGACGGGAAGGGGACGCGATGAGGCTGCTGCGACCGCTCGGGGACGAGGTGTCGGTGTGGATGGACGCGCCGGTGCCACAGGTGTGGGACCTGGTCAGCGACGTGACCCGGATCGGCGAGTTCAGCCCGGAGACCTTCGAGGCGCGGTGGACCCGCGGCGCGACCGGCCCGGCGGTGGGCGCGCGGTTCAAGGGTCACGTGAAGCGCAACGGCGTCGGGCCGACGTACTGGACGCTGTGCACCGTCACCGCCTGCGAGCCGGAGCGGGTCTTCGAGTTCAGCGTCGGCAGCGACTCGATGTCGGTCAACAACTGGGGCTACCGGCTGGAGCCGCGGGACGGCGGGACGCTGGTGACCGAGTACTTCCGGCTCGAGCCGAGCCTTCCGGTGCGCGCCTACTGGCTGCTGCTCGGGCCGCTGCGCGGGCGCACCAACCGCGCCGGGATGCGCACCACCCTGGAGCGGATGAAGGCGGTGGTGGAGCGATGACCACCACCCACCGCGAGGCCATGGATGCCAAGCTCGCCGACCTCGAGGCCGAGCACGCGAAGGCGGTCGCCGGGGGCGGGGACAAGTACGTCGAGCGCCACCGCGCGCGGGGCAAGCTGCTGCCGCGCGAGCGGATCGAGCTGCTCATCGACCCCGGATCGGCGTTCCTCGAGCTGTCGCCGCTGGCCGGCTGGGGGTCGGACTTCACCGTCGGCGCCTCGGTCGTCACCGGCATCGGCGTGGTCGAGGGCACCGAGTGCGTCATCACCGCCAACGACCCGACGGTCAAGGGCGGCGCGTCGAACCCGTGGACGGTGAAGAAGGTCTTCCGCGCCGCGCAGATCGCCGAGGAGAACGGCCTCCCGACGATCTCGCTGGTCGAGTCTGGCGGCGCGGACCTGCCGACGCAGAAGGAGATCTTCATCCCCGGAGGGAAGCTCTTCCGCGACCTGACGCGGGCCTCGGCGCGCAAGCAGCCGACGATCGCGCTGGTCTTCGGCAACTCCACCGCGGGCGGCGCCTACGTGCCCGGGATGAGCGACTACACCGTCTTCGTCCGCGGCGGCGCCAAGGTGTTCCTCGGTGGGCCGCCGCTGGTGAAGATGGCGACCGGCGAGGAGTCCGACGACGAGTCGCTCGGGGGCGCGGAGATGCACGCGCGGGTCTCCGGGCTGGCCGACTACCTCGCCGAGGACGAGCACGACGCCCTGCGGATCGGCCGGCGGATCGTCGCCCGGCTCAACCGTCAGCAGGGCGCGCCGGCGGCCGCCGGCCGCTCCGGGCCGGCGTACTCCCCGCCCGACGCCGACCCCGAGGAGCTGCTCGACCTCATCCCCTCGGACCTCAAGGAGCCGTTCGACCCGCGCGAGGTGATCGTCCGGATCTGCGACGGCGTCAGCGAGACCAACGGGCAGGCGTTCGACGAGTTCAAGCCGCTCTACGGCAGCAGCCTGGTCACCGGCTGGGCCCGGCTGCACGGCCACCCCGTCGGGATCCTCGCCAACGCGCAGGGGGTGCTGTTCAGCGAGGAGGCGCAGAAGGCCGCGCAGTTCATCCAGCTCGCCAACCAGGCCGACACCCCGCTGCTGTTCCTGCACAACACGACCGGCTACATGGTCGGCAAGGAGTATGAGCAGGGCGGGATCATCAAGCACGGCGCCCAGATGATCAACGCGGTCTCGAACTCCTCGGTGCCGCACCTGAGCGTGATCATGGGGGCGTCCTACGGCGCGGGCAACTATGGCATGAACGGTCGCGCCTACGACCCGCGCTTCCTCTTCACCTGGCCCTCGGCGAAGTCCGCGGTGATGGGGCCGCAGCAGCTCGCCGGCGTGCTGTCGCTGGTCGCCCGGGCGGCCGCGGAGGCCAAGGGCAAGGAGTACGACGAGGCCGGGGACGCCGCGATGCGCGAGTTCGTCGAGGCGAGCGTGGAGGAGCAGAGCCTGCCGTTCTTCCTCTCCGGGATGCTCTACGACGACGGGGTGATCGATCCGCGCGACACCCGCACGATCCTGGGCATCTGCCTGTCGGTGATCAACCGGACCCCGGTGCGGGGCGCGGACGGATTCGGGGTGTTCCGACTGTGATGACACGAGTGCTGGTCGCCAACCGCGGCGAGATCGCCCGGCGGGTCTTCGCCACCTGCCGCCGGCTCGGGATCGAGACGGTCGCCGTCCACTCCGACGCCGACGCGGGCCTGCCCTACGTCGGCGAGGCCGATCTCGCGGTGCGGCTGCCGGGCAACAGTCCGGCCGAGACCTACCTGGACACCGACCGGATCCTCGCGGCCGCCGCGAGCACCGGCGCCGACGCGATCCATCCGGGCTACGGCTTCCTCTCCGAGAGCGCCGGGTTCGCCCGCGCCGTCGAGGCGGCGGGGCTGACCTGGATCGGCCCGGCGCCGGAGTCGATCGAGGCGATGGGCTCCAAGGTGCGCGCGAAGGAGCTGATGCGCGAGGCCGGCGTGCCCGTGCTGGAGGCTCCCGAGGAGCCCACCGACGCCGACCTGCCGCTGCTGGTGAAGGCCTCCGCCGGCGGCGGCGGCCGCGGGATGCGGGTGGTCGAGGAGCTGGCCCGGCTGGAGGACGAGGTGGCCGCGGCGGCCGCGGAGGCGCAGAGCGCGTTCGGCGACGGCACCGTCTTCGTCGAGCCGTACGTCGCCCGCGGGCGGCACGTCGAGGTCCAGGTCGTCGGCTATCCCGACGGCGTACTGGTCCTCGGCGAGCGCGACTGCTCGGTGCAGCGCCGCCACCAGAAGGTGGTCGAGGAGGCGCCGGCTCCGCGGTTGCCCGAGGCGACCCGGAAGGCGCTGCACGAGGCGGCCCGGGCGGCGGCGGAGTCGATCGGCTATCGCGGCGCCGGGACGGTGGAGTTCCTCTACGACCCCGCGGCCGACCGCTTCTTCTTCCTGGAGATGAACACCCGGCTCCAGGTCGAGCACCCGGTCACCGAGGCGGTCTTCGGCGTCGACCTCGTCGAGCTGCAGCTGGAGGTGGCGGAGGGCGCCACCACCCCGCCCGATGTCGCCGAGCCGCGGGGGCATGCGGTGGAGGTGCGCCTCTACGCCGAGGACGCGGCCTACACCCCGCAGACCGGCACGGTGGTGGCCCTGGACATCCCGCACGAGGCGGCCTTCGGGCCGCTGCCCGCGGCGGGGGTCCGGCTGGACTCCGGCTTCGCCGCGGGCGACGAGGTGACCCCGTTCTACGACGCGATGCTGGCCAAGGTGATCAGCTGGGCGCCCACCCGCGAACAGGCGCTGCGCCGGCTCGCCGGGGCACTGCGCCGGGCCCGCATCCACGGCGTGACCACCAACCGCGACCAGCTGCTGGCGATCCTGGCTGACGAGGACGTGCGCGCCGGCACCATGACCACGGCGCTCCTGGGCGAGCGCGACCTCGGCGGGCCGGCGCAGCCGGACCCGTGGGCGGTGGTGGCCGCCGGCCTGATGCTGGCCGCGGACGACGCGGGTCGCCGTACCGTCCAGGCGGGGATCCCCGCCGGGTGGCGCAACGTGACCAGCCAGCCGCAGCGGGTGGTGCTCGAGGTCGGCGGCGAAGAGACCGCCGTCGAGTGGTGGGGCACGCGGGACGGGTTCGTCGTGGACGGGGCGACCGTGCTGCTGGCGACCCCCGACGAGGTGCGGCTCGAGGTCGACGGGGTGCGCCGTACCTACCGCGGCGACACGATCCACGGAGTATCCCGGACACCGGGGGCACCCCGCACGCGGGTGGTCTACGTCGACGGGCCCGATACCTCCGTAGTTTGTGCACAGGTGCCGCGGTTCACCGACCCCGCGCTGCAGCACGCCACCGGCAGCCTGCTGGCGCCGATGCCCGGGACCGTGGTGCGGCTGCTGGCCGAGCCGGGCGCCGAGGTCGCGGAGGGCGCCCCGGTGCTGGTGCTGGAGGCGATGAAGATGCAGCACACGGTGACCGCGCCGCAGGCCGGCACGGTCGCCGAGGTCAACGTGGAGCCCGGTGCGCAGGTCGCGGCCGGCGAGGTGCTGGCGGTGGTCTCGACAAGCTCGACCACCGAAGACGGCTCGATCACCGAAGACGGCTCGACCACCGAAGACGGCTCGACCACCGAAGAGGGCTCGACCACCGACAAGGAGGAGCAGCAGTGACGGACTTCCAGGAGACCGAGGAGCGGCGCGAGCTGCGCAAGGCGGTGGCCAAGCTCGCCGGCAAGTACGGCCGCGAGTGGTTCACCGAGCGGGCGCGCGCGGGGGAGAAGACCACCGAGCTGTGGCTGGAGGTCGCCAAGAACGGCTACCTCGGCATCAACATCCCCGAGGAGTACGGCGGCGGCGGGGGCGGCATCGGCGATGTCGCGGCGGTCTGCGAGGAGCTGGCCGCCCAGGGCTGCCCGCTGCTGCTGATGGTGGTGAGCCCGGCGATCTGCGGGACGGTGATCACCCGCTACGGCACCGAGGAGCAGAAGCAGCGCTGGCTGCCCGGGATCTGCGACGGCACCGGCACGATGGCGTTCGCGATCACCGAGCCGGACGCCGGCACCAACTCCCACAACATCACCACCACCGCGCGCCGCGACGGCGACGGCTGGGTGCTCAACGGCCGGAAGATCTACATCTCCGGCGTCGACGAGGCGACCAACATGCTGGTGGTCGCGCGCACGGAGGACGCCCGGACGGGCAAGCTCAAGCCCTGCCTGTTCGTCGTGCCCACCGACGCCGAGGGGGTCGAGGCATCGCCGATCGCGATGGAGATCGTCAGCCCCGAGCAGCAGTTCAGCGTCTTCCTCGACGACGTGCGGCTGCCCGCGGACGCCCTGGTCGGCGACGAGGACGCCGGGCTCGTGCAGCTGTTCGCCGGACTCAACCCCGAGCGGATCATGGCCGCGTCGTTCTCCACCGGGCTGGCCCGCTACGCACTGGACGCGGCGTCCCGCTATGCCCGCGAGCGCACCGTCTTCGCCGGCCCGATCGGCGGGCACCAGGCGGTCGCGCACCCGCTGGCGCAGTCGCATATCGAGATCGAGCTGGCCCGGCTGATGACGCAGAAGGCCGCGGCGCTCTACGAGTCCGGCGACGATATGGCGGCGGGCGAGGCGGCCAACATGGCGAAGTACGCCGCCGCGGAGGCCGCGTGCGACACCGTCGACCGGGCCGTGCAGACCCACGGTGGCAACGGGATCACCCAGGAGTACGGCATGGCCGGGCTGCTGGTCGCCGCCCGCGCGGGCCGGATCGCGCCCGTGAGCCGGGAGATGATCCTCAACTTCGTGGCGATGCACAGCCTGGGGCTGCCGAAGTCCTACTGAGGCTCGATCAGGCGCCGCACGGATCGCGGGGTGGGGAGGGTCTCGGCTCCGGGCGAGGGCCGCGGGTCGCCGTACGACGTCTCAACCGGGACCACCCCGGTCCACATCTCCGGGTGCTCGGGGTCCTCGTCGGCGCCGCCGGTCCGGGCCTTGAGGATCCAGTTGTCGTCGCCGATCTCCATCGCGAGCGCGACGGTCGCGGCGACGTCCTTGCCGGTCATCGGGACGACCTCGTCGCGACGGCCGGGGATGAGGCCGTCGGAGATCAGGTCGAGGGCCGCCCAGGCCGCGTCCCCCTCCAGGCGCTGCAGCCGGCCGCGTACCGTGGCGCTGCGGTAGTTGGCAGAGTGGTCGAACATGGAGGTGGCCAGCACCAACGCGTCGACGGCGAAGACGGAGAAGACCGCCGGCGCGTCGTCGGCCACATGCCGCAGCGCTCCGGCCCCGGTCGAGCCGTGCAGCAGGAGCCGGTCGCCGTCGCGGGCGAAGAGCATCGGCACCGCCCACGGCTCGCCGTCGGTGGTGACGGTGGAGAGGGTGCCGACCAGCTGCTCGTCGAGCAGCGCGTCCAGCGCCTCCCGGTCGCGGTGGCGGCGCTCCTTCTTGCGGGTCAGGTCGTCCAGGCTCACCCGGGCAGCATCGCACGCGCGTCCGCTGTCGGTGACCCGTGACAGGCTCGTGGCATGGCCCGACCCGAGCGCCCGCTGGTCCCCGAGGAGTGGGTCCAGCGGCTGGACGCGATCCTGTCCGCCTTCCCCCGGTGCGCCGGCGAGGATGCGTGGACGGGCACCCGGTGGCGGGTCTCCGGACGCACCGTCGCGCACGTCTTCGGTGGGCACGACCAGCTGTTCCGCATCACCTTCCGCGCCGACCCCGACGAGGTGATGGCCTTCCGCCACCTCGGCGACCCCTACTTCGTGGTCGGGGGCGACGCGGTCGGCGTCCTGCTCGACGACGACACCGACTGGGACGAGCTGGCCGAGCTGCTCACCGACTCCTACTGCCGGCAGGCGCCGTCCCACCTCGCCGAGCGGGTGGACCGGCCAGGCTGATCACCAGTTGGCGGAGGAGGTGAGGCAGAACGGGTGGCCGCTGGGGTCCAGCAGCACCCGCCAGGTCTCGCCGGGCTGCGGGTCCGCGACGGTTGCGCCGAGCTCGACGCACGCCTGCTCGGCCGCCGCCAGGTCGTCGACGGCCAGGTCGAGGTGGAACTGCTTGCTGCCGTGCTCGTTGGGCCAGGCCGGCGGCTCGTAGTCCTCCACCGTCCCGAAGCCCAGGGCGTGGTCGGGGCCGACGAGCATGGCGTACGCCGGCTCCGAGTGCGCGACCTGCCAGCCCAGGACGCCGGCCCAGAAGGCCGCGTCGGCCTCGGCGTCCCGGCTGTCGAGGGTGACCATCTTGAGTGCGGCGATCGATGCCATGGGTGCTCCTTGTTTGCGTGACCGGCGGGTGTCCGCCCAGCCTCCTACGCCACCCTCGAGCGCTGGGAGCCCGACCCGGACATCGCCCCGTGGGTGGAGTTGGTCTGGTCCATCCGCTGGGAGCTGCCGCCCGGGGTCCGCTTCGCCAGTCAGACGCTGCCGCATCCGGCGGTCTCACTGACGGTGGAGCGGGGGTCGGGGCGCCGCCCGGAGGTCGGCTCGGATCCGGTGGTCCTCACCGGCGTGGTGACTCGCCGCTTCGACGTCGACCTGCACGCCGACTCGTGGGTGGTGGGACTGAAGTTCCGGCCCGGAGGGCTGGTGGCGCTCGTCGGTGGCCGGGCCGCCGACTGGCGGGACCGCACCCTGCCGGCGCGGCCGGTGGTGGGTGCGCCGGTCGCCGACGCTCTTTCCGGCATCGATCCTGGGGGCGACCCGGCCTCGTGGCGGGCGGCCGCCCAGGACGCCGTACGCCTGATGGAGCCGCGCACCGACGAGCGCTACGAGCTGCTGCTGGAGATCGTCGCGGACATGCTGGGCGACCCCGATCTGATGACCGTCGCGGAGGTGGAGCGGCGGCACGGGGTGAGTGGGCGGAGTCTGCAGCGGCTGTTCGCGACGTACGTCGGGGTTTCGCCCAAGTGGGTGCTCGGGCGCTACCGGATGCACGACCTGCTGGCGACGCTGGACTCCGGGAGCCCCGAGACGCTCACGGATCTGGCGCATCGGTTCGGGTGGTACGACCAGGCGCACTTCACCCGGGACTTCGTCCGACTGGTGGGGGTGCGGCCGGGGGACTATCGGTCGCGGCGTCAGTCGACCCAGTAGTTGTCGTGCTCGGCCATGAACGCGTCGTACTCCTGCGGCGTCATGGTCGCGACCTCGCCGGTGGCGAGGGTCTCGAAGTACGGCTCCCGCGGGGCGCCGGGGGCGAAGTGCAGCAGCATCGACGCGGCGCCGTCCTCGTTGCGGAAGCCGTGGAGTCCGCCCGCCGGCACGTGCACGTAGTCGCCGGGCCGACACTTCACCCACGCGTGCCCGTCGTAGATCGTGACCGTCCCGTCGAGGACGTAGAACGACTCGGTGAGGGTGCGGTGGAAGTGTGCGCCAGGGCCGGACTGCGGGCCGGCGAACTCCCAGCGGTAGAGGCCGTAGGTGCCGCCGGTCTGCTCGCCGCGGGAGAGGTAGGTGACCCGGTTGCCGTTGGGGTAGACGATCGCCGGCTCGGTGTCCGCGGGGACGCGGCGCGCGGTCGCCTCGCCGGTGGTGCCGTCGAAGATGGGTGGTGGGTAGCTCACGTCGGCCATCCTGCCGGGTTCTCGGTGTCAGCGCAGGGGGACGAAGCGGTAGTGACCGTGCCGCGTCACCTGCGCGCCGGGGTTGGTCACCCGGAGCATCACACCGGCCACGGGGATCACCATGACCCCCGGGTCGGCCAGTTGGTCCACTAGCTCGCGGGGCAGGGTGTCGGGCTCGGCGGAGACCAGGATGCGGTCGTACGGCGCCCCCGCGGGCTGCCCGAGCTCGCCCTCGGTCGCGGTCGTCACGCTCGCCCACGGCTGCCCGGTGCGAGCGAGGTTCTCCCGGCCGAAGTCGGCGAGGTCCGGCACCAGCTCGACGCCGTACACCTCGCCGCTCGGGCCGACGAGATGGGCGAGCAGCGCGGTGGTCCAGCCGGAGCCGGCGCCGACGTCCAGCACCCGGTGACCTTCCCGGACGTCCAGGAGCCGCAGCATGTCCGCGACCGTGCGCGGCTGGGAATTCGTCTGCTCGTGCCCGATGCCGATCGGGCCGTCGTGCTCGGCCCTCCGGCGGTCCCGCTGGCGGAGGAAGCCCTCTCGCGGCACGGCCGCGAACGCCTCGCTCACCCGGTCCATACCGGCTCCCGGCTGCTCCCGCGCCATCCCTTCACCCTAAGCCGACTGGGCGTGAAGTAGCGCCGACTCGGGGTGAACTAGCGCCGACTCGGCGGGCGGGGGACGAAGAGGGGGACGCGGGCGGCGTACGCGGACCAGCCGGGGCGCTGGGACATCGTCTGCTCGAGGAGCTTGGCGCCGGTGACGTTGCGCAGGAAGTGGGTCATCGCGATCGGGGCGATCACGGTGAGCAGGCCGGGCAGCCAGCCGGAGGCGAGGCCGCCGACCAGCCACAGCCCCCACCACACGACCGCGTCGCCGAAGTAGTTCGGGTGCCGGGTCCAGCCCCACAGGCCGCGGTCCATGACGGGCGGGCGGGACTCGCGCGGTTGCGCTTTGTACGCCGACAGCTGAGCGTCGCCGATGGCCTCGAAGGCCAGGCCGGCGACCCACAGGACCACCCCGGCCCACAGCACCGGCCACCACTCGACCGCGAGCACCGCGCCGGCCTGCAGCGGCAGCGAGACCAGCCAGATCGCCAGCCCCTGGGGCACGAACACCTTGCGGATCGCCGCGGGCAGACCGCCGTCCCCGAGGAGGGCGGCGTACCTCGGGTCCTCGCCGGCGCCGCGCGAGCGCCGGTGGACGTGCCAGGCCAGCCGGAGCCCCCACGCCCCGGCCAGCCCGGCAAGGAGCCAGCGCCGTGCCGGCTCCCCCTCCCCGAGCGCCCATCCCATGAGGGCGCCGACGAGGGCGACGACCACGAACCCCAGACCCCACGTCACGTCCACGACCGCGACCCGGCCGGTGCGCTGGGACCACGCGACCGTGCCGGCCATGAGGAGTACGACGGCCAGCGCGGCCACGGCGGTCGTGAGCAAGAACGCGGTCACCAGGACCGCCCCGGGGGCAGCGAGTGGGGTGCGCCGGGCCGGACCATGAGGATCTGGTCGACGCCCATCCGGCCGTCCCGGAAGGCCATCGAGCCGCCCGCGAGGTAGAGCCGCCACACCCGCAGCACCTCCTCGCCCACGAGCGCGGTCAGCTCCGGCGCGTGCCTCTCCAGGTTGGCGATCCACCCGTCGACGGTCCACACGTAGTGCTCCCGCAGCGCGTGGACGTCGCGCACCTCCAGCCCGCCGGCCTCCAGGAAGCCGAGGGTCTGCGCGAGCGGGCGCATGTGCATGTCGGGTGCGATGAACGACTCGATGAACGGGCCGCCGCCGGGGTGCCTGCCGGTGCGGGACATCTGCTGAACCAGCACCCGGCCGCCGGGGCGGACGGTGTCGTGCAGGACCCGCACATAGGCCGGGTAGTTGCCCTGCCCGACGTGCTCGCCCATCTCCAGCGAGCCGACGGCGTCGAAGACGCCCCGCTCGGGGACCGCGCGGTAGTCCTGCAGCCGGATCTCGACCCGGTCGCCGAGACCGCGCTCGGCGATCCGCGCGTCGATGAAGGCCTTCTGCTCGGCCGCGATCGTGACGCCGACGACCTGCGCGCCGAAGTGCTCGGCGGCGTGCAGGGACAGCGAGCCCCAGCCGCAGCCGACGTCGAGCATCCGCGCCCCCGGCTCCAGCCCGAGCTTGCGGCAGACCAGGTCGAGCTTGTCCCGCTGCCCCCGCTCCAGCGCCGCGACCGGGTCGCCGGTCGGGGCGCCGTCGGGGTAGTAGCCGCAGGAGTAGCCCATCTGCGGGTCCAGCACGAGGGAGTAGAACTCGTTGGAGAGGTCGTAGTGGTGGCTGATCGCGCTCCGGTCCCGGCGCACCGAGTGCAGTCGCCCGGACAGCCGCGCCTGCGACGCCGGCGGCGCCGGGGGTCGCGCCAGGTCGGCGATGCGGAGGTCGGTGGCCGCCATCGCCCCGCGCAGCGCCCGCACCAGGGCGCCCGCAGAACCGAGCCCCAGACCGGCGAGCCCGCGGTCGGCCGCGACGGCCCACGCGTGCGTGAGCGCCCGGTCGATCGCCCCGGTCGCGGTCTCGCCGTCCGCGGCGGGGAGGTCGAGCTCGCCGGTGACATAGGCCTGCGCGGCGCCGAGCTCGCCCGGATGCCGCAGGAGGCGCCGTACGGCGTCCGCCGACCGCAGCTCGACCACGGGGGCGTCCTCCGGCCCGGCCGACGACCCGTCCCACGCGCGGAGCCGCACCGGCAGGTCGCCGCGCAGCACGGGGCGCAGGGCCTCCTCGAGCCGGGGCGCCACCCCGCTCAACGAGCCGCCTCCCGCTCCAGCACGATCTGGCTCACGTCGAGGTACCCCGACGCGAACCCGGCGCGGGAGTACTCCAGGTAGAAGTGCCACATCCGCCGGAACGTCTCGTCGAAGCCGAGCGCGGCGACCCGGTCAGCGGCGGCGAGGAAGGCGTCGTCCCAGCGCCGCAGCGTCTCGGCGTAGTGCCGGCCGAACGCGGTCCGCTCGGTGACCCGCAGGGTCGTCCGCTCGCGGGTGACCTGCTCGATCGCCTCGACGGAGGGCAGGAAGCCACCGGGGAAGACGTACTTCTGGATCCAGGTCCAGGTGTGCCGGGTCGCCAGCATCCGGTCGTGCGGCATGGTGATCGCCTGGATCCCGGCGCGCCCGCCGGGCGCGAGCAGCCGGTCGATGGTGGTGAAGTACGTCGGCCAGTAGTCGTAGCCGACGGCCTCGATCATCTCCACGCTGAGCACGACGTCGTAGGCGCCGTCGGCGGCGACGTCGCGGTAGTCGCGCAGCTCCACCTCGACCCGGTCCGCGACCCCGGCCGCGGCGATCCGCTCGCGGGCCAGCGCCTGCTGCTCTGAGGAGAGGGTGATGCTGTGCACCCGCGCACCCCGCTGGGCGGCACGGATCGCCAGCTCGCCCCAGCCGGTGCCGATCTCCAGGACGCGGGTGCCGTCGCCGACGCCGGTCGCGTCCAGCAGCCGCTCGATCTTCCGCTCCTGCGCCTGCTGCAGGGACTGGCTCTCCCACGAGGACTCCGGTGTCGCGAAGAGCGCCGAGGAGTAGGAGTAGGTCTGGTCCAGGAAGGTCGCGAACAGCTCGTTGGACAGGTCGTAGTGGTGCGCGATGTTGTCGCGGGCGTTGTCGACGCTGCTCTCCTCGGCCCGCGGCGGGCGCGCCAGGTGGAGGCCGCGCAGGCGCTGCAGCGGGCGCGGCACCAGGTCGGCCATCCGCGCGGCGAGGACGGTGAGGAAGCCGCCCAGGTCGGGGGCGTCCCAGGCGCCGGTGAGGTAGGCCTCCCCGAAGCCGATCAGCCCGTCGGTGCCGATCCGGGTGAAGAGCTCCTCGGGCCGGTGCACGACCATCGCCGGTCCGCCGCGGCCCAGGGTCCGCCCGTCGACCTGGACGCTCACCTCCAGGCGGCTCACCGCCGCGGTGAAGAGGCCCCGGGCGACCCGGGCGGCGGCCGCCGCGCGCAGCCCGGTCGGGGGCTCGTGCAGGCCCGGCCAGTCCGCCAGGGAGGGCCGGACCGCGTCGCTGCGGGTGGGGCGGGTGATGGTCATCGCGAGACGCCCTCCTGGGGAGTGTGGGCGGGACGGGGACGGACGGGCAGGCGCCGGGCCCACAGCCAGACGCCGTGGGCGTGGATGAGGGCCGAGCCGCGCCAGGAGGCGAGCGCGGCCCGCCGTACCTGCGAGCGGGTCGCGTCGTCGACGCGCCGGCCGGACAGGGAGGCACTGAAGCGGGCGTCGCCCGAGTCGCCGGGGACGAGCGTCACCGCGACCTCGAGCCGGTCCGGGCCGTCGCCGGCGGGGTCGGAGACCGGTGGGGGTACGGCGACCTCGTAGTGGCCGTCGACGCCGTGGAACGGCGAGACGTACATCTGCTTCTCGGTCCGCGACCGCCCCTGCGCGTCGGGGTGGACGAGGTAGGCGTGCCGGTCGCCGTAGGTGTTGTGCACCTCGACCACGACGCCCGCCAGGTCGTCGCCGCGGAAGCACCAGAAGACGCTGATCGGGTTGAAGCACCAGCCGAGCGCCCGCGGCTGCGCGGCCATCAGGATCCGGCCGCCGTCCAGCTCGACGTCGTGCCGGGCGAGGAACGCCTCGACGTTCTCGCGGATGCTGCGGTCCGGGTCGCCGAGGTGGTCGCGGGCCTCGAAGGTGCCGAACCGGCCGTGGTCGGGGACCGCGTCGAGGTCGACCAGCCAGGTGTGGGAGGCGTGGGTGAAGTCGCGGCGGCGGGGTGCGCGGCGGGTGTGCCGGATCGTGGTGCGGTAGAGCCCCGGACGGGCGAGGGCGCGGCGGGCGTCCGGCGCGGGCCAGTCCAGCCCGAGGCGGCGTACGGCGGCCAGGCCGGAGCGCGCGCCGTCCTCGTGGAACCCCCAGCCGTGGTAGGCGCCCGCGAGCACGATCCGGTCGGTGTCGCACTCGCCGAGCCGGCCCTGGGCGGCCACCGAGGAGGGGGAGTAGATGGGGTGGGCGTACTCCATCCGGTCGATCACGCCTGCGGGGTCGACCAGGTCCTCGCCGCCGAGGGTGACCAGGTAGCGGGTGCCGTCGCCGCCGACCGGCAGCCGCATCAGCCGGGTCAGGTCGTAGGTCACGGTCACCCCGTCCGCGCCGTCGGCGCGGCGGCGGAAGTTCCACGACGCCCGGGCGTTCTCCGCGCGCGGCAGCAGGGAGGTGTCGGTGTGCAGCAGCGCCGGGTTGGTGGAGTACGGCATCGCCCCGAGCACGTCGGCCTGCGCGGGCGTCGGGCGCGCGAGCATGGAGAGGGCCTGGCCGGGGTGGGTCGCGATCACGACGGCGTCGACGCGCGTCACCCGGCCGTTGCCGTCGGTGACCTCGACCCCGTCGGGCGTCTCCAGCACGGAGGTGACCTTCGCGCCGAGCCGGACGTCGCCGACCGCCTCCGCCACGCGCCGGACATACTCCCTCGAGCCGCCGAGCACGGTGCGCCACTGCGGCGACCCGAGGACGCCGAGCATCCCGTGGTGGTCCAGGAAGGTGAAGAGGTAGCGCGCGGGGTAGTCCAGCGCGATCGCCGGGTCGCACGACCACACCGCCGCCACGAGCGGCTCCATGAAGTCTGTGGCGAAGGTGTCGCTGAACCGGCCGCGGGCCAGGAAGTCGCGCAGGGTGAGGTCAGCGCCGGCGCCCTCGGTGCGCAGCAGCCGCCGGGCGCGCCGGTGGAAACGCGGGACCTCGGTCAGCATCGCGAGGTACGCCGGGTCGTGCAGGTTGGCCGGGGTCGGGAAGAGCCCCCGCAGGCCCAGCGCGCCGGCGTACTCCCGGCCCGTGCGGTCGTCGCGCACCGACATGGACATCTCCGAGTCCTGCGTCCGGACGCCGAGCTCGGCGAAGAGCCGCAGCAGCGTGGGGTAGGTGCGCTCGTTGTGCACGATGAAGCCGGTGTCGATCGCCAGCGGCCCGTCGGGCGTGGCGACCTCGTGGGTGTCGGCGTGCCCGCCGAGCCGGTCGTCGGCCTCGAAGAGCGTCACCGTGGCGGTGCGGGAGGCGACGTAGGCCGCCGTCAGCCCGGCGACCCCGGATCCGACGACGGCCACGCTGCGCGGCGCGGCTCCCCTCATGCCGACCCCGAGAGGTCGAACAGCGCGATCGGGTCGCTCGTGGGCTGCGGCGACCCGCCGGCGGGCTCGACCGTGATGCCTGCGCCGGTGACGTCGGCCGCGTCGCCCTCGAGCAGCATCGTCTGGTCGGCGCGCTCGGGCATCAGGCCCGCATCGGTCATCGAGCCGTCGGACTGCTGCAGCCACAGCTGGTAGACCCGGCCCGGTGGGGGCGCGTCCATGTCGTGGGTGGTGATGACGGCGCGGCCCTCGCGCACCGACCGGGTCACGGTGGCGCTCGCGCCGCCCGGCAGGTGCACCGACACCTCCTGGGCGTCCGGCGCCCGCAGCACCCGCTCGCTCGCGGTCAGCTGCTGCTGGCTGGTCCCGTCCGAGCGGTCCCACGGCTCGGTGACCGCCACCCCCACGCCGACGGCGGCCAGCACGGCCGCGGCGACGAGGAGCGGCAGCCGACGCGAGGCCGCAGGGCTGCGTCGGTCGGTCTCCGGCGGCAGCGGCCGCACCCGGCCGATGTCGGCGAGTACGGCGTCGCGTAGGGCCCGCGGTGGCGCGACGGCCCCGTCGTCGGCGAGGGCGGCCGCCGCCTCGCGCAGGCTGGCCACCTCGGCGCGGCACTCGGAGCACTGGGCGAGGTGTCGCTCGAACTGCGCCCGCTCGGTCTCGTCGAGCGCGCCGACGGCGTAGGCACCCGACAGCGCGTGGATCTCGCTGGTCATCGGCCTGCACCTCCTACTCCCAGATGGTCCCGCAGCCGGATCAGGCCGTCGCGGATGCGGGTCTTGGCCGTGCCGACCGGGAGGTCGAGCATCGCGGCCACTTGCGTGTGTGTGTAGCCACCGAAGTAGGCCAGGCCGATGGCCTCGCGCTGCACCTCGGTGAGCTGGCCCAGGGCGTCCCGCACCCGGCGGGCCTCCATCGAGGTCTCCGCCTGCTCCGCGGTGGAGTCGTGCGGGGTCGCATGGACCGGGTCCTGCTGGTGGTACGTCGTCTCCCGCCGCGAGGACGCCTCGGCCGACCGGACGCGGTCGACCGCCTTGCGGTGGGCGATGGTGAGCAGCCAGCTCAGCGGGCTGCCGCGGTCGGGGTCGAACCGGGCGGCGGTGCGCCAGATCTCGACGTACGCCTCCTGGGTGACCTCCTCGGCCTGCGCCGGGTCGCGCACCACCCGCAGCACCAGGCCGTAGACCCGGGGCGCGGTGGCGTCGTAGAGCCGGGCGAACGCGGCCTGGTCGCCCCGCGCCGAGCTCCGCAGCAGTGTGCCGAGCTCGGGCGCACCCGCACCCTCCGGCTCCCCCTCGGGGCCGGAGGGCACGGGCTGCAGATGGCTCACGCGGTCCTCGCTGAAGACGATTCGGTCGGTCGGTGCAAGGATCACATGGCCGGCATGAGGACCGAGTCCACGACATACACCGTCGCGTTCGCGGTCGGGATGTTGCCGCACAGCACGGTCGCCTTCTCCGTGCCGATCGTGGCCTGCTCGCCGGTGCCGTTGATCTTCAGCTTGTCGCCGGCCAGCGTGGTGAGCTGCCCGGAGAGGTCCTCCGGCGCCAGCTTGCCCTCGACCACGTGGTGGGAGAGGACGGTGGTGAGCTGCTTCTTGTTCTTCAGCAGCGCGTTGAGGTCCTTCTTCGGCACCGCGGCGAAGGCGTCGTCGGTCGGGGCGAAGACGGTGATCTCCTGAGCGCTGTTGAGGGTGTCGACCAGGTCGGCCTTGCCGACGGCGGTGACCAGCGTCTTCAGCAGCGGGTTCGCGCTGGCGGCGGTCGCCACCGGCTCGGTCGCCATGCCGTTGAACGAGCCGGCGCCGTTGGCGGGGATCGCTGAGCAGCCCTCGCCGTAGGTCTGCGCGGCCGGGTCGGCGTTGTCGCTGCCGCTCATCTCCGACTCGGCGTCGCTGGCGGCCTCGCCGGCCTCGCTGGTGGCCTCCTCGGCCGCCTGGCCGGCCTCGCTCGTGGCGTCGCTGGCCGCGTTCTCGGCCTCGCTGCCACAGGCCGCCAGGCCCAGGGTCGCGGTGAGGGCGAGGGCGGCGATGCCGCTGGTGCGCTTGAGGGAAGTCATGGTGTCTGCCTTTCGTGGGGGATCTCCCGGGATGTCTTCCCCGGGCTGACATGGAGTGATTCGGTGCCCGCGCCGAGCCGGATTGGCCCGATCGGAGAATTTCTGGAGATCAGGTGACGGTGACGGTGATCTGCTGGATCCCGCTGGAGCCCTCCGGGAACGGAGCGGCACGTACGGCGGTCTGCTGCTCGCCGTCCTCCGCGGTCGCCCGCACCTCGAGCTGGTGCATGCCCGGGCGGGCGTCCCACGGCAGGAACCACTGGCGCCAGTAGTCGACGCCCGCGTCCGGTCCCAGGCGGGCCTCCTGCCAGGGGCCGCCGTCGATCCGGACCTCGACCTTGCCGATCCCGCGCTGCTGGGCCCAGGCGACGCCGGCGACGACGATCTCGCCCGCGTCCGTGGTGGAGAGGGGCCGAGGCGTGTCGATCCGGCTGGACACCTTGATCGGCGCGTCGGTGGCCCACTTCCGCTCGGTCCAGTAGGCCTGCTGCTCGGCGTAGGTCGTCAGGGTCAGCCGCGTCACCCACTTGGTGGAGCCGACGTAGCCGTAGATCCCCGGCGTCACCAGCCGGGCGGGGAACCCGTGCGCCTGCGGCAGCGGTGCGCCGTTCATGCCGACGGCCAGCAGCGGCTCGCGCCCGTCGAGGGCGACGGCGAGCGGGGTGGAGATGGTCATCCCGTCCACGTCGGTGGAGAGGATCTGGTCGGCGCGGGTGTTCGCGATGCCGGCGCGGTCGAGCAGAGAGGTGAGGGGTACGCCGAGCCAGCGCGCCGCGCCGACGTACTGCCCGCCCACCTCGTTGCTGACGCAGGTGAGGGTGATGTCGCGCTCCACCAGGTCCATCGCCAGGATCTCGGCGAAGGTGAAGCTGACCTCGCGGTCCACGTCGCCGTCGATGGTGAGCGTCCACTCGCCCGGGTCCACGACCGGCAGGGTCAGGCGGGTGTCGACCCGGTAGAAGTCCGCGTTCGGCGTGCGGAACGGGCTGATCCCGCGGATCCGGCGTTCCAGGCCGGCGGGGAGCGGCGCCAGTCGCTTGATCGCGCTCGGCAGGGTCACGCTCGCCGGGATCGCCCGGGCGCGGGCCAGCCACTGCCCCGCCGCCCCCGAGCCGGCGGCGACGACGGCGAGCAGGCCCGCGCCCAGCAGGACACCGCGGCGGGTCGGCCCGTCCGCCGCGCCCGTCCCCCGGCGCGCCGCGGTGCGCCCCACCAGCCACCACAGCGCGCCGACCCCGACGACCCCCGCGACGACGGCGGGCAGCGCGGCGAGCGCCCCTGCCTCGGGCCGCGTCACCGCCGCCGCCCCCGCCGTCGCCACCAGGGCCACCATGAGCGCCGCTCCCAGGGAGAAGGAGCGGCGCGCCAGAAGCCCGATGACGACGGCGAGGCCCAGCACCCCCACCAGGACCGAGCCGAGCAGGATCGGCTTGTCCCACGTGCCGAAGGTGGCGATCGCCCACTCCTTGACCGGTGTGGGGGTCGCGTCGATCACCGCCGAGCCGACCGCGATCACCGGCGAGGAGGCGGGATCGGTCGCTCCGGCGACCAGGTGGGCCACCGCCGTCCCGGTCAGGGTGGCGAGGACCGCGGCGCCGGCGGCAGCGAGCGTGCTCGGGGTGCGCATGGAGGTGGTTCGTCGCCGTCGGCGGATCGGATGGCCCCTAGGGTGAGCCCATGACCGAACTCGTGCACTACGACACCGCCGACCTGGTCGCGACCATCACCCTGGACAGCCCGCACAACCGCAACGCGCTGTCCCGGCAGCTGGTCTCCGAGCTGTTCGGCCACCTCGAGCGGGCGGCGGCCGACGAGGACGTGCGGGTCGTGCTGGTGCGCTCCGCGGACCGGGTCTTCTGCTCCGGCGCCGACCTCGGCGAGGCCAGCACCGACGGGATGGAGGAGGGCGCCCGGCGGATCGTGGACCTCCAGCGGCTCGTGGTCTCGATGGACAAGCCGGTCGTCACCCGGGTCGACGGGCCGGTGCGCGCCGGCGGGATCGGGCTGGTCGCGGCCAGCGACATCGCGCTGTGCGCGGAGGAGGCGAACTTCGCACTCACCGAGGTGAAGCTCGGCCTCGCGGCGGCGATCATCTCCCTCACCGTCCATCAGCGGATGACGCCGCGGGGCGCGGCGCTCACCACCCTCGGCGGCGAGGTCTTCGGCGGCGCCGAGGCCGCGGCGTACGGACTGGTGACCGAGGCGGTGCCCGCCGGCGAGCTGGAGGGCCGGGTGGCCGAGGTGTGCGCCAGCCTGGCCACCGGCGCGCCGCAGGGGCTGCGGGAGTCCAAGCGGATCCTCAACGCCGATCTGGTGCGGCGGATCGACGAGTACGGCGCCGAGATGGCCGCGACATCCGCGCGGCTCTTCGCCTCCGAGGAGGCCCGCACCGCGATGCAGGAGTTCCTCTCCCGCAAGCGCTGAGGAGCGCCGGGCAACCATCCGGGGTGTCCCGCCGGTAGAAGGGGCATGGGCACCCTGACAACGGAGGCGAGGTCGATGACCGGCAGCACCGTCTTCGAGGAGTTCGTGGCCGCGCGCTCGACGGCGCTGCTGCGAACGGCGTACCTCCTCACGCGCGACCACGGACAGGCCGAGGACCTGCTGCAGACCGCGCTGACCAAGGCCTACCTCGCCTGGCAGCGGATCGACGGCGACCCCGAGCCCTACGTCCGCCGGATCCTGGTCACCACCTACGCCTCGTGGTGGCGGCGGAAGTGGAACGGCGAGATGCCCACCGAGGAGCTCCCCGAGGAGGGCCGCCAGAACGACCGGATCGGCGAGGACGGCGACCTGTGGGCGGCAATGGGCCGGCTCCCGCGACGGCAGCGCGCGGTGGTCGTGCTCCGCTACTTCGAGGACCTGACCGAGGCCCAGACCGCCGACCTGCTCGGGATCTCCGTCGGCACCGTGAAGAGCCAGACCAGCAAGGCACTCGCCAAGCTGCGCATCGACCCGTCCCTCGCGACGGAGGGAGACCCGGCATGAACACCATGGAGGACCTGCGCGCCACGCTCGCGCAGCACAGCGGCGACCTGCACGACGAGACCGGTACGGCGGCCCGCGTCGGCGCGGTCCGCTCCCGCGCCCGCGCGGTGCGCCGCCGACGGGCCGCAGCGGTGGGCGTCGCCGCCGTGCTGGGCGCCGGACTGGTCGGAACCCTCGGCCCCGAGCCGGCCCAGCCCGCCGGCCGGACCCTCGGTGACGAGGTCGCCCCACGGACCCTGACGTCCCTGGGCTACGACTTCCGCTTCACCCGGGGAGTGCAGTCCGAGGACGGCGATGAGCGACTGGAGCTGCGGCTCGCGCCGAGCGACCGACCGCGGCTGGTGTCGTGGTCCGGCTCGGAGGGTGCGCGGCTGACTGGGGCCGGGCAGCAGCTCGGCGGCCGCGGCACGCTGACCGACCCGGGGTTCGATGACTTCACCCTGGTGGAGCCGGGCGAGCCCTTCCGCGGCCGGCTGCGTGACCCCGACGGGGACCCGATGGCGTTCGCCGTCTACGACCTCGCGTCCGCCGCTCCGGGGATCACCCGGGACGGGGTCACCCTGCGCGAGCAGGTGGCCGGGGCGGAGCTGCTGGGCGGCGAGATCGGCGCGCCCGGCGACGGGGAGGTCTCGGCCCGGGTCCGGCTGCCGGAGGGCAACCTGAGTCTGGCGACGGTCTGCCGCGCACCGGAGGGGACGGAGCTGACCACGCTGGTGGACGGGATCCGGATCGGTGCGGAGCCCTGCACCGGGCAGCCGCAGTGGGACCTGACGCCGTCGTCGACCATGGGCAGCGACCTCGGGCGGGAGTACGGCCCCGGGTCACCCCTGGCCGGCGTGGATCCGGGCGACGAGGTCACGATCACCGTCCGCGCACACCGCCGCGGCGAGAGTGCGCCGATCACCGGGAGCGACGTACGCGTCGGCGTCGGGGCGTATGCGGCCGCCGAGTCCGCCACCGGGCTGCCCGGCCGGCTGGCCGGGACGGTGCCGGAGTACGTCGAGCTCGACGGCCGCCTGTGGCGGCTGGCCGACGCCCCGATGACCGGTCGCGGCGAGCAGGAGGTCTCGGTCGACCTGGATCGCGAGGAGCCCGTGCTGCTGGGCAGCTTCGGCTCCACCAGTGAGCTCGGGGCGCGGGTGGTCACCACCGTCGACGGCGCCGAGGTCGGTGGCATGGGCGGCAGCTACGGCGGGCCGTGGGCGACCCAGGAGGGTGTGCTCCGTCCGGGGACCGGGACCTATGCGGCTCGGTGGGCGGGCCAGACGCCTGCCGACGGGGTTCTCGGGATCAGCGTCTACGAGCGCGTCGAGTGAGGGTCAGCCTCGCTTGATCCAGGGCGTGGCGTCTCGACGGTCGTGCCGATGCCTGGGTCGGTGCGGGAGGGGAGTAACCTTCTCTGTTCGGTGATTTCCACGGGGGAGAGGCAGGCGAGGGGTGAACGAGGAGCTCGTCGAGCGCGAGGTCGCGACGGAGCAGGACTTCGTCGACAAGGTCTACGTGCAGCTGGACAGGTCGGCGGCCAACGCGCAGGCGCTGGCCAAGGAGGGGCACGGCCGCGGCCGGCTCGGCCACGAGGGCGGCCTGGTCGAGCGGGACGCGATGGTCTTCCAGGCGGCCCGCCGGATCGCCCAGCTGGACGCCGCCCACGAGGGGCTGGTCTTCGGCCGGCTCGACCTGGACCCCGAGCTCGACGACGAGCCCCGCTACATCGGCCGGATCGGCCTGCGCGACGACCAGCGCGACTCGCTGCTGGTGGACTGGCGGGCGCCCGCGGCCGCGAGGTTCTACCAGGCGACCGCGGCCACGCCGCAGGGTGTCGTACGCCGTCGCGTGCTGCGCTCCGCCGGCCGCCAGGTCCTCGGCGTGGAGGACGAGCTGCTCGACGACTCCGTCGAGACCGACCTGCCGATCGTCGGCGAGGGCGCGCTGATGGCGCAGCTCTCCCGGGCGCGGGACCGGTCGATGCACTCGATCGTGGCGACCATCCAGGCCGAGCAGGACGAGGCGATCCGCGCGCCCGGCAAGGGCGTCGTGTCCATCTCCGGCGGGCCCGGCACCGGCAAGACCGTGGTGGCGCTGCACCGGGCGGCGTACCTCCTCTACAACGACCGCCGCCGCTACGAGACCGGCGGCGTGCTCGTCGTCGGCCCGAGCGGGGTCTTCATGCGCTACATCGAGCGGGTGCTGCCCTCGCTGGGCGAGACCGCGGTGGCGCTGCGCTCGCTCGGGGAGGTCGTCGGCGGCATCCGCGCCACCCGGCACGACGAGCCGGCGGTCGCCGACATCAAGGGCGACGCCCGGATGGCCGAGCTGATGCGCCGTACCGCGCGCCAGCAGGCTCCCGGCTCCCCGCAGGAGTTCCGCGTCTTCTACCGCGACGACACCCTGGTGCTGGACCGGGCCCTGCTCGGCCGGCTCCGCCGCCAGCTGATGAGCCAGGGCCGGCGGAACCGGCAGCTGCCGAGGGTCGCCTCCACGCTGCTCGACCAGCTCTGGAAGCAGGTCACGGGCGCGCGCGGGCGCGAGCGCGGGCGGGAGTCCTTCACCGACGAGATGCTCGGCCGCCGCGACTTCGTCGAGTTCGCGCTGGCCTGGTGGCCGCCGCTGACCGCCGAGCAGGTCTTCGGCTGGCTGCGCGACCCGGAGTTCCTCGCCCGCGTCGGCGAGGGCGTCGTGACACCCGAGGAGCAGCGGCTGCTGCTGAAGTCGTGGACCGCCGGGGACCTCTCGGTGGAGGACGTCCCGCTGATCGACGAGCTGCGCTACGCGCTCGGCGACGTTCCGGAGCGGCACGAGGACCAGCACGAGCTGGACGATCACGTCGGTGGCGACCTGCAGGAGCTCACCACCGCCTCGGACCGGGAGTACGCCCCCGCCGGCCGCCCGTGGACCCCGCCCACGCACCGGATCGAGGACGACGGCTACGCCCACGTGCTGATCGACGAGGCGCAGGACCTCACGCCGATGCAGTGGCGGATGGTCGGCCGCCGCGGCCGCACGGCGTCGTGGACCATCGTCGGCGACCCGGCGCAGTCCTCCTGGCCGCGGCCCGAGGAGGCGGCCGCCGCCCGCGCGGAGGCGCTGGAGGGCAAGGAGGAGCACGCCTTCCACCTGTCCACCAACTACCGCAACTCCGCGGAGATCTACGAGTACGCCGCGGCCTACGCCGACCGGGTCGGGCTGGACGCCGACCTGCCGGACGCGGTCCGCCGTACCGGCGAGGCGCCGCGCGAGGTCGAGGCCGGCGACGGCCTGGAGGAGGCCGTGCGCGCCGCGGTCCGCGAGACCGCGGAGGCCGTCTCCGGCACGGTCGGGGTCGTCGTACCCGTCGCCCGCCGCGCGGAGGTCAACGGCTGGCTCGCCTCCTGGCCCGAGCTCGCCGACGACGCTCCGTCCGCGCGGGCCTCGATCGACTCCTCGGTCCCGCCGTCGGGCACCGACCGGGTCGTCGTGCTCACCGGCCTGGACACCAAGGGCCTGGAGTTCGACGGCATCGTGGTCGTCCGCCCGACCGAGATCGAGGAGGAGTCGGCCACCGGCCGCGCCACGCTCTACGTCGTCCTCACCCGCGCCACGCAGCTCCTGACGACCGTCTCCTGAGCGGGGCGGCCCCGGACCGTGTGGGTTCGGGGCCATCAGATGACTCCGATCCCACACGGTCGGCCGACTTCTCCACAGATCGCGACCGACCCCTCCCGCCGACCCGTGCGGGAGGGCAGCATCAGAGGGGTGCCCCGAACCCGCCGTCGACCGAGCCGCCTCGACGAGGTGGCCCTGCGCCGCCTGCTCCGGCAGCAGTCCGGGGTGATCGCGAGACGTCAGGTCAGGGAGCTGGGCGGGACGCAGGTCGACATCAGGCCGCGCCTGCGCCGTCGGGAGTGGGTGGCCGTCCATCCGGGGGTGTACGTCGACCACACCGGGACGCCGACCCGGCGGCAGCGGGAGTGGGCCGCGGTCCTGCTGCACTGGCCGGCGGCCCTGCACCGGGAGAGCGCGTTGGCGGCCCATGGCCTGGAGCGGGACCGGACCCCCACGAAGGGACCCGACGTGGTGCACGTGGTCGTGGACGCGGCGCGCACTCCGGCCCCCACCCCGGGGATCGTGGTCGAGCGCGTCCGCGATGCCGCGCGCTGGGTGGAGTGGAACCGTCGCCCGCCGCGGGTCAGGCTGGACTTCGCACTGCTGAAGGTAGCGGCCGGCCGGGATGAGGCCGGCGCCGTCGCCGTACTCGCCGACGCGGTGCACCAGGGGCTGACCACGGCGGCACGCCTGGCGTCCACGCTGCGCGACCTGACCCGGTTGCCGGGCCGCGGCCGGCTGCTCGCGCTGCTCGACGACGTCGCCAGCGGGGCGCGCTCGGTGCTCGAGCAGCGCTACCTCCGCGATGTCGAGCGGGCTCACGGCCTGCCCGCCGGTGAGCGCCAGTGCCGGGAGGTCACGGAGACGGGGACGGTGTTCCGCGATGTGCGGTACGACGACCAGCGGCTCCTCGTCGAGCTCGACGGCGCCTTCGGGCACCGGGACAGCGAGGACCGCTGGGGCGACCTGGACCGTGACCTCGTGGCCGCCGAGGGGAACGACCTGACCCTGAGGGCCGGCTGGGCCCAGGTGCTCGACCCGTGTCGACTGGCCGGGATCGTCGGGCGGATCCTTCAACGCCGCGGTTGGGACGGGTCGCCGACGCCGTGCGGGCCCGGTTGCCCGCTGGACCGTGCAAGCGGTGAGACATCAGATGACTCACCGGCTTCACGGTCGGCGTGAGGTCCTAGGGTTTCCCCATGAGCAGTCCCGTCGATGCCCGCGCCCTCCTCGCAGAGCTGACGGGGCGGTCGGCGTGGGCGATCATCCGCCGCAAGGCCGCGCCGACGGTGGGTCTCATCGCGGGGACGCCGGAGCGGCTGGAGTCGCTGACCGACATCCCGCTGGAGGAGGGGGTGCCGGAGCCGGGCCGCAACGTCGATCGCCTGGTCGCCGTACCCTTCCGACAGGTCCGCGAGCGCGGCTTCGAGGCGATCGACGACGACACCCCGCTGGTCGCGATCGCGATCGACGAGGAGCACGAGGTCGCCGTCGACGACCTGCTCGCCGCGCTGCCCGACGAGGAGGTGGACTTCACCGACCGGGGCGGCTTCGAGCTTGACGACGAGGAGTACGCCGGCATCGTCGAGGCGATCATCCGCGACGAGATCGGGCAGGGCGAGGGCGCCAACCTGGTGATCGGGCGGCACTACCGCGCCCAGGTCGCGGACTGGGACGCGGCCAAGGCGCTCACCGTCTTCCGCCGGCTGTTGGAGCGGGAGCGGGGTGCCTACTGGACCTTCGTGGTCTTCACCGGGGAGCGCTACCTGATCGGCGCGACCCCCGAGCGGCACGTCAGCGTGACGCCGGCGGCCGACGGGTCCGACGTACGGATGAACCCGATCTCCGGCACCTTCCGGGTCCCGCGCCTGACCGGCGCGAGCAGCGATCGCGCCACCGCCGACACGCTGTCGCCGGAGGAGCAGGAGCTCAAGGAGCGACTGCTGGAGTTCCTCGCCGACGAGAAGGAGATCTACGAGCTCTTCATGGTGGTGGATGAGGAGCTGAAGATGATGTGCGAGGTCTGCCACGAGGGCGGCCAGGTGCTCGGCCCGTTCCTCAAGCCGATGACGCACCTCATCCACACCGAGTACCTCCTCGCCGGGCGCAGCCACCAGGATCCCCGCGAGATCCTGCGGGACACCATGTTCGCGGCCACCGTCACGGGCGCACCCGTGGAGAACGCCTGCCGGCTGATCGCCGACTACGAGCAGGAGGGGCGCGGCTACTACGCGAGCGCGCTCGCGCTGTTCGGCCGTGACCGCGAGGGGCGGGCCACGATGGACAGCCCGATCCTCATCCGTACGGCGGACGTCGACGTGGACGGGAACCTGAAGGTGACCGCCGGTGCGACCCTGGTCCGCGACTCCGACCCGGACTACGAGACCGCGGAGACCCACGCGAAGGCCGGCGGCATCCTGTCCGCCTTCGGGCTGGTCGACCGCGCGCCCGGCTCCGGCGAGGCGGCGGCCGGGCTGGCCCGGGACGAGGACGTGCAGCTCACGCTGGGCTCTCGGAACCAGCGACTGAGCCGGTTCTGGCTGACCGAGCAGGCCGAGACTCCCGTCGACCCCGGGGTCGCGGGCAAGCGGGTGGTGATCCTGCACGGCGAGGACGACTTCGTGAACATGCTGCGCCACGTCTTCGGAGTGCTCGGCCTGGACAGCGAGGTGGTGCGGCACGAGGACTACGTCACCGGCGCCTTCGACGGGGCCGACCTGGTCGTGATCGGGCCCGGGCCGGGCGACCCCCGTGACGGCGACCACCCCAAGATCGCGTCTTTCCGCCGCGCCGTCGACGACGTGCTCGCCTCGGGGCAGCCGTTCCTCGCGGTCTGCCTGGGACACCAGACCCTGGCCGAGCGGCTGGGGATCCCGCTGGCGTTCAAGGACATCGTCTTCCAGGGCACCCAGTCCGCCGTCCGCGTGGCGGGTCGCCGCGAGCGGGTCGGCTTCTACAACACCTTCGTCGCGCGCCCGGACGGGCCGCTCCCCGAGGGGGTCAGCGTCGAGGCCGACGAGGAGTCCGGCGACGTGCACGTGCTGCGCGGCCCGCACTACACCGGCATCCAGTTCCACGCCGAGTCGATCCTCACCGAGCGCGGCTTCGACCTGCTCGACGAGATCGTGCGGGATCTGCTCGAGCGTGAGACCGTCGACTAGCGCGGAGAGCCGGGCAGGGTGAGGGAGAGTCGGGCCCCCGGGCCGCAGCCGTCGGGGCCGCCCGGGCGCGGCTCGCCGTTCGCGGCGGACACCGAGCCGCCGTGCCGGGTCGCGACCTGGTGCACGATCGAGAGGCCGAGCCCGGAGCCCGGCATCGTGCGGGACTCCGAGGAGCGGTAGAAGCGCTCGAAGACGTGCGGCAGGTCCTGCTCGGAGATGCCCGGTCCCTGGTCGGCGACCAGCAGGGTGCCGTCGTGCAGGTCGACGGTGACCGTGCCCTCCGGCGGCGACCACTTCGCCGCGTTGTCCAGCAGGTTCGTCACCGCGCGCTCCAGGGCGCCCGGCTCGCCGCGGACGATCCACGGCTCGGCGTGCACGTCGAAGGCCAGCCCCGGCGCGCGGCGGCGTACTCGCGCGAGCGCACGGTCCACCATCTCGGCCAGGTCCACGTCCTCCTCCGCGGCGGGTGCCGTCGGCTCGTCCCGCGCGAGCTCGACCAGGTCGCCGATAAGCGTGGTCATCTCCTCGATCTGCGCGCGCACGTCGTCCAGCAGCTCGCGCCGGGCCTCCGGCGTCATGGCCGAGGACGGCAGGGAGTCGGCCTGCGCGAGCAGGTCCAGGTTGGTCCGCAGCGAGGTGAGGGGGGTGCGCAGCTCGTGCGAGGCGTCCGCGACCAGCCGCCGCTGCCGGCCCTGGGAGGCCTCGACCGCCGCCAGCAGCTGGTTGAACGCGGTGGAGAGCCGGGCCACCTCGTCGTCGCCCTCGACCCTCAGCGGCGTGAGCCGGGAGGTCTCGGCGATCTCCTCGACCGCGGTGGTGAGCCGCCGCACCGGCCGCAGCCCGTTCGCGGCCACCGCCCACCCGGCCAGGGCGGCGCCGATCACGCCCGCGCCTCCGAGCAGGACGAGCGCCGTACCGAGTTTGCGCATGGTCGCCTGCTGCGGTTCGGTCGACTGGGCGAGCACCAGCGCCTCGCCGTCCTGCGTCGTCGGCACGCTGACCACCCGCAGCGTCGTGCTGCCCTGGTGGATCGTGCGCAGGTTGTAGGGCTCGCGGCCCGCGGCGACCTCGACCTCCGGACGCCCGAGGTTGAGGTCGGGGCCGCGGTCGGCGGAGCGGTAGCGGCCGTCGGCGGTGACGAAGAAGATGCGTACGTCGGCCGCGCCGAGCATCCACGACGGCACGCCCGCCTGCGCGGTCAGCGCGCTGAGCGTGCCGGTGCGCGCGGCGCCCTGGGCCCGCTCGAGCAGCGACTCGTCCAGCGCGGCCATGGTCTGGCTGCGCACGGTGATGAAGGTGGCGAAGGCCATCGCCGCGATCGCGACGCCGACCGCGATGGTGGTGAGCAGGGTGACGCGGGAGGCGAGCGACCGGCGGTAGTGCCACCCGTCGGACGGGACGACGTTCATGCTTCCTTCAGCACGTAGCCGACGCCGCGCACGGTGTGGATCAGCCGCGGCTCCCCGCCCGCCTCGGTCTTGCGGCGCAGGTAGCCGACGTAGACCTCGAGACTGTTCGCCGTCGTCGGGAAGTCATAGCCCCACACCTCGTCGAGGATGAAGGAGCGCTCCAGCACCCGCCGCGGCCGGCGCAGGAACATCTCCAGCAGGGTGAACTCGGTGCGGGTCAGCTCCATCGAGCGGCCGCCGCGGGTCACCTCGCGCGACCCGAGGTCCATGGTGAGGTCGGAGAAGGTGAGGACCTCGGCCTCGTCCTCCTCCTCCAGGGGTACGGCGCGCCGCAGCAGCGCCCGCAGCCGGGCCAGGAGCTCGGCGAGGGCGAAGGGCTTGGTGAGATAGTCGTCGGCCCCGGCGTCCAGCCCCTCCACCCGGTCGCCCACCGCGTCGCGGGCGGTCAGCACCAGGACGGGCACCCGGTTGCCGGACTCGCGCAGCAGCCGCGTGGCCTCCAGGCCGTCCATCCGCGGCATCATCACGTCCATCACGACCGCGTCCGGCTGGTGCGACCGCACCGCGGCCAGAGCCTCGTTGCCGTCGGCGGCCAGCGACACGGCGTACCCGTTGAACTCCAGGGAGCGACGCAGCGACTCGCGGACGGCCTGGTCGTCCTCGACGACGAGCACGGAGGGACGGGCGGACACCCTGCCTACTGTGCCAGCCCAGCCTGAGCGTGTGCTGAATCCGCGCGGACTCAGCCGACGTAGCGGGAGGCGACCTGGGCGGCGCGCTCGGCGTAGGAGCCGCCGAAGAGGCAGGCGTGCACGAGCAGCGGGTGCAACTGGTGCAGGCCGAGCCGGTCCTCCCAGCCCTCGGTCAGCGGCGCGGCCTCGTCGTAGGCCTCGGTCACCTTGGTCAGGTGCGGTAGCCCGAAGAGCGCGAGCATCGCCAGGTCGGTCTCCCGGTGACCGCCGTGGGCGGCCGGGTCGATGAGGTGGCAGCGACCCTCCAGGCCCCACAGCACGTTGCCGTTCCACAGGTCGCCGTGGATCCGCGCCGGGCCCTCCTCGGGCACGAGGTCGGGCAGGCGGCCGACCACCGCCTCGACGGCCGCGACCTGCTCCGGCGACGCGCTGCCGCGGTCGGCGGCGAGCTTGAGGTAGGGCAGCACCCGGCGGGTGGCGTAGAACTCCGCCCACGTCGGCGCGGTGCGGTTGGGCAGCGGGAGCCGGCCCACGAAGCCGTCCTGGTCGGCGCCGTACGACGCCGGGCGGACCGCGTGCGTCGCGGCGAGCGAGCGACCCAGGTCCCCGGCGGCCTCGGCGGTGCTGCGGCCCTGCTCGACCCAGCGCAGGATCAGGCAGTCGGGCTCCACGGCGAGCACCTCGCCGACCGGGACGCCGTCGGGGCCGGCCTCGGCGAGGAAGCCCAGGCCGCGCGCCTCGCTCTCGAAGAAGCCCTCGGGGGGATGGGTCAGCGTCTTCATCAGCGCGATCGTGCCGTCGCTGAGCCGGAGCTTGGTGGCGGTGGCGATGTCGCCGCCCGCGACGGGGGCGGTCGCGACGACCGCGTGCCCGAGCAGCTCCTCGGCGCGCCGGGCCACCAGCGGCTGGCGGGTCACGACCCGGGCCTCGCCAGGACGCGCTCCAGCTCGGTCGCCAGGTGGTGGCAGGTGCGTTCGACCATCTGCAGGACCTCCGAGAATCCGGAGTCTCCACCGTAGTACGGGTCCGGGGTGTCCTCACCGGTGCCGACGGGGTCGAAGTCGCGGAACAACATGACCGGGCCCTCGCCGAGCTCGGCCAGGCCGGCGACGTGCCCACGGTCCATGGCGAGCAGCAGGTCGTAGTCGTCGAGCCAGTCGGGCTGCACCTGCTGGGCCCGGTGCCGGTCGGGGTCGTATCCGGCGGAGCGCAGGTGCTCGGCGGAGCGCGGGTCCATCGGGTCGCCGACGTGCCAGTCGCCCAGGCCGCTGGAGGCGACCTCGACCCGGTCCTCCAGGCCCCTCTCGGCGAGCATCGAGCGCAGCACGACCTCGGCGCTGGGGGAGCGGCAGATGTTGCCGGAGCACACGAACGCCACGGAGTAGCGGCCCGGCTCGCTCGGCTCGGGCAGCTGCGCGGCGGTGGCGGGCTCAGTCATCGAACACCGCGTCCATGGCGCTGCTGACGATGGTGATCACCAGCGAGCCGAGCACCGCCCACCAGAAGCCGTCGACGTAGAAGCCGACGTCGAGCTGTCCGGCCAGCCAGCCGACCAGCATCAGCATGAGCGCGTTGATCACCAGGAGCAGCAGCCCCAGCGTGACGATGATGAAGGGCAGAGAGAGCAGCTTCAGCGCCGGCGCGACCGTCACGTTGACCGCGCCGATGATCAGCGCGACCACGATCGCGGGGATCGCCTTGTCGGCGAGCTCGTCGGTCAGCGGGCTGCTCGCCCCTTCGAAACCGATGCCGGGCAGCAGCCATGCCGCCACCGTCACGGCCACCACCGTGCTGAGGAGCCAGGCAAGGATCTTCACGCCGTCGATCCTAGGGGGCTGGTGGGTCGGGCCTCTAACTAGACAGACTAACTAGATCGTCGTACCATCTATCCATGGACGACGTCGACTGGCCCAGTGACTGGCTGCGCGGCACGCTCGCGCTCCTGGTCCTGGCGACGCTGGCGTCCGGCCCGACCTATGGCTACGCCGTGTCCTCCGCGCTCGAGGCCCGAGGGCTGGGCAAGGTCAAGGGCGGCACCCTCTATCCGCTCCTCGGGCGGCTGGAGCGGGACGGGCTCATCGTCTCGCACTGGGAGCCCGGCGCGGGCGGCCCCGGGCGCAAGTTCTTCGAGCTGACCGACGCCGGACGCGGGCACCTCGAGACATCGGCGCGGCGATGGGGCGAGTTCGCCACCCTCGTGCGCGACGTCCTGCACGACCACACCGTCACCGAAGGGGGAACCACATGAACGACACCGCAGCGATCGATCGGGACTGGCAGGACAGGTTCGTGATGGGGCTGCGCCTGCGCGACGCCTCGCCCGAGCTGATCGCCGACCAGCTCGCGCTGGTGCGGGCGCACTGCGCGGAGTCGGGGGAGTCGGCGGTCGACGCGTTCGGCGACCCCACGGCCTACGCCGACAGCGTGGTGGCCGAATGGGGGGTGCCGCAGGCCGGCGCCGGGCGCGAGGTCGTGGCGATGCTGCCGCCGGCGGTGGGCGGCTTCCTGGCCGGCGCCCTCACCATCAGGGGTGCTACCGCGCTCATCGACGGCGAGAGCTTCGAGATCCGGGTCGGCGGGCTGGTCGCGGCACTGATCCTGGTGGGCGCCGCTCTCGCCCTGGTGCGCCTCCTGCAGCGGGGTGCCTCCCTGGTGGGCTGCCTGGTGCTCGTGGCCGTCGCGACCGCGGTCGCCGTGCTCCTCGACGTCGCCGAGACCCCGCTGCTGGCGACCGTGCCCGCGTGGGTGGCCCTCGGTCTCGGTCTCGTGGCGCTCGCCGTACTCGCCCTGGCGGTCGGTCGGTCCGCACGGCGCCAGCGCCTCATCGACCCGGTGGACGGCCGGCCGATGGGCTGAGGGGCGTCACGTAGCGCCGACTCGGCTGTAGCGTCGGGGCCGTGTTCCCCGTCGGTGGCGTCGGCGCCATGCTCCTCGCCTCGGGAGCGGCGGGTCTGGTGGCGCTGCTGCTCGCCGTACTCCTCCGGCGGCGGCTCGGCTGGGTCGCGGCACTCGCGTTCGGCGGTCTGCTGTGGAGCCTGGCGGTGATCGCGGCGGTGACGCTGCTGCCGATGTACGTGCGCTCCGGCTACATCCCCGCCGAGGAGGCGCAGACGGTCTGCTCCTTCGACATCGGCGGACCGGCGCCGGACGGCTTCTGGATCTTCGGCGGCACCCAGCGGACCCTCAACACACTCGCGTTCGTGCCCGCGGGGATCTGTCTCGCGGTGTTCCTCGCGCGCTGGCGGTGGTGGGCGCTGGTCACGATCCCGATCGGTACGGCGATGCTCGTCGGCTACTCGTTCCTGATCGAGATCACCCAGCTCGAGCTGGCCCGGCTGGACCGCGCCTGCGACGTCACCGACATCATCGACAACTCCGCCGGCGCGCTGATCGGGGCGATCCTCGGGCTGCTCCTGCTGCCGCTGCTGCGGCCCTGGCGTGGACGGCCGGCGAAGAGCCCGGGAGGCAGGCTGCCGCCGCGGCCCTAAGGTGACGCCCATGAGCACACCCACTCCGCGACGCAACGTGCTGGCGATCCCGGCCTACGTCCCCGGCAAGCCGCCCGCCCCGCGCGAGGGCCTGACGACCTACAAGCTCTCCTCCAACGAGAACCCCTACCCGCCGCTGCCCGGCGTGGTCGAGGCGGCGACCGCGGAGGTGGAGCGGCTCAACCGCTACCCCGATATGGGGGCGGCCCGGCTCTACGACGCTCTGGCCGAGCGGCTCGACGTACCCACCACCCACCTGGCGGCCGCGACCGGCTCGGTGGCCTTGATCTATCAGCTGGTGCAGGGCTTCTGCGAGCCCGGCGACGAGGTGGTGCACGCGTGGCGCTCGTTCGAGGCCTACCCGATCGCGATCACGGCCTCGGCCGCCGTCTCGGTGCCGGTGCCCGTGGACGCCGAGGGGCGGCACGACCTGGACGCGATGCGGGACGCGATCACCGACCGGACCCGGGTGGTGCTGGTGTGCACGCCGAACAACCCGACCGGGCCGGCGCTGCGCCAGACCGAGCTGGACGCGTTCTTGGACCAGGTGCCCGAGCACGTGCTCGTGGTCGTCGACGAGGCGTATGTCGAGTTCGTCCGGATGGACGACCCGGTCGACGGCGTCGCGACCTATCGGGACCGGCCCAACGTGGTGGTGACCCGGACCTTCTCCAAGGCCTACGGGCTCGCGGGGCTGCGGGTGGGCTACGCGATCGCGCACGAGCCGATCGCGTCCGCGCTGCGGGCGGTGTCGCTGCCCTTCGGCGTCTCCGGGGTGGCGCAGGCCGCCGCCGTGGCCTCGCTGGACGCCGAGCCGGCTCTGCTGGAGCGGGTGGACGCGCTGGTCGCCGAGCGGGACCGGGTGCTGGCCGGAGTGCGGGCCGCGGGGTGGGACGTCCCCGACGCCCAGGGCAACTTCTTCTGGATGGCCGCCGGCGACCGGACCCCCGAGCTGGCCGTCGCGGCCGACGACCTCGGGATCGTCGTACGCCCCTTCGGGCGCGAGGGCGCGCGGGTCAGCATCGGCGAGACCGAGGCGAACGACCGGGTGATCGAGCTCGCCCGCTCCTTCCCCCAGCTGTAAAGCGGTGTTCCGGAATCCTCTGCGGTGTTCGAACCCCGCGGAGGATCACCGGACACCGCTTTACAGCCCAGCGGGCGGCCGCCAAAGGTTGTTGAACGTGGAATCATGGTGGGCATGGCCGACTATGTGAACGAGGGCAAGTCCTACGAGCGGGACATGACCTACATCCCCGACCGGATCACCGCGGAGCCGGGGCGCAGCCAGGACCCGCACGGGCATGACAAGCAGCCCGCCGAGATCGAGGCGCCGACCTGGCAGGCCGAGCCGGGCCGCTACCGGCTGGTCGCCGCGCGCGCCTGCCCGTGGGCCAACCGCTCGATCATCGTGCGCGAGTTGCTCGGCCTGCAGGACGTGATCAGCCTCGGCACCCCCGGCCCCACGCACGACCAGGACTCGTGGACCTTCGACCTCGACCCCGGCGGCGTGGATCCCGTGCTGGGCATCCCGCGGCTCAAGGACGCCTACGAGAAGCGGTTCCCGGGCTACCCCCGCGGCATCACCGTGCCCGCGATCGTGGAGGAGGCCTCCGGCGAGGTCGTCACCAACGACTTCCCGTGGATCACCCACGACCTGTTCTTCGAGTGGAAGGACCACCACAAGGAGGGCGCGCCCGACCTGTGGCCGGAGGACCGGCGCGAGGAGATGGAGCAGGTGATGCGCCGGATCTTCACCGAGGTCAACAACGGCGTCTACCGGTGCGGGTTCGCCGGCTCGCAGGAGGCGTACGACGAGGCCTACGACCGACTGTGGGTCGCCATGGACTGGCTCGAGGAGCGGCTGGCCGACCGGCGCTTCCTCATGGGGGAGGCGATCACCGAGGCCGACGTACGCCTCTTCACCACGCTGGTCCGCTTCGACCCCGTCTACCACGGCCACTTCAAGTGCAACCGGAACAAGCTGACCGAGATGCCCAACCTGTGGGGCTACGCGCGCGACCTCTTCCAGACGCCCGGCTTCGGGGACACCGTCGACTTCGGCCAGATCAAGGACCACTACTACAAGGTCCACACGGACGTGAACCCGTCCGGGATCGTGCCGAAGGGGCCGGACCTCTCGGGCTGGACGACCGACCCGGGACGCGCGCACCTGGGCTGAGCGCCGGCCGGCGACGCGGACCGTGCTCCGGGTCCGATTGGTGTGCCTGCTGGCGCCCCGATAGGTTGGACGCCACGATGTGGGAGGGGTCACACACGTCCCACCCACGCGAGTACGCGAGAGGGCCGAGCGGCGATCCCGGTCGAGCCCCCGAGCAGAAACGGAGCGCACGTGTCCCAGCAGTCCGACCCCGGCTTCGGCCCCGATCTTGCGGAGGTCTTCGGACCCTCCCAGACCGACGGCGGCCCCGAGCTCGTCCAGCTCCTCTCCCCTGAGGGTGAGCGGATCCACCACCCCGAGTTCGACCACGACTTCAGCGCCGAGGAGCTGCGCGGGCTCTACCGCGACATGGTGCTGACCCGGCGGATCGACGTCGAGGCGACCGCGCTCCAGCGCCACGGCGAGCTGGGCATCTGGGCCCAGCTGCTCGGCCAGGAGGCCGCGCAGATCGGCGCCGGTCGCGCGCTGCGTCCGCAGGACTACGTCTTCCCGACCTACCGCGAGCACGGAGTCGCCTGGTGCCGCGGCGTCGACCCGGTCGACCTGCTCGGCCTCTTCCGCGGCGTCGACCAGGGCTCCTGGGACCCGGCCGACAACAACTTCGGCCTCTACACGATCGTCATCGGCGCGCAGACCCTGCACGCCACCGGCTATGCGATGGGCCTGCAGCGCGACGGCGTGGTCGGCACCGGCGACGACGAGCGCGACGCCGCGGTGATCGCGCACTTCGGCGACGGCGCCTCCAGCCAGGGCGACGTCAACGAGGCGTTCATCTTCGCCGCCTCCTACAACGCGCCGGTCGTCTTCTTCTGCCAGAACAACCAGTGGGCGATCTCCGAGCCGATCGAGCGTCAGACCCGCATCCCGCTCTACCAGCGGGCGCTCGGCTTCGGGTTCCCCGGCGTCCGCGTCGACGGCAACGACGTGCTGGCGACGTACGCCGTCACCCGCGCGGCCCTGCAGCGGGCCCGCGAGGGCCAGGGCCCGACGTTCGTGGAGGCCTACACCTACCGGATGGGCGCGCACACGACGACCGACGACCCCACGCGCTACCGGCTCAACGACGAGCTGGAGAAGTGGAAGCTCAAGGACCCGATCGAGCGGCTCAAGGTCTACCTGCGCCGCAACGGCCTGGTCGACCAGGACTTCCTCGACCAGCTCGACGAGGAGGCGAAGGCGCTCGGGGCACGGCTGCGCGACGGCTGCAGGGCGCTGCCCGACCCCTCGCCGTTGGGCATCTTCGACCACACCTACACCGAGATCACCGACGAGCTGGCCGCCCAGCGCGACGAGTACGCCGACTACCTGGACAGCTTCGAGACCGAGGAGGCGAGCCGCTGATGGCCGGAAAGATCACCCTCGCCCGCGGGCTCAACATGGGGCTGCGCAAGGCGATGGAGAACGACGACAGAGTCCTGCTCATGGGCGAGGACGTCGGCAAGCTCGGCGGCGTCTTCCGGATCACCGACGGCCTGCAGAAGGACTTCGGCGAGGACCGGGTCATCGACTCCCCGCTGGCGGAGTCCGGGATCGTCGGTACGGCGGTCGGCATGGCCCTGCGCGGCTTCCGCCCCGTGGTGGAGATCCAGTTCGACGGCTTCGTCTACCCCGCCTACGACCAGATCGTCACCCAGGTCGCGAAGTTCACCTTCCGCTCCCAGGGCAAGGTGCGGATGCCGATGGTCATCCGCATCCCGTTCGGCGGCGGCATCGGCGCGGTCGAGCACCACTCCGAGAGCCCGGAGGCGCAGTTCGCGCACACCCCGGGCCTGAAGGTGGTCGCCTGCTCCAACCCGGTCGACGGCTACTGGATGATCCAGCAGGCCATCGCCCACGACGACCCGGTGATCTTCCTCGAGCCCAAGCGGCAGTATCACGCCGACAAGGCCGAGCTGGACGAGTCGGCCACCCCCGAGCCGCTGTTCACCTCCCGCGTGGTGCGGCCGGGCTCGGACCTGACCGTGCTGGCCTACGGCCCGATGGTCAAGACCGCGCTCAAGGCCGCCGAGGCGGCCGCGACCGAGGGCCGCCAGCTCGAGGTCATCGACCTGCGCACGCTCTCGCCGCTGGACATGGGCCCGGTGTTCGAGTCCGTACGCCGGACCGGCCGCGCCGTGGTCGCGCACGAGGCGCACGTGAACCTCGGCATGGGCGCGGAGATCGCGGCCCGGATCACCGAGCAGTGCTTCTACTCATTGGAGGCGCCGGTGCTGCGGGTCGGGGCGTTCGACACGCCGTACCCCCCGTCGCGGATCGAGGAGGAGTACCTCCCCGACCTGGACCGGATCCTCGACGCCGTCGACCGCACCTTCGCCTTCTGAGAGGGAACCCATGGCTGAGTACCTGCTGCCCGACGTCGGTGAGGGCCTCACCGAGGCGGAGATCGTCTCCTGGAAGGTGAAGGTCGGCGACACCGTCGAGATCAACGACGTGGTCGTGGAGATCGAGACCGCGAAGTCCCTGGTCGAGCTGCCCTCGCCCTATGAGGGCACGGTGGTCGCGCTGCTCGTGCCCGAGGGCGAGACCGTCCCCGTCGGCACCCCGATCATCTCGATCGGCGACCCCGCCGAGTCGGCGCCTGTTCCCGCCGAGTCGGCGCCAGTTGACGGCGAGTCGGCGCCAGTTGACGGTACGGCGCCCCAGACCGAGTCCGACCCCTACCTCGGGATGGCCGAGAAGGCCGGCAAGGAGGAGACCTCCGGCGAGATCGACCTCTCCAACCCGGCCGCGTCCGGGTCCATGGAGGGTGCCTCGCTGGTCGGGCGGATCAAGGCCGAGCGTGGCCCGATGCGCCGGGCCCGCCGGGGGTCCGCCTCGCCCTCGACCGACGCCGGGGCGCAGACCCAGCTGCAGGTGCAGGGCGCGTTCTCCCCGGGCGGCGCGCAGACCGACGAGGTGCTGCCGGCCGACGAGTCGCCGGTGCCGGCTCGCGACCAGCGGCCGGCGCCCGCGGGCGAGCCGGCGGAGGCGCTGGTGCCGCCGGCCGTGCAGACCCCCGGGTCCGACGTACGTCCTCTGGCGAAGCCCCCGGTGCGCAAGCTGGCCAAGGACCTCGGCGTCGACCTGGCCGCGCTCACCGGCTCCGGACCCTCGGGGTCGATCACCCGCGACGACGTGCAGGCGGCCGCGGACGGCGGGATGCCGCGTCGGTACGTCGACGCCGCGTCGGACGCCGACCAGGTCCCCGAGGGGCAGGGATGGTTCGCCCCGGCGAGCCTCGCGCGCGAGACCCGCGAGCCGATCAAGGGCGTGCGGAAGATGATGGCGCAGGCGATGCGCGAGTCCGCGTTCACCGCCCCGCACGTGACCGAGTGGATCACCGTCGACGTGACCGAGGGGATGGCCTTCGTCGAGCGGCTCCGTGCGCGGCGGGAGTTCCGCGACGTCAAGGTGTCCCCGCTGCTGCTGCTCGCGCGTGCGGTGATGCTGGCGATGCGGCGGACGCCGGAGATCAACTCGTTCTGGGACGAGGCGGCCGGCGAGGTGGTCTACAAGCGGTACGTCAACCTCGGGATCGCCGCGGCGACTCCGCGCGGGCTGGTCGTGCCGAACGTGAAAGACGCCGACTCGCTCTCGCTGCTCGAGCTGGCGACCGCGCTCGGCGAGCTGACCGAGACCGCGCGCGCCGGGAAGACCCAGCCGGCGGAGATGAGCGGGGGCACCTTCACCATCACCAACGTGGGGGTCTTCGGCGTGGACGCCGGGACGCCGATCATCAACCCGGGCGAGTCCGCGATCCTGTGCTTCGGCGCGGTGCGCAAGCAGCCCTGGGTGGTGTCGGGTCCCGACGGCGACCAGATCGTCCCGCGGGACATCACCACGCTGGCGCTCTCCTTCGACCACCGGCACATCGACGGGGAGAAGGGCTCGCGCTTCCTCGCCGACGTCGCCGGGATCCTGGCCGACCCGGGGACCGCGCTGCTCTACTGAGCCGGCCGGCCCTCAGACAGGGCTCGCGGACTCGCTCACGTCCGTCGGCTGAAGCGAACCTTGCCGTGCTTGTCGATGGAGTGGCCGAAGGCGGGGTCGTGGATCCGGTGGTGATGTCGTGGGCAGAGCAGGCGACCGTTGTCGAGACTGGTCCCGCCGTCGTGCGACCAGGGGACCTCGTGGTGAGCGTGGCACAGGCTCGGTGGCGCGTCGCAGCCCGCGGCGGTGCAGCCGCGGTCGCGGATGCCGAGGGCGATCCGCTGGGGCTGGGTGTGCAGGCGTCGTCGCCGGCCGAGATCGAGCACCATCGAGGCGCCGTCGAGGACGGCGGGGATGATCCCGGCGCGGCAGGCCAACCGCCGCGCCTCCCCGGCTGAGATCCGTCCGCCGGTGTCGAGCGAGGCGGCTTGGAGGCCTCCGAGCAGGCTGTCCATCGTCATGGTCACGATGACGGTGGCGGCTACGCCGCCGGAGGCGGGCACTGTCTCGGGCGGGCGGGTCTCGACGTACGTCATCAGGGCATGGCCGAGCTGATGGCGGCCCAGCAGCGGTGGACGGGCGGCTCCCTTCGCTCCGGCGACACGACCGTCCGCGGCGTGGGAGGGCTGCTTGCTCTCACTCAGGGCGATGGCGGTCAGATGGTGCAGCAGCATCTGACCGTGCAGGGTCGGGAGCGTGAAGCGGCCGTCGCAGCGGCCGTGACCGTCGTCGGTGATGGTGAAGGATGCGGCCTCGCGGGCCGCGTTCTCCTCGGCCTCCAGCCGCCGTGCCTCCTCGGCGTCGGCGGCGACGGGGTCGATCACCTCCAGAAGGCACCGGCTGAGCACCCGCAACGCCTTCGCGTCGTGGTCGCGTGCCTGCTCCAAGAGGAACGCCACGGCTCGCGTCGGCACCCAGTCCGCGACGTCCTCGGGCAAGCCGTCATCGGCCTCGCAGATCACCGCCGCCTGGTCGACCCGCAGGTCACCTTCGGCCAGTCGCTCACGTACTGCAGGGTGACGGTCCAGTCCCTCCGCGAACCGCCGCATCCGGTGTGCCTCCGCGCGCGTGGTGCGGGTGTGGTGGGCCCACCAGTTCGTTGCCGAGGTGGCGCCCTCGCTCATGCCGGTCATGACCGTCTCCGCCTGCGCCAGCACCCGGGTGGTCAACTCGTCGAGCTGAGCGCGCGCCGCGGCGAGGTCGCGCAACGCCGCGCCGCCTCCGCGGCGGACAGTGACCACAGGGTGCGACCGGCCACGGTCGACAAGTCCGCACGCACGCGCTCCACCGCAACCGACACGGGGTGTCGGGGAGGAGCCAATGGGTGGGTCGACATGGACAGACCCTGTCATCGCCCACCGACACTTCTGCCGGTCGAGCGGGAGTGATCCACAGCCGAAGCCACGAATGCGCGACGAAGAAGGACGGCGGCGAAATGTCGCCGGCACCTGACACAATCGGCAGGGTGAGCCAGATGACCCGGGAGTCCGAGCGCGCGCAGTTGCACAAGACCATCTGGCGGATCGCCAACGACCTGCGCGGCAGTGTCGACGGGTGGGACTTCAAGTCCTATGTCCTGGGCATGCTGTTCTACCGGTTCATCTCCGAGAACCTCACGGCCTATCTCAACCGGGCCGAACGCGAGGCGGGCTACCCCGACTTCGATTTCGCCGGGCTGAGCGACGACCAGGCGGAGTTCGCCCGTCGGGACGTGGTCGACGAGAAGGGCTTCTACATCCTGCCGAGCGAGCTGTTCGTCAACGTGCGGGCCCGGGCGGCCGGTGATGAGAACCTCAACGAGACGCTGGCAAGGATCTTCCAGAACATCGAGGGCTCGGCCAAGGGCAGTGCCAGTGAGGACGACCTCAAGGGGCTCTTCGATGACCTGGACGTCAACAGCGCGAAGCTGGGGGGCACGGTCGCGCAGCGCAACGCCAAGCTGGTCAAGCTCCTGTACGCGATCGGTGACCTGCCGCTGGGCAACTTCGAGGACAGCTCGATCGACCTCTTCGGTGACGCCTACGAATTCCTGATGCAGATGTATGCCTCCCAGGCCGGCAAGTCCGGCGGGGAGTACTACACGCCGCAGGAGGTCTCCGAGCTCCTGGCGCGGATCACCGTGGTCGGCAAGACGTCGGTGAACAAGGTCTACGACCCGGCGGCGGGGTCGGGTTCGCTGCTGCTGAAGTTTGCCAAGGTGCTCGGCAAGGACCGGGTGCGCAAGGGGTTCTTCGGTCAGGAGATCAACCTGACGACGTACAACCTGGCGCGGATCAACATGTTCCTGCACGACGTCAACTACGCCGACTTCGACATCGCGCACGGCGACACGCTGACCGATCCGGCGCACTGGGACGACGAGCCGTTCGAAGCGATCGTGTCGAATCCGCCCTACTCCACGAAGTGGGAGGGTGACGCGAACCCGCTGCTGATCAACGACCCGCGGTATGCCCCCGCCGGAGTGCTGGCGCCGAAGTCGAAGGCCGACCTGGCATTCACGATGCACATGCTGCACTGGCTCGCGGTCAACGGCACCGCCGCGATCGTCGAGTTCCCCGGCGTCCTCTATCGCGGCGGGGCGGAGCAGAAGATCCGCAAGTACCTCATCGACAACAACTACGTCGACACCGTGATCCAGCTCCCGCCGGATCTCTTCTTCGGCACCACGATCGCGACCTGCATCATCGTGCTGAAGAAGTCGAAGCCGGACAACAGCGTGCTCTTCATCGATGCCTCCGCGGAGTTCAGCCGGCAGGGCAACAAGAACAAGCTCACCGAGGGGCACCGCGCGAAGATCCTCGAGACCTTCACCACCCGTGAGCCGATCGAACACTTCGCCGCTCTGGTGCCGGCCGCCGACCTGGCAGAGAACTCCTACAACCTCTCGGTCAGCTCCTACGTCGAGGAGGAGGACACCACCGAGGAGGTCGACATCACGGCGCTGAACGCCGAGATCGCTCAGATCGTCGCGCGGCAGGCAGAGCTGCGGACCAAGATCGACGCGATCGTGGCGGATCTGGAAGGAGATCAGGGATGAGCCGTATGCCCACGTGGGAGGAGTTCATGATCCCGACGCTGCAGGTGATGGCAGACGGCACGGTCCGCACCCGACGCGACGTGCGCCCGTTGGTCGCTGATGCGCTGGCGCTGACCGACGACCAAAGGCAACAAGCTCTGGCGTCAGGCGAGGCGGTCCACGAGAACAGGATGGGATGGGCACTGTCATTCCTCACCAACGTGGGCGCCTTGTCCCGACCATCGCGTGGTCACTACACGATCACCGAGGCGGGCCGGCAGCTGATCGAACTCTTCCCCGACGGTGCCCGGGTCACCGACCTCAAGGCACTGGCTGACGAGCCGACGTCCCCGATCAGGCCCTATGTGGCCACGGTGTCACGCACCCCTCAAACGCCGCAGACGACAGCCGACTCCGAGACTCTGACGCCGACCGAGCAGGTGCAGGTTGGTGTCCAGCGCATCTATGAAGAGGTCGCCGCCGAGCTCCTGATTCGTCTTCAGGGCAAGGAGTTTGGCTTCTTCGAGGACGCGGTCGTCCGCCTCCTGCTGAAGATGGGGTACGGCGGGTCGACGGGCCGTGGATCCGTGACCCAGCTCAGCCATGACGGCGGCATCGATGGGGTGATCGACCAGGACGTGCTCGGGCTCGCCCGGGTGTATGTCCAGGCCAAGCGGTATGCCGATGACAACGTCGTCCAGCGACCCGACGTCCAAGGTTTCGTCGGTGCCCTGAGTGGCAAGGCCGACAGTGGCGTCTTCATCACGACCAGCCGCTTCTCGGAGGGTGCCCGCGCCTACGCGGACGGTGTGCCGGCGCGGATCATCCTGGTCGACGGCAAGCGCCTGACCGACCTGATGATCCGCTTCGGGGTCGGAGTCCAAGTGCGCGAGACCTACCACATCGTCGAGATCGACGAGGACTTCTTCGCATGAGCCGCATTGACGAACTGGTCGAGCAGTTGTGTCCTGGGGGAGTGTCGCATCGACCTCTTGGTGAGATGGGCACCTTCACGAGGGGCAATGGGCTCCAGAAGAAGGACCTCCTCGGCTCAGGTGTGGGGGCGATCCATTACGGCCAGGTGTTCACGCACTACGGAACGTCCGCCACCGACACGAAGTCGTTCGTCTCCGCGGAGATGGCCAGCAAGCTCCGGCACGCAAGGAGCGGCGATCTCGTGATCGCGACGACGAGCGAGAACGACGAGGACGTGTGCAAGGCGGTGGCTTGGCTCGGGGACAGCGACATCGCAGTGAGTGGCGACGCCTGCATCTACTCCCACTCGCTGGAGCCGATGTACGCCGCGTACTACTTCCAGTCGAGCCATTTCCAAACGCAGAAGCGTCGCTACATCACCGGCACGAAGCTCAAGCGCGTCTCCGGGGCCGACCTGGCCCGAATTGTCGTTCCCGTACCGCCGATGGAGGTGCAGCGGGAGATCGTGGCGGTCCTTGACACCATGGAGCGGCTGGAAGCGGAGCTGGAAGCGGAGCTGGAAGCCCGGCGGCTGCAGTACGCCCACTATCGTGAGACATTGCTGCAGTTCGGCGATGACGAGAGTGTCGTGTGGCGTCCACTCGGGCAGGTGGGTAGCTTCCAGCGAGGCATGCGCTTCACCAAGGCTGACGTCGTGGCAGACGGGCTCCCGTCGATTCACTACGGAGAGATCTACACGGTCTACGGCGTCAGCACGGACCACGCCCGGTCACATGTCCGGCATGACCTCCAACCACAATTGCGATTCGCAGACCCAGCGACTGTCGTTTTCGCAGGGGTCGGGGAGACGGTTGAAGATGTCGGCAATGCTGTCGCTTGGCTGGGGAACGAGCCTGTTGCGATCCATGACGACACCTTCGGTTTCACCAGTCCTCTCGATCCGACGTTCGTTGCATACTTCGCTCGGACCGCTGCCTTCCACGCCCAGAAAAACAGGCACGTCGTGCGGGGCAAGCTGAAGCGCCTGTCGAGCGACTCCTTGGCAAGAATCAACATCCCTGTGCCCTCCCTCAAAGAGCAGCGGCGCGTCACCCGGATCCTCGACTCCTTCGACTCTCTCGTCAACGACCTCAGCTCCGGACTCCCCGCCGAGATCGCAGCCAGGAGGAAGCAGTACGAGTACTACCGCGATCGGCTCCTGACCTTCAAGGAGCTCCCGGCATGAGTGAGCCAGCGAACTTCGAGCCGATCGTTGTCTCCGCGGAGTCCACGGTGGTCGCCGAGTTCGTGCCGGACTCGGCAAGCGCGACGTCGTACCAGTCCGAGGCCGACCTGGAGCGGGAGCTGATCGGACTCCTGCGCGGACAGGCCTACGACTACCTCACGGTCACCTCCGAGGACACCCTCGTCGCCAACCTCCGCACCCAGCTCGAGGCGATCAACGCGATCACGTTCACCGACGCCGAGTGGGAGCGCTTCTTCACCACCTCCATCGCGGGCGCCAACGACGGGATCGTGGAGAAGACCGTCCGCATCCAGACCGACCACGTCCAGGTCCTCAAACGCGACGACGGCACCATCAAGAACGTCCACCTGATCGACAAGACCAACATCCACAACAACCGTCTGCAGGTGATCAACCAATACGAGGTCGGCGCCGGCGTCGGCGGTGGCAAGCACGCCAACCGCTACGACGTCACTATCCTGGTCAACGGGCTGCCGCTGGTGCACGTCGAGCTCAAGCGCCGCGGGGTGGACATCCGCGAGGCGTTCAACCAGATCGACCGCTATCAGCGAGACAGCTTCTGGGCCGGGTCGGGGCTCTTCGAATACGTCCAGCTGTTTGTGATCAGCAACGGCACGCTGACCAAGTACTACTCCAACACCACCCGCCGCGCACACCTCGACGAGCGCTCGGGCACGAGGCGGGCGAAGAGGACGTCGAACTCCTTCGAGTTCACCTCGTGGTGGGCCGACGCAACCAACAAGCCGATCCGCGACCTGGTCGGCTTCACCAAGACGTTCTTCGCCAAGCACGCGCTGCTCAACATTCTGACGAAATACTGCGTGCTCACCGCCGACCGCCTGCTGCTGGTGATGCGGCCCTACCAGATCGTCGCCACCGAGCGGATCCTGCAGAAGATCAACGTCTCGACCAGCTACCACCGGCTCGGCACGCTGGAGGCCGGCGGATACGTCTGGCACACGACCGGCTCCGGCAAGACGCTGACCTCGTTCAAGTCCGCCCAACTCGCGTCCCGGGTCCCGGGCGTCGACAAGGTGCTCTTCGTCGTCGACCGCAAGGACCTCGACTACCAGACCATGCGGGAATACGACCGCTTCGAGAAAGGCGCCGCCAACTCCAACACCTCGACCGCGGTGCTCAAACGCCAGCTCGAGGATCCGGGCGTCAGCATCATCATCACCACGATCCAGAAGCTCGCGAACTTCATCAACACACACAAGGGCCACGCGATCTACGACGGCCACGTGGTGATCGTCTTCGACGAGTGCCACCGCTCTCAGTTCGGCGACATGCACGCCGCGATCACCAAGGCCTTCAGGCGCTACCACCTGTTCGGCTTCACCGGGACCCCGATCTTCACGGTCAACGCCGCCCGCGCAGGGAACCCGCAGCTGCGGACGACCCCCCAGACGTTCGGCTGCTTCCTCCACGGCGACCCGAGATCGTGCCCTCCCGAGCAGCACCAGATGGCGATCCATACCTACACGATCGTCGACGCGATCAGCGACAAGAACGTGCTGCCCTTTCGCATCGACTACGTCAACACGATCAAGGCACCGGACGGCATCGACGACAAGCAGGTCCCCGCGATCGACACCGAGCGGGCGCTGCTCGCGCCGGAGCGCGTCGCCCAGGTGACGTCCTACGTCTTGGAGCACTTCGACCAGAAGACCAGACGGGCGTCTGGATACGAGATGCCCGTGATCACCAACATCGCCGAGGTCGTCGGCGGTCGGAACAAGGTGCGCGAACTCAAACGAGCAGCCCGCGTGAAGGGATTCAACGCCCTCATGGCCACCGCGTCGATCGACGCGGCCAAGCGCTACTACCTAGAGTTCACCAAGCAGCAGGCCGAGCTCAACCCGGGGCGGCAGCTCCGCGTGGCCACGATCTTCTCCTACGCCGCCAACGAGGAGGTGGGCGGTGACTACCTTGACGAGGAGCACTTCGAGACCGATCGGCTGGACCAGGCGTCCCGCGACTTCCTCGAGCACGCCATCGGCGACTACAACGCGATGTTCGGCACCAGCTACGACACCAGCGCCGAGAAGTTCCAGAACTACTACAAGGACGTCTCGCTGCGACTGAAGAATCGCGAGTTGGACCTGCTGATCGTGGTCAACATGTTCCTCACCGGCTTCGACGCCACGACGCTCAACACGCTCTTCGTCGACAAGCGGCTGGTCAACCACGGCCTCCTGCAGGCCTACTCACGCACCAACCGGATCCTCAACGCGGTCAAGACCTACGGCAACATCGTCTCCTTCCGCGACCTCGAGCAGGAGACCAACGACGCGATCGCGCTCTTCGGCAACAAGGAGGCGCGAGGCATCGTCCTGCTCAAGCCCTATGCCGACTACCACACCGAGTACGCCGATCGGGTGACCCAGTTGCTCGACCAGTTCCCGCTGGGCGAAGACATCGTCGGTGAGGCCGCACAGAAGTCGTTCATCGCCCTCTACGGCACCATTCTGCGGCTGGCCAACATCCTCACCTCGTTCGACGAGTTCACCGGTCAGGAGATCCTCACCAACCGGCAGAGCCAGGACTACCGCAGCATCTACCTCAACCTTTACCGCGATTTCCGACAGCAGGCCGATGCCGACAAGGAGTCGATCGTCGACGACGTCGTCTTCGAGATCGAGCTGATCAAACAGGTCGAGGTCAACGTCGACTTCATCCTCATGCTCGTGCAGCAGTGGCGCGAGGCCCGCGGCGACGGCTCGGACCGGGAGATGGAGGCGGTGCTCACGATCGAACGCGCCGTCGACTCCAGCCTCACCCTGCGCAACAAGCGGGACCTGATCATGGACTTCGTCGACCGGGTCTCGGCCTCGGGCGACCTCGACGAGGAGTGGCGCACCTTCGTCGAGGAGCGGCGGACCGAGGAACTCGACGCGATCATCGCCGAGGAGGACCTCAAACCGGAGCCGACCAGGGACTTCGTCGACCAGGCGCTGCGCGACGGCGCCATCCCCACTGGCGGGACCGCGATCATCCGGATCCTGCCGCCGGTCTCACGCTTCGGTGCGGCCGACGGCCATGGGCACAAGAAGAGCCGCGTGCTGGGCCGACTCCAGGAGTTCTTCGACCGATTCTTCGACCTCGGTGCCGTCCCAAAGGCCGATTGAGCTCCCCCTCAGCGGGCCAGGCGCTCGGCGAGCCAGGCCAGGGAGAGCGGGTAGCGGAAGTCGATCCCGGCGTGCGTGCCGTCGAAGAGCTCGAAGTGCAGCCGGTCCTCCGGCAGCCCCGCCTCGAGCACCCGGTCGCGGAACACCTGCGCGCCGAGATCGAGGAAGAAGTCGTCGGAGCGGCCGGCGTCGATCCACACCGCCACCAGGTCGGGTACGACGTCCGCACGCTCGCGCACCAGCCGGACCGGGTCGTTGGCCAGCCACCGCTCCCACTGCTCGGCCACCGGCTCGCCGGTCACCGGGTCGAAGGGCAGCTGCGGCGTGCCGTCCGGCGCGGGCGAGTAGCACGCCGAGCAGCCGAAGAGCTCCAGCAGCACCGAGTCCGCCGGCTTGGTGAAAGGCTGCCGCGCGGTGAAGTCGGCCCACCACGCGAACACGTCGCCGTCGAAGTCGCGCAACGCCCGCGCCGCCTCGCCGAACTCGCGCAGGTAGCACAGCTCGTAGAGGGCGTCGCCGGCATGCGTGGCCAGCGCGCCGAAGACGTCGGGCCGACGCAGCGGCACCGTCATGGCGCCGTACCCTCCCGACGACTTGCCCTGGATGCCGCGCGACTCCCGCGCGGCCAGGGTCCGGTAGCGCTCGTCCACGAACGGCACCACCTCCTCGCACAGGTAGGTGAGGTAGTCGCCGGTGCCGACCGAGTCGACGTACTGCGAACCGCCGTAGGAGGTCCACGCGTCGACGTAGACCACGATCACCGGCGGGCCCTCGGCCAGCACCCGGTCGGCGGTCTCGAGGTAGGTCGGCTTGAACGGCATCGTGTTCGCCCACATCGTCACGCTGCCGGTGTAGCCCTGGATGACGTAGACGACGGGCAGCCGCTCTGTGCCCTCGTCGTAGCCGGGCGGGACGTGCACCCACAGCGGTCGCTCGTGCGGGTCGCCCAGCGGGTTGTCGCGCAGCGCCTCGGAGACGATCGTGTGCTGGTCGATGCGGCCGGTGAGCGGGAGGGTCGAGGGGTCCATGCGCCGATGCTGCCAGGAGCCGGAGGGTCTCGACAGGCTCGCCCGCCGGTCGGTAGTTTCCGCAGGTTGTCATCGAGGGCCACCGGGAGGCGCATCATGAGGGAGCAGGATCGACCGCTGGAGGGCGACGCCGTGCCTCCCACCAACAAGGGGATGCTCGCCGCGGCCGGCGTCTTGCTGATGATCCCGGTCATCGCGCTGATGGCGGTCTTCACCTATGCCCGGGACACCCCCGAGCTGTTCGGCTGGCCGTTCTTCTTCTGGTACCAGATGCTCTGGATCATCATCACGCCCGTGATGACCTACTGCGCCTACGTGCTGGTGCTCAAGGCCCGCGGGCAGTCGCCGAAGGACGTGCAGTGATGACCGCCCTGGCCGCCGGGACCGGCGGGATCAACTGGACCGCGCTGATCGTGCTGGTCGTGCTCTTCTCCCTCGTCACGGTCGCCGGCTTCATGGCCGGCCGCTTCCAGCGCGGCGACACGCTGGACTCCCTGGACGAGTGGGGCCTGGGCGGGCGGAGGTTCGGCACCTGGGTGACCTGGTTCCTGCTCGGCGGCGACCTCTACACCGCCTACACCTTCGTCGCGGTCCCGGCGGCGATGTTCGCGGCGGGCTCGGTGGCCGGCTTCTTCGCCATCCCCTACACGATCATCGCCTACCCGATCATCTTCGTCTTCATGGCGCGACTGTGGTCGGTCAGCCACCGGCACGGCTACGTCACCACCGCGGACTTCGTCCGGGGGAGGTACGACGCGCGCTCACTGTCGCTGGCCGTCGCGGTCACCGGCTTCCTGGCCACGATGCCCTACATCGCCCTGCAGCTGGTCGGCATCCAGGCCGTCCTCGAGGTCGCCGGGGTCGGCGGCGGCGACAACTGGCTGGCCAAGGACGCCCCGCTCTTCGTGGCCTTCGCCCTGCTGGCGGCCTACACCTACTCCTCCGGGCTGCGGGCCCCGGCGGTCATCGCGTTCGTCAAGGACGCGCTGGTCTATCTCGTCATCATCGTCGCGGTCATCTACCTCCCGGCCAAAGTCGGCGGCTGGGACACCATCTTCGGTGCCGCCGCCGACAAGATGGGGACGACCAACCCGGCGACCGGCGCCCCCACCGGCGCCTTCATCCCGCCGGGCTCGAGCGACGCGGGGCCGGGGCTCTACTGGGCGTTCGCCACGTTGGCGCTCGGCTCGGCGATGGCGCTGTTCATGTACCCCCACGCCGTCACCGCCGTGCTCTCCTCGAAGTCGCGGAACACGATCCGGCGCAATGCGGCCATCCTGCCGGCGTACTCCTTCGTCCTGGCCCTGCTCGCCCTGCTCGGCTGGGTGGCGATCGCCGCCGGGACGCAGCCGATCGGCCTCGACGGCGAGCCGAACCCGCAGCTGGTGGTGCCGCAGCTGTTCGAGGACATGTTCCCCGCGTGGTTCGCCGGGGTCGCCTTCGCAGCGGTCGCCATCGGTGCGCTCGTGCCCGCGGCGATCATGTCGATCGCGGCCGCGAACACGTTCACCCGCAACATCTACAAGGAGTGGCTCAAGCCGAACGCGACCGCGAAGCAGGAGGCGCAGGTCTCCAAGCTGGTCTCGCTGGTGGTGAAGGCGTTCGCCCTGGTGTTCGTGCTGACCCTGGACAAGCAGAACGCGATCAACTTCCAGCTGCTCGGCGGGATCTGGATGCTGCAGACCTTCCCCGCGATCGTGTTCAGCCTCTACACCCGGTGGTTCCACCGGTGGGCGCTGCTCGCCGGCTGGGCGGTCGGCATGGTCTACGGCACGCTCACCGCCTACAACGTCGTCAACCCGGTGACCGGCGGGCACTTCGGCAGCTCGCTGGCGATGGTCCCGGGGCTGGAGCAGATGGGCTACATCGCCCTCACCGCGTTCGTGCTCAACCTCGTGGTGGCCGCGGTGCTCAGCGTCGTCCTCAACGCGGCGAAGGTCTCCAACGGCACCGACGAGACGGTGCGCAGCGACTACCACGCCGACGCGGGCGACCCCCGGGTGCAGCCGCTGCCCACGCCGCCGCACGAGGAGTCGCCCAACCCGTGAGCCACACGCGCGGCTAATTGCGCAGAACGCGCAATAAAGCACGCAGAAATGCTTGCATCGTGCAAGTCGGCTGTGTCAGGGTGACGCTCACCTGCTCATCCGAAAGGGGCGTACGCCCATGGACATCCAGCTCCTCCTCGCGTTGGTCATCGGGATCGCCACCATCGTGGTGCTGGTCCTGCGCACCCGGCTCGACGCGTTCGCGGCGCTCCTCATCGCTGCCCTGGTGACCGGCTCGATCGCCGGGTCCGCCCCCGTCGACACCATCACCTCCATCACCACCGGTTTCGGCGCGACGCTGGGCAGCATCGGCATCGTGATCGGCCTCGGCGTCGCGGTCGGCAAGATCCTCGAGGTCTCCGGCGGTGCCGACGCCCTGGCCCGGGTCTTCCTGCGGGCCTTCGGCAAGGGCCGCGAGCCGTGGGCGATGGGGTCGACCGGTGCGCTGGTCTCCATCCCGGTCTTCTGCGACTCCGGCTACGTCATCATGAACCCGCTGGCCCGCTCCATCGCCCGGGTCAAGCAGGGTGGCTACGTCACCCTCGCGCTGGCGCTCGGCTGCGGCATGACGCTCACCCACCACCTGGTGCCGCCGACGCCCGGCCCGCTCGGCGTCGCGGGGATCCTAGGTGCCGACCTCGGCGGGCTGATCGTGGTCGGTCTGGTCTTCTCCATCCTGCTGCTGCCCGTGGTGGTCACCTACGCCAAGTGGATGGGCCCGAAGCTGGAGGCGGAGATCTCCGAGGAGGTCCGCGAGGACGTCTACCACCGGGTCGGCGCCGTGGCGGGCGGCTCGGGCGGGGGAGCCGCCGTGGCCGGCGGCGGGGACACCGACGCCGACGTCGAGGACGGTACGGCGGACGCCCGGGACGACGAGTCGGCGTACCGCCGTATGAACATCAGCGCCGGGGTGGCCGCCCTCCCGCTCCTGGTGCCGCTGTTCCTCATCGTCGCCAACACCGCGGCGACCGCCATCGACCGCAACAACCAGGGCGTGCTCGGCCCCGAGGACGACTACACGCCCTCGCGCTATGCCGAGGTGCTCGCCTTCATCGGCAACCCGGTGCTGGCGCTCCTGATCGGCCTGGTGCTCGCGGTCTACGTGCTGCTGCCGCGCTACACCCCGCGCGACAAGGTGACGCACTGGCTCTCCGAGGCGGCCGCGTCGGCCGGCCTGATCCTGCTCATCACCGGCGCCGGCGGCGCCCTGGGCCAGGTGCTCCGCGACTCCGGCGTCGGCGACGAGCTCGCCGCCGCGATCGCCTCCACCGGTCTGCCGGGCGTGCTCGTGCCGTTCCTCATCGCCACCCTGGTGCGGCTCGCGCAGGGCTCGGGCACGGTCGCGATGATCACCGCCGCCTCGGTGTCGGCGCCGCTGGTCGGCGAGCTCGGGCTGTCCGCGCTGGCCGCCGCCGTCGCCTGCTGCGCCGGGTCGATGGTGTTCAGCTACTTCAACGACTCCTACTTCTGGGTCGTCACCCGCTTCACCGGCCTCGACGGCGTGGCTGCGCTCAAGGGATGGTCCGGCATCACCACCGCGGCATGGGCGGGGTCGATCCCGCTGGTGCTGCTCGCCGGATGGCTCCTGTGACCCACGCCGGCACCGGCCCGATCCTGGTCGTCGCCGACGACCTGACCGGCGCCAACGCCACCGCGGCCGGGCTCTCGCGAGCCCGGCTGCGTGCGGTCACCGTGACCGACCCCGACCATCCCGAGGTGGTCGCGGAGTTCGCCGGCCTCTTCGACGCCGTCGTGGTCTCGGCCAACAACCGGCACGTCGAGGCGGCGACCGCGGCGGAGCAGGTACGGCGGGTCCTGCGCAGCGGCTGGTCGGCGACCCTCGTGGCGAACCGGATCGACTCCACGCTGCGCGGCAACGTGGGTGCCACCACCGAGGCGCTGGTGGACGAGCTGGCCCGGCTCTCCGGCGAGCGGGTGGTGGCGCTGTGCGTGCCGGCCCACCCGGACGCCCACCGGCAGACCGTCGGCGGGGTGCAGCTCCTGGCGGGCAACCGGCTGGAGGACACCGAGGTCGCGCGGGACGCCCGGCAGCCCATGACCCGCTCGGACGTGGCCGGCATCCTGGCCACGCAGACCGCACTGCCGGTCGCCGCGATCGGCATGGACCGGGTCGTCGGCTCGGCCGAGCGGCTGGTCGCCGGCCTGACCACCGCCGTGGCGGGGGGCGCCCGGATCGTGGTGGCCGACGCGCTCACCGTCGACCACGTCGAGCGGATCGCCGCGGCGGCCGCGGCCGTGCCCGACGTGCGCTGGCTGTGCGTCGACCCGGGCCCGGCCACGGTGGCCATGGCCCGAGCGCAGGGCCTGGGTCGCGAGCGTGCGGCAGCGCCGTACCTTCTCGTCTCCGGCTCTGCCACCGACCTCACCCGCCGCCAGCTGGCGCGGGTGCGCGCCGCGCGGGGCGTCGTCCCGGTCCGCCCGTTGCTCGACGAGGACGGCGGCGTCGACGTCGACGGCACCGCGCGCAGGCTGGCCGAGGCGCTGGCCGAGCGCGCGGCGGACGTGGTCATGCTGGCCTCGGTGCTGGAGGAGGGCGACCTGGTCGAGGGGCCGGCGCGCGGGAGGATCCCCGCCGGCCTGGCCCGGGCGACCCGCCGCGCGCTGGAGGAGTCCCGCGTCTCGGGGCTCTTCGCGACCGGCGGCGACGTGGCCGCCGCCTGCCTGGCCGAGCTCGGGGCCGACGGCCTCGACGTGGCCGACGAGGTCGTCCCGCTGGCCGTGGGCGGCACCCTCGTCGGCGGGCCCTGGTCGGGCCTCCCGGTCGTCACCAAGGGCGGCCTGGTCGGCGACGACGACACCACCCTGGCCTGCCTTGACTTCCTGGCGCGCGCGGCCGACGCGGCGCGACGCCACGTGCCCGCCGCGACCTCGCGGATCCGCTGACCCAACCGCTCGACTCGGAGGAGAACCCCATGAACGACCGCACCGTCCCCGTCCTCGCCCTCACCGTGGGCGACCCGGTCGGCATCGGCCCGGAGATCACCGCGATGACGCTGGCGGAGTACGCCGGCACCCCGGACCACCACGGCATCGCGGTCGGCGACGCCTCCGCGGTCCGCCGCGGCGCGCAGGCCGCTGGTCTCGACGTCGAGGTGCGCACCGTCACCGACTTCGCCACCCCGCCCGCGGGCGAGGGCGTGATCGACGTCTTCGACATCGACGTGCTCGGCGACCGCGAGCCCGCGTGGGGCGTCGTCGACGCCACCGCGGGCCGTGCCGCCGTCGCCGCCATCGAGGCCGCCACCGCCGCGGCGATGGCCGGGGAGGTCGACGGCGTGGTGACCGGCCCGATCAACAAGGAGGCGATCTGGGCCAGCGGGAGCGAGCACCTCGGGCACACCGAGATGCTGGGCGAGCTCACCGGCGTCACCGAGCAGGACACCATGTTCGTGGTCCGGTCCCGCACCAACCCCGAGCACCACCTGCGGATCTTCTTCGCCACTCGGCACGTGTCGCTGCGCAAGGCGCTGGACCAGCTGACCAAGGAGCGCCAGCAGGACTCGATCCGCCGGGCGCTGCAGGCGCTGGAGGTCTACGGCGTCGACGAACCGACCCTCGCGGTCGCCGCGGTGAACCCGCATGGCGGGGAGAACGGCGCCTTCGGTCGCGAGGAGCTCGACGAGATCATCCCGGCCTGTGAGGAGCTGCGCGAGCAGGGCCTCAAGGTCGTCGGCCCCATCCCGGCTGACTCGGTGTTCCACCAGGGGCTCGAGGGCCGGTTCCCCGGCGTGCTCTCGCAGTACCACGACCAGGGGCACATCGCCGCGAAGACCTACGACTTCGACGGCACCATCTCGGTGACCGTCGGCCTGCCGATCCTGCGCACGTCGGTCGACCACGGCACGGCCTTCGACATCGCCGGGCAGGGCAAGGCCGACCCGGGCACGATGCGCTCGGCCTACCTCGCGGCCGTCGACTATGCGCCCTACGTCCCCCGGATGCGGGCCGCGTACGGTTCTTGACATGTCCTCGACGAGGGCCGGGACCCGGGCCCGGCACGCGGAGCTGCTCCGCCTCCTCCATCAGGGCGTCACGTCGGTCGAGGACCTCGCCGAGCGCCTGGACGTCTCCCCGTCCACGGTGCGCCGGGACCTCGGGAGGCTGGGCGCCGACGGCACCGTCGCCCGGACGTACGGCGGAGCCATGGTGGCGCCCTTCCACGAGCGATCGGTCGCCGACAGCGCCGACCGGGCGACCGCGGCCAAGCAGGCCATCGCCCGGGCGGCCCTGCCGCTGGTGCCGCCGGACGGGCAGGTCTTCCTGGACGCCGGGACGACCTGCGGTGCGCTGGCCCGGCTGATCGCGGGCGAGCCCGGCCTGGGCGACCTGACGGTGGTGACGCGCGGGCTGGAGACGGCGACCGTGCTGGCCGACGTCGCGCACGTCGAGGTGCACCTGCTGGGCGGCCGCCTGCGCCGGATGAGTCACGGGCTGGTCGGGCCGGTCGCCTCGCGCTCGCTGGCGCCGTACGGCTTCGACCGGGCGTTCCTCGGCGCCGACGCGGTCGACCCGGCGCGCGGGATCGGGGAGCCGACGGTGGAGGAGACGACGCTCAAGGAGCAGGTGGCCGAGGCCTCCGCCGGCTCGGTGGTGCTGGCCGACGCGTCCAAGCTGGTGCCCACGACGATGCCCGCGTGGGCGGTGCTGGCCGCGCCCTGGACGCTGGTCACCGATGTCGCGGACGCCGAGCTGGAGGCGCGCTGCTCGGTCGCGGGAGTGACTCTGCTGCCGGCCGACGCCGCGGAGTGACCCGGCCGGCCCGTCCGGACCTCAGAGATGCCCGTGGGGCAGCGCCTCGGCGAGCGAGGGCACCCGCTCGAGCTCGGCGGCGAGGATCCGGCGGGCGACGGGGACCGAGCCGACCAGGGGGTGCAGCGCCAGCGCCTCGACCGCCGTCTCCCGCGAGCCCTCGTGGGTGGCGCGCAGCACCAGCCGGTCCACGGCCTTGACGCTGGTGACCATCCCCTGCTGCGCGGCGTCGAGGACCGGCGCGGGCAGCGGCCTGGCCCCGGAGCCGTCGATCTCGCAGGGCACCTCGATCACGGCCGCGTCGTCGAGGAAGGGCAGCGTGCCGCGGTTGGGCACGTTGAGCACCAGCCGCTGCGGGGCGTCGGTCGCGACCGCGCGCATCACCGCGAGCGCGACCCGGTCGTAGCCGCCGCCGTCGAGGTCGTAGGGATCGCGCTCCTCGGTGGCGGCACGGCTGTCGGCCATGTACGTCGACTCCCGCGCCACCCGCGTCTCCTCCCACCGGGCGAACGCGTCGGCGGGGTCCAGCCCCGGAGCGGCGGCCCAGAAGTCCCGCTGCTGCTCGACCAGCAGCTCGCCCCGGGACGGCCCGCGCTCCTCGGCGGCCAGCGCGTCGGAGCGGTAGTACCAGTACCAGAGGTACTCGTTGGGCACCGCGCCGATCGTGGCCAGCCAGTCCGGCCCGAAGAGCCGGCCCTCCTCGATCCGGAGCAGCAGCTCGGGGTCGCCGAGCAGGTCCGGCAGCCGGTCCACCCCGTCGACCCGGACCTCGCGCAGCCAGCCCAGGTGGTTGAGCCCGGCGTAGGCGAACTCCGCCTCCTCCGGCGGCACCTCCAGGGCCCGCGCCACCCGGCGCATCAGGCCGACGGGAGAGTCGCAGATCCCGACCACCCGGTCGCCCAGCACCGGGCGCATCGCCTCGGTCACCAGGCCGGCCGGGTTGGTGAAGTTGATCAGGTGGGCCGTGGACGCCCGCTCCGCGACGACCTCGGCGATCCGGCGCGCGACCGGCACGGTGCGCAGGCCGTAGAGCACCCCGCCGGCGCCGGTCGTCTCCTGCCCGATCACGCCCTCGGCCCGCGGGACGAGCTCGTCGCAGGTGCGGCCGTCGAGACCGCCGACCCGGATCGCGGAGAACACGAAGTCCGCGCCGGTCACCGCCTCGGCCAGGTCGGTGGTCAGGTGCACCGAGGGGGCCGCGGAGGCGCCGTACGACAGATGGCGCAGGACCTGCTCCACCGCCGCGAGCCGGGCGGGGTCGGTGTCGTGCAGGACGAGCCGGTCCACGCCGAGCGCCGGGTCCTCGACCAGGGCGCGGAACACGAGCGGCACCCGGAAGCCACCGCCACCGAGGATCGTGAGCTGCACGGCGGCCAGCCTACTTGCAGCGGGTCACGCATCCCGCGAGACTCAGGACGATGGGAACGCGACCATGAGCACGGCAGGAACGGAGTCGTCCGGGACGGACGTCTTCCTCAGCGGAACCGTGTTCTTGGACATCGTGTTCACCGGGATGCTCGGGCCGCCGAGCGGCGGCCGCGAGGTCTGGACCGACGGCATGGGCTCCAGCCCCGGCGGGGTCGCCAACATGGCGGTGGCCTGCGCGCGGCTCGGGCTGAACACCTCGCTCGGCGCGGCCTTCGGCGGCGACGTGTACGGCGACTACTGCTGGAACATCCTCGAGGACGAGGGGATCGATCTCGAGCACTCCCGCCGCTTCGAGGGCTGGCACACCCCGGTGACGGTCTCCCTCGCCTTCGACGACGACCGGGCGATGGTGACCCACGGCCACCCGGCGCCGACCGAGCTGCAGCAGATGGTCCGCACCCCGCCGAGCACCAAGATGGCCTTCTTCGACGCCGGCTGGGACCGGCCCGACTGGGTGGACCCGGTGATCAAGGACGGGGGAGTCGTCTACGCCGACGCCGGCTGGGACTCCACCGGCTCGTGGGACTGGGAGCGCCTGCGCGACCAACTGCAGGGCGTGCACGCCTTCGTGCCGAACGCCACCGAGGCGATGGCCTACACCCGCACCGACTCCGCGGGCGCGGCGCTCGAGCCGCTGCTGGACCTGGTCCCCCTCGTCGTCGTGACCAACGGGACCGGCGGCGCGTTCGCCGCCGACGGGCGCACCGGCGAGACCGCCTGGGTGCCCGCCGTCCAGGTCACCTCGCTCGACCCGACCGGCGCGGGCGACGTCTTCCTCGCCGGCCTCATGGTCGCCTCGCTGGACGAGTGGCCCCTGCACCAGCGGCTGCGCTTCGCCAACCTGGTCGCGGCCCTGTCGGTGCGCGACTTCGGCGGCGCGCTCGCCGCGCCCGGCTGGGGCGCCGTCTCCGCGTGGTGGGAGGAGGCTCGGCAGCGCCCCCGGCACGCCCGCGACTTCGCCTTCCTCGACGACGTCATCCCCGAGGGCGTCCAGCGCGAGGTCTCCCGGGCCAGCGCCACCATCGGCTTCCGCCGCCTGCCCCCGCCGGTGCTGCTCCGCACCGACCAGGGCCCCGACCACCCCACCGGCACCGAGGAGTGACCATGACCCGATTCCGCGCCCGATCCCTGGTGGTGGCCGCGGCCACCGCCGCCCTCGCGCTGACCGCGTGCGCCCCGGGCGGCGGCTCCGACGGCGGCGACGCCCCGCAGCGTCAGGCCAGCGACGTCGAGACCGACGTCGCCTCGGCCGGCGACGTCACCCTGACGGTGTGGGACCAGGAGGTCCGCAGCGGCCAGGACAAGCCGCTGAAGGAGCTCAATGCCGAGTTCATGGAGCAATACCCCAACGTCACGATCAAGCGGGTCTCGCGCTCCTTCGACGACCTGCAGAAGCAGGTCCGGCTGGCGATCAGCTCCGGCGACGCGCCCGACGTCGTGCAGGCCAACAACGCCCGCGCCGACATGGGCAGCTTCGTCTCCGCCGGGCTGCTGCGCTCGCTGGACGGGTACGCCGAGGTCTACGGGTGGAACGAGCGCTTCGGCGCCGACGTGCGCGCGGTGTCGTCGTACTCCGAGGACGGCAAGACCTTCGGCGAGGGCAGCCTCTACGGCGTTCCGCTGACCGGCGAGATGGTCGGGGTCTGGTACAACAAGGCCAAGCTGGACGAGCTCGGCATCGAGCCCCCGCAGACCATGGAGGACTTCGAAGCGGCGCTCGCCACGGCCAAGGAGGCCGGCGAGGTGCCCATCCAGTTCGGCGACCTGGACCAGTGGCCCGGCGTGCACACCTTCGGGTTCGTGCAGAACATGACCGTGCCGCGCGACGACATCGTCAAGCTCGGCTTCGGCCAGGCCGGCGCCTCGTGGACCAGCTCGGAGAACGAGACCGCCGCCCAGACGCTGGTCGACTGGGTGGACCGGGGTTACTTCACCGACGGCTTCCTGGGGCTCGGCTACGACCCGTCGTGGCAGAGCTTCGCGAAGGGCGAGGGCGTCTTCCTGGTCTCCGGCACCTGGCTGCTGGCCGACCTGCAGTCCGGCCTGGGCGACGACCTCGGCTTCATGCTCCCGCCCACCGGCGAGTCCGGCGAGCTCGCGGTCACCGGGTCGACCGGCCTGCCGTTCGCGATCACCTCGGAGTCGGAGAACCCCGACGTGGCGGCGGCCTACCTGGACTTCATCACCTCCGAGGACGCGATGGCCAAGATCAGCGACGCGGGCGGGCTGCCGGTCTACGACCTGGAGTCGCAGCAGGTCGACGGCATCCAGGGCGAGATGTTCGACGCCTGGACGACCGCGACGGACGAGCAGGCGCTCACGCCGTACCTGGACTGGGCATCGCCGGAGTCCAGCACCCTGCTGCCCGCCGAGGTGCAGAAGCTGATGGACAAGTCCGCCTCGCCGGCCGAGTTCCTGCAGGCGCTGGAGGACGACTACGCCTCGTTCACCGGGTGAGGCGCGCGAGCGTGAGCCGATGAGCGCGGGCAGGGGTACGGCGACCCGCGGGGCCCCCGGGGAGCCCCGCGCGGTGGCCTACCTCTACCTCGCGCCGGCGCTCCTCGTGTGGGCGCTGTTCATGGCCTGGCCGCTGATCCGGGCGGTGTGGCTGTCGTTCTACGAGTGGGACGGCCTCTCGGTCGGCACCTGGGTCGGGCTGGACAACTACGTCGCCGTCTTCACCGACCCCGAGCTGCGTGAGCCGTTCGGCCATGCGCTGGTGCTGCTGTTCTTCTTCAGCGTGCTGCCGATCCTGTTCGGGCTGGTGCTCGCCTCGATCACCGCCCGCGCGGACGTGCGCGGGGCGGGCTTCTTCCGCACCGTGATCTTCCTGCCGCAGGTGGTCGCGATGGTGGTCGTCGCGATCGCCTGGCGGCAGATCTACGAGCCCTCGGGTCCCCTCAACGACGGGCTTCGCGCCCTCGGGCTCGACGGGCTGACCCACGCCTGGCTGGGGGAGCAGGCGACCGCGCTCGCGGCGGTCGGGCTGGTCGGCACCTGGGTCGGCACCGGCCTGTGCATGGTGCTCTTCCTCGCCGGGCTCTCCAAGGTCCCGCGCGAGCTCTACGAGGCAGCGGCGCTCGACGGCGCGGGGGCGCTGCGGCAGCTCTGGCACGTCGGGCTGCCCGCCCTGCGCGGCGAGATCGCGGTGGCGATCACGCTGACCGTGGTCGCCGCGCTGCGCACCTTCGACCTGGTCTACGTGATGACCACCGGCGGGCCGGGAACGGCCACCCGGGTGCCGGCCTACGAGGTCTGGCGCTGGTCGCTCAACGAGGGCCGGGTCGGGTACGGCGTGACGATCGCCCTCGTGCTGACGGCGCTCATCCTGCTGGTCACCGTCGTGGTGAACCAGGTCGCGGAGCGGGGCGAGCGATGAGGGTCTCGGCAGCCGAGCGGGCCGTGAGCTACGCCGTACTCCTCTTCGCCGCGGTCATCGCCCTCTACCCGCTGGTGATCATCCTGGTGACCGCGCTGCGCCCCGATCAGGTCGGCGCCGCCGGCGGGCTGCATCCGGAGAACTTCGCGGAGGCCTGGCGGCGCGGCAACTTCGGGACCTACCTGCGCAACAGCCTCATCGTCTCCGGCTGCGTGGTCGCGGTGAGCACGGTGCTGTCCTGCCTGACCGGCTACGCCTTCGGCTGCATGCGCTTCCGCGGGTCGACGGTGCTGTTCTACCTGCTGCTGATCGGGCTGATGGTGCCGAGCGAGGCGATCGTGGTCCCGCTCTACTACGACCTGCGCAGCCTGGGCCTCACCGACACCTACCTCTCGCTGATCCTGCCGCAGGTGGCGCAGTCGCTGGCCTTCGGCACCTTCTGGATGCGCGCCTACTTCCGCGGCAGCTCGCGCGAGGTGGTCGAGGCGGCGCGCCTCGACGGCGCCGGCCACTTCCGGATCCTCACCAGCATCCTGCTGCCCATGGGGCGCCCGGCCGTGCTCACCATGGCGCTGCTGTTCTTCATGTGGACGTGGAACGAGTTCCTGCTGCCGCTGGTGATGATCACCGACGAGTCGCTGCGCACCGCGCCGCTCGGGCTCTCGAACTTCCAGGGGCAGTACACCTCCGGCACCGCCCTGCTCGCCGCCGCCGCGGTGCTGGTCGCGCTGCCGGTGGTCGTGGTCTTCCTGCTGACGCAACGACACTTCATCCGCGGGATGGTCGAGGGGGCGGTCAAGTAGCGCCGCTCCGGGCCTTCCGCCCACCTGAGGAGGTTCCGCATGAACACGCACCGCACACCGCCCCGGCGCCGCCGGGGCAGAGTGGCCCGCGCCGGCGGGCTGGCCCTGCTGCTGGCCGCCGGCCTCACGGCTCCCGCCGTCGCCGCGCCACCGGACGACGGGCGGGTCTCGACAGGCTCGACCGGCGAGAGGGGCTCGACCGGCGAGAGGGGCTCGACCGGCGAGAGGGGCTCGACCGGCGAGAGGGGCTCGACCGGCCGAGCTGCCGACCTCGATGTGCTGTTCGTGGGCGCGCATCCCGACGACGAGGCCGGCCGGCTCTCGTCGTACGGCCAGTGGAACGAGGACGACGACGTGAAGACCGGCGTCGTCACCATCACCCGCGGCGAGGGCGGCGGCAACGCCGTCGGGCCCGAGGAGGGCCCCGCGCTCGGCCTGATCCGCGAGGCCGAGGAGCGCCGCGCCGTCGGGCTCGCGGGGATCACCGACGTCTACAACCTGGACAAGGTCGACTTCTACTACACCGTCTCCGCGCCGCTCACCGAGCAGGTGTGGGACAAGGAGGACACCCTCGCGCGCCTCGTGCGGGTGGTCCGGCAGACCAGGCCCGAGGTGATCGTGACCATGGACCCGGCGCCGTCGCCGGGCAACCACGGCAACCACCAGTACGCCGGCCGGATGGCGTTCGAGGCCTACCAGGACGCCGGCGACCCGAGCGCCTTCGCCGACCAGCTGAGCCAGGAGGGCCTGCAGGCGTGGAGCCCGGACAAGCTGCTGCTGCAGACCTCGCGCGGCTCGGCGACCGCGACCGGCCCCGCCTGCGCGACCTCGTTCCAGCGGGAGCGCCCGACCCAGAACGTGTACGGCGTCTGGGGCGGCCGCGCCTCGCAGCGCTACGGCGCCACGTGGGCCGCGGTGGAGCGACGTGCGCAGCGGGAGTACGCCAGCCAGGGCTGGTCGGTCTTCCCCGACGTCTCCAGCGACCCGAACCAGCTGGGCTGCGACTACTTCACTCAGGTGGAGGCCCGGGTGCCGTTCGTGCCCGGCGACCTGACCGCCGCCTCGGCCGACCCGACCACGGTGCTGCAGGGCGCGGTGCTGCCGACTCCGGGCGGCTTCCCGCTCGGCACCGGCCTGGAGGTCACGCCGGGCGACTTCGACATCACGCCCGGCTCGAGCACCACGCTGGAGGTGACGTTGACCGCGCCGGAGGACACCAAGCTCAAGCGGGTGCGGGTCGAGCCGTCGCTGCCCGAGGGCTGGACCAGCAGCGGATCGGTGCTGGTGAAGAAGGTGATGCCGGGGGAGACGAAGACCCGGAGCATCGAGATCACCGCGCCCGCGGACGCGGCGACCAACGAGCGGGTGCGGGCCGCCGTCCGGCTGACCTCCAAGGAGGGATGGCGCGGGTACGGCGACACCGAGCTCGAGGTCGCGCCTCCGGTCGACGGCCAGCAGGAGCTGCTGCCGCAGGTGGCCGACTTCCAGGAGTGGGCCGCGGCCGAGGGCTACCGGCAGATGGAGGGCTTCGTGAAGCCCGTCCTCACCCTGCCCTCAGGCGGCACGCGGGACGTCACGGTGACCCTGACCAACAACAGCGATGCGACCGCGACCGGTTCGGTGCGGATGGAGCTGCCCGCCGGCTTCTCCGCGAGCCCCTCCACGCGCGACTACTCCGGACTGGCCGCGGGTGCCTCCACCGAGGTCACCTTCACCGTCACCAACACCGACACCTCGCTGCAGACGGGGATGCAGGGCGGTGACTACGACTACGACCTGGTGACCACCGGCGGCGGCGTCACCGCGACGGAGACCCCGGCGCTGGAGCTGGTGCCCCAGACCACGGTCGAGGAGGCTCCGGCCGCCCCGACGGTGGACGGGAGAGTGGACGACGGGGAGTATCCCGGCGCCGCGCTCGACCTGAGCCGCCGCTGGGAGGGCGCGGAGTGCGAGAGTGCCGCCGACTGCTCGGCCACCGGTCGGGTCACCCGGGCCGGCGACGACCTCTACGTCGCGGTCGAGGTGACCGACGACGCGAAGGGGACGGCGCTCGACGCGGCCGACTGCAAGCGGCACTGGCGCACCGACTCCGTGGAGCTCGCCTTCGACCCCGACGGCACGTCGGAGAACACCTCGACCACGTTCAAGGCGTTCGTGATGCCGCGGACGGCCGAGGGCGGTCCCTGCTACGGCCGGGACGCCGACAACCGTCAGGGCCCCGGTGAGGAGACGGCTCCGGGGATGGAGGTCGCCAGCCAGGAGACCGACACCGGGTATGTGATCGAGACGAGGATTCCGGCGACCGAGCTCCCATCGACCGTCGACCCGGAGCGGATGGGGATGAACCTGTTCGTCTACGACTCCGACACCCAGGACCGCACCGGGCAGACCCGGATCGGCTGGTCCACCTGGGGCGGCGTGCAGGGCGACCCCTACCGCTGGGGCGTGGTCCGGTTCCCCGGATGGACCCCGCCGCAGGTGCCGACCAAGGAGCCGGTGATCCCCTCCGAGGCGCTCTCCAGCCTGGACTCGCCGCAGTCGATCGCCCAGGCCGCGCGCACCGGCGTACCCTTCGCCGGCGGCCCGGCAGCCAGCCCGGCCGACGCCGCCCGGGTGATGTTCGCGCAGCGGATCCGCAACGGGGTGTCGGTCACCGTCGAGGCGGCCGGGTCCGGCACGGCCCACCTGTTCGCGGTCGACGCCGACGGCGCCACCGTGGGCCGGCTGGTGCGCGCGCTCGAGCCGGGAGTACGGCGGCTCAAGTTCGCCACCACCGAGCGACCCGCACGGGTGCTGCTGGGCTGGGAGGCCGATGCCGGCGGCACCACCTCCTCGGCGGTGCCCGTGGGCTGACCCGAACGGTCATGACTCCCTCCGTCGGCCAACTGGACCCAACAAAAGTCCCTCCGGCTGGTCCTTACCCAGGTCCAGCCGGAGGGGCACGATGCTGGGATCCTCGTGACCTCGTTGGGAGACACGCATGAGTGAAGACTCCGGACTCAACTCCGGTCTCAAGCAGCGACACATGACGCTGATCGCGATCGGCGGGACCATCGGCGCCGGCCTGTTCGTGGGCAGCGGGGTGGTGATCCATACGGCCGGGCCGGCGGCGCTGATCTCCTTCCTGCTGGCCGGGGTCCTGATCATGCTCGTGATGCGGATGCTCGGTGAGATGGCCGTCGCCCGGCCCGCGGTGGGCTCCTTCTATGAGTACGCGCGGATCGGGTTGGGCGACTGGGCCGGCTTCGTCATCGGCTGGCTGTACTGGTACTTCTGGGTGGTCGTCGTCGCCATCGAGGCCGTGGCGGGCGCGACCGTCCTGGGCCGGTGGATCCCCGATGCTCCGGTGTGGCTGGTCAGCCTGATCCTGCTGGCGGTGATGACGGCCACCAACCTGTTCTCGGTCCGGGCTTTCGGCGAGTTCGAGTTCTGGTTCTCCAGCATCAAGGTGGTGGCGATCCTGGTCTTCATCCTGGTCGGGGTGCTGTGGGTGACCGGGGCCTGGCCGGACGCCCGTCCCGGTCTGGGCAACCTCACCGAGCACGGCGGATTCGTCCCCAACGGGTGGGGCGAGGTGATCAGCAAGGCGGTGCCGGCGGTGGCGTTCTTCGTCGGCGTCGAGCTGGTGACGGTCGCGGCCGCCGAGTCGGCCGAGCCGGGGAAGATGGTGGCTCGCGCGACCAACTCGGTCGTCGTCCGCATCCTGCTCTTCTACGTCGGCTCGATCTTCCTCGTCGTCACGATCCTGCCGTGGAACAGCCAGGGCATCCTGTCCGGCCCCTACGTCGCCGTCCTCGAGCGGATGAACATCCCGATCGCCGCCGACCTGATGAACGCGATCATCCTGACCGCGGTGCTGTCCGCGCTGAACTCCGGGCTCTACGCCGCCTCCCGGATGCTGTTCGCGCTCACGCGCAAGGGGCACGCCCCGAAGTCGCTGGTGAAGGTCAACGGCCGCGGCGTCCCGGTGCGGTCGACGCTGATCGGCACCGTCGTCGCGCTGATCTCGATCGGCGCGGCCTACGTCTCGCCGGATCAGGTCTTCGCGTTCCTGATCAACTCCTACGGCGCGGTCGCGCTGTTCGTCTACCTGCTGATCGGCTTCGCCGAGGTGCGGCTGCGGCGCCGGCTGGAGCGGGAGGACCCCGAGGCGCTGACCATGCGGATGTGGCTCTTCCCGTGGCTGTCCTACCTGACGATCGCCGGAATGCTGGGAGTGATCGTCGCGATGGGCCTCTCGCCGGACACCCGCAGCCAGTTCGGCCTCTCGGTGCTGATCCTCGCCGTGTTGGTGATCGCCTATGTCGTGCTGCGGCGGCTCGGCCGCTTGGGAGAGCCGGTCGACGAAGAGCCCGGCGACGGCCCGGACCGAGACGTACGGGCGGAGAGCCCGGCACCGGCGGGAACGGAGCAGGGCCGATGAGCGCCCGGCGGGTCGCCGTACTCCTGCTGGCGCTCTGCCTCGGCCTGCTGGCCGCGTGCGGGGGCGGGGCGGAGCCGGAGGTGCGCGACGGTCGGCTGGCCGAGCTGCGCGTGGGCTATCAGGAGATCCCCAACGGCGACCTGATCGTCAAGCGGCAGGGGTGGCTGGAGGACGAGCTCGGGATCCCGGTGCGCTGGCGCCGCTACGACTCCGGCGCCTCGGTCAGCCAGGCACTGGAGGAGGGGAGCATCGACGTGGGACTGGTCGGCAGCAGCGGGGTGGCGCTCGCGCTGCAGTCCGGCGTGGACGAGCGCGTGGTGTGGGTGCACGACGTGATCGGCGACTCTGAGGCGCTCGTCGCACGTGGCCGGGTTCGTTCCCTGTCCGATCTGGAGGGCGCCACGGTGGGGGTGCCCTTCGGCTCGACGGCGCACTACTCCCTGCTGGCGGCGCTGGACCGCGCCGGGGTGGACGTCAACCGGGTCGACGTACTCGATCTGCAGCCCGACGAGATCGAGGAGGGCTGGCAGGCCGGAGACCTGGATGCTGCCTATGTGTGGGAGCCGGTGCTCTCCTCGCTCCGCTCGACGGGAGGGCGCGACCTGGTCACCAGCGGGCAACTCGCCGACGAGGGCGTGGTGACCGCCGATCTCGGGGTGTGGTCCGATCGGACCGCCGAGCGCTTCCCGGACGCGGTGCAGACCTGGGTGGATGCGCAGGCGCGGGCCGTGGAGCTGCTGCGCGACCGGCCGGACGAGGCCGCGCGGATCCTCGGAGAGGAGCTCGGTGTCACGACCGAGCGGGCGCGTGCGGAGATGCGCGGGTATCGCTACCCGACCGCCGAGGAGCAGGCGGGTGTGGACTATCTCGGCAGCGAGGGCGGGCTCGCCGCTCAGCTCGCCGTCACCGCGGAGTTCCTCAAGGACTATCCGCAGGCGGCACGGTTCCTCAAGGAGCAGGGCGCGCTGCAGCCGTTGCCCTCGGCGTCCTCCTATGCCGACCACATCGACCCGACCTTCGTGAAGGGAGTCCGGTGATGACCGCGACAGAGACGGCGTCGGCCTGGCCGGCACCGCGGCGCAAGCTGGAGAAGGTGGTGATCGCGTACGGCGGCCGCGGGGGCTCCGACGACGCGCTCGCGGTGGGCACCTGGATCGCCGCCAGCACGGGCGATCAGCCGGTGGTGACCACCGTCTATCCCAAGGAGCCGGTGACCGTGCTGCCCGGGATCGGCGCGGACTGGGTGAAGACCCTGCAGGCGGACGCGCGGGCGGTCCAGGCGCGGGCGCAGGAGTATGTCCGCGCGCACGAGGAGGTGCCGGTCAAGCCGCAGTACCGGGTCGTGGGCGCGTCCTCCGCGGCGGCGGGGCTGGACCAGGTGGCCGAGCGCACGCAGGCGTTGTTGTTGGTGGTCGGCTCCAGCGGCAAGGGCGTTCATCGCCGGGTGAGCAACAACCACACCGCGAACCGGCTGCTCCAGGGCTCGCCGGTGCCGGTGCTGCTCGCGCCGCGCGGCTTCGCCGAACGCCGGCCGGGCAGCCCGCTGGACCGGGTGGGGTGCGCGTTCGTGCCCACCCGGGAGGGACGCAACGCGCTGCGCCAGGCCGCGGGGCTGGCGCAGCGGGCCCGGGCCCGTTTGGAGGTCTTCACCGTGTTGGGCCCGACCGCCGAGCAGCCGCGCGACGACGACCGGGCGCGACGGGACTTCTTCGAGCGCACGCGTACGGCGATGGGCGAGGCCGTCCGGGCCGAGGCCGACGGGCTCTCAGGCGACCTGGAGGTCGGGATCCACCTGCTCGACGGGGACGTGGTCAACTCCCTCGCAGCGCTGGATTCCGAGGACTGCCAGCTCCTGGTCTGTGGATCGCGCGGCTATGGCCCGGTGCGGCGGGTGCTGCTCGGCGGGGTCGTGGAGCGGCTGGCCCGCCGCGCCGCGACCCCCCTGGTCGTCGTACCCCGCTCCGCTCGCTGACCAGGCATTCCCTGCACCCAAGATCAGCCCACCAGGCATTCCATGCACCCAAGATCAGCCCACCGGGCATTCCATGCACCCAAGATCAGCCCACCGGGCATTCCATGCACCCACATCGTGCCGACCGGGCACTTGCTGCATCTCTATGACCTCGACCGGGCACTTGCTGCATCCTGGCTGGGCTGCTCGGAAGGTGCACGGAATGCCCGGTCAGCGGGTCTGAAGGTGCAGGGAGTGCCCGGTCGGCGGGTTGAAGGTGCAGGGAGTGCCCGGTCGGCGGGTTGAAGGTGCAGGGAGTGCCCGGTCGGCGGGTTGAGGGTGCAGGGAATGCCCGGTGGTCAGGCGAGCTGGGCGCGGACCAGGGAGGCGAGGCGGGCGATGCCGGGGCGGATGCGCTCGACGTCGATGGCGGCGAAGCCGACCCGGAAGTGCTGCCGGTTGTGCGCGGAGTCGGTGAAGTAGGTGTCGCCGCGCTCGATCACGACGCCCTCGCCGAGCGCGTCGGCGGCCAGGCGCGCGCAGTCCAGCCCGGGCGGCCCGGTCACCCAGATGCTCACCCCGCCGGGAGGGACGTCGGGGCTGAGGCCGAGCTCGTCGGCCAGCGCGTCGCGGGTCGCCTCCCACCGCCGGGAGAGCTGGCCGCGCCGGCGGCGGACGGTCCGCTGGTACTGCCCCGACCCGATGAACAGCGCCATCGCCCGCTGCTCGTGGCCCGAGGTGTGCCGGATCCGGTACCGCCGGTAGGCGCGCAGCCCCTCGACCACCTCCGGCGGTCCGACGAGATAGCCCAGCCGCAGCCCCGGCGCGAGGAACTTGCTGAACGTGCCGAGGTAGATCACCCGGTCGCTGCCCGGGATCGCCTTCAGCGCCGGCGTCGGGCTGCCCTGGTAGCGGAACTCGCTGTCATAGTCGTCCTCGATCACGAGTACGTCGGCCTCGGCGGCGCGGGCGAGGAGGTCGCGGCGCCGACCGATCCCGAGCGTCACATTGGTCGGGCAGTGGTGACTGGGCGTGAGGTGCAGCAGCCGAAGACCGTCCAGCGAGGGCGGGGGGACCAGCCCGCCGGCGTCGACCGGGAGCGGCCGCAGGGTCGCGCCGGCATGGGTGAAGATGTGCCTGGCGTCGGGGTAGCCCGGGTCCTCGACACCCACCTCGTCCCCGGGCGCGAGCGTGGCGGCGGCGAGCAGGTCCAGCCCCTGCTGGGCGCCGTTGGTGATGAGCACCTGATCCGGGGACGCCTCGATCCCGCGGCCCGGCAGCACCCGGCGGCACAGCTCCTCGATCAGCAGCGGGTCGTCCTCGTCCACCCCGTCGCGCACGCTGTAGTGCAGGTGCGGCGGCTCCAGTGCCTGCCGCAGCGACCGGATCCACGGCAGCCGGGGGAAGCTGCTCGGGTCCACCTGCCCGGCGATGAAGGGGTAGGGGTAGCGCTGCCAGTCCCGCACCTTGGCGATCTCGGGGAGGTCGGACGTGCTGAGCGGCCGGATCACGTCCGAGAAGTCGCCGCTCGTCGACGCGGTCGGCGCCGGCGCGGACGGCTCCAGGGCCGCGATCATCTCCTGGTTGACGAAGAGTCCCCGACAGGGCCGCGCTTCGACGTACCCCTCCGCCTCGAGCTCCATGTAGGCCGCGTTGACGGTGTTCCGCGACAGCCCGAGCTCGCGGGCCAGCTCGCGCGAGGACGGCAGCGCCTGCCGCAGGTCGAGCGCGCCGGAGAGGATCTCGTGCTCCAGCGCCTCGCGCAGCTGGCGGTAGAGCGGCTTGCCGCTGTCGCGCTCGATCGCGATCCGTGAGGGGGCCACGGGGCTACGGTAGGGCCGAACTGGCACCAAAGAAATGCCCGGGAACTGGGTCTTGGTAGAACCATGTGAGTCGCAGCACAGTTCTCAGCATGAGCACGAGGACCACCGCGCAGCGCCACCTGTTCCCCCACTTCACCCGCGGCGAGGTCTGGAACGATCCCGACCTCCCGGTGATCGTCCGCGGCGACGGCTGCTATCTGTACGACGAGCAGGGCCGCCGCTTCCTCGACGGGCTCGCCGGCCTGTTCTGCGTGAACATCGGTCACGGCCGGCAGGACATCCCCGCCGCGGCGATCAAGCAGATGGAGCAGCTGGCCTACTGGACCAACTGGTCCGCGGCCCACCCCGCCTCGGTCGAGGCTGCCGAGCTGATCACCGGCCTGGCGCCCGGGGACCTGGACCGGGTCTTCTTCGTCAACTCCGGCTCGGAGGCCGTGGAGTCGGCGATCAAGCTGGCCCGGCAGTACTTCGTCAGCCAGGGCCAGCCCGAGCGGACCAAGATCATCTCCCGCGACATGTCCTACCACGGCACCACGCTCGGGGCGCTCGCCGTGACCGGCATCCCCAAGTTCAAGGCGCCGTTCGGCCCGCTGATGCCGGGCGTCCGGCACGTCCCCCACACTCTCGGGGAGAGCGTTCCCGAGGGCGGCACGGCCGCCGACCTGCCGAGCCTGCGCGCGCTGGTCGCCGCGACCGAGGAGGAGGGACCCGAGACGGTCGCGGCCGTGTTCGCCGAGCCGGTGCAGAACTCCCGCGGCGCCCTGGTGCCGCCGGACGGCTACTGGGCCGAGCTGCGGGCGATCTGCGACCGCTACGGGATCCTGCTCGTCTCCGACGAGGTGATCTGCGCCTACGGCCGGCTGGGCGAGTGGTTCGGCGCGGAGAAGTACGGCTACGTCCCCGACCTGCTCACCTTCGCCAAGGGCGCCACCTCCGGATACGCGCCGCTCGGAGGCGTCCTCGTCCGCGAGCACATCGCGGACGCCGTCCTCACCTCGCCGACCACCGGCGTCTTCACCCACGGCTCCACCTGGGGCGGGCACCCGATCGCCACCACGGTGGCGGTCGCCAACATCACCGCTATGCGCGACGAGCGCATCCTGGACAACGTGCGCGACCTGGAGGGCGCCTTCCAGACCGGCCTGGACCAGATCGTGGATGCGCACCCCACCGTCCGGGAGTGGCGAGGAACCGGGTTCTTCTACGCCCTGGAGTTCACCGGCGACCGCCGTACCGGCCGTGAGCTCACCCCCCAGCAGGAGGTCGCGCTGGTGCGCGAGGTGATGCCGCGCGCGATGCGCGAGGTCAACCTGATCACCCGCCCCGACGATCGCGGCGCCACGCTGCTGATGCTCTCGCCGCCGCTGGTCGCCGATGCGGACGTCCTGCGCGACCTCCTGGCCGGGGTGGACGCCGTCTGCTCCGCCGTCGACCGGCACGTCGCCGGCTGACCCACCCACCGACACGAGAGGAGGCGACGATGCGCATCGGCGTCCCCAAGGAAGTGAAGAACCACGAGTACCGCGTCGCGCTCACCCCGGCCGGCGCGCACGAGCTGATCCGCCGCGGCCACGAGGTCGTCGTCGAGACGCACGCGGGCGAGGGGTCGGCGATCATGGACGGCGAGTACGCCGCCGCCGGGGCCAAGGTCCTCGACTACGCCGACGACGTCTGGGCCGACGCGGACCTGGTGCTCAAGGTCAAGGAGCCGATCGAGGAGGAGTATCACCGGCTCAGCGCGGACACCACGCTGTTCACCTACCTCCACCTGGCCGCATCGCAGCCCTGCACGCAGGCGCTGATCGACGCGGGCACCACCTCGATCGCCTACGAGACGGTCCAGCTGCCCGACGGCTCGCTGCCGCTGCTCTTCCCGATGAGCGAGGTCGCGGGCTGTCTGGCGCCGCAGGCCGGCGCGCAGTCGCTGATGCGGCCCAACGGCGGGCGCGGCCTGCTCCTCGGCGGCGTCTCGGGCGTCAAGCCGGCCAACGTGGTGGTGATCGGTGCCGGCGTCTCCGGCTCCAACGCCACGGCCATCGCGGTGGGCATGTGGGCCGACGTCACCGTGCTGGACACCGACGTGAACAAGCTGCGGGCCATGGACCGCCGCTACAACGGCCGGGTGAAGACGATGGTCTCGAACTCCCTGGAGCTGGAGAAGGCCGTGCTGGAGGCCGACCTGGTGATCGGTGCCGTGCTGGTCCCGGGTGCCCGTGCGCCGCGGCTGGTGACCAACGAGATGGTCAGCCGGATGAAGCGCGGCAGCGTGCTCGTCGACATCGCCATCGACCAGGGTGGCTGCTTCGAGGACTCCCGCCCGACGACGCACGCGGACCCGACGTACTCCGTCCACCACAGCGTCTTCTACTGCGTGGCGAACATGCCCGGCGCGGTGCCGAACACCTCCACCTACGCGCTCACCAACGTCACGCTGCCCTACGTGCTGCGGCTCGCCGACGACGGATGGAAGCAGGCCCTGCGCGACGACCCGGCGCTCGCCCTCGGCCTGTCCACGCACGCGGGCCGGGTGACCAACGGGCCGGTGGCGGCGGCCCACGGACTCGAGCACCTGCCGGTCGCTGAGGTGCTTGCCCCTTGACCCCCGCCACCGTCCCCAGCGTCGCCGCCCACCGACCGGTCACGATGACCGATCGGTGGGTCGCGCGCCTGGGGGCGGTCGGGGGAGGCCGTCGCCCCCGCGTCGTGCTGCCCGAGGGCGACGACCCTCGGATCCGTACGGCGGCCCTGCGGCTCACCACCCTCGGCGTCGACCCGGTGCTCCTCACCGAAGCGCCCCTCGAGGGGGTCGAGACGCGAGCGCCGACCGCCGACCCGCTGCGCACCGCAGCCGCCCTGGTCGCCGACGGGGCCGCCGACGCCTGTGTCGGCGGCGCCGTGCACTCCACCCGCGACGTGCTCCGGGCGGCGCTGAAGGTGATCGGGCTGGCCCCGGGCACCGACCTGCTCTCCAGCAGCTTCCTCATGGTCGCCCCCGACGGGTCGACGTACTCCTTCGGCGACTGCGGCGTCGTGCCCGTCCCCGACGCCGCCCAGCTCGCCACGATCGCGGCGCAGACCGCCGAGACGCACGCCGCCCTGACCGGCGAGGACCCGCGGGTCGGCCTGCTCTCCTTCAGTACCTGGGGCAGCGCCGAGCACGAGCGGGTCGCGGTCGTGCGGGAGGCGACGGCGCGGCTGCGGAGGGACCGTCCGGACCTGCCCAGCGAGGGCGAGCTGCAGTTCGACGCGGCCGTGGTGCCGGCCGTGGCGGCGCAGAAGGCGCCCGGCTCGGAGGTGGCCGGGAGCGCGAACGTGCTGATCTTCCCCGACCTGGGCGCGGGGAACATCGGATACAAGATGGCTCAACGGTGGGGCGGGTTCGCCGCCTATGGGCCCATACTCCAAGGGCTGGCCCGGCCCATGAACGACCTCTCTCGGGGGTGCGACGCGCACGACGTCGTGCAGGTGTGCCTGATCAGCAGCGTCCAGGCGATGACCCCGGCCATCAGTGAAGCGCACTAACTCACTACGATTAATCGACAACCTGCCCCGAGGAGAAGGACCCATGGCGGACACCGCGACAGCTGCACCACCGGCCAAGGCCCCACCCTCGCCCGCCAAGGGCAGCGCGACGCGCCGCCGCCGGCTGCGGCACTGGGGCGTCAACGTCGCCTCGCTGCTCGGCTTCCTCCTCCTGTGGTGGCTGGTGACCCGGCTCGGCCTGGTCCGGCCGCTCTTCCTGCCCGGCCCCGGGGCGGTGTGGGACGCCTTCGTCCGCGCCAACACCGACCACCCGATCGCGCCCGGCTCCACGCGCATCGTCCGGGGCGAGCAGAACTACTACCTCTGGGAGCACCTGCTCGCGAGCCTGCAGCGGATCACCGTCGGTGTCGGGGGCGGCATCCTGGTCGGTGTGCCCCTCGGGCTGATCATGGGCACCTCGAAGTGGGTGGGCATGGTGCTGGAGCCCTACCTGAACTTCCTGCGCTCGCTCCCGCCGCTGGCCTACATCGGCCTGCTGATCGTCTGGTTCGGCATCGGCGACACATCCAAGATCTGGCTGCTCTTCCTCGCCGCCTTCCCGCCGATCACCATGGCGACCATCGCCGGTGTCCGCGGCGTGAAGGAGGACCAGGTCAACGCGGTCCTCAGCCTGGGTGCCAGCCGGCGCCAAGCCTTGAGCGCGGTCGTCCTCCCCGCCACGCTGCCCGAGGTGATGACCGGCATCCGGGTCGCCGTGGGCTTCGCGTGGACCACCGTGGTCGCGGCCGAGATCGCCAACGGCATCCCCGGCATCGGCGGCCTGGCCTACCTCGCCGGTGAGCAGCTCCAGACGGCGCTGGTCATCGCCTGCATCATCGTCATCGGCATCGCCGCGATCCTGCTCGACCTGCTGCTGAAGACCATCGAGCGCATCCTCGTCCCCTGGCGCGGCAAGGCATGAGCGCCGCGTTCGTTCCTCGACTCGGGCACCACCCATCACCCGACACCCCTAGGAGACAACCGATGAAGACCCTCACCAAGACCGGCGCGGTGGCGGCCGTCGTCGCGCTCGCGCTGCCGCTGACCGGATGTGTGGAGTCGGGGCGCACCGCCGAGGCGGTCGACACCGAGTGCCCGTGGCAGCCCGACGAGAGCATCGACACCAGCGCCCGGATCGCCTGGCAGCCGATCCCCAACGGCGACCTGGTGGTCAAGGACCTGGGGATCCTCGAGGCCTGCATGCCCAACGCCTCGATCAAGTGGGTGCAGGCGGCCTCCGGCGGCGACGTGGTGAAGTACTACGGCTCCGGCGACGTCGACCTCGGCCTCATGGGCTCCTCCCCGGCGGTGATCGCCTCCTCGGAGCCGGTGATGCGCGACGCCGACATCCAGGTGGTGTGGATCCACGACGTGATCGGCACCGCGGAGTCGCTCATCGTCCGCGACCCCGCGCAGAAGACCCTGGACGACCTCAAGGGCGGCACGATCGCCGTACCCTTCTCCTCCACCGCGCACTACTCGCTGCTCCAGGCGATCGCCGACGCCGGGCTGGACGCGAACAAGGACTTCAAGATCATCAACCTCGACCCGGAGAAGATGCTGGGCGCCTGGCAGGGCGACCAGATCGACGCCGCCTGGGTGTGGGAGCCGGTGCAGTCCCAGCTCCTCGACGACGGCGGGGCGCGCATCCTCTCCAGCGAGGACACCGCGAAGGCGGGCAAGCCGACCTTCGACCTCGGCACCGCGTCGACGGACTTCATCGAGGCCAACCCCGACTTCATGGAGCAGTGGGCCCGCGCGCAGGACTACGCGGTCACGATGATCAAGGACGACCCCAAGGCCGCCGCGGACTCCGCCGGCGTCCAGCTCAACATCGACCCCGCCACGGCCCAGAAGCAGTTCGAGGGCTACGTCTACCTCGACGCGGCCGAGCAGGCGGGTCCGGACTACCTCGGCGGCAAGATGGCCGAGGACATGGAGACCACGGCGAGGTTCCTGCTCGACCAGGGCGGGATCGAGAAGGCCGGCCCGGTCGACCAGTACGCCCAGCACGTCGACGACGCGCCGGCGGCCGCTGCTGCGGAGGCGGACCAGTGAGCGTGGCGCCGACGGAGTCGGGTACGGCGACCCCCGACGGACACGCCCAGGACGTGCGGATCCAGGGGCTGCGGCACCACTTCACCGTCGGCGGCACCCAGGTCCAGGCACTGGAGACGATCGACCTGGACATCGAGCCGGGGGAGTTCGTCTGCCTGGCCGGGCCGTCCGGGTGCGGCAAGACCACGCTGCTGCGGCTGCTCGCCGGCTTCATGCCGCCCTCGGAGGGGTCGATCACCGTCGGCGGCGAGCCGGTCCGCGGGCCCGCCGCCGAGCGGGGCGTCGTCTTCCAGTCGCCCAACCTCTTCCCCTGGCTGTCGGTGCGCAAGAACGTCGAGCTCGGGCCGAAGCTGCGCGGGGTCGGCACGGCGGAGCGCCGGGCCGGCTCGGACCGCTACCTGGAGATGGTCGGCCTGGCGGACTTCCCCGACCACAAGCCGTATGAGCTCTCCGGCGGCATGCAGCAGCGCTGCCAGATCGCCCGGGTGCTCAACAACGACCCGGACATCGTGCTGATGGACGAGCCGTACGGCGCCCTCGACGCGCTCACCCGCGAGCGGCTGCAGAACGAGCTGCTGGACATCTGGCGGGAGACCGGCAAGACCATCCTGTTCATCACCCACTCCGTCGACGAGGCGGTCTTCCTCGGCTCGCGGGTGATGGTGATGAGCCCTCGCCCGGGCCGGGTGGTCTATGACCAGCCGGCGATCTTCTCCGCTCCGGGCGAGCGGATCCCGGCCGAGCAGATCCGGGCCCTGCCCGCCTACCAGCGGATGTGCGAGGAGGTCCGGGAGGCGATCCAGGACACCCCGCAGGGTGGGCACTGACGCGGCTCGGGCCCATGCGCGGCCCCTCCCACTGACCCCCATCTGCCCCACCCGTTCAAGTCACGCACAGTTCGGTCATCTTGTTGAGCGGCAGAACACTCGACAAGATGACCGAACGTTGCGTTACATGGCGGCGGACGCGGGCCGATCACCCCGCGGGTGTACGGCGGCCCGACGGGTCTCAGTCGGCCATCGGTGCCGCGGCCTCGGCGGCGCCCGCCCGGGGTCTGCGCCACAGGGCCATCGGGATCCGCTCCTCGGCGGGCCGGAGTGCGCTGAGCCCGAAGGTGAGCGCCACGTTGAGCAGCGTGGCGAGCAGCCCGGGGTTGATCCCGCCCAGGTCGGGCTCGGTGCGGTAGAGGATCAGGGAGGCGGCGATGCCGGCGACGATGCCCACGCCGACCGCCCAGCCCTGCACCCGCTTGAAGAACATCAGCGCGATCCAGCCCGGCACCAGCTGCCCGAGGAGGAAGTAGGTCAGCGCCAGGATCGTCAGCATGATCGTCGACCCCGACAGGGTGAGCGCCGCCGCGGCGACCAGGAAGACCGCCACCACGGCGTTGCTGACCCGGCGCTGGACGGCCGGCCGCACGCCCGGCACGAGATTGCGGGTCACCACCCCGCCGATGCTGAGCGCGGTCACCGCGAGCACCAGGATCCCCGAGAGCCCGGCGCCGGCGGCCACGACCCCGACCAGCCAGTCGGGCAGCAGGTCGGTGGCGGCGTCCATGAAGATCGTGTTCGGGTCCTCCAGTCCGGGCCGGGTCTGGATCGCGTAGAACGAGGCGACGAACAGGAACGGGTACATCAGCATGTAGAGCGGCATCCACACCGTCGAGGCCTTGATCCCGCCCTCGCTGCGCGAGGTGAAGACGAAGGCCGCGGAGAAGCCGAGGTAGAAGGTCACCGACTGGAACACGATCGTGGTCAGGGTGAACACCAGCGGGTTGCCGGACAGGGTCACCATCGACTGCGGGATCTCGACGGGGTCGAAGGTCTGCGCGACCCCGCCCGCCTGGCTCACCGCGGCGACGCCGACGACCACGATCGCCACCAGCATCAGGGTGTCCTTGAGGATCGACACGAACGCCGGCGACCGGACCCCGGAGACGACCAGGTAGATGAACGCGATCGCCGCGGCGAGGATCACCGACTGCAGCGGCGTGATCGGCAGCCCGAGGGCGCCGAGCACGACCTGCATGCCGATGAACTGGTACTGCCCCCACGGGATCAGCGCGAGCAGCACCGCCACCGCCGTGACGATCTCCAGCGCCCGGCTGCCGAAGTGCCGGCCGAAGACGTCGGGGATCGTCATGGCGTCGTACCGCACCCCGGCCCGCCACACCAGCGGCGCGAGGAAGTAGCCGATCGGGTAGGCCAGCAGGATGTAGCCGATGAACCAGATGCCGTAGGACGCACCGCCGGCGTAGATCCCGCTCGGCAGCCCGATCATCGTGCCGATGCTGTAGATCTCGCCGACCGCGAGGAAGTAGAGCAGCCACGGCGGGAAGGAGCGACCGCCGACCAGATACTCGCCCATCGAGGAGTTGCGCATCCCGGTGCGCGCGAGCAGCGCGACGCCGACGGACGCGGCCATGATCGCGAAGAAGATGATCGGCAGGCTCATGCTCCGGCCTCCTCGGCCTCGTGCTCCAGGTCCTCGGCGTAGTACGGCGCATCGATCCGCCAGGCCAGCCACAGGCACACGGTGGTGAAGGGGAAGAGGGCGAAGGCGTAGGCGAACAGCAGCGGCACGCCGCCGATGTGCACCGAGGTGTTCGCCACCAGGGGGATGCCGACCAACAGGGCGGCGGCGGGCACCACCAGCCCCAGGACGACGCTGCTCCAGCGCTCGATCACGAGCTGCTCCTCTCGAAGACGACCTCGCCGCCGATCACGGTCTGCTCGACCCGCAGGTCGCGCAGCGCCATCGGGTCGGTGGTCTCGGGGTCCGCGGACAGCACGACCAGGTCGGCGTCCGCGCCATCGGCGAGGGTGCCGGCGTGCCGCTCGGCGTGCAGGAGGTACGACGCCTCACGGGTGTAGCCCGCCACCGCGGTCTCCACGTCCACCGCCTGCTCGACGCCCAGCCGGTGGCCGTCGCGGGTGACCCGGTTGACCGCGCACCAGATGCCCTCCAGCGGGTCCACCGGCACGATCGGGGTGTCGGAGTGCAGGCCGAAGCGCACCCCGTGACCGCGCGCGGAGGCGAGCGGGTCGATGGTCGCCGCCCGCTCGGCTCCGAGGAAGCGGTCGCGGTGCCGGTCGCCCCAGTAGTAGACGTGCTTGATGAAGAAGGAAGCGAGAACCGCGTTCTCGGCCATCTGCGCCAGCTGCTCCTCGTGGGCCATCTGGCAGTGCTCGATCCGGTGCCGCCGGTCGTCGGCCACGGGCTCGGCACCGAGCGCGTCGTAGGCGTCCAGGATGGTCTGGATCGCGCGGTCGCCGTTGCCGTGCACCGCCACCTGCAGACCCGTGGCGTGCAGCGTGGCCACCAGTCGGGCCAGCTCCTCCGGGGGGTGCAGCAGCATCCCCACCTGGTCCGGGGCGCAGGCATAGCCCTCGTCCAGTGCGCCGGTGAGGCCCTGGATGGAGCCGTCGGCCCACAGCTTGGCGCCCAGCACCCGGAAGGCGTCGCGGTCCACGCCGTCCAGCTCCAGCGCCGGGAGGCGTACGTCGCCCTCGGCCAGGCCCTCGATCAGGTCCGGCACCAGATAGGCGCGGACCCGGGTGCGCAGCCGGCCGTCGGTGATCGCCGAACGGTAGGCCGCCAGCTCCGCCCGTCCGCCGGTCAGCCCCAGCCCCAGGTCGCACACGGTCGTGACCCCCGCGGCCAGGTAGGCGTCGCCGGCCAGCCCGAGCGCGCTCACCAGCTCCTCCGGCTCGGCGTCCGGCATGGCGGCGTAGGCCGCGAACGCGGCCGTCTCCACCAGCAGCCCGGTCGGCTCACCGGCGTCGTCGCGGGCGATCACGCCGCCTTGGGGATCCGCGCTGTCCCGGTCGATCCCGAGGGCGGCCAGCGCCGCGGAGTTCACCACGCAGAAGTGCCCGGAGATGTGCATCAGGCAGACCGGGTTGTCGGGGGAGACCGGGTCGAGGTCCTGGCGGGTCGGGTGCCGGTCCTCGGCCAGCAGGGAGTCGTCGTACCGATAGCCGCGGACCCACGCGCCCGGCTCGGCGTCCCGGACCGCCTGCTCCACCCGGTCGGCGATGTCGCCGATGGTGTCGTTGGGCGGGGTGCCGGCCTCGACGGCGGCCGCGAGGGTGAGGCCGAAGAAGACGGGATGGTTGTGGGTCTCGATGAAGCCGGGGAGCACGGCGCGCCCGGCGAGGTCGACGGCGCGGGCCTCCGGGCCGGCGAGCGCCAGCATGTCCCGGCTGGTGCCCGTCCCGGCGACGGCCCCGTCGCGCAGGACGATCGCCTCCGCCGGGGAACGTCCGGGCACCATGGTCCGGACGGTGCCGGAGTGCAGCACGGTGGTCTGCATGAGCTTCCCTTCTCCTGTGGTGCCGGTCACTCTCTTGCATGGACCGGTCGGGTTCAAAGATCCAGTTCGCAGTGGTTTCAGGGGTCCAGTGGTCTCACCCGCCCAGCAGGGTGCGCACCAGCACACCGGCGGCGAGGACGGCCAGGAGCACGAGGACGGCGGAGCGGAAGCCGCGTCCGCCCGAGCGCTCGAAGAGGTGCTGGCCCGCCCAGATGCCGATCAGCGTCACGGGCACCAGCGCGAGGGTCCGGGTCAGCACGTCCATGGTCACCAGCCCGGCGGCCGCGGTCATCGCGAAGCCGGCCGAGTCGGTCCCGAGGAAGTAGGCGATCAGCGTCGCCCGGCCCACGTGGGCCGCGGCGTCGCTGGAGAAGTAGAGCAGGATCGCGGGTGGCCCCCCGATCGCCGTGGCTCCGTTGACCACGCCGCTGACCGCACCGGCGCCGATCGCCAGCCCGGGGCCGGGGGCGCCGCGGATCCGCACCCCGCTGGCCAGGGCCAGGGTGGCCAGCAGGATCGACACCGCGACGACCACCCGCATCGTGTGCTCGGGGAACACGGTGAGCGCCAGCACCCCCAGCGGCATCGTGACCAGGGTCGCGACCAGCAGCAGGGCCATCTGACGCCACTCGACGTCGCGCCACACCCGGGGCAGGAGCCCGATGCTGGCGACCACCTCGAGCGCGAGCACGCTCGGCACGACCGCGGCCGGCGGGAAGACCAGGGACAGCGAGGCCACCCAGACCATCGAGGCGCCGAACCCGGAGTATCCGCGGATCACCGCGCCCACGAGCACCGCCCCGCAGGCGAACAGCAGCCCGGTCATCGCCGTACCACCCGGGCGAGGAGGGCCACCGTCTGGCGCACCGCCTGGGGGAGGGTCACCTCGTCGAGATCGAGCTGGACGGCGTGGCGATAGTACGGCGAGAGGTCCAGGCCGACACCGAGCCCGGCGACCGCCACGTCCCCGGCCGCCTCCGCGGCGCCCACGACGGCCCGCAGGTGGTCGTCGAGGTAGTGGTCGCCGTTGGCCAGCGCGGTCGCCCGCTCCATCGGGCTGCCGTCGGAGACCACGACCAGCACCCGCCGGGTCGCGCGCCGCCCGCGCAGGCGGGTCAGCGCCCACTCCACCGCCTCCCCGTCGAGCCCCTCACGGAACCAGTCCTCCCGCAGGATGCCCGCGATCCCGGGCCGGGCGCGCCGCCAGGACGTGTCGGCGTCCTTGAAGACCAGCAGCGCCTGCTCGGCCAGTCGTCCGGGGTCGGCGGGACGGCCCGCGGCCTCCCAGTCGCGCAGCGCCCGCCCGCCCTGCCAGGCGCCGGTGCTGAAGCCGAGCAGCTCCGATGGCACCCAGGCGAGATCGAGGGCGCGGGCCATCAGGTCCATCAGGGTCGCCAGCCCGCGCAGGTTCCGGCGCATCGAGCCGCTGCAGTCCACCAGGAAGGTGACCGCGCAGTCGGGGACGGGCACGGGCTCCTCGGTTCGGAAGATCCGCCGCTCCTCGGGGGAGGTGACCAGCAGCGAGAGCCGGGCGGGGTCGACCACGCCGAGCTCGGCGCCGCCGTACCATCGCGGGTCGCCGGGGTCGGAGAGCAGGTCGGCCAGGGAGCGGGCGAGCCGGTTCAGGCCGACCCCGCTGTCCCGGGCGGCCGCGTCCAGCTCCTCGCGCCAGCGGTTCAGGCGGATCCGCGGGGTCGCCGCGTCGGCGCGCAGGACGCGGTCGTAGCTCCGGGTGAAGACCCGGTAGTCGTCCATCGGGCCGCCGTCACGGCGTCGCCCCGGCAGCGGCGCGGGCGCGAGGTCGTCGGTCTCCGGGGGGAACAGGCTCCAACGGCTGCGCAGTGCCCTCGCGGCCGAGTTCCGGCCCGCGTGCGTGGACGCCTCCGCCGAGGAGCCCACCCGCTCGGCGACCAGGCGCGCGACCGGCGCGAAGGCGGCCTGGTCGCGCACGCTCGCACGCAGGCGCGCCAGGTCGTCGCCCAGCAGCGGCGCGAGGGCGAAGCGGGTCGACTCCAGCGCGTGCTCGGCGCTCTCGGGGACGGGCTCGCGGGTGAGCCGGGACCGGGCGACCAGCGCGACGGTGAACAGCAGCAACCCCGCGGTGGTCTCGGCCAGACCGGAGGCGAGGAAGTCGCGGACCCAGGTCTCGTGCCGGTGCCGCAGGTTGCCGCCGACGCCGCGCAGCGCGCTCGGCGCGAGCGACTCGACGCGATACTGCTCGAGCAGGTCGTAGACCAGCCCGGCCGCATCGCCCTCCGGGGCGTGGGCGCGGTGCAGGCGGGGGTCGGAGTCGCGCACGCGCAGAGCCAGCCCGTCCGCCGCTCCACGGAAGGAGCGGTAGTCGTCCTCGTCGAGGTCGGGGTGCAGGTGCGCGGCGTCCCCGGGCACCGGGCCGGAGCGGTCGTGGAGCCGTCCGGAGCGGAAGTGCAGCCAGGGGTCGGCGGCCAGCGCCCGCGCACTCGCCCCGCACAGCTCCTCGACCTCGTGCTGGGTGCGCGCCCGGGCGGCGCTCCCGCTCATGGCGCCGGCGCAGGCAGCAGGTCGCCGCCCAGGCAGCGCTGGTAGTACTCCGCGACGACCGGCCGCTCCTCCTCGTCGCACTTGTTGAGGAAGGACAGCCGGAAGGCGGTCGCCACGTCGCCGAAGATCCCGAGGTTCTCCGCCCAGGTGACCACGGTCCGCGGCGACATCAGGGTGGACAGGTCGCCGGCGCGGAAGCCCTCCCGGGTCAGCCCGGCCAGCGCCACCATCGAGGCGGCCAGCTCGCGGCCGGCCGGAGTGTCCATCGCGGGCACCTGCCCCACCACGATCTCCACCTCCTCCTCGGGCGGGAGGTAGCCCAGCGTCGCGACCACGTTCCACCGGTCCACCTGCGCGTGGTTGAGCCGCTGCACGCCGGCGTAGAGGCCGTTGACGTTGCCCAGCCCGACGGTGTTGGCGGTGGCGAAGATCCGGAACGCCGGATGCGGGTGCAGCACCCGGCTCTGGTCGGCCAGGGTGAGCTTGCCGTCGCGCTCGAGCACCCGCTGGATCACGAACATGACCTCGGGCCGCCCGGCGTCGTACTCGTCCAGCACCAGCGCCACCGGCCGCTGCAGCGACCACGGGATGATCCCCTCGACGAACTCGGTCACCTGATGCCCGTCGCGCACCGTCACGTGGTCGCGCCCGATCAGGTCCAGGCGGGAGAGGTGCCCGTCGAGGTTGATCCGCACGCACGGCCAGTTCAGCCGGGCCGCGACCTGGTCGACGTGGGTGGACTTCCCGGTGCCGTGCAGTCCCTGCACCAGCACCCGCCGGTTGTGCGCGAAGCCCGCCACCAGCGCGAGCGTGAGGTCGTGGTCGAAGCGGTAGCCCGGGTCGATCTCGGGCACGTGATCGTCGCGGACGGAGTACGCCGGCACCCGCAGGTCGGAGTCGATGCCGAAGGTGTCGCGGACGGAGACCGAGAGGTCCGGGGAGCCGAGCTCCTCCAGGCTGTCGGCGGGTGCGTCCTGGGTCGTCGTCATGCGCCGGACCCCCGCTCCTCGATGTCCGCGATCGCCCGGGCGGCGCGGCGCAGCGGCCCCAGCATCCCCTCGGCGCCGTCGGGCTGCAGCCGGAGCGTGGGTGCCTGCACGGCCACGCAGGTGTTGGATCGGGCGCCCTCGCGCGGCACCAGGACCGCCACACAGACCAGCCCCGCCAGGAACTCCTCGTCGTCGACGGCGTATCCCTGCTCGGCGACCCGGGCGAGCTCGGCCTCGAGTCGGTCGGCGTCGGTGATGGTGTTGGGGGTGTAGCCGCGCAGCGGGGCGTGGCCGAGGAGCTTGCGGCGCTGCTCCGGCGACATCTGGGAGAGCACCATCTTCCCGCTGGCCGAGGCGTGCGCCGGGACGCGGGAGCCGGTGCGCAGGTAGAAGCGCAGCGGCTCGGAGGTCTCCACCCGGTCCAGGTAGACCACCTCGTTGCCCGACAGCGCGGTCACGTTGCAGGTCTCGCCGACCTCCTCGACCAGCGCGTCGATCACCGCATGCCGGGCGCCGTGCTGGGTGCTGTTGAGCAGGAGCGACTCGGCGAAGGCGCGCAGCCGCGCGCCGGTGCCGTAGTGCCTGCCGTCGGACTGCCGGACCAGCAGCCCGGCGGACTCCAGCTGGCCCAGCATCCGGTGCACGGTCGGCTTGGGCATGCCGGTCTCGGCGACCAGCCCGGGGAGGCTGACGAAGTCGTCCGTGGCGGCGATCAGCTCCAGCAGCCCGAAGAGCCGCATCGCCGGGGTGTCCGGGGCGACCGGCTCGGCCGCGCGGGCCGGTGCGTCGGCCTGTTCGGCCCGCTCGGGGTCGGGTTCGGCGCTGGCGCGGGAAGCGGTGGTCATGACACCCCTGTCTCGGGAATCGGTACGGATTGTTTCGATAAGGCGACTCTGCCTCTTGTCAGGCCGGGACGGCAACCCCTACGCTCGCAGAATCGTCGAGATTTTGAGACGACACGTTTCAGAAACCGGGCCGTGAGGAGTGGACATGACAGTGGAGCAGAACGGGACGAGGGCGACCGCCGACGGCCGGTCGGTGGCCGACGGGCTCACCCGGATGACGCCGTCGGAGGCGTTCGTCGAGACGCTGGTGGCCAACGGGGTGGACACCATCTTCGGCATCATGGGCTCGGCCTTCATGGACGCCATGGACATCTTCGCCCCGGCGGGGATCCGCCTGGTGCCGGTGGTCCACGAGCAGGGCGCCGCGCACATGGCCGACGGCTACTCCCGGGTGACCGGCCGGCACGGCGTGGTCATCGGGCAGAACGGGCCGGGCATCTCCAACTGCGTCACCGCGGTCGCCGCCGCCTTCTGGGCGCACAGCCCCGTGGTGATGGTGACCCCGGAGTCCGGCACCCTCGGCATGGGCCTGGGCGGCTTCCAGGAGGCGCACCAGCTGCCGATGTTCCAGGAGTTCGTGAAGTACCAGGCGCACGTCAACAACCCGAAGCGGATGGCCGAGCTCACTGCCCGCGCCTTCGACCGGGCGATCAGCGAGATCGGCCCGGTCCAGATCAACATCCCCCGCGACTACTTCTACGGCGAGATCGAGACCAAGATCCCCACTCCGCGGCGGCCCGACCGCGGCCCGGGCGGCAGCGAGAGCCTGGACGCGGCCGCGGACCTGCTGGCGAGCGCGGAGTTCCCGGTCATCATCTCCGGCGGCGGCGTGGTCATGGCCGACGGCGTGGCCGAGGCCCAGGAGCTCGCCGAGCTGCTCGGTGCCCCGGTGGTCAACAGCTATCTGCACAATGACTCCTTCCCGGCCAGCCACGAGCTGTGGTGCGGCCCCTTGGGCTACCAGGGCTCCAAGGCCGCGATGCGGCTGATCGCCCAGGCCGACGTCGTGCTCGCCCTGGGCACCCGCCTTGGTCCGTTCGGCACCCTCCCGCAGCACGGGATGACGTACTGGCCCGAGGACGCCGCGATCGTCCAGGTCGACGCCGACCCGAAGATGATCGGGCTGGTCAAGGACATCGGCGTCGGCGTCTGCGGCGACGCGCGGCTGGCGGCGAAGGCGCTCACCGAGCGGCTCGCGGACCGGGAGCTGAAGAGCGCGGCCAACCGCGAGGAGCGGCTGGAGACGGTGGCCCGCACCAAGGCCGAGTGGGAGGCCGAGCTCGACGAGTGGATCCACGAGACCGACGACTTCTCCTTGGAGATGATCGCCGAGGCCGAGCAGGAGGAGGGCAACTGGCTGCACCCGCGGCAGGTGCTGCGGGAGCTGGAGAAGGCGATGCCGCCCCGCGTGATGGTCTCCACCGACATCGGCAACATCAACGCGGTGGCCAACTCCTATCTCCGGTTCGAGGAGCCGCGCTCGTTCTTCGCGCCGATGTCGTGGGGCAACTGCGGCTACTCGCTGCCCACGATGATCGGCTGCAAGGCCGCGGCCCCGGACCGGCCGGCCGTGGCCTACGCCGGCGACGGCGCGTGGGCGATGAGCATGGGGGAGATCCTGACCGCCGTACGCCACGACATCCCGGTCACCGCCGTCGTCTTCCACAACCGCCAGTGGGGCGCGGAGAAGAAGAACCAGGTCGACTTCTACAACCGCCGCTTCGTTGCGGGCGAGCTGGACAGCCCCAGCTTCGCGGGGATCGCGCAGTCGATGGGTGCCGAGGGGATCGTGGTCGACCGGCTCGAGGACGTCGGCCCCGCGCTGGAGAAGGCGATCGACCTGCAGATGAACGAGGGCAAGACCTGCGTCATCGAGATCATGTGCACCCGCGAGCTCGGCGACCCGTTCCGCAAGGACGCGCTCTCCAAGCCGGTCCGCCTGCTGGAGAAGTACGCCGACTACGTCTGACACCCCCACCCCCGCCGACCGGGCACTGGATGTCCCTTCCCCCCGCCGAGCGGGCACTGGATGTCACTTCCCGCCGCCGACCGGGCACTGGATGTCACTTCCTGACCCCCCGGGGGAAGTGGCACACAGTGCCCGGTCGGCGGTTCTTGGATGCATCTGGTGCCCGGTCGGCGGTCCTTGGGTGCATCTGGTGCCCGGTCGCGCGTTCTTGGGTGCATCTGGTGCCCGGTCGCGGGTGTGCGGCGGGTCAGGGGCGGGTGGCGAGGGCCAGGAGGGTCTCTCCGGCGGGGGAGAGGCGACGGCGGCGCCGGCGGACCGCGCAGAGGGGGCGGTGCAGGTCGATCCCGGTGACGGGTACGGCGACCAGGTTGCCCGCGGCGAGCTCGGACTGCACCGCGAGCCGGCTCAGCACGGCCGCTCCGGCACCGGCGACGACGGCGCCGCGGATCGCGGCGTTGGAGCCCAGCTCCAGCAGCGGCTCCACCCGCTCGGAGCCCAGGAGGGCGTCGAGCGTCTCCCGGGTCCCCGACCCCGCCTCGCGCACGATCAGCGGCTCGGCCGCGAGCCGCCCGGGCGTGAGCGAGCCCGCCGACGCCAGCGGATGCCCCGGGGACACCACGACCACCAGCTCGTCCCGGCCGACCTGTGAGACCGCCAGCGAGGTGTCGGGGTGCGGGGTCTCGACGAACCCGAGGTCCGCGTGCCCCGAGGCCACCATCTCCTGAACCTGCTGGGAGTTGGCCACCGTCAGCCCGATGTGCAGGTCGGGGCTGAGCTGGCGCAGCTGGGAGAGCCACAGCGGGACGAGGTGCTCGGCGACCGTCATGCTGGCCGCGACCCGCAGGTCGCCGGCGTGCGCCTCGCGCATCGCGGCGACGGCGCCCAACAGGTCATCCGACGCGTCGACCACCCGGCGCGCCCAGTCGGCGATCGCTCGCCCGTTGGCGGTGAGCGTCGACCCCTGGGGCGTCCGCACCAGCAGCGGGACGCCCAGGGTGCGCTCGAGGGTGGCCAGGCTCTTGCTGGCCGAGGGCTGGCTGATCTGCTCGCGCCGGGCGGCGGCGCCGATCGAGTGCGTCTCGGCCACCCCGACCAGCAGCCGCAGCGGCCCGAGCTCCAGGCGCGGGCGGGGCGCCGTACCGGCCTCCTCCGACGTCATAGCCGAACGCTATGACCTCATGGGCGATCGGGTCTACTCCGCCGGCCGCGCGTCCCCCACAGTGGGCAGAGTGCAATACGGCTTCGCGATCGATCAGCGCACCTGCATCGGCTGTCACGCCTGCACGGTGGCGTGCAAGACCGAGCACAACGTGCCGGTCGGCCAGTTCCGGACCTGGGTGAAGTACGTCGACTCCGGCCAGTTCCCCGAGACCAGCCGCGACTTCGGCGTCATGCGCTGCAACCACTGCACCGACGCGCCGTGCGTGCAGATCTGCCCGACCGAGGCGCTGTTCAAGCGCGAGGACGGCATCGTCGACTTCGACAACAGCGCCTGCATCGGCTGCAAGGCGTGCATGCAGGCGTGCCCGTACGACGCCATCTACGTCGACGCCGACACCAACACCGCCGCCAAGTGCAACTTCTGCGCCCACCGGGTCGACGACGGCCTCGAGCCGGCCTGTGTCGTGGTCTGCCCGACGGAGTCGATCTGGGTCGGCGACCTCGACGACCCCGACAGCGCGATCTCGCAGTTCATCGCCACCGAGGAGACCCTGGTCCGCTCGCCGGAGCAGGGCACCGGCCCGAACGTGCACTACGCCGGCGCCTCCCCGGCCGTGCTCGACCCGGTCGCTGCGCCGGTCGACGACACCTACATCTGGGCCCAGCCGGACACGCTGCGGCTGGCGGTCGCGCCCACCCTGCGCGGCGACGGGACCGACCCGGACGCCCCGCGCACCACGCTCAACACCGCGCACCCGGCCGTCTGGGGCTGGAAGGTCACGACCTACCTGTGGACCAAGGGCGTCGCCGCGGGCGCGATGCTGCTGCCCGCCCTCGCCTGGCTGCTCGGCCTCGACACCGGCGCCACCGGCGCGTACGTCGCCCCGGTCCTCGCCATGGCCGGGCTGCTGGCCACCGCCGTCCTCCTCATCGCCGACCTCAAGCGGCCCGAGCGCTTCTTCTTCCTGCTCACCAAGGCGCACTGGACCTCGTGGCTGGTCAAGGGCGGCGTCGTGCTCGCCGCGGGTGCGGCGCTCGCCGGCGTCTGGTTCCTCTTCGCCGTGGTCACCGGCGACGCCCCGCCCGGCTGGCTGCTGATGCCCGCCGCGGTGGCCGCCGTCCTCGTCGCCGGCTACACCGCCTTCCTCTTCGGCCAGGCCGAGGGGCGCGACCTGTGGCAGTCGCCGCTGCTGTTCCCCCACCTGATCGTCCAGGCGCTGATGGTCGGCGGCGGTGCGCTGCTGCCCGTCGCGGTCGCGCTGGACGCCGACACCGGGTGGGTGCGCCTGCTGGCCGGCGCCCTGCTCGTCGGCGCGGTCGGGCACCTGGGCCTGGCGGTGCGTGAGGTGACCGGCAGGCACTCCAGCGCCAACGCCTCCGCCGCGGCCCGGCTGATCGGCGAGGGTCCGCATCGCGGGACCTACCGCCTGGGCCTCGCGCTCTCCGCGGTCGCCGCGCTCACCGCCGCCCTCGCGCTCGTGGTCGGCGGCGGCGCCCTCGGCCTGATCGTCGCGCTCGTCGCGGGCGGTACGGCGCAGGTCGCCCTGCTCGCGTGGGAGCACGTCTTCGTCCGCGCCGCCCAGGAGGTGCCGCTGTCATGACCGACCAGAAGGCCGAGCGGGAGACCCGCCGTACCCTCCCCGGCGAGCGCAGCCGCTTCGGGCTGCGGAACTTCCCGCCCGCCGACCAGTGGCACGACCACGTCGAGCGCGACCCGCACACCCGCGAGGAGCGGCACTACTCGCTGATCCCGACGATCTGCTTCAACTGCGAGTCCTCCTGCGGGCTGCTGGCGTACGTCGACCACGCGGACGGCTCGATCCGCAAGCTCGAGGGCAACCCGGCCCACCCGGGCTCCCGCGGTCGCAACTGCGCCAAGGGCCCCGCCACGATCAACCAGGTGCTCGACCCCGAGCGGATCCTCACCCCGCTGCGCCGGGTGGGCGAGCGCGGGTCGGGCCAGTTCGAGCGGGTCACCTGGGAGGAGGCCCTCGCCGACATCGGCGCGCGGATCCGCCAGGCGATCATCGAGGACCGTCGCGACGAGGTGATGTACCACGTCGGCCGCCCCGGCGAGGACGGCTTCGCCGAGCGGGTGCTCCAGGCGTGGGGCGTGGACGGGCACAACAGCCACACCAACGTCTGCTCCTCCGGCGGGCGCTCGGGCTACACGCACTGGATGGGCTACGACCGGCCGTCGCCGGACTACGCGAACGCCGAGACCATCCTGCTGCTCTCCTCCCACCTGGAGACCGGGCACTACTTCAACCCGCACGCCCAGCGGATCATGGAGGCCAAGCAGCGCGGCGCCAAGGTGGCGGTCCTCGATCTCCGGCTCTCCAACACGGCCTCGCACGCGGACCTGTGGATCGCGCCGTGGCCGGGCAGCGAGGGGCTGATCTTCCTCGCCGTCGCCGCGCACCTGCTCCGCACCGGCCGGGTCGCCCGCGACTTCCTGCGGCGCTGGGTCAACTGGGAGACCTACCTGGAGCGGCTGCACCCCGAGGCGCCGCGCGACTTCGACACCTTCCTCACGCTGCTGACCGAGGACTACGCGGAGTACACCTTCGAGCGCGCGGCCGAGGCCGCCGACGTGCCGGTCGAGCAGATCGCCGAGCTCGCCGAGATGGTCGCCTCGGCGGGCACCCGGCTGGCCACCCACACCTGGCGGTCGGCCGCGGCAGGCAACCTGGGCGGCTGGCAGATCGCGCGGAGCCTGTTCTTCCTCAACGTGCTCACCGGCAGCGTCGGCACCGAGGGCGGCACGCACCCCAACGGCTGGGACAAGTTCATCCCGCACTTCCCGGAGATGCCGCCGCCGAACGACTCCTGGAGCGAGACGCTCTGGCCGCAGGAGTACCCCCTCACCACCAACGAGATGTCCATCCTGCTGCCGCACCTGCTGCTCGACGGGCGCGGCCGGCTGGAGGTCTACTTCAGCCGGGTCTACAACCCGCTATGGGTCAACCCCGACGGGTTCACCTGGATCGACGTACTCAAGGACGCCGACAAGATCGGCCTGCACGTCGCGCTCACCCCGACGTGGAGCGAGTCGGCGACCTTCGCCGACTACGTGCTGCCGATGGGGCACGCGACCGAGCGCCACGACACGATGTCGTTCGAGACGCACGCCTCGAAGTGGCTGGCCTTCCGGCAGCCGGTCAACCGGGTGGCCGCCGAGCAGCAGGGCGTGCCCTACCGCGACTCGCGCGACACCAACCCCGGCGAGGTGTGGGAGGAGAACGAGTTCTGGTTCGCGCTGTCGTGGGAGATCGACCCCGACGGCTCGCTCGGGATCCGGCAGTGGTTCGAGTCCCGCGAGCACCCCGGCGAGCGGATGACGATGGACGAGTACTACGACCGGCTGTTCTCTTGCTCCGTCCCCGGGCTGCCCGAGGCCGCGGAGGCGGAGGGGCTGACGCCGCTGGCCTACATGCGCAAGTACGGCGTCTACGAGGTCGCCCGCGGGCACTACCGCCTCGACGAGCGGCCGCTGACGCCGGAGGAGCTCGACGGTGCCGAGCCGGACGAGCACGGGGTGCTGCGCAAGCCCGTGACCGAGGACTCCCAGCCGCCGCTGGTCGGCGAGGCCGGTGCGGTCGGCGTCGAGCTGGAGGACGGCTCCCGGGTCGCCGGCTGGCTCTCGCCGTCGCGCAAGCTGGAGCTCTTCTCCACCACGCTGGCCGACTGGGGCTGGCCGGAGCAGGCGACGCCGGGCCACATCGAGTCGCACGTGTCGGCCTCCCGGGTGGACCGGGACAACGACGAGTTCGTGCTGATGCCGAACTTCCGGCTGCCGACGCTGATCCACACCCGCTCCGGCAACGCGAAGTACCTCAACGAGATCGCCAACACCCACCCGCTGTGGATGAACGCCGCCGACGCCCAGGCGATGGACATCGCCACCGGCGACCTGGTCAGGGTGACCACGGAGATCGGCCACTTCGTGGTTCGCGCGTGGTCCACCGAGGCGATCCGGCCCGGCGTCGTGGGGCTCTCCCACCACATGGGCCGCTGGCAGCAGAAGGGCCACCCCGGCAGCCGTTGGGTCATGGGCGAGGTCGAGCTGGACCGGACCGACGAGGGCGTGTGGTCGCTGCGCTACACCCGCGGCGTGGAGCCGTTCGAGAGCGAGGACCCCGACTCCTCGCGGATCACCTGGGACGACCCGGGCGTGCACCAGAACCTCGCCTTCCCCGTGCAGCCGGACCCGGTCTCCGGGATGCACTGCTGGCACCAGCACGTCCGGCTCGCCAAGGCCGGCCCCGACGACGCGTACGGCGACGTCCAGGTCGACGTGAACAAGTCCCGCGCGGCCTACCGCCGCTGGCTGTCGATGACCCGCCCCGGCCCCGGCCCGGGCGGCCTGCGCCGGCCGGAGTTCATGATGCGCCACGTCACGCCCCGCCGGTCGGCGTACAAGGTCTAGCCCCTCGCCTCCCGGCGCCTCGCCCGCCCGGCTGGCCGGGACGTCATACGCTCCGGAGAAGCGGTTCCCCACTTCGTATGACGTTGTGGGGCGGGGCGCCCCCGAGTCACCACTCGAAGGCGGTCTCGACGATCGCGAAGACGGCGGCCATGGAGACCACCGAGGCGGTGGTGAGGAGTACGGCGGCCACGGTGGCGTCGCCGCCCTGGAGCCGGGCGTCCGGGCCGCCCTCGAGCACCTGGGCGCGGGCGCGGCGATAGCCCAGCGGCACCACGAAGAGCACCAGCACGATCGCCGCGGAGATCATCAGGATGCCGCCCGCTTGGAGCAGCGGGCCGGAGTCGGGGATCTTGAACACGATCGTGCCCAGCGCGGCCAGGCTGATCCCGGTGCGCTCCCAGGCGAGCGAGGTCCGCTCGAGCGCGGCGACGTGCGCGACCAGCGCCGGGTGGTCCGGTGCGTCGCCCGCCCGTCCCCGGCGGCGGATCACAGCAACACCAGGGCCACCACGAGCAGGGTGACCACGACCAGTCCGCCGGTGACCAGGCGCAGCAGCCCCGGCTCGGGAAGCGACCGGCCGGTGCGCAGCGCGCGCTCGGTGGAGGACCACCGGACATAGGCGAGGAGGGGCAGCAACAGCGCCAGGGCCAACAGCCCCAGCCCCACGGCGTACCTCAGGATCGGGTGGCCGACCTCCGGCAGCAGGGTGAGGACGCCGATGCCGCCGGCGAGCAACCCGAGGGCGGTGCGGATCCAGGCGAGGAAGGTGCGCTCGTTCGCGAGGCTGAAGCGGTAGTCCGGATCCTCGCCCGGACGCGCTGGATGAGCCCTCATACCGCGAACGATAGTGCGCGCCACGGCCCGGTCAGGCGCTCGCCCGCGTGCCGGCGCGCAACTGCTCGACCGCCCCGTCGACGTCGGCTCCGGGCCCCTGGTTGTAGGGCAGCCGAGACAGCGCGTTGGCCATCATGCAGGTATTGCTGACCGCGGCGAAGGTCAGCCCGCCGCCGATGAACGCCGCCCCCCACTTGGCCTTGGGGAAGACGGTCGAGGCGAGCACCGAGGTCAGCGCGATCGAGCCCGCGACCAGGCGCACCTGGCGCTCCATCGCCCACTTCTCCTGCCCCTGCGCGGCGCGCTCGACCGGGCGGCCCTCGGCCTCCCAGGCGCCCATCCCGCCGGCAAGGACCACGACGTCGTCGTACCCGCCCTCCGCGATCCGGCCGGCCGCCTGCTCGGCCCGCGGTCCGCTCTGGCAGACCAGGACCAGGGTCCGGTCGGCGGTGCCGGCGATCCGGCGGGCGTCCACCTGGTCGAGCGGGATGTTGACCGCGCCCGCGATGCGGGTGGTCGCGAACTCGCCGGGTGTGCGCACGTCGAGCGCGACGGCGGTCTCGGCCAGCAGCTGCTCGGCCTGGGCGGGGGTGACGGTGGGGGGGATGGCTGGCATGGTTCGAGGCTACTCGCCGACCAGCTCGGTCACGCCCGCGCCGTCGAGCACGCGCACGTCGTACCCCTCCGAGGTCAACCGGGAGGCGGCGATGGCGGCCCGGCGACCGGAGCGGCAGGCGATCAGCACGGGCTCGTCGCGGGAGAGCCCCTCGGGCACGCCGCGGCTGAACAGCTCGGCGACGAACCGCTCCACCGCGCCGGGCATCCGCACCTCGGCGAGCTCGCTGTCCATCCGTACGTCGAGCACCTGGATGCCCTCGGCCACCAGGGAGCGGGCCCGGTCGAGGTCGACCAGCTCGAAGTCCTGCACCAGGTCGACGCCCCCGAGGTCGGTGACCAGCCCGGCCACCTCGTCGAACCGGATCTGCGCGAGCTGGGTCAGCGCCGCGTCCACGTCCTGGTCGGGCTCGGCGATCAGCACCACCGGCTCGTTGTAGGGCACCAGCCAGCCGACCCAGGAGCCGAAGTCGTCGGCCAGCTCGACCGCCGTGCTGCCGGGCAGGATGCCGCGCGACTGCGCCGCCCGCGGGCGCAGGTCGACCAGGTGGGCGCCGCTGTCGAGGGCCTCCTGCGCCGTCATGTGCGGCACCTCCGCGGTGGGGAGGGGCGGCACGCCGAGGGTGTTGGTCGGCGACATGTACTGGTAGAACGCCGGGATCGGCATCGGCGCCGCGGTCAGCGCTGTGGCCAGCTCGTCGGCCGAGCCGTACTGCAGCATCGGGTTCTCCCGCACCTGCTCGCCGATGGTCGAGGTGAACTTCGCCGACCCGCTCGCCGAGCAGAACGAGCCCTGGCCGTGGGTCGGGAAGAGGTCGACGTTCGCAGGCAGCTGCGCGAGCCGGTTGATCGAGATGTACTGCAGCCGCCCGAGCGTGTCCGCGCGCTCGGGCCCGAGCAGGTCCGGCCGGCCGGCCGAGCCGACCAGCAGCGAGCCGCCGGAGAACACGCCGACCTCCTCGCCGTCGATGAGCACGAGGTAGGACGTGTGCTCGGGCGTGTGGCCCGGCGTGTGGATCGGCCGCACGACCAGCCCGCCGCCGCCGTCGAGATCCTCGAGGTGGAAGGCGGGTGTGTGTCGGTACGCCGGAGCGGCGGCCGCGGGCAGCACCAGCTCGGCGCCCGTGGTCAGCGCCGCCTGCTCGGCACCGGAGACGTAGTCGTTGTGCAGATGCGTCTCCAGGACGAACCTGAGCTCCACATCCCGCTCCTCGGCCGCCTCCAGGAAGCGGCCGATGTCGCGCTGCGGATCCACGAGCACCCCCGTGCCCTCGTGGGTCAGCAGATAGGACGTGTCGCCCAGGCCCGGCGTCCGGAACGTCAGGATCTCCACTCCATCCACCTCGTCAATTGTACGGACTTTTCTCCGGGCTGCAAGACGACGCGCGCCCACGCGCAAGGGCCCCGGACCGCACCGGTCCGGGGCCCTCGCCCGCGCGTCGGCGGGCAGGTCACTCCACGTCGTCGTCGACCCAGTCCAGGGTCTTGGTGACCGCCTTCTTCCAGTTGCGGTAGAGGCGCTCGCGCTCCTCCTCGTCCATCTGCGGGGTCCAGCGCTTGTCCTCGCCCCAGTTGGCGGTGATGTCCTCGGTGCTGTCCCAGAAGCCGACGGCCAGCCCGGCGGCGTACGCCGCACCGAGCGCGGTGGTCTCGGCGACCTTCGGGCGGACCACGTCCACGCCGAGGATGTCGGCCTGGAACTGCATGAGCGTCTCGTTGACCACCATGCCGCCGTCGACCTTGAGCTCGGCGAGCGGGACACCGGAGTCGGCGTTCATCGCGTCCAGCACCTCGCGGGTCTGGAACGCGGTGGCCTCCAGGACCGCCCGGGCGATGTGCCCCTTGTTGACGTAGCGGGTCAGGCCGACCAGCGCGCCGCGGGCGTCGGGCCGCCAGTGCGGGGCGAACAGCCCGGAGAACGCCGGCACGAAGTAGGCGCCGCCGTTGTCGTCCACACCCTTGGCGAGGTCCTCGATCTCCGGCGCGTTCTTGATCAGCCCGAGGTTGTCGCGCACCCACTGCACGAGCGAGCCGGTGACCGCGATCGAGCCCTCGAGCGCGTAGACGGTGTCCTCGTCGCCGAGCTTGTAGCAGATCGTGGTGAGCAGCCCGTTCTCACTCGGCACCTGCTCGGTGCCGGTGTTGAGCAGCATGAAGTTGCCGGTGCCGTAGGTGTTCTTGGCCATGCCCTTCTCCAGGCAGGCCTGGCCGAACGTGGCGGCCTGCTGGTCGCCGAGGATGCCGGCCACCGGGGTGCCCTTGAGCACGCCGGGCCGGGCCTCGCCGTACACCTCCGAGGAGGACTTGATCTCCGGCAGCATCGACATCGGGATGCCCATGTCCTCGGCGATCGACTCGTCCCACGACAGCGTGGCGAGGTCCATCAGCATGGTGCGGCTGGCGTTGGTCACGTCGGTCACGTGCACGCCGTCGTTCTCCGCGCCGCCGGTGAGGTTCCACAGCACCCAGGTGTCGGTGTTGCCGAAGAGCAGGTCGCCGTTCTCCGCCTTCTCCCTGGCGCCCTCGACGTTGTCGAGGATCCACTTGACCTTCGGTCCGGAGAAGTACGTCGCCAGCGGCAGGCCGACCTTGTCCTTGTAGCGGTCCACGCCCTCGTCGCCGGCCAGCTCGTCGACGATCTTCTGGGTGCGGGTGTCCTGCCAGACGATCGCGTTGTAGACCGGCTGCCCGTTGGACTTGTCCCACACCACGGCGGTCTCGCGCTGGTTGGTGATGCCGACCGCGGCGATGTTGCCGGAGTTGAGGTTGGCCTTGGACAGCGCGCCGCCGATCACCTTGCGGGTGTTGTCCCAGATCTCGATCGGGTCGTGCTCGACCCAGCCGGCCTTGGGGAAGATCTGCTCGTGCTCGACCTGGTCGACCGAGACGACCTCGCCGGAGTGGTCGAAGACCATGGCGCGGGTCGAGGTGGTGCCCTGGTCGATCGCCAGGATGTAGGTGTTGTCTGCCATGTGGGTGCTGCTCCCTCGCGGTTGCGGTTGAAGACGGACGGTGCGGACGGTGGGCCGGCTCAGACGTAGTTGACCGCGTTGGCCAGAAGCCCGCCGAGGACCCCGCCGATGATCGGGCCGACGACCGGCACCCATGCGTAGCCCCAGTCGCTGCTGCCCTTGCCGGGGATCGGCAGGATCGCGTGCGCGATCCGCGGACCGAGGTCACGTGCCGGGTTGATGGCGTATCCGGTGGGTCCGCCGAGGCTGGCGCCGATGCCGACGACCAGCAGTGCGACGGCCAGGGGGCCCAGGCCACTGGGCGTCTTGCCGAAGCTGATGATGACGAAGACCAGCACGAAGGTGCCGAGCACCTCGGTGATGATGTTGGACACAGTGTTGCGGATCTCGGGGCCGGTGGAGAAGACGGCCAGCTTGACCGCCGGGTCCTGGTCGGGCTCGGCGAACTGGTCCTTGTAGGCCAGCCAGCACAGGATCGCGCCGATGACGGCGCCGATCATCTGCGCTGCCAGGTAGGTCAGCGTGGTGCCGAGCGACACCTCGATGCCAGGGGCGTACTCCTTGGCGTCGGAGGCCAGCAGGCCCAGGGTGACGGCGGGGTTCAGGTGCGCGCCGGACTTGTAGGCGACGTACACGCCGGCGAACACGCCGATGCCCCAGCCGAAGTTGATCATCAGGAAGCCGCCGTCGGCGCCCTTGCTCTTCGCCAGGACGACGTTCGCGACGACGCCGCAACCGAGCAGCAGCAGCGTCGCCGTGCCCATGATCTCGTGCAGCAGGATGTCTTGATACACAGTGCTCCTCAGGCCGAGTGCCCCGCCCTCGGTGGGCGGACGGCACGGTGATGCCGCTCACAGCGACGGGGCCGACCCTAGAGACAGGGGCCCTGATTGCCAACCCTTCCAACGGCGAGTTCTCCCGCTGTTGAGGGCGATGCGGCGCCTCCGGCTTGCGGGGTGCGGCGGGGTGCACGAGAGTTGGCCGGAGACGATCGGGAGGGAACCAGCGATGCCCATGCCCCCGCGGCTCGACGCCGCCTATCGGGAGCGCGCCTTCGCGGCGCTGAAGGACCACGAGTACGACGTCCTCGTCATCGGCGGCGGCGTGACGGGAGCGGGGGTCGCGCTGGACGCGGCGACCCGCGGGCTCTCGGTCGCGCTGGTCGAGCAACGCGACTTCGCCTCCGGCACGTCCTCGCGCTCCTCCAAGCTCTTCCATGGCGGGCTGCGCTACCTGGAGCAGATGAACTTCGCGCTGGTGCGGGAGGCGCTGAAGGAGCGCGAGCTGATGCTCACCCGGATCGCGCCGCACCTGGTGAAGCCGGTGTCGTTCCTCTACCCGCTGCAGCACAAGGTGTGGGAGCGGCCCTACGTCACCGCGGGCCTCACACTCTACGACTCGATGGGCGGCGCGCGCACCGTGCCGCGGCACAAGCAGCTGACCCGCACCAAGGCGCTGCAGATGGTGCCCGCGCTGCGCAACGACGCGCTCGTCGGTGCGCTGCTCTACTACGACGCCCAGGCCGACGACGCGCGGCACACCCTGACCGTGGCGCGCACCGCGGCGGCGTACGGCGCGACCATCCTCAACTCCGCGCAGGTCGAGGCGCTGCTCAAGGAGGGCGAGCGGGTGGTCGGCGCGACGGTCGAGGACGTCGAGACCGGCGAGCTGGTCGACGTCCGCGCCAAGGTGGTCATCAACTGCACCGGCGTGTGGACCGACGACATCCAGACCCTCGCCGGCGGGCGCGGCCGCTTCCACGTGCGCGCGTCCAAGGGCGTGCACATCGTGGTGCCGCGCGACCGGATCAACTCCGAGACCGGGCTGATCCTGCGCACGGAGAAGTCGGTGCTCTTCGTGATCCCGTGGAGCACCCACTGGATCGTCGGCACCACCGACACCGACTGGACCCTCGACAAGGCGCACCCGGCGGCCAGCCGCGCCGACATCGACTACATCCTCGAGCACGTCAACTCGGTGCTCGCGGTGCCGCTGACCCACGACGACATCCAGGGGGTGTACGCCGGCCTGCGGCCGCTGCTGTCGGGGGAGAGCGACCAGACCTCGCAGCTCTCGCGCGAGCACGCGGTCGCGCGGCCCCAGCCGGGGCTGGTCTCCATCGCCGGCGGGAAGTACACGACCTACCGGGTGATGGCGGCCGACGCGGTCGATGCGGCGAAGGTCGACCTCGGCGACAGCGTGCCGGACAGCGTCACCGAGCTGATCCCGCTCGTGGGCGCGGAGGGCTATCACGCGATGTCGAACCAGGTGGACCGGCTGGCCGAGCGCAACGGTGTGCCAGCGTGGCGGATGACCCGGTTGCTGGACCGCTACGGGTCGATGGTCGACGAGCTGTTCGCGCTCGCTGCCGATGACCCGTCCTTGCTCGAGCCGCTGCCCGGCGCGGAGGAGTACCTCAAGGCGGAGATCGTCTATGCCGCCACCCACGAGTCGGCGTTGCATCTGGACGACCTGCTGGCCCGGCGTACTCGCATCTCGATCGAGACCCTCGACCGCGGCGCGGCGGCCGCCGAGTCCGCGGCCGCGCTGGTCGCGCCGCACCTGGGCTGGGACGAGGCGCGGATCAACGACGAGGTGGCGGCCTACCGCTCCCGGGTGGAGGCCGAGCGCGAGTCGCAGACCGAGACCGACGACCAGGAGGCGAACGCCGAGCGGCTGGCCGCGCCGGACATCCGCAAGCGGGCGGTCGGGCGCGCGCTGGACTGAGGAGCCTCACATCCATCGAGTCGCCCTCGACCGTGCTGGGGCTTCGGGAGTGCGCGGTCGGCCTATCTGCGTCGGTGGAACGTCACGGTGTTGTCGGCATGGATCACGGTCTGGTAGGTGGGGTCGTGTGCTCGTCGGTGGTGGTGGGGGCAGTAGAGGCGGCAGTCGTGGATGTTGGTGTGGCCGTGGTCGCGGGCCCATTGTCGGTCGTGGTGGGCGTGGCAGCCTGAGGGTGGGATGGTGCAGCCGCGGGCGGTGCAGCCGCGGTCGCGGAGGCCGAGGGCGATGCGCTGGGCTTTGGTGTGGTAGCGGCGGGTCCGGCCGAGGTCGAGGACCTCTGAGGGGCCGCCGAGGACGGCGGGGATGATGCCGGCTTCGCAGGCCAGGCGGCGGGCGGTGCCGGCGTCGATGTGGTCGCCGTTGTCCAGGGTCGCTGTTCCGATGCCAGAGAGCAGGGTGTCGAGGGTCATGGTGATGACGATCTGGGCGTTCACCCCGCCGCTTTCGGGGAGCCGATCGGTCGGGTAGTGCTCGATGAGCTCGCCGAACGCTTGTCCGTGGCGTTCGGGCACGGACCGCCAGTCCCCGGTCTGTGGGTCTTTCAGGTCGTCGTGGTCGTGGCGCTTGGGGTTGGCGATGGCGTGGATGGCTTGGCGGAGCATCGCGCCTTGGTGGGCGGGGATCACAAAGGTGCCGTGGGTGCGGCCGTGGCCGTCGTCGTACATCGTCAGGCTGGCTGTTTGGGCTGCGGCGGCGGCTTCGCGTTCCAGCACGCGTTGTTCGTGGGATTCGCCGACCTCGGGCGCGACGATGTCGAGGATCCCTTTGCCGAGGCGGCCCAGGGCGTCGGCGTCGAAGTGCGCGGCGTCGGCCAGCAGCCGGTCCCGCGCCTGCTCCCGAACGGAGTCGTCGATGGTGTCGGGGAGCGCGTCGACCGCGCGCAGGACCACCGCGGCCTGATCCGCGCGGATCCGGCCGGCAGCCAGGGCATCGGCGATGGGGGTGTTGGCGTCATAGCCCAGCTCGAGCCCGAACTTCAGCAGGCGGCGGGCCTCGCGGAGGGTGACACGGGTGGTGTCGGCGTACCACGCCGCGGCCGACCTGTGCCCGCTCTGGTGGTGGAGCGCGCGGCGGTCCGCGTCGGCGACGGTGCGGGCCAGGGCGTGGGTGAGCCGCCCGGTCGCGGCGGTGAGCTGGTGGACCAGCCCGGCCACCTGATCGTCCGAGAGCCCGGTCAGCGACAGCTCGCCCAGCCCGTCCAACACCCCTTCCAGCCCGGCCGAGAGGGCCTCCAACCTGGCCGACGCCCCCGTGCCGGGGGCGTGCCACTCCCCGGACGGTGGGTCGGGGACCAGGGAGACCATGAGAGGGACCTTCCGGCGGGATGCGGATGCTGTAATGATTCGATCATAGTATCGAATGTGATCGGAGACACTGCTTCCTTGGTCTATGACAATCGGCGGCAAACCCTCCCAAAGACACCGATTCCTGTCGCCGACTCGGGGTGCACAAGCACCGACTCGGCAGGGCGTCAGGTCCGCGGGGGCGTGGCCGGACTCATCAGCCAGTCGCGGAAGAGGCCGGAGAGCTCCTCGCCGGTGGTGCGCTCCATGTGGGCGATCAGCTGGCGCCGGCCGGCGTTGCCGTTGTCGTAGGCGCGCGGCCAGCTGCGGATCGCCTGCCAGAAGGCCGCGTCGCCCACGCGGCGGCGTACCTCGTGCCACATCAGGGCCGGCGGGATGTAGACGTTCCCCGACGCGAAGTCGTCGGGGTCGAAGCGGGCGGGCGGCCCCGCCTCGTCGCGCAGCATCTGGTCCCGCTCGGCCTGCACGTCCATCAACCCGTCCAGCGACTCCCCGGTCGCCTCGGCCTCGTAGACGAACTGCAGATACGTGGTGATGCCCTCGCTCAACCACAGGTCGCGCCAGTCCCGGGGCGTGACCTGGTTGCCGAAGTAGTGATGCACCATCTCGTGCACCAGCACCGGGTCGGACAGGGCGTAGTCGCTGTTGCCCAGGGTGATCAGCGCCTGGGTCTCCATCCCGCTCATCGTGTCGACGACCAGCGTGCCCGCCGAGGAGAAGGGCCACGGCCCGAGTCGCCGCTCGACCCACTCGACGGCGTCCTTGGTACGGCGCACCCGCGGCCAGGAGGACGCGAACCGGCGCGGCACCCAGTAGTTGAGCGGCACACCCGAGGCGGTCCGGTCGGTCTCGTGGCGGTAGTCGCCGATCGCCAGGGTGGTGAGGTACGACGCGGCGGGCTCGTCGAGGCGGTACGACGTCACGGTGCGCCCCGCCACCTCGCGGCGCGACGTCAGCCGGCCGCCGGCGACCCCGGCCCACGGCGCCTGCACGGAGACGGTGATGTCGTAGAGCGCCTTGTCCGACGGGTGGTCGTTGACGGGGTACCAGGTGAAGGCGCCGTAGGGCTCCTGGATGGTCCACACCTCGTCGCGGTCGCTGAGGGTGAAGCCGACGCTCTCCACGTCCTCCCGCGTCGAGGGCGAGCGCGTCGGCCGGGGACGGCCGGCGTAGTCGATCCGCAGACGGTAGCGACGGTCTGCCCGCACCCGTTGCTCGATCAGCAGGTCCTTGCCGCGGTGCTGGAAGGCGACGGGTCTTCCGTCCACCCGGACCGAGGACGGGGCGAGCGGGCCGGCGAGGTCGAGCTGGAATCGCGGCGCGTCCATGGTCGCCCGCATCAGGATCGTCGCCCGGCCGTCGAGCCGCTTCCTCACCCGGTCCCAGTCCAGGCGCAGGCGGTAGTGCAAGGCATCCACGCCCGGGTCGCCCACGTCGGGGTAGACGGGGTCCTCGACCGGGTCGCTGAGCGCCGCGTCCAGGCGGGGGTCGTCTGCACCCGTGGGGGCCGGTCGGAGCGGGGCGGCGGACTGCTCGGGCTGCTCCGGCTGCGGGGGCGTGCAGCCGACCGGGACGACCAGCAGGGGCAGGACCAGCCAGGCGGCCGGTCTCACCGCTCCTCCCGGCGCAGTTCGGACGCGTAGCCCTCGAAGACCGCGACCACCCGGTCGTCCGCGCGGACGACGACGTCGTAGACCCCGCGCCCGGCCTCGCGGGAGCGCTCGGTCGCGCTCGCCTCGAGCATCTCGCCCAGGCGCACCGGGGAGCGGAACCGGATCGACGCCCCGGCGGCGACCGTGACCGGGCCGTGGCTGTTGCACGCGCAGGCGAAGGCGCTGTCGGCCACGGCGAACGTCAGCCCGCCGTGCCCGATCTCGTGCCCGTTCACCATGTCCTCCCGCACCGGCATGGTCACCACGGCGCGACCCGGGGCCACCGCGTCCAGGCGCATCCCCAGCGCCCGACTCGCTCGGTCCTCGTCCCACATCCGGACGACCGCCTCGGGCCAGGCGGCGTCCCGGGTCAGCATCGCGATCCGCTTCGGCCCGTCGACCACCTCGCCCACCTGCGCGAACCCGCGTCGGCGGTGGAAGGCGAGGCTCGCCTCGTTCGGCGGCTCGCTGTTCACCTCCAGGGCGAACAGCCCGTGCCGCCCGGCCCGTGCCTCGATGAGGTCATAGACCGCGCCGGCCACGCCAGTACGGCGGAAGCCGGGGGCGATCACGACGCGGTCGAGGTAGAGGAAGTCGTCGTACCGCTCGCCGAACCACCGGTAGAGCCGGGAGTCGTAGCCCGTGCCCGCGGGCATCGTGACCACGAACCCCGCGACCTCGCCGTCGACGTCGACCACCTCGACGCGGCCGGTGGACTCCAGCATCGCCAGCCGGTCCTCGTCCATCGGGGACAGCAGCTCGACGTGGTCGGCGTTGAGCCCGAGCACGAGCTCCCGCTCGGACCCGTCGGCCGGCGGCCGCAGGCGCACCGTCCGGTCGCCGGGCTCGACGCCCACCTCAGCCCTCCGAGCGGAGCAGCGGGCGAGCCAGCTTGCGGCCGTGGTGGATCTGCGCCTTCACGGTGCCCAGCGGGGCACCGACCTGTTGCGCGATCTCCTCGTAGCTGAGCCCGTAGACGTCGCGGAGCAGGAGCGGCTCGACATACTGCGGGTGGTCGCGCTCGATGGTCTCCATCGCCTCCAGCAGGTCCAGCCGGGTGCCGGCGATGACGCTGGTGGTGCGCGGGTCGGCCCGCTCGAGGTGCATCTCGTCGGAGGGGAGCGCCTGCCGCTTCATTCGGCGGTAGGTGGAGCGCGCGGCGCTGACCGCCACGACGTGCATCCAGGTGGTGAAGCGGCCGCGCCCGCCCCAGGAGCCGACCTTCCCCGCGATCGCGATCAGGGCCTCCTGGGCGGCGTCCTCCGCGTCGGGGACATGCGGGAGCACGCCGCGGCAGACGTTGAGGACCCGCGGGCGCACCGCCGTCAACAGGTCCTCCAAGGCGCCCTGGTCGCCCGCCTGGGCCCGCCTGGCCAGGTCGTCGATCGCGTCGGGGCTGAGCCCCTGCCGCTCGTTCATCACTCTCCTGGTGCTGCTCGTCGATCCCCCGCAGGGCTCGCTAGCAACATAATGCAGGGGTGGCATCACCTTCTCGCCTCGGTCGCTACGCCGTGCGCCGCCGGATCGGCGCGGGGGGCTTCGCCACGGTCTGGCTCTGCTACGACGAGCAGCTGGACTCCCCGGTCGCGGTGAAGGTGCTGGCCGAGAACTGGGCGGTGGACCTGCACGTGCGCCAGCGCTTCGTCGAGGAGGGGCGCTTCCTGCGGAAGGTCGAGTCGCCGCACGTCGTGCCCGTCTACGACGCGGGCGAGCTCGACGACGGGCGGCCGTTCCTGGTGATGGCCTACGCCGACCAGGGGAGTCTGGCCGACCGGCTCGACCTGGCCCCCCTGGAGGTGGGGCAGGCCCTGCAGGTGGTGCGCGAGGTCGGAGTGGGGTTGCGCGCGCTGCACCAACGCGGCGTCCTGCACCGGGACGTGAAGCCGGCCAACGTGCTCTTCCGCTCCGAGCCGCGCGACGAGCAGGACGGCCCGGCGATGGTCCGCTCGATGGTCGGCGACCTGGGGTTGGGCAAGTCGCTGGACATGTCCTCGCGGCTGTCCATGGTGGCCGGCACCCCGGCCTACGTCGCACCCGAACAGGCGCGGGGGGATCGGCTGGACGCCCGCGCCGACCTGTTCTCCCTGGCGGCCGTGGCCTACTTGCTCCTGGCCCACCGCCCGCCGTTCCAGCACGCCTCCCTGTCCGCGGCCTCGGACCGCGCGCTGCCCTCGGAGGGGTCGGGCCTCCCGCCGGAGGCCGACGCCGTGCTGCGACGGGGGTTGGCGCCGGACCCGGAGGATCGGTACGACGACATCGCCGCGTTCGTGGGCGACCTGGCCGCCTCCCTGGAGCACGTCGCGGGCGCCGATGCGACCGGTCAGGTCGCATGGCTCCCGACCGACCCGGATGCGACCCGGGTCGGGGCGCCGCCCTCCCCGCTGCCCTCCTCCTCGCCGTCGCCTCCCTCGCGGTCGAGCTCGGAGACCGCCCCCGCCGGGGGCTCCGCGCCGACGAGGCGGAGCGGGATCGGCCGCGGCTGGCTGGTTGCCGCTGCGGTGGCGGCGGTCCTGGGCGTCGCCGGTGGGTGGGTCCTGGGCCGGCAGGCGCCCGCGGACGTGACGGTAAGCGACGAGAACGGGTCCCTGCGGGTGACGGTCCCGGGGAGCTGGAACGGTGCGCTCGGCCGGGGGGAGTGGACGCCGCCGGGGTCCGCCGGCTCCTACTCGGCTCTGTCGGTCGGGTCGCGCCGGGGCTGGCAGGGCGACCCGGGGGCCAACGGCGTCTTCCTCGGGATCCTGCCCGGAGGCAGCCTGCCCGTGGACCTACCCGGACACCCTTCCTGCACCGAGGTGCAGGACCCGATCAACGACGAGAGCGCGGCCCTCGGGCCGACCGTGACCGTGGTCAACGCACGCTGTGCCGGAGGGTCGACCGTCTTCGAGCGGGTGATCCGCGTGGCCGACAACCGGCTGCTGTGGGTGCAGGTGCAGGCCGACGACCGGTCCGCGGCGACCGCCGTACTCGACTCGGTGCAGGTCTCCGGCTTCTGATCGATCACCCTTCCGGAGGGTCCAGCGAGCGCGCCTCGCTGGCCATCCGGGCGAGCAGCTGCTTCATTCCAGCCTCGTCCTGGAGCCGCCCCGTCCAGGCGATCTCGACGTCGGCGAAGACGTCGCTGCGCAGGTTGATCCACCGGATCAGCAGGAGCTTGCGGTAGCCGTCGCGGACGATCGTGGCCAGCAGGCTCGAGGTGCCCTCGTCGACCTGGAGTCGCTGGATGTCGGTGATGTTCGGGTCACCGGGCAGCGCGTCGCGGCGTGCGAGCACCATCTCGCGCAGGGTGACATCCTCGCGGATCACGGCCACGCGCACGGAGTAGCCACCACCGGTCGTGTCGCCGGGTGGCAGCCAACGGGCCTCGCCGTCGCGCAGGTCGACCCGCCGCCACCCGACCGGCACCGGGACGACGACCCGCTTGTCGCCGTCCCGGAGGCGCTCGTCGGCCAGGATCAGGTCGCCGGGCAGCGCAGGCACGGGCGCGTCCGGGAGGACGGCTCCGGTGCCGCCGAGCGGATCGGACGGACCCTCAGCCGGGACCGGGCGCTGCTCGGAGACGGGCACCGGCTCGGGCTCGAGCTCGCGGGAGGCGGCGAAGCCCGCGGCCAGGCCGAGGCCTAGCACTGCCAGCACCACCAGCGGACCCCGGAACCTCATGGGCACCATCCTCCCCGGTCCCACCGCCACGAGCCACTTGTGACATCTTGCTGCACGGCTTGCGTGGATCTGTCACACGCGGGAGGGTGGGGCCATGACCGACCTCTTCGCCCGGCATCGTGACCGTCTGGACGCCGCGGTGGCCGCCTGCGCCACCCGCGAGTTCCACTCCGCCTTCGACGAGTCGCCCTCGCCGCGGGTGTACGGCGAGACCGCCGCCGCGGAGGGCCAGGCGGCCTTCGAGGCGCTGCTGGGCGGGGACTTCCCGATCAGCACCCCCGGCAGTGACGGGACCGTGGCGACCGAGAAGTCGCCGTACGGCCTGCCCTTGGACGTCGCCTATCCCCGCGCGCGCGACCTGGACGCGCTGCTCGGCGCGTCGACCGCGGGCATGAAGGCCTGGCGCGATGCCGGCCCGGAGGCCCGGGTCGGCGTGTGCCTGGAGATCCTGGACCGGCTGCACTCGCGGATCTTCGAGCTCGCCAACGCGGTCCAGCACACCAGCGGCCAGGCGTTCGTCATGGCCTTCCAGGCCGGTGGCGCGCATGCGCTTGACCGAGCGCTGGAGGCGGTCGCCTACGCCTGGGTGGAGATGACCCGGGTGCCGCGGGCCGCGCGGTGGGAGAAGCCGGGCAAGCGCCCGATCACCATGGAGAAGACCTTCACCGCCGTCCCGCGCGGGGTCTCGTTGGTGATCGGCTGCAACACCTTCCCGACGTGGAACTCCTGGCCGGGGCTGTTCGCCTCGCTCGCCACCGGCAACCCGGTCGTGGTCAAGCCGCATCCGGGCGCCGTCCTGCCGCTCGCGATCACGGTGCAGGTCTGCCAGGAGGTGCTCGCCGAGGCGGGCTTCGACCCGCAGCTGGTGCTGCTCGCCGCCGAGGACCCGGCCGACGGGCTCGCGGCCGAGCTGGCGGTGCGTCCTGAGGTGCGGCTGATCGACTTCACCGGCGGCAACGCCTTCGGTGACTGGCTGGAGGCGAACGCGCGGCATGCCGTCGTCTTCACCGAGAAGGCGGGGGTCAACACCGTGGTCGTCGACTCCACCGACTCCTTCGCCGCGATGTGCCAGAACCTGGCGTTCTCCTTCGCGCTCTACACCGGCCAGATGTGCACCGCCCCGCAGAACGTCTACCTGCCCGCCGACGGGATCGAGACCGACGAGGGGCACAAGAGCGTCGCCGAGGTCGCCGAGGGCATCGGCGCCGGCCTGACGCAGCTGCTCGACGAGGACGCCCGTGCCGTGGAGCTGCTCGGCGGGGTGGTCAACGCCGGTGTGCTGGAGCGGCTGGCCGGCGCCGGGTCGCGCGGGGAGGTGCTCGTCCCCTCCCGCGAGGTCGCGCATCCGTCGTACCCCGACGCGACGGTGCGTACGCCGACCCTGGTCGGCCTCTCCGCCGACGCCGATGCGGAGGTCTATGAGTCCGAGTGCTTCGGGCCGGTGGCCTACCTGATCGGCACGTCCGGCACCGAGCAGTCGATCGAGCTCTTCCGCGACACCGTGCAGCGGCACGGCGCGATGACCGCGTCGGTCTACTCCACCTCGCCCGCCGTGGTCGAGGCGATGCGGGACGCGGCCCTGGACGCGGGCGTCGCGCTGAGCGAGAACCTGCTGGGCGCGGTGTTCGTCAACCAGTCCGCGGCCTTCAGCGACTTCCACGGCACCGGCGCCAACCCGGCCGCGAACGCGTCGTACACCGACGGCGCCTTCGTCTCCCCCCGCTTCCGGTTCGTCCAGTCGCGCCGGCACGTGTGAGGTCGGGCCGCCCTCTTGCTGGCCGCCCGTCCGTCGCGGTGAGGCGTAACCACACTGGCAGAACCTGGTCCGGACGGTGGTGCTGAGCGGGCCCGGGGCGGGGAGCTGGGACTTCTGCCAGTGTGGGTACGCCAGGCACCGCTGGTCGAGCCTGTCGAGACCCGAGCCTGGGCATGCCCGGGCGCGGAGCAAAGGGTCAGGTTCGCGCTCGGCCCCCATAGCCGGTGGCCGCTGGCGGGCCGACGCGCCCCGCGGGATGCGCGCGGGACACGCCGGCGCCGTACGACGGCGGGGGGCGCCTCGATAAGGGAGGGGCAGGAGGGCCCGCCCGCCGTCAGAACCGTTCAGCGCATGCGAACCAGTGGATGCGGGAGAACGGCGGTATGCGACGGGAAGTGCCTCCAGTATCGAACGTCCGACCGCGCCGGGACAGCGGGAAACTACCCGTCTCTTGTCTGCCACGGCGCAGAGAGTGACAATCGAGGGATGGCGGGCACTCACCGTGTCCGTGGATGCAACGAGGTCAGGGATGGGGCAGCCCACTTCCCGTAGCGAGCCGACAGCCGAGACGGTCCATGCGTGGCGACTGTTGATGACAGTGGTCGCCCGGTCGTTGCACGTGTCGGTGGGGCTGGTGACCCGTGTGGTCGGCGACGGGGAGTTGGAGTACGCCGCCCCGAGCACCAACCCGGAGAACCCCTACACCCCGGGCGAGCTGATCGCTCTGGAGGCCGGGGTGCTGTGCGAGCAGGTGATCACCCGACGCAGCGAGCTGGCGGTCTGCGACTCCCGCACCCAGGCCGAATGGGCCGACAACCCCGACGCGCGCACCGGTCTGCTGGCCTACCTGGGCTTCCCGGTCTTCTGGCCCGATGGGGCCATCTTCGGGACGATCTGCGTCCTGGACCGGCAGCCGCGAGACTTCACCGGTGCCGAGCGGGCCCTGCTGTTGTCGGCCCGCGATCTCATCCACGACTCCCTCGGCGCGATGGACGCCAGCCCGGAGTCGGTCTCGGTGGTGCCGGCGGCTGCCGCCGGGGACAGTCCCTCGATGGGGCTGTGGGATCACGACCCGCGCACCGGCACGGTCCGGCTCTCGCCCCTGGTGCACGCGCTCTACGCCGAGCTCTGCGGCGGGTCGGTCGAGACGTTGGCGCAGTGGCTGAACTGCTTCCCCAGGAAGTATGCCGAGGAGTGGGCCTCGCGCCTGCACACGCTGGTCACCGGGGAGCACCGCACCGCCTCCATCGGCATGCTGCTGCCGGACGGGGCAGGCCCGCGGATGGTGCGGATCGTGGGGCGAGGATTGCGAGACGCCGACGGTGAGGTGATGGCCGTGGTGGGGGTGCACACGGTGCACGACGTCGACGCCGGCCCCGAGGCAGGCCGGCGCACTGACGGGATCACCGCGCTGCTCGACGGCCGCGGCCGGGTCGTGCAGGCCGATCCACGTCTGGACGAGCTGTTCGCCAGCGCGTCCTCCCGAGAGCTGCTCAGCGCCCGGTTGGCCGACGCCGTGATCGGCCATGACCTCTCCGAGGCGGTACGGCGCGTCCGCCGGGGCGCGGCCGAGGTGGAGCATCTCGTGCTCGAGCCCGTCCTCGGGCAGTCCCCCTATCTCGCATCGCTCACCCAGGTGGCCGCGGAGGGGAGCCGTCCCCGGCTACGCCTCCGCCTGCTCTCCGAGCACCCGGCGAGCCCGGAGACGCACAGCCATCTGGACCGCGAGCCCGTCACCGGGTTGCCGACCCGCCGGCAGCTGGAGGGCAGGTTGCGTGCCTGGTGGGACGAGGAGGCGGGCTATCCGGGACGGGTCATGCTCGCGCTCGTGGACGTCACGAACATTCGCACGATCGCGCGGGAGGACGGGCTGAGTGCTGCCGACGACGTCCTCGGTGCGCTCGCCGATCGGCTCTCGGGCACGGGTCACTTCGTGGCGACCCTGGGCTACGGCTACCTGGCCCTCCTCGCCCAGCTGCACGAGTCGGTGAGCATCACCTCCTTCCAAGAGGCTGTGCAGGAGCAGGCGAGGCCGGTCCCGTGTGCCGATGTGGTCGAGCCGATCATCGAGGTCTCCTGGACAGAGGTCCGGGACGGTGCCGACAGCCGGCCGGACGCGCTGCTCGACCGGGCCGCCGAAGCGCTCGCTCACGGAGTCACGGACGAGGGCGAGGATCCCCGGACACCGCGACTCACCGAACGACAACGCGAGGTCGCCCAGCTGGTGGCGGTGGGCCTGTCCAACAAGGAGATCGCCGAGCACCTGGTGATCGCGGTCCGCACGGTGGAGGGGCACCTGGACGCGATCCGGGAGCGGCTCGACGTCCGCAACCGCGCTCAGCTGGTCGCCTTCGTCCTGACCCACCCCGCCGTGTGCGGAACCCCGCAGGAGTGGGGCGAGCCGCGTCGCCTGCCGGAGCGGGTCGGACGCTAGGAACCGGGTCCGTCAGGGCGCCGTCCCAGGGGTCAGGGAGACGCAGGCCTTCGCCTCGGGGCTGGACCAGGTCGCGACCGGCCAGGCGGCACACACCGACCCGTCGCTCCAGGAGCCCTCGCGCACGAAGGCGGTCCCGCCGGCGCCGCCGCGGTAGAGGAAGACGCTGTCGCGGCGCCCCACCAGGTTCGCGGGTACGGCGACCCAGTAGCGGCTCTGCCCGGCGGAGTCGGCGCAGCCGCTGTAGAGGTAGTAGCGGTCGTACCCCTCGAGGTACTGGTACTGCTGGCCCAGGCCGCTGTCGGCGCCGAACGTCTGGCTGGTGTGCACCCGGCGGGCGTTCCCGTCCGGGTCGGTCGGCTTCTCCCCGTGGTAGATCAGGCTCGAGGTGTCGTAGGAGCCGCTGGGGGAGAGGAACGGGCACGGCGCGTCGGCGGAGGCGCGGGTGGTGATCTGGCGTCCGCTGATCGAGGCCTTCGACACCCAACTGCCGACCGCGGGCGTCGAGGACGAGGTCGTGGTGCCCGATCCCTCGTCACTCGCGTAGTCCGAGGCCGACGCGGACGTTGGGAGCGCGGCGGCGACGGCCACCGCGGTGATCGTGGTCGCTGCGATGCGGGCGAGCTGCATGGTGATCCTCCACTCTTCGATGGATGCGGTCACCGGTTGCGACGCACGAGCACGGCGTCGGGTTGCGTCCGATTCGCAGACGGTTCCTCAGCCCACGCGCTGCACGGGCGCGACGACCCGGTGCCGGCCGATCGGCAGCACCATCGGCTTGTCCGAGACCGGGTCCAGGATGACCCGGGACTCCATCCCGAACACCTCGCGCACCACGTCGGCGGTGAGCACCGCTGCCGGGTCGCCCGCGGCGTGCAGCCGGCCGCCGCAGACGGCGATCAGGTGGTCGGCGTACCTCGCGGCCAGGTTGAGGTCGTGCAGCACCATCACGATGGTGGTGCCGCGGGAGCGGTTGAGGTCGACGAGGAGGTCGAGTACGTCGACCTGGTGGGCCACGTCGAGGAACGTCGTCGGCTCGTCCAGCAGCAGCAGGTCGGTCTGCTGCGCCAGCGACATCGCGATCCACACCCGCTGGCGCTGCCCGCCGGAGAGCTCGTCGACCGGTCGGTCCGCGAGCTCGGTGGTGTCGGTCATCCGCAGCGCCTCGGCGACCGCCTCGTCATCGGCCGCGGTCCACCGGGCGAGCATCCGCTGGTGCGGGTGCCGGCCGCGCGCCACCAGGTCGGCCACGGCGATCCCCTCGGGCGCGATGGGGGACTGGGGCAGCAGGCCGAGGGTCTGCGCGACCTGCTTGGTGGGCAGCTTGTGCAGGTCGTGCCCGTCCAGGACCACGCGCCCCTCCCGCGGCGCCAGCAGCCGGGCCATCGCCCGCAGCAGCGTGGACTTGCCGCAGGCGTTGGCGCCCACGATGCAGGTGATCTGCCCGGGCGGGACGGTGAGGTCGAGGGCGTCGACGACCGTGCGGTCGCCGTACCCCAACGTCACGGTCTCGGCGCTGAGCGTGTGGTCGGCGGTCATAGCGATCCTCCCGCGCGGTTGGTGCGGATGAGCAGATAGACGAGGTACGGCGCCCCCAGCGCCCCGGTGATGACCCCCACCGGGTAGCGGGAGTCGAAGAGGAACTGTCCGGCCAGGTCGGCCAGCAGCACGAGGAGCGCCCCGGTGAGCGCGGAGGGGATCATCAGCGACCCTCCGGGCCCGACCAGCCGCGCGGCGATCGGCCCGGACAGGAAGGCGACGAAGGCGATCGGCCCGGCTGCGGCGGTCGCGAACGCGATCAGCGCGACGGCGGTGATGATGGACAGCAGCCGGGTCCGCTCGACTGGGACGCCGAGCGCGGCCGCGGAGTCGTCGCCGTGCTGCAGCAGCTCCAGCCCGCGGGACTGGCTGAGCAGGATCGGAGCGGCGACGGCCAGCGCGATCGCCAGCGGCAGGACCTGGGTCCACAGCGCCCCGTTGAGGCTGCCGGTCAGCCAGCGCATCGCCGTCGGCAGGTCCCACGCGGCGGCGCGGACGATCAGATAGGCCACGACGCTGTCGAGCATCGCCGCGATCCCGATGCCGATGAGGATCAGCCGCGTGCCGACGACCCCGTCGCGGTAGGCGAGCAGGTAGATCACCAGCGCCGTCACCAGGGCCGCGGTGATCGCGAGCAGGGACACCTGGGTCTCGCTCACGTCGAGCACCAGGATCCCGACGACGGCCGCGGCGCTCGCACCGGAGCTGATCCCGATGACGTCGGGCGAGGCCAGCGGGTTGCGCAGCATCGTCTGGAAGGTGACGCCGCCGAGCCCGAGCGCCGCCCCCGCGAGCACGGCGAGGCTGGCGCGCGGTAGTCGGAGCTCGCCGACGGTGAAGGACGCGCCCGGGACGATCTCCCCGAGCATCACCCGGAGCACCTCCCCCGGGCCGTAGAAGGTCTGCCCCACCATCAGGCTGACCAGGTAGACGGCGACGACCGCCACCACGATGACCGCGGTGACGATCCTCCGGTTGCGGGTACGTCGCCTCCGGCCGGCGACGATCGGGTCGCCGCGGCGGACGGTGAGGTCGACGGCGCTCACAGGGCACGCACCTTCTGTCGCCGCACGATCCAGATGAAGACGGGGGCGCCCAGCAGGGCGGTGACGATCCCGACGTCGACCTCCTCGGGCCGCGCGACCAGGCGGCCGGCGAGGTCGGCCGCGGTGAGGAGCGCCGCGCCGACGACGGTGGAGAACGGCAGCAGCCACCGGTGGTCGACCCCCACGAGGAGCCGGCACAGGTGCGGGACGGCCAGGCCGACGAACGCGATCGGGCCGGCCACGGCGGTGGCGGCACCGCACAGCAGGATCGCGCCCGCGGCGGCGAAGATCCGGGTGCGGGTGACGTGCTCGCCGAGCCCGGCGGCCACGTCGTCGCCGAGGGCGAGCGAGTTCAGCCCGCGCGCGGCGGCCAGGCAGATGAGGGCGCCCACGGCGAGGAAGGGCAGCACCAGCATGATCCGGGGGTACGTCGCGCCGCCGACCCCGCCGATCTGCCAGAAGCGGAACTGGTTCATCACGTCGATGCGCGGGAGCAGGATCGCGCTGATCAGCGAGCTGAACGCCGCCGACGTCGCTGCTCCGGCGAGCGCGAGCTTGAGGGGCGTCGCACCGCCGCGCCCGAGCGAGCCCACGACGTACACGAAGGTGGCCGCCACCGCGGCGCCCGCGATGGCGACCCAGATGTAGGCGGACGGCGAGGACAGGCCGAAGAAGGCGATGCCGCTCACGACCGCCAGGGAGGCGCCCGTGGTGACGCCGAGGATGCCCGGGTCGGCCAGCGGGTTGCGGGTCACGCCCTGCATCACCGCGCCCGCCATGCCGAGCGCGGCGCCCACGATCATCGCGAGCAGGGTGCGCGGCACCCGCTTCTCCACCGCCGCCTGCGCGAAGGTCTCCGCCTGGCCGCCCACTCCGGCGACGATGTCGGACCAGCCGACCGAGCGGACGCCGAACGCCACCGAGGCGACGGCGGCCAGCCCCAGCGCCGCGATCGCGACGAGGAGCCAGACGAGCCGAACCGGCACGGGCCGCCGCCGAGGTTCGGCGGCCGCCCGTGCCGGCGCGGTGGCGAGCGTGGTGGTCACCCGACCTTGCCCGCCGCGGTGTCGATCAGGTCGAAGTAGTCGTCGATCCCCCACGGGATCGACAGCGGCGAGGGATTGGCCTGGGCCGCGATCGGGGTGTTGTCCTCCAGGACCACGACCGAGCCGCGCTGGATCGCCGGGACCTTCGAGAGCAGGGGGTCCTTCTTCAGCGCCGGCATCAGCTCGTCGGTGCCGTAGGCGATGATCACGTCGACGTCGTCGAGCTTGCCGGCCTCCTCGGCGCTGATCGTGGAGTAGTACTCCTCGGTGCCCTCCGAGGCGTCCTCGACGACCTTCGGGTGCTCCATGCCGTAGTCCTCCAGGAAGGCGGGCCGCGGGTCGTGGGAGGTGTAGAACCCGACCTGGCTGAGGTCGCTGGGGTCGAGGCTGGCGAACATGACGGTCTTGCCCTTCATGTCCGGGCGGTCCGCCACGGCCTTCTTGACCTGCTTGTCCAGGTCGTCGTTGAGACGCTCGCCCTCGGCCTCCATGCCCATCGCCTCGGCGTCCATCTCGACCATGTCCTCCAGGGACGTGCCCCAGGCCTGGTCGGGGTAGGCGACGACCGGCGCGATCTTGGACAGCGTGTCGTACTCCTCCTGGGTGATGCCGGAGTAGGCGGCCAGGATCACGTCGGGACGGGAGTCGGCGACGGCCTCGAAGTCGATGCCCTCGGACTCGTCGTAGAGCGTCGGGGTCTTCGCGCCCAACTCGGTGAGCTTCTCCTCCACCCAGGGCAGCACGCCGTCGCCGTCGTCGTCGCCGTAGGTCACCTCGGCCATGCCGACCGGCACGATGCCCAGCGCGAGCGGCACCTCCTGGTTGGCCCAGGCGACGGTGGCGACCCGCTCGGGCTTCGCCTCGATCGTGGTCTCGCCGAAGGCGTGCTCGATGGTCACCGGGAACTGCCCGGAGCCGGAGTCGGAGCCAGCGGCCGAACCCCCGTTCCCGTCGCTGGCGTCCGAGCTCCCGCAGGCGGCGAGCAGCAGGGTCGCCGCTCCGCTTGCCGCGACGACGCCGAGGCGGCGCCGGGTCAGGGTGAAAGACATGATGCTCCGTTCAGATTGCCGTGGTTGAGGGAGAAGGGCCGCCGGGGCGGTCAGCCCTTCATCGCGACGCCTTCGCGCCAGTAGCCCATGAAGGCCACCTGCCGCCGGTCGAGCCCGACCTCGCGGACCAGGTGCCGGCGGATGGACGTGACGGTCCGGGACTCGCCGGCGACCCACACGTAGAGGTCGTCTCCGGGCTTCGGCTCGGGCTCGTCGGGGATCTCCTCGCCCGAGGAGGAGTAGCGGGGGGTCTCCCACAGGTCGGGGTCGACCTCGAGGTCGGTCGGGCGCGCGGACGCGAGAGCCCCGACGGGGACCCGCAGCTCGTGGTGGGCCTGCACGGCCGCCAACAGCTCCGCGCCGTAGCGCGCCTCGTCCCGCGGGAGCCAGCGGACCTCGACCCCGGCGGGGGCGTCGATGGGGAGGATGTCGGCGGCGCTGGGGATCTCGAGGTACGCCGTACCGACGACGTCGCGGTCGACCTGCTCGAGGATCGCCGAGATCGCCGGGACCGCGGTCTCGTCGCCGGCCAGCAGGATCCTGGCGGCGTCACCGGGCTCGTACTCGATGCCGCCGAAGAACTCGCCGCGGCGCGGCGCGATGATGCCGACCCGGTCGCCGACCTCGGCGGTGGCGGCCCAGCGCGAGGCCGGGCCGGAGGCACCGGGCTCGAGGTGCAGGACGAAGTCGACGACCAGACGGGGGCCCGGTCGGACCGCGCGAACCGTATAGGTGCGCATCACGCCGTCGAAGAGCAGCTTGATCCGCTGGTCCAGGGTGGGACCGTCGACCCCGAAGTCGGCGAGGTCGTCGCCGCCGAGCTCGACGCGCAGGAAGGTCGGGGAGATGCGCTCCACGGCCGTCACGACCGCCTCGCCCTTGATCATGGTCCCGTCCCCTTCCGTGGTTACTTAGGTAAGGCTTACCTGTTCTCGGCAATTGTGCAACACGGCCGTTTGCTAATGGGGATCGGGGTGGGGCCAGCCGGCCCCCGGGGCTGGGGGCGTCTGCCTACGGTGGCGCCGTCCTCCCCCTAACGAAAGGCAGTGATGAGCAGACTTCTCGTGCAGCACCCGCCCCAGTCGATGCGAGACCTGGGCCTGTTGATCGTCCGCGTGACGGTCGGCCTGGTCCTGGTCGCGCACGGATGGCAGAAGCTGCAGCAGGGCCCCGCGGCGGTCGCCGAGGGCTTCGCCGCGATGGGCATCCCCGCTCCCGAGCTGGCCGCCTGGTTCGCGCTCAGCGTGGAGCTGGTCGGTGGCGCGCTGCTGGTGCTCGGACTGCTGACTCCGCTCATGGGTGTGCTCGTCGCCGCCGACATGGCGGGTGCGTGGTGGTTCGCGCACCGTGGCAACGGGGTCTTCGTGTCCGAGGGCGGCGGCGAGCTGGCGTGGATCATCGGCGCGGTGGCGGTCACCCTCGTGCTCGCCGGTGCCGGCCGTTTCTCCGTCGACCGGGCGCTGGCACGCTCAGGCGAGTGAGGCTCGGGGGTACGGCGGTCAGCGCAGGCCGCCGTACCCCAGCACCGCCGCCAGGCCGAGGGCCGAGCGCGGTGCGAACGCGGCGCGCCACAGCCCGCCGTGCACGGCGTCGCGCGCCTCGGCCTGCCACGGCTCGTCCGCGCGCGGCGGGTCGGTCATCAGGTCGTGCACGAGCAGGGCGGCCATCAGGACCCGCGTGGTGTCGGGCTCGAAGACCTCCACGCCGAACCGGTGGGCGCCGGCGTAGGCCGCGGCGAGGGCCTTGTTCTTGACCACCGAGCGGGTGCGGGTGGGCGGCGCGACGTTCATCGAGGTACGGCGTCCCTCGGCCCGCTCCGCGGTCGCCCGCCACCGGTGGATCCGCTTGCCGAGCGCGTAGTTGGGGCCCTGCTGCGGCACCAGGCTGTCGCAGATGCCGGGGTCGGCGCCGGGCAGGTAGGCCCGCGCCAGGAGGCGGCCGCCGGTCATCCCGCGCAGCATCCGGCCGGGGCCGCGCGCGACCCGGCCGCGGGTCTCGTAGTTGCGCACCGACTGGGCCACCGCCTCAGGCGGGACGGCGAACACGTCGGTGGGGGTGGCCATGAACGCCAGCACCGTGTCCGGGCGCCGAGCCGTCAGCCGCGTCGCCAGGGCGTCGCTGGCCGCGGAGAGCCGCAGGTTGGTGCCGCCGTCGGCGTAGACGTAGTTGCCCAGCACGAGGTCGTCGCCGTCGAGCGCGTCGACCCAGGCGGCGACCCGCGGCAGGTCGGTGAGCAGGTCCAGCCCCGCCCGTCCGGTGTCCGGGGCGCCGCCGGGGGTGTGGAGGGGGACCAGCAACCTGCCGGCCGACGCGGCCGCCTGGGCGACCACCCGCGACCACAGCTGCTCGCGGGGCAGGTCGACGCCGGCGACCGTGGCGCCCCAGTCGAGCAGGACGGGTGTCGGCCCGATCTCGGAGCCGGCGCCGAGTGCGACCACGGTGCGGCCCCGCAGGGAGAGCCAATCGGGGTTGACCGCCACGTCGCGTACGGCGGCCGCCGCCGACGGCTCGAGCACGCCGTCCTCCTCCCAGCGGTCCAGCTGGGCGGCGAGGTCGGAGCCGGCCAGCAGCCGGCCGCGATAGGGGATCGCCAATTCGCGCGCCGGCTCTCCGGACCCTTCGACGGTGAGGGTGTCGGGTGTCTCTGCGGGCTGGTCGAGCGCGGCGGCGAGCGTGGTCTCGCCGCCGTGCGGCTCCCGCCCCTGTCGCCGGTCGAGCCCCCCTCGCCGGTCGAGCCTGTCGAGACCTCCGCCCCGCCAGACCATCCGACCCGCGACGGAGTCCAGGCCCGCCCGGACGGAGGCGACCGCGCCCTCGGGCCGGCCGATCCCCGCCTCGACCAGGCGCCGGAAGTGGAGGAGGTAGCCGCTGCGCCAGCTGGTCTCCCCGCGCGCGGACCGGGCCCCGACCGGGTCCAGCGGGTCGAGCGCGTCGCCGACGACGGCGCGGCCGAAGGCCGACGTACTCCTGCCGCCGTCGGCCTCGGGGAAGTCGACACCGGTGCTCTGGGTCTCCTCAGCCATACCCGGCAACCTAGCCGTTGCCGCCGGCGGCTCCGAGCGCCAGGACGAGCTCGAGGACGACGTGCGGGTCCTCCAACCGGTCGCCGTAGAGGTCCCGCAGCTGCCCCACGCGGTAGCGCACCGTCTGCGGGTGCACGAACAGCGCGGCGGCTACCTCCTCGCGTCGCCCCTGGTGCAGCAGCCAGGCCCGCAGCGTTTCTTCCAGCTTGGCCCGCTGGGTCGGGGTGAGGTCGGCCATCGGCGCCAGCGCCCGCTCGCGCAGGTCGGCCAGGGCGTCCCGGTCCGCGCCGAGCACCAGCGCGGCCAGGTGCTCCTCGGTGTCGAGCGCCGCGCCGTCGTCGGCGCCGGGCAGGCTCAGGCCGCGCAGGGCTCGGAGGTACGACGCCCGCGCGGCCTCCCAGGGCCGGGTCGGTCCCACCACGGCATGCCGGCCGGCCAGATCGCGCAGCAGCCGTCGCCGGGTCCGCGCGGTGACGCCCGGCACCAGCAGCACGGTCAGCCCTCGGTCGGAGGGGAGCCCCGGCGGGTCCTCCGCGGCCTGCAGCGACCGCGGGTCCAAGACGGTCAGCGCCGGCCGCGCCTGGGATTCGGAGAGCACCACCGCCGTCAGGGTGCGGGGCGGCGTCCAGTCCGCCCGCTCGGCGGCGGCCACCAGCGCGTCGTGCGGCTCACCGCGCAGGAGCGCCTGCGCCAGCCGGTCGAGGTAGCGCTCGCGCACCCGGCCGGTGGTCGCCAGCTCGTCGGCGTGCCCGGCCACCGAGGCCGCCGAGAGCTCGTCGATGTAGGCGAAGACCAGCTCGGCGAACCTGGCCAGCGTGTCGGCGGGCACCCCCTCGGCCACCGCGGTCTGGGCCAGCTCGCGCCAGGCCACCCGTGCCCCGACCCGATAGGCGGCGAGCAGGTCGTCCGCCGTACGCCCGCTGCGGGCCTCGCCCCGCCCCAGCGCGTAGGCGCCCTCGATGGCCGGGGACAGCGGCGAGCCGGGGTCGCGCTCGTGGTGGCCGCGCTGGGCCACCCGGAGGAAGCCGGCCAGCGCCATCTGGACCGCGTTCTCGATCGTGGCGCCCATCGGTCCGCCGAAGGCATCGCGGTAGGACGCGACCTCGGCCATCACCGCCTCGATCGTGGTGGTCGCGACCTCCGGCAGGCGCGAGCGGAGGACGTGCACGACGGTCGTGTCGAGCCGGATCGGCTCGCCGTCGCCGACCGCCTCCGGCATATTTGTCTCCTGTGAACAAAGAAGTGGGTGAGATTCACCTGACCTGGTCATGAATCTACCCGGTCCGGACGGGCAGAGTGAACCCTGATGACCAGCACACTCGACGCTCCCTTCCGCGGCCGCCGCCTGCGCGACCGCGCGATGCGCGTTGCCGAGGCCGCGACCACCCCGATCGCGCCCGCGGACTTCCTCGACCTGTTCGCCCCGCTGCGCTCCGGCGCGGACCTGCGCGGCCGGATCGAGGAGATCCACCCCGAGACCCGCGACGCGGCCACCATCGTGATCCGGCCCGGCGCCGACTGGGCCGGCCACGTGCCGGGTCAGTACCTCCGGATCGGCATCGACGTCGACGGCGTCCGTCAGTGGCGCGCCTACTCGCTGACTCACGGCCCGCGCCGCGACGGCCGGATCTCGATCACCGTCAAGGCCGTGCCCGGCGGCGTGGTGAGCAACCACCTGGTGCACGAGGCACGCCCCGGCACCCTGGTCCACTTGGAGCAGGCGGCCGGCGAGTTCGTCCTGCCGCCCGCCGGTGGCAAGTTCCTCTTCGTCACCGCCGGCTCCGGCATCACGCCGGTCATCGGGATGCTGCGCAACCTCTACCCCTCCACCGACTCGGGTGTGCTCCGGCTGCCGCGCAGCGAGGTCCACGACATCGTCGTGGTGCACGTGGCGCCCACCGAGCCCGACTCGATCTTCGCCCGCGACCTGCGCGCGCTCGCCGACTCCGGCGCGGTCCGCCTCGTCGCGAGGTACGACGACACCCACGGCATCCTCGACGTGGCCGACCTGGCCACGCTAGTGCCCGACCTGGCGGAGCGCCGTACCTTCGCGTGCGGCCCCGCCGGCCTGCTGGACGCGCTCGCCGCGCACCACGAGGCCGCCGGGCTGGAGCTCTCCACCGAGCAGTTCCGCCCCGCCCGGGTCGAGGCCGGCGAGGGCGGCACCGTCACCTTCGGCGGCGCCGGCAAGGACGTCGAGGTGGACGGTGCCCAGCCGATCCTGGACGCGGCCGAGGAGGCCGGCGTCCTCATGCCCAGCGGCTGCCGGATGGGCATCTGCATGGGCTGCGTGATCCCGATGACCGAGGGCTCGGTGCGCGACCTGCGCAACGGCGAGGTCACCACCGCCATCCCCGGCGAGTCCGGCGCGATCAAGGTGCAGACCTGCATCAACACCGCCGCCGGCCCCTGCCACTTCGACCACTGACTCCCGACCGACTCCCCACGAAGGAGACGCCATGACCGCGATCCAGAAGAAGCCCGAGAACCCGATCGAGCACCTCACGCCGGAGGACATCGAGCAGCTCGGCTACGAGCTCGACCAGATCCGCCAGGACGTGATCGACAGCCGCGGCGCCTCGGACGCGCACTACATCCGCACCGTCATCAAGACCCAGCGCTACCTCGAGCTCGGCTCCCGCGCCGTCCTCCTCTTCTCCGCCTTCCCGCCCGCCTTCGTCGCCGGCACCGCGGGCCTGTCGCTGGCCAAGATCCTGGACAACATGGAGATCGGCCACAACATCCTGCACGGCCAGTGGGACTGGATGCGCGACCCGAAGATCCACTCCTCCACCTGGGACTGGGACAACGCCACCCCGGCCGAGCAGTGGAAGCACTCGCACAACGAGCTGCACCACACGTACACGAACGTGATCGGCAAGGACAACGACCTCGGCTACGGCATCATGCGCGTGGACGAGGACCAGCCGTGGCACCCGTTCTTCCTGGCCCAGCCGGTGTGGTGCTTCATCAACGCGGTCTTCTTTGAGTACGGCATCGCCGCCTACGACCTCGACCTGGGTGCTGCGATCAAGAAGAAGCAGACCAAGGACCCGGAGTTCCGCCGCCGCGCCAAGCAGGTGCTCGGCAAGATCCGCAAGCAGGTCACCAAGGACTACGTCGTCCACCCGGCACTGTCGATCGTGACCGGCTCCGCGCTCACCACCCTCGCGGCCAACTTCACCGCCAACGTGGTGCGCAACCTCTGGTCGAACTCGGTCATCCTCTGCGGTCACTTCCCCGAGGGCGTGGAGACCTTCGAGAAGCGGTCGATCGACGGCGAGACCCGCGGTGAGTGGTATGTCCGGCAGATGCTCGGCTCGGCCAACATCTCCGGCTCCAAGGCCATGCACATCATGACCGGCAACCTGTCGCACCAGATCGAGCACCACCTCTTCCCCGACCTGCCCAGCAACCGGTACGCCGAGATCGCGCCGCGGGTCAAGGAGCTGTTCGACAAGTACGACCTCAACTACCACTCCGCTCCGCTGCCGCAGCAGGTCTACTCGGCCTGGCACAAGGTCTTCCGGCTGTCCCTGCCCAACAACTGGCTGGACACCACCGACCGGAGCAACCTGCCCGAGCAGGTGAAGATCCTGTGGGCGATGACCACCAAGGGTCCCCGCGTGCGCCGTGCCGCGCAGGCGCGACTGAACCAGCAGGCCCGCCGCAAGGCGGCCGCCGGCCTGCTGCCCGCCGCCTGAGGCGGGCTCCCTCCCGCGTAGTCCGCAGCCTGTCGTCGTCCCACTGGGGGGTGTACGGCGTGCGACAGGCTGCGGACTATCGGTCCGGGTGCGTCTTCACCCGCCCGCCGACCGGGAGACCTACGCCTCGACCGTGAAGAGCGGCTGCTTGGCCGAGACCGGGCCGGGGGCGGGCAGGTCGAGCGAGTCGGGGGCGCGGTCCATCACCACGACCGGCACCTGGGGCGAGAGCCCGCGGGAGGTGACGAAGGTGGGGTCCCAGCGGACCATCCGGTCGCCGGCGACGACGGTGTGCCCCTCGACGGTGATCAGCTCGAAGCCCTCGCCGTCCAGCTTCACCGTGTCGATGCCCAGGTGCACCAGCACCCCGAACCCGGCGTCGGTGAGCACCACGAACGCGTGCGGGTGCGCCTTGACCACCCGCCCGGAGACGGGGGAGAGCACGTACTGCCGCCCGTCCTCGGGGTCGATGAGCACGCCGGGGCCGACCATCTGCTGGGCGAAGACCGGGTCGACGGACTCCGCCACCGGGCGCAGCTGACCGCCGCAGGGTGCGAGGACCTCCACGCTCACATCAGGTCCTCGATGTCCTCGGCGAGGGTGTCGGCCTCCGGGCCCACCACCACCTGGATCACCGTGCCGGTCGCCATCACGCCGTGCGCGCCGGCGGCCTTGAGAGCCGCCTGGTCGACCTGCGAGGCGTCGTTGACCTCGGTCCGGAGGCGGGTGATGCACGCCTCCATCTCCACGATGTTGTCCGCGCCGCCGAGGCCCGCGAGGATCTGCTCCGCCTTGCTCATGTTCTCTCTCCTTCAGCCCTGGGGTCCTGAGTCTGGATCGGTCTGGGTGACTTTGGAAAGACCCCGCGGGTTGTCGGGGTCGAGCCCGAGCCGGCGCGCGAACGCCTCGACGAGCAGCTGGCTGGGCACGATCGCGCCGAGCGGCGCGAGCGGTTCGGAGAGGTCCGGGCCGGGTACGGCGACGTCCACGGCCGCCGCGAAGGCCGGGTCCCCGCCGAGGCCGACGACCCGCGCCCCCCGGCCGCGCAGGTCGTCGGCGAGCTCGGTCATCGGGCCGGTCATCGGCCCGTCCGGCGCGGCGAGCAGCAGCGCCACCACGTCGGTGTCGACCACCGAGATCGGCCCGTGCCGCAGGTCGGCGTAGGAGTAGCCGCGCACCGGCTGCAGGCAGGTCTCCTCCAGCTTCAGCGCCGTCTCCAGGGCGGTGCCGAGCATCAGCCCGCGACCGCTGACGACCAGGTCCTCGGCGGCGTCGAGCAGCTCCAGGGCGGCGTCGGGGACCGGGGTGTCGACCAGCCGGGCGACCACCTCGGGGGACCGGGCGAGCTCGGCGTCCAGGGCGGTGGGCTCGGGAGCGAGCGCCGTACCGACCACTGCCATCGCGGCGAGCTGGCCGAGATAGGACTTCGTCGCCGGTACGGCGATCTCGGGGCCCGCCTGCGTGACCAGCGCGAGGTCGGCGCCGGTCGCGAGCGGGGAGTCGCCGTCGTTGGTGACCGCGACGGTGGTGGCCCCGCACTCGCGCGCCCAGGCCTGGGACTCCACGATCTCCGCGGTGCGGCCGGACTGGGAGACCGCGACCACGAGGGCGTCGCTCAGGTCGAGGCGGGTGCGGTAGTGGGTGGCGATGCTCGGTGCGGCCAGCCCGGCGTTGACCCCGGCCCACGCCTCGAGCAGGTAGCGGCCGTAGATCGCCGCGTTGTCGCTGCTGCCCCGGGCGACGAACAGGACCCGACCGCGGCCCTCGGCCAGCCGGCGTACCTCCTCCCGCTGCGGCAGCAGGGCGTCCAGGGTGCGCTGGAGCGCCTCGGGCTGCTCGCCGATCTCGCGCCGCATCTGGCTGACCACGGATAGGCCTCCTTCGGCCGGGCTGCTTGACAGGGTGACCACGGTCACGGTCAACTGGTACGTACCAGACCGTATCACTCGCCTCGAAGGGAGGAAAGGGTGTCGCTGCTCATCACCGACGGCCCCCGGCCCAAGCACGTCCAGCTGCGCGACGCGCTAGCCGAGCTGGCCGCCAGCGAGCTCGCGCCCGACACCGCCATCCCCTCCGAGCGCGAGCTGATGGAGACGTACGGCGTCTCCCGCGCCACCGTGCGCAAGGCGATCGACGCGCTCGTCGTCGACGGACTGCTGCAGCGGATCCACGGCAAGGGGACGTTCGTGTCCCGGCCGCGGCTGGAGAGTCGGCTGCATCTGGCCAGCTTCAGCCAGGACATGCGGCGTCGAGGCCTGACCCCCTCGACCCGGCTGCTCGCCCTCGAGGCCGAGCGCCCGCCCGGCGAGGTGACCGCGGCCCTCGGGCTGCGGGCGCGGGAGCAGGCGTGGCGGGTGGACCGGGTGCGGCTGGCCGACGGTCAGCCCATCGCGGTGGAGTACGGCTGGTACCCGATGCGGCTGTTCCCGGACCTGGACACCGTCGACCTGTCCGGCTCGCTCTACACCGTGATGGCCGATCACGGCCGCCACGTCGACGCCGCCGAGCAGACGCTGTGGGGGGAAGCCGCCGACCGGACGATGGCGCGGCTGTTGAGCGCGCCCGAGCACACGCCGCTGCTCGTCTTCCGCCGGGTCGCCTCCTCGGGCGGCACCCCGGTCGAGCACGTGGTCTCGCGCTACCGCGGTGACCGCTACCAGGTCCACATGTCTCTTGCCGCGGGCGACCTGGGCCGCGCACCGAGCACCACCGACGAAGGGAAAGTCCAGTGAGCACAGCCGACGCCTCCACGGGGGCATCCACCAGCGGACGGCGCAGGTTCAACCTCGCCCCGCTGCAGAAGTTCGGGCGCAGCCTGATGCTGCCGATCGCCAGCCTGCCGGCGGCAGCGCTGCTCCTGCGGCTGGGTCAGCCGGACCTGCTCGGTGCCGATGGAGCAGGGTGGGAGAACGTCGCCGCAGTGGTGGGCGCCGCCGGCAATGCGCTCTTCGCCAACCTGCCGCTGCTGTTCGCCGTCGGCATCGCCATCGGGATGGCCAAGAAGGCCGACGGCTCCACCGCGATGGCCGCAGTTGTCGGCTACCTGGTCTTCAAGGCGGTCGGCGACGCGATGAGCCCGGTGATCCTCGGCCTGCCCGAGGGCGATGCGGAGCAGGAGCTGATCAACTACGGCGTGCTCGGCGGCATCGTGATGGGCCTGGTGTCCGGGTGGCTGTGGCAGCGCTACCACCGGCTCAAGCTGCCGCCGTACCTCGCCTTCTTCGGCGGTCGTCGCTTCGTGCCCATGGCCACCGCGCTCGCGGGTCTCGTCCTCGGTGTGCTAATGGCGTTCGTCTACCCGGTCTTCGACGCCGGCATCACCGGTCTGGGCGAGTGGGTCACCGCGAACACCGTGCTGGGCGGCTTCGTCTACGGCACGCTCAACCGACTGCTGATCCCGCTGGGGCTGCACCACATCCTCAACAACCCGCCGTGGTTCATCTTCGGCAGCTACGAGACCGCCTCGGGCGAGGTCGTGCACGGTGACATCGCGCGCTTCCTCAACGGCGACCCGACCGCCGGCGCCTTCATGACCGGCTTCTTCCCGATCATGATGTTCGCGCTGCCCGCGGCGGCGCTGGCGATCTGGCACACCGCACGTCCGGAGAACCGCAAGCTGGTCGGCGGCATCATGCTCTCCGCCGGGCTGACCGCCTTCCTCACCGGCGTCACCGAGCCGCTGGAGTTCGCGTTCATGTTCGTCGCGTGGCCGCTCTACGTCATCCACGCCGTGCTCACCGGCACCTCGATGGCGCTGGTCAACTGGCTCGGGATCAAGGACGGCTTCGGCTTCTCCGCCGGGCTCTTCGACTACGTGCTGAACTTCAACATCGCCACCCAGCCGCTCTGGCTGATCCCGATCGGGCTGGGCTATGCGGTCGTCTACTACTTCCTGTTCCGGTTCGTGATCCAGAAGTGAAACCTCAAGACGCCCGGTCGCGAGGACGAGGGTCAGGAGTCGATGGTCACGACGGACGACTCCGCGTGACCGTCCTCACCGCAGCTCGGGTCGCCGGTCCCGATCGGGTGCACGCACCCGGCTGGGTCCGTTGCGAGGGGGTGGAAGTGGTCGGTGTCGGGGCAGGCGACCCCCCGGCGCCGGCCGACCTCGACCTCGGGGACGTGCTCGTCGCCCCGGGGTTCGTCGACGCCCACTGCCACGGCGGCGGGGGTACGTCGTTCCAGGACGGCGTGGAGGCGGCCCGAGCGGTCGCGGAGGTCCATCTGCGGCACGGCACCACCAGCGTGGTCGCGAGCCTGGTGACCGACACCCACGAGCGGCAGCTGGCCGCGGTGCGCGAGCTCGCACCGCTCGTCCGGGGCGGGGTGCTCGCCGGCCTGCACCTGGAGGGTCCGTGGCTGGCTCCGGAGCATCGCGGCGCCCACGATCCGCGGCTGCTCGCCACGCCCTCGGTCGCCGACGCGCGGGAGCTGGTCGCGGCGGCCGACGGGGCGTTGCGAATGGTCACCATCGCCCCCGAGCTGCCGGGTGCCTCGGACGTGATCGACGCCCTGGTCGCCGCGGGGGTGGTGGTGGCGATCGGGCACACCGGCGCCACCTGGGAGCAGTCGACGCTCGCCCTGGCGGCCGGTGCCACGGTCGGCACGCACCTGTTCAACGGGATGCGCCCGGTACACCACCGCGAGCCCGGCCCGGTGATCGCGCTGCTCAACTCCGAGGCGTTCGTCGAGGTGATCGCCGACGGGGTGCACCTGCACCCCTCCATCACCCGCCGGGTCCTGGCCGACGCCCCCGACCGCGCTGTGCTGATCACCGATGCGATGGCCGCCGCCGGGATGTCCGACGGCGACTACGGCCTCGGTCCGCTCCGGGTCGAGGTGCGCGACGGCGTCGCGCGGCTCGCCGGCGGCGGCTCGATCGCGGGCTCGACGTTGACCATGGACGCGGCCCTGCGGCACGCCGTACTCACCGCCGGCGTTCCCCTCCTCGACGCGCTGCGCGCGGCCACCGCCACGCCGGCCCGGATGCTCGGGCTGACCGATGTCGGCGAGCTCCGCGAGGGCGCCCGCGCCGACCTGGTCGTCCTCGACGACGACCTCCGCGTCCGCCGGGTCATGCGCTCCGGCGCGTGGGTGGCGTGAGGGGGTCGTTTCCCCGGTTCACCGGCTAACGCGTCACTGTCCAGCCGAAATTTCGGCCGGGAAGTGTCTGTTTTCCCGGTGAACCGGGGAATCCTCCACCCCCACCCGCCGTGGCCACCAGAACCGCTCGCCCAGCAGGAACGACAGCGCGGGCACCAGCACGGTGCGCACCAGCAGGGTGTCCAGCAGCACGCCGAGGAAGATCACGATGCCGAGCTGAGCGAGCACCACGAGGGGGAGGACGCCGAGCACGGCGAAGACCGCGGCGAGCAGGATGCCCGCGCTGGTGATCACGCCGCCGGTGGCGGTCAGGCCGCGCAGCATGCCCTCGCGGACGCCGTACCCCCGCGCCTCCTGCAGCGCCCGTGTGACCAGGAAGATGTTGTAGTCCACGCCCAGCGCCACGAGGAACAGGAACGCGAGCAGCGGCACCCCGACGTCCATCGCGCCGAAGTCGAAGATGCCGGTGTAGACCCACCAGGCCGCGCCGAGCGCCGCGAAGAACGTGCCCACCACGGTCGCGACCAGCAGCAGCGGACCGACGAGGGAGCGCAGCAGCAGGATCAGGCCGAGCAGCACCAGGCCGAGGATCATCGGGATGAGCAGCCGCCGGTCGCGGTCGGCCGCGGCGTCCTCGTCCAGCGACTGGGCCTCCGAGCCGCCCACCCAGGTCTCGGAGTACGGCGCCAGCGCGGACCGCAGGTCCGCGACCGCGGTGGCCGCCGCCTCGCTGCCGGAGCGCGCCTCCAGCACCACGTCGACCCGGGCCAGGTCCTCGCCCCGGGTGGTGACCTCCGCCGACGTCACGCCGGGCGTGCTCGCGGCGGCGGCCGCGACCTCCTCGGGGTCGTTGCGGGTGAGGACGGTCGTCGGGTCGACGATGCCGGCAGGGAAGGACTCGCCCAGCCGCTCCGCGGCAGTGATCGACTCCGGCGTCTCCAGGAACTGGTCGGACTGGGAGAGCCCCTGCTGGACCTGCGGGACGCCGGAGGCCAGGAGGGCGACGACGAGGACCGCCGCGGTCGCGAACCAGGCGGGTCGGGCGGCGACCCGCTCGCCGAGACGGCGCCACAGCGAGGTGCGGGACTCGACCAGCGCGGGGTCGCCGACCTTCGGCACCAGCGGCCAGAAGACCCACCGGCCGAAGAGCACCAGCGCACAGGGCAGGACGAGCATCGCGAAGGTCGCGGCGATCACCACGCCGACGGCGCACGCCAGCCCCAGTCCGCGCGTGGTCGGGACGACCGACAGCAGCAGGATGAGCAGTGCGAGCACGACCGTGGTCGAGCTGGCGAGCACCGCCTCGACGGTGCCGCGCACGGCCTGCGCCATGGCGGCGTACCGGCTCCGGGTCGTGCGCAGCTCGTCGCGGTAGCGGCTGATCAGCAGCAGGGCGTAGTCGGTGCCGGCGCCGAAGACCAGCACGCTGAGGATGCCCACGGTCGACTCGTCCCACGCCAGGTCGAAGCGGGCCAGCACGTGGGTGGCGGTGACGGCGGCGAGCTGGTCGGCGACCCCCACCACCGCGAGCGGGACCACCCACAGGAACGGGCTGCGGTAGGTGATGATCAGCAGCACCGCCACGATCCCGGCGGTCGCCGCGAGCAGGGTGACGTCGGCGCCCTCGAAGACTCCGGCGAGGTCGGCCTGGATCGCCGCGGGCCCGGTGAGCTGGCCGGTCACGCCGTCGGGGGTGGCGTCCGCCAGGATCCCGCGCAGCGCCTCGACCAGGTCGGCGACCTCGGTGGCGCCCTCGGTCGGGACGGGTACGACGGCCAGCGCGGCCGTGCCGTCCTCGCTGACCCGCAACGGCGGGCCGTCGCTCGCCGACGGTGGTGCCCGCTCGGCGTCGCGGGTGGCGCGCTCGACGAGGTCGCCGTACACCTGCGTCAGCCGGCCCTGCGTTCCCTGGTCCAGCTCCCCCTCGTCGGCGGTGAACAGCACGATCGCCACCGATCCCTCCCCGGTCGGGAGGTCCTCGGACAGCTCGGCGACCGTCGTCGAGTCGTAGCCGTCGGGCAGGGTGTCGGTCACGTCCGGCGTCCGCTCGGCCTGGGCCACGCCGCCGATCGCCACGCCCGAGACGAGGAGCGCCAGGAGCGCCACCACGACGGCCGTCGCGGGTCGGAGGAGGCCTGCTCGGCGACGGTGGGATGGCACGCGGGCTCCTCGGTTCAGACTTTGGTATGTTAGGAACTGAGCAACCAAATTAACTAAGTTCGTGAGGTAAGTCCAATGGCGGGTGACCGCGACGCGGATCGGCTCGACGTCGACGAGGTCGAGGGGGCGATGCGTACGTCGACCCTGCAGCTGCTCCGCGAGCTGCTCGACACCGCCCAGCAGTCCGGCCCGAGCGTGGCGCGGCGGGCCGACCTCGGGACCACCGAGATGACCGCGTTGGAGCTGCTCAGCCGTGAGCCGCGCGGGCCCGGCGAGCTGGCGCGGAACCTCGGCGTCACCTCGGCGGCCGCCTCCGGCATCGTGGACCGGCTGGTCGCCCGCGGGCATGTGGAGAGGCAGCCGCACGCGCTGGACGGCCGGCGTACCCAGGTCGTCCTCACCGCCTCCGGGCGCGCCGAGGTGATCGGCCACCTGATGCCGATGTTCGCCGCCCTGCACCGGCTCGACTCGGACCTCTCCGACGCCGACCGTGAGGTGGTGGACCGCTACCTCGCCGGCGCGATCGACGCGGTCCGCCAGATCCTCTGAGGGTGGAGGATTCCCCGGTTCACCGGTGAAAGCGCCGCTTCCCGGCCGAAATTTCAGCCGGGAAGCGCATGGTTACCCGGTGAACCGGGGAAACGACCCCTCAGCCCAGCGCCGAGGAGACGACCTCGCGCGCCTCGGCCTGGACCTGAGCCAGGTGGTCGGGGCCGCGGAAGGACTCGGCGTAGATCTTGTAGACGTCCTCGGTTCCGCTGGGCCGGGCGGCGAACCAGGCGGACTCGGTGGTGACCTTCAGCCCGCCGATCGGGGCGCCGTTGCCGGGCGCCTCGGTGAGCTTGGCGGTGATCGGCTCGCCCGCCAGCTCGGTGGCGGTCACGTCGTCGGGCGAGAGCGCGCCCAGGGCGGCCTTCTGCTCGCGAGTGGCGGGGGCGTCGACCCGGGCGTACGCCGGCTCGCCGTGGGCCGCCACCAGGTCGGCGTACCGCTGCGAGGGCGAGGAGCCCGTCGTGGCCTGGATCTCCGATGCCAGCAGCGCCAGCAGGATGCCGTCCTTGTCGGTGGTCCACACCGACCCGTCGCGGCGGAGGAACGACGCGCCGGCCGACTCCTCCCCGCCGAAGCCGAAGGAGCCGTCGATCAGCCCGGGCACGAACCACTTGAAGCCGACCGGGACCTCGACCAGCTCGCGGCCGATGGCCTCGGCCACCCGGTCGATCATCGAGGAGGAGACGAGGGTCTTGCCGATCCGGGCACCCGCGGGCCAGTCCGGCCGGCCCCCGCCGAAGAGGTACTCGATCGCCACCGAGAGGAAGTGGTTGGGGTTCATCAGCCCGCCGTCGGGCGTGACGATGCCGTGCCGGTCGGCGTCCGCGTCGTTGCCGGTCGCGATCGCGTAGCGGTCCTTCTGCTCGATCAGCGACGCCATCGCGTACGGCGAGGAGCAGTCCATCCGGATCTTGCCGTCCCAGTCCAGCGTCATGAACCGCCAGGTCGGGTCGACCAGCGGGTTGACCACCGTCAGGTCCAGGCCGTGCCGGTCGGCGATCTCGCCCCAGTAGGCCACCGATGCGCCGCCCATCGGGTCCGCGCCGATCCGCACGCCCGCCTCGCGGACGGCGTCTAGGTCGAGCACGTGGGGCAGGTCGTCGACGTAGGCGCCGAGGAAGTCGTAGTCGCCGACCTGCCGGCGGGCCTTCTCGAACGCAACCCGTCGCACGCCCTCGATGTTGCCGCGGATGAGCTCGTTGGCCCGGGCGGCGATCACCTTCGTGGCGTCGGTGTCCGCCGGCCCGCCGTGCGGCGGGTTGTACTTGAACCCGCCGTCGGTCGGCGGGTTGTGCGACGGGGTCACCACGATGCCGTCGGCCAGCCCGGACCCGGAGACGCGGCCGCCGTTGGCGCGCAGGATCGCGTGCGAGACCGCCGGGGTCGGGGTGAACCCGTCGCGGCTGTCGACGAGTACGTCGACGCTGTTGGCCACGAGCACCTCCAGCGCGGTGGTCCACGCGGGCTCGGAGAGGCCGTGGGTGTCACGGCCGATGAAGAGCGGGCCGTCGTACCCCTGCTCGGCGCGGTAGTCGCAGATCGCCTGCGTGGTCGCGGCGATGTGGATCTCGTTGAAGGACGTCTTCAGCGAGGTGCCGCGGTGGCCGGAGGTGCCGAAGGCGACCTGCTGGTCGACATCGTCGGGATCCGGCTCGAGGTTGTAGTACGCCGCCACGAGGTGCGCGACGTCGACCAGGTCCTCGGGGGTGGCGGGCTGCCCGGCCCGCGGGTCGTTGGCCATGCGCCCAACCTAGAGCAAAAGTTTTCCTCGCGGGATGTCGAATCCGCGGGCGCTCAGGCGTCAGGGTGGTGAGGCCGCGCCCGCGGCCTCGTCGAAGAAGCCAGGAGGAGACCCGATGAGCCGCTACCTGATCCTGTTGCCCGCCCCCGAGGCGGAGTGGGCGCAGCTGCCGCCGGAGGAGCACGAGAAGGGGCAGCGCAGCCACGGCGCCTTCCAGTCGGACCTGGAGGACGGCGGGCACACGCTGCTCACCGTCAGTCCGCTGGAGCCGTCCGCGCAGGCCGTCTCGATGCGCCCCGACGGCAGTGGCGCGGCGCTGGTGACCGACGGGCCCTTCACCGAGTCGGTGGAGCAGATCGTCGGCTTCTACCTCGTCGAGACCGACGACGGGCCCGGGCTGCGCGCGGCGTGCGAGCGCTTCGCGGCCCGGGGCGAGCACATCGAGCTCCGCAAGCTGGCTGAGTGAGGAGGAGACGACATGGCTGACTACACCGTGCTGATCATCGGGGCCGCCGACCGGTGGTGGACCTCGATGAGCCTGGCCGAGCGCAAGGAGGGCTACGCGCAGTACGCCCGGTTCAACGAGGCGCTGGCCGCGGGAGGGCACCAGATCACCGGAGGCGGCGAGCTGACCGCCACCACCGACGCCCGCTCGATCCCCGCGGGCGGGGGCGAGGTGACCGAGGGCCCGTACGCCGAGACCGCCGAGCAGGTGGGCGGCTACTACCAGATCCGCACCGAGGACCTGGACGGCCTGATGGAGTGCTGCCAGATCATCGCCGGCACCGGCGACGGCATCGAGGTGCGGCCCAACGTCGACCCCGCGGACCGGCCGTCATGAGATACCTCGTGCTGCTCGTCGGCGACGGCGACGAGCCCGCATGGTCCACGCTCGACCCGGACCAGCAGGCGGAGGTGATGACGAGCTTCGAGGCCTTCTCCGCCGCCTGCTCGGGCCGCGAGGGCGTGCAGATCCTCGCCGGGGAGGCGCTCGCCGGGCCGGACGCGGTGACCGTGATGCGGACCCGGGGCGGGCAGGTGCAGCTCACCGACGGGCCCTATGCCGAGGCGGTCGAGGGTCTGGGCGGGTTCTACCTGATCGAGGCCCCCGACCTCGACGTCCTGGTCGAGCTCCTGGAGGTGCTGCCCGACTACGACATCCAGATCAGCCCGGCCGTCGACCCGACGGGCTGAGCATGGCGGATGCGGCGGACGCGCTCGCCCGGACGGTGCGCGAGGAGTGGGGCCGGCTGGTCGCCCTGCTCCTCGCGCGCTTCCGGCGGCTCGACCTGGTCGAGGACGCGCTGGCCGACGCGGTGGAGGCCGCGGCACGACGCTGGCCCGAGGACGGCGTCCCCGACCGTCCGGCGGCCTGGCTGCACACCAGCGCCCGGCGGCGGGTGCTCGATCGGCTGCGGGCCGAGGCGATGGCGCGGCGCAAGGAGCCGCTGCTGGTCGCGGAGTCCGAGCTGCGCGAGCACCCGGCGATGGCCGACCCGGGCGACCTGGTGGAGGACGACGTGCTGCGGCTGGTGTTGATGTGCACGCACCCGGCCCTGGCCCCGGAGGCGGCCAGCGCGCTGGCACTGCGACTCGTCCTCGGTGTCAGCACCCACGACATCGCCCGACTGTTCCTCGTGCCGGAGCCGACGATGGCCGCGCGTCTGACGCGGGCCAAGAAGCGGATCGTGGGCGCCGGCATCCCGTTCGCGGTCCCCGACGACGACACCCTGGACGACCGGCTGGAGTCGGTGGCGCGGACCGCCTACCTCGCCTTCACCGCGGGCTACGCCCCCGGCAGTGGCCCGGACCTGCTGCGGGCCGAGCTCGCCGGGGAGGCGATCCGGCTGACCCGGCTGGTCGACGCGCTGCGGCCCGGCCGGCCGGTGCTCGCCGCCCTGCTGGCGCTCATGCTGCTGCAGCACTCCCGCCGCGACGCGCGGGTCTCCGCGGAGGGCGAGCTGGTGCTCCTGGCCGACCAGGACCGGGCCCGGTGGCGGCACGACGAGATCGACGAGGCGGTCGCCCTGCTCCGGGACCCCCGGTTCGCCGCGCCGTTGAGCCCGCAGGCCGCGTCGTACCTCCTCCAGGCCAGGATCGCTGCCGAGCACGCCACCGCACCCACGGCGGGGGAGACCCGGTGGGATCGGGTGGTCGGCCTCTACGACCAGTTGCTCGCGGTGACGCCGGGCGACGCGGCCCGCCTGGCCCGGGCGGTCGCGGTCGCCGAGGCCGACGGTCCGCGCGCCGGTCTGGCCGCGCTGGAGGACGTCGGGATGCCGGGCAGTCACCGCCCGTCGGCCGTCCGCGCCGAGCTGCTCGTCCGCGCCGGCGACCCTGCGGCCGCGCGCGACGCCTTCGACGAGGCGATCGGGCTGTGCCGCAACGAGCCGGAGGCGGCGCACCTCCGGGCCCGCCGCGCCGAGCTCGCGTAGACGCACTGGCACAACCCGTCCCGGCGGCCGCGGGCCCCGCTCGGCCGGGCCCGCTGGAGCAGGTTGTGTCCGCGCGTCTACGAGCCGGGCGCGCGTGACAGACTCGCGCGGGTGGAGACACCCGACCAGGCCCTGGCCGACCTCGCCGCCGCGTGGGGCGTCTCGACCGGGTTCACCGACTGGCAGGGCGTCGAGCGTCCCGTCGGCGACGAGGCGCTCCGTGCCATCCTCACCGCCCTCGGGCTGGACGTGTCCACCGACGCGGCGGTCCGGACCGCGCTGAGCGACGCCGAGCTCCGGCCGTGGCGCCAGACCCTCCCGCCCATCGTGGTGACCCGCGCCGGTCGCACCCGGCGCGTGCCGGTGCACGTGCCGCACGGCGCCGAGGTGCGGGTGACCGTCGAGCTCGAGGACGGCGGCACCCGTCCGGTCCGCCAGGTCGACCACTGGGTCGACCCGCGCCCGGTCGACGGCGTGCTGACCGGCGAGGCCACCGTCGAGCTGGACCCCGACCTGCCCCTCGGCTGGCACGTGCTGCGCGCGGAGGTCGACACCGACGGCGCAGGCTCCGCCGAGCAGGACGCCGCGGTGCCGCTCGTCGTCGCGCCCGAGCGGCTCGAGCTGCCGCCGGCCCTGGCCGACGGGCCGGCGTGGGGCGTGCTGACCCAGCTCTACCAAGTGCGCTCGGCGGACTCGTGGGGCGTCGGCGACCTCGGCGACCTGGCCGCCCTCGCCTCCTGGAGCGCCCGGGACCTGGGCGCGGACTTTGTGCTGGTCAACCCGCTGCACGCCGCCCAGCCGGTCGCGCCGATGGAGCCCAGCCCCTACCTGCCGACGACCCGCCGGTTCGCCAACCCCCTCTACCTCCGCGTCCAGGAGCTGCCGGCCTACCCCCTGCTGGACCCTGCCGCCCGCGACCGGGTCCAGGAGCTGGCCGCCCGCGCGGCCGAGCTCACCACCAGCGAGCGGATCGACCGGGACGCCGCCTGGGCGCTCAAGCGCGACGCGCTCCGGCTGGTCTTCGAGGCCGACGACGACACCCGCGGCCTGGAGGAGTACGCCGACGCGCGCGGCCTCGGCCTGACCGACTTCGCCACCTGGAGCGCCATCGCCGAGGTGCTCGGCGACGACCGGGACTGGCCCGAGGAGCTGGCGGACCCGCGCAGCGACGCGGTGACCGCCTTCCGCGCCGAGCACGCCGACCTGGTCCGCTTCCACACCTGGCTGCAGTGGCAGCTCGCCCGCCAGCTGGCGGCGGTCCAGGAGAGCGCGCTGGCCGACGGGATGCGGGTCGGCGTCGTGCACGACCTGGCCGTGGGCGTCCACCGGGCCGGCGCGGACGCGTGGAGCCTGCGCCGCGCCCTGGTCCGCGGCGTCAGCGTCGGCGCCCCGCCGGACCAGTTCAACCAGCTCGGCCAGGACTGGTCCCAGCCCCCGTGGCACCCGGTCCGGCTCGCCGAGGCCGGCTACGCGCCGTACCGCGACATGATCCGCGCGCTCCTCGTCGACGCGGGTGGTCTGCGGATCGACCACGTCCTCGGGCTGTTCCGGCTGTGGTGGATCCCCGAGGGCATGCCCGCCTCGGAGGGCGCCTACGTCCGATACGACCACGAGGCGATGCTCTCGATCCTGGTGCTCGAGGCGCACCGGGCCGGCGCCTTCGTGGTGGGCGAGGACATGGGGGTGGTCCCCCCGACCGCGCGGGAGGCCCTGCTCGAGCGCGGGATCCTCGGCACGTCGGTGCTCTGGTTCGAGTGGGACGGCGACCGGCCGCTGCCGCCGGAGGACTACCGCGAGCTGTGCCTGGCCACCGTGACGACCCACGACCTGGCGCCGTCGGAGGGATATCTCGAGCTCGCGCACGTGCGGCTCCGCGAGCAGCTCGGCCTGCTCACCCGCGGCGTCGAGGAGGAGATCGCCCAGGAGCGTACGTCGATCCAGCGGGTCTGCCGGCTGCTGACCGAGCGCGGCTTCCTCGACGGGCCGGCCGACCTGAAGACCGCCGCGGGGCGGGAGGACGTGGTCGTCGCGCTGCACCGCCTCCTCGCCGCGACCCCCTCACGACTGCGCGGCGTCGCGCTCTCGGACCTGGTCGGCGACCGGCGGATCATCAACCAGCCGGGCACGAGCGATGAGTACCCCAACTGGCGGATCCCGCTCGCCGGCCCGGACGAGCGGCCGCTCCTGCTGGAGGAGCTGCCCGCGCTCTCGCTGCCGCGCAGGATCGCCGCGACCCAGGACTGAACGGCCTCAGGGCCACTCCAGCCCGACCGCCTGCTCGCTGATCTCCCACAGCCGCCGCTGCGCCTCGCGGTCGTGCGAGGCGGCCGACGAGCCCACGACGCGGGGCTTGCCGCCGATCTGCTGGAAGCCCGACGGGCCGCAGAAGGTGCCGCCGGGCAGGTCGTCGGTCGCGGCCATCAGCGTGGGCAGCGCGCCCATCGCGGCCGACTGGGTGAGCCCCTTGACCGCGGCGTCGAGGATCGTGGCGGCCCCGCCGGAGGACCGGCCGAAGGTGCCGTTGGCGGCGAGGTGCGTCCCGGCGATGCCGGGGTGGGCGGCCAGCGCCCGCACCGGGAGGCCGCGCTCCTCGACCCGGCGCTGCAGCTCGTAGGTGAAGAGCAGGTTCGCCAGCTTGGTCTGGCCGTACTCCGGCCAGCGCAGGTAGCGGCCCCGCTGCGTCCGCGGGTCGTCCAGCGGCGGGCGCGGCGCGCTGCGGTGCCCGATCGAGGAGACCGTCACCACCCGGCCGTCCGCGCTGGCGACCAGCTGGTCCAGCAGCAGCCCGGTCAGCAGGAACGGGCCGAAGTGGTTGGTGGCCATCTGCAGCTCGAAGCCGTCGACGGTGCGGGAGTAGGGCGGCGCCATCACTCCCGCGTTGTTGACCAGCACGTCGATGGGCCCGAACGCGGCGGCGGTCTCGGCGGCCTGGCGCACCGAGGTGAGGTCGGCCAGGTCGACGGTGAGCCGGTCCAGCCGGGCATCGGGCACCTCCTCGGTGACCAGCTCGGCGGTCCGCTCGACCTTCTCCGGAGAGCGACCGGCCAGCACCACCCGGGCACCGCGGCGGGCCAGCTCCAGCGCGGTGTGGTGGCCCAGCCCGCCCTCGGAGACGCCGGTGACGACCACGGTGCGCCCGGTCTGGTCGGGCATGTCCTCGAGGTCCCATGTGCGCTGCTTGGACTTCACGGCGTCACCGCCATCCGCTCGACGACCCGTCGGCCGAGGTCGGCGTCCCCCTCGATGCGTACGGCGTCTCCGGCGGACGCCCGGCGCCCGCCCGTCAGCAGCACGAACGTCTCGGGGTCCATCGACAACCGCACCGTCGGGTCGGCGGGCGCCTCGGCCAGTTCCGAGCCGCGCCCGTCGTCGTCCACGACGAAGGCGCGCGGAGCGAAGCCGTCCACCTCCAGGACCAGGGTGCTGCCCGGGGCGGCCTCGGCGCGCTTGGCCAGCACCAGGCCGAGCGACTCGCTGAGGTAGTCGACGACGTGCGCGGCGGCGGGGGAGTCGAGGTTGGCGGGCTGGTCGACCGCACGGCGGACGTCCTGCTCGTGCATCCACACGTCGAGCGGCCGGTTGCGCAGCAGCGTCTCGGTGCTCCACCCGATAGCGCCGAAGAGGCCCGGCGCAGGCGCCGACCCGTCGGTGGGCGGGTCGGCCAGCAGCGCGGTGTGGCGGGTGGTGGCGGACTCGCGGATCTCGTTGATCAGCTCGTCGCGGCCACGGTCGCGGCGGCCCACCACGCCCTGCTCGGTGAAGCGGCCCATGTCGCCGCGCACGTGCGGCGGGTCGCCGATCTCCACCTCGGCGTGCCGCCCGCCCGCGAGCAGCGACTCCAGGTGGGCGGTGTGCGCGGCGACCGCGCGGACGTCCCAGCCGGGCAGGTCGGTCGGGGTGCCCCACTGCTCCTCGGGCACCCGCTCCAGCAGCGTGGTGAAGTCGTCGACGGCCTGCCACCAGACCTCGACGTACTCCCTCAGCCGGTCCTGATCGCTCATGCGCGTCACCCTAGACCGCGGCGCGGACACGCACCGTGGGCGCCGTCACGCTCGCGCGGATTGGGGCCGGAGCGCCGGGTGGCCGTAGACTTATCCCTGTTAGGTGGCCACTGCCGGTCGATGGCAGTCCGGCCCGTCTTCTTCTTTTCGTCAAGCCCGGTGTGGCGCACGCGTTGACGCGTGCAGAGGCCAGTGATCGGGCGGATCGATCACTGAGCAGAAAGCATCGTCATGACCTCCGACGTCCTCGAGACGCCCACGCACGCCTTCACCGACCTCCCCGCCGACCTGATCGCGGCCCTCGCGGCCGAGGGGATCACCGAGCCCACCCCGGTCCAGCAGGCCGTCGTCCCCGACGCGCTCGCCGGCCACGACGTGCTGGGCCGCGCCCGCACCGGCTCCGGCAAGACCCTGGCCTTCGGCATCCCCGTGCTGGCCCGGCTCGCCGGCCGCTCCTCGCGCCCCAGCCACCCGCGCGCCGTCATCATCCTGCCCACCCGCGAGCTGGCCACCCAGGTCAAGCGCGCGCTCGAGCCCGCCGCGTCCTCGCTGGGGCTGAAGCTGACCACGGTCTACGGCGGCACGCCGTACGAGGCCCAGACCCGCCGGCTGCGGCAGCGCACCGACGTCGTCATCGCCACCCCCGGCCGGCTCGGCGACCTCTTCGAGCAGGGCTACGTCTTCTTCGACGACGTCGAGATGACCGTCCTGGACGAGGCGGACCACCTGTGCGACCTGGGCTTCTACCCCGAGGTCGACCGGCTGGTCGGGCTCACCCCGGCCGGCTCCCAGCGGCTGCTGCTGAGCGCCACCCTGGACGGCGACGTGGACGCGCTGGTGCGCGCCCACCTGCGCGAGCCGCGGCTGCACGAGCTGGACCCCAACGGCGGCGCGGTCACCACGATGACCCACCACACGCTGGTCGTCGGGGGCTTCCGGGACAAGCAGCGGGCCACCGCGGACCTGGTCCGCGCGAACGGCCGCACCATCGTCTTCACCCGCACCCGGGACGCGGCGATGACGCTGGCCGAGACCCTCACCGAGCAGGGCGTGCGTGCGGTCGACCTGCACGGCGACCTCTCCCAGCGGGTGCGCGAGCGCAACCTGGCCCGCTTCTCCTCCGGCGAGGCGAAGGCGGTCGTGGCGACCGACGTCGCGGCCCGCGGCATCCACGTCGACGGGGTCGACATGGTCGTGCACTTCGACGCCGCCAGCGACGCCAAGGCCTACCTGCACCGCTCCGGCCGCACCGCGCGCGCCGGCGAGGACGGTGCCGTCGTCACCATCACCACGCCGAAGCTGGTCTCCTCCGTGGTCCGGATGCAGCAGCAGGCCGGCGTCGAGGTGCTGCACCACGACCTGCGTACGGCGCCCCAGCCGATGACCGCCGAGGCGCTCGCCGAGACCGGCCACCCCGGCCCGGTCGCGCCGCAGCGCGGCGAGCGAAAGGGCGGCGGCCGCAAGCCCTACGCCCGCTCCGGCTCCGGCCGGCCGCACGGCAAGGGCCGCCCCCAGGGCAAGGGCCGCCCGCACGGCGGGGGTCGCCCGGGTGCGCGCGAGGGCCGCGACGGTGCGCGGTACGACGGCCGCAAGGGCCGGCGTACCCACGCCTGATCCACTCGGCACACACGACGGCCGGCGCCCCGCCGCAGAGGGACGCCGGCCGTCGGCGTTGTGTGGTCAGGTCAGCGTCGTCGCTCCTCCACCACGGAGCGGTTGGCGCTGCGGGTCTGGATCAGGGCGAGCACGATCACCACGATGCCCGCGATCAGGAGGATCCAGCCGAGCGTGTTGGTGGCGACCACGTCATCGATTGCTGCAGGCAGCTCGACGACGTTGAGCAGCAGGATGACGCCGATGACCGCGAGGATGACTCCGAGGCCGATTCCCATGACATGTCCTCCAGTTCAGGGGACCAGGGGCGTCCCCAGGGTCTTCTATGGAACGACGCCGACCCGCCTGGGCGAATCACCCTTCCGGGGGTAATTCCCATCCGTCACATGCGCCCCAGGGCTCGTGTTGGGCCTCGGGTGGGCGTCTCGGGCGGCGAATCGCGGCGGACCGTGGTGAACGTCCCCGGGTCGTGTGCGGAAATGCACCTGGTTCGCGCGATCCGCGGTGCACTCCCCGCAGTCGTGGTCGATTGTTCACGCGGGCGCCCCGGGCGCGCGCCGTACCCCCCGCCCCCGCCGTCGGGTCGGGGGCGAGAGGCGTACGGCGCCTCAGAAGGCCGACTCGTCGAGCTCCATCAGCTCCAGGTCCGTCGCCTTGGCCATCGCCACCTCGGCGGAGATCGCGGGCAGGTTGTTGGCCGCGAAGAACTTGGCCGCCGCCACCTTGCCCTCGTAGAACGCCTTGTCCGCCGGGGAGACCTCGCCGCCCAGCTTCTCCAGCGCGACCTCGGCCTGGCGCAGCAGCAGCCAGGCGCAGACCAGGTCGCCGAGCACCATCAGCAGCCGGGTGGTGTTGAGCCCGACCTTGTAGATGTTGCGGATGTCGCCGCCCTCGGCCGACTCGTCGGCGGTCATCAGGGTGTTGATCATCCAGCCGACCAGCTCGCCGGCGTCGGCGAGGCCCTGCGCCAGCAGCTCGCGCTCGACCTTGAGCCGGCCGTTGCCCGCCTCGGAGGAGATGAACGCGTCGATCTCGCCGTTGAGGTGGGTCAGCGCCCGGGCCTGGTCCTTGACGATCTTGCGGAAGAAGAAGTCCTGCCCCTGGATCGCGGTCGTGCCCTCGTAGAGGGTGTCGATCTTGGCGTCCCGGACGTACTGCTCGATGGGGTACTCGGTGAGGAAGCCCGAGCCGCCGAGGGTCTGCAGCGACTCGGTGCCCAGCAGCACCCAGGAGCGCTCGGAGCCGTAGCCCTTCACGATCGGCAGCAGCAGGTCGTTGACCGCCACGGCGAGCTGGTTCTCCTCGGAGTCCGCGGTGCCGGCGTACTCGGCCTGCATCACCTGGTCCTGCCAGGTGGCGGTGTAGAGGACCAGCGCGCGCATCGCCTCGGCGAAGGACTTCTGGGTCATCAGCGAGCGGCGGACGTCGGGGTGGTGAGTGATCGTCACGCGCGGCGCGGTCTTGTCCGCGGACTGCGTGAGGTCGGCGCCCTGCACCCGCTCCTTGGCGTAGTCCAGCGCGTTGAGGTAGCCGGTGGAGAGCGTGGCGATGGCCTTGGTGCCCACCATCATCCGGGCGTTCTCGATCACCTGGAACATCTGCGCGATGCCGTTGTGCACCTCGCCGAGCAGCCAGCCGCGGGCCGGCTCGCCGCCGCCGACGCCCGGGTCGCCGAACGTGAGCTCGCAGGTGTTGGAGACCTTGATGCCCATCTTGTGCTCGACGCCGGTGACGTAGGCGCCGTTGCGCTCGCCGGTCATCTCGCCGGTCTCGGGGTCGAAGTGGAACTTCGGCACGATGAAGAGGGAGAGGCCCTTGGTGCCGGGGCCGCCGGCACCCTCGACGCCGACCGGGCGGGCCAGCACCAGGTGCACGATGTTGTCGGTGAGGTCGGACTCGGCGGAGGTGATGAACCGCTTGACGCCCTCGATGTTCCAGGTGCCGTCCTCGTTCGGGGTGGCCTTGGTGCGACCGGCGCCCACGTCGGAGCCGGCGTCGGGCTCGGTGAGCACCATGGTGGTGTTCCAGCCGCGGTCGATGATGTGCTGAGCGATCTGCTTGTCGCGCTCGTTGCCGTTGCGGTGCACGATGCTCGCGAAGGCCGGCCCGGCGCCGTACATCCAGATCGGGGCGTTGGCGCCCAGCACCAGCTCGCCGATCGCCCAGATGATCGAGGAGGGTGCGGGGGTGCCGCCGAGCTCCTCGCCGATCTGCAGCCGCCAGAACTCCGAGTCCACCCACGCCTGGTAGCTCTTCTTGAAGCTCTCGGGTACGTCGGCGGTGTGCGCGGCCGGGTCGAAGACCGGCGGGTTGTGGTCGCTGTCCTCATAGGAGGCCGCCAGGTCCTCGCGGGCCAGCCGGTCCACCTCGGCCAGGATCTCGCGCGCGGTCTCGCCGTCGACCTCGCCGAACGGGCCCTGGCCCAGGACGTCGTCGCGGCCCAAGACCTCGAAGAGGTTGAACTCGATGTCGCGCAGATTGCTCTTGTAGTGGCTCACAGATCCACCTTCTCGATCGGGGTCCGGCAGGTTACGTACTGGTCAGTAACTTCCATTGTGCTCTGCGCTGCGCCGGGCCGCAAGCAGGGGTCGGCGGATGTGATCTGGATCAAGGCGCGCCGAGTTGACACGCTTGACCCCATTAATGTCTAGTTATCCGCTAGAGTTAGAAACCCGATCAACTTGGTCATGAATCCTCGGGCATCGTCGAAAGGCTTCCCCTTCCCATGAAGAACTTCATCGTCCTGGCCATCGTGGGCCTGGCAGCGCAGCTGGTGGACGGCTCGCTCGGGATGGCGTACGGCGTGACGTCCTCCACGCTGCTGCTCGCCGTCGGCGTCGCCCCGGCCGCCGCCTCGGCCGCCGTCCACTTCTCCGAGATCGGCACCACGCTGGTCTCCGGCATCTCCCACCACAAGCTCGGCAACGTCGACTGGCGCACCGTGTCGATCCTGGCGGTCCCGGGTGCGATCGGCGCCTTCGCCGGCGCGACCTTCCTGGCCTCGCTCGACGCCGCCGTCGCCAAGCCCTGGGTCGCCGGCATCCTGCTGGTGCTCGGTCTCTACGTGATGTGGCGCTTCCTGGTCCTGCGCGGCCGTCGTCCGAAGATCAAGAGCAGCCCGTCCCCGGCGTTCCTCGCCCCGCTGGGCCTCTTCGCCGGCGCGATGGACTCCCTCGGCGGTGGCGGCTGGGGCCCGGTCGGCACGACCACCCTGCTCTCCAGCGGCCGGCTCGAGCCGCGCAAGGTCGTCGGCTCGATCGACACCTCCGAGTTCCTGGTCGCGATCGGCGGCTCGCTCGGCTTCCTGTTCGCGCTCGGCTCGGCCGGCATCGACTGGGAGATCGCCGCGGCGCTGCTCGTCGGCGGTGTGATCGCCGCCCCGTTCGCCGCGTGGCTGGTGCGGCACCTGCCCGCCACCATCCTCGGTGTCGCCGCCGGTGGCGTGATCGTGCTGACCAACACCAACACGATCCTCGAGGCGCTGGGAGCGCCCGGCAACCAGCGCGGCGTGATCGCCGCGGTCGTGGCCGTCGCCTGGGTCGCGGCCCTGGCCTTCGCCATCCGCGACCACCGTCGCAACCGTGACGACGTGCTCTCCGAGGAGGCACTCGCCGGCGTGCACTGACCCCGCGCGCTGCTGAACGACGCCCCCGAGTCCGCCCACCCGGCTCGGGGGCGTCGGTCGTTCTGGGACGTGAGCGTCCGGCAACGCACGGAAGTGGCCGGGTCATCTGGAAAGATGTCCCCATGCGCGTCTCGACGAAGTCCGACTACGCCCTGCGGGCGCTGATCGAGATGGCCGGACGCGCGGACGCGACACCGGTGAGCGCCGACGAGCTGGGCCGGCGGCAGGACATCCCGTCCGGCTTCCTTCAGGCGATCCTGGCCGACCTGCGCCGCGCGGGCATCGTGGTCTCCCAGCGCGGTCAGTCCGGCGGCTGGCGGCTGGCCAAGGACGCCGACACCGTCAGCGTCGCCGACGTGATCCGGGCGGTGGACGGGCCGCTGGTCTCGGTCTACGGGCTGCGCCCGGAGGCGGTGACCTACAAGGACTCCGCCGAGGTGCTCCAGCACGTGTGGATCGCGGCGCGCCGCTCGCTGCGCGACGTCTTCGAGGAGGTCTCGATCCAGCAGTTGGCCGACGGCGACCTCCCCGCCGCGGTCACCGACCGGACCGCCGACGAGGACGCCTGGCAGCCGCACTGAGCTCCGTCCCCCTGACTGGGGGGTGGCCCAGCCACGTCCGGGGCGCTGTCTCGCGTGGCCTGGCTACCTCCGGTCACCCCGTCGGGCGTACGGCGGCGCAAGCGAGCCGGGCGGGCGGCCGGGGGCTCACTGCAGCCAGGGGCAGACCCGGTCCCGCTGGCGGAGCAGCAGGCGCCACGGCTCTTCCAGGACCGGGTGCAGCCGGTGGCCGACCCGCTCGGCCGAGGGATGGCGCGGTCCGGCGCCGACCAGGTCCACCTCCACGTCGTACCCACCATGGCCGGTCGGCGTCCGCGTCACCGGACCGAGCTTGTGCAGCATCGCGAGCGAGGCGGGGTTGTCGGCCGCGACCTCGGTGAGCACGTGCGTCACGCCCGCCGGGCGCCGTTCGAGCAGCACCGGGAGCAGCGCGGAGGCGACCCCCCGGCCCTGCCAGCTGTCCTTCACCGTCACCGCTATGTCGGCGGCGTCGGGCAGGTCGGGGTAGCGCACCATCCGGCCGATCGCCACCGGTTCGAAGTCGTCGGCGTCGGTGGCGGCGAAGAGCACCAGGGCCACGTGGTCGATCCCGTCCACGTCGTCGACCAGCGACTGCAACAGGGCGTCGGAGAGGTGCACGACGGGGGAGAGGAAGCGGCGGCGCCGGCTGTCCGGGGACAGGGCCTCGAACTCCTCGACGAACCGCTCGCGGTCGGAGTGCAGCAGGGGCAGCACCCATGCCTCGGTACCGTCCGGCAGCCAGACCTGGTCAGCCACAGGGCGAGACTCTGGCAGGCGCCGCGGCAGGATGCAACGCGGGGGTCGGGCCGTAGGCTCGATCCATGTCGTTCGAGGGCTTCCCGGTGGCCGCGCTGGACTTCTACGACGACCTGGAGATGGACAACACCAAGTCGTTCTGGGAGGCGCACAAGCCGGTGTACGCCGACGCCGTGCGGGCGCCGATGACCGCGCTCTGCGCCGCGCTCGAGCCGGAGTTCGGGACCGCGAAGGTCTTCCGCCCCTACCGGGACGTGCGGTTCGCCAAGGACAAGACGCCGTACAAGACCCACCAGGGCGCCTTCGTCTCCGCGGGACCGGCGACGGGGTGGTACGTCGAGATCTCGGCCGCCGGGGTCCGGGTCGGCGTCGGCTACTACCGCGCCGAGCGCGAGCAGCTGGCCGCGATCCGCTCGGCCATCGACCACGACCGGACCGGCCCGGAGCTGGCCGGCATCGTCGAGGGCCTGGAGGCCGACGGCTGGGAGCGGACGGGCGAGACCCTCAAGACCTCGCCGCGCGGCTTCGACGCCGACCACCCCCGGATCGACCTGCTGCGACACAAGTCGCTGACGTTGGGCCGGTCCTACGGCTTCCCCGAGGAGATCCACACCGCCGAGCTGCTGGAGTGGGTACGGCGCGACTGGCGCGCCGGGCGCCCGCTGGTCGAGTGGGTGCAGGCGACCGCCTGAGGCGCCGTACCCGAACCGGGTCAGCCGACGGGCGCGGTGACCTGCCGGTCGCCGGTCTCGGCGAGCACCGAGACGCTGATCGCGTCGCCGCCGCACCGCGGCGCGGAGATCGAGGAGGGTCCGCCCTTCCCGGCCTCGAACACGACGGCCAGCGAGGAGCCGTCCCACCTCAGCAGCTGGGCCGGGCCGGTGTCGGTCTCCTGGTTGCGGGAGAAGTAGGCAGCGTCGCCGCACCACACCAGGCTGCCGGTCGCGCCGGAGCCGAGGTCGTAGTAGCCGTCGCCGACCCGGGCGCGCAGCGAGCCCTGCTCGATCCGGTTCTCGTCCTCGACCTGGGTCCAGACCGCCCCGTCGGGCAGGAGGAGGCCCTCCCAGCCGGCGCACTCCTTCACACCGGGGAACGGCTCCATCGACGCCTCGCCGACCGCGAGCACGGTCCGGCACGACGGGGTGCCGTCGTCGAAGCTGAGCAGCGACAGCCCCTCCGGCGTCGCCCTGACCTGGTTGAAGCCCGAGTTCGCGTCGGCGCAGTAGGTGGTCTGGCCCTCGCCGGAGGCCAGATTCACCTCGGCCAGGCAGTAGGCACCGCGCTTCCCGATGGTCGGGTGGAAGACGCGTCCGTCTGCCAGCGCCCAGGAGCCGCCGTTGACGGTCGGCGGCTGGGAGCGCCCGTCCAGCCGGGTGGTGCTGCCGTCGGAGAGGTCGACCACAGTGGCCCGCGAGGGCTCGGCCTCGGTCGCGTCCTGGATCACGATGACGGCGTACTGCTCGTCCAGCAGGGCGTCGCTGATCCGGAAGCCGTTGGGCGCCCGCACCGTGCGTCCGTTCGGTCCGTCGAGCCTCGCGCGGGCGCTGTCGGCGGACACGGCGAGGGTGTACGCCGACCCGGCGGTCACGGTGGTGCGGGTCGGGTCGCCGGCCCGGCGCCAGTCCAGGAGATCCCGGATCGGCTCCACCTCGGCGGGCTGCTCCGCCGTACCCGGCTCGGGCAGGTCGCCGGGAGCCGAGGCCGCGCTCTCCTCGGGCGCGGCCGAGGACGACCCCTGCGCCGAGGAGTCCCGGCCCTCCGGCTCGGAGCCGGACTCTGTCGTGCACCCGGTCAGGACCAGGACCAGGGCGGTGAGCGCGGCGGCGGCGAGGCGGCGCACCCGGTCAGACCCCGACGTTGTGCTGGAAGTGGGCCTTGTTGGCGCGGTAGGAGTTGTAGGCCCGCTGCCACTGGACCCGCTTGATGTAGGGCTCCGAGGGGTCGAAACGCTTCTGGTTCCACGGCTCGAAGTAGCCGATCAGGTTGGGGTCCGCACCGTTCTTGTCGTAGCCCCGGCCCATCTGGAAGTGACCCGACGCGTCGTCGTCGAGGTAGGGGAACCACCTCTTGTACAGCAGCGGGTGCAGGATCACCGGCGCGCGGTAGTCCTCGACGTGCCGCATCATCAGCAGCCACCACTTGTCGAAGCTGTAACCGCTGATGTCCAGGGTGATGTAGGTGCCGGCCCGGCTGGCGCGGTCCCACCCGGTGTACCTGTTCGTGGCGGCCACCATCCGGGTGATCGCCGTACCACTGGTGGTGGTGCCCAGGCGGCCGGCCCAGGTGGACTGCGAGAGCTTGGTCCCGCTCCAGCCCCAGCCGATCATCTGCATGGCGCCGGGGCCGCACCAGTAGCTGCGGATCTGCTCGGAGACGCGCTTGCTGGAGACGACGGTGGAGCGCTGGGGGTAGTCGCGGGCGGTCTTGCCGGCCGTCAGCCGGATCCCGCCCGCACCGGACCGACCCTGGGCGAGCCGGGCCTCGGGGTGCCGCCGGGCGAAGCCGGCGGGCAGCGGGGTGCCCTCGATCTCGTGACGGAGCAGCCAGACCTTCGCCACCGACTTCGCCGCGGTGGTCAGCTCCGCACGCTCCAGCTTCGCCCGGGCCTGCGGGGACATGGCGGCGCGCTGGCGCAGCTCGTCGGCCAGGGACAGGTCGCCGGTGGTCTCCAGTGGAGTACGCCGCGCGGCGGCCGCGGTGACCTCGCGGGCCACCTCCTGCTGGACCGCGGCCTCGCTCTTGGAGGTCCAGCCCTGGCCGAGGCAGTAGGTCTGGCCCTCCAGCTCGGCGCAGCGCACCTGGGTGGACGCCATCCGGGCGGGGGTCATCCGGGCCGTCGTCCGCGGCAGGCGCATGCCCTCGCCGACCACCCGGTCGATCTCGGCCTGCATCTTCGTGTCCACCTTGCCCTGGGTGGCGGTCATGGTGCCGGGCTGGTCGATCACCCGCGCCTGCGGGCGCGGCGTCTCGCGGTCCGGCAGGAGCGGCGCGACGGCCAGCAGGCCGGCGAGGGCGGCGGCGGTCAGGACGACCGGCCGCCAGTGGCCCGGCCGGAGTCGGGGGGTTCGCGTCGTGACGCGGGAGCGCAGGGACATGACGAGCCGCACTTTCCGAGGGAGGAGCCGTTATCGCGTCACACTTTCCCCTACAGTCACAAAGTCCGCAACTATCTCATGAGTCACAGCAGAAACACGGCAGCGACACGCCGTGAATCACATCGCTGTCATTCGCGGCTTGCTGTGTTGACGGTCACCGAGAGCCGCCTCGCGGCGCCCTGGCAGCATGAGCCCGTGATCGTCGAGCTGCTGCCACCCCACACCGAGCGGGCCTTCGACGCGATGCGCGAGCTGCGCACCGGGTTGGACCAGCGCGACGCCTTCGTCCGGCAGGTCGACGAGGTGCAGCGCCCGGCCGGCTATCGCCTGGTGGCGTGGGTGCCGGACGGCAGCGACCGCGCCCTGGCCGTGGCCGGCTTCCGGGTCGCCGAGAACCTGGCGTGGGGCCGCCACCTGTATGTCGACGACCTCTCGACGCTCGCCACGGCGCGCCGGCAGGGGCATGCCGGCACGCTGCTCGAGTGGCTGCTGGCCGAGGCCGAGCGGGAGGGCTGCCGGCAGGTGCACCTCGACTCCGGTGTCGGCGCCGACCGTACGGCGGCACACCGGCTCTACCTCAACGCCGGGTTCCGGATCAGCTCGCACCACTTCACGCGGGAGTTGTGACCGCCTGGCCTACTGAAGCAGGCGGGGCGGTGCCCCTGGACCCTTGGCGTGGCGGCTCCGGGCCGGACCCGGGCGGCCACGCGTTCGGCAAGCGGCATCACCTCCACGTGCGTGCGGGATCTCCTCAGCGCCGTCGGTAGATGTCGGCTCGGTGGTCGATCCGCCCGACGAGCAGGACTCGATCCTGGTCGAGGATCTGGAAGGTGACTCGGTAGCTGCCCCGACGGGCGACCCGCCAGCCAGCGAGCTCGGCCTGGAGTTGCTGGGAGAGCCGATGGGGGTTGGTCGGGAGCGTGCCGGTGGTGAACTCGACCACCGCCGCAGCCACCTTCTCCGGAAGCCGGTCCAGCGACCGGACCGCCGCCGAGGAGAACTCGACTCGCCATTCGGTCCCGGGCTCGGTCACTGGCTGGTGAGGCCGAAGCGGCTCCGGAGGTCGTCGCCGCCAGTGGTCCCGCCGGCGGCGTACTCCTCGCGCGCACGGTCGAGCTCTTCAACCGTTCCGGGCGTCGAGAGCAACCTGATCGTCTCGCGCATCGACTCCAGCTCGTCGGCCGCGATCAAGACCGCGGCGTTGTGACCATGCCGAGTGATGGTGATGATCTCGTGGGTGCTCTCCGCCTCGTCGACGAGCGCGGAGAGCTTGTCCTTGGCCTCACTGAGGGCGACGGTCTTCATGACGCAACATTAGCCAAACTTCTGGCCGACATCTAGCTTGAACGGTAGCCGCTGACCGAGCGGCGCCTCCCGGCGGAATGCCAGAAGCCGCCACCCGGAGATCGAGGCGGCGGCTTCAGTGGAGCGGATGACGAGACTCGAACTCGCGACATCGACCTTGGGAAGGTCGCGCTCTACCAACTGAGCTACATCCGCAGCGACCCGCTGCCTGAGCGGGTCGATGGGAATAGTACCCGCTCAGTCGACGGGAGCAATTCCCGGGCGGCGTGCCGCGAGGCCGTCGCCGCTGGAGCGGCCGGTGAGCCGGCGGTGCACCCACGGGCCGAGGAAGTCCCGGCCCCACCGGGCATTGGCCGCCCACACCTCGCGGGGACGCCCGGGCAGCACCGGCTCGAGCTCGGGCGCGGTCAGCTCGTGGGTGACGCCGAGGACGTCGAGCACGGCGGCCGCCATCCGCTGGTGACCCAGGGTGCTCATGTGCATCCGGTCGCTGTCCCACATCCGCCAGTCGCGGTACTCCCGCATCCGCCAGAAGTCGACGATCCGGGCGCCGTTGCGGTCCGCGGCCCAGCGCACCAGCTCGTTGTAGGTCGCGAACCGGCCGCGCAGCGGGCGGTAGATCGCCGAGCTCGACGGGTCGTAGGCCGTGAAGACGAGCAGCGTGGCGTCGGTCGCGGCCAGCCGGGCCAGCGCGGCGTCGTACCTCTCGACCAGGCCGTCGATGTTCACGCTGGGTCGCAGGATGTCGTTGGCTCCGGCGTAGATCGTGACCAGGTCGGGCTCCAATGCGAGCGCCGGCTCCACCTGCTCGTCCAGGATCTGGTCGAGCTTGCGGCCGCGGATGGCCAGGTTGGCGTAGCCGAAGCCGGGGGTGTGGGCGCCGAGCACCTCGGCCACCCGGTCGGCCCAGCCGCGGACCCCGTTGGGGCGCTCGGGGTCGTGGTCGCCGACCCCCTCGGTGAAGGAGTCGCCGAGGGCGACGTACCGCTGCCAGCTCATAGTGGGATTGTCCCTGCCGGCCCGTCCGGCATCGCGGGTAGGGTCGCCCCGTGCTGCTCAGCGACCGCGACATCCTCGCCCAGATCGACGCCGGCCGGATCGCGATGGACCCCTGGGACCCGGACATGCTGCAGCCCTCGAGCATCGATGTACGCCTCGACCGCTTCTTCCGGGTCTTCGAGAACCACCGCTACCCGCACATCGACCCCGCGGCCGACCAGTCCGAGCTGACCCGCGAGATCGAGACCGAGGGCGACGAGGCGTTCATCCTGCACCCCGGCGAGTTCGTGCTCGGCTCGACGTATGAGGTCGTCTCGCTGCCCGACGACATCGCCGCGCGGGTGGAGGGCAAGTCGTCGCTCGGGCGGCTCGGGCTGCTCACCCACGCGACCGCCGGGTTCGTCGACCCCGGCTTCTCCGGCCACGTGACGCTGGAGCTGGCCAACGTGGCGACGCTGCCGATCAAGCTCTACCCGGGGATGAAGATCGGCCAGTTCTGCTTCTTCCAGCTGACCTCGCCCAGCGAGCACCCCTACGGCTCGGCCAAGTACGGCTCGCGCTACCAGGGCCAGCGCGGGCCCACGCCGTCGCGGTCGTTCCAGAACTTCCACCGCACGACGATCTGACGTCACCGCCGCTGGCGGGGTCGCGGTCCGCTGCGCGGGGTGCGGGAGCTGCGGTACGTCGGGACACGCGGGCCGCGGCGTTCGCGGCCGAGCCGGTTCGCGACCAGCTGGATCTCGGTGCTGAGCTCGTGCATGGCTGCCTCCTCTCGGTCAGTCCGCCCGGCGCAGCCGGATGTCGCCGGTGGCGGTCGTGGCGCGCACCTCGAGGTGGTCCGCGCCGGGGGCTGGCTCGCCCACCCCCTCCAGGTCGGAGGAGACGTCGCCGGTGGTGCTGTGCATGTCGGTCCACACCGGCAGCCGCGGAGGGACGCCGAGGACGATGTCGCCCGAGGCGCTCTTGGCCGTGACCTGGCCGCGCTCGACCCGCTGGACGGCGAGGTCGCCGGTGCCGGTCTGCCAGCCGATGTCGCTGGCAGCGTGCTGGATGACCATGTCGCCGGAGCCGGTCTTGGTCACGACCGGCCCGTCGCTGGTGTCGATCCGGACGTCGCCCGATCCGGTGGAGGCGGCGACCGGCGCGGCGGCGTGCCCGACGACCAGGTCGCCCGACCCGCTCTTGAGCCGCAGCGGCCCGCGCGCCTCGTCGATCGCGACGTCCCCGGATCCGGTCTCGACCAGCGCGGGGCCGTCCACCACCTCGATCCGGACGTCGCCGGAGCCGGTGCGGATCTCGGTGTCCCCGACGACGCCGCTCAGGTGGACATCGGCGCTGCCGGTGCGCACGGCCGGCGCCGAGCCGGACGGCACGGTGATCCGCACGGTGACCTGCCGGTCCCGGAGGAACCCGCTGCGGCTGGGCTGGATGACGTTGAGCTGGTCGCCGGACAGGTGGACCTCGACCTCCTCGGCCCCGGGGCCGGTGACCTCGACCAGGCTGCGCGTGGTGTCGGCCGCGGTCAGGTCGACCCGGCCGCGGCCGATCTGGACGTGCAGGGGGAGGGGGTGGGGGGTGTCGAACTCGTGGTCGGTCATGGGAGCCTCTCGGGTTTTCGGGTGAGCGAGGACCACGTCCCGACCCTGTCGGGCCGGACCGTGCTGGATGCGGATTGCGGTGATGGGGGCCGGGTCAGATCCACCCGGTCATGCGGCGGTTCCCCTTGGCGCGGCCGAAGGAGTCGGCGCCGAAGGGCAGGCTGGACAGGTCCACGTCGACGCTGATCGCGGCGTCGCGGGTGGCGGCCCGCACCGCCTGGACCAGCCAGGTGTTGAGGCTCTGGCCCGCCTCGGCGGCCAGCTCCTCGGCGCGGGTCTTGACGCTCTCGGGCAGCCGCAGGGTGACCCGGGTCAGGCCGCCCTCGTCCTCCGGCTCGGGGGCCGGGGGAGGCGGCGGAGCCGGTGCGGCCGGGGTGTCGACGTGAACGGCGAAGTCCAGCTCGCGTCCGTGCAGGCGTACGTCGACGCTGCCCGCGGGCAGCTCGCTGGTGATCTCCGCGGCGGCCTCGGAGACCGCCTCCATCAGGGCGAGCCGAGTGGCCGGCTCCAGGGCGAGCAGCAGGCGCTCGGCGACCTGCTGGACCTCCGCCGAGCCGGCGGCGGAGGCGGACGCGAGGTCGCGGCGCAGGCTCTCGACGTACGGGGTGATGTCCATGACTCCACTATGACATCACAGTGACGTCATACGCAACCGTGAGTGACGTCGTGCATCCCCCAGCATGGCGTCACGGCGCGCCGCGAGCCCGGCGAGCCGTCGAATCCCTGGGACGCATGTGGTGCATGAGACGGCCTTACGGGTCTACCTTTGTTCGCTAGCGGTCACTCGGACCGCGATGGGCTCACTGAAGGGGAGGGCGTGATGTCCGAAACGCTCATCGACGCATCCTGGGTGGACTACCTGATCCTGGTCGTCTACTTCGCGTTCGTGCTCGGCATCGGGTTCATGGCCCGGCGCCAGGTCTCGGACTCCGTCGACTTCTTCCTGTCCGGCCGGTCGCTGCCCGCGTGGGTCACCGGCCTGGCCTTCGTCTCCGCCAACCTCGGCGCCGTCGAGATCATGGGGATGAGCGCCACCGGCGCCCAGATCGGGCTGCCGACGGTGCACTACTTCTGGGTCGGCGCGATCCCGGCGATGCTGTTCCTCGGCGTGGTGATGATGCCGTTCTACTACGGCTCCAAGGTGCGCTCGGTGCCGGAGTTCATGCTCCGCCGGTTCGGCCCGGGGGCGCACCTGGTCAACGCGATCTCCTTCGCCCTGGCCCAGCTGCTGATCGCCGGGATTAACCTATTCCTGCTCGGCTCCATCGTGCACGCGCTGCTCGGCTGGCCCCTGTGGGTGGCGCTGATCGTCGCCGCCGTGATCGTGCTCTCCTACATCACCCTCGGCGGCCTGTCGGCCGCGATCTACAACGAGGTGCTGCAGTTCTTCGTGATCGTGGCCTCGCTGCTGCCGCTGACCCTGATCGGCCTGCACCGCGTCGGCGGCTGGAGCGGGATGCAGGACCGGATCCGCGAGGCCGCCGCCGCCAACCCCGACACCGTCACCCCGGCCGCCCAGCAGCTGGAGTCCTGGCCCGGCCAGGCGCTCTCGGGCTTCGACAGCCCGATCCTCTCGGTGGTCGGCATCGTCTTCGGCCTCGGCTTCGTGCTCTCCTTCGGCTACTGGACCACGAACTTCGTCGAGGTGCAGCGCGCGATGGCCTCGGACTCGATCTCCTCGGCCCGCAAGACGCCGATCATCGGCGCCTTCCCGAAGATGTTCGTCCCCTTCATCACCATCGTGCCCGGCATGCTGGCCGCGGTCCTGGTGGCGGAGATCGCCCAGGTGAAGGCCGGCGAGACAGTGCCGGGTGGCTCCTCCGGCGAGAGGGTCACCTACAACGACTCGCTGCTCCTGCTGATGCGCGACATCCTGCCCAACGGCCTGCTCGGGCTGGCGATCTGCTGGCGGCGTTCATGGCCGGCATGGCGGCGAACATCTCCGCGTTCAACACCGTCTTCTCCTACGACCTGTACGGCGCCTACCTGGTCAAGGGCAAGTCCGACGACCACTACCTCCGGGTGGGCCGGCTGGCCACAGTCGCGGCGACCTTCATCGCGATCTTCACTGCATCGTTTGCAGCGAACTTCAGCAACATCATGGAGTATCTGCAGGCACTGTTCGGCTTCTTCAACGCGCCGCTGTTCGCCACGTTCATCCTCGGGATGTTCTGGAAGCGGATGACCCCGACCGCCGGCTGGGCCGGCCTGATCGCCGGCACCCTGTCCGCGGTGACGGTGGCGGTGCTCTCGGAGAACGGCCTGAGCGAGTTGTCGGTCGGGGTCATCCCCGTGTCCGGACAAGGTGCGGCCTTCCTGGCCGCCTCGGTCGCGTTCGTGGTGGACATCGTGGTCAGCGTCGTGGTGACGATGGTGACCAAGCCGAAGCCCGCCGAGCAGCTGGTCGGGCTGGTCTACTCCGAGACGCCGAAGGAGCAGCGCACCGATCCCGACGAGGCGTCCTACCCCTGGTACCGCCGTACCGTCCCACTGGCGATCCTCGCCGGTGTGATGGTCATCGTCCTCAACGCGATGTTCTAAGGAGCCCCACGATGAGCAACCGCAACGCACACACCGCCGGAGCCTTCGACATCCGGAACATCATCGGGCTGCTGCTCGGGATCTACGGGCTGATCATGCTCGGGATGGGGATCTTCGGCGACCCGGAGACCGAGAAGACCGGCGGCATCAACGCCAACCTGTGGGCCGGCGTCATCCTGCTGGTCGTGGGCGTCGGGTTCATGGCTTGGGCCAAGCTCAAGCCGGTCGTCGTGCCCGAGCACTTCGAGCGCGACGTCGAGCCGGGCGCCCCGCACTGACCCGTGCGCTCGTCGAGTTGACGCGCCGATAACGTCATACGCCCCGGGGAAGCGGTTCCCCGGGGCGTATGACGTTGTGGCTCGGGTACGGCGACCCGGCTCGCTCAGAGGTCGAAGAGCGAGCCCGACTCGTTGATGTCGACGTCCGTCCGGGGCTGGTGCTTCCTCCCCGAGTCGGCGCTTGTTGACCCCGAGTCGGCGCTTGTTGACGGCGAGTCGGCGCGTGTTGACGCCGGCTCCTCGTCCTGGGCAGCCTCGGTCGCCGCCTGGCTCACCCGCTCGGGGTCGACCGCCTCGGTCGGGGCCTCGTTCTCGCCCCGGTCGGTGACGGTGCTGCCCGTCTCCGTGGTGCCGAAGTCGGTCGCCTCCGCGGTGGCCGCCGTACCGGTCGTCTCGGACTCGGTCTGCACCGACTCGGTCAGCTCCGACTCGACGACGTCCGCGGTGTCGGTGTCGCCCTCGGTCGCCTCGTCGGGTACGACGGCAGCAGTCGCGGTCGGCTGGGGCTGGGCGGGCGTCTCGATGTCGAAGAGCGACCCGCCCTCGGGGATCTCGCTGCCGACCGCCGCGGCCTGAGCGGGCTTCGCCGGAGCAGCCGACTCGGACGGACCGGACTCCGTGGCCGGCTCCTCCGACTCGGCCGCCGCAGGCTCCTCGGTCGCCTTCGACTCCTCGGCCGGAGCCTCGGCCACCGGCGACTCCTCGACCGGAGCGGCCGGCGGGGCAGCAGCCGGCTCGGCGGGCGCCTCGATGTCGAACAGCGACCCGCCCTCGGGGATCTCCGAGCCGGGTGCAGCGTTCGAGGCCGAGGTCGTGTCCGCGGCGGGAGTCGGCGTCGGCTCCGGGGTCGAGGGGCTCTCCTCGGCGGGCTGAGTCTCCTTCGCCTCGGTCGGCGTGCTCGTCGCCGGCTCGTCCGCCGCGACGTCGAAGAGCGAGCCGGAGGAGCCGAGCTCCTGACCGTTCTCGGTCTCCGCGGGCTTCGCCGCCGGCTCGGCAGGCTCTGCCTTCGCGTTGGTGGACGAGCCCTGCTCGTCGCCGCCCAGGTCGAACAGCGACCCACCGCTGCCCAGGTCCTCGGCACCGGACTCGGTGGTCTGGGAGGGCGACGCCTCGGCCTCCGGAGCATCGCTGGCGGACTCCTCGGACCCGAGGTCGAACAGCGACCCACCGGAGGATGACGAGGAGGTCGTCCCCGCCTCCTCAGACGGGGTGGAGTCGTCCGAGCCGACGTCGAACAGCGACCCACCGGCCGCCGTACCGGCACCCGCGGCGGTCGCGCCGGCCGCCGTACCGTCAACACGTGCCGACTCGCCGTCAACTGGCGCCGACTCGCGGTCAACTGGCGCCGACTCGGCGGGCTTGGACTCCGCGGGCTTGGACTTGGCGGAGGCGCCGGCGGCGCCGGACTTCGCGCGGTCGCGGGTGGCGGGGACGCCCTTGACCGAGGCGAGGAGCATCTGCGCGACGTCGAGGACCTCGACCTCCTCGCGCGCCTCGCCGGAGTCCTGCAGGGCGGTCAGGCCGTCGGAGAGCATCACCCGGCAGAACGGGCAGCCGACCGCGATCTGGTCCGCGCCGGTGCCGACCGCCTCGGTGGTGCGGTTGACGTTGATCCGCTCACCGATGGTCTCCTCCATCCACATGCGGGCACCGCCGGCGCCGCAGCAGAAGGAGCGCTCGGAGTTCCGCTCCATCTCGACCAGCTCGGCACCCGGGAGCACCGTGAGCAGCTCCCGCGGGGGCTCGTAGACCTGGTTGTGCCGCCCGATGTAGCACGGGTCGTGGTAGGTGATCGACCGCTTCGCCGCTCCCGCGCCGTCGGCGACCGGGGTCAGCCGGCCCTCGCGGACGAGCCGGTTCAGCAGCTGGGTGTGGTGGACCACCTCCAGCTCGATGCCGAACTCCTTGTACTCGTTCTTCAGCGTGTTGAAGCAGTGGGCGCAGGTGGAGACGACCTTCTTGACCTTGTACTCCTTGAAGGTCTCCACGTTCTCCTGGGCCAGGCCCTGGAAGACGAACTCGTTGCCGGCCCGGCGCGCGGAGTCGCCGGTGCAGGTCTCGCCCTTGCCGAGGACGCCGAAGGAGACGTCGGCGATGTTGAGGAGCTCGGCGACCGCGCGGGTGGTCTTCATCGCGCGGTCCTCGTAGGCGCCGGCGCAGCCGACCCAGAACAGCCAGTCGACCGACTCCAGCGACTCCAGGTCCTCACCGACCACGGGGACCTCGAAGTCCAGGCCCTTGGCCCAGTCCATCCGCATGTTCGGGGACATGTTCCACGGGTTGCCCTTGGACTCCATGCCCTTGAAGAGCTGGTTGAGCTCGGAGGGGAAGTTGGACTCGACGAGCACCTGGTAGCGGCGCATGTCGACGATGTGGTCGACGTGCTCGATGTCCACCGGGCACTGCTGGACGCAGGCGCCGCAGGACACGCAGGACCACAGGACGTCGGGGTCGATGACGCCGCCGCCGGTGGGCTCCGCCGGGTCGCCCTCGGTCTCGCCGACCAGGGGGCGCTCGGCCTCGGCCAGCGCGGTGGCCGACACCTTGGACTTGTCCTCTCCGGCCAACAGGTAGTCGCCCGCGCCCATCGCGTGGTCGCGCAGGTTCATGATCAGCAGCTTCGGGCTCAGCGGCTTCTCGGTGTTCCACGCCGGGCACTGGGACTGGCAGCGACCGCACTCGGTGCAGGTCGCCATGTCCAGCAGGCCCTTCCAGGAGAAGTCCACGATGCTGCCGACGCCGAGTGTGGTGTCCTCGTCCATGTCCTCGATGTCGTCGAGGGTGACGGGCTCGCCCTTCACGGTGAGCGGCTTGAGCGCGCCGAGCGCGACCCCGTCCTCCTCGCGCTTGAAGAGCACGTTGATCGGCGCCAGGAAGATGTGCAGGTGCTTGGAGTGCACGACCTCGATCAGGAAGGCCAGCATCACGCCGATGTGCAGCAGCAGGCCGACGCCCTCCATCACCTCCAGGGTGCCGTGGCTCAGACCCATCGCGTCGAACAGCCTGCCGACGCCCTGGGAGGCGTAGGCGCCCCAGCCGTAGGGGAGGTTGTCGTTGGCCGCGGCGGCGCCGCGGAAGAAGAACATCGTCCAGATGACGTTGAAGATCATGAACAGGACGAGGTACGCCCCGCCGAGGTGGGAGCCCATGAAGCGGGACTTGCGGCCCAGCCGCTCGGGGTTGTTGCGCAGGCGGATCTGCCAGAACAGGAAGATGCCGAGGAGACAGAGCAGCGCGATCGTGTCCTGAGCGAAGCCCAGCACGTCCCAATGGCCGATGACCGGGATGGCCCACTTCGGATTGCGGCTGAACATGATGCCGAACGCCTCGAGGTAGACCGAGCCCAGGATCAGGAAGGCCCAGAAGACCATCGCGTGCGCGGCACCCGGGATCGTCCACTTCAGCAGCCGCCGCTGGCCGAAGACCTCGACCACCTGGTTGCGGATCGCCTGACCGATCTTGCTGCGCACCTCGCGCAGCCGATCCGGGGCCGGCTGCCCGGAGGTGATGAGGCGGTACAGGAACAGCAGTCGGCGGCCCACGATCGGCAACGCGATCGCCAGCATGATGAGGCCGATGATCAGCACCCAGGTCACAAGCGTCTCCTCAACTGAGCTCGGCCGCAGGGGGAGCGCCGAGCGTCCACGGCGTCAGGGCGCTGAGACTACGGCGTACATCGCCGTCGATCAGCAGGCGCCCGGATCACGGCCAGGCTACCCGCAGGTAACCCCAGCGCGGCACCCTTCGGACGGGTGAGGAAAGCCACGGAGCCGGCCCGACCTGCTGGTCGGACCGGCTCCGGACGAGGTGCGGTGGTACGTCGGTCAGCGGGCGCTCAGCCGAGGCGCGGCCTCGCGGGCCGGCACGATCCGGCCGATGAACCGGTAGGTCTCCGAGCGCCACTTCGTCGCGTACAGCTTGACCCGGAAGCCGTTGCCGATCCGACCTCCGAAGTACATCCGGAAGCCGCCCCACTCGTTGCTGTCCTTGCGCTGGACCGTCTTCCACGGAGCGCCCTTCTTCGCCTGCCGCTGCAGGATGACCGGGCGGTTGCGGTAGGACGTGACCTGCCCCTTGACGAAGAACCGGCCCTCGGTGCTGGTCTCGCCGGACTGCAGGGACTTGAACTCGTGCTGCGGCTTGGCGGCGACACCCGCGGGTGCGAGACCGACGCTCAGCGCGAGGGTGGTGACGAGGGCGACGAGAAGAGCGCCCATACGACGGGTCGTAGACATGCTGGAATTCCCCCTGGTTGTGAGTGGTCGAACGAACCAGGCGTGACAGTAGCGGTACCGCGCAGCCCGCGCCACAGGAACGTCCATCATCCGGCGCCGGGGGAGTCAGGCCGGCTGGCCGCCGAGCCTCCGGGTCAGGGTGGAGGCGGTGTCGCGTACGGCGGCCCGCACGGCCGGCAGGTCGACCTGCGCGCCGCCGGACTCGTGCGGGTAGGTCACCGCGACACCGGCCACGGGGTGCCCGTTGTGGTCGAGCACCGGCGCGGCGACGCTGGCGAACCCGGGGGTCACCTCGCCGTCCTCCTCGGCGTACCCCCGCTGCCGGGTCTCCTGCAGGAGCGTCCGGAGCGCCGAGAGCGACGTCGGCCCGAGGCCGTGCCGGTCGACGAAGGCGGAGCGGTCGGGGTAGAGGGCGCGCACCTGCGCTGCCGGGAGCCGGGCCAGGATGGCGCGGCCGCTGGCTGTGAGCTGCGCGGGCAGCCGCACGCCGACGTCGGTCACCAGCGGCGGCCGGCCCTTCGCCCGCTCCTCGAGCACATAGAACACCTCGCGCCCGTGCAGCACCGCGAGGTGCGCGCTCTGGCCGGTCCGGTCGACGAGTCGGGCGAGCGGGCGCCGAGCGATGCGGCTCAGCGGCGCTTGCCGGGCGTACCCGCTGCCCACCTCGAAGGCCGCGACGCCGAGGCCGTAGCGGTGCTCCTCGGGCAGGTGGACGACGAAGCCCTCGTCGATCATCGCGTTGAGCAGGTGGTACGCCGTCGAGCGCGGCATGCCCGTGGCGCGCATGATCCGGTCCAACGGGACCGGCTCGGACTGGCTGGCCAGGAAGTGCAGCACGCGGAGCGTCCGCGTCGCCGCCGGCACCTGGCTCATGACGGCATCCTCGCGCCGGGCCGGCGTGGCCCGGTGCGAGGTGTCGGGTCAGGCGTCAGATGCGCCGGTCGTCGTCGCGGTAGTCCGGGTCCTCCTCGCCCTCGAGACGGCGGGTCGGCTCGGCGTAGGGCTGGTCGGTCGGGTGGGTGCCGCGCACGTCGTCGGTGCCCGTGGTCCCGGTGGTCCCGGTCGTGCCGGTGGTCGCGCTCGTGGCCCCGGCGGCGGTGCCCGTCGTGCCGACACCCCGGTCCGGGTCGGGCGTGTAGTCCTTGGAGCGGTGGTCGACATCGGGGTCGAGCCGGTCGGCCTCGCGGATCCGGTCCTCCTGGGTGGCGCGCTGCTGCGCGGCGCCGCGCTCGGCCTCCTGGGCCCGCCGCTCGGCGGCCGCGGCCTCGTCGCGCCGGCGCTGGGCGTCGGCCTCCGCCTCGCGCAGCGACGCGTCGTCGCGCCGCGCGTCCTGGCGGATCTCCTGAGCCTGCTCGCGCCGCTCGGCCTGCTGCCGCTGCTTCTTCTTGCCGGCCAGCGCCATGATGACGCCCAGGACCAGCAGGACGACGACGGCGGCGACGACGATCCAGACGATCTGGTTGGTGCTCACGAGTGCCTCCTCGATCGGGTCGCATGCCGTTCCCGGCACACGTTCTGTCCACGTTAGGCACTCCTGTCCCACCTGTTCACACCCCCAGGTGTGACCGCCAGGTCTCGGATCTGAGACAGAGTACGGCGCCCCTCGCTGGCGACCGGGCCGCCGCGGGAGTTCCATGGTCGACATGACCACCGCTCACCCTGCCCCGACCGTCGAGGCGCCGACCATCGAGGTCGGCGTCGGCCCCGTGACCTTCGACGACCTCCTCGCCGTCGCCCGCGACGGCGCCCCCGTCGCCCTCACCGAGGACGCGCTGACGGCGATCGACCGGGCTCGCGGCGTGGTCGAGGAGCTGGCGGCCGGCGCGGAGCCGGCGTACGGCATCTCCACCGGATTCGGCGCCCTCGCCACCCGGCACATCCCGACCGAGATGCGCCACCAGCTGCAGCGCTCCTTGGTCCGCTCGCACGCGGCCGGCTCCGGCCCCGAGGTCGAGCGCGAGGTGGTGCGGGGGCTCATGCTGCTGCGCCTGTCCACCCTGGCGACCGGCCACACCGGCATCCGCCGGGAGACCGCCGAGCTGATGGCGGCGATGCTCAGCCACGGGATCACCCCGGTGGTGCACGAGTACGGCTCCCTCGGCTGCTCCGGCGACCTGGCGCCGCTCTCCCACTGCGCGCTCGCGCTGATGGGGGAGGGCGACGTCCGCGACGCCGACGGCGAGCTGCGCCCGGCCGCCGAGGCACTCGCCGCCGCCGGTCTGGCCCCCGTCGAGCTCGAGGCCAAGGAGGGCCTGGCCCTGATCAACGGCACCGACGGGATGCTCGGCATGCTGGTCATGGCGATCGCCGACCTGCGCCGGCTGCTGCGGACCGCGGACATCGCCGCCGCGATGAGCGTCGAGGGCCAGCTCGGCACCGACCGGGTCTTCGCCCCGGAGCTGCAGGCGATCCGCCCGCACCCCGGGCAGGCCGACTCGGCCGCGAACCTGGTGCGCCTGATGGCCGACTCCGAGGTGGTGGCCTCGCACCGCACCGGCGACTGCAACCGGGTCCAGGACGCCTACTCCCTGCGTTGCTCGCCGCAGGTCCACGGCGCGGCCCGCGACACCGTCGACCACGCCGCCTCCGTGGCCGAGCGGGAGCTGGCCAGCGCCATCGACAACCCGGTCGTGCTGCCCGACGAGGGCCGCGTGGAGTCCAACGGCAACTTCCACGGGGCTCCGGTCGCCTACGTGCTGGACTTCCTGGCGATCGCGACCGCGGACGTCGCCTCGATCAGCGAGCGCCGCACCGACCGCTTCCTCGACCGGTCCCGCAGCCACGGCCTCCCGCCGTTCCTCGCCGCCGACCCCGGCGTGGACAGCGGTCTGATGATCGCGCAGTACACCTCCGCCGCGATCGTCTCCGAGCTCAAGCGGCTCGCCGTGCCCGCCTCGGTGGACTCGATCCCGAGCTCGGCGATGCAGGAGGACCACGTCTCGATGGGGTGGAACGCGGCCCGCAAGCTGCGCCGCGCGATCGACGGGCTCTCCCGGGTGGTCGCGATCGAGATCCTCACCGCCGCCCGGGCGCTCGACCTGCGGGCCGGGCTCGAGCCCTCGCCGGCCACCGGGGCCGTCGTACGCCTGCTGCGCGACAACGGCGTCGCCGGGCCCGGCCCCGACCGGTTCCTCGCCCCCGACATCGACTCAGTCGTCTCGCTCGTCCAGTCCGGCGCGGTGCTCGCCGCCGCCGAGGAAGTGATCGGAGAACTCGCATGACCGACCAGACCAACCCGCGCCTGCCCATCCACGCGCCGCACGGCACCGACCTCACCTGCCGCTCCTGGCAGACCGAGGCGCCGATGCGGATGCTGATGAACAACCTCGACCCGGAGAACGCCGAGCGGCCCGAGGACCTCGTCGTGTATGGCGGCACCGGCAAGGCCGCGCGCGACTGGGAGTCCTACGACGCGCTGCTGCGCACCCTGCGCACCCTGGCCGACGACGAGACCATGCTGGTCCAGTCCGGCAAGCCGGTCGGCGTGATGCGGACCCACGAGTGGGCGCCGCGGGTGCTGATCGCGAACTCCAACCTGGTCGGCGACTGGGCCAACTGGGAGGAGTTCCGGCGGCTGGAGGACCTCGGGCTGACGATGTATGGCCAGATGACCGCCGGGTCGTGGATCTACATCGGCACCCAGGGGATCCTCCAGGGCACCTTCGAGACCTTCGCCGCGGTGGCCGACAAGAGCTTCGGCGGCAGCCTCGCCGGCACCGTCACCCTCACCGCCGGGCTCGGCGGCATGGGCGGGGCGCAGCCGCTCGCGGTGACGATGAACGACGGTGTGGCGATCTGCATCGAGGTCGACCCGGCGCGGATCCAGCGGCGGATCGACCACCGCTACCTCGACGTGAAGGCCGACTCCCTCGAGCACGCCGTCGAGCTTGCACTGGAGGCGCGGGACGCGAAGCGGCCGCTGTCCATCGGGCTGGAGGGCAACGCCGCCGAGCTGGTGCCGGCGCTGCTGGAGCTGCACCTGGACCGCAAGGAGGAGGACGGCCGCGGGATCATCGACATCGTCACCGACCAGACCTCCGCCCACGACCCGCTGTGGTACCTGCCCGTCGGGGTCCCGTTCGAGGACTGGGCCTCCGAGCGTGAGGAGGACCCGCGCGGCTTCACCAAGCGGGCGCAGGAGTCGATGGCCGCGCACGTGCGCGCGATGGTGGAGTTCCAGGACGCCGGGGCAGAGGTCTTCGACTACGGCAACTCGATCCGGGACGAGGCCCGCCAGGGCGGCTACGACCGGGCCTTCGAGTTCCCCGGGTTCGTGCCCGCCTACATCCGGCCGCTGTTCTGCGAGGGCAAGGGCCCGTTCCGCTGGGCGGCGCTGTCGGGCGACCCGGAGGACATCTACGCCACCGACCGGGCGATCAAGGAGCTCTTCCCCGCGGAGGAGAAGCCGGAGTACGCGCGCCTGCACAAGTGGCTCGACATGGCCGGCGAGCGGGTCCACTTCCAGGGCCTGCCGGCGCGGATCTGCTGGCTGGGGTACGGCGACCGGCACCGGGCCGGCCTGAAGTTCAACGAGATGGTGGCCAGCGGTGAGCTGAAGGCGCCGATCGTGATCGGCCGCGACCACCTGGACTGCGGGTCCGTGGCCTCGCCGTACCGGGAGACCGAGTCGATGGCCGACGGCTCCGACGCGATCGCCGACTGGGCGATCCTCAACGCCCTGGTGAACACCTCCTCCGGCGCCACGTGGGTCAGCTTCCACCACGGCGGCGGGGTCGGGATGGGGCGCTCGCTGCACGCGGGCCAGGTCACGGTGGCCGACGGCACGCCGCTGGCCGCGGAGAAGATCGAGCGGGTTCTCACCAACGACCCGGGCATGGGCGTGATCCGGCACGTGGACGCGGGCTACGACCGCGCCACCGAGGTGGCCGCCGAGCGCGACGTACGGATCCCGATGCGGGAGGCCTGAGCCCCCGTTCGTAGCCGCACTGGCACAAGTCGCTGCGCCGACCGCGCTCACGCGGGGCGGGGGCGGCTGTCGGTCAGTTATGCCAGTGCGGCTCCGCGGGGCCACCCGCGCCACCGAGTCAGGCGGTGGCCGCCTCGACCCGCTGGGCGCGCCGAGTGGTGAGCCCGAGCGCGGCGGTGGGGACGTCCTTGGTCTCCCGGGCGGTGCTTGCCGAGATCGCGGCGATCAGCGCGATGACCGCCGTGAATCCGGCGGTCACGACCCAGCCGCCCTCCTGCACGCCGCCGAGCCCGGTGACGATCGAGGGCGCGAAGCCCGCCATCAGGAAGCCCAGCTGGGTGCCGATCGCCATCCCGGAGAAGCGCACCCGGGTGCTGAACATCTCGCCGTAGAACGACGGCCACACCGCGTTGGCGGCGGCGTACCCGAAGGAGAAGGTCGCGATCGCCAGGGCGAAGGTCAGCAGCTCGTTGTCCTGGCTCATCGAGAGCAGGTAGAACGGCATCAGGACCGCCGACGACAGCGCGCCGTAGATGAAGACCGGCTTGCGCCCGATCCGGTCGGCGAGCATGCCGAACATCGGTTGGGTGAAGAGCGCCACCGCGTTCGCCGCGACCACCAGCCACAGGGTGATGGACTCGTTGAGTCCCACGAGGACGCCGTAGGCGATCGCGAGGTTGCCGAACACGGTGGACACGGCGGCGATGAAGGCGCAGCAGATGACCCGCAGCACGTCCTTCCAGTGGTCGCGCATCAGCACGCCCAGCGGCAGCTTGACGATCTCGTTGTTCGCCTTGGCCTCCTCGAACTCCGGGGTCTCGTGCAGGCTGCGGCGGATGAAGTAGGCGACGACCACGACCAGCGCGGAGAACCAGAACGGGATCCGCCAGCCGTAGCTGTACTTGATGTCGTCGGGCAGTGCGACGACCGGGATGAAGACCAGCGCGGCGAGGATCTGGCCGCCCTGGGTGCCGGTCAGCGTCCAGGAGGTGAAGAACGAGCGGCGGTCGTCGGGCGCGTGCTCGAGGGTCAGCGACGAGGCGCCGGCCTGCTCGCCGGCAGCCGAGAGCCCCTGCAGTAGGCGGCAGAGGACGAGGAGCGCCGGCGCGACCCAGCCGATGGCGTCGTACGAGGGCAGGCAGCCGATCAGGAACGTCGCGGCGCCCATCAGCACGAGGGTGAACATCAGCACCTTCTGTCGGCCGATCCGGTCGCCGAAGTGACCGAGGATGACCGCGCCGAAGGGGCGGGCGACGTAGGCGAAGGCGAAGGTCGCGAACGACATGACCAGCGCCGCGTTCCCGGCGTCGGGGAAGAAGACGGTGGGGAAGATCAGCGCCGCGGCGGAGCCGAAGACGAAGAAGTCGTAGTACTCGACCGCGCTGCCCATGAAGCTGGCGAGGGCCGCCTTCTTCGGGGTGCGGGTGACGGTGGTGCCGTCCATGGGGTTCCTCCTGGGTCTCACCGGCACGGTGCCGGACGAACGGGGGTGGTGATCAGCTCTCGGCCGAGGCGAGCTCGCGCAGGTGGGCGTGCATGCGGTCGGCGTCGGGGCTGATGCCGGTGATCAGCCGGAAGGCGTCGACGGCCTGGTGGACCGCCATGTGACCTCCATGGAGCGTCCGGCAGCCGGCGGCCCGGGCTGCCTGCAGCAGCGCGGTGTCCAGCGGCCGGTAGACGATGTCTGCCACCCACAGGTCGGGGTGGAGCAGCGCGGGGTCCAGCGGCAGGCCGGGGTGGTCGGCCATGCCGGTGGGGGTGCAGTGCACGAGGCCGTCGGCGTCGGGGAGCAGCGCGGACAGCTTGTCGGGCTGGGCGGGCTCGACGCGGGCGTGCGGGTGGTGCCGGGTCAGCTCGGTGGCGAGCGCGTGCGCGCGCCGCTCGTCGACGTCGACCAGGATCAGCCGGTCCGTGCCGAGGCCGAGCAGGGCGTCGGCGACCGCGGCGCCCGCGCCGCCGGCGCCGAGCTGCACCACCTCGCGGGTCGGCGCGACGGGCAGGCCGCGGCGGAACGCGGCGGCGAAGCCGGTCACGTCGGTGTTGTGACCGACCGCGCCCTCGTCGGTGAAGACCACGGTGTTGACCGCGCCGAGCCGGGCGGCGTCGGGGGAGAGCCGGTCCAGGTGCTCGATCACCAGCTGCTTGCAGGGGTGGGTGATGTTGAGGGCGTCGTACCCCAGCGTCCGGGCCTGGCCCAGCAGGTCGCCGACCGCCTCGGGTGGCAGCCCCAGACGGGTCAGGTCGAGGGTCCGGTAGACGTAGGTCAACCCCTGCGCGGCCGCCTCGCGCATGTGCAGCGGCGGGGAGAAGGAGGGGTCGACGCCGCTGCCGATCAGGCCGACCAGGTAGGCGTGCGGCGGGTGCGCCATGGACTCGCTCCTTAATGTACGAACTAGTACGTTCGCGAACTAGAGCACCACAGTGAGCGCCGTCACGTCAAGGGTTCCGACGAGATCGGGCGGGCGAGGGCTCAGGCGGTGAGCCAGGCGACCACGGCGTCGCCGAGGATCCGGCGGTGCCGGGCGCGCACGTCCGGGTCGGCCATGTCCCGGTCGAAGAGATAGCCGAAGGTCGACCGGTTGGCGACCTGGAAGACGCAGTAGGCGCTGATCAGCATGTGCACGTCGACCGCGTCGACGTCGTCGCGGAAGACGCCCTCGTCGCGGCCGCGCTCGAGCACCTCCTCCAGCAGCGTGGAGGCGGGCGCGGCCAGGTCGCGTAGCGAGTCCAGCTTGTGCAGGTGCTCGCCGCGGTGGATGTTCTCGATCGAGACCAGCCGGATGAAGGCGGGGTGCTCGTGGTGGTGGTCGAAGGTGAGCTCGGCGATCCGGCGTACGGCGTCCGCGGGCGGCAGGTCGGCGGCGTGGATGCCCTGCTCGGCGCTGCGGATCCCCCGGTAGGCCGCCTCGAGCACCGCGAGGTAGAGACCCTCCTTGCCCCCGAAGTAGTAGTAGATCATCCGCTTCGTGGTGCGGGTGCGCTCGGCGATCTCGTCCACCCGGGCGCCGGAGTATCCGTCCTCGGAGAACGCCTCCGTGGCCACCTGGAGCAGCTCCGCGCGGGTGCGCTCGGCGTCCCGGACACGCTCGCTGGCGGGGGTCCTCGGCATGCCCGCGAGCCTAGTGGGTGGCGTGGTGGGGCTGGCCGGCCGCCGACCGAGCGGCTAATGTACCGTTTAGTTCATTAGCCGAGGAGGTCCGAGTGCGCACGTCGATCGCCACCGTCTGCCTGTCCGGCACGCTGGTCCAGAAGCTGCACGCCTGCGCGGCCGCCGGCTTCGACGGGGTGGAGGTCTTCGAGCCCGACCTGGTCACCGCGCCGGAGAGCCCGGAGGAGATCCGCGCCCTGGCCGCCCGGCTCGGCCTGGGCCTGGACCTCTACCAGCCCTTCCGCGATGCCGAGGGCGTCACCGAGGCGGAGCTCGAGGACGTGCTGCGCCGCGCCCAGGCCAAGCTCGAGCTGATGAGCCGGCTCGGCATGGACACCATGCTGGTCTGCAGCAACGTCGGGACCGCGTCGGTCGACGACGACAGGCACTCCGCCGACCAGCTGCGCCGGCTCGGCGACCTCGCGGGGGAGTACGGCGTCCGCCTGGCCTACGAGGCGCTCGCCTGGGGGAGGTATGTCGACGACTACCGCCGCGCCTGGCGGATCGTCGAGCTCGCCGACCACCCGCAGGTCGGCACCTGCCTGGACAGCTTCCACATCCTCTCCCGGGGCCACGACCCCGCCGGGATCGAGGAGATCCCCGGCGAGAAGGTGTTCTTCCTCCAGCTCGCCGACGCCCCGGACCTGCAGATGGACGTCCTCTCCTGGAGCCGGCACCACCGGCTCTTCCCCGGCGAGGGTGCCTTCGACCTCCCGGGCTTCCTCGGGCACGTGCTGCGCACGGGGTACGACGGCCCGCTGTCCCTCGAGGTCTTCAACGACACCTTCCGCCAGACCGACCCCGACCGCACGGCCCGGCAGGCGCTGCGCTCGCTGCGTGCCCTGGAGTCCGCGACCGCGGAGGCGCTCGACCGGCCCACGCCGGGCTCGGCCGACCTGCTGCGGCTGCCGGCCGCGACGAGCCCCGCCGGCGTGGACTTCGTCGAGATCAAGGCCGAGGACACCGGCGCGGTCGAGCAGCTCCTCGAGGGCCTCGGCTTCGCCTTCGGCGGGCGCCACCGCTCCAAGCAGGTGCGGCTGTGGCAGTCCGGCCGGGCGCGGGTGGTGCTCAACGAGCAGCTCGCCCGCGGGACCGAGCCGGCGCTGGCCGCGTTCGGGCTGCAGGTCGAGGACCCCGACGCGACCGCGGAGCGGGCCGCGCTGCTGATGGCGCCGCCGGTGCATCGCCGTACCCTCGCCGGCGAGGAGCGGCTGCGCGCCTTCGTCGCGCCCGACGGCACCGAGGTCTACCTGAGCCGCGGCACCGACTGGGTGGCCGAGTTCGAGGGCGGTGTGCCGCCGTCCGGGGAGAGCCTGGTGACCGGGGTCGACCATGTGAACCTCGTCCAGCCCTGGCAGCACGCGGACGAGGCGGTGCTGTTCTACAGCAGTGTCTTCGGGCTCGCGCCGCAGCCGTCGCAGGAGGTGGCCGGCCCCGCCGGCCTGGTCCGTAGCCAGGTGATGCGCTCGGCCGACGGTGCCGTGCGGCTGCCACTCAACCTGCTGCCGATCGGTCGCCCCTGGGCGCCGCAGCATGTCGCCTTCGACTGCGCCGACGCGCTGGCGGCCGCGCGGTCGGCGCGGGCCGGGAACGTGCCGCTGCTGCCCGTGCCGGACAACTACTACGACGACCTGGCCGCCCGCTTCGACCTGGACCCGGCGATGCTGGCCGAGCTGCGCGAGCTCGGCGTGCTCTACGACCGCGAGCCGGGCGGCGGGGAGTTCCTGCACTTCTACACCGACACCGTGGGCGAGGTGTTCTGGGAGGTCTGCGAGCGCCGCGGCGGTTACGAGGGGTACGGCGCGCCCAACGCCCCCGTCCGGCTCGCCGCGCAGGCGGCCCGGCACCGCTTCCACTGAGCGAAACCGGGCGTTCCCCTCGGGGGTACGGCGGCCCTACGCTCCCGGCACCGGCGTGGCAGGGGGCGACGCGCGGCACCGACCCACTCAGCACGAACCAGGAGCGCCCATGTCCACGACCCGTCCCGCCGCCGCGCCCAGCGGTCGGCGTACCTCCTGGCCGGTGCTGCTGTGCTGGCTCGCCGTCGCGCTCGACGGCTACGACCTCGTCGTCCTCGGCGCGGTCATCCCGACGCTGGCCGAGACCCAGGCGCTCGGCTTCACCCCCGCCTCGCTGACCACCGCCGCCACGCTCGGCCTGGTCGGCGTGGGCATCGGCGCGGTGTCGGTGGGGCCGCTCACCGACCGCTACGGCCGGCGGATCACCCTGATCTCCAGCATCGCGCTCTTCTCCGTGCTGACCCTGGCGGTGGCCGTCGCCCCCTCAGCGGAGGTCTTCATCGTGCTGCGCTTCCTCGCCGGGCTCGGCCTGGGCGCCTGTCTGCCGACCGCGCTCACCTTCATGAGCGAGCACGCGCCGCAGGGCCGCTCCGGCTCGGCGATGACCCGGATGATGACCGGCTACCACGTCGGCGCCGTGCTCACCGCGCTGCTGGCGATGTGGGTCATCCCGAACTGGGGCTGGGAGGCGATGTTCGTCATCGGCGGCGTCGCCGGGCTGCTCGTGGTCCCGGTGATGTGGGTGAAGCTGCCCGAGTCCGACGCCTTCCTCGCCGCGGAGCGCTCGCGGGAGCGGGTGCGCTCCTCGGAGGTCGTCCGCGGCCGGTTCCTGCTGGTCAGCGCCGGCATCTGGGCGGCGTCGTTCTGTGGCCTGCTGCTCGTCTACGGCCTCAACACCTGGCTCCCGGTGATCATGGGCGAGGCGGGCTACTCCCTCGACGCGGGCCTGGGGCTGCTGCTCACCCTCAACGTGGGCGCGGTCATCGGGCTGATCGTCGCGGGCGCCATCGCCGACGCGCGCGGCAACAAGCCGACCGTGCTGCTGTGGTTCGCCGTCGCCGGCGTGCTGCTCGCGCTGCTCTCGATCAAGATGCAGAGCACGGTGCTGGTCTATGCCGCGGTGCTCTTCGCGGGCATCTTCGTCTTCAGCGCGCAGGTGCTCGTCTACGCGTTCACCAGCCACCTCTACCCCGCCCGGATCAGGGGTACGGCGCTGGGCATGGCCGCCGGCGTCGGCCGGATCGGCGCCATCGTCGGTCCCTTCCTCGGCGGCGCCCTGGTGACCGCCGGAGTCGCCTACCCGTGGGGGTTCTACGTCTTCGCCGCTGCAGCCGCGGTGGCGTTCCTCGCGCTGCTGGCGGTGCCCGCGCACCCGGTCGAGGAGGAGCCCGCCGTCTGAGGGTGGGCCGGTGCGAGAGGATCGCGCCATGACCGGCGAGATCTGGCTGCGCTTCGTCTCCGGGCCCGACGTCGATGCGCTCGCCATCACGCCGGCCGAGGTGGTCGACGCGGTGGCCGGCGTGGTCGCGGCGCACGGGCGCGGGGAGACCGTCTTCGAGCCGCGCACGCACCTGGAGCCGGACAACGACGGCCGCGGGCACTTCAACGTGCTGCGCGGCCACGTCTCCTCCCTCGGCGAGCACGGCACGAGCGGGGTGAAGGTGGTCGGCGACTTCTACACCAACTACCGGGTCGGGCTGCCCAGCGAGCTGGCCCTGCTGACGCTCTACGACGCCTGGACCGGCATCCCCCGCGCGATCGTGGACGCCACCTGGATCACCGAGGTGCGCACCGGCGCGATGACCGCGGTCGGCGCCCGGCTGCTCGCGCGACCCGGCAGCCGGGTGCTCGGCCACGTCGGCGCCCGAGGGACGGCGTACGCCAACGTGGTGATGCTCGACGCCCTGCTGGACCTGGACGAGATCCGGGTGACCAGCCGGCGCCCGGAGTCCCGGGAGGCCTTCGCCGAGCGGCTGCGGGCCGACCTGGACACCCCGGTCGTGGTGACGGAGTCGGTCGAGGAGACGCTCGCCGGGGCCGACGTACTCGTGGAGGCGACCCGGCTCACCGAGCCCGCGCCGCTGGTGACCACCGACCTGGTCGCGCCGGGGGCGTTCCTCGTGCCCTACGGCACGGTCAGCGCGCTGGCGGCGGACCTGCTCGACGTGGTCGACAAGGTGGTGGTCGACGACTGGCGCGAGGCGCAGTCCGGCCGCTTCGGCGCGCTGCGTCCGCACCTCGACGCCGGCCTGGTCACCGCCGACAGCCTGCACGCCGAGATCGGGCAGGTGGCCACCGGCGAGCGCCCGGGCAGGGAGAGCGACGACGAGCGCATCCTGTTCTGGCACCGCGGCCTGTCCATCCTCGACGTCGCGGTCGGCCAGCTGGTGCTCGACCGGGCGGAGGCCGCCGGGCTGGGCACGATGGTGCGCTACCGATGACCGGGACCCGGGTGGTCGCCGAGCCCGCGGACCTGGACGGCGATGCGATCCGCGCGGTCGCGGCGGGGGCCACGCCGGTCCTCGCGCCCGACCTGCTTGACCGGGTGGACTCCCGGCGCCGGGAGATGCTGGCGGCGCTGGAGGGCGCCGGTCCGGTGTACGGCGTGACCACCGGCATGGGCGCCCAGGGCGGGGTGCTGCTCGACGAGGACGCGCGCGCCGAGCAGTCCCACCGACTGCTCGTCGGTCGTGCAGTGGGCGGAGCCCCGTGGTTGAGCCGGTCTGAGACCCGGGCGGTGCTCGGCGTCAGGCTGCGCGACTTCCTCACCGGTGATGCTGGGGTCTCGGCGGACCTGTGCCGCTGGCTGGTCACGCTGCTGGAGCGGGACGTGCTCCCCGCGATCCCGCGGGACGCCACCGCGTCCGCCGGCGAGATTGTCCCGCTCGCCCATGCCTTCGCCCACGTCGCCGGAGCCGGGCAGGTGCTCGACGCCTCAGGAACCGCCGTGGACGCCGCCCCGGTCGTGGCGCCGCTGGAGCCGCCGGTGCTCGGGGCCAAGGAGGGCGTCGCGCTGCTCCAGGGCCGCCCGGTCGCCACCGCTCTCGCGCTGCTGCGGGTCGCGGAGGCGCGCACCCTGTCCCGGCAGTGGGCCGTCGCCGTCGCCGCCGAGCTGGACCTCGTGCGGGCCGCGCCGGGCCCCTACCTGCCCGAGGTGGCCCGCGGCGACGACCTGCTGGCCGGGGTGCTCGACCGGGTCCGGGGGCGACGGGACCCACGCGACCTGCGCGAGACGCAGGTGCCGGTCTCCTTCCGGGTCGTGGGGCCGGTCCTGGCGGCGGTCGAGCGGGCGGCGGACGGCGTCGAGGCGGCCGCGGACCGCTCGCTGTCCGCGCTCACCGACTCCCCGGCGTACCTCCCCGGCCGGGGCTTCGCCAGCACCCCGGGCTTCCACGCCGTCGATCTCGCCCTGGCCCTCGACGGGCTGCGGACCGCACTGGTGCACGCGGCGCAGAACGGAGTTGCCCGGCTGCACCGGCTGCTGGACCCGCGCCTGACCGGGCTGCCCGCACAGCTCGCGGCGTCGCCCGGCGAGGCGGGCATGGTCGTCGTGCACAAGCAGGTCGCCGGCGAGGTGGCCGCCGTGGCGGGCGAGAAGCCCGCGGTGCTGCGGGTCGCCGACACGGCGCTGGGCCAGGAGGACGTGCAGTCCTCGGCGCCCGCGGCCGCGGAGCAGGTGCGTCGGGCCCTGAATGTGGCGCGCCGGGTGCTCGCCGCGGAGCTGCTCGCGCTGCACCAGGCGCGGCTGGTCGGGTGGGCCGGGCGCTCGCTCGACCTGGACGCCGCCGGGCTGCCGGACACCCCCGCGGACCAGCCGCGCGGCGACCAGCTGGCCGGGTTGGCGGCGCTGCTCAGGGCAGGCTGGCCGGACCCGTCGTACCCCTCAGCACCAGTGTCGGAGGGATGACCCGGGTGGTCATCGCCGTCGGGTCGTCGAGCCCGGCGAGCAGCATCTCCACCGCCGTCTCGCTCACCGTGCTGCGCCCCCAGTTGACCGTGGTGAGGCCCGGCCCGACCAGGTCGGCCATGTCCACGTCGTCGAAGCCCACGACCGAGAGGTCCTCGGGCACCGTCAACCCGAGCTCGCGCGCGGCTCGCAGCGCGTCGAGGGCGAAGACGTCGCTCAGGCCGAAGACGGCGGTCGGCCGGTGGGGGGCGGAGAGCAGCGCGCGCAGCCGGCGGCTGCCGCTGTCGTCGCCCGACGTCGGCGGCGGGAGGTGCACGATCGTCAGCTCCAGGCCCCGGCGCTCGGCCTCGCCGGCGATGAAGTCCTCCGCCGGCCGGTCCGGGGTGGTGGGCCGCTGCGGGAGGAGTACGGCGATCCGGCGGTGCCCCCGGTCGGCCAGCATCTCCAGCACCAGGCCCATCCCGCGCGGGTTGTCGTAGACGACCGCGCCGGCCGCGGGCGCGGAGGAGAGTCGGTCGCCGATCGCCACCGTCGGCAGCCGCTCGGCGACCTCGCGCCACCGGTCGGTGAACGGGTCCAGCGGCGTGACCAGCAGGCCGTCGGGGCGCTGGTCGGCCAGGTTGCCGAGCAGGGTCGTCTCGTCCGTGGCCGAGCCGTCGGCGTCGGCCATCAGCGCGTGCCGCCCGCGGGTGCGCAGGGCGCGGGCCAGGTCGGCGGCCAGGCCGCGCTGCCACGGGTCGCCGAGGGTGGCGCACAGGATCGCGACCGAGCCGGTGCGCCCGCTGGCCAGGGCCCGCGCGATCGGGTCGGCCTGGTAGCCCAGCCGCGCCGCCGCGGCGCGCACCCGCTCCACGGTGGCGTCCGCGCCGCGCTCGCCGCGCAGGGCGTAGGACACCGCGGCGGGGGAGAGGCCCACCTCCTCCGCGACATCCGCGAGGGTCGGTCGCTTCGCCACCCGCTCAGTCTAGGTCTCCCTGGCCGGGTGAGGGCCAGTCGGCGAGGGGGTTTGACGGACCGGGGAGTGAAGCGCTTCACTAGGGAGTGTGAAGCGCTTCACCCAGACCATCGACTGCCACCAGCACCGCTGGCCGGCCGCCCTGGTCGAGGAGCTGCGCCGGCGCAGGAGGCCGCCGATGCTGCGCGGCTGGACGCTGCACCTGGCCGGGGAGCCGGCCTACGCCGTCGACCCCGCCGACCACGACGCCGAGCGCCGCGCCGGCCTGGACGCCCGGGACGGCGTCGGCCTCACCCTCAACGCCCTCTCCGCGCCGCTGGGCATCGAGGGGCTGCCGCCCGAGGAGGCGGCGCCGCTGCTGGAGGCGTGGCACGGGTACGCCGACTCCCTGGACCCGGCGCGCGAGCGGGTCTGGGCCGCCCCGGCCCTGGTGGAGCCGGACGTCGAGGCGCTGGCCAAGACGCTGGCCCACCCCGCCGTCTGCGGGCTGCAGGTCCCCGCGACCGCGATGGGCACCCCGGCCGCGCTGGAGCGGCTGACCCAGCTGGCCGAGGCCGAGCTGGCCGGCAAGCCGGTGCTGGTGCACCCCGGCCCCGCGCGCCCGGCGGCCGAGGAGCTGCCCGGTTGGTGGTCGGCCGTCGTGGACTACCCCGGCCAGCAGGCCGCGGCCTGGCACGCCTGGCGGGTCGCCGGGCGGTCCGCCCTGCCCGCCCTGCGGGTCGGCTTCGTCGCGCTCGCCGGGCTGGCACCGCTGCATCATGAGCGGATGGCCCGGCGGGGCGCCGGAGGCGCCGTACTCGACCCGGGCGTGTTCTACGAGACCTCCTCCTACGGCCGCCAGGCCGTCGACGCGATGACCCGGGTGACCGGCGTCGACGTGCTCGTCCTCGGCTCCGACCGGCCCTACGCCGTCGCCGAGGACCCCGCGCTGGGCGCCGCCTTCGAGCGGCTCTGGCGCGTCACCAACCCCGCCCGCTTCTTGGAAGGAGACGCCCCATGACCGTCCACCCCGCCGCACCCGCCACCGGCACGCTGCCCGGAGCTCCCGGCCGGGTGCTCGACGCGCAGGAGCTGCGGGCCTACGTCCGCGACCTCGCCGCCCGGCCCGAGCTGTGGCGCCACCACGTCGCGCACGGCTCCCGCGGGGCGGGTGAGCGGCACTACGTCTCCCTGCACCGCGACGAGCACGTCGACGTGTGGCTGCTGTGCTGGAACACCGCCGACGACACCGGCTGGCACGACCACGACACCTCCAGCGGGGCGGTCGCGGTGGTCGACGGCGTCGTGCTGGAGAGCTGGCCGCGGCTGGGCGGCGAGGCGGCCGGGCGCGAGCTCGGCAGCGGGCAGGAGATCTGCTTCGGTCCGGAGTACATTCACCGGATGACCGGTGGCGTCGACGGGTCGGTCTCGATCCACGCCTACTCCCCGCCGTTGTGGCGGATGGGGCAGTACTCCATCTCCGAGGACGGCGTGATGCGCCGCTGGTCGGTCTCCTATGCCGACGAGCTCCGCCCCCTGGAGGACCCCACCCCATGACCAGCCCCTCCGGACAGCCCGGCCTGGACGCCGCGACCCTGGCCGCCTGGGCCACCGGACGGCGCGGGCTGGACCTGCGCTCCACCGAGGAGCAGCTGGCCCGGGTCCGGGAGGGGCAGCAGCGGCTCCGGGCCGCCCGCGAGGTCGGCGTGGTCTACGGCCTGTCCACCGGCGTCGGTGCCCTGCGCACGACCGCCGTACCCGAGACCGAGGGCCCCGAGACCGCGCTCCGGCTCTGGCGCAGCCATGCCGGCGGCCTCGGGCTCGAGCTCGACGACGCCACCGCGCGGGCGACCATGGCGATCCGCTGGCGGCAGCTGCTCGACGGCACCTCCGGCGTCGGCGCCGACCTGGTGCTCGCGCTGGAGCAGGCGCTGGCGGCGGGCTGCGTGCCGCGGCTGCACGAGTACGGCGGCCTCGGCAGCGGCGACCTGACCGTGCTCGCCGAGCTCGCCCTGACCCTGGCCGGCGAGCTGCCGTGGCGCTCCACCGAGGGGCGCGCCCCCGCGCCGGTGACCCCGTCGGCCACCGACGGCCTGCCGTTCCTCTCCAGCAACGCCGCCACCGCGGCCTTCGCCGCGCTCGCGGCCGACCGGCTCGCCGGCCTCGCAGCCGTGGCGCTCCCGGTGGCCGCGGTCTCGCACCTCGGCCTGCGCGGCTCCCCGGAGGCCTACGCCGCGGAGGTGTTCGCCGGACGCCCGGGCCCGGCCGCCGACACCGCGGCCACCCTGCGCCGCCTGCTCGCCGGGTCGCCGGTCAACCCGGCCCGGGTGCAGGACCCGTTCTGCCTGCGCACGATCCCGCAGACCCACGGGCCGCTGCTCGACGGGCTCGCCGAGGTCGAGGCCGCCGTGACCGAGGAGATCTCCTCCGCCCGCCCCAACCCGCTGGTCACCGAGGCGGGCGTGCACCACCACGGCCAGTTCCTCACCCAGCGGCTCGCGGCCGCCCTCGACGGCGCCCGCGCGGCGGCGTACCCCGTCCTCGCCCTCTCCGCCGCGCGCGTCTCCGCCCTGCAGGACCCGCAGCTCACCGGCCTGCCCGCCTTCCTCGCCGCGGGGCCGCCCGGCAGCGCGGGCCTGATGATCGTGGAGTACGTCGCCACCGACCTGCTCGCCCGCGCCCGCGCGATCGCCGCCCCGGACACCACCGGCCGGGTCGTCGTCTCGCTGGGCGTCGAGGAGCACGCCAGCTTCAGCTCCCAGGCCGCGCTGTCCGCCCTCGAGCTGGCCGACCTCGCTCGCGATCTGCTCGGGGTCGAGCTGGTGACGGGCGTCCGGGCGGCGCGGCTGGCGCCGGAGCGGGTCCCCGCCGGCGAGGTCGGTGACCTGGTCGCTCGCGCCGACTGGGCCCACGAGCCCGCCGACCACGTCCTGGGCCCGGAGCTGCGCGCCGCCTCGGCTCTGGTGGAGGAGCTCGCGCGGCACGCGGCTCGCCGGGTGGGCGACACCGCCCCGGGTGCTCGGACCGTGCTTGAATAATCGTTCCCACTGACCCGTCCGAGAGGGATCTCGTGATCGAGTTCGAGAACGTCTCCAAGGAGTACCCGGACGGGACCCAGGCGGTCCGGAACCTGACCCTGACCGTGCCGGACGAGTCCATCACCGTCTTCGTCGGCCCCTCGGGCTGCGGCAAGACCACCTCGCTGCGGATGATCAACCGGATGGTCGAGCCCACCGCCGGGACCATCCGGGTCGACGGCAAGGACACCGCCGGGGCCGACCTGGCCAAGCTGCGCCGGGGGATGGGGTACGTCATCCAGGCCGCCGGGCTGTTCCCGCACCGCACCGTGGTCGACAACGTCGCGACCGTGCCGGTGCTGGAGGGGATGAGCAGGAACGACGCCCGCGCGCGCGGCTACGAGCTGCTCGAACGGGTCGGGCTCACCCGGGAGATGGGCGACCGCTACCCAGCGCAGCTCTCCGGCGGCCAGCAGCAGCGGGTCGGCGTCGCCCGCGCGCTCGCCGCCGACCCGCCGATCATGCTGATGGACGAGCCCTTCTCCGCCGTCGACCCCGTGGTCCGCCAGGACCTGCAGACCGAGTTCCTCCGGCTGCAGGACGAGCTCGGCAAGACCATCGTCTTCGTCACCCACGACATCGACGAGGCGATCAAGCTCGGCGACCGGGTCGCGGTCTTCGGGTCCGGCGGGCTCGCGCAGTACTCCTCGCCCGAGGAGCTGCTCGCCGACCCGGCCGACGAGTTCGTCGCCTCCTTCGTCGGCCGCGACCGCGGCTTCCGCGGGCTCTCCTTCGCCAGTGCCGGCGACGTCCCGGTCGAGCCCGTCGACACCGAGATCGCCGGGATGCGCCTGGAGCTGGACGAGAGCGGCCGGCCGCGCGGGTGGTCCCGCGACGGGAGCCTGCTCGACACCGAGGGCTCCTTCACCGCGGGCGACAGCGTGCGGGTGCTGACCGACCTGGCGCTGCTGTCGCCGGCCGGGGCCGCCGTACGCCTCGACGAGTCCGGGCGCGCCGACGGCGTCGTCCGCGGCGGCCGTCTGGCCGAGTGGGTGCGCGAGCACCAGCACGGCCGCCGGGCCGGGTGATCGGGTGCGCCAGATCTGGGACTACCTCGTCCTCAACCGGGACACGATCGCAGAGAACCTGCTCGACCACGTGTGGCTCGCGCTGGTGCCCGTCGTGATCGCGTTCTTCCTCTCCCTGCCGCTGGGCTGGCTGGCCAACCGGAGCCGCGTCCTCGCCCGGGTGCTGCTCACCGGCTCCAGCGTGCTGTACACCATCCCGTCGCTGGCGCTGATCCTCATCATCCCGCTCATCATCGGCAGCTCGCTGCTCTCGCCGCTCAACGTGGTGATCGCGCTGACCCTCTACAGCCTGGCGCTGCTCGTGCGCACTACCGCCGACGGGCTCGCCTCGGTGCCGCCGGAGGTGATCGCCTCGGCCGACGCGATGGGCTACCGCCCCGCCCGGCGGTGGTTCTCCGTCGAGCTGCCGCTGGCGATGCCGGTGATCCTCGCCGGCGTCCGGGTCGCGACGGTGGCCAACGTGAGCATGGTGAGCATCGCCGCCCTCATCGGGATCGGCGGCCTCGGGCAGCTCTTCACCCGCGGCTTCCAGCTCGACTTCTACCTCCCGCCGATCATCATCGGGCTGGTGCTCTCGGTGCTGCTGGCGGTGCTGTGCGACCTGGTGATCGTGCTGATCCAGCGCCGGCTCACCCCCTGGACCAGGGCGGTGGCGGCCCGATGAGCGGCGTCTTCTCCTTCCTCCTCGACGGGGCGAACTGGGCCCTCTCCGACCCCGACGGCTTCCCGCGGCGGATCCTGGAGCACCTCGGCTACACCGCGCTCGCGCTGGTGATCGGCTTCCTCATCGCGTTCCCGCTCGGGCTGCTGATCGGGCACACCGGCAAGGGCTCGTTCCTGGCGATCAACGCCGGCAACGCCGGCCGGGCCCTGCCGACGCTCGGCGTGCTGATGCTGGTGGTCGGGCTGGTCGGCACCGGCCTGATGCCGGTCACCGTGGCGCTCGTGCTGCTCGCGATCCCGCCGATCCTCACCACGACCTATGCCGGGATCCGCTCGGTCGACCCCGCCACCGTCGACGCCGCGCGCGGCATCGGGATGACCGAGCGCCAGATCGTGTTGGGCGTCGAGCTGCCCAACGCGCTGCCGATCATCATCGGCGGGGTGCGCAACGCGTCGCTGCAGGTGATCTCCACCGCCACCATCGCGGCGTACGTCGGCCTCGGCGGCCTCGGGCGCTACCTCTTCGACGGCCTCGCCCTGCGCGACTACGGGCGGGTCGTCGCCGGCTGCGTCGTGATCGCCGTGCTCGCCGTCCTCCTCGACCTGTCCCTGGCCGCGCTGCAGCGCATGGTCGTCTCGCCCGGCGTCGACGGTCGGGCGGCCCGCGGGGGACGCCGTACCTCCTCCACCTCCTCCGGCTCCGCGGCGGGATCCGCGATGGCCGGTGCCGGCGCGCCCTCCGAGGCCGCCGGCGACCACCACACCGACGAAGGGTGATCGACATGTTGAACCGACCGATCCGGCGGGCCGTGCTCGGCCTCGGCCTCGCCTCCACCCTCGCGCTCTCCGCCTGCGGGGCCGACCAGGGCAGCGACCCGTTCTCCTCCGGCGGCGGGGACGGCGGCGGCAGCGGCGACACGATCGTCGTGGGCTCGGCGAACTTCCCCGAGAGCGAGCTGCTGATGGAGATGTACGCCCAGGCGCTCGAGGCCCAGGACGTGAGCGTGGAGACCAAGCCCAACATCGGGGCGCGCGAGGTCTACATGCAGGCCTTCGACGACGGGGACATCACCCTGCTCCCGGAGTACAACGGCGCGCTGCTCACCTATCTCTCCGACGGCGAGGCGGACCCGAAGATCACCTCCCCCGACGACGTCTATCAGGAGCTGCAGAAGGTGCTGCCCGAGGGCGCCGAGACGCTGCCGCAGTCCGACGCGGAGGACAAGGACACCCTCACGGTGACCTCGGAGACCGCGGAGAAGTACGACCTCAAGGCGATCCCCGACCTCAAGCCGGTCGCCGGCGAGATGACGGTCGCGGCGGGGCCGGAGTTCCGTGAGCGCTTCCAGGGCCTGGTCGGGCTCAAGGAGGTCTACGGCGTCGACTTCGGCCAGTTCAAGCCCCTGGACGCGGGCGGCCCGCTGACCGTCGGCGCGCTCGAGGACGGCACCGCCGACGTCGCGAACATCTTCTCCACCAACCCGGTGATCTCCGAGAGGGGCTGGGTGACCCTGGAGGACCCGGAGAACCTCTACACCTCGCAGAACGTGGTGCCGCTCATCAAGTCCGACGCGGTCACCCCCGAGGTCGAGGACGCGCTCAACGGGGTCTCCGAGGCGCTGACCACCGAGAACCTCACCGAGGCGCTGGCCAAGGTGCAGGAGGACAAGCAGGACCCGGCGGTCGTGGCCAAGGACTTCCTGAGCGAGCAGGGCCTGGACTGAGGTCTTCGGGCGCGCGCCCGGGTCCTCGCCCGCTCGATCCGGGGCCGCGGCGTCGTACCGAACAGTACGCACCGGCCCTGGCGTCGTACCGAAGAGTAGGCATCGAAATCTCGCGGGAGAGGTGCCTACCGTTCGGTACGACGGGGCGCGGGCGCCGCAGCGGAGGGACGGCGCCCCGGCGGAGGTCGCCCTCAGGCGGCCCACGACGACGGCGGCTGCTCGTCCCGGTCGATCGGGTGGGACCGCGGCAGCTCGCGCGGCGGGTCGTGGCGGATCACCGACCACACGGTGGCGGTGAGGCCGATGGCGGACAGGACGGCGAGGATCATCAACAGGGTCATGCCGACGAGTCTTCGTCGTACCCGCCGACCCCGACAGTGGCAGTAACGCCATCATTCGGCGGTTTCCTGCCAAGCCTCATCGCGCCCGCGCCTCATGTAGCGCACAGTTCGGTCGGCTTGTTGAGCGCTACGACACTCGACAGGCCGACCGAACTATCGACAAGCCCCTGGCCCGAGGAGTACGGCGGGCGCCGGCCCGCCCCCACACAGACGCGACCGCCGCCCGAGGGATCCGGGCGGCGGTCGCGGGGGATAACAGGTAGGGCGTGGGTCAGAAGACCCGCCGCCGGGTGCCGCCGATCGGCACCAGGTTCAGGATCAGGCCGACCACGATCAGGATGATGCCGATGGTGAGCAGAATCTGTTGCGGCAGTAGCCATCCGAGGATCGCCAGGATGATGCCGAGGATGATCATGTGGAGCTCCCTCCGGGGGTGAATGAAACCGCCACAGTGTGAACCGTGAGGTTCCTGTGGCGGCACACCCGCAGGGATGCCCAGCCTCAGCCCAGCGCCTGGATCGCCTCGTGGATCGACAGGGTCCGGCGGGCGGACTCCACGTGCAGGCTCTCCACCATCCGGCCGTGGTAGGTGACCACGCCGGAGCCCTGGCCGTCCTCGAAGGCCTGGATCAGCCCGCGCGCGTCCTCGACCGCCTCCTCGCTCGGGGCGAAGGCGCGGTTGGCACCCTCGACCTGCCCGGGGTGGATCAGGGTCTTGCCGTCGAAGCCCATCTGCCGGCCCTGGGTGCACTCGGCGAGGAAGCCGTCGGTGTCCTTGACGTCGTTGTAGACGCCGTCGACGATCTGGATCCCCGCGGCCCGGGCGGCGAGCAGCGCGGTGTGCAGGCTCGGCAGGATCGGCGCCCGCCCGGGCACGTGCTCGGCGTAGAGCTCCTTGACCAGGTCGTTGGTGCCCATCACGAACGTGCTGAGCCGGTCCGAGGCGCGGGCGATCTCCTCCGCGTGCAGGATCGCCACGGGCGTCTCGACCATCGCCCACAGCGTGGTGTGGTCGGGTGCGCTGTACCTCTCCAGCGCCGCGACCAGCTCGCGCACCTCGTCGGCGGAGTTGACCTTGGGTACGACGACCGCGTCCGGGCCCGCCTGCGCGGCCGCCTCGAGGTCGGCGTCGTGCCACTCCGTGCCGATGCCGTTGACCCGGATGGTGACGGTACGGCGGCCGTAGTCGCCGCTGGCGGCCGCGGCCGCCGCGGACTCCCGCGCGCTCGCCTTGGCGTCGGGGGCGACGGCGTCCTCGAGGTCGAGGATCAGCCCGTCGCAGGCGATGCCCTTGGCCTTCTCCAGGGCCCGCTCGTTCGAGCTCGGCATGTAGAGCACCGAGCGCAGGGGCCGGAACGTCTCGGTGGTCGAGCCTGTCGTCTCGTTGGTCGAGCTTGTCGAGACCATCACGCCTCCTCCTCCTCGATCGCGTCATATTCCTTCTTCAGCTCCGGGTCGATGGCGGCGAGCTCGTCGGCCAGCGCCACCATCACCTGGCACTGCTTGACCGACGCGTCGTCCTCCATCTTCCCGTCGAGCATCACCGCGCCCGTGCCGTCGCCCATCGCGGCGATCACCCGCCGGGCGTGCGCGACGTCCGCGACGCTGGGGGAGAAGACCTTGTTGGCGATCGCGATCTGCGCCGGGTGCAGGCTCCACGCGCCGACGCAGCCCAGGAGGTAGGCGTTGCGGAACTGGTCCTCGCAGGCGACGGTGTCCTTGATGTCGCCGAAGGGCCCGTAGTAGGGGAAGATCCCGTGCATCGCGCACGCGTCGACCATCCGCGCGATCGTGTAGTGCCACAGGTCCTGCTGGTAGGTCGTCCGGTCGGCGTCGTACTGCACCATCCCGAGGTCGTCCTTGGGTGGGTCCTGCCGGACCAGGTACCCCGGGTGGCCGCCGCCGACGCGGGTGGTCTTCATCCGCCGGTCCGCGGCCAGGTCGGCCGGGCCGAGCGAGAGCCCCTGCATCCGAGGGGAGGCGCCGCAGATCTCCTCGATGTTGGCCACGCCGCGGGCCGTCTCGAGGATCGCGTGAATGAGGATCGGCCGCTCCAGGCCGGCCTTGGCCTCCAGCTGCGCGAGCAGCCGGTCGACGTAGTGGATGTCCTCGGCGCCCTCGACCTTCGGGATCATGATCACGTCGAGCTTGTCGCCGATCGCGGGCACCAGCGTGGTGAGGTCGTCCAGGCCCCACGGGCTGTCCAGGGAGTTGACCCGGGTCCAGAACTGGGTCGGGCCGAAGTCGGTGGCCTGCCCGATCTCCACCAGGCCCTGCCGCGAGGACTCCTTGTTCTCCGCCTTGACCGCGTCCTCGAGGTTGCCCAGGAGCACGTCGACCTTGCCCACCATGTCGGGCACCTTCGCGGCCATCTTCGGGTTGCCCGGATCGAAGAAGTGGATCGCCCGGCTCGGGCGGGCCGGGATCTCGGTCAGCGGCTGGGGGGCACCGACCGCGAGCGGCCGGAAGAAGTCCTTGGCGGGTCGCATGGGGCGGAAACTACCCGGTCAAGCGGGGGCCTGGGTATGACGAACCCCTCAGCGTCGGCGCCACCAGCGGCGGGTACGGCGCTCCGTCGCGCGCTCCTCCGCGGCCTCGCGCGCCGCCTCCCGGGCGGTTGCCCGCCGGTCCTCGCGGCGCTCGCGCCACCGCGCGACCTCGGTCTCCACATCGCGGCGCGGGGTGATCACCGGCGGGCCGCCGAGGTTGGTGTAGATCGCGTGCCGGATGCGCTCGTTGAAGTCCTCCACCCGGCGGCGCACCTCCTGCTCGCCGCCGAGTCGGTCCAGCTGGTCGTCGAGCTCGGCGTCCTCGGTGCGCAGCGCGATCGCGGGGGGCGCCAGGTGCAGCTGCTCGCGCTCGACCAGCCCCTTGACCCACCAGTCGGGGTCGTGGGCGCCGCCCAGCCCGCGGATCGGCTTGCCCGCGCCGGGCAGGTCGTCGAAGTCGCCGCGACGCATCGCCTCCTGCACCTGCAGGTCGACCCACTGGCTCTGGTTGCGGATCCGCTCCGCGGCGGCCGCGCGGCCCGTGCGCTCGTCGCGGCCCGACTCGTCCCGGCGGCGCTCGTCGGTGCGCCGGTCGTCGCGCTCCATGTGCCCCACGATACGGCGGGGGTGATGCGGCGTGGCGCCGAGGCTCGGGGGTGTCAGGGGGTGACGCTAGGTGCCATGAGCCTGCTCTCCGACCAGCCCGAGCCCGGGTACGGCCTCGCCGAGGCCGCCCGCATCTGCGGCGTCTCCAAGCCGACCGTCCGTCGGCGCAAGGCCGCTCTGGTGCGGGCCGGGGCCGTCGCCGACGAGACAGGGTGGGTGATCCCGCCGCGCGCGCTCGTCGCCGTCGGCCTGCTGGAGGGGGTGCCGGAGGCACCGGTGCCGTCCTCCCGGTCCCTGTCCCCGGTGACCCGGCTCCCGGTCGCGGTGCCCGCGACCCCCGCTGACACCCCCGCCGGCACCCCCGCCGGCGCCGGGGACGTCGTTGGTGACGCCCGGGTCGCCGCGCTGGAGGCCGAGGTGGCCGCGCTGCGCGAGCGGCTGGCAGCCGCCGAGGCGCGGGCCCAGGAGCGGGACCGCTGCCTGCGGACCCTGGAGACAGCGCTGGCCGGGCTCGCCGGCCCGGGCCGGTCCGGGGGCCGTGGCGGGGCGGGAGCGCGGGGTCGCCGTACTCCTGAGGCGGGCGGGGTGTTCCGCTCGCCGTCGACCTGGACGCATCCGACCGCGCCCTGACGCGGCTGGTGGGCGGCACAATGGGGGCGTGACCACCACCGAGGCCCGACCGTCCGCGGAGAGGCGTACGTCGCGCGGCGCGGCCTGGTGGGTGGGCGTGGCCATGCTGGTCGCCGGCGCGACCGTGCTCGGCTGGTTCGGCTGGCAGCTGGTCGGCACCAACTGGGTCTCCCAGCAGCGACAGGCCGACACGGTGGAGCGGCTCGAGCGGAGCTGGGAGCGCGGCGGGTCGGGCGAGGTCGCGCCGGAGGGAGCCGGGCGACCGCGGTGGTGCGGATCCCGCGCTTCGGCTCGGACTACGCCGTACCGCTGTTGGAGGGCACGTCCGACGCGGTGCTGGCGACCGGCTACGGGCACTTCCGAGGGACCGCCGAGGCCGGCGCGCGCGGGAACTTCGCCGTCGCGGCCCACCGGGTGACCCACGGGGAGCCGCTGCGCGACATGCCCTCGCTGCAGCCGGGCGACGAGGTGGTCGTCCAGACCGCGCGGTGGACCTACACCTACGAGCTGACCACCGGCGGCGACGACCTGGTGGTCCCGTTCACCCAGACCTGGGTGCTCGACCGGCTCCCCACCAACCCTTCGGGTGGCGTGCAACCCCCGCAACGCCCGGGTCAGCGGCTGATCACCATCACGACCTGCTCGGAGCTCTTCCACACCGACGACCGGATGATCGCCTTCGGCGTCCTCACCGACAAGCAGCCCACCACCCCTTGACCGCGCCCCCCATGCCGAGTCGGCGCTTGTTGACGCCCAGTCGGCGCTAGGGCGTGTCTCCCAAAGAACGCGGGGTCGAGCCGGGATTGTTGACGCATGTCGCGTTCTGCGGTGCTGACTGACGCTCAGTGGGCTCGGATCGAGCCGTTGATGCCCTCCTCGGACGGCCAGCGGGGTCGGCCGTTTCGCGATCACCGACAGGTGATCGAGGGCATCGTCTACCGGTTCCGGACCGGGGTGGCGTGGCGGGACCTGCCCGAGTCCTTCGGCCCGTGGCAGACGATCTGGAAGCGCCACAAGCGGTTCAGCACCGACGGAACGTGGGACAAGGTACATGCCCGGCTGGTCGCCGAAGCCGACGCCGCCGGGCAGGTCGAGTGGGACGTGTCGGTGGACTCCACGATCAACCGGGCGCACCAGCACGCCACCACGTTGAGCCGCATCGAGGTGCCAGCCGGGCGCCGCACGGGGGGCTGAGTCGAACTACAAGGACCTGCGTGCCGAGCCCCCTGACCACGCGCTCGGTCGCTCCCGCGGCGGGATGTCGACCAAGATCCACCAACTCGTCGATGGGCAGGGCCGCCCGCTGGTCATCGCGCTCACGCCCGGCCAGGCCGGCGACTCCCCGATGCTCAAGCCACTCCTGTCGCACCTGGCCGTCAAGCGCCTCGGTCCGGGGCGGCCGCGCACTCGCCCGGACGCCGTGCTCGGCGACAAGGCCTACTCATCCCGCGCGATCCGCGCCGAGCTGCGATCCCGCCGAGTCAGGGCGGTCATCCCGCAGCCTTCGGACCAGATCGCCCACCGCAAACGGCGCGGATCGGCCGGCGGTCGTCCGCCCTCATTCGACGCCGTGACCTACAGGGGGCGCAACGTCATCGAGCGGTCCTTCAACGACCACAAGCAATGGCGCGGCCTGGCCACCCGCTACGACAAGCTCGCGGTGGTCTATCGAGGAGGCGTCGTCCTACGCGCCATCACCATCTGGCTTCGCGAATAGGGAGACACGCCCTAGTTGACGTCGAGTCCGCGCCAACTGCCGCGATGGATCCGGTCGGCGGGGTCCCGTCGGGGTCGCCTGCCTGGCGAGCCGGTGGTTCCGGCGTCGTCGGGCAGCCGGTGGCCGATGGTGATCGCCCCGATCGGCTCGAAGTCCTCGGGAATCTCGAGCAGGCGGGCCACGTGAGCGATCCGCTCCGGCGGGATCCCGAACAGGCACGCGCCCAGGCCCGCGTCCACGGCGCCCTGGAGCACGAGCAGCGCAGCCATCCCGGCGTCGACGTACCACCACGGCGCCGACCAGTGCGCTTCGGCGTCCGGATCCCGACCCTTGTCGGGCTCGGCGTACCGGTGGACGTAGGCGTCCTTGCTGGTGAGGGGTACGACGACCACGGGCGCGGTCCGCATCCCGTCCAGCCACGCGTTGGACGCGCCGGCCTCGGAGGTCGCCTCCCAGAAGCCGCCCACCTGCTCCGGTGAGTCCAGGAGGATGAACTCCACCGCTTGCGTGTGCCCTGCGCTGGGGGCACGGGTGGCGTCGATGAGGATCCGGGTCACGAGATCGGGGTCGACCGGCCGGGCGTCGTACTTCCGGACCATGCGACGACGGCGCACCACCTCGCGAAACTCCATGCGGGAACCCTCTCACCCGGTGAAGAAGCGCCGACTCGGCGTCAACAAGCGCCGACTGGGTGGGAGTGCGGAGGTCTCGCATCTGAGACTCGGGAGAGCGGGGCCAGGTTGCCGGGGTGGGGTGGGGCCCGGTGGACTGGGGCCATGAGCTTCGAGCGGATGTGGCGGGACCTCGCGCCGGTGGGGCGGGACGCGCGGTCGGGCGGCTACTTCCGCCAGCCGTGGACCACGCCGGAGACCGAACTGCGCGCCTGGTTCGCCGAGGAGTGCGCGGCCCGCGGCCTGGAGCTGGAGACCGACGGACTCGGCAACCAGGTCGCGTGGTGGCGCAGCGGAGAGGGCCGCGCGGTCCTCACCGGCTCGCACCTGGACTCGGTCCTCGACGGTGGGGCGTACGACGGCCCGCTCGGCGTCGCCTCCGCCCTGGCCGCAGTCGACGAGCTCCGCGAGCGCGGCGTGACGCCGGCCCGGCCGCTGGGCATCGGGGTGTTCGTGGAGGAGGAGGGCTCCCGCTTCGGCCGGGCCTGCCTGGGCTCCCGGCTCGCCGTGGGCGCCACCACCTGGGAGGAGGCCCGCGAGCTGCGCGACCGCGACGGCGTCGCGCTGGGGGACGTCGCCGACGGCGCGGACCTGGACTGGCGGCTGGCCGAGCGGGTCGGCTGCTTCGTCGAGCTGCACGTGGAGCAGGGCCGCGACCTGGTCGACCGGAACGCCGCCATCGGGGTGGCGAGCGGCATCTGGCCGCACGGGCGCTACCGCTTCGACGTGACCGGCCAGGCCAACCACGCGGGCACCACGCGGATGGAGGACCGCGAGGACCCGATGCTCACCTTCGCCATGACCGCGCTCGCGGCGAACAAGCAGGCCCGGCTGGCCGGCCAGCGGGCCACCTTCGGCCGGCTCGACGTCGCGCCCAACGGCACCAACGCGGTCCCCTCGAGGGTGACCGCCTGGCTGGACGCCCGCTGCGACACCGCCGAGGCGCTGGAGGAGCTGGTCGGGGAGATCACCCGGCTCGGCACCGAGCGCGCCGGTCGCGACGGCACCGCGCTCACCGTCACCGCCGAGTCGGTGTCGGGCACGGTGGACTTCGACCCCGACCTGGCCCGCCGGCTCGCGGCCGACCACGAGGGCGGCGACTGGCCGATCATCCCGACCGCAGCCGGCCACGACGCGGGCATCCTGTCGGCCGCCGGCATCCCCACGGCGATGATCTTCGTCCGCAACCCCACCGGCGTCTCGCACTCGCCGGAGGAGCACGCCGAGACCGCCGACTGCCTGGCCGGCGTGCACGCGCTGGCCGACTCCCTGGAGAGGCTGCTGGCGTGAGCTCGACGTACCTCCTCGAGCGCGCGCTCCTCCCCGACGGCGTGCACGACCACGTCGTCGTCACGGTCGAGGACGGCCGCTTCACCCGGGTGACGCCGGGGGGTGCCGGGGACGGTGTCAGGGGTGACACGACGGGCGCCGAGCGGCTCGCCGGCCTCGCCGTACCCGGGCTCGCCAACACCCACAGCCACGCCTTCCACCGCGCGCTGCGCGGCCGCACCCAGCGCGAGCGCGGCACCTTCTGGACCTGGCGGGAGCAGATGTACGACGTCGCGGGGCGCCTCGACCCGGACAGCTATCACGCCCTGGCGCGCGCGACCTACCGCGAGATGGCGGCCGCGGGGATGACCACCGTGGGCGAGTTCCACTACCTCCACCACGGACCCGACGGGACGGCGTACTCCGACCCCAACGCGATGTCCCGCGCCCTGATCGAGGCGGCCGGCGAGGCCGGGATCCGGATCGCGCTGCTGGACACCTGCTACCTCTCCAGCGGCTTCGGTGCGCCGCCGGAGGGCGTGCAGGTGAGGTACGACGACGGCAGCGCCGACGGATGGGCGGCACGGGTCGACGCCCTGGGCCCCCAGCCGGACGGTGTCGTCGTCGGCGCCGCGATCCACTCGGTCCGCGCCGTGCCCGCCGACCAGCTCGGCACGGTCGCCGCGTGGGCCGGCGGCGCGGCGCCCCTGCACGTCCACCTCAGCGAGCAGCGCGCGGAGAACGACGCCTGCCTGGCCCACCACGGCGTCACCCCGACCCGGCTGCTGGCCGACCACGGGGTGCTCGGGTCGATGACGACGGCGGTCCACGCCACGCATCTCACCGACGAGGACATCGCGCTGCTGGGTGAGAGCCGGACCGTCGCGGGCTTCTGCCCCACCACCGAGCGCGACCTCGGGGACGGCGTCGGGCCCTCGCGGCGGCTGCACGAGGCGGGCAGCCCGATCAGCCTGGGCAGCGACAGCCACGCGGTGGTCGACCCGTTCGAGGAGATGCGCGCCCTGGAGACCGACGAGCGGCTCGCGACCGAGCAGCGCGGCCACTGGACCGCCGAGGAGCTGGTCCGCGCCGCGACCCGGCACGACACTCTCGGCTTCCCCGAAGCCGGGCGGATCGAGCCGGGCGCCCGGGCCGACCTGGTGCTGCTCGACCCGGCGAGCCCGCGGACGGCGGGCACCGGCGCCGACGCGCACACCGCCGCCTTCGCGGCCACCGCCGCGGACGTGACTCTGACCATGGTCGACGGGCGGGTCGTCTTCCGCTCGGGCGACCGCGAGGAGGTCGGGCGCGAGCTCGACCGGGCCATCGGGAGGCTGTGGACATGACGACGACCCTCATCACCAACATCGGCGAGCTGGTCACCAACGACCCCGAGGCCGACGACCTGCTCGGTGTGCGCACCGACGCGGCGGTCGTCCTGGAGGGGGACCGGGTCGCCTGGGTCGGCGACGCCGCCTCCGCGCCGGCCGCCGACGAGGTGTACGACGCCGGCGGCCGCGCCGTCATCCCCGGCTTCGTCGACTCCCACTCCCACCTGGTCTTCGCGGGCGACCGCAGCCACGAGTTCGCCGCGCGGATGACCGGCGAGCCCTACTCCGCGGGCGGCATCCGCACCACCGTCGAGGCGACCCGCGCGGCCGGCGACGAGCAGCTGACGACCCACGTCGCCCGGCTGGTGCAGGAGATGCTGCGCCAGGGCACCACCCACGTGGAGATCAAGTCGGGCTACGGCCTGACCACGCGCGACGAGGCGCGCGCGCTCGCCGTGGCCTCGCGCTTCACCGACGACACCACCTTCCTCGGTGCGCATGTGGTGCCCGCGGGCTCGGAGGCCGACGCGTACGTCGACGAGGTCACCGGCCCGATGCTGGACGCGGCGGCGCCGTACTCCCGCTGGATCGACGTCTTCTGCGAGGACGGCGCCTTCTCCGTGGACCAGGCCCGGACCATCCTCGCCGCCGGGGCCGAGCGCGGGCTGCGCGGGCGCCTGCACGCCAACCAGCTGACGTACGGCGGCGGCGTGCGGCTCGCCGCCGAGCTCGGCCTGGTCGCCGTGGACCACTGCACCTACCTCAGCGACGAGGACGTCAGCGCGCTCGCCGACTCCGGCACGATCGCGACGGTGCTGCCGGGCGTGGAGTTCTCCACCCGGCACCCCTATGTCGACGGCCGCCGGCTGCTGGACGCCGGGGTCCGGGTCGCGCTGGCCAGCGACTGCAACCCGGGGTCCTGCTTCACCTCCTCGCTGCCGTTCTGCATCGCCCTGGCGGTGCGCGACTCCGGGCTGAGCCCCGCCGAGGCGCTGCACGCGGCGACCGCGATGGGCGCGGCGGCACTGGACCGCGACGACGTCGGGGCGCTGGTGCCCGGGCGGCGCGGGGACCTGGTGCTGCTCGACGCGCCCAGCTACATCCACCTGGCCTACCGGCCCGGCGTCCCCCTCGTCTCCGGGGTCTGGCAGGCCGGGCGACCGGTCGTCTGAGGTAGTCCGGGCGCCGGATCTGAGGTAGCGGCGCAGCCGCGAATAGGGCACCTGCCCGATGTGGGCGACTACCTCATCGGCGGAGTCTCGTACCTGTCGGTCGACCAGCCGGGTCGGCCGGGAGGAGGCAGCGAGATGTTCCCCATCGACCAGTACGTCTTCGCCGAGGACGCCTACCGTCGCGAGCGGGCCCGGGAGAGCTGGCGGGCGGTGCGGCCCCGCCGGCACCGTCGGACCCGCCGGCCCGGTGGCCCCACCCGTCCGCCGCGGTGACCGCGCGACACGCGGCCCCGGGCGGAACCGGGATGCCCCTGTCGGCGGTTCCGGACACAATGAGCGATGTGCCGTCCCTGCGGGCCCCCGAGCTGATCGGGCGCGACGCCGAGCTGGAGGAGCTGGTCTCCCTGCTCGGCGTCCGCGCGCCGGTGGAGACGCCGAGCGCGCTCGCCCTGCTGCTGTCAGGGGACGCGGGCGTGGGCAAGACCAGGCTGCTGACCGAGCTCCGCGACGTGGCGGCCACCGAGGGGTGGCGGGTTGTGGCCGGCCACTGCCTGGACCTCGCCGAGAGCGGGCTGCCCTTCCTGCCGTTCACCGAGATCCTGGGCCGGCTCGCCGACGAGGACCCGGCCACGGTCGCCGCGGTCACCGAGCAGCATCCTGCGCTGGCCCGGCTCCAGCCCGGGCGCCGGCTGCGCAGCCCCGACGAGCCCGACCCCGACCCGGCGACGCCGCTGGACCGGGCCGGCGTGGTGGCCGCCGTCCGCGACCTGATCGACGCCGCCGCCCGATCAATGCCGCTGCTCGTCGTCATCGAGGACGCCCATTGGGCCGACGAGTCCACCCGCGACCTGCTCTCGCTGCTGTTCTCCCAGCCGGGCGCCGCGCCGGTCCGGATCGTCGTCTCCTACCGCTCCGACGACCTGCACCGCCGTCACCCCCTCCGGCGGCACCTGGCGGAGTGGGGTCGACTGCGCGGCGTCCAGCGGCTGGCGTTGGAGCCGCTGGACGACCCGGCCACGCGCCGGCTGATCAAGGCGCTGCGGCCGGGCACGCTCGCCGAGGCCGACTTCACCTCGATCCTGGACCGGGCCGACGGCAACCCGTTCTTCGTCGAGGAGCTGGTCGGCGCCTCGTGGGGCGGGCCGCTGCCGGCCGAGCTGGCCGACGTACTCCTCCTCCGGCTCGACGGGCTCGACGAGTCCGCGCTGCGGGTGGTCCGGCTCGCGAGCGTCGCCGGACGGCGGGTGTCGCACGCGCTGCTCTCCGCGGTGAGCGACCTCGACGGGGACCGGTTGGAGGCGGCGCTGCGGCAGGCCGTCGAGTCGAACGTGCTGGTCGCCGGACGGGACGCGTCCTTCCAGTTCCGCCACGCGCTGCTCGCCGAGGCGGTGTACGACGACCTGCTGCCCGGCGAGCGCGCCCGGCTGCACCGCGCCTTCACCGACGCCCTGACCGAGCAGGCACTCGGGACCTCCGCCGAGCTGGCGCAGCACGCCCGCCGGGCCGGGGAGCCCGCGATCGCGCTCGCGGCGTCGGTGGACGCAGCGCGGGAGGCGATGGCGGTGGGCGGCGCGGCCGAGGCGGCGGCGCACTATCTCGAGGCGCTCAACCTGATGGGCAGCGTGGCCACCCTGCCCGACGGGATCGACGAGACGACGCTGGTGCGCAGTACCGCGGAGGCGTTCATGGCCTCGGGTCGGGTGGCGCGGGCGATCAAGGTGCTGCGCACGCACCTGGCCTGGATCGGGCCGGACGCGCCGGCACAGGATCGCGGTCAGCTGCTGACGGCGGTCGCCGACGCGCTGCTCCACATCGATGCCGACGAGTCGCCGCGGGCCGTGGCCGAGGAGGCGGTGGCCCTGCTGCGCGACGGGCCGGCCCCGCTGCTGGCCGCCGCGCTGTCGGTGCAGGCGCGGGCGATCGGCTCCTGGCACCCCGAGGAGCTGCGCGCCACGGCGGGCGAGGCGATGGAGCTGGCCGATCGGCACGGTCTCACCGGGATCAAGGTCGACCTGGAGACGACGCTCGCCGGGCTCGACGCAGCCGGTGGCGGCTCGGGGGACGCGTGGCGCGACGCCGCGGAGTCCGCGCGGGCCGCCGGGCTGATCGACGCCGAGCTGCGGGCGATGTATCTCCACGCGCGCCGGTTGCACGATCGGGGCGACCCGGCCGCGGCGGAGTCCTATCGCGCCCTCATCCGGCGGGCCGAGGAGAACGGCCGCCCGTGGTCGCCGTACCCCGGCGAGGCGCGGCCGATGCTGGCGATGCTCATGATCCGCGACGGCGACCCGGACGCGGCCTGGCGGTTGATGGACGTGACCGGGCAGGAGCCGCCGGCCGTCTTCGAGTGGCTCTACTTCGCCCTGCAGATGTTCATCAGGTTCGGCATCCGCGCTCACGGCGAGTGCCACGCGGTGTTCGAGCACCTGCGTGAGCACTGGCATCGGGACGGCCAGATCGCCCTGCTCGGCGGCTCGGCCGAGCTGCTGCGCGCGGAGGCGGCCGCCGACCCCGCGACGGCCTCCCGGGTCTACGCCGAGATGGTGGCCGCGCTCGGGCCCGTGTGGGGTGAGTGGTTCCAGGCCCGGCTGCGGTTGTCGACGTACGTCGTGGCCGCCCACGCCGCCGCCGCGCCGACCCGCACCGTCGAGGAGCGGGAGGCGGACGCCGAGTCGGTCGCGCGACTGATGGGCGACGGGCAGCTGGTGATCGAGGGGATCGCGCAGTACCCGCCCGGGCACGGTCCGGAGTACCACGCCTGGGTCGCCCGGCGCTCGGCCGAGCACCTGCGCTGGCGGTGGCTGGCGCAGATCGGGCCGCCGTCGGCCGACGAGCTGGTCGAGGGCTGGCGGGAGGCCGAGCGCGCGTTCGTCGAGTACGGCGAGGTCTTCGAGCTCGCCCGCACCCGGGTCCGGCTGGCCGCCGCTCTGCGGGCGGCGGGCGACCGGGCGGGCGCGCGGGAGGCGAGCGATCTGGCCCGGGAGGCTGCGCAGTCCGTGGGCGCCCGGCCGGTGCTCGACGAGCTCGCCGCCGACGGGCCCGCTTCCCCTCCGGACCGCGAGCCCCGCTCCGAGCTCGCCCTCACCCCGCGGGAGTCGGAGATCCTCGCCCTGGTCGAGCAGGGCCGCAGCAACGGGGAGATCGGGCGACAGCTCTTCATCGCCACCAAGACCGTCTCGGTGCACGTCTCCAACATCCTCGGCAAGCTCGGTGCCTCCTCCCGTACCGAGGCCGCCGCCCTCGCCCGCCGCCGCGGCCTCCTCTGACGGCCCGAGTCGGCGCCAGTTGACCGCGAGTCGGCGCTTGCTGACCGCGTGGCAACGGCGATCAAGCCCCGCACGCGCAGGATGCGCCACGATGGGCGCCATGACCGCCGACACCTTCCACCGGTTCGTCGACACCCTCACCGAGGCGCTCGACGACCCGGAGCTGATGGGGGCGTCCGGTGCCGTCTGGGCCGAGCGGCTGCACTTCTCGCGATTCCACCTGGACCGGCTCATCAGCGCGACGGCCGGCGAGTCCCCCGCGGCCCTGCGCCGTCGCATCCTGCTCGAGCGGGCGGCGTACCGCATGCTCGCCACCACCGCCCCGCTGATCGACATCGCGGTCGAGGCGGGCTACGGCTCGCACGAGGCATTCACCCGCGCCTTCGCCAAGGCGTACGGCGTCCCACCGGCCACCTGGCGCAAGCGACCCGGCCAGCTCCGGCTCGAGGCGCCGAGCGGGGTCCACTTCCACCCACCCGGCGGCCTCCGGCTGCCCGCACGAGACAAGGTCACCGCCGTGGAGCTCCTGACCCGCATGGTCGAACACCACATCTGGCTCACCGGCGAGATGGTCACCACCGCCGCTCGGCTCACCGACGAGCAGCTGGACCAGCCGATCGTCCTGGACGTCGACGACGACCCGCAGACCATCCGCAGCCTGCTCTCCCGCCTGGTCGGGCAGATGGGCATGTGGAACGCCGCGATGGCCGATCGGGACTACGACTGGTCGGTCGAGGAGCATGAGTCGCTCAGCTCGATGCGCCGCCGACTGGCCGAGGAGGGCCCGACGTACCTCAGCCATGTCCGGACCGTGGTCGACGACGGTCGGTTGGACGACACGTTCGTGGACGCGCTGTGCGAGCCCGCGGAGGTCTTCACCTACGGCGGGATGATCGCCCACGTGCTCACCTTCGCCGCCCACCGGCGCACCCTGGTCGCGCTCGCGCTGGGGCACCACGGGATCGACGACCTGGGCTGGGGCGACCCGATGCTCTGGGTGGCGCAACCTGACAGGTGAGTCAACCAGCGCCGACTCGGGGTGAAGTAGCGCCGGGTGGGCGTTGACAAGCGCCGACTCACGAGTCGATATCGCGAGTGATGTCGTCGGGCGAGCCGGGGACCCCCAGTTCCGAGGCAACGGCCCAGCGCGTCCAAGTGAATTTTCTCATTGACAGCGGGCCCTTGCGGGTGTTGTCTAAAAGTACATGCCATGATAGTGGAGGGATTTGGACATGATGACATTGAAGAGAGAGAGAGTTAGCGCGAAGTTGGTGGTGGTCGCCTTGACGGTGAGCGGTGGTCTCATCTCGGGCGGTAGCGCTGTGGCCCACGACATCGACAACTGTGGCCAAGAGGCGACGTGCATCTGGGCCTACAACAACTACCAGAACCGAGTGGCCCAGAAGGGTGAGGGAGATGGTGCCTTCCGGTATGTAGGGGACGCGGCCAACAACCGGAACAGTTCGTGGGCGAACAACTCGGAGAACATGAACTCGTGCGGGGCGGACTACCTGGCTGGTGACGGTGATCGGCAGACGTGGGCGATCGATGGGCACGACCCCGATCAGGCTCCGTGGAACGACAACGAGGTATCGAGTTGGCGCACTCAGTACGGATGCTGAGTGTCCTGTGACCGTTCTCCTGGAGGCGCGCGGACTCGCCAAGTCCTATACGACGCCTGCTGAGATTGTTCGGGCCGTTGATGGCGTATGGCTGGCAGTGTCGCAGGGCGAGTTCGTGTGCCTGTACGGAGCAAGTGGATCCGGGAAGTCGACGCTCTTGCATCTACTTGCCGGGCTGATCGGTGCAGATCACGGCACCGTGGTGGTGGACGGGGCTGTTCTGAAGGCCGGTGATGTGCGTGCAGCAGCGGAGCTGAGGAGAACCACGATGGGTGTCGTGTACCAGGACGACAATCTGCTCCCCGAATTGACGGCTTGGGAGAACGTGGCGCTGCCTCTGCAGATTCGGGGCCGTCGGATTTCGGAGTCGAAACTGGAAGCCGAGGGAGCCCTCGCGCTGGTGGGGCTGGATGGGCTGGGGGGCCGCAAGCCCCAACAACTGTCGGGCGGCCAGCGTCAGCGAGTAGGTATCGCGCGGGCCCTGATCGGCGGTCGTCGGATTCTCTTGGCCGATGAGCCAACTGGCAGCCTGGACTCCAGAACCTCACGGGCGCTCTTCGAACTCCTCGCTGAGCTAGCAGCCGCTGGGCATGCTGTCGTGGTGACCTCGCACGATCCGCACTGCCGCAGGTACGCCTCCCGGTCGGTTGAGATGATCGATGGTCGTGTGAGCGCCGCGGTCGATGGTTGAGTCTGATGAGACCGCTGTCTGTCTTGCGTCTAGCCGCCAGCCTGTCGAGGGATGCTCGCAAATGGTGGGCGGCGGCGGTGTTCGGGGTAGCCATGATGGCTGTAACGACTACGTACCTCGTCTTCCAAAGTCTGGTGGTGTCCGATCAGCAACTGCTGGACCGGGACCTGGGCAGGTACTCTGCGGTAGTCGGCTTTGGTACGACGCCCGTCCCACCCGGCGCGGACTGGACCGCGCCGATGGTGAGGGCCTTGCAATCCCGGGGATTCACGAACAGCTTCGTGTCGCTGTCCATCATTGATGTGGCGGCTGGCCCAGTGAGAGAGGGCGACTGGAGGCGAGAGCCCTTTCCGAGACGTTACATGCTGCGGCACGGGCGATGGCCAGAGCGGCCAGGCGAGGTCGTTGTCGCCAGCCGGAGGCCCGACGCCGATCTCGTGCTGGGGCGACGGCTGGATCTGATGAGCGGCCGGTTGCGGTTGGTTGTGGTAGGTGGTGCGGTCGACCGTTTCGGCGGAAATCGGACCAGCTACCTGGTGGGAGACGGCACCTGGGCATCGGTTCCCCCTTCCACCGCGGTCAAGTTCCCCCAGGTGACGGCCAATCCCATGGTGTACTGGGACGGGACTCGTCAACGGATCATGGTGAAGGCATTCATCGCTGGTCATCCCGGGTCTGGGCAATTGCGTCCTGAGATTGTGCGCGGTTCCGTGGTTCCTGCGGCGCTGCTGCTCGAGCAGAATGCTGGCGCCTCTGCGGACCAGAACAATGTTCTTGCCTACGTGGTCCCCTCCTTCGCGGTGCCAGCGATTGCTGGCCTCCTGTGGCTGGGGCTTCTCCACCGCGGCCTGCTCGGCCATCGGCGCCAACTGGTCGAACAAGGGATGGGCACCTCGCTGGCTGTTGTCGTGCCTGCGTTAGCTGCGCTCGTTCCTCTTCTCTGCGCTCTGGCCGCCGGTGCTGCACTGGGTTTCGCGCTGTCGGCAGGTCTGCGTCCGGTGTTGGCGTCGTGGCACTCCGAACCCCTGTCACCCCTGGCATTGCCATGGGATCCACTCGTCCGGGGCGGGACAGTGCTTGTGGTGGTTGTGCTGGTTGTCGTGATCTTGTTGCGATCGCACGGACGTCAAGGCCGGCGGCGCCGTGGTCAGGCCAAGCTGCAGGACGGCGAGCACTCGTGCTCACACCGTGGTCGTGAGTTTCGGCGCTGGGTGGCGGTTGTGGCATTCGCCTGTGTGGTCGGTACTGCGCCGGTAGCGACATCGGTACCAGGCGCGATGTGGCTTGCCGTCGCGTGCGTTCTGCTGGGAGCGGCCCTAGCGCCGGACATCCTGACGGCTGTTATCCGGGTTCTGCCAGGCGACGGATTCCGTCTCCGCATGGCAACACGCAGCCTGCAGTCCTCACAGCCCTCGGCGGTCGGGGTGAGCTTGGTCGCAGCCAGCGTTGGTGCCGCGATCACCTTCACGGTCCTCCTCAGCAGCATGATCACCACCATGGACGGCCGTCAAACGCCCGACGTACTCCCTGGACAGGTCATCGTCAATGCTCGAGAAGGGGTCGTGCACTCCCCCGCCGACCCAGAGGCACTTCGCACCGTTCAGGCGCTCGCTGCCACCGATCGCGGGGCTGCCGTCCAACTACGGTTCACCAACTCTCCCGATCCGAACGACCTGAAGAGGACCGTGTCTGTGCTCGGTGCCGAGGAGGAGCCGATCATGGCGGTGGACTCTATCGCTCAGGCCAGGGCCCTCCTCGGCTCTCGATGGGAGGGCCGGTTCGCCAGTGTTCTCCGCTCCGGTGGAATGGTGAGGTGGTTCAACGGTGAAGAAGGTGAAGAGGTAGCGATGGGTGGCGACCGGGTGACCCTCGCCTATGCCGCCGGGAACCGAGAGCCCCTAGCGAAACTCGATTCCTTCAACACAGTGTGGCCCCGCGTCAACTGGGCACGAGGGGTCGCTGGCCTGGCATTGACCTCGACGCTGCGGAAGAAGGGCATTTCTGTGCGGGATGGCGAGTTGATCTTCACCGGGGCACCGGATTCGCTGGCAACGGAGATGAAGACGGCGCTTGCACGAGAGGGTCTGGACCAGGATCTCGTGGTTGGATACGTCGAACCACCGCCTGCGATCCCTCCGGTCGGGTTGGCGATCACAGGGATCTTCCTCACCACCATCGCCCTGCTGATGATCACCGTGAGCACGGCAGGTCGAGTCGCCGAGCTGCGGCCCACCCTCGGGGTGTTGCTCGCGAATGGGGTACCTCCGAACTGGATCAGGCAAGTTCTGCTGTTGCAGGAGACCATCGTGCTCGCCGTCGGAACCGCAATCGGTGTCGTCTTTGGGTCGCTCCCCATTGTTGCGTCCTTGCCACGGTTCAGTGGTTTCTGGGTCATCTCGTTGCCCTGGGCTCAAATGGCGTCCCTCGTGTTCGCCTGCATTCTCGGCTGCGGGGCAGCAGCGCTGGTGGCTGCCTATCGCCTCCGTCCCACGACGAGCGGTCGATCAACCGAGGCACAGATATGAGGAGTATGTGCGACCCGCTCAGTTCCCGGGCGTGAACGCGGTCGGGATTTCCAGTGCGCCGGTGTTGCCGCTGCCCCGGCAGCCAGCGGTCCTCCTGCTGTGCGCTCGCACCAGCGCGGAGGCCAGGTCGTCGCCGGGGCTGGCGGTCCGCTCGGCGACCACCTGGTCGACTCACCCGTCCAGCCCGGCCTCGATCCACAGGATCCGGGCGCCGTAGGGCTCGGCGAACTCGGCGATGAAGTCGCACTCCCCGCGCTCGGCGAAGCCGTCCACCAACTCGGCGAACCGGCCGGCGGTGATGCCGTTCTACTCCGGCCAGCGCGCGTTCCCCTGCTGGAAGCGCCGGTCCTTCAGCAGCGCCGCGCCCTCCTCGTATCCCAGCACCGCCCAGCCGTAGTTGGTCTCCACCCACCACCGCTCGTCCCGGGTCCGGTGCACCGTCTCGGAGGTGACGTCGAAGGTCGGGTCCCCGAGGTTGAAGTACGTCGTCGCGGCCATGCTCCATCGTGCCCGACGGCGCTACCGTGGCGAGCATGAGGCTCACCAAGTTCGGCCATGCCTGCATCCGGATCGAGCACGAGGGGACTGTGCTCGTCGTCGACCCCGGCGTCTTCACCGAGCCCGAGGCGATCGACGGCGCGACCGCCGTGCTCCTCACCCACGAGCACCCCGACCACACCCACCCCGACCATCTGCGCCGCTCCGACGCCCCGGTCTTCACCATCGACGCCGTGGCGCGGAAGCTCGCCGACGAGGCGCCGGACGTCGCGGAGCGTACGACGACCGTGGCGCCGGGCGAGCAGTTCGACGCCGGCCTGCCGGTGCGTGCCGTCGGCGAGCTGCACGCGGTGATCCACCCGGAGATCCCGCGGGTGACCAACTCCGGCTACCTGATCGAGGCGGGCGATACCCGGGTCTTCCACCCCGGCGACGCCCTCACCGGCCCCGACGAGCAGGTGGACCTGCTGTGCTGCGTGGTCAGCGCCCCGTGGGCGCGCGCCTCGGAGCTGGTCGACTTCGCCAGGGCAGTGGGCGCCCCGCGGAACCTGGCGATCCACGACAAGGTCTACTCGGAGGCCGGGTTAGGGATCGTCGACGGGCACATGGAGCTGCTGCTCGGTGAGGGGCAGACCTACACCCGCCTCGCTGACGGCACCGACCTCTGACCGGCGCCGTCAGTCCGCGGCGAGGGAGTCTCGCACGGGGACGAGCTTGGCCTGCGACTCCGCGAGCTCGGCCTCGGGGTCGGAGTCGCCGACGATGCCGCAGCCGGCGAAGAGCCGGACCGTGCTGCCGGAGACGTAGGCCGAGCGCAGGGCGATGCCCCACTCGCCGTCGCCGGAGGCGTCCATCCAGCCGACCGGGCCGGCGTACCGCATCCGGTCCATCCCCTCGATCTCCGCGATCAGGTCCGTCGCGACCGAGGTGGGGGTGCCGCCGACGGCGGCAGACGGGTGCAGCGCCTCGGCCAGCTTGAGCGAGGAGACGGTGGCGGCGTCGTGCACCACGCCCGCGACGTCGGTGGCCAGGTGCATGACATTGGGCAGGTGCAGCACGAACGGCGCCTCGGGGAGGTTCATCGAGGAGCAGTGCGGGTCGAGTGCGTCGGCGACGGAGCGTACGGCGTACTCGTGCTCCTCCAGGTCCTTCGACGACCGCGCGAGCGCGGCGGCCAGCGCCAGGTCGTGCGTGTCGTCGCCGGTGCGCCGGATCGTCCCGGCGAGCACCCGCGAGGTCACCAGCCCGCGCTCGCGGCGCACCAGCATCTCCGGCGTCGCGCCGAAGAGCCCGTCGACGTGGAAGGTCCAGCACATGGGGTACTGCTGGGCCAGCCGGCGCAGCGGCCACCGCACGTCGACCGGCGCGGAGGCGGTGGCGACCAGGTCCCGGGCCAGCACGACCTTCTCCAGGTCGCCGGCCTCGATCCGCGAGACCGCGTGCGCGACGACCGACATCCAGTGCTCGCCGTCCAGGGCGCCGTCGGCGAAGGCGACGTCGGCCGGCGGAGCGGCCGGGGAGGCGGAGAGCTCGGGGGCGGGCACGCCGACGGTGGTCAGCCAGGTGCGATCGCCGCGCCGCCCCACGACCACCTGCGGCACGCTCAGCACCGAGTCGCCCGGCTCGTCGGCGAAGGCGAAGGAGCCGAAGCAGACCAGCCCGGAGCCGGGCTCGGCGACCTCGTCGTGGACCTCGGCGCGCGCCACGGTCTCGGCCCACCACTTGTCGGCGTCGGAGAAGCGGGTGACGCCGCCGGTGCGGACCTGCGCGGCGACGCCCCAGCCCACCAGGCCCTCGTCGCGGCGCAGCCAGGAGAACGGCTCGGCGTCGGCCGGGAGGAGGTCGGCGAGGACGTCGACGCCGGGGACCTCGACGGTCCGGACGACGAGCGGTCCTGCGGTCACGGCCTCGGTCACGCAGAAGAGAGTACGCCGCCGGGCGGCCGCACCCCTCACCCCGTGGTCGAGATCTCAGCTCCAGTAGACGACGACCTTGTCGCCGATCTCCACCTGGCTGAAGAGCCACTCGATGCCGTCCCAGTCGCGGATGTTCACGCACCCGTGGGAGGCGCCGTTGTATCCGTTGGCGGCGAAGTCGGAGCTGTAGTGCACCGCCTGGCCGCCGTCGAAGAACATCGCGAACGGCATCTCCGAGCCGTAGAGCGTGGAGGTCCACTGCCGGTGCATCCGGTAGACCGCGAACTGGCCCTCGCGGGTCGGGGTGTTGTTCACCGTCGAGCCGAAGCGGGCGTCCATGGTCAGCTTCACCTCGCCGTCGACCACCCAGCGCAGCGAGTTGGTGGACTTGTCGATGCAGATCGCCCGGCCGGTGGTGCAGCGCGGGTCCAGCCCGGCGGTCGTGCCGCCGTCGGCGACCTTCGGCTCGATGTTGTACTTCTCCTGGCGCGTGGGCGTCGAGGTCATCTCGGCGAGCCGGTCCCAGGTGCGCTGGTCGACCTCGCCGGTGACCGGGATCTCCCGCTTCTTCTGGAAGCCCTTCACCGCGGCCACGGTGTCGTCGTCGTAGGTGCCGGAGACGTCGCCGAAGAGCCACTCGATCTGCTTCAGTCGCGCCTGCAGGTCGCGGACCTCGTCCCCGCTGGCGCCGGCCGCGTAGATCGCCGGGCCCGGGTGCAGGATGTTGAACATCTGGTCGTGGGTCGGCTGCTCGGTCATCTTCCGCAGCCGGTCCCACGTGACCCGGTCGACGACGCCGGTGGCCTCGATCCCGCGCTTGTCCTGGAAGCCGCGGACCGCGTCGACCGTCGCCGCGTCGTAGGTGCCGGTGGTCAGCTCGGGCCACCAGGCCAGCTGGAAGAGCCGGTACTGCAGCTCGCGGACGATCTTGCCCCGGTCGCCCTGCTCGATCCGGAAGGCCTCCTCCAGCGGCGCGGGCGCCGGAGCGACGCTCGGCGCGTCGATCGCCTCGGCCGGTGACGAGGACTCCGGCGAGCGCGTGGGCTCGGCCGCGACCGCGGTCGAGCGCTGGTCCAGCTGGTGCACGACCAGACCGGCCGCGAACGCCGTACCGACCAGGACGGCGGCCACCAGCAGCGTCGTCAGCGCGGCGCGCAGGGTCCTCATGGGGAAGCTCCTCACGGGTGGTGCGGGGGAGGACGAACCTCCAGTGTCACTGGTGCAGACGCGGATCCCGCGCATTTGGTTGCAGCCCGCGACGTCTAGGCTCGGTCGACGTGGCCCGTGCACAGCTGGACAAGCAGCCCTCCGACGTCCGCCGGATGTTCGACACCGTCGCCGGGCGCTACGACCTGACCAACGACGCGATGACCGCCGGGATCCACCGCACCTGGCGCCGCGCCATGGTGCGCGCGGTCGACCCGCAGCCGGGGGAGCGGGTGCTCGACCTGGCCGCCGGCACCGGCTTCTCCACCGTCCCCTTCGAGGAGTACGGCGCCTCCGCCGTCGCCTGCGACTTCTCCCTCGGCATGCTGCAGCAGGGGCACCGGGACCGGCCGCGGCTCCGCTTCGTCGCCGGCGACGGGACCCGCCTCCCGTTCCGCGACGACACCTTCGACGCGGTGACCATCAGCTACGGCCTGCGCAACATCGTCGACCCGCTCGCCGGCCTGCGCGAGATGCTCCGGGTGACCCGCCCCGGCGGCCGGCTGGTGGTGTGCGAGTTCAGCCACCCGACCAACCGGGTCGCCCGCACCGTCTACCTCGAGGCGATCATGCGGGCGCTGCCCGCGATCGCGCAGCGGGTCTCCAGCGCCCCGGACGCCTACGTCTACCTCGCCGAGTCGATCCGGGCATGGCCCGACCAGGCCGGCCTGGCCGCGCTGATCGCCGAGGCGGGGTGGCGGAGTCCGGAGTGGCGGGACCTCACCGGCGGCATCGCCGCGCTGCACCGGGCCCGGGCGTGACGCCTCGGAGGGATCGCCCTAGACTGTGGCCCGCGCTACTTCGTGAAGGACTTCACAAGGTCACAACTGTGATGTAGGTCGCGCTGGCGGACCCGGTGCGAACACCGGAGCGCACAGCGGAGGGAAGGACAAGGATGGAGCTCTACACACCGGTCCTGGTGTTGGCCCTCATCGCGGCCGGGTTCGCGGTCTTCTCCGTCGGTGTGAGCGCCCTGACCGGGCCCAAGCGATACAACCGGGCCAAGCTGGACTCCTACGAGTGCGGCATCGAGCCCACCCCGCAGCCGATGGGCGGCGGCCGCTTCCCGGTGAAGTACTACACGGTCGCGATGACCTTCATCATCTTCGACGTCGAGATCATCTTCCTCTACCCGTGGGCCGTCTACTTCGACCAGCTCGGCTGGTTCGGTCTCGTCGCCGTCGTCCTGTTCCTGGTCAACATCACCATCGCCTACGTCTATGAGTGGCGTCGCGGCGGACTCGACTGGGACTGAGTAGGGAAAGGGAGAGATCGGATGGGTCTGGAGGAGAAGCTCCCCAGCGGAGTCCTGCTCACCACCGTCGAGGGGGTGGCGGGCTACATGCGCAAGGCGTCCCTGTGGCCGGCGACCTTCGGCCTGGCCTGCTGCGCCATCGAGATGATGGCCGTCGGCGGCCCCCGCTTCGACCTCGCCCGCTTCGGCATGGAGGTCTTCCGCGCCAGCCCGCGGCAGGCCGACCTGATGATCGTCGCCGGCCGGGTCAGCAACAAGATGGCTCCGGTGCTGCGGCAGATCTACGACCAGATGGCCGAGCCCAAGTGGGTGCTCGCCATGGGCGTGTGCGCCAGCTCCGGCGGCATGTTCAACAACTACGCGATCGTCCAGGGCGTCGACCACGTCGTGCCCGTCGACATGTACCTCCCCGGCTGCCCGCCGCGGCCGGAGATGCTGATGGACGCGATCCTCAAGCTGCACGACGAGATCCAGCACACCAAGCTCGGCGCGCACCGGGTCGCGGAGATCGAGCAGCAGGAGAGCGACGCGCTCCGCGCCCTGCCGACCTCGGAGCTGAAGGGGCTCATGCGGTGAGTGAGGACAAGCCCGAGCGGGATCGCCGTACTGCCGGCGGCGAGCACCAGGACCCGTCCAAGGACGTGCTGCCCGGCGGCAGCCACGAGGAGCGCGCGGTCGGCGTGCGCCGCGGCATGTTCGGCGCCAAGGGCTCCGGAGACACCAGCGGGTACGGCGGCCTGGTCGCCCCCATCGTCTATCCCGGCGCCGCCGAGCGCCCCTTCGGCGGCTGGTTCGACGAGGTCGCCGACGCCCTGCAGGCGCGGCTGAGCGCGACCGACCTGGACGCTGCGATCGAGCGGGTGGTGATCCACCGCGGCGAGATCACCTTCCACATCCGGCGCCAGGACCTGCCCTTCGTCGCCCAGATGCTGCGCGACGACGAGCGGCTGCGCTTCGAGTTCCTCTCCGGCGTCAGCGGCGTGAACTACCCCGACGACGCGGGCCGGGAGCTGCACGCGGTCTACCACCTGCTCTCGATGACCCACAACCGCCGGATCCGGGTCGAGGTCGCCTGCCCCGACGCCGACCCGCACATCCCCTCGGTGGTGAGCATCTACCCCACCGCCGACTGGCACGAGCGCGAGACCTGGGACATGTTCGGCATCGTCTTCGACGGCCACCCGGCGCTGACCCGGATCCTGATGCCGGACGACTGGCCCGGCCACCCGCAGCGCAAGGACTACCCCCTCGGCGGCATCCCCGTCGAGTACAAGGGTGGCACCATCGCGCCGCCCGACGAGCGGAGGTCGTACAGCTGATGACGTCCACGAACGCACCCGGCGAGCAGCAGGACCTGTACGCCGACCCCAACGAGACCAGCGAGGGCCGGGTCTTCACCGTCACCGGCCAGGACTGGGACGCGATCAGCGAGTCCCTCGGCGACGCCGCCGAGGAGCGGGTGGTCGTCAACATGGGCCCGCAGCACCCCTCCACCCACGGCGTGCTGCGGCTGATCCTCGAGCTGGAGGGCGAGACGGTCACCGAGGCCCGCTGCGGCATCGGCTACCTGCACACCGGCATCGAGAAGAACATGGAGTTCCGCACCTGGACCCAGGGCGTGACCTTCTGCACCCGGATGGACTACCTCGCGCCGCTGTTCAACGAGACCGCCTACGTGCTGGGCGTCGAGCGGCTCCTGGACATCGAGGACGACGTCCCGGAGAAGGCCCAGGTCATGCGGGTGCTGCTCATGGAGCTCAACCGCATCTCCTCCCACCTGGTCGCCATCGCCACCGGCGGCATGGAGTTGGGCGCCACCACGATCATGACCAACGGGTTCCGCGACCGCGAGGGCGTGCTGAACCTCTTCGAGCTGATCACCGGCCTGCGGATGAACCACGCGTTCATCCGGCCTGGCGGCGTCGCCCAGGACCTGCCCCCGGGCGCGCTGGATGAGATCCGCGACTTCGTGAAGCTGATGAAGAAGCGGTTCCCCGAGTTCGCCAAGCTGTGCAACGCCAACCCGGTCTTCAAGGGCCGGCTGGAGGGCGTGGGCCACCTCGACCTCGCCGGCTGCCTGGCGCTCGGCGCCTCCGGGCCGGTGCTGCGCGCAACGGGCTACCCCTGGGACATGCGCAAGACCCAGCCCTACTGCGGCTATGAGGACTACGAGTTCGACGTGGTCACCTGGGACACCAGCGACTCCTACGGTCGCTTCCGGGTCCGCCTCGCCGAGCTGTGGGAGTCGCTGCGGATCGTCGAGCAGTGCGCGGACCGACTGGGCGGCCTGGAGGGCGCGCCGGTGATGGTCGCCGACAAGAAGATCGCCTGGCCCAGCCAGCTCGCGGTCGGCTCCGACGGCATGGGCAACAGCCTGGACCACATCAAGCACATCATGGGCGAGTCCATGGAGGCGCTGATCCACCACTTCAAGCTGGTGACCGAGGGCTTCCGGGTCCCGCCGGGCCAGGCCTACGCCGCGGTGGAGTCGCCGCGCGGCGAGCTCGCGGCGCACGTCGTCTCCGACGGCGGCACCCGCCCCTTCCGGGCGCACTTCCGCGACCCGTCCTTCACCAACCTGCAGTCGACCAGCGTGATGAGCGAGGGCGGAATGGTCGCCGACGTGATCGTGGCGATCGCCTCGATCGACCCGGTGATGGGGGGCGTGGACCGATGACCGAGCCGTTCACCGAGAACGAGGCCCCGATGGACGAGCAGACGATGGCCGAGCTGCGCGAGATCGCCGCCCGCTATCCCGAGAAGCGCTCGGGTCTGCTGCCGATGCTGCACCTCGTGCAGTCCGTCGAGGGCCGGATCACCCCAGAGGGGATCGAGGCCTGCGCCCGGCTGCTCGACCTGTCCGCGGCCGAGGTCAGCGGCGTCGCGACCTTCTACACGATGTACAAGCGCAAGCCGGTCGGCGACTACCACGTCGGCGTCTGCACGAACACGCTCTGCGCGGTCATGGGCGGCGACGAGATCTTCGCCTCGCTGCAGGACCACCTCGGGATCGGCAACGACGAGACCACCGAGGACGGGAAGATCACGCTGGAGCACCTGGAGTGCAACGCCGCGTGCGACTACGCCCCGGTGATGATGGTCAACTGGGAGTTCATGGACAACCAGACGCCCACGAGTGCCCGCCAGGTCGTCGACGACCTGCGCGCGGGCCGCGAGGTGCGCTCCACGCGCGGGCCGCGGATCTGCACCTGGAAGCAGGCCTCGCGGGTGCTGGCCGGCTACGACGACGGGCTGGCGAACGAGGGCCCGTCGGCCGGACCGGCCTCCCTCCTGGGGCTGGAGATCGCCCGCGAGCACGGCTGGTCGGCGTACGACGGAGACGAGCGAGACGGCGCCGCGGACGGCCGCGAGGCCGAGGCGAGCACGGCGCCGGGGAGCGCCGAGGCAAGGCGCACGACCGACGAGTCGCAGGTGGCGGCCTCCGAGGCCGAGACCGTGCACGAGGACAACCCCACGACCAAGCCGGGTGATGCCAAGTGACCGACACCCTGACCCCCGTCCTCACCGACAACTGGGGCACCGAGCGCAGCTGGACCATCGCGGCCTACGAGGAGCGCGGCGGCTACCGCTCGCTCGACGCGGCGTTCGCGATGGCGCCCGACGACCTGGTCACCATGGTCAAGGACTCCGGGCTCCGCGGCCGCGGCGGCGCGGGCTTCCCCACCGGCATGAAGTGGGGCTTCCTGCCGCCGATGGACGAGAAGAACCCCAAGCCGCGCTACCTCGTGGTCAACGCCGACGAGTCCGAGCCGGGCACCTGCAAGGACATCCCGCTGATGATGGCCAACCCGCACGTGCTGGTGGAGGGCGTCATCGCCAGCTCGTACGCCATCAAGGCCAACCACGCCTTCATCTACATCCGCGGCGAGGTGCTGCACGTGATCCGCCGGGTCCGCCAGGCGGTCGCGGAGGCCTACGCCGCCGGCCACCTCGGCAAGGACATCCACGGCTCGGGCTTCGACCTCGACGTGATCGTGCACGCCGGTGCCGGTGCCTACATCTGCGGCGAGGAGACCGCGCTGCTGGAGGGCCTGGAGGGCCGCCGCGGCCAGCCGCGACTGCGTCCGCCGTTCCCCGCCGTGGCCGGCCTCTACGCCAGCCCCACGGTGATCAACAACGTGGAGTCCATCGCCAGCGTGCCGGGGATCGTCACGAACGGCGCCGGCTGGTTCTCCTCGATGGGCACCGAGAAGTCCAAGGGCCACGGCATCTTCAGCCTGTCCGGCCACGTCGCCAACCCCGGCCAGTTCGAGGCGCCGCTCGGCATCACGCTGCGCGAGCTGATCGACCTCGCCGGCGGCATGCGTGAGGGCCACGAGCTGAAGTTCTGGACCCCCGGCGGCTCCTCGACCCCGATCCTGACCACCGAGCACCTCGACATCCCGCTGGACTTCGAGGGCGTCGCGGCCGCCGGGTCGATGCTCGGCACCCGGGCCCTGCAGATCTTCGACGAGACCACCTGCGTGGTCCGGGCGACGCTGCGCTGGATCGAGTTCTACAAGCACGAGTCCTGCGGCAAGTGCACGCCGTGCCGCGAGGGCACCTGGTGGCTGGTGCAGGTCCTGGCCAAGCTGGAGAGGGGCGAGATCAGCCCCGAGGACGGCAACGCCACCCTGGACCAGCTGCTCGACCAGTGCGACAACATCTTCGGCCGCTCCTTCTGCGCGCTCGCCGACGGCGCGGTGTCGCCGGTGATGAGCTCGATCCAGTACTTCCGCGACGAGTTCATCGCGCACCTGCAGAACGGCGGCTGCCCCTTCGACCCGTCCGCGTCCACTCTCTTCGCCACTGCGGGAGCCCACGCATGACCACCACCCCGGAGAAGAAGGCCGACCAGGCGCCGCAGCGCGACGACCAGGTCACCTTGACCATCGACGGCGTCTCGGTCACCGTGCCCAAGGGCACGCTGGTCATCCGGGCCGCCGAGCAGGTCGGGATCCAGATCCCCCGCTTCTGCGACCACCCGCTCCTGGAGCCGGTCGGCGCCTGCCGCCAGTGCCTGGTCGAGGTCGCGATGCCCGGACCCGACGGCTCGCTGCGCCAGATGCAGGGCCCGCCGGGCCGGATGAAGCCGCAGGCCTCCTGCACGCTCGCGGTCGCCGACGGGATGCAGGTCAACACCCAGGTCACCTCCGAGGGCGCGAAGAAGGCGCAGGAGGGGGTGATGGAGCAGCTGCTGATCAACCACCCGCTGGACTGCCCCGTCTGCGACAAGGGCGGCGAGTGCCCCCTGCAGAACCAGGCGATGTCCAACGGCCGCGGCGAGTCCCGCTTCGCCGAGGACGGCGGCATCAAGCGCACCTTCCCCAAGCCGATCAGCATCTCCCCGATCGTGCTGCTGGACCGGGAGCGGTGCGTGCTGTGCGCCCGCTGCACCCGCTTCTCCGAGCAGGTCGCCGGCGACCCGTTCATCGCGCTGCTCGAGCGTGGCGCGCTGCAGCAGGTCGGCATCTACGAGCGCGAGCCGTTCGAGTCCTACTTCTCCGGCAACACCATCCAGATCTGCCCGGTCGGCGCGCTGACCAGCGCCGACTACCGCTTCCGCTCCCGGCCTTTCGACCTGGTCTCCACGCCGTCGGTGGCCGAGCACGACGCCTGCGGCTCCGCGATCCGGGTCGACCACCGGCGCGGCAAGGTGATGCGCCGCCTCTCCGGCAACGACCCGGCGGTCAACGAGGAGTGGATCACCGACAAGGACCGCTTCGCCTTCACCTACGCCCGCGGCGAGGACCGCCTGCGCTATCCCCAGGTGCGTGACGAGGACGGCTCGCTGCGTCCTGCGTCGTGGCCCGAGGCGTTCACCGTCGCGGCCCGCGGACTGGCCGCGGCCGGCCCGACCGGCGTGCTCACCGGAGGCCGGCTGACCGCCGAGGACGCCTACGCCTACGCGAAGTTCGCCCGGGTCGCGCTGGACACCAACGACATCGACTTCCGCGCCCGCCCGCACACCACGGAGGAGGCCGAGTTCCTCGCCTCCCTCGTCGCCCTGGACACCTCGGTGTCCTACGACGACCTGGAGCGGGCGTCCGCGGTCGCGATCCTCGGGCTGGAGCCGGAGGACGAGGCCGGTGCGATCTTCCTGCGGCTGCGCAAGGCGTTCCGCAAGAAGGGCACCCGGATCGTCGCGGTCGCGCCGTACGCCACCAAGGGCCTGACCAAGATGGGCGGCCGGCTGGTGCCGGCCGCGCCCGGCGACGAGCCGTCCGCGATCCACGACCTCAAGGACGACGGCGAGCTGGCGCTCGACGGCGGCGGGGTGATCCTCGTCGGCGAGCGTCTGGCGCTGGTGCCCGGCGGCCTCGCCGCGGCGGTCGGGCTGGCCCGCACCACCGGGGCGCGCCTAGCCTGGGTGCCGCGCCGTGCCGGCGACCGCGGCGCGGTCGAGGCGGGGTGCCTGCCCGGCCTGCTTCCCGGTGGCCGGCCCACGACCGACGCCGCAGCACGGGTCGACGTCGCGACGGCCTGGGGCCGTCCGTCGGTCCCCGAGGCGCCCGGACGCGACGGCGACGGCATCGTCGACGGGCTGCTCTCCGGCGCCCTGCACGGCCTGGTGATCGGCGGCGTCGAGATCGACGACACGGCCGACCCGGCCGCCACCCGCGCCGCGATCGAGGCGGCCGACTTCGTGGTGGCCCTGGACCTGCGCGAGACCGAGGTGACCCGCGCCGCCGACGTGGTGTTCCCGGTCGCCCCGGTGACCGACAAGGCCGGCACGTTCGTCAACTGGGAGGGTCGTCCGCGGCCCTTCGAGGCGGTCTTCACCGTGCCGGGGAGCCTGCCCGACCTGCGGGTGCTCTCCGGGGTCGCCGAGGAGATGGGCCGCCCGCTGGGCTTCCGCACCGTGGAGGAGGTGCGCCGCGAGATGGACCAGCTCGGTCCTTGGGACGGCGCCCGCCCCGCCTTCGAGGGCACGCCCGCGCCCGCGGCCGTCGCCGACGAGGGCGGCTTCGCCCTCGTCACCTGGAAGCAGATGCTCGACCAGGGCCGGATGCAGGACGGCCAGGCCGAGCTGCGCGCCAGCGAGCGCCTGCCGGTCGCCCGCATCAGCCCGTCGGCGTACGCCGCGCTGGGCTCGCCCGAGCGGGTCACGGTCGAGGGCGACCGCGGCCGGGCCACGCTGCCCGTCGTGGTCACCGAGATGCCCGACGGCGTCGTGTGGGTGCCGCAGAACTCGTTCGGCTCCGGCGTGCTCGCCGGGCTGGCCTCGCCCGGGAGCCGGGTCGCCGTGAAGGGAGCGGAGCTGTGATCTCGACAGGCTCGATCACCGGGATGGGTGACTCGATCACCGGACTGATGCTGCCGCTGGCCGCCGCCGACGGCGGGGAGCGGCTGGCGGACTTCGGGCAGGACCCGTGGTGGGTGGTGCTGGTCAAGGCGCTGCTGATCTTCGTGATCCTGGTGCTGGCCACGCTGTTCAACATCTGGTTCCTCCGGCGCGTGATGGGCCGGATGCAGCACCGGATCGGCCCGAACGTGAACGGCCCGGCCGGCCTGCTGCAGACGCTGGCCGACGGCGTGAAGCTGGCGCTGAAGGAGGACCTCAACGTCAAGGCGGCCGACAAGGTCGTCTTCTTCCTCGCGCCGGTGCTGATGGTGATCCCCGCGTTCGTGACGTGGTCGGTGATCCCGTTCGGCCCGGTGGTGAACTTCTTCGGCGTCCAGACGCCGCTGCAGCTGACCGACATGCCGGTGGGCGTGCTGTTCGTGCTCGCCATCGCCTCGATCAGCGTCTACGGCCTGGTGCTCGGCGGCTGGTCCTCGGGGTCGACGTACTCCCTGCTCGGCGGCATCCGCTCCAGTGCCCAGATGATCTCCTACGAGGTCCCGATGGGGCTCTCGCTGGTGGCGGTGTTCCTCTACGCCGGGTCGATGTCGACCTCGGAGATCGTCGCGGCGCAGAGCGACCTGTGGTTCGCCATCGCCCTGCTGCCCTCGTTCCTGATCTTCTTCATCTCGGTGGTGGGCGAGACCAACAACATCCCCTTCGACCTCCCCGAGGCCGAGGGCGAGCTGGTCGGCGGCTACATGACCGAGTACTCCAGCCTGAAGTTCGCGCTGTTCTTCCTGGCCGAGTTCATCAACAAGGTCACCGCCGCCGCCCTGATCGTGACCCTGTTCCTCGGCGGCTGGCGCGCGCCGTGGCCGATCAGCCTGTGGGAGGGCGCCAACCAGGGCTACTGGCCGGTGCTGTGGTTCTTCGCGAAGGTCTACCTCTTCGTGTTCATCTTCGCCTGGCTGATGGGCACCCTGCCGCGGACCCGATACGACCAGCTGATGGACTTCGGCTGGAAGTTCCTCATCCCGGTCTCCCTGGTCTGGATCGTCGCGGTCGCCACCGTCCGGGCGGTGCGGCTCGACGAGAGCGTCGACACCGGCACCTTGATGATCGGCCTGGCCGCGGTGTTCGTGGTCCTGATCGGCGGGCTGTTCCTCTACGACCTGGTCTCCGGCCGCCGCAAGAGCGAGGCGGAGGCGGAGGAAGAGAAGGAAACCGCGGCGACCGACGCGTTCGCCGGCGGCTTCCCCGTTCCGCCGATGCCGCAGGGCGGCGCCGTGCAGGGCCGGGCCGCCCCCCTGACCTTCAGCTCCAGCACCCGTCCGGCCGAGGAGATGTGATGGCCGATTCCTATGACGAGTACATGAACCCCAAGCCGCGCTTCTGGGACCCGGTCGCCGGCTTCGGGGTCACCTTCCGGCGGATGTTCACCAAGGTGGTGACCGAGCAGTACCCGTTCGAGAAGCTGCCCACCGCCCCGCGCTTCCACGGTCGGCACCAGCTCAACCGCTGGCCCGACGGCCTGGAGAAGTGCGTGGGCTGCGAGCTGTGCGCGTGGGCCTGCCCGGCCGACGCGATCTACGTCGAGGGCGCCTCGAACACCGACGAGGAGCGCTACAGCCCCGGCGAGCGCTACGGCCGCGTCTACCAGATCAACTACCTGCGCTGCATCCTGTGCGGGCTGTGCATCGAGGCGTGCCCGACGCGGGCGCTCACCATGACCAACGAGTACGAGCTGGCCGACAACAATCGCGCGGACCTCATCTATGAGAAGTCCGAGCTGCTGGCGCCGCTGCTGCCCGGCATGGAGCAGCCGCCGCACCCGATGCGGCTGGGCCAGGACGAGGGCGACTACTACCGCCGTACCTACTCCCACACCCCCACGGAGGCCGGCGAATGAGCGCGTTCTGGATCCTGGCGCCGGTGATGGTGGTCGCGGCGCTCGGCCTGCTCTTCGTGCGCAAGGCCGTGCACGCGGCCCTGCTGCTGGCCGTGGTGATGCTCAGCCTCGCGGTCCTCTACGCCACGCTGGAGGCGCCGTTCCTCTTCGCGGTGCAGATCATCGTCTACACCGGCGCGATCCTGATGCTGTTCCTGTTCGTGCTGATGCTGGTCGGCGTGGACGCCTCGGACTCCACGGTGGAGACGATCAAGGGCCAGCGGGTCCTGTCGACGCTGCTCGGGCTCGCGCTCGCCGCGGTGCTCGTCGTCGCGGTGAGCCAGGTGACCCTGGGCGCCGCGGTGGGGCTGGCCGAGGTCAACCGCGGCGGCAGCGTCGAGGCGCTGGCCGACATCATGTTCAGCAAGTACGTCTTCATCTTCGAGGTCACCGCGGCGCTGCTCATCACCGCCGCGATGGGCGCGATGGTGCTCGCCCACCGCGAGCGGCTCACCCCGCGGGTGGGTCAGGCCGAGATGGCCGCGCAGCGGATGCGCGACTACGCCGAGACCGGCAAGCACCTGGGCCCGCTGCCCGCCCCGGGCGTCTACGCCCGGCACAACGCGGTGGACACCCCGGCGCTGCTGCCCGACGGCTCGGCCTCGCAGGCCTCGGTCAACCGGGTGCTGGCCGCGCGCGGCACGGTGCGCTCCGCCCCGGCGTACGCCGACGACATCGAGGAGGTGCGCCGTCAGCTCGGCACCTCCCGCAGGGACGTCGACGACACCGGCGCCACCGACACCGAGGGAGGGGAGGCCCGATGACCGAGTACGTCGTGCTCTCCGCGATCCTGTTCACGATCGGCGCGGTCGGGGTGCTCACCCGACGCAACGCCATCGTGGTGTTCATGTGCGTCGAGCTGATGCTGAACGCCTGCAACCTGGCGCTGGTGACCTTCGCGCGCCAGCACGGCAACCTCGACGGGCAGATCGCCGCCTTCTTCGTGATGGTGGTCGCCGCCGCCGAGGTCGTGATCGGCCTGGCGATCATCATGACCATCTTCCGGACCCGACGCTCGGCCTCGGTCGACGACGCGAGCCTGCTGAAGTACTGAGAGGCCCCACGTGACCATGACTGTTCTGGCCAGCCCTGTCCTGGCCGCCGAGGGAGCCGGGAGCATCCCGGTGGTGGACCCGGCGGCCGCCGAGGGCGCGTTCAGCCTGATGTGGCTGGTGATCGCGCTCCCGCTGCTCGGCGCGACGATCCTGCTGCTCGGAGGCAGGGCCACCGACAAGTGGGGCCACCTGCTGGGCACCGCGATGCCGATCGGCTCCTTCGTGATCAGCGTGGTCATGTTCGTGCAGCTGCTCGGCCGCCCCGCCGAGGACCGGCAGATCGGCCAGCACCTGTGGACCTGGTTCACCACCGGCGACTGGAGCGTCGGGATGAACCTGATGTTCGACCCACTGTCCAGCCTGTTCTGCCTGCTCATCACCGGTGTCGGCTCGCTGATCCACGTCTACTCCATCGGCTACATGGAGCACGACGACCGGCGGCGCCGGTTCTTCGCCTACCTCAACCTGTTCGTGGCGGCGATGCTGATGCTGGTGCTCGCCTCGGACTACGTCGGGCTGTTCCTCGGCTGGGAGGGCGTCGGCCTGGCGTCGTACCTGCTGATCGGCTTCTGGCAGTTCAAGCCCACCGCGGCCGCGGCGGCCAAGAAGGCCTTCGTGATGAACCGGGTCGGCGACGTCGGCCTGTCGCTGGCGATCGCGCTGATGTTCGTCACCTTCGGCGCCACCTCGTTCGCGGCGGTGTCGGCGGGCGCGGCGGGCGCCAGCGAGGGCGCGCTCACCGCGATCGGCCTGCTGCTGCTCCTGGGCGCCTGCGGCAAGTCCGCCCAGGTCCCGCTGCAGGCGTGGCTGCTGGACGCGATGGAGGGCCCGACCCCCGTCTCGGCGCTGATCCACGCCGCGACCATGGTCACCGCGGGCGTCTACCTCGTCGTCCGCTCGAACTTCATCTTCGAGCTCGCGCCCACCGCGCAGACCGCCGTGGTGGTCGTCGCCGTGGTCAGCCTGCTGTGGGGTGCCGTTCTCGGGTGCGCGAAGGACGACATCAAGAAGGCGCTGGCCGGCTCCACGATGAGCCAGATCGGCTACATGATGCTCGGTGCGGGCCTGGGCGTCGCGGGCTACGCGTTCGCGATCTTCCACCTGCTCACCCACGGCTTCTTCAAGGCCAACATGTTCCTCGGGGCCGGCTCGGTCATGCACGGCATGGACGACGACGTGAACATGCGCCACTACGGCGCCCTGCAGAAGGCGATGCCGATCACCTTCATCACCTTCGCGATGGGCTACCTGGCGATCATCGGCATCCCGCCGTTCTCCGGGTTCTGGTCCAAGGACAAGATCATCGAGACCGCGTTCGCCCAGTCCTGGCTGATCGGACTGCTCGCCCTGGTCGGCGCCGGCATCACGGCGTTCTACATGACCCGGCTGATGCTGATGACCTTCTTCGGCGAGAAGCGGTGGGCCCGCGACGTGCACCCGCACGAGTCGCCGTCGGTGATGACGGTGCCGCTGATGGTGCTGGCCGCGCTGTCGGTGCTGGGCGGCGTGCTCACCCTCGGCGGCTGGATCGAGAGCTACCTCGAGCCGGTGACCGGCACCCCCGAGCACCACGCCCCGCCGCTCAACATCTACCTGCTGATGGCGATCACGCTGCTCGTCGTCGCCGCCGGCGTGGCGACCGCATGGCTGCTGGTCGGCCGGCGTGACGTGCCGCGCGAGGCTCCGCAGGACGTCTCGGTGCTCACCCGCGCCGCCCGCAACGACCTGTACGGCGACCTGATCAACGACGACGTCGCGGTCCGGCCCACGATGGCGACCGCCCGCGGGCTCGCCGTGGTCGACGACCGCGGGGTCGACGGCATGGTCGAGGGCACCGCCCGCACCATCGGCGGCCTGGGCACCCAGCTGCGCCGTGCGCAGACCGGCTACGTCCGCTCCTACGCCCTGTCCCTGCTCGGCGGCGTCCTGCTCGTCGTCCTCGCGCTGCTGGCGGTGAACTTCGCATGACCGACCTCACCCTCACCCTGCTGATCGCGGTCCCCCTCCTCGGGGCGATCGTGGTGGCCTTCCTGCCGGCGACGCTGGCCAAGCCGGTCGGCCTGGCCGTCTCCCTGCTCACCCTGGTGTGGGCGGTGGTGGGCGTACTGCTGCCCTTCGAGGTCGGCGGCGGCATGCAGCTGACCGAGGAGGTCCCGTGGATCGCGCCGCTCGGCGTGAGCTACGCCCTCGGCGTCGACGGGCTGGGCCTGCTGATGGTCCTGCTCACCGCGGTCCTCGTCCCGATCGTGCTGGTCGCCTCCTGGCGCGACGCCGACGGCGACGTGGTCTCCGCCGACGGGCACTCCGGCGCCCTGGTGCCCTCCCGGGCGCGCGGCTTCGTCGCCTGGGCGCTGGCCCTGGAGGCCCTGTCGCTGGCGGTGTTCACGGCGACCGATGTCTTCCTCTTCTACATCGTCTTCGAGGCGACGCTGATCCCGGCGTACTTCCTCATCGGCGGCTTCGGCCGCGAGGGCCGCGGCCGCGCCGCGGTGAAGTTCCTCGTCTACCAGTTGGCCGGCGGGCTGATCATGCTCGGTGCGGTGATCGGCCTGTACGTCGTCTCCGCGCGGGCCGGCGCGCCGACGTACTCCCTCGCGGAGCTCTCCGCGATGGAGATCGACCCGACGGCACAGAAGTGGCTGTTCCTCGGGTTCTTCATCCCGTTCGCGATCAAGGCGCCGATGTTCCCGGTGCACACCTGGCTGGCCGACACCACCGAGAAGGCCACCCCGGGCACCTCGGTGCTGCTGGTGTGCATCCTGGACAAGATCGGCACCTTCGGCATGCTCCGCTTCTGCCTGGGGATGTTCCCCGAGGCGTCGGTGTGGGCGACCCCGGTTGTGGTGATCCTGGCGCTGGTCTCGATCATCTACGGCGCGCTGGTGGCGATCGGCCAGGACGACCTGCTGCGGCTGATCGGTCTGACCTCGCTGTCGCACTTCGGCTTCATCGTGCTCGGCATCTTCGTCTTCACCAGCCAGGGCGGCGCGGGCGCGATCCTCTACATGGTCAACCACGGGATCGGGACCGCGATGCTGTTCCTGGTCGCGGGCTACCTGATCCACCGCACCGGCACCGCCTCGATCTCGGCGATGCACGGTGTGGAGAAGGTCGCCCCGGTGCTCGCCGGGCTGTTCCTGGTCGCCGGGCTCGCGGCCGCCGGCCTGCCGGGGCTTTCGACCTTCGTCTCGGAGTTCCTGGTGATCGTCTCGGCGTTCGACTACGCCTGGTGGGCCGGGGCCGTCGCGGTGCTCGCGATCGTGCTGGCCGCGGTCTACGTGCTGCGGGCCTACCAGCGGATCATGACCGGTCCGGAGGTCTCCGCCACGGTGACCTCGCGGTGGAGCGACCTCTCCCGCCGCGAGGTGAGCGCGGTCGCGCCCCTGGTGCTGGCGCTGGTGCTCTTCGGCTTCTACCCCGCTCCGCTGCTGGATGTCATCAACCCGCAGGTGGAGCAGACGCTGACCCAGGTCGGCGTGAACGACGACGGTCCGGTGGTCCCCGCGGGTGACTCCGAGGCGCAGGGAGGCGACCACTGATGGAGTTCGTCAATCCGGTCATCGAGTATGCCGAGCTGTCGCCGCTGCTGATCGTCTTCGGCGCGGCCGTCCTCGGAGTGCTGGTGGAGGCCTTCGTCCCGCGGGGCGGGCGCTACGTCGCCCAGGCGACGCTGGCCGTCCTCGGCCTGCTCGGGGCGCTGGCCGCCACGGTGTGGGTGGCCCGCGACATGCCCGAGGTCGGCGGCGGCGCAGGTCGCGGCTGGATCGCGATGGAGCAGACCCTGGCCGTCGACGGGCCGGCCGTCTTCCTGTGGGGGCTGATCCTGCTGCTCTCGCTGGCCGGCGTGCTGCTCTTCGCCGAGCGGCACCTCGACGGCGGACTCTCCGCCTTCGCGGGCCAGGCGGCCGCGCTGCCCGGCACCGAGGCCGAGAGCGAGGCCTCCAGCCGGGGGCTGGAGCACACCGAGGTCTACCCGCTGCTGATGTTCGCGGTCTTCGGCATGCTGATGTTCCCCGCCGCCAACGACCTGCTGTCGCTGTTCGTGGCGCTCGAGGTGCTCTCGCTGCCGCTCTACCTGCTGTCCGGGCTCGCCCGTCGGCGCCGCCTGCTCTCGCAGGAGGCCGCGCTGAAGTACTTCCTGCTCGGCGCGTTCTCCTCCGGCTTCTTCCTCTACGGCGCCGCGCTGGTCTACGGGTACGCCGGCTCCATGGACTTCGCCGACATCAACGCCGCCGTCACCAACGACACCGGCGACCAGGCGCTGCTCCTCATCGGCCTGGGCCTGCTCTCGGTCGGCCTGCTGTTCAAGGTGGGCGCCGTACCGTTCCAGGCCTGGACCCCCGACGTCTACCAGGGCGCCCCGACCCCGGTCACGGCGTTCATGTCAGCCGGGACCAAGGTCGCGGCGTTCGGTGCGATGCTGCGGCTGTTCTACGTCGCCTTCGGCCCGGACCGCTGGACCTGGACGCCGATGCTGTGGATCGTCGCGATCCTCTCGATGGTGGTCGGCGCGATCCTGGCGGTCGTGCAGACCGACGTGAAGCGGATGCTCGCCTACTCCTCGGTGGCGCACACCGGCTTCATCCTCACCGGCGTGCTCGGCGTGCAGAGCGTCGGCCAGCTCGCCGACGGGCAGATCACCTCGCTGCAGGCGGTGCTCTTCTACCTCGCTACCTACGGCTTCGCCACCCTCGGCGCCTTCGCGGTCGTCGGGCTGGTGCGCGACTCCGCCGGCGAGGTCACCTCGCTGAGCCGCTGGGCCGGCCTGGGCCGGCAGGCGCCGGTCGTGGCGGGCGTGTTCGCCTTCTTCCTGCTGGCGATGGCGGGCATCCCGCTGACCTCCGGCTTCATCGGCAAGTGGACGGTCTTCACCGTCGCGATGTCGGCCGGCGCGTGGCCGGTGGTGGTCGTGGCGATCCTGTCCAGCATCGTCGCGGCGTTCTTCTACGTCCGGGTCATCTGGCTGATGTACTTCGCCGACCCGGCCGAGGACGGCGCCTCCGTCACCTACCCCTCGGTGCTGACGGCCACCACGATCGCGTTCGCCGCCGCCATCACCCTGGTGCTCGGCGTCCTCCCCGGCCCGGTCCTGGACCTGGCCGCCCAGGCGGGTGACTTCCTCCGGTGACCGGATCGGCCGCCCAGCCCGCAGCCCTCGCCCTGCCCGTCCTCGACGAGGCCCTCGCCGACCGTCTCCGCGGCCGGCTCGGGGTCGTCGAGGAGATGCTGGCGGGATACTGCGAGGGACGCACCCGCTATGTCTCCGACGCCGCGCGGCACCTGCTCGCCGCGGGCGGGAAACGCTTCCGCCCGCTGCTGGTGCTGCTGGCCGCGGAGGTCGGCGAGGACCCGGACAACGAGGAGGTGCTCAAGGCCGCCTGCGTGGTCGAGCTGACCCACGTGGCCTCGCTCTACCACGACGACGTGATGGACGAGGCCGACCTGCGCCGGGGCGCCGACACCGCCAACGCCCGGTGGGACAACCTGGTCGCGATCCTCACCGGGGACTTCCTGTTCGGCCGCTCCTCGGAGGTGACCGCCGACCTCGGCCCGGAGGCGGTGCGGATCCAGGCGCAGACCTTCACCCGGCTGGTGGAGGGGCAGATCCTGGAGACCGTGCAGCCCGAGCCGGGCGAAGACCCGCTGGCGCACTATCTCGAGGTCGTGGCCGGGAAGACCGGCTCGCTGATCGCCACCTCGGCGCGGTACGGCGCCCACTTCAGCGGCGCCTCCGAGGAGGTGGTCGGTGCACTCACGTCGTACGGCGAGATCGTGGGCTCGGCCTTCCAGCTCTCCGACGACATCCTGGACATCGCCTCGGAGTCGGTCGAGTCGGGCAAGACCCCGGGCACCGACCTGCGCGAGGGCGTGCCGACCCTGCCGGTGCTGATGGCGCGGGCCTCCACGGATCCCGCCGACGCCCGGCTGCTGGAGCTGCTGGACGCCGACCTGACCGACGACGCCCTGCACGCCGAGGCGCTCGAGCTGCTCCGCGCGCACCCGGCGATGGCCGAGGCGCGGGCCTATGTCATCGCCCGCACCGACGAGGCCAAGCAGCTCCTCGAGGTGCTGCCCGAGGGCCCGGTGCGCTCCGCGCTCGAGGCCTTCGCCGACGTGGTCGCGACCCGCACCGCGTAGGCCGCCGCTGCCGGCCGGCGTACTGGCCTGCGCCCTCGGGTCTGGCTCGACTGGAGGTAGCCCAGCCACCGGAACCGGCGTTCCGGAGGTGGCTGGGCTACCCCTGATCGGCGGCGTGGGCCGCAGGGGCGCCTCAGCGCTTGCGCCAGCTCACCACGACGCTGGGCCGCGGGACGTCGAAGGCGTCGGTGTGCGGCCAGGTGCTGGACGGGTCGTCGTACGTCGATCCCTCGCCCGGGTGCTGCGGCGCGGCCCAGATCGTCTGGTCCTCGTCGGTGATCAGCGGGCCACAGCACTCCGCGCCCACGGGCACGGTGAGGAACTGCTGCACGTGGCCGCGCTCGGGGCCCTCGACCGGGCAGCGGAAGAGGCCGTCGTGCGAGCCGAGGGCGTTGCCGTCGGTGGCGATCCACAGGTTGCCGACCGAGTCGAAGGCGACGTTGTCGGGGCAGGAGATCGGGCTGACCTTGTCCTTGGGGTATCCGCCGAAGTAGGTCTCCGGCGCCTCCGGGTCCCCGCACACCAGGAGGAGCACCCAGGTGAACGTGGTGCCCGTGTGGTCGCCGCCGTCCTCGGTGGTCTCCAGGACGTAGCCGTTGCGGTTGCCGCTGCTCGTGGTGAGCGGGGCTCCCAGCTCCTCACGCGTCATGGAGGACCCGAGCGGGTTCGCCTCGTCCACCGGGAACCTCGACCCGCGCTGGGAGTTGTTGGTCAGCGCGGCGTAGATCTTCCGGTTCACCGGGTTCGGCTCGACGTCCTCGGGCCGGTCCATCCGGGTCGGGGCGACCTTGTCGGCGGCCAGGCGGGTGTCGATGAGCACCTCGGCGACCGACATCCCGGGCACGAACGACTTCGTGTCCGAGGCCAGCGGGATCCATTCGCCGACGCCGTCGTACTCCGGAGCCGGGTCCGGCGTCTCGTCGGTGAGCCGGGCGACGTAGAGCGTGCCGGCGTCCAGGAGCCGCTTGTTGTAGGCGCGGTCGCCCTCGCGGTAGCGGTCGCGGGAGACGAACTTGTAGAGGTAGTCGCCGCGCTCGTCGTCGCCCATGTACGCCGCCACGCGGCCGTCGTCGGCGATGATCACGTTCGCGCCCTCGTGCTTGAAGCGGCCGAGCATGGTGTGCTTGACCGGGGTCGAGGTCTTGTCCATCGGGTCGATCTCCACGATCCACCCGAAGCGGAAGGGCTCGTGCGGCTCCTTGGCGAGGTCGAACCGCGGGTCCACGGTGTGCCAGTCGCGGTCGGAGTCGCCGGTGATGCCGTAGCGGGCGTAGGACTCGGCGTACCGCGGGTCGAGCGCACCGGTGCTGTCGAAGTACTGGTTGAAGTTCTCCTCACCGGAGAGCACCGTGCCCCACGGCGTGGTGCCGCCGGAGCAGTTGTTGAGGGTGCCGAGCACCCGGCGCCCCGTCGGGTCGGCGGAGGTCTTCATCCGGTCGTGCCCCGCGGCGGGGCCGGTCACGGTGAACGGGGTGCTGCCGGTGAACCGGCGGTTGTAGCGGCGCCCGTTGGCCGAGGAGGGGTTGCGCTGCTTCCAGCCGCCGTGGCCCAGTCGCTGGATCGCGACCACGGACATGCCGTGGGACTCGATGGCGATCTTCTTGATCGTCTCCGCGTCGTAGCGGCCCTCGGGGAACATCAGCTCCTCGTTGGTGTACTCGTGGTTGTTCACCAGGAGGGCGTCGTTGCGGTCCAGCGAGATCACGCCGAGGTAGTCGTTGTTGTAGCCGAACTGGCGGGCGGCCTTCTCCGGAGTCTGGTTGTTCGGGTCGAAGGCCGGGGTGCCGGCGATCACCGGGTCACCCCACGAGATGACCACGCTCTGCTCGAAGCCGGCGGGGACGGTGACGGCGTCGCGCACGTTCGGCTCGACCGGCGTCCAGTCGCCGGTCGCCGCGCCGGCGGATCCGCGGCCGCGGCCCTTGGGCTTCGCTGCGGCGGGGCCGGCCTGGCCGAGGACGAGCGCGCCGACGCCCGCGGCGGTGGTCCCGAGGAGGGTACGGCGCTTCAGCGCCGAGCTGATCACGTCCTGGATGTGCCGGTGCCCGGTCTCGTTGGGCTCGGGCTTGTCGCAGGCGTTGCCACACCGGTAGTGGCAGGTGGCGTAGCTCCGGCTGCCGTGGCGGGTGGGGAAGAGCGGCAGCTGGGTGCGGCGCTCGGGGGTGATGGTCATCTGTGTGGTCTCCCGGGGACGGACGTGTCTTCTCTTGTCTCGGACTCCCGACAGACTAGGCCGATCCGGTGGAGGAGGGGAGAGGCTGCGACGTACCAGCCGGAACCGCAGGGTGTCGGGAAGGTGAACGGGCCGTACCGAAGTACTAGTGAGCCGGTGACCCGTCGACGCACAGGTCCAGCTGGCGGCGCCGATGCCGCAGGATCGCCTCGCCGGTGAAGATCGCGAGCGCGAGCCAGACCACGACGAACCCCACCCACCGCGCCGTCGGCATCGGCTCGTGGAAGTAGAGCACGCCCAGGGTGAACTGGACGGTGGGCGTGAGGTACTGCAACAACCCGATGGTGACCAGGCTGAGCCGGGTCGCGGCCGCGCTGAAGCAGAGCAGCGGGAGCGCGGTGACGGTGCCGGTCGACGCGAGCAGCAGCGCGTTGCCGACGCCCTCGCTGCCGAAGACCAACGGGTCCTGCGTGCCCAGCCAGACCAGGTAGGCCAGCGCCAGCGGGGAGAGCAGCACCGTCTCCAGCGTCAGGCTCTCGACCGCGCCGGCGTTCGCCTTCTTCTTCATCAGGCCGTAGGTGCCGAAGCTGAAGGCCAGCAGAAGTGCGATCCACGGCGGGCGGCCGTAGTCGATGGCCAGCCCCGTCACCGCCGTGCCGGCCAGCGCGACCGCCGCCCACTGCGCCGGTCGCAGCCGCTCGCCCAGGATCAGCACGCCCATCAGCACCGTGACCAGCGGGTTGATGAAGTAGCCGAGGGACACCTCCACCACCCGGCCGTTGTTGACGCCCCAGATGAAGCCGACCCAGTTGACCGCGATCACCGCGGCCGCGGCGGTCAGCAGCCAGCTCCGGCGCCGGTCGCGCAGCAGCGCCCTGAGCTGCCGGCCGCGGCGCAGGACGACCACGAGCAGGCCCATGGTGACCATCGACCAGATGATCCGGTGCGCCAGGATCTCGAACGCCCCGGCGGGCTCGAGCAGCGGGAAGTAGAGCGGGAAGGCGCCCCACATGGAGTACGCCGCCACCCCCAGCGCGAGTCCGCGGCGGGACTGCTCGGGACTCGACACGGGCGCCATCGTAGGGCCGGCGGCCGCCCGCGCGGTTCGGTGTCCGCGCTGCTCTCGCGTCGCCGTACTCCTCGCCTTTGATCATTTCCCAGGTAGTCGCGACGCATGGTCGCTCTACCTGGTGAATTCACAAGGTGGAGCGACAGTCTCCCTGGACTACCTGGGAAATGATCTTCCGGCTCAGACGACGGTGTTGTCGGTCGCTTCGCCGGAACCCGCTCGTTCCTCGCTCTTCCGGCTCAGACGACGGTGTTGTCGGTCGCTTCGCCGGAACCCGCTCGTTCCTCGCTCTTCCGGCTCAGACGACGGTCCACGTGTCGGAGCCGGCGATCAGGCCCGCGAGTCGCTCGGCGTCCGCGCCGGTCGCGCCCTCGCGCGAGGTGGTGACCTGGGCGCGCGCCTGGTCGTCGTACGTCGGCCGCTCGACCTGGCGGAAGATGCCGATCGGTGCCCGGTGCAGCGCACCGCCGTCGGTCAGCCGGCTGATCGCGAACGCGGTCGTGGGGTCGGGGTTGTGGGCGTCGTGGACCAGCAGGTCCCCGGCCGCCACCTCGCCCGGCCCGTCGCCGACGTCGACGATCGAGACGCCGCCGGTCTGCGGGTCGCGCACCAGGCCGCGCGCGCCGTCGGTGCCGAAGCGGATCGGCTCGCCGTGCACGAGCGGGATGATCGCCTCGTCCTTGGTGTCGCGGTCCTTGATCGCGTCGAACGCGCCGTCGTTGAAGATCGGGCAGTTCTGGTAGATCTCCACCAGCGACGTGCCGCGGTGGTCCGCCGCGGCCGAGAGCACCGAGGTCAGGTGCTTGCGGTCGGAGTCGATGGTCCGCGCCACGAACGAGCCCTCGGCGCCCAGCGCCAGCGACACCGGGTTGAACGGCTGGTCCACCGAGCCCATCGGGGTGGACTTGGTGACCTTGCCCGGCTCGGAGGTGGGGGAGTACTGCCCCTTGGTGAGCCCGTAGATCCGGTTGTTGAACAGCAGGATGGTCATGTTCAGGTTTCGGCGCAGCGCGTGGATCAGGTGGTTGCCACCGATCGAGAGCGCGTCGCCGTCACCGGTCACGACCCACACCGACAGGTCCTCGCGCGCCGTCGCCAGACCGGTCGCGATCGCCGGCGCACGCCCGTGGATGGAGTGCATGCCGTAGGTGTCGAGGTAGTAGGGGAACCGCGAGGAGCAGCCGATCCCGGAGATGAACACGATGTTCTCCCGGCGCAGCCCCAGGTCGGGCAGGAACCCCTGCACGGCCTTGAGTACGGCGTAGTCACCGCAGCCGGGGCACCAGCGGACCTCCTGGTCGCTGGTGAAGTCCTTGCCGGTCTGTGCCTCGCCCTCGGTGAGCGTGGGCACGCCCTCGGTGCCCGAGCGCAGGCCGGGCAGCCCCAGGTCGGTCGTCATCGGGTGGCTCCTTCCGGATCCAGCGGGGTGGTCTCCTCCCCGCGGTAGTTGCTCGCCGTGAACTCCGGCGCGCTGAGGTCGATGTCCACGTCCTCCACCTGGGCGACCAGGTCGGCGATCGCCTGCGCCAGCTCGGTCGCCTTCAGCGGCAGGCCGCGGACGTGGTTGTAGCCGATCGCGTCCACCAGGAAGCGGGCGCGGACGAGCATGGAGAGCTGGCCCAGGTTCATCTCCGGGACCAGCACCTTGTCGTAGCGGGACAGGATCTCGCCGAGGTCCTGCGGGAAGGGGTTGAGGTGGCGGAGATGGACCTGGGCGACGTTGTAGCCGGCCCGGCGGACGCGGCGTACTCCTGCCCCGATTGGGCCGTAGGTCGAGCCCCAGCCCAGCACCAGCACCCTCGCCTCGCCGGAGGGGTCGTCGACCTCCAGCGGCGGCAGCGACTCCGCGATCCGGTCCACCTTGGCCTGGCGGGTGCGGACCATGAAGTCGTGGTTGGTCGGGTCGTAGGAGATGTTGCCGTGGCCGTCGCCCTTCTCCAGGCCGCCGATCCGGTGCTCCAGCCCGGCCGTGCCCGGGACCGCCCACGGACGGGCCAGGGTCTTCTCGTCGCGGGCGTAGGGCAGGAACTCGCCCTCGGGCCCGTTCGGCGTGGACGCGAAACCGGGGTCGATGACCGGCAGGTCGGCAACGTCGGGCACCTGCCACGGCTCGGAGCCGTTGGCGAGGTAGCCGTCGGAGAGCAGCATCACCGGGGTGCGGTAGGTGATCGCGATCCGGGCCGCCTCGAGGGCGGCGTCGAAGCAGTCCCCGGGGGAGCGGGGCGCGACGATCGGGACCGGAGCCTCGCCGTTGCGGCCGAACATCGCCTGCAGCAGGTCGGCCTGCTCGGTCTTGGTCGGCAGGCCGGTCGACGGGCCGCCGCGCTGCACGTCGACGACCAGCAGCGGGAGCTCGGTCATCACCGCCAGGCCGATGGTCTCGGACTTCAGCGCGATGCCCGGCCCGGAGGTCGTGGTGACGCCCAGCGCGCCGCCGAAGCTCGCGCCGAGGGCGGCGCCGATGCCGGCGATCTCGTCCTCGGCCTGGAAGGTGGTGACGTTGTAGGCCTTGTGCTTGCTCAGCTCGTGCAGGATGTCCGAGGCCGGGGTGATCGGGTAGGACCCGAGGAAGACCGGCAGCTGCGACTGCACGCCGGCCGCGACCAGCCCGTAGGCGAGCGCCAGGTTGCCGGTGATGTTGCGGTAGGTGCCGGCCGGCACCGGGGCCGGCTTGATCTCGTACTGCACCGCGAACGCCTCGGTCGTCTCGCCGAAGTTCCAGCCGGCGTTGAAGGCGGCCAGGTTGGCGTCGCGGATCTCCGGCGCCTTGGCGAAGCGCTGGGTGAGGAAGTCGGTGGTCGTCTCGGTGGGGCGGCCGTACATCCACGACAGCAGCCCGAGGGCGAACATGTTCTTGGCCCGGGCGGCGTCCTTGCGGGACAGGCCGAACTCCTTGACCGCCGCGACCGTCATGCCGGTCAGGTCGACGGCGTGGACCTGGTACTCCGCCAGCGACTCGTTCTCCAGCGGGTTGTCCTGGTAGCCCGCCTTGGCCAGGTTGCGCGCGGTGAAGTCGTGGGTGTCGACGATGATCGTCGCGCCCTTGGGCAGGTCGCCGAGGTTGGCGCGCAGCGCGGCGGGGTTCATCGCGACCAGCACGTCCGGCGCGTCGCCGGGGGTGAGGATGTCGTGGTCGGCGAAGTGCACCTGGAAGGACGAGACGCCGGGCAGCGTGCCCTGCGGTGCCCGGATCTCCGCGGGGAAGTTCGGCAGGGTGGACAGGTCGTTGCCCAGGGCCGCCGACTCGTGGGTGAACCGGTCACCCGTGAGCTGCATGCCGTCGCCGGAGTCGCCCGCGAACCGGATGATCACCCGGTCGAGCTGCTGGACCTTCTTGGTCACCTCGAATGCCCCATCTTCTGTATCAGAGTCGCTGGTCCGCGCACGTCTATCCACGATAGACCCGCGCAGGTGGCGAATCACGTGGTCCCAGCACGTGGATCGGGCGGCGGGCGTGACTCCTGACACGTCGCTGGGGACTGCGAGACTCGGGGCCATGGCGATCGAGGACGAGGTGGGGTGGCGACGGGTCGACCGCGGCGATGCCGAGGTCTGGTTCGCCGACACCATGGACGACCTGCCGATCGTCGTGCTGCTCCACGGGCTGGCCGGCTACGGCCTGGAGTGGCGGCGCACCATCGAGGTGCTGCGCGACCACTTCGCGGTCATCGCCATCGACCAGCGCGGCCACGGGGCCAGCACGCGCGAGCCCGCCGACGTCTCGCGTTCGGCGTACGTCGGCGACGTGCTCGCCGTCCTCGACGAGCTGCTGGTCGACGCCGTGACGGTGATCGGGCAGTCGATGGGGGCGCACACCGCGATGCTGCTCGCCGCGCGGGCGCCGGAGCGGGTCCACTCCCTGGTGATGGTCGAGGGCGGTCTCGGCGGGGGCGGGCCCGAGCTCACCGAGACCGTGGGGCACTGGCTGGCGTCCTGGCCCGCGCCGTTCGCCGACCGTGACGAGTTCGCCGCGTTCTTCGGCGACAACCGGTTCGTCGCCGACGCCTGGGCCGCCGGGCTGGAGGAGCGCCCGGACGGCCTGTGGCCGCGGTGGGATGCCGCGACGCTGACCCGGGCGCTCGCGCCCGTCCACGAGCGTGAGTACGTCGAGGAATGGGCCCGCGTCTGGGCGCCGACTCTGCTGGTCCGCGGTGAGCTCGGCTCGGTGCCGCAGCGGCAGGTGGACCTGATGCGCGAGACCCGGCCGCAGGTGGAGGGCTGCCCGCCGCTGGAGGTCGCCACGCTCGCCGGGATCGGGCACGACGTCCACCTCGAGGCGCCCGAGGGGCTGCACCGACTGCTCGGGCCCTTCCTCGAGGTGGACCTGCGCCCCTGACCCCGCGGTCAGCTCCCGGACGCGCCGGCCGACTCGCGCCGGCGGACCCGGTCCTCCCAGAACGTGGCGTGCTTGATCCCCAGCGGCGTCGGGTCGAAGACCGGGTCCAGGCCCGCGCGCCGCTGGCGGTCGAAGTCCCACAGCGCCTGCAGGGCCGGCCGCTGGATGATCAGGATCGCGATCAGGTTCAGCCAGGCCATCAGGCCCACGCCGATGTCGCCGAGCATCCAGGCGGTCTCGGCGGTCGCGACCGCGCCGTACGCCGTGGCGACCAGGAAGACCAGCTGGAGCACCCGGATCGCGTAGCGCGTGACCGCCGGGCGGCGGGCGGAGCGGAACAGGTAGGTGATGTTGGTCTCCGCCATGTAGTAGTAGGCCACGATCGTGGTGAAGGCGAAGAAGGCCAGCGAGATCGCGATGAAGGTCGCGCCCGCGCCGGACCAGACGGTGTCGAAGGCGTTCTGGGCGTAGCCCGGCCCGGCCTCGACCGGGTTGCTCTCCTGGCCGAGCCCGTCGTAGAGCACCCGGCCACTCGCGTCGCCGCCGCTCCAGACGGTATAGCTGCCGGTGGAGAGGATCAGGAACGCGGTCGCGGAGCAGACGAAGAGGGTGTCGATGTAGACCGAGAAGGCCTGCACCAGGCCCTGCTTGGCCGGGTGGGAGACCTCGGCAGCCGCGGCCGCGTGCGGGCCGGTGCCCTGGCCGGCCTCGTTGGAGTAGATGCCGCGCTTGATCCCCCACTCGACGGCGAGGCCGGCGATCGCGCCGAATCCGGCCTCCATGCCGAACGCGCTGGAGAGGACCAAGCGGATCACCTCGGGCACGGCCTCGACGTTGACGACCACGACCACCAGCGCGACCAGGATGTAGGCGACGGCCATGAACGGGACGACCAGTCCGGCGAAGGTGCCGATCCGCTTCACGCCGCCGACCACGATGAAGGACAGCGCGATCACCACGCCGACCGCGACCGGCCAGCTGCTGATCCCCCAGGCGTTGCTCATCGAGGAGGAGATCCCGTTCGCCTGGATGCCCGGCATGAGGAAGCCGGTGGCGAGCACGGTGACGGCGGCGAAGATGGCGGCGTACCACTTCTGCCGCATGCACTTCTCGATGTAGTAGGCCGGGCCGCCGCGGTACTCGCCGTTGTCGTCCTTCTCCTTGTAGATCTGGCCCAGCGTGCACTCGATGAACGAGGTCGAGGCACCGAGGAAGGCGCTGATCCACATCCAGAAGACCGCGCCCGGGCCGCCGAAGGCGATCGCCGTCGCGACGCCGGCGATGTTGCCGGTGCCGACCCGACCGGCCAGCGACATCGCGAGCGCCTGGAAGGACGAGACGCCCGACTCCGAGGACTGCCCGCGGAACATCTGGCGCACCATCTCGGGCACGCCGCGCACCTGGACCAGCTTGGTCCGGATGGTGAAGTACAACCCCGCGCCCAGGCAGAGGTAGACGAGGACGGGGCTCCACACCCAGGAGCTGATGGTGCTGGCGATGTCGGTCATGCGGGCCTTTCCGGAACGGCGGGACGGTCCGGAAGGCTAGGTGAGGGACGTCACCCTGCGCGAATCGGGGTCCCGCCGGCCGCGGGGCGGCTTTGGCGCGGGGGCCGGGCACAAACCACCCAGTAAGCGGGCGCGCCGCGATCACGGACCCCGCCGTTTCGCGGGTCCCGCTCCGGCCGGGTGTCACTTGCTGGGTGGATCGTGCACGGGGCGGGTCGGAGCTCCGCCCGGACTCGGCGGTAGTCGATGGACTCCCGCGTGACTGATGCATGCGGAGTCTCGGCGCTGCGGCAGCACGCCCTGCGGGAGGGTTCGCCGCCACGCGGCTTCGGGTATGATCTTCTCATACCCGAGGAGGTTGGCATGGCGGTTCGGAAGGTTGCGGTGACGTTGCCGGAGGAGCTGTACGACCTGGTGGAGCGGGCGCGGGCGGTGGAGCACCGCTCCCGCTCGGAGGTGATCCAGGAGGCGCTGCGCACTCACTTCGGCGAGGCCATCTACATCCCGACCGACGACGAGCGGCGGCGCCTCATCGAAGCCCTTGAAGCGGTCGACGAGCACCCGGACGCAGTTCGCGAGTGGACCGACGTCCGCGATGAGTTGTGGCCGACGACGTAAGGATCGTGCTCGGCGAGCACGCGGTCGATGACCTGCGCCGAGCACGCGACCACTACGCCGCGATCGACCCCGCACTGTGCGACGACTTCGCGCTCGCCGTCGATGCCGTCCTCAATCGCGTCCGGACCTTCCCCCATGGCGCGCCCCCGGTCGACGGGTTCCCCGGTCTGCGTCGCGCCCGGATGAGACGGTCTCCCTACGGCGTGTTCTACCGAGACATAGACGAGACCATGACCGTCCTTCGCGTTCTGCACAACGCGCGCGACACGGTGCAGCACCTGCCCTGAGATGCGGCAGCAGGCCACGCCGCGAGCGGTGGCAACAGTCCTGGGGGCCGGGGGACTCTCGGCACTCATGAGCCCTCCGACTTGAGCGGCGCAGCGATTCAGCGGTAGTTGGTGAACTGCACCGCGAAGTCGTAGTCCTGCTCCTTGACCAGCGCGATCACGGCCTGCAGGTCGTCCCGCTTCTTGCTGGAGACGCGCAGCTCGTCGCCCTGGATCTGCGCCTTGACGCCCTTGGGGCCCTCGTCGCGGATCAGCTTCGAGATCTTCTTGGCGTTCTCACTGGAGATGCCCTCCTTGAGGGTCACCCCGATCTTGGACTCCTGGCCGGACTGCCGCGGCTCGGAGGCGTCGAGCACCTTGAGCGAGACGTTGCGCTTGACCAGCTTCTGCTTGAAGACGTCGAGTACGGCGGTGGCCCGGTCGTCCGCCGACGCGCTGATCTCGATCGCCTCCTCGCCGCGCCACTCGATCTTCGCGCCGGTGCCCTTGAAGTCGAACCGGGTGGCGACCTCGCGGGCGGTCTGACCCAGGGCGTTGTCGACCTCCTGGCGGTCGATCTTGCTGACGATGTCGAACGAGCTGTCGGCCATGCTCTGTCCCCTTCTAGCGATTCGTCGGCACCGGCGTGCCTCGGCTATTGTTTCTTCTCGCTCATCCCGGGTCCAACCGGGTGGGTCGACCCGGCAGGTTGCCCGAGCGGCCAAAGGGAGCTGACTGTAAATCAGCCGGCATTGCCTTCAGAGGTTCGAATCCTCTACCTGCCACCGTCACGCGCGGCCCTCGGAGTCTCTCCGGGGGCCGCTCGCGTTGTTTCCCCGGTGCACCGGGGAATCGGTCACTTCCCGGCTGAGATTTCGGCTGGGAGGTGACCGTTCTCCCTGGGAACCTCCCGCCCTGTCGCCCGGCCGGGCCCAGAGCCCCTGAGCCGTTCGAGAGGCAGCCGGCGCAGGCCAGGGGGTTGACAGTACGACGCTCGGCTCGCCACAGTTGTAATCGTTTCCATTGGAATCGATTCCAGAGGTGCCCGTGTCCACGATCGACGACGTCGCCCGCCGCGCGGGGGTCTCGCGCGCGACGGCCTCGCGGGCGCTCACCGGAGCGGGTTCGGCGGCGCCGGCCACGGTGACCCGGGTGCGGGATGCGGCCCGCGAGTTGGGCTATCGCCCCAATGCGGTGGCGAGGTCCCTGCGCACCACACGGACCTCGACGATCGGGCTGATCGTGTCCGACGTACGCAACCCGTTCTTCGCCGAGTTGGTGCACGGCATCGAGCAGGCGGCCGAGGAGTGCGGCTGGTCGCTGATGGTCGGCAATGCCGATGAGTCGACCGAGCGGCAGGACGGCTACGTGCAGACCCTGCTCGCACACCAGGTCGACGGCCTGATCGCGACTCCGCAGGGTGACGGCAGTGGGGCCTTGTCGGAGGCGCTCGCCGCCGGCGTCCCCACCGTCTTCGTCGACCGACGCGTGGCTGGCCTGGACGTCCCGGTCGTGGCCAGCGATGGCGACGCCGGCGTCCGCGCGATGGTCGAGCATCTGGCCGGGCTGGGACACCGGCGGATCGGGGTGATCGCCGGCCCGCAGGAGGCCTCGACCGGCCGCGACCGGCTGCGCGCCGTGCGCGCCGCGCTCCGCAGGCACGGGCTCGCCACCGACGACGAGCTGGTGCGCTTCGGGGACTTCCAGTTGGACACCGGGGTCCGGTGCGCGGGCGAGCTCGTCGAGCTCGCCGACCCGCCCGACGTCATCTTCGCCGCCGACAACCTGATGGCGCTGGGCGCGTTCCAGGAGCTGCGCCGCCGCGGCGTCCGGGTCGGCGAGGACATGGGCCTGGCCGCGTTCGACGACCTGGACTGGTTCTCGCTCGTCGATCCCCCGATCACCGCCGTCGCCCAGGACACGCGCGCCCTCGGCAACGAGGCGGTGCGGCTCCTGCGGGAGGTCCGGGAGGGCGGCCAGCCGGCCGACGTGACGCTGCCGGTGGACCTGCGGGTGCGCCGATCGTGTGGAGAGGGACGCCGATGAGCGACGCCGTACTCGAGCTGGACCACGTCAGCAAGCGCTTCGGGCCGACCGTTGCGGTCAAGGACGTCTCCCTGGCTCTGCGGCCGGGCGAGGTGCACTGCCTGCTGGGGGAGAACGGTGCCGGGAAGAGCACGCTGATCAAGATGATCGCCGGGGTCCACGAGCCCGACAGCGGCCGGATCGTGCTCGACGGGCAGGAGGTGCGCATCCCCGACGCCCGGGCGGCCCAGTCGATGGGCATCGCCACCATCCACCAGGAGCTCGCCCTGGTGCCCGACATGACCGTGGCGGAGAACCTGACGCTCGGACGCACCCCGCGCCGCTTCGGCCTGGTCGACCGCCGGGCGCTGAACGACCAGGCGCGCGAGGCGCTGGCGATGGTCGGACTGGACGTCGCCGGGGACCGACGGCTCGGGGACCTCGGTGTCGCACGGCAGCAGCTGATCGAGATCGCCAAGGCGCTCACGCTCGACGCGCGGGTGCTGATCCTGGACGAGCCCACAGCATCCCTGACCGGCCACGAGACCGAGCAGTTGTTCCGGGTGATGGAGCAGCTGCGCGAGCGGGGCGTCGCGATGGCGTTCATCAGCCACCACCTGGAGGAGATCGCCCGCATCGGCGACCGCGTCACCGTCCTGCGCGACGGCGCCTCCGTCGGCGAGCTCGAGGCGACCGCCGACAGTGCCGACCTGGTCCGGCTCATGGTCGGCCGCGACATCGAGGACCAGTTCCCCCGGCGTCCCTCGCCCGTCGGCGACCCGCTGCTGCAGGTCGACGGGCTGACCCGCAAGGGCGAGTTCGAGGACGTCACCCTGACCGTCCGCGCCGGCGAGGTCGTCGGCCTGGCGGGCCTGGTCGGTGCCGGCCGCACCGAGGTGGTGCGGGCGATCGCCGGGGCCGAGCCGTACGACGCGGGGTCGGTGTCCGTGCGCGGGCACCGGGTCCGGGGATCCAGCGTCCCGGCCGCCATCGCCGCCGGTGTGGGCCACATCCCCGAGGACCGCAAGCACGACGGGCTCGTCCTCGATGGGTCGGTGGGCGAGAACCTCGGCTACGCCACCGTCGGCCGGACCTCGCGCTGGGGGCTGGTGGACCGCTCCGGTCAGGCCCGCCGGGCCGGCGAGGTCGCCAGGAGGCTGCGGATCCGGCACGCCTCGCTCGACCAGCCGGTGCGGTCGCTGTCTGGCGGCAACCAGCAGAAGGTCGTCTTCGGGCGGTGGGTGCTGGCGGAGTCGTCGGTGCTGCTGCTCGACGAGCCGACCCGGGGCGTCGACGTCGGCGCGAAGCTGGAGATCTACGAGCTGGTCAACGCGGTGACCGATGCCGGAGGCGCCGTACTCATGGTCTCCAGTGACCTGCCGGAGGTGCTCGGGATGAGCGACCGGATCCTCGTGATGTCGCACGGCCGCCTCGTGGGCGAGCTGCCGGCGGCCGAGGCGACCCAGGAACAGATCATGCAACTCGCCGTCCAGGAGGTGGCATCCAGCCGTGTCCACTGAGAGCCCGACAGCCGCGGAGGCCACCGACCCCGCGCCTCGCGACCGGAAGACCCTGACGGACCGGCTCGCGGACAACGGCGCGCTGGTCGGTCTGCTGGTCGTGTGTGTCGCCATGTTCATCGCGACCCCGGACTTCCTCACCACCCGGAACATGCTCAACATCGGCGTGCAGGCGGCGGTCGTCGCCGTCCTCGCGTTCGGCATGACCTTCGTGATCGTCTCCGGCGGCATCGACCTGTCGGTGGGGTCGGTCGCGGCGCTCGCCGCGATCGTTACCGCATGGTCCGCGGCCGAGGGTGTGCCGGGCCTGCTGAGCGTGGTCCTCGGCCTGCTCGCCGGGCTCGCCGCCGGCGCGGTCAACGGCCTCGCGGTCGCGGTCATCGGCCTGCCCGCCTTCATCGCCACCCTGGCGATGCTGAGCATCGCGCGCGGCCTGGCCCTGGTGATCTCCGACGGCAGCCCGATCCCGATGCCGGCGATCGCCAGCCGCCTCGGCGACGACCTTGGGCCGGTCCCGGTGCCCGTGATCGTGCTCGTATTGGCTGGGCTGTTCGCCGCCTTCGTGCTCAACCGGACCGTCGTCGGCCGGAACATGTACGCCGTCGGTGGGAACGAGGAGGCCGCTCGACTCTCCGGCATCCGGGTGGGGCGGGTGACGGTTCTGGTCTATGCGATGTCCGGCGTCTTCGCCGGGCTGGCCGGTCTGGTGCTGGCCGGCCGGCTGGCCTCTGCCCAACCGCAGGCCGCCTTCGGCTACGAGCTGGATGCCATCGCCGCCGTGGTGATCGGAGGCGCGAGCCTGGCCGGCGGGACCGGGCGGGCGTTCGGAACCCTGATCGGCGCGCTCGTGCTCGCCGTGATCCGTAACGGCCTGAACCTGCTCAACGTCACTGCGTTCTGGCAGCAGGTCGTGATCGGCCTGGTGATCGCCGTCGCGGTGGCGATCGACGTGCTCCGGCGCAAGCGGCTGACCCGCTGAGATCTCGGACCCAACCCAAGGAGGAAACCGTGCACCAGATGACCAAGCGAGTGACCGCTCTGGCGGGGGCGCTCGTGCTCGCCACCGGCCTGACGGCCTGCAACCGCGGCGCGGAGTCCGAGAGCGACCGCACGGTCGTGCTCGCCCTGTCGACGCTGAACAACCCCTACTTCATCTCGCTACGCGACGGCGCCCAGGAGGCGGCGGACAAGGCCGGCGTGACGCTGGAGGTCGTGGACGCGCAGAACGACGCGGCGACCCAGGCCAACCAGCTCGCGAACGCGGCCACGCAGCAGGCCGACGCCGTGATCGTGAACCCGGTGGACTCGGCTGCCGCGGCCCAGGGCGTGGAGCCGCTGCTCTCCGACGACATCCCGGTCATCGCCGTCGACCGGGGAGTCGACGGAGCCCAGGTCACCGCGACGGTCGCCTCGGACAACGTCGACGGGGGCAAGCAGGCCGGGGATGCCCTGGTGGAGGCCATCGGGGGCAGCGGCGACGTCCTGCAGCTGCAGGGTGTCCCCGGCACCGACGCGAGCCGTGACCGTGGCGCCGGCTTCGAGGAGGCGGTCTCGGCCGCGAACGGCGTCGAGGTGGTCGCCAAGCAGCCGGCCAACTTCGACCGCGCGACCGCACTCAACGTCGCCACCAACCTGTTGGAGGCCAACTCCGAGGTGAAGGGCATCTTCGCGGAGAACGACGAGATGGCGTTGGGAGCCGTTCGCGCGCTCGGCCCGCGGGCGGGCAAGCAGGTGCAGGTGATCGGCTTCGACGCCACCCCCGACGGGCTGGACGCCGTCGAGGCGGGCACCCTCTACGGCACGATCGCCCAGGACCCCGGGGCGATGGGCGCGACCGCGCTGGAGCAGGCCCTTCAGGCCGTGAACGGTGAGGACGTCCCGGAGACCACCCCGATCGAGGTCACCCTGGTGACCCAGGACAACGTCGCCGACTTCCAGTGACCGAGACACAGGTCGTCGTCGTGGGGTCGGTGAACGCCGACCTCACGACGACCGTCGAGCGATACCCGGCACCGGGGGAGACGATCCTGGGCAGCGGTGGCAGGTTCAGCCCGGGGGGCAAGGGCGCCAACCAGGCGTTGGCCGCGTCGCGCCGGGGCGCGGCGGTCGCGATGGTCGGCGCGGTCGGCACCGACCCGCAGAGCGATGCCGCGCTGCGGCTGCTTCGCGAGGATGGGGTCGACCTGCGTGCCGTGCGTGCCGTGGAGGGACCGACCGGGCTCGCGGTGATCACCGTGGACGAGAGCGGGGAGAACACCATCGTCGTGGTGCCCGGCGCCAACGCCGCGGTCACGCCGGACGACGTACGCGCGCAGGCGCCGGTGATCGCCGCCGCCTCGGTCTGCGTGGTTCAGGGCGAGTTGCCCGCGGCGACGACCGACGCTGCAGTTCGCGTGGCGAAGGAGGCGGGCGTGCGGGTGCTGGTCAACCTCGCCCCCGTCGTACCGGTCGAGCCTGTCACGGTCGCCGCGGCCGACCCGCTCGTCGTGAACGAGGGTGAGGCGCGCGGACTCCTGCGGCTGCAGGGACGCACGGTGCCTGACGCCGGCTCCGATCCGGTCGAGGACGCGGTGACCGTGTGCGGGGAGCTCACGGCGGTGGGAGCGCGCTCCGTGGTGGTGACGGTGGGCGCCGCGGGCGCCGTGTTCGCCGAGGCCGGCGGAGAGCCGGAGCACTTGCCCGCACCGCGCGTCGATGCGGTGGACACCACGGGCGCGGGAGACGCGTTCGTCGGTGCGGTCGCAGCCCGGCTCGCCGGGGGAGCCGACCTGCGCGCCGCGGTGGCCGAGGGGGTGCGGGTCGGGGCGTACGTCGTCACCGGCGCCGGCGCCCAGGAGTCCTACCCCCGCGAGGCGGACCGACTGCCATGAAGCGCTCCGGACTGCTGAACGCCGAGCTCCTCGGCCGTGTGGGCCGGCTGGGGCACACCGACCGGGTGGTGGTCGCCGACTGCGGGCTGCCCGTCCCGGCCGACGTCCCGGTGGTCGACCTCGCGGTCACGCTCGGGCTCCCGGGCTGGCGGGAGGTGCTCGACGCGCTCCTGGCCGAGCTGGTGGTCGAGGGGGCCGTGGTGGCGCGCGAGGCGGGCGACGGGGAGGTCGGGGTCTGGGTGGCCGAGCGGGAGGACGCGCTCGGTGGCCCGCCGGATCGCGTCCCGCACGAGCGGTTCAAGGAGCTGGTCGCCGACGCCTCGTTCGTGGTGCGCACGGGCGAGGCGACGCCGTACGCCAACATCCTGCTGCGGTGCGGAGTGCCGTTCTGAGCGGTGGTCGCGATGTCCGGGCAGGGGCGCTGCGGACCTAGGCTGAGCGGGTGATGCAGCAGGTCCACAACATCGGCCGCCGCCGGGCCTGGGTGATCTGGCTGGTGGCGCTGTCGGTCTACCTGCTGGCCGTCTTCCACCGCAGCTCCCTCGGCGTCGCGGGCGTGCTCGCCGCGGAGCGCTTCGACGTCTCGGCGACCGAGCTGTCGATGTTCACGGTGCTCCAACTGGTGGTGTACGCCGGCATGCAGGTGCCGATCGGTGTCCTGCTGGACCGCTTCGGCGCCAAGCGGATGCTGGTCACCGGGCTGCTGCTGATGACCGCAGCCCAGCTGACCTTCGCCTTCGCCACCACCCTGCCGGTGGCGATCGCCGCCCGGGCCGTGCTGGGGGCCGGGGACGCGATGACGTTCGTCTCGGTGCTCCGGCTGGTCACGTCGTGGTTCGAGCCGCGGCGGATCCCGCTGATGACCCAGCTCACCGGCCAGCTCGGGCAGCTCGGCGCGGTCGCCGCGGCCGGGCCCCTCGCGTGGGCGCTGCACGACCTCGGCTGGACCCGCACCTTCGCGATCGTCTCCTCGGTCGGCATGGTGCTGCTGGTCTTCGTGCTGCTGCTGGTCAAGGACTCGCCGTACGTCACCACCCAGGTCATCCGGATCCGCCTCTCGTTGCTCGCGCGCCAGGTCCGCTCGGTCTGGGGCAACCCGGGGACCCGGGTCGGCATGTGGTCGCACTTCGTCGCGCAGTTCTCCATGACCGTGTTCGCGATGCTGTGGGGCTATCCGTTCCTGGTGCGCGGCGAGGGGCTCTCCACCCAGACCGCGAGCGCCCTGCTGATGGTGATGACCGGGTGGGTGGTGCTCGCGGGCGTCGTGCTCAGCATGCTCACCGCCCGGTTCCCCTACTACCGCTCGGTCATCGTGCTGCTGGTGGTGGCGCAGATGGTGGTTGCCTGGACCGCCGTACTCCTGTGGCCGGGGCCGGCGCCGATGTGGCTGCTGGTCATCATGTGCCTCACCACCGCCGCCGGCGGGCCCGCGTCGATGGTGGGCTTCGACCTGGCGCGGACGTTCCTGCCGAGTGAGTACTCCGGGCGCGCCAACGGCCTGGTCAACATCGGCGGCTTCGGCGCCTCGCTCGCGGTGATGGCGCTGATCGGCGTGGTGCTCGACCTGCAGAACCCCCGTGGGATGGACGCCTACACCCTCGACGACTTCAAGGTCGCGATGGCGGTGCAGTACGCCTTCTGGGCCTTCGGGGCCGTCCAGGTGGTCCGCTATCGCCGCAAGGCGCTGCGGCACCTCGAGCGCGAGCACCCCGGCGTCACCCATCAGTTGCGGCGCGGCGAGCCCTTCGTCCACCCCGGCTTCCACGACCGCGAAGGCGTCTGAGCCACGGGCGACGTCACAACGTCCGCGCGGGGAGGATGCGCCCGGTCACCTCGCCGAGGGTGATCCGGCCGCCGCCGGTGCCGGGGGCGGAGTAGCGCAACGTGACCGTGTCGCCGTCCTCGAGGAACGTGCGCTCGCGCCCGCCGGCCTCGAACGGCTCCTTGCCACCCCAGGACAGCTCGAGGAACGAGCCGCGCTGGTCCCGCTCGGGGCCGGAGATGGTGCCCGACGCGTAGAGGTCGCCGGTGCGCAGCGAGGCGCCGTTGACGGTGAGGTGGGCGAGCATCTGCGCGGGGGACCAGTACATCGTGCGGTACGGCGGCCGCGCGACGACCTCGCCGTCGAGCTCGACCTCCACCTCGATGTCCAGGGCCGCGGGCTGCGCCGTCGCGAGGTAGCCCAGCACCTCCGGCTCCTGGGCCGGCAGGTCGACCCACGCGTTCGCCAGCGCCGCCAGCGGGGTCACCCACGCCGAGACGGAGGTGGCGAAGGACTTGCCGAGGAACGGCCCGAGGGGGACGTACTCCCACGCCTGGATGTCCCGAGCGCTCCAGTCGTTGAGCCCCACGACCCCGAACACGTGGTCGGCGAACGCCGCCGTCGGCACCGGCTCCCCGAGCGCACTCGGCGTCCCCACCACGAAGCCGAGCTCCGCCTCGATGTCCAGCCGCCGCGACGGCCCGTGCTCGGGGACCTTGTCGGTGGCCGAGCTCTTGTCGGTGGTCGAGCTCTTATCGGTGGTCGAGCTCTTGTCGGTGGTCGAGCTCTTGTCGGTGGTCGAGCTCTGATCGGTGGTCGAGCTTGTCGAGACCACCTGCCCCGAGGGCCGCACCACGTCGGTCCCGCTCACCACGACCGTCCCCGCGCGCCCGTGGTAGCCGACCGGCAGGTGCTTCCAGTTCGGCAGCAGCGCCGCCCCGTCGGGCCGGAAGATCCGCCCGACGTTCGTCGCGTGCGCCTCGGAGGCGTAGAAGTCGACGTAGTCCGCGACCTCGAACGGCAGGTGCAGGCGTACGTCGGCCAGCGGGTGCAGGTGCGGCCGGGTCCGCTCGGCGTGCACCGAGTCCCCGAGCACCTCGGTGATCCACCACCGCGCTGTGGCCCACTGCTCGGGCCCCATCGCCATGAACGCGTTAAGGGGCGGGGTCCGCCACGCGGCGGCGAGCTCGGAGTCGGGGTCGCCGATCTCCGCGACCGGCGCCAGGTCCAGCACGTGGTCGCCGATCCGCACGCCCACTCGCGGGTCCTCGCCGGGGAGGGAGAAGACGCCGTACGGCAGGTGGTCGAGGTCGAAGCCGGTGCCGGCCGCGCCGGGGGCCCAGGTGCTGCTCACGCGTCCTCCAGGAGTCCGAGGGTGGTCAGGTCGTCGAGCGGCTCGCCGATCGAGCACGAACCGAAGGAGGTGAACCAGCGCCGTGCCCCGGCCAGGTCGGCCGAGCGGGCAGCCTCCACGAGCGCACCGGCGTCCTCCTGCTCCAGCACCGCGACGACCTCCTCGCGCGGGGCGCCGTTGAACGCGGCCCGGGTCGCCAGCAGCACGTTGAGGAAGCCGTGGTGGGTGATCCCGTCCTCGTCGGGTCGGCGTACGGCGTGGTGCAGGCCGGCGGTGCACTTGAACGGCGTCTCCCGGTCCAGCGCCGCGTCGATCCACGCCGCGAGCGTCGGCGGGGAGGGGAAGTGGTGAGACTCCACCCCGCCGGTGCGGAACTTCAGCCGGTGCTCCATCGCGGCCACCTCATCGACGGCGGCCAGCCAGCCGTGGGTCGGCTCGGTCTGCGGCAACTCGACGAAGACCGGGACGTCCTCGGCCAGCAGCCCCTCGGCGACCGCCTGGTCGACCGCGGCGGTCACCCGGCGGGCGTTTCCGGCGAGGTCGTCGAGGTCGCGCAGCGCGACCTCCACCGCGTGCAGTCGGGTGCCCTCCTTGGCCGCGAGCCGGCAGGCGCCCGCGATCGCGCCCGCGCCGCCGGTCACCACGACCGAGACGGGGATCTCGGTGCCGTCGGCGTGCGCCCGCACCTCCGGCACCCGCTGGTCGGTCACCACGAACGAGGCCACCAGGTCGCGCGCCGCCCCGTCGCGGGCGGCGTACGCCCCCACCGCGTCGGCGAGGTCCGCCTCACCGGGTGGGAAGATCGCCGCGTCATCGATCAGTCCGGTCCAGATGCTCACGGGTCCGACCCTAGTGCGTGCCGACGGTGACGAGGAGCGGGCCGAGCCCGGTGCGCGGTGGACGCCACCGCACGAGCCACTACGACCTTTGTATAGGGTCGGCAGGGAATCATCGACGGGGGAAGGACGACACGATGCCCACCGCATCGCCCTTGCAGTTCACGTGGTTGGAATGTGGCATCGCCGCGAGTTTCGTTGCCGGTCTGCTGGGCTGTTGGCTGCTCGCCCGCCATGCGACCGGGCCGTCACGGCTCTGGCTGGTGGCGGTGGGGCTGATCCTGACCTTCATCCCCTTCGGCGGAATCCTGGTGCTGGTCGCGTCCTTGGGCCGAGCCAAGGTAGGCAGACTCGCCTAGCCTCCGGAGCGGCTCGGCCCGCACGCGTCAGCTCGTCCACGCGCGCCAGAGGGCGGCGTACTCCCCGTCCGGGCGGTCCACCAGGTCGTGGTGCGAGCCGAGCTCGGCGATCCGCCCGTCGATGACGACCGCGATCCGCTCCGCGTCGTGCGCGGTGTGCAGCCGATGCGCGATCGCGACCACGGTCCGGCCGGAGAGCAGCGCGTTCATCGAGCCCTCCAGGCTGCGGGCGGTGCGCGGGTCGATCAGCGAGGTCGCCTCGTCCAGGACCAGCGTATGCGGGTCGGCGATGATCAGCCGTGCGAGCGCGATCTGCTGCGCCTGCGCGGGGGTGAGCGAGTGCTGGCCGGACCCGATCCGGGTGTCCAGGCCCGACGGCAGCCGGGAGACCCACGGCGTCGCGCCCACCGCGTCCAGCGCGGACCACACGGCGTCGTCGGTGGAGTCCTCACGGGCCAGCACGATGTTGTCGCGCACCGACCCGATGAAGACATGGTGCTCCTGGGTCACCAGCGCCACCTCGGTGCGTAGGGTCTCCAGCGGCAGGTCGACCAGCTCGACCCCGCCGACGGTGACCGAGCCGGTCCGCGGCCCGTTGATCCCCGACAGCAGGCGGCCCAGGGTGGACTTGCCCGACCCCGAGGGGCCGACGATCGCCAGCCGCTCGCCGTCGCGCAGCTCCAGGTCCACCCCGTGCAGCACGTCGTGGCCCTCGCGGTAGGCGAACCGCAGGTCGCGGCCGACCAGGTGCTGCCCGTCGGGTACGGCGTCGGTCGGGGTCCGGTCCGGCGGCACCTCCGCGATCCCCAGCAACCGCGCGGTCGAGGCGATGCCGACCTGCAGCCGGTCCAGCTCGCCGACCAGCCGGTCCAGCGGCCCGCTCAGCGACTCGACGTAGAGCAGCGCCGTGGTGATCTGCCCCAGCGACACCCAGTCCTGGGAGTAGCCCCACGCGCCCACCACCAGGGTCGCCACCCGCGGGGTGTTGAAGGCGATGTCGATGACGCAGAACAGCAGGTTGCGCAGGCTCATCGTGTACCGCTCGGCCTGTGAGGACACCGCGATGTCGTCGGACCCCTGCTGCACCCGCCGCCCCTCGAGCCCGAGCGCCTCCAGCGTCCGGGCGCCCTCGACGGTCTCGGTGAGCGTGGTGTTGATCCGGGAGTACGTCGACCCCTCGGTGATGTAGCCCTTCGGCGCCCGGCGGAGGTAGCCGCGCACGGCGAACCAGCTGGAGGCGATCAGCAGCAGCGACGGCACCGCCAGCAGCACGGAGTTGAGCAGCATCGCCACCACCGAGAGCACCACGGTCAGCAGCGAGATGATCGCCATCGGCAGCCCGAACTGCACCGAGCGGCTCATCGTGCCGACGTCCCGCGTCACCCGGGTGACCAGGTCGCCGGTGCTGGCGGACTCGACCTGCCCGACGGGCAGCCGGAGGATCGTGCGGACGACGTACTCCCGCGCCGTGGCGAGCAGGTCCTGGCCGAACAGGGTCGAGGTCCACTGGGCGAAGAAGGTGAGGGCCGCCTGGGCGATGACGACGACCACCACCCACAGCGCCAGGGTGTCGACCCGCTCGACCAGGCCCGCGTCGGTCTGGTCGACCAGGTCGCCGAGGAGGCGGGGTACGGCGAGCGCGGCGGCCGCGGCCAGCGCGTTGAGCAGCACCAGCAGGGTCACCTGGCGGCGGCGGGTGGAGATGAGGTCGCGGAAGAAGCCGAAGACCGCGTGGTCGTCGGCGACCGGCCAGCCGCGCTCGGGGTTGCGGGAGGCGGCGTAGACCTCCTCCGCGGTCTGCCGGCGCAGGTGGTGGCGCATCCGCCAGGCCGACAGCCGCTCCCGCCAGGACGCGTCCGTCGGCGGGACCAGTCGGGGGTCGACGACGGTGTCGGCGGCGGACCGGTCGGGCCAGGTGGCCGCCGAGGTGGCGAGCGGGTCGGTCACGAGCGCACCTCCTCGTCCTCGTCGTCGAAGGAGCGGGCCACGACGCCGCGGTAGGCCGCGTCGGACTCCAGCAGCTCCTCGTGCCGGCCCTCGGCGACCACCCGCCCCTCCTCGAGCAGGACCACCCGGTCGGCGTGGTGCAGCCACAGCGGCGAGACGGTCGTGACCACGGTGGTGCGGCCGCGGCGCAGGTCCGCGACCCGCTCGGCGATCCGCGCCTCGGTGTGCGCGTCCACCGCGCTGGTCGGCTCGACCAGGACGGTGATCGGGGCGTCGGCGGCCAGGGCCCGGGCGAGCACGACGCGCTGCCGCTGACCGCCGGAGAGGCCGCGGCCGCGCTCGTCGAGCAGCCCCTGCCAGCCGCCGGGGAGGGCGTCGTACACGTCCTCGGCGTTGGCCACCCGCAGCGCCTCCTCGGCCTGCTCGCGGGTCAGCCGCCGGTGCGGGTCGACCGCGTCGGCGAGGGTGCCGGCGAAGAGCTGGCTGCCGGTGTCGGACACCAGGATCGTGGAGCGTACGTCGGCCAGCGCGGCCGCGCCCAGGTCGACCTCGCCGAGGGTGACGCCCCACGGGCCCTGCGAGCGCTCGGCGTCGCGGCGGGCGAGCTCGGCCCGGCGGCGCTCGCGGGCGGCCCGCTCGCGGCGGGCGGCCCGGCCCTTGACCCCCTCGTCCAGCTCGACGGCCACCGGCTCGGTGTCGGCGGGGAGGTACCGGCCGAGTCGGTCGGCCAGCGCGGCGGAGCGCTCGGGATCGGCGGAGACCACCACGGTCAGCTCGCCGGGGCGGGCGGTGAAGCCGCTCGCGGCGTCGGTGATCGCGGCGTCCGGATCCAGCGTGGTCGGCTGGTCGGGGTCGCGCCACGGCGGCTGCTGCTCGAAGATCGCGATCGCCTTGCGCGCCGACACCAGCGCCCGGGTCGCCTTCTGCGCGAACTCGAAGAAGGTGCGGATCGGCGTGACCATGAACAGGGCGTAGCCCAGGAAGCTCACCAGCTCGCCGACGCTCAGCCGGCCCGCGAGCACCTCGTGCGCGCCGACCCAGGTGAGCAGCACGACGAAGACGCCGGAGAAGAGCACGCCCAGCGCCTCGATCACGGCCTGCCAGATGCCTGCGGAGACGCCGGCGTCCTTGGCACGCTGGGACTGGTGGGCGTAGTTGCGGCCGAAGGTGCGCTCCCCGCCGATCCCGCGGAGGATCCGGAGCCCGGCCACGATGTCGGTCGCCATCGAGGTGAGCTCGGAGTTGCGGGAGCGCTCGGTGGCCTGCCGCCCGTGCAGCGGCCGGAGGAAGGGGAGCGCGACGCCGACCAGGATCGGCGCGGCGATCAGCAGCATGATCCCGAGCTTGAGCGAGGTGGAGAGCACGATCCCCGCAACCACGAGGAAGGCGATCAGCTGGGAGCCGGCGCGAGCGATGATCTCGGTGAGCGCGCCGAACTCGTCGGAGTCGCTGGAGGCGACGCTCAGCACCTCGCCGGTCGGTGAGCGGCGGGGGAGGACGTGCCCCATCTGCGCGGTCTTGCGGGTGACCATCTCGGTCGTGCCGTAGAGGCTGATCAGCCAGCTGCGCACCACGATGGTGTGCAGCGCGATCCCGAAGGCGGCGGCGATGAGGGTGATGGCGAGCATGACGAGCGCCCAGTACGCCGTCGCGCCCGCGTCCCCGGGCACGATCCCCTGGTCGATCGCCCGGCCGAAGACCAACGGGCCGACGGTCAGCGGCAGCTGCCACAGGATGCCGAACGCGAGGGCCACCGCGATCACCCCGCGCTGCTGGCCGAGCATCCACCACAGGAAGCGGACGGGGCTGCGGGTGTCGGGCGAGCCCTCGCGGTGCGCCGTACCTCCCGACCAGAAGGTGCTGATGGGAGGCGGGAAGTCGAGCATGGCCGGATCAGCCTAGGTCCGCACGCCGGTCGGGGACGAATCCTTTTCGACGTGCGCTGTGGCGGCGATTGGTCGGATAGCGGACGTATGTGCATGGATTCCGGACGCAAACTCTGCCACCCTGGAGGGGTGGCCCACTACCAGCGCATCGGCGACGTGCCCCCGAAGCGGCACACCCAGCACCGCGACTCCGACGGCAACCTCTACCGCGAGGAGCTGATGGGGGAGGAGGGCTTCTCCTCCGACTCCTCGCTGCTCTATCACCGCGGGGTGCCGAGCGCGATCACCGCCAGCCAGGTGTGGGAGCTGCCCGACCAGCGACGTACGCCGAACCACCCGCTGAAGCCGCGGCACCTCAAGCTGCACGACCTCTTCCCGACGCCCGGCGAGGGCGAGGGCGCGTGCCCGGTGCGCGGGCGCCGGCAGATCCTGGGCAACAACGACGTGCGGATCAACTACGTGGTCACGGGGACGACGCCGAGCCCGCTCTATCGCAACGCGATCGGCGACGAGTGTGTCTACGTCGAGTCCGGCTCCGGCACCGTGGAGACCGTCTTCGGCGTGGTGCCCTACCGCGCCGGCGACTACGTCGTGATCCCGCGCGCGACCGATCACCGGTGGGTGCCCGCCGAGCCCTCGCAGCTGTATGCGATCGAGGCGAACAGCCACATCCAGCCGCCGAAGCGCTACCTGTCGCGGTTCGGTCAGTTCCTCGAGCACGCGCCGTACTGCGAGCGCGACCTGCACGGGCCCGGCGACCTGGACGCGCTCGTCGAGAGCGTCGCCGGCGAGACCGACGTCGAGGTGCTGGTGAAGCACCGGACCTCCGCCGGGGTCGTCGGCACGCGGCTGACCTATGCCACGCACCCCTTCGACGTGGTCGGGTGGGACGGCTGCCTGTATCCCTTCACCTTCAACGTCGAGGACTACATGCCGATCACCGGCAAGGTGCACCAGCCGCCGCCGGTGCACCAGGTCTTCGAGGGGCACAACTTCGTGGTGTGCAACTTCCTCCCGCGGAAGGTCGACTATCACCCGCTGGCGATCCCGGTGCCCTACTACCACTCCAACGTCGACTCCGACGAGGTGATGTTCTACGTCGGCGGGGACTACGAGGCGCGCAAGGGGTCGGGGATCAACCTCGGCTCGATCAGCCTGCATCCGGGCGGGCACGCGCACGGGCCGCAGCCCTCGGCGATCGAGGCGTCGCTGGGGGTGGACTACTTCGAGGAGTCCGCGGTCATGGTGGACACCTTCGCGCCCCTCGAGCTCGGCGAGGGCGGACTCGCGGTCGAGGATGACGCCTACGCCTGGACCTGGGCGGGGCGCCGTACGGGCGACACCGGCGACGGCGGGCCGGCGGTGTTCTCCAACTCCTGACCGGGGGAGCGACTCCAGAGGCCGAAGCCGATGACCACGTTGCTTCCCAGCTCCAGGCCCGCAGCCCGAGGTCGATTACGCGCTCCTCGATCGCATAGGGGGCAGGGGCCGGGTTCTGCTCGCCGTAGAGCGCCGTGACCAACTCGTCCTTACTCAGTCGGAGTGCCCGAAGCTCGACCTCGAGTCGCCGGGCCGCCCGACCATCAAGAAGAGGGTCGGCGGCGTGGTTCACCCCCGGAAGTGTGGCACCGCGGGCACGCTCAGACGGTGCGGTCGGGGATGGAACGGTCATCGAGGGGTCGCCTCGACCTGTGTTGCCACCATCGTCGACCTGCGTGGGAATCACTGCGTTCCCAGCCACCGTGAACTCACGCCAGCACCGAACGGGCAAACAGGATCGCGCAGGAACTGGTCCGAGAATCGGAGGTTCGGCCATTGACATGACCGATCACATGGGTCCACGCTTTGCTCAACTAGGCGTAGCCGAACTCTTCGGGGGTTGCGATGAGGCGTAACTTGACCCTGACCGCCGCGGTTCTGTCGCTGCTCTTGATAGGCGCTGTGACACGAGACATGTCCGGTGCGCAGGCGGCAGAGAGGCGCTCCACCCTGATCGCAGTGGGTAAGGTCGCCCGATCTGGGATCCCTGTTGAGGGAGCCGATGTGGTCGTGCGCCTTTGGCCAAACGATCGCACGCTACGTCGGCTGCCACGCGGAGCGGCTGTCGACTTTTTTGAGGTAGGCATCACTAAGACCAACTCGGCCGGTGAGTACCGTGTTGATGCCCCCCAGGCGGTGCCGGGCCAATACATTGGACCGAGGGGCATGCTTGATGTGGAAGTCATGGTCGCCGATTCCCGCCAAGAGATGCGCTGGTCATATACCGCAGGACCTCCTCCGGCGAATGGACGACGCTGGATACTGCTGGGACCATCTTCTCCAGACCAGTCGGCGTTGGTTTCCTCAAGACTAGATCTTGGTCTTGAGACATCCTACGAAGAATACGATGCTCCTCGTCGCTGGACAGGGGCGGCGGAACGTGACTTGGCGGGGGATGCTGCACTAGTTGCATCGCGAAATAGTGTCTCTACTCGAAGCCGTGAGTTCTCAGCGGCGTTACAGCGTGCCCGCCAGGTCGGGAAGGCTATGGACGCGTGCGTAACTGTCGCGACGACTACCCATTATAACCGTCCTGAAAAGTTCGCCACGATGCGCGCTTGGAAGGGCGCAAAGGGCAAAGTTATTCAATCAACGGGGAATGAGCATACAATGGGGATAGGTGTTAAGGGTGAGCGCTGGTCCATAGGGGGCAGCAAGACTGTTAGCTTCAATGCGAGCGTCACCCAAGGGGGCCTCATAGACGCCGACATTTACAACGATGTGCGTTATCGAGACTTTAAGAATGTTTGTTCTCTGAAGATCTGGCGGCGCCCAATTGGTTATGACGATCTGGTGAGCAAGGTGGTGAAGAGGCGAGTCGCAAAGCCGAGTTACTGCAAGATGAAGTTGGCGAATTGGACCTTTAAGACCGGTTCAACCAAGAATCAGACTTTTGCGGCTGGCGTCGACATTGGGGCGATCAATGTCATGGCACAGGCGGGCTTTGACAATGGCGTCGACTTGCAGTGGACGTCGACGCGCAGAACTCGTCAATGCTATAGCAATCCTAACGGACCCCTACACTCCTCAAGACTCTCAACGGAACCACCTCCGTGAGAGGTTGGAAGTCGTGGGCGGGTGTGATCGCATCCATTGTGATGTTGACCGCTGTGGGGTGCCAACCGAGTTCGCCTACCGAACCTCAAGGGAGGGCGCCTTCGCTCCGAGCGATGGTCGACAGTTGGGCGGTCGTGCAAACGCCTGTGCAACCGGGATCCGCCCCCACGGAGCCGCTGGTGATCCACGGTTTCATCGTCTGCAATGACGGCCCCGGTCTCAGTCGGTTGGTCGATGTTCGAGCCTCGTCAGGGGGGCGATTCATCAAGGACTTCAGCGTCCGAGATAACCCCAATTGGGTGGGCGGCAGCGTCTACCCAAGTTTCGCTCTCGACACGGACGAATGGGGGACACTGGAGTCGACGGGATTTCGTCGAGGGTCGAGCCGCATCGATCTGCAATGCGGTCCGACGACGGGCAGAGGCAAAGAAGTCGGCATTGCCACCGAGGTCCCAACGGACAAGGAGTCACGGGTGGGGCCATTTCGGCTGTTCTACCGCTCTGGGGAGCGGACCGGGTCGATCAAGATCCCGTTGGTGATCGTTGTGTGTCCGAGGTCGACGCTCGATCGGGGGCGGAACTGCACGTCGTGACCCCCGCCTCTCGAGGTTGAGTGCGCAGGCATGTGGGGAGTACGACGCGTTGCGCACTCGACCGGGGGAAGTGGGCACGGCCTAGGCTGCTGAGGTGACGTCGACCCCGCAGCCTCAGCCGAGTCAGCAGCTGAGCAGGGCGGCGGTGGTGTCACTCCCCTTCATCATCGCGCTGCTGTCGATGATCGGGCCGTTCAGCATCGACACCCCGTTCCCGGCGTTCAGCCTGATGGCCCGCGAGTTCGGCGTCGCCAGCACCGAGATGCAGCTGGTGGTCACCGTCTACATGGCGGCGTTCGCGGTGATGAGCATCTTCCACGGGCCGCTGTCGGACGCGATCGGGCGGCGCCCGGTGATCGTCGGCGCGTGCGCCGTCTACGCCCTCGCCTCGGTAGGAGCGGCGCTCAGCCCCAACCTGGCGGTCCTGCTGGTCTTCCGCGCGATCCAGGGGCTGAGCGCGGGCGGCTCGACGATCATCGCCCGGACGCTGGTGCGGGATCTCTACGACGGCGAGCAGGCGCAGCGCCTGATGAGCCAGGTCTCGGTGATCTTCAGCATCGCGCCGGCGCTGGCGCCGATCATCGGCGGGCTGCTCCTCCAGGTCGGCGACTGGCACCTGGTCTTCTGGTTCATGGCCGCGCTCGGCCTGTTCCTGATCGCCGCGGTCTGCGTGATGCTGCCGGAGACGCATCCGGTGGAGCGCCGTACTCCCCTCCGGATCGCGGACCTGCTCTTCGGCCTCGCGCAGGTGTTCCGCACGCCCGACTTCCACCGGTCGGCGTGGGCGATGACGTTCGCCTTCGGCGGGCAGTTCCTCTACATCGGCGGCGCGGCGATCTTCATCGGCGAGCTGCTGGGGCAGGGCGAGCTGGACTACTGGAAGTTCTTCGTGCCGATGGTCGGCTGCCTGATGCTTGGCGGGGTGATCAGCGGCCGGCTGGGTCGGCGGGTCTCCTCGACCACGATCGTCACCTGGGGGCTGTCGTTCTCCGCGGTCGCCAGCGTGGTCGGGGTGGTCATCGCGATGCTGGCCGGGCCGCACCTGCCGTGGGCGGTGATCGGGCCGAGCCTGATCGCGCTCGGCGTGGGCGCGGCCTACCCCAACCAGAACCTGCTGATCCTCGACCTCTTCCCGCGGCGCCGCGGCTCGGTGATGTCGGCGGCGACCTTCACCACGCTGATGTTCAACGCGATCTCGGCGGTCACGATCACGCCGCTGGTCGGCGGCTCGGTGGTCACGTTCGCGCTCGCGGCCTCGATCCTGGTGCTGCTCGGGCTGAGCTTCTGGGTGTGGCATCTGCACGCGACGCGCGACCGCCGCCCGGTCGGCTGAGGGTCAGGCTGTACGCCGCGCCGCGCCGCTCAGGTCGGCGTGCAGCGCGAGCATCTGCTCGACGGTGCGGGACCAGGGGTACTGCTCCGCCCGCGCCCGTGCCTGCCGGCGCCGGGTCGCCTCGGGCCGGGAGGCGAGATCGAGTACGGCGTCCGCCAGGGCCTCCGGCTCCGGCGCCGCCCACGCCCCCGAGTGGGCGTCGACCAGCTCGCGGGCCCCGCCCACGTCGGCGGTGACCACGGGGGTGCCGCAGGCCAGCGCCTCGAGCACCGCGAGCCCGAAGGTCTCGCTCGGGCAGACCGAGAGCGCCACGTCGGCCTCGGAGATCCGCCGGGCGAGCTCGGTGCGGGAGGCGATGTGCCCGTGGAAGCGGACCACTTCGCCGGTCGAGCCTCTTTCGGTGGTCGAGCCTGTCGAGACCACCCGATCGCCGGTCGAGCCTCTTTCGCTGGTCGAGCCCCTTTCGGTGGTCGAGCCTGTCGAGACCACCCCCGCGATCGCCTCGAGCTCGTCGAGATGCGGACCGGTGCCGTAGACGTCGAGCCGCACCGGCACGCCCCGCTCGTGCAGGGCGACGGCGGTGGCGACCGCGAGGTGCGGGCTCTTCTCCCGGGAGAGCCGGCCGACGTGGACCAGCCGGAGCGTGCCGTCGGCGAGTGGCCTGGGGTGCGGGGTGAACGTTTCCAGGTCGACACCCAGCGGCACCCGGTGCACGGGGCAGGCGGCGGACCGGGCGAGGTGGTGGAACTCGCCCTCGGCGAAGCGCGAGGTCACCACGAGGGCGTCGAAGCCGCGCACCAGCATCCGGTTGAGCAGCCCGATGGAGACCTTCGAGGAGGTGTCCAGCCCGGTGCGCAGGGAGAGCATGTGGTCCAGCCGCTCGTGGGAGAACAGCACCGAGGGCACGCCGCGCCGCCGGGCCCAGCGCACGATCGGCATCAGGGTGGTCTTGTCGTTCACCTCCAGCGAGGTGGGGCCGAACTCCTCCAGCGGCTCGACGACCCGCCACGGCTCCACGATCAGCCGGTAGCCGCCACCCACGCGCGGCGCCCGCAGCTGCACCACGTCGCCGAGCGGGGTGGTGCGCCGCTCGTCGCGCGGGCCGGGGACGACGAGGAGGCGACGTGCGCCGGAGCCGACGTACCCCCTCGCGAGCGCGTCGATCGCGGTCTTCATCCCGCCGGACGCGGGGCCGACGAAGTTGGCGAGCTGCGCGATCCTCACGTGGCGGACAGTGGCGCGGGACGGTGAACGGACGGTGGCGCCGACACGACGCGGGCGCGGTCTTCGGGTGGATGCGTCAGGATGGGGGAATGACGAACCCCGAGCGCAACCCGGACGAAGTCGTGTCCTCCGTGGACGAGACGGCGCCGGAGGTGACGGTGCTGGTGCCGCGCGAGGTGCCGCTGGGCGGGCCGCGATCGATGACGGTACGGCGCACGCTCCCCGCGCGCGAGCGGACGCTGATCGGCGCCTGGTGCTTCGTGGACCACTACGGGCCCGACGACGTCGCGGACTCGGGTGGGATGAAGGTCGCGCCGCACCCGCACACCGGGCTGCAGACGGTGTCGTGGCTGTTCTCCGGGGAGATCGAGCACAAGGACTCGGCGGGCAACCACGCGATGGTGCGGCCGGGCGAGGTGAACCTGATGACCGCGGGGCGCGGGATCTCGCACTCGGAGGTGTCGACGGAGAGTACGACGACCCTGCACGGCGCCCAGCTGTGGGTCGCTCTGCCCGACGAGGCGCGGTACACCGACCCGGGCTTCGACCACTATGTGCCCGAGCCGGTCGAGCGGGACGGTCTGGTGGCGCGGGTCTTCATCGGCTCCCTGCTGGGGGAGACCTCGCCGGTCGCCACCTTCACCCCGCTGCTCGGCGCGGAGCTGCTGCTGGAGCCGGGCGCCGATGTCGAGCTCACTGTGGACCCCTCGTTCGAGCACGGCGTCCTGGTCGACGACGGGGTCGTGGACGTGGCGGACCAGCCGGCCAAGCCGGGCGAGCTGGTGCACGTCGCACCCCGAAGTGATCGCCTGCGGATCGTGGCCGGTGAGTTGCCGGCCCGGCTTCTGCTGCTCGGCGGCGTCCCCTTCGGCCAGAGGATCGTCATGTGGTGGAACTTCGTCGGGCGCTCGCACGAGGAGGTCGTCGCCTTCCGTCAGGAGTGGCAGGACCAGATCACCCGCGACGGGTCGGTCATCCAGGACTCCCAGGACGTCGCTCCTGGTCGCTACGGAGTGGTGGTCGATGACCACCTTGCGCCGATCCCTGCGCCCGATCTGCCCAATGCGCGGTTGCGCGAGCGGAGTTGAGGGGCGTTAGCTCCGCTCCGGGGGCCGCGGCAGGGCGCGAGAACCCGTGCCCGAGCGCCAACTCCGGGCTGCCGATAGCAGTGGTGAGGCGGCTCGCGAGCGTATCGTCCCGCATGTGAACCCACGTGAGGTCACCGACCTGCCCTACGAAGAGCGCCGAATCATTGTCGTGGCGGAAAAGGTGCCGTCCGCCGTAGCAAAGCCGCGCTTTGGCGATTGGGACGTTGCGAAGGCTGGTGCCGTGGCCATGCTGGGCGGTGGTGCACTGGGCCTCGCCGGCGTCGCGCTTGTCAGGGCAATCAGGGACTTCCGAGAGAGTGGCGAGTCGATCTATCCAATCGATCGCAAGACCGCTCGCGCGCTCCGCTTTCCACCGGGCCATCCGAGACAGAATGTGGTGTATGTCGGTCATCCTGTGGACGTCGGTTCGTACATCCCTGCGGCGGACTTCCATCGCTTCCTGTTCGAGCACAAGGTGGCCGAAGCGCTGCGGCTTGCTCGCTCGCTGGGTGCTCGGACGGTCAAGGTTCTCCATATACAGGGATGGGACCGCGAGGCAGCAGCGCGACTCGGGTTGGGTCTCCCACTCGTGCCCGACTCGTCGCTAGATGTCGAAATTGGTGCGAACGCAAGCCGCACCGACAGTACTGCTCATCAGGTGTTGACGACCATGCGTCTCGCGCCGAGTGGCGACCCGCACATTCCGCACGATCTGGTTTGGACTCCCCACGAGCCTTTGTGGATGGAAATCGCGGCGGCGCGGATGGAATCTGGCCTCGGCCAGGTCGCAATCGACGTCCGCTCGACGGACGATTTCGGCGTCGATGCTGGCCTCAAAGCCCTCATTGCTAAGGCGGGTTTGGAAGCGGGCGGGAAGTTTGTCGAGCATCAAGACACCATTTGGCAACTCGAAGCCGATTTCTTGGAAGGCGAATGACCTGAGCTGCCAGACAGCGTCCCACGTCCCCACGCGCTGTGCGAATCCCGCAAAGTTTGCACCTTCGCGCCGAGCCCCTCGACGACAGACGCTGCCCACCGTTCCAGCAGGCCATGCCGCGAAACGACGAGGCGGTGTAGAAAGAGGGAATGGCGGACGGAGCTCATGACGCCTTGCAGCGAGCGGCGCAGCAGGCACAGCGTTACCTGACACGTGTCGGCGGAGACGGCGGAATCGCGGAGCAGATCTCGAACGGCCAATGGAACGACGACCTTGATGCCGCGGGGAGTCGCGACCTCAGCACTTTGTTGGACGTCATGGGTGAGCGGGTGCGCTACACCCGTGCTCAGTCTGGGTTGTCACGCGCCTCCGAGGCCGGCCCGCTCGGAGGCAGGCTGCCGATCAACCGCAAGGAGCGGTACTACACCGGAACCGTCTTGCCGATGCTCGTCGCGTCCGACGGATTCGCGTACCTGGACCGATTCCTCACCCTGTGCGGCCTGTCCGACGTCGACGTTCGGCCCAATCTCGAGGGGGACCAGAACTTCCAGCTTCTGACGGAGTACGGCTTCGCCGAGTCCGTATTCACCGACCACGACAAGGCTGCTTGGCCGGGACCTCATCAAGCGGACACTCCCGACGTCGTCATCGCAGGGCCCGATTGGTTGGTGGCTGTCGAAGCGAAGATGTTCCACAACCCCAGTGGCGCCGATCTTGAGGCGCAGATGCGTCGCCAGGCAGTCGTGGTTGACACATGGCGCTCTGCACTCGGTTTGTCCGATGACCGGGTGAGGCACGTTCTGCTGCTCCCGTCTCGGCTGGCCGAGAGGGTCGGCGATCTCTCTTATCCCATCGTCACGTGGGAGGAGGTGCTGGCCGAGTACGACGTGGTCGGTCCCCGGTACTGGGCACGAGTGCTCGCCACGGCTCTGTCGCAGCACGAGAACCTGGAGTCCGCTCGCGAGTTGACGTTCCGGAGCAACGCCGATGACACCCTGACGGGGGCGGAGATCGTTGAGGCACATGCGAGCGGCGAAGCCACCTTCGATGCGGTCGGACGCAGTGGCGGGCTTTCAGGCGCAAAGTTCAAGGATGACGTGAGCTCAGGGAAGTGGCGGACTGTGAGGTACGAGATTCGCTCTGGTGGGCCCGCCAATCGCAACTGGTTCTCACTGGCTGACTTCATCGCCGCTACGACTGCCGCAGCCGACCGGTAGTGGACCTGAGGGCAATTCAGGGTGGTCTCGACAGGCTCGACCACCGAGAAAGCCCGACAGGCTCAGACCACCGAGAAAGTCAGTTCCCGGTCGCGATGTCCGAGGGATGCGTCGCAAGCGGCGTGACGGCGATGTCCATGAACGGGAACAGCGGCAACCCCGAGAGCAGCTCGTGCAGCTCATCCCCGGACTCGACATCGAAGATGGAGTAGTTCGCATACTCCCCGACGACCCGCCAGATGTGCGGCCACTTGCCCTCGCGCTGCAGCTGTTGGCTGTAGTCCTTCTCCCGCGCGACCAGGTCGGCGCGCTCGGCCGGGTCGAGGTCGCGCGGGAGGCGGACGTCCATGCGCACGTGGAACAGCACCGGCGTCAGTCCTTCGCCGAAGTGACCGGGTCGAGGACGAAGCCGTAGTCGACGGTCGCCGACCCGTCGGCCTGCTTCTGCGGGTCGAGCACCAGCTCGGGCTTCACCGCCGACGCGATGTCGTCGTCATTGTGCTCGTCCCCGGGGAAGTAGAGCTGCGCGGTGAGCTGCTCGTGCCCGGGCGCGGACACCTTCACGTGCAGGTGCGCCGGCCGCCAGGCGTGCCAGCCCGCGGCGGCGATCAGCTTGCCGCAGGAGCCGTCGGTCGGGATCTGGTACGGCGCCGGCTGGACGGTCTCGATCTCGAAGACCCCGTCCGCGCCGACGGTGAACGTGCCCCGCAGGTTCCACTCCGGCAGCCCGGGGGCGAACTGGGAGTAGAAGCCGTCGGAGTCGGCGTGCCACAGCTCCACCGAGGCGCCCTCCAGCGGCGTGCCGTCAGTCGAGGTGATCGTCCCCGTCCAGTGCAGCGGCGTGCCCGCCTCGTTCTCCCGCATCGGCACCGACGCCTTCGCGCCGCGCTCCGGCGCGCCGGGGACGTAGTACGGCCCCTCGATCGTGCCCTTGCTGCCCTCGCGGTGGTCGGTCGCGACCTCCTCCACGACGTGCTCGACCCACACGTCGAGGAAGAGCGGCCACTCACCGTCCTGCCCGACGTTGATCAGCCACGCCTTGAGCGCGTTGTACTCGTCGTAGGTCACCCGCTGCTCGCGGATCGTGGCATAGACCGAGTCGAGTACGGCGCGGGCCAGCGCGTCGACCCGCTCCGGCGGGGTGTCCTTCACCGCCTCGAAGGGCGACTTGTCGGCGTGGAAGCGCTCGGTGGCCGAGGCTCCCGAGGCGGCAGCGGTGGCGGTCTCGCTCATGATCGTTCTCTCCCTTGTGATCCCTTGTGATGGTGCTTCGTTGATGTGTGGCCGTGCGGCCCGAGACCGCGCGGAAGGCTCAGTCCTGGCGGTAGCGCGCCAGCTTCTCGGCGTCGATCTCCACGCCCAGCCCCGTGCCCTGCCGGACCCGCAGCTCCCCACCCGTGATCTCCAGCGGCTCGGTCAGCAGGTCGTCGGTCATGTCCAGGAAGTTCGACAGCTCGCCCGGCCGGCGCGAGGTGAGCTCGAAGGCGGAGCCGAAGGCGACCGTGCAGGCCGACCCGAGCTGGCCGTCGATCTGGTTGCCCATCACCACCTCGGCGCCCAGCCCCTCGGCCAGGTGGTGCACGCGTCGGCTCCCCGTGAAGCCGGTGCGTGCGGTCTTGATGCTGATCGCGGTCGCGGCGCCGTCCAGCAGCGAGCGGGTCACGTCCGCAGGCGTCGGCGCGGACTCGTCGGCGACGAACGGTACGTCGAGCTGCTGCACCAGCCAGCGGCGGCCGAGGACGTCGTCCGCGGGGTTCAGCTCCTCGGCCAGGGTCAGGCCCAGGTCGGCCATCTCCCGCATCGCCCGCGCCGACTCCGACGCGCTCCAGCCGCGGTTGCCGTCGACGTAGAGCTCCACCTCCGCGCCCAGCGCCTCCCGCAGCGCCCGCACCACCGCGGTGTCCAGCTGCACCGGCCGGCGCCCGACCTTGACCTTGAAGGCGGTGATGCCGTGCACGTCGCGCATCCGCTCGGCCTCGGCGACCATCGCGGCCGGCTCGTCGAAGCCGAGCATGTGGGTGACCCGCATCCGGTCGGTGAAGCCGCCGAGCAGCTCGGTGACCTGCAGGCCCAGGGTGCGCCCGAGCGCGTCCCACATCGCCATGTCCAGCGCCGACTTCGCTGCCGGATTGCCCACGGTGCGCGCGATCCGCGCCCCGATCGCCTCGCCCTGGGTGAGCGTGCTGCCCACCACCTGCGGGGCGAAGACGTCCCGGATCACCGCGATGATGCCCGCCTGGGTCTCGCCGTACGTGAACGGGCGCGGCGGCGCCTCGGCCACCCCGACCACGCCGTCGTCGGTGTGCACCCGCACCAGCACATGCTCGGCGGTGCGCACCTCGCCGCTCGCGAAGCGCAGCGGCTTGCGATAGGGGATGGCGAACGGGATCGCCTCGACCTGGGTGATCTTCATCGGAGGTCCTCGGGGATGCGCAGGGGTTCGGTGGTGGGGAACAGGCCCGCCTCGTCGAGCCGGACGAGCACGCGCCCGAGCAACGGAGCGGGATCGGTACGGCGCCACGCCAGCGCCAGCTCGGTGGTGGCCGCGTCCGCCACGTCGCGGAAGACCACGCCGGCCAGCGGCGCTGCCCGGACCGAGCCCGGCACCAGGCCGACGCCCAGCCCCCCGGCGACCAGCGCCAGCAGCACCGACGTACCCGGAGCGCGGTGGGCGACGCGCGGCGCGAAGCCCGCCTCCCGGCAGCTGCGCTGCACGGCCTCGTCGACCGCCGACCCGGCGGGGTAGGCGACCAGGTCCTCGGTGCGCAGGTCGGCCATCGCGATCACCGGCTCCTCGGCCAGCCGGTGGTCGGCGGGCACCGCCAGCACCAGCGGCTCGATCTCGATGGTGCGGACGACCAGGTCCTCCCCGGTGGCCGGCGGGCGCAGCACGCCGAGATCCAGGGCGCCGGAGTCCAGCCGCTCGCACTGATCGGGCGTGAGCAGGTCCGCGTGGATCTCCAGCGCCAGCCCGGGCACGGAGCGCTTGAGGATCCGGGCGATCCGCGGCAGCTGGGTGTAGGCCGCGGTGCCGGTGAACCCGATCCGCAGCAGCCCCTCGCTGCCCTCGGCGATCCGGCGTACTCCACGGGCGCTGTCCTCGATCGCCCCCAGGATCCGCTCGGCCTCGCCCCGGAGGAACTCCCCGGCGGGAGTCAGGCTGACCTGGCGCGTGGTCCGGGTGAACAGCGGCGTCCCCAGCTCGTCCTCGAGCTGGCGCACCGCCTGGGAGAGGGCCGGCTGGGCCAGGTGCAGCCGCTCCGCGGCCCGGCCGAAGTGCTGGGTCTCCGCGACGGCGGCGAAGTAGCGCAGGTGCCGCAGCTCCATGGGGGAACGCCTCCGTCCGGTCTCGGTGTGGTGCAGACCACGGTAGGGCCGGAGATCCATCGAGAACAAGGACGAGATAACAGCATATAGATAAGCAAGACTGATGAATAGCACCCTGGGTCAGCCCTAGGCTTTCGGCTCGTGTGACGGCCGCCACGGAGTGGAACGGTGCTTCTCATCCCACTTCCACCCATCGGGAGGACCCGTGACCGAGACCGTCAGCTCCACCAAGACCCCGAACGGCGCCACGGCCCACCTGGCCGCCGTACTCGAGGACGCGATCATCGACGACCGCGAGGCCGGCCAGTTCCGCGCCAACCGCCGGATCTTCACCGACGAGGAGATCTTCGAGCTGGAGATGAAGCACATCTTCGAGGGCAACTGGCTCTACCTGGCTCACGAGAGCCAGCTGCCGAACCCCGGGGACTACTTCACCACCTATCTCGGCCGGCAGCCCGTGGTCATCACCCGGGACAAGGACGGGGAGATGCACCTGCTGATCAACGCCTGCGCGCACCGCGGCGCGATGATCTGCCGGCGCAAGACCGACAACCGGACCACCCTCACCTGCCCCTTCCACGGGTGGACCTTCCGCAACGACGGCACCTTGCTCAAGGTCAAGGACCCCGACGGCGCGGGGTATCCGGCCACGTTCGACCAGGACGGGTCGCACAACATGGTCAAGGTCGCGCGGTTCGAGAGCTACCGCGGGTTCCTCTTCGGCAGCCTCAACCCCGACGTGCTGCCGCTCGCCGAGCACCTCGGCGACACCACCACGATCATCGACATGCTGGTCGACCAGTCGCCGGACGGGCTGGAGGTGCTGCGCGGCTCGTCGACCTACACCTACGACGGCAACTGGAAGGTGCAGGCCGAGAACGGCGCCGACGGCTACCACGTCACCGCGACCCACTGGAACTACGCGGCCACCACCAGCCGCCGCAACACCGGCGACTCGGCGAACGAGACCAAGACCCTGGACGCCGGCAGCTGGGGCAAGTCCGGCGGCGGCTACTGGTCCTTCCCGCACGGCCACCTGTGCCTGTGGACCTGGGCCGGCAACCCCGAGGACCGGCCGCTGTGGGACCGGATGGAGGAGCTGAAGGCCGAGCACGGCGAGGCCAAGGGCGAGTTCATGGTCAAGGGCAGCCGCAACCTGTGCCTCTACCCCAACGTCTACCTGATGGACCAGTTCTCCACCCAGATCCGGCACTTCCGGCCGATCGCGCCGGACAAGACCGAGGTGACGATCTACTGCATCGCGCCGAAGGGGGAGAGCAAGGAGGCGCGCGCCTGGCGGATCCGGCAGTACGAGGACTTCTTCAACGCCTCCGGCATGGCCACCCCCGACGACCTGGAGGAGTTCCGCTCCTGCCAGCTGACCTACCAGGCGCAGGCCGCGCCGTGGAACGACATGAGCCGCGGCGCCGAGCACTGGCTCGACGGGCCCGACGAGGTCGCCACCACCCTCGGCATGACCGGCGTGATCTCCGCGGGTGTGAAGAACGAGGACGAGGGGCTCTACCCCGTCCAGCACGGCTACTGGCTGACCACGATGCGGGCCGCGCTCGCTCAGGAGGAGGAGCAGAAGTGAGTACGACGACCGACGCCGCCCCGGCGGCCGAGCAGACCAAGGCGATCAGCCAGAACGACATCGAGCAGTTCCTCTACCGCGAGGCGCGCTACCTCGACGACCGCGAGTTCGAGAAGTGGCTGGAGTGCTACGCCCCCGACTGTGAGTACTGGATGCCGGCGTGGACCGACGACGACACGCTCACCGAGGACCCGCACACCGAGATCTCGCTGATCTACTACCCGAACAAGGGCGGCCTGGAGGACCGGGTCTTCCGGATCCGCACCGAGCGCTCCAGCGCGACGTCGATCCCGGAGCCGCGGACCAGCCACAACATCACCAACGTCGAGGTGATCGAGCGCCGCGGGGACCTCGTGGACGTGCGCTTCAACTGGCACACGATGTACTTCCGCTACCACACCGTCGACCCCTACTACGGGACGACGTTCGCCACGATCGACTTCTCCGGCGACCTGCCGCTCTACCGCCGCAAGACCGTGGTGCTGAAGAACGACTACATCCACCACGTCGTCGACGTCTACCACTTCTGAGCATCCCCACCACCGGAGTGATCCCATGAGCAGCCACCAGGTCGCCCTCGCCTTCGAGGACGGCGTCACCCGCTTCATCACCTGCGGCGAGGACCAGACGGTCGCGGATGCGTCGTACCGAGCCCGGATCAACATCCCGCTGGACTGCCGCGACGGCGCCTGCGGGACCTGCAAGGCGCGGTGCGAGTCCGGCGAGTTCGACGGCGGCACCTACATCGAGGACGCGCTGTCCCCGGCGGAGGAGGCCGACGGCTACGTGCTGCCGTGCAGCATGAAGCCGCTGTCGGACCTGGTGCTGGAGATCGCCAGCACCTCGGCGGTCGCCAAGACCCAGGCGGGGGAGTTCCAGGCCACCGTCACCGGGGTGGAGCGGCTCAGCCCGACCACGATGGCGCTGCGGATCACGACCGACCGGCGCAGCGAGCTGGCGTTCCTGCCGGGGCAGTACGTCAACCTGCGGATCCCCGGCACCGAGGAGTCGCGGTCCTATTCCTTCTCCTCCGCGCCGGACGCCGACGAGCTGTCCTTCCTGGTGAAGCTCACCGACGGCGGGGTGATGTCGACCTGGCTGGCGGAGCAGGCGCAGCCCGGCGACGAGCTGACCTTCACCGGCCCGCACGGCAGCTTCTTCCTCCGGGAGGCCGAGCGGCCGGTCCTGCTGATCGCCGGCGGCACCGGCCTGGCGCCGATCCTGTCGATCCTGCACAGGCTGCGCGAGAGCGGCAGTGACCGGCCCGTGCATCTGGTGTACGGCGTCAGCAAGGACGACGACCTGGTCGAGCTCGACCGGCTCGCCGAGATCGCCGAGCACCTGCCCACCCTCACCTGGGACCACGTGGTCTCCGACGAGGCCAGTACGGCGGCCAACAAGGGCCGCGTCATGAGCCTCATCGCCGAGGAGCACCTGCACGGCGGCGACGTGGCGATCTACCTGTGTGGCCCGCCGCCGATGGTGGAGTCCGTGCGCGAGCACGTCGCCGGCCTCGGCGTCGAGCCGACGGGGTTCTACTACGAGAAGTTCACCCCCGCCGTCGAGCCCCCCTCGGTGGTCGAGCCCCCATCGGTGGTCGAGCCTGTCGAGACCACGAGCGAAGAGGTGTCGGTGGTCGAGCCTGTCGAGACCACCACCGTCGTCTCGACGAACGGGAGCGGCAAGATCACCAGCCCGGACACGCTGATCCTGCCCGACGGCGACCTGATGCCGGTCGGCGAGGGCCGCCACATCGCGGGGCAGGAGACCTTCGACGCCCGAGCGGTGCAGCCGATCGTCGTACCCGAACCGGCCCCCGAGCCGGCCCCGGCGGCTCGCACCCGGGTGGACGATGCCGGCGACGGCTACCAGATCGGCGAGGAGCACCCCTCGGTGCACGAGTCCGACGCGCTCTTCGAGGCCCGCCGGGCGCTCGAGCTCGGCGCCCTCGAGCTCGTGGTCGGCCGCCTGGGCCACCAGCAGATCACCGGCTACCGGCTGCTGGCCGAGTCCGCGGCGCCGTACGTCGACGGCGACACCTTCGTCGACGCCGCGGCGTACACCGAGGCGAACGCCGCCTTCCACGACTACCTGTTCAGCCTCACCGGCAACGCGCACCTGCTGCAGGCCTACCAGGCGCTGGGCGTGAAGGGCCGGATGGAGGAGGCGCTGAGCAACGCCACCTGGTGCCACCCGCTGTGCGTGCAGGACCACTTCGACATCGTCGACGCGGTCGAGGCCGGCGACCTGGAGACCGCCCGCCGCCTGGTGATCGAGCATGCCGAGCGGTCCAAGGTGACCATGCGCCGGGCGATGCAGGACGAGCAGGCCGCCACCACGCCGCGGTTCGTCACCCCCGGTCGCTTCGACCAGCAGGTCGTCGTGGTCACCGGCGCCGCCCAGGGGATCGGCGCCGCCACGGCCCGCCGGATCTCCGCCGAGGGCGGCCGGCTGGTGCTGGTCGACCGCTCCGACCTGGTCGGCGAGCTGGCCGAGGAGCTCTCGGCCGACGGCCACGGCGTCATCGGCGTCACCGCGGACCTGGAGACCTACGACGGCGCCGCCACCGCGGTCGAGCAGGCGCTCGCGCGGTTCGGCCAGGTCGACGTACTCGTCAACAACGTCGGCGGGGCGATCAACTTCAAGCCCTTCACCGAGTTCACCGACGGCGAGATCCGTGCGGAGATCGACCGGTCGCTGATGACCACGCTGCACACCTGCCGCGCCGTGCTGCCCGGCATGGTCGAGCGTGGCCGCGGCGTGATCGTCAACGTGTCCTCCGCCGCCACCCGAGGCGTGCACCGGATCCCCTACTCCGCCGCGAAGGGCGGGGTGAACGCGATCACCGCGTCGCTGGCGATGGAGTACGCCGACTCCGGCATCCGGGTCGTCGCCACCGCCCCCGGCGGCACCGAGGCGCCGCCGCGGCGGATCTCCCGCGGCACGCCGGAGCCGCAGGACGACCGGGAGCGCGCCTGGTTCCAGGCCCACATCGACCAGACACTGGAGTCCTCGCTGCTGCACCGCTACGGCACGCTCGACGAGCAGGCCGCCGCGATCTGCTTCCTCGCCTCGCCCGAGGCGTCCTACATCACCGGCACCGTGCTGCCGGTCTCGGGCGGCGACCCGGGCTGAGCCCCCCCCGGCGGCGCGGCGCACAACGTCATACGGTCCGGAGAAGGGGTTCCCCACTTCGTATGACGTCCCGCGCCCGGCGGTCGCGACAGGCCCGGCGGCGTCGGGGCGTCTACCGTGACTGCGTGACCACGGACGGCAGCCCGCCGCTCCCGGGCCGGGCGGACGATCTCGCCCGGCTCGAGGAGCGGCGGGCGCGCGCCGTCGCGGGGGAGGCGCAGCTGCTGCTGCTCGCGGGCCCCGCGGGCATGGGCGGTACGACGCTCGCGCGGCGCCTCTCCGCCACCCACACCGCCGCGGACGGTCGGGTCGGGTGGGCCACCGGCACGCCGTGGGAGTCCGGGGAGGCCCACGCGGTCCTCGGCCAGCTCCTCGGTCGCGAACCCGCCGGCACCGACCCGCTCACCGTGGCCGGAGAACTCGCTGAGGCGGTCGGCGACGTGCCGCTGCTGTGGGTGGTCGACGACGCGGAGCACGCCGACCCCGCCTCGCTGCAGGCTCTCTCCACGCTGGTCCGCCACCACCGCGGGCTGCCGCTCCTGGTGCTGCTGGTCGCCCGGACCACCGCAGCCACGCCCCCGGAGACGGCCGCCGTCCTCGACACCGTCCCCGACCGGGTGGAGCCCGCTCCACTCACGCCGGCGGAGGTGCAGGCGCTCGCGGCCGACCGCGGCGTCGCCCTGCAGCTCGGTACGGCGGAGCGGCTGGCTCGCTTCACCGGCGGCCTGCCCGGGCCGCTCGTCGCACTGCTCGCCGAGCAGCCCGCGGCCGTCTGGCTCGACCCGGACCCCGACCTGCCCGCGCCCGCCGCGCTCGCCGCCGGAGTCCGCGCCGAGCTGGCCGCCCTCGACGACGACGCCCGCGCGCTGGCCGAGGCCGCGGCGGTGCTCGGGGACACCGCGACCGTGGGGGAGGTGGCCCGGCTCGCACGCCTGGAGGACCCGCTCCCCGCGCTCGACGCCGCCACCCGTGTCGGGCTGGTGGTGACCCAGGGTCTCGGCGGCACCACCGTCCTCCGGCCGCGGGACGCGATGACCGCCGCTGCGGTGCGCGGGTCGCTGGGCCCGCAGCGGCTCGCCCAGGCCCACCGGGACGCGGCGGGGCTGGTCGCGGATCCCGCCGTACGGCTTGCGCATCTGGTCGCCGCGACACCGCTCCCGGAGGAGCCGCTCGCCGTCGAGCTCGAGCAGCTGGCGGACGAGAAGGCCGCCTCGGGGGAGTGGTCGGTGGTGGCGCAGCTGCTCATCCGCGCGGCGGCGATGACCGCGGATCCGGTACGGCGGGAGCAGCGGCTCTCTCGCGCCGTCGACGCCCTCGTCGGTGCCGGCGACACCCGCGGTGCGGCGATGCTGGTTCCGCAGCTGGAGGCACTGCGGGAGACGCCGATGCGCAACGCGGTGCTGGGATACCTCGCGCTGGTGCTCGGGCGGCCCGCCGAGGCGGAGACGCGACTGTCGCGCGCGTGGGACCTGGTCAACGCCGAGCGGGAGCCGGCGACCGCCGCGACCATCTGCCAGCGATGGGAGCTGCACAGCCTGGCGCGGTGCCGCGGCCGGGATCTGACCGCCTGGGCGGACCGGGCGCTCGCGCTGGCCCCCGAGGGCTCGGCCGCCGCGGTCGAGGCGGCCGCGATCCGCGGGCTGGGCGCCGCGTCGGTGGGGGAGAGCCGGGACGCGCTGGCGGGCTATCTGGACCTGGCCGAGGAGGTCGGTCACACCGCGCAGTCGCAGCGCGTGACCATGGCCCGCGGCTGGGTGCACATGGTCGTCGACGAGGCCGACCTCGCCCGCGCGGCCCTGGCCTCCGCCGTACCGACCGGCTTCTCCGGCGGCTCGGTCCGGATCTCGCTGTGGGCGCGGGCCTGGCTCGCGCGCGTGCAGTTCGACGCCGGCGAGTGGATCGACGCGCTGGCCACCGCCCGCGCCGGCCTCGACCTGGCCCGGACCACCGGGATGCGACTCTTCGACCCGCTGCTGAGCTGGACCATCGCGCAGACCACCGCGCTGCGGGGCGATCGGGTCGCCGCCGAGGCGGTGCTCGGCGAGGCCGACGCCGGGCCGCTGGACTACGAGATCATGCGCGTGCCGTCCTGCCTGGCGCGTGCCGCGGTCGCCGAGGCGAACGCCGACTATGGCGCGGTGATCCGGGCGCTGGAGCCGCTGCGACAGCCCTGGGCCGGCGGCAGCATCGACGAGCCCGGCTTCTGGCCGTGGCCCGACGTCTACGCCAATGCGCTGGTCGTCGAGGGGAGGTACGACGAGGCCGACGACTTCCTGCGCCCGCACGAGGAGCTCGCCCGCGAGCGCGGGCACCGCTCCGCCTGCGCCCGGCTCGGCTATGCCCGCGGCCGGCTGCTCGGCGGGACCGGCGACCTGGCCGGTGCCCGCCGCGCCTTCGAGACGTCGCTGGAGCTGCTCGCGGACCTGCAGCGGCCTTACGACCGGGCCCGCGTCTCCTTCGTCTACGGCCAGACCCTGCGCCGGGCGGGCAAGCGCGCGGAGGCCGACCTGGTGATGCAGTCCGCGCGCGACCTCTTCGCCCCGCTGGGCGCTGAGGCGTACGTCGAGCGCTGCGACCACGAGCTCCGCGCCGGCGGCGTGCACGCGGCCCGCGGCAGCCGCGACGACCTCGGCCTCACGCCGCAGGAGGAGCTGGTCTCGCGGCTGGTCGCCCAGGGGATGACTAACCGGGAGGTCGCCGCCGAGCTCTACCTGTCGGTCAAGACGGTGCAGTACCACCTCACCCGCGTCTACGCGAAGCTCGGCATCCGCTCGCGAGCCGAGCTCGCCGCGCTCCGCCGTACCTCCTGATCTCCCCTCGGCCCCGCGATCATTTACCAGGTAGTCGTGCCAGGTCGTCGCACTACTCGGTGAATTCACCCCGCAGAGCGACGGCACGTCGTGACTACCTGGTAAATGGTCGGCGGGCGGGGGCAGCGCGGAGTCACCGCAGCTCGCGCCGGCTGCCGTCCACCCGCCGGGTGACGCCGAGGGAGTCCAGGTGCTCCAGGAGGGGTACGGCGACCCGCCGGGTCGTGCCCAGCGCCTGGCGCGCCTCGCTCAGGGTGAACGGCTGCGGCAGCCCGGCGAGCGTCGCGCGGGCCCGGTCGACCGCGTCCGGCAGCAGGACCACGTCGGCGGGGCTGGCCCTCAGCCGCAGCAGCCGCCCGGCGCGCGCGGCCGCCGCGAGCTCCCGCGGCCCCAGCCCCAGCGCGTCGAGGTCCCCGGCCTCGGGCGCGGCGAACGGGTCGGCGCCCAGCCGCCGCTCGAGCTCGGCCACGGACGCCTCGGCCGGCCCGAGGTCGGCGGGTGCCTCGGGGGCGGTGACCCGCCCGTCCCGCACCACCAGCCCGGCCCGGCCGGCCACCGCGTCCAGCAGGGCGACGTCCGGCAGCCGGATCGCCCGAGCGGCGGCGGCCGTCGTCGGGCCGGGGGAGAGCGGCTGGTCGCGCCGCTCGTCGGCGTGGACCCCGCGCAGCCGGTCGGCCCACAGCGCCAGCACCGGCTCGAGCGTCACCCAGTCGCCGATGCGCACCAACCGGGGGTCGCCCGGGTCGGCGCCGAGCAGCGTGAGCCGGCGTGCGGGCATGGCGCCGCGGCGGCGTACCTCCGCCACCGCGTCCGGCGGGACCGTGGCCGACGCCAGGCGCTCGGACCAGCGGCGTGCAGCCCCCCGACGGCGCAGCGCGGGCGGGTCGACGTCGAGCACCTGCGCCCCGCCGTGCACCCGCGCGGTGCCGGTGTCGCGCAGCACCAACCGGTCGCCGGGAACCAGCCACAGCGGCTCGGCCAGCGTCAGCCGGGCGTGCTCGGCATCCAGCGGGCGCACCCGCGCCGCCACCGCCGCGGTGCCCGCGTGCACGGTGAGCGCGGCGGGGGAGTCGGTGAAGGCAGGACCGCTGGTGCGGCGTACGTCGACCTGCGCGGTCCGCGGCCAGGCGCCGGGCGTGACCAGGGCCGAGCCCCGCGGCACGTCGTCGGCGGCGACCTGGCGCAGGTTCACCGCCACCCGGGAGACCGGGCCGACCTCGGTCTGGTCGGTCTCGCGGGACTGCAGCCCGCGTACGGCGACCTCGCGATCGCCCAGCTGCAGCCGGTCGCCGACCCGCAGCGTGCCCGAGGCCAGCGTGCCCGTCGCCACGGTGCCGGCGCCGGAGACGGTGAAGGACCGGTCCACCCACAGCCGCACCCGGTCCTCGGCCGGCGCCGCAGGAACCTCGGCCACCAGCCGGCCCAGCGCGGCGCGCAAGTCGGCGATGCCCTCGCCGGTCCGGGCGGAGACCGCGACGTCCTCGATCCCGGCCAGTCCAGTCCCGGCGAGCGCGGCCCGCGCCTGCTCGGCGGCCGGCCCCGGGTCGGCGAGGTCGCTCCGGGTCACCGCGAGCAGGCCGTGCCGCACGTCCAGCGCGACCAGCGCGTCCAGATGCTCCGCGGACTGCTCACGCCACCCCTCGTCGGCCGCCACCACCAGCAGCACCACCGGCACCGGACCCACCCCGGCCAGCATGTTGCCGATGAAGCGCGCGTGGCCCGGCACGTCGACGAAGGCGACCCGGTCGCCGGTGGGGAGGTCGGTCCAGGCGTACCCCAGGTCCAGGGTCAGGCCGCGCCGCCTCTCCTCCGCCCAGCGGTCGGTCTCCTGGCCGGTGAGGGCGCGGATCAGCGCGGTCTTGCCGTGGTCGACGTGCCCGGCGGTGGCGACGACGAGGCTGCGGGGACTCACCGGCTCACCGGCTCACCGGTCGAGCCGGTCGAGGGAGGCGAGGGCGCTCGCGACGGCCTCGGCCAGCCGGTCGTCGTCGCCCGGCTCGACGCAGCGCAGGTCCACCAGGCAGGAGCCGCCGTGCACGCGCGGCAGCACCGCCGGGCGGCCGCAGCGCAGCACGGGCGCCGTCTCCTCGGGCAGGGCCAGCGCCCACCCGGGCAACGGGTGCCCGGCCGCGCCGCCGCCGCCCACGCGGCCGTCGTGCGGGACCACGGCCTCCTCCGGCAGGCCGAGCCGCGTCGCCAGCGCGCGGGTCCGGGCCCGCAGCGCGGAGGGGTCGGTGTGCAGTGCCCGCGCGACCGGCGGCTCGCCCGCGCGCAGCGTGGCCTCGAGCGCCGCCAGGGTCAGCTTGTCCACCCGCAGCGCCCGGGCCATCGGGTGCCGGCGCAGCCGCTCGACCAGGTCGGCGCGGCCCAGGATGATCCCCGCCTGGGGGCCGCCGAGCAGCTTGTCGCCGCTGAAGAGCACCAGGTCGGCGCCCTGGCTCAGCGCGGTCGTCGCGTCCGGCTCCATCGGGAGCGCCGGCTCGGGGTGCAGCAGGCCGGAGCCGAGGTCGGCGACCACCGGCACTCCCAGCCCGACCAGCTCGTCGACCTCCACCGCGGAGGTGAACCCCTCGACCCGGAAGTTGCTCGTGTGCACCTTGAGCAGGCACCCGGTCTCCTCGCCGACCGCGTCGCGGTAGTCGGCCAGGTGCGTGCGGTTCGTCGTACCGATCTCGCGCAGCCGGACGCCCGTCGAGGCGATCAGATCGGTCAGCCGGAAGCCGTCGCCGATCTCCACCAGCTCGCCGCGGCTCACCACGACCTCGCGGCCCTGGGCCAGCGCGGTGCTCGCGAGCAGCAGCGCGGCCGCGCCGTTGTTGACCACCAGCGCGCCCTCGGCCGAGGGTACGGCGGACAGCAGGGCCGCCAGCGCGCCCGAACCCCGGCGCGCCCGGCGCCCGTCGGCCAGGTCCAGCTCGACGTCGACGTACCCCGCCGCGTCGGTCACCGCCCGCTGCGCCGCGGCAGACAGCGGGGCCCGCCCCAGGTTGGTGTGCACCACGACGCCGCTCGCGTTGAGCACGGGCACCAGGCTGGAGGCGGAGGCCGGCAGCCCCGCGACGGCGTGGGCCAGCACGTCCTCGGGCGCGACGTCGCCGCGGCGCGCCGCCTCCTGCGCGGCCGCGACCGAGCGTCGTACCTCCTCCGGACCCAGCCGGTCGGCCGCCTCGCGCAGCGCGGGGTCCCCCAGCAGCACGTCGGTGCGGGGGATCCGGCGCCGCGGGTCCTGCTCGCTCATCGGGTTCCTCCCAGGTGTGTGGCGGAGGCGGACGGGAATCGAACCCGCCAGACCGAGATGCTCGGCCTCACCGGTGTTGAAGACCGGGGGGACCACCAGGAACCCAGACGCCTCCAGCGCGTCCCAACCTACCGCCTAGGCTCGGGAGTCATGGAGGCAACTCTCAGCGTGGACGGCCGTCGGCTCACCCAGCTCGCGCGCGGGGGCGGCTGTGCGTGCAAGATCCCGCCCGGCGAGCTGGAGGAGGCGGTCAGCGGTCTGGTCGGACAGGGCGGCGAGGACGTGCTGGTCGGGCTGGACGACGGCGACGACGCCGCCGCCGTGCGCGTGCGCGACGACCTCGCCGTCATCGCCACCGCCGACTTCTTCACCCCCGTCGTCGACGACGCTCGCGTGTGGGGGCGGATCGCCGCAGCCAACGCGCTCTCGGACATCTACGCGATGGGCGGGGTGCCGCTGGTCGCGCTCAACCTGGTCGGCTGGCCGCGCGAGCTGCTCGGTCCCGGGGAGCTGCGCGAGGTGCTGGCCGGCGGGCTCGAGGTCGCCGCGGAGGCGGGCTGCCCGGTGATCGGCGGCCACTCGATCGACGACCCGGAGCCGAAGTACGGCCTCGCCGTCACCGGCACCGCCCCCGCCGACCGGCTGCTGCGCAACGACGCGGCCCGGCCGAGGCTGCCGCTCACGCTCACCAAGCCACTCGGCGTCGGCGTCCTCAACAACCGGCACAAGCAGACCGGCGAGTGGTTCGAGGAGGCGGTCGCGACGATGAGTGCGCTCAACGCCGACGCCTCCGCCGCCGCCGTGGCCGCCGGGGTCCGCGCCGCCACCGACGTCACCGGCTTCGGGCTGCTCGGCCACCTGCACAAGATGGCGCGCGCCTCGGGGGTCGCCGCCCGGATCGACGCCGCCGCGGTGCCCTACGTCGACGGCGCCCGCGCGTCGCTGGCCGAGGGGTTCGTCCCCGGCGGCAGCCGCCGCAACCTGGACTGGGTGCGCCCGCACCTCGAGGTCGGCCCGGGCATCGACGAGGACGAGCTGGTGCTGCTCGCCGACGCGCAGACCTCCGGCGGCCTGCTCGTCGTCGGCGAGCTCCCCGGTCACCCGGTCGTCGGTGAGGTGTACGCCGGCCCCGCCGGGCGAGTCGAGGTCGCCTGACCCCGCGTCGGTCGCGGCCGACCATTTACCAGGTAGTCGTGCTGCGTCGTCGCCGTACCTGGCAAATGTGCTGGGTAGAGCGACGCTTTCCCTAGATCACCTGGTAAATGGACGGCGGGGTCCAGTGAGGCGGGGGGAGCAGGGGAGCCTCAGCCCGCGGTGGTGATCGAGTCGTCGGTGACCCCGGCGGCGCGCCGGGCGGCGAGCCGCTCCTTCTGGGGTACGACGGTGTAACGCGGGTCCTTGGCGGAGTGGATGCCCGCTTCGAAGACGCCGAACCGGGTGAGCGCGGACGCGGCGACCATGGCGGCACCCGACGCGGCGGCGATGAGTCGGTTGCGCCCGCCGAGGGCCGTGCCGAGGGCGCCGGCGATCGTCAGGCCGCGGCTGAGCGCCAGCATCCGGCCGGCCTTGCCCTGGTGCAGCGGCTCGCCCACGACCCCGAGGCCGCTCTCCATCCGGTGCGCGGCGACCAGGTCGGCCACCGCGCCGACGACGCCGAGGGTGCGCGCGGGCCCGGTCTGGGCGACCGGGGTGGTCACCATCGCCATGCCCGCCGCGGCCATCGACGCCGAGCCGACGAAGACGAACGGCAGGTCGTCCTTGGCGGCGTTCCAGGTCGGGGTCGCGGTGTCACCGAGGAGGACGGCGGTGTACGCCGCCAGCGCGGGCGCGACGAGGGCGGTGCCGACCGTGGCCGGCGTCTCCGCCGCGCGGAGCAGCCCGCCGCCGGGGATGTCGACCGGCAGCATCCGGTCGGCCTCGGCGGCGAAGGACAGGCTCGCGGCGCCGGAGAACGCGGTGAAGATCCAGGTGCCCACCGACATCGGCGAGGTGAGCTTGACCGTGCGCATCATGTTGAGGAAGCGGCTCGGCTTGCCCAGGTCGCTGACCAGCGCCAGGCCGGAGCCCGCGACGGCGGCCATCATGGTGAGCCGGGTGTTGCGCCGCAGCACCTCGCGACCGGTCAGGTGCGCGCCCGCGGCGAGCAGGCCGGACCCGGCGGCCAGGCCGCCGAGGAAGAGGTAGGCCGGGATCTCGTGGCTCCACGGCGCCGGCTTCACGATGGGCTTGCCGTAGTAGGAGGTGAACTCCGCGTCCGGCACCACCGCCTGCTCGCGGGCGCCGCCGGAGTCCCGGTTGAGCCAGCCGCGGGCCTTGCGCAGCCCGCCGGCGGTGTCGCGGCGCCGCCGGCCGCCCCCGAGGTCGGGGGGTCGCACGCGGTCGAAGTCGGAGGTGGTCACGAGCGTCCTCCCAGGAAGGAGACGGCAGCGGCGGCGAGCATGCCGAGTCCGGCGATCCCCGCCTTGCGGAACATCTGCGGCAGGTCCGCCGTCGGCACCCGCGGGTCCGGCGGCAGGCCGTAGACCTCGGGCTCGTCGAGCAGCAGGAAGAACGCGCCGGTGCCGCCGACCCCGTCGAGGTCGTTGGCGCCGTAGAGCCGGGCCTCGGTCTTGCCCTCCGCGTGCAGCTCGCCGACCCGGGCGCGGGCGGTGTCGAGGAGGTCGTCGTGGTCGCCGTACTTGATCGACGTCGTCGGGCACGCCTGCGCGCACGACGGGGTCTGGTCGTGGCTGATCCGGTCGTAGCACAGCGTGCACTTCTGCGCGACGCCCTCGTTGTGCACCGGGGTCAGCTCGTTGGAGACCGTGCCGCCGTCGCGTCGCTCGATCACGCCGAACGGGCAGGCGGCCACGCAGTATCCGCAGCCGTTGCACACGTCGGCCTGCACCACGACGGTGCCGTACTCGGTGCGGAACAGCGCGCCCGTCGGGCAGACGTCCAGGCAGCCCGCGTGGGTGCAGTGCTTGCACACGTTGGAGGACATCAGCCACCGCAGCTCGGGCACCGGGTCGTCGGCGACCGGGTCCTCCGGGGGGCCCACGGTGGGCATCCCCAGGCTGATCAGCTCGCGTCCGGTCTCCCGCGCGGCGGCGATGTCCTCGGCGCCCTGCTCGATGAAGGCGACGTGCCGCCAGGTGCTGGCACCGAGGTGACCGGTGTTGTCGTACGACGTCCCGAGCAGCGCGTAGTCCCCGTCCTGCGGGACGTGGTTCCACTCCTTGCACGCGACCTCGCAGGCCTTGCAGCCGATGCAGATCGAGGTGTCGGTGAAGAACCCCTTGCGCGGCTCCGGCACCGCCCAGTGCGCGTCCCGGGCCGGGTCGGTCGGGCCGTGCAGCTGGTTCCCGAAGACGGTCACTCGTCCTCCTCCTTGGCCAGGTTGGCGTCGGTCTCCAGGCGCGCCATCTTGCTCCCGGTCTCCACCGTGACGCCGGCGCGCTGCTGGTAGTCGGCGACCAGGCGCAGCAGCGCCTCGCCCTGCGGTCGTCGGCCGGGGAGCACCGCGCAGGCGCCCACCTTGGACTCCTGGATCTGCACGTTCGGGTCGAGCGCGACACCCAGCAGGTCGTTGGCGGCGTCGCCGTCCACGACGGCGTTGGTGCCGACGCCCCAGTGGTAGGGCAGCCCGACCTGGTGCAGCGTCTGACCGCCCACCCGCAGCGGCTTGACCCGGTCGGTCACCAGCACCCGGGTCTCGATCGCGGTGCGCGGCGAGATGATCGTGGCCCAGCCGTCGTTGACCAGCCCGACCTCCTCGGCCAGCTCCGGGGAGACCTCGCAGAACATCTGCGGTTGCAGCTCGGAGAGGTAGGGCAGCCACCGGCTCATCCCGCCGGCCGTGTGGTGCTCGGTGAGCCGGTAGGTGGTGAACACGTAGGGATAGACGTCCGATCCCGGCTGCTGGGCGCTCGGGCTCCACATGTTGTCCTCGCGGGGGAAGACCAGCCGCGTCGGGCTCTGCTGGACCCCGTAGAGCGGGTTGCGGATCGGGGACTCCTGCGGCTCGTAGTGCGTCGGCATCGGGCCGTCGATCATCCCCTTGGGGGCGTAGAGCCAGCCCTTGCCGTCGGCCTGCATGACGAACGGGTCGTCGCCGGCCAGGCCCTCGGGGCCGCCCACGTCGTCGCCGGGGCGATAGGACGGCGCGGTCTCGGCCGGGAAGTCGGGGATGTCGTCGCCGACCCACCGGCCGGCCTCCTCGTCCCACCAGATGAGCCGCTTGCGCTCGCTCCACGGCTTGCCGTCCGGGTCCGCCGAGGCGCGGTTGTAGAGGATCCGCCGGTTCGCCGGCCAGGCCCAGCCCCACTCCGGGGCGACCGGGGTCTGCTCGCGGCCGGGCTTGCGCCGGGCGGCCTGGTTCACCCCGTCGGCGTAGACGCCGGTGTAGATCCAGCAGCCGCCGGAGGTCGACCCGTCGTTGCGCATCTCGGTGTACGCCGACAGCGGCTGGCCGGCCTTCTCGCCGGTGAGGTGCCGCCCGTTGATCTCGGCCAGCACCGCCTCGCCGTCGACCTCGCCGTGCTCGTCGGTGGGGTAGTCCCACGTCAGGTCCAGCAGCGGGCGGTCCCGCTCGTCGGTGGAGTCCTTGAGCCGCTCGCGGATCCGGACGCCGACCTCGTGGAAGAAGTCCAGCTCGCTCTGCGCCGCGCCCGGCGGGTTGACCGCCTTGTGCCGCCACTGCAGCAGTCGCTGGGTCTGGGTGAAGCTGCCGGCCTTCTCCACGTGCGTCGCGGCGGGGAAGAAGAACACCTCGGTGTCGATGTCCTCCGGCGTCAGCTCGCCGGTGGCGATCTCGGGGGAGTCCTTCCAGAACGTCGCGGACTCGATCATCTGGAAGTCCCGCACGACCAGCCACTTCAGCTTGGTCATCGCCATCCGCTGCAGCCGGCCGTTGGCCGACCCGACCGCGGGGTTCTGGCCGAGCAGGAAGTAGCCCTCCACCCGGCCGTCCTCCATGTCGACCACCGTCTGGTAGGTGCCGTGCGGCCCGGAGAGCCGGGGCAGGTAGTCGAAGGCGTAGTCGTTCTCCGCCGTGGCGGCATCGCCCCACCACGCCTTCAGCAGGCTGGTGGCGTAGGCGTCCGCCTCGGTCCAGAAGCCCTTCTGCTGCTTGCTGGAGATCGCGTTGAGGTAGTCCGAATAGGTGTCGTGCTGGCCCACCCGCGGCATCGGCAGGTAGCCGGGCAGGAGGTTGAACAGCGTCGGGATGTCGGTGGACCCCTGGATGCTCGCGTGCCCGCGCAGCGCCATGATCCCGCCGCCGGGGCGGCCCATGTTGCCGAGCAGGAGCTGCAGGATCGACGCCGTACGGATGAACTGCGCGCCCAGCGAGTGCTGGGTCCAGCCGACCGCGTAGGCGAAGCAGGTCGTGCGGTCGCGGTTGGAGTTCTCGGTGACCGCCTTCGCGATCGAGTGGAACTCCTCCACGCTGATGCCGCAGGCCTCCTGCACCATCTCCGGGGTGTAGCGGGAGTAGTGCCGCTTGAGGATCTGGAAGACCGTGCGCGGGTTCTGCAGCGTCTCGTCCCGCTTCACCTTCGCGTTCTCCAGCGACGGGCCACCGCTGCCGAGCGCGTCGCCGCCGGCCTTCTCCGACTGGGTGGAGCCGTGCTCGTTGCCGCCGGTGGGGCCGTCGACCTGGTCGCCGGAGCCCTCCTGGTCGTAGGCCCACGAGGTGAGGTCGTACTGCGCCGTCTCCGGGTCGTATCCGGAGAACAGGCCGTCGAGGTCCTCGGTGTCGCGGAACGACTCGTCGACCAGCGTCGCGGCGTTGGTGTAGGCGAGGACGTACTCCTTGAACCACAGGTCGTTGCTCAGCACGTGGTTGATCAGCGCGCCGAGGAGTACGACGTCGGAGCCGGCGCGGATGCCGACGTGCTGGTCGGCGACCGCCGAGGTCCGGGTGAAGCGCGGGTCGATGTGGATGATCTTCGCCCCGCGCGCCTTGGCCTCAGAGACCCACTGGAACCCGACCGGATGACACTCGGCCATGTTGGAGCCCTGGATCACGATGCAGTCGGCGTTGGCCATGTCCTGCAGGTACTGCGTGGCGCCGCCACGCCCGAACGAGGTTCCCAGACTGGGAACCGTGGAGGAGTGTCAAATACGGGCCTGGTTCTCGATCTGGATCGCGCCCGCGGCGGTGAAGAGCTTCTTGATGAGGTAGTTCTCCTCGTTGTCGAGGGTGGCTCCCCCCAACGAGGCGATCCCCATCGTGCGGCGCAGCCGGCGCCCCTGGTCGTCGACGTCCTGCCAGGTGTCCGCGCGGGTCTTGAGGAACCGGTCGACCACCATGTCGGTGGCCTTGTCCCGGTCGATCCGCTGCCACTCGCGCGACTTCGGCGCGCGGTAGAGGACCTCGGTCTGGCGCAACGGGCTGTTGACCAGCTGCTCGCTGGCCGAGCCCTTGGGGCACAGCCGGCCGCGGCTGATCGGGGAGTCCTTGTCGCCCTCGATCTGCACGACCTTGTCGTCCTTGACGAAGACCCGCTGGCCGCAGCCGACCGCGCAGTAGGGGCAGATGCTCTGCACGACCCGGTCGGCGGTGTCGGTGCGGGGCTCGATCTCGCGCGTCCTCTTCGAGGTCACCGCGGGGCCGCGGCCCAGGAAGTCGCGATCGCGCAGCTGCCGCACGACCGGCCAGTCGAGGAAGGTCACCACGGGCCCAACCCTAGTCATCTCCGGCGTCCGGTCCAGCCCCCCTCCGGGTGTGCCGCGCGTGTTCGCCGGTCGAGCCTGTCGAGACCACCCCGGCTCTCGCTGGTCGAGCCTGTCGAGACCACCCCGGCTCTCGCTGGTCGAGCCTGTCGAGACCACCACCGGTGCGCTGCCAGGATGGGGCGATGACGAGCACGGGCCCGGTGGTGGGGGACGACGGCGTCGCGCGCTGCCCCTGGGCGTCGCGGGACCCGGTCAACCGCGCCTACCACGACACCGAGTGGGGCCGCCCGATCGACGGAGAGTCGGCCTGGCTCGAGCGACTCACCCTGGAGGCCTTCCAGTCCGGCCTGTCCTGGCTGACCATCCTCACCAAGCGGCCCACCTTCCGGGCCGCGTTCGCCGGCTTCGACGCCGACACGGTCGCGGAGTACGGCGACGCCGACGTCGCCCGGCTGATGGCCGACGCCGGCATCGTCCGCAACCGGCGCAAGGTGGACGCCGCGATCGCCAACGCCCGCGCCACCGTGGCCCTGCGCGCCGACGGCGGGCTGGAGCGGCTGATCACCTCGCACGCCCCGGCCGACCCGCCGCCCGCGCCTCGCACCGTCGAGGAGGTGCCCACGACCTCGCCGGAGTCGGTGGCGCTGGCCAAGGAGCTGAAGCGGCGCGGCTTCGCGCACGTGGGCCCCACGACGATGTACGCCCTGATGGAGGCCACCGGACTGGTGAACGACCACCTGGCCGGCTGTCATGCGCGCCGCGGGTGACGCCGTACTGTCTGCCCGCATGAGCCGCCTGCACGCCTACACCGACGACGCGCTCGGCGACCTGGACACCGTCGCGCTGGTCGAGGAGCTCCGGCAGGGGCGGGTGAGCGCGCCCGACCTGGTGGAGGCCGCGATCGCCCGCACCGAGGCGGTGGACGCGCGGCTGGGGGCGGTCGCCTACGAGGCCTTCGACCGCGCCCGGCGCGAGGCGCGCGACCCGCGGCCCGGGTTCCTCTCCGGCATCCCCACCTTCGTCAAGGACAACGTCGACGTCGCCGGGATGCCGACCATGCACGGCACCGACGCCTTCGAGCCGCGCCCCCGGCCGCGCGACGGCGACCTGGCCCGGATGTATCTCGGCACCGGGCTGGTCCCGCTCGGCAAGACCCGCCTCTCGGAGTTCGGCTTCAGCCCGGCGGTGGACCACGCGCGGCTCGGCCCGGTGCGCAGCCCGTGGCACGGCGACCACTACGCCGGCGCCTCGTCGGCCGGCTCGGCGGCCCTCGTGGCCGCGGGCGCGGTGCCGATCGCGCACGCCAACGACGGCGGCGGATCCATCCGGATCCCGGCCTCGGTCAACGGCCTGATCGGGCTCAAGCCCACCCGCGACCGGCTGCCCATGGACCGGATGGAGCGGGAGATGCCGGTGCGGATCGTCACCGACGGGGTGTTGACCCGCTCGGTGCGCGACACCGCCGCGTTCTACCGCGAGGCGGAGCGGATCTGGCGCAACCCGCGGCTGGCCCCGATCGGCGACATCACCCGGCCCTCGCGCCGGCGGCTGCGGGTCGCGATGATCACTCGGGGCATCGGGCGCGAGGCGTCGCCGGAGGTCCGCGAGCTGACCCTGCGCACCGCCGAGCTGCTGGAGTCGCTGGGGCACCGGGTCGACGAGGTCGAGCGGCCGCCCGTGCCCGACAGCTTCGCCGACCGGTTCATCCTTTACTGGTCGATGCTCGCGATGCTGGTCGTCGGCATGGGGCGGGTCGAGTTCGGCCGCACCTGGGACCCCGCTCGGCTCGACGCCTTCACCCTCGGGTTGGCCCGGCACGGACGCCGCAACGCCCACCGGATCCCGGCCGCGGTCGTCGCCGTCGCCCGGTCCCGGCACCCGGCGGCCCGCCACCACGAGCAGTACGACGTCACCCTGACCCCCACCCTGGCCACGACCACCCCCGAGGTCGGGCACCTCGACCCGGCCGGCGACTACGAGGAGCTGATGGAGCGGATCCTCGACTGGGTGGCCTTCACGCCCCTGCAGAACGCGACCGGTGAGCCGGCGATCAGCCTGCCGCTCGCGACCACCTCGACGGGGCTGCCGCAGGGCATGATGCTCGGCTCCGGACGCGGCCGGGAGGCTCTCCTCCTGGGGCTCGCCTACGAGCTCGAGGAGGCCGCTCCCTGGGCCCGGATCCAGGCCTGATCCGGCCGATTTCTCATCGAGACGGTGGGCCGTGTACCTTTGACCGGCAGTCAGCAAGACCGGCCCCTTTAGCTCAGTCGGCAGAGCGTCTCCATGGTAAGGAGAAGGTCTACGGTTCGATTCCGTAAAGGGGCTCTGGGACGCTCCCCCGGGTGCGTCCTCGCGGCGGGGTAGCTCAGGTGGTTAGAGCACACGGCTCATAATCGTGGTGTCGCGGGTTCGAGTCCCGCCCCCGCTACCAAGCAGGACTCCCCGCAGAGCATCACCCATCGACGAAGGACTTCCCGTGGCCAGCAAGAGCTCCGACGTTCGCCCCAAGATCACCCTCGCATGCAGCGAGTGCAAGCGGCGCAACTACATCACCAAGAAGAACCGGCGCAACGACCCCGACCGGCTCGAGATGAAGAAGTTCTGCCCGTGGTGCCGCCAGCACACCGAGCACAAGGAGACCCGCTGACCCCAGCGGCCGACTCTCGGTGGTCGAGCCCGTACCTCGGTGGTCGAGCTTGTGCCTCGGTGGTCGAGCTTGTCGAGACCACGAACCTGACCCGTCCCGCCCGGCGCCTCGGCTCCGGACGGGGCGGGTCGGTCGCTTCGTGGGTCTCCGGCGACGACGTCGGCGCTGCTAGCGTTCCCGGCATGCCCGTGGACCAGAGCCTGATCGGCCGGGAGTTCCCGCCGACCCCGCCGCGCGAGGTGACGCCGGAGCACGTGCGCGCCTTCGCCGAGTCCGTCGGCGGCGACTGGGAGACCGGTCGGCCCGTGCCGGCGACGTACCCCATCACCCTCGCCTTCGAGGCGATGAACGCCTTCCTCGACGACGTGGGCGTGGACCTGTCGCGCATCGTGCACGGCGAGCAGCGCTTCACCTACACCCGCCCGGTGCGGCCGGGCGACGTGCTGAGCGCCACTCTCACCGTCGCCAGCCTGCGCCAGATCGGCGGCAACGACATCATCGGCACCGCCAGCACCGTGCGGGACGCCGACGGCGCCGAGGTGTGCTCGGCGACCGCCACCCTGGTCCACCGCGGAGGTGAGGCATGAGCACGACCCTGACCGCCGGCGAGGAGCTGGAGCCGCAGGAGTACGCCGTCACCCGCGCCGACCTGGTCGCCTACGCCGAGGCGAGCGGCGACCACAACCCGATCCACCAGGACGAGCAGGTCGCCGTCTCCGTCGGGCTGCCCGGGGTGATCGCGCACGGGATGTACACCCTCGCGCTGGCCGCGCGCGCCGTCGCGCAATGGACCGGCGACGCCGAGGTCGTGTCCCTGGGGGCGAAGTTCACCAACCCGGTGCTGGTCCCGGCCGACGGCGGTGCCGTGGTGCGGGTCGCCGGGACGGTCAAGGAGGTCGCCGACGGGACCGCCACGCTGGCGCTGGAGGTCACCTGCGAGGGCCAGAAGGTGCTCGGGATGCCGAAGGCCGTGGTTCGTGCCTGAGCTGCTGGCCGACCACACCACGCTGCACCTGGGCGGACCCGCCCGCCGCTGGGTTGAGGCGACCAGCGAGACCGAGCTGGTCGACGCGGTGCGCGCCGCCGACGAGGCCGGCGAGCCGGTGCTGCTCGTCTCCGGCGGCTCCAACCTGGTGGTCGACGACGCGGGCTTCGACGGGGTGGTGGTCCACGTCGCCACCCGCGGGATCCGCGCCGACGCCCAGGACCCCGACGACCTCGCCTGCCTGGGCGCGGTCACGGTGACCGTCGCCGCGGGGGAGGACTGGGATGCCTTCGTCGCCTTCTGCGTCGACCGCGGCTTCGTCGGCGTCGAGGCGCTCTCCGGGATCCCCGGCGCGGTCGGCTCCACCCCGATCCAGAACGTCGGCGCCTACGGCCAGGAGGTCTCCCAGACCATCGCCCGGGTCCGCACCTGGGACCGGGTCGAGCGCACCCAGCGCACCTTCGCCGGCGCAGACTGCGGGTTCGGCTACCGGCACAGCCGCTTCAAGGCCGAGCCCGGCCGGTACGTCGTCCTCGAGGTCGAGTTCCTGCTCAAGCAGGGCGACCTGGGCGCGCCGGTCGCCTACGCCGAGCTGGCCCGGGCGCTCGACGTGGCGCCGGGTGAGCGCGCGCCGCTGGCGGCCGTGCGGGCCGCCGTACTCTCCCTGCGCACGGGCAAGGGGATGGTGCTCGACCCGGCCGACCACGACACCTGGAGCGCGGGGTCGTTCTTCACCAACCCGCTGCTCGAGCCCGCCGCCGCGGACGCGCTGCCCGAGGACGCCCCGCGCTGGCCGACCCCCGACGGTCGGGTGAAGACCAGCGCCGCCTGGCTCATCGACCGCGCCGGGTACGGCAAGGGCTTCGGCCTGGACCGCGCCCCCGGCACCGTGGCGCTGTCCACCAAGCACACGCTGGCGCTCACCAACCGCGGCGGCGCCACCACCGCCGACCTCCTGGCCCTCGCGCGCGAGGTCCGCGACGGCGTCGAGCGCCGCTTCGGCGTCCGCCTGGTCAACGAGCCCGTGCTCGTCGGGTGTGAGCTGTAGTTTCCCCGGTGCACCGGGTTTCCGGACGCTTCTCGGCCGAAATTTCAGCCGGGAAGCGCACGTTTCCCCGGTGAACCGGGGGACCCTACGCCCCCACCCACGCATCGACCTCGGCCAGCCAGCCGGCCTTCAGGTCCTCCGGCGCCCGGGAGGCGCGGAAGGAGGAGCGGGCCAGCTCGGCGAGCTGCTCGTCGGTGAGGTCGTGGGCGGCGCGCATGGTGGAGTACTGCGAGGCCAGGCGGGAGCCGAAGAGCAGCGGGTCGTCGGCCCCGAGCGCGACCGTCGCGCCGGCCTCCATCAACTGCGGCAGCGGCACCGAGGTGAGGTCGGAGTAGACGCCGAGCGCGACGTTGGAGACCGGGCAGACCTCCAGCGCGATGCCCGCGTCGACCACGCGCGCCAGCAGCTCGGGGTCCTCCACCGACCGGACGCCGTGGCCCAGCCGGTCCGGGTGCAGCGCGCGCAGAGCGGTGCGCACGTGGCCGGGGCCGAGCAGTTCCCCGGCGTGCGGCATCGCCGCCAGGCCGGCCCGCTCGGCGATCGCGAAGGCGGGCGCGAAGTCCTCGGTGGAGCCGCGGCGCTCGTCGTTGGAGAGCCCGAAGCCGACCACGCCGCGGCCGGCGTACTGCGCCGCCAGGCGGGCCAGCGTCCGCGCGTCCAGCGGATGCCGGGTGCGGTTGGCGGCGATCACCACCGCGATCCCGAGCCCGGTCTCGTGCGAGGCGTCGGCGACCGCGTCGAGCACCAGATCGGTGAAGGCGGTGATCCCGCCGAAGCGGGCGGCGTAGCCCGAGGGGTCGACCTGGATCTCCAGCCAGCGCCCGCCGTCGCGTACGTCGTCCTCGGCGGCCTCGCGCACCAGCCGGCGGACGTCCTCCGGCGTGCGCAGCACCGAGCGGGCGACGTCGTAGAGCCGCTGGAAGCGGAACCAGCCCTTCTCGTCGGCCGCCGACAGGGGCGGCGGCCAGTCGGTCACGAGCGACTCGGGCAGGTGGATCCGGTCGCGCTCGGCCAGCTCGAGCAAGGTCTGGTGCCGCATCGAGCCGGTGAAGTGCAGATGCAGGTGCGCCTTCGGCAGCGTCCGGAGGTCCCGCGGCACGTCAGCCGGCGAGCTTCTCGGCCGCGGCCAGCCGCACGCAGGCGGTGAGCACCTCCATCGCGGCCTGCACCTCGTCCGGCCCGGGGAAGGTCGGGGCGATCCGCAGGTTGCGGTCGCGCGGGTCGTCCTTCCCGGGGAACGCCGAGCCGGCCGGGGTCAGCGCGACGCCGGCCTCCCTGGTCAGCTCCACGACGCGGCCGGCGGTGCCGTCCAGGACGTCGAGGCTGACGAAGTAGCCACCGCTCGGCCGGGTCCAGGTCGCGATGCCCAGGCCGTCGAGCTGCTCGGTGAGGACCCGGTCCACGATGTCGAACTTCGGCGCGATGATCTCCCGGTGCTTGCGCATGTGCTCCCGCACGCCCTCGGGGCTGCCGAAGAACTCCAGGTGCCGCAGCTGGTTGAGCTTGTCCGGGCCGATGGAGCCCTGGCCGAGGTTGTCGACGTACCACTTCACCGTCTCCAGCGACCCGGCGAGGAAGGCGACGCCGGCGCCGGCGAAGGTGATCTTGGAGGTGGAGGCGAACATGATCGGCCGGTGCGGGTGACCGGCCGCGGCGGCGAGGCTGAGGATGTCCGCGCTCTTCGCCTCGTCCTCGGTGAGGTGGTGGAAGGCGTAGGCGTTGTCCCACAGGATCTTGAAGTCCGGCGCCGCGGTGTCCATCGCCGCGAGCCGGGCCGAGACCTCCTGCGTGGCCACGGCCCCGCTGGGGTTGGAGTACGTCGGCACCATCCACATGCCCTTCACCGACGGGTCGCTGCCGGCGATCCGCGCGACCTCCTCGGCGTCGGGACCGTCCTCGTTCATCGGGACGGTGACGGTCTCGATGCCGAACCACTCCAGCAGCGTGAAGTGCCGGTCGTATCCCGGGACCGGGCAGATGAAGGTGACCTTCTCCTCCTGGCCCCAGGGGCGCACGCCGTCGACCGCGCCCTTGAGCCACAGGTCGGTGAGCACCTCGCGCATCATCACCAGGCTGGAGCTGCCGCCGGCCACCACCTGCGCCGGCTCGACCCACAGCAGGTCGGCGAACATCGCGCGGAGGTCCTCCAGCCCCTGCAGGCCGCCGTAGTTGCGGGTGTCGACCCCGTGGGCGTCGACGTACTCGCTGGGCAGGTCGAGCAGCGCGTTGGAGAGGTCCAGCTGCTCGCTGGACGGCTTGCCCCGGGTGAGGTCGAGCTTGAGGTCGCGGCCGGCCAGGTCGTCGTAGGCCGTGCGCTGCTCGGCCAGGAAGGCCTGCAGGTCCTCGGGGGTGCGGTCGGCGAGCGGCTGGGCGGCGGTGTTCTCCTGCGTCACGGCACCATGCTCCCACCCGAGGCGCCGCCGGTTCGACTCGCGGGGGGCCGACCCGTACACTCGACCAATGGTGGTCCAACCACATGATGCGTCGCGCCCTCGGGTGAGCGGGTCATGCGCCACCGGAGGGCACTAGCTCAACTGGCAGAGCATCGGTCTCCAAAACCGAAGGTTGGGGGTTCAAGTCCCTCGTGCCCTGCGAGCAGCATCGAGATCCAGTCGTGGGAAAGGTGAGAAACCGTGTCGGAGCGCAGCAGCGCCGTCCGTGACTCGGGCGAGCACGGGCGCACCAGCCCGGTCACCTTCCTCAAGCAGGTGGTCGCCGAGCTGCGCAAGGTCGTGTGGCCCACCCGTGAGCAGCTGGTCACCTACTTCATCGTGACGCTGGTGTTCGTGATCGTGTTCATGGCGCTGGTCTCGCTGCTCGACCTGGGCTTCGGTCGCCTGGCCTTCTGGGCCTTCACCTAAGAGCGCAGGCCGACCGCCCGCCGCACCGGCGGAGCCCATTCCCCCCTTCCACCCTGATGACGGAGCAGTACGTGTCGGAGCAGTACGACGAGCAGGCCGAGGCGCCCGAGGTCGAGGAGACCGCCGAGGCGCCGCAGGTCGACGAGACCGGCGAGGGCGTCGAGGTCGACCAGACCGAGCCGCTGGAGGAGTCGGTGGGCGAGCAGGTCGGCGCCGACGAGGCTGCCGAGGCCGAGGCCGAGGAGACGCCCGCCCCCGCCGCCGACCCGCTGGAGGAGTGGCGCGACGAGCTGCGCGCCCAGCCCGGCGACTGGTTCGTGGTGCACACCTACTCCGGCATGGAGAAGCGGGTGAAGGCGAACCTGGAGAACCGGATCAACTCCCTCAACATGGAGGACTACATCCACGAGGTCGTGGTCCCCACCCAGGACGAGGTCGAGATCAAGAACGGCCAGCGCAAGACGGTCAACCGCACCCGGTTCGCCGGCTACGTGCTGGTCCGGATGGACCTGACCGACGAGTCCTGGAGCGCCGTACGCCACACCCCGTCGGTGACCGGCTTCGTCGGGCACAGCCACCAGCCGGTGCCGCTGACCCTGGACGAGGTCGAGACCTGGCTGGCCCCGGAGTTCGCCGAGCCGGTCGTCGAGGCCGAGGAGGGCGCCGAGCCCGCCGCCCCCGGCGCTCCGGCCGCGCGCAAGCCGGTCGAGGTCGTGGACTTCTCGGTGTCCGACTCCGTCATGGTCGTCGACGGCCCGTTCGCCACGCTGCACGCGACGATCACCGAGATCAACGCCGAGTCCCAGAGGGTCAAGGCCCTCGTCGAGATCTTCGGCCGGGAGACCCCGGTCGAGCTGAGCTTCAGCCAGATCCAGAAGGTCTGAGGCACAGCACCCCAGGTGGCAGAGGGCGCCAGCCCTCGTCAGGACCACGCGAGAGAAAGAGAAGCAAGGAATGCCTCCCAAGAAGAAGATCGCCGCGGTCGTCAAGATCCAGATCCAGGCCGGCGCGGCGAGCCCGGCACCGCCGGTCGGTACCGCCCTCGGTCCGCACGGCGTGAACATGATGGAGTTCGTCAAGGCCTACAACGCCGCGACGGAGTCGATGCGCGGCAACGTGGTCCCGGTCGAGATCACGATCTACGAGGACCGCTCGTTCACCTTCATCACCAAGACCCCGCCGGCCGCGGAGCTGATCAAGAAGGCCGCCGGCCTCAGCAAGGGCTCCGGCACCCCGCACAAGGACAAGGTCGGCAAGCTCAGCAAGGACCAGGTCCGCGAGATCGCCCAGACCAAGCTCCCCGACCTCAACGCCAACGACATCGACGCCGCGATGAAGATCGTGGAGGGCACCGCCCGGTCGATGGGCGTGCGGACCGACTGACAACTCCGTGGGAGAGCCGCGCTGGCTCGCCAACCACGCCTTTCGAAAGTAGGAAAGACCCATGCAGCGCAGCAAGAACTACCGCGCGGCGGCCGAGCAGATCGACAAGGACGAGCTCTACGCCCCGCTGGCCGCGATCAAGCTGGCCAAGGACGGCAGCAAGAAGAAGTTCGACGAGACCGTCGACGTGGTGATGCGCCTCGGCGTCGACCCGCGCAAGGCCGACCAGATGGTCCGCGGCACGGTCAACCTGCCCAACGGCACCGGCAAGACCGCCCGGGTGCTGGTGTTCGCGAACGCGGACAAGGCCGAGGCCGCCCGTGAGGCCGGCGCCGACTTCGTCGGCGGCGACGACATGATCGAGAAGGTCAACGGCGGCTGGATGGACTTCGACGCCGTGGTCGCCACCCCGGACATGATGGGCAAGGTCGGCCGGCTGGGCCGCGTGCTCGGCCCCCGCGGCCTGATGCCGAACCCGAAGACCGGCACCGTGACGCCGGACGTCGCCAAGGCGGTGTCCGACATCAAGGGCGGCAAGATCGAGTTCCGGGTCGACCGGCACGCCAACCTGCACTTCATCATCGGCAAGGCGTCCTTCGACCAGGTCGCGCTGGCGGAGAACTACGCCGCCGCGCTGGAGGAGATCCTCCGGCTCAAGCCGGCCAGCTCCAAGGGCCGCTACATCAAGAAGGTGACGCTCTCGACGACCATGGGCCCCGGTGTCCAGGTCGACCCGAACCGCACCAAGAACCTCACCGTCGAGGACGCGGCCCCCGAGGCCTGATCCCCGACCGGCCGGGCCCGTTCACGCATGCGTGAACGGGCCCGTGTCATGCTCGGGGGGACCGCGCGGCCACGGGGGAAGCACGGCCCGTCACCGCGATCCACACGTCCCAGGAGTCTGTTGATGTCTCGTCCCTCCCTGTCCACCCGCCTGGGCGCGCTGTCCGGCGCAGCCGTCCTCTCCCTCGGCCTGGTCGCCTGCGGCGGCTCCTCGGGGGATGCCGAGCAGTCCAGCGGCTCCGGCTCGGAGTCGTCCTCGGCGGCCGAGGAGAGCGCCAGCGCCAGCGAGGACTCCGGCGGCGAGCTGCAGGAGCTGAGCGCGCAGGAGTTCTACCCGACCATCACCCAGGCGCTGCAGGACGCCGGCACCGCGTCGTACACCATGACCAGCACCAGCACCGCGGGCGGCCAGGAGCAGACCATCGAGATGGAGGGCGACCTGGAGTACTCCGGCTCCGAGCTCTCCATGAGCGGTCAGACCACGAGCGGCCCGAAGATGGAGGTCGTGGTCCTGGACAAGGTCTTCTACCTCAAGAGCCCCCAGCTCGGCCCCAAGTGGCTCAAGGTCGACCCGGAGAAGGACCCCAACAACCCGCTCGCTCCGCTGCTGGGCAACTTCGACCCGTCCAAGACCCTCGAAGGGCTCGGTGACCCGAAGAAGTTCACCCTGGTCGGCGAGGAGGACGTCGACGGCGTCGCCACCAACCACTACAAGATCGTCCTCGACGGCGCGGCGGTCGCCAAGGCGTCGGGGATGCCGGCGCAGATGCAGCAGATGGTCCCCGACGAGGTGCCCGCCGAGATGTGGGTGGACGCGGAGAACCGCCCGGTGAAGTTCTCCCAGGAGGTCGAGATCAAGACCCCGGGCCAGGGCTCGCAGACCGTCACCAGCTCCTCGGAGGGCACCTACGGCGACTTCGGGTCCGACGTGACCATCGAGGCGCCGCCGGCCGGCCAGACCACCACCAAGCTGCCCGGGATGGGCGGCTGAGCCCGGTCTCCCCGCGTACGCCGGCGCGGGCGGGCCACCGCGATTTGGCCCGCCCGCGCCGGACGGCGTACTCTCGTCAGTCGTAACCGAAGACCGCCGGTTGTCGCGTGCCCAGCACGTGACCGAAGGTTCGCAGTCGCGAACGGCCCGCGCAGGGGACGCAGAGCAGAGCCAGCACGGTCGTGCCGTGCAGCAGGATTCCGCCCTGGGTGCCATGCGCCCGGGGCGTTCGTCTTCTCCGGGCCGGGTGCCGGGGGTCCCCGTCCGGAAGGAGACCCATGGCGAAGCCCGAGAAGCAGGCCGCCGTCGCGGAGATCGTTGAGTCCTTCAACGGCTCCAACGGTGCCGTGCTGACCGAGTACCGCGGTCTCACCGTGAAGCAGCTGCAGGAACTGCGGCGTGCGCTCGGCGAGAACGCCTCCTACGCCGTGGTCAAGAACACGCTGACCAAGATCGCCGCCCAGGAGGCGGGGGTCGAGGGCTTCGACGAGCTCCTGAACGGCCCGACGGCCATCGCCTTCGTGCAGGGCGACGGCATCGTCGAGACCGCGAAGGGTCTGCGTGACTTTGCCAAGGCGAACCCCTCCCTTGTCATCAAGGGCGGCTACCTGGACGGCAAGCCCCTCGAGCCGGCGGAGGTGGCCAAGCTGGCCGACCTCGAGTCGCGCGAGGTGCTGCTGGGCAAGCTCGCGGGCGGCATGCTCGCGGCGCTGACCAACGCCGTCTACCTGTTCAACGCCCCGATCCAGCAGACCGCCCGGCTCGCCGGCGCCCTGCAGGCCAAGGCTGAGCAGGATCCCACGATCCTCGCAGGTGGTGCGGGCGCCGAGGCGCCGGCCGCTGACGCTGCCGAGGACGCCCCGGCCACCGAGGAGGCCCCCGCCGAGGCGGAGGCCACCGAGGAGACCGAGTCCACCGAGGCCTGAACCGGCCGCGGTACCACCACCTGAAGAACACCGGCCACGTCCGATCGTCGTGGCCATCGACTGGAAGGAAACGCCCTCATGGCGAAGCTCACCACCGACGAGCTGCTCGACGCGTTCAAGGAGATGACCCTCATTGAGCTGAGCGAGTTCGTGAAGCAGTTCGAGGACACCTTCGGCGTCACCGCTGCCGCCCCCGTGGCCGTCGCGGCCGCCGGCGCCCCCGCCGCTGGCGGCGAGGGTGGCGGCGACGACGCTGCCGAGAAGGACGAGTTCGAGGTCATCCTCGAGTCCGCCGGCGACAAGAAGATCAACGTCATCAAGGAGGTGCGCGCCCTCACCTCGCTCGGCCTGAAGGAGGCCAAGGAGCTGGTCGAGGCCGCCCCCAAGGCGGTCCTGGAGAACGCGAACAAGGAGACGGCCGACAAGGCCAAGGAGGCCCTCGAGGGCGCCGGCGCCACCGTCACCGTCAAGTGACCTGATCCCTCAGGCACGCTCGTCCAGGGCGGTCGTACCCCACCGGGGTGCGGCCGCCCTGACGCATTTCCGGCGCCGCCGTACTCGTCCGCGAGGCCGGGGCCAGATTCGCGCACGGCGGGGGGCCTGGTCCGGCGAGAGGCGGGGACGTCATACGTTCCGGGGAAGCGGTTCCCCTGTCGTGTCCGGGGACATCGGTGACACATATGTCTCAGGACATCGGTGACACTAGCGGTCTTGGGGTTGGTAGCGGCGGTTGTAGTCGAGGGTGAGGCTGCGGAGGAGCTCGTCGCCGGTGAAGATGGCAACGAAGGCGCCGGTGCGGAAGACGGTGACTGGCTTTCCGGCGTGTTTTCTTCCGAGGCCGATGAGGCGTCCGTCGAGGCCGACGGAGCCGGTGGCGCTGACCAGCTGTCGGGTCAGGATGGTGGTCGCCGGGGGTAGGTCGGGGACGGTGGCGAATGGGCCGAGGTCGAAGCGTTGGTGTGGGGTGAGCTTGGCGAGCACCTTGTTGCGGCGGTTGTTGTAGCCATCGCGGTACTCGTCGAGTAGTGCTTGTGAGGTTCCCCCCGGACCGTAGAGGCATCGACAATGAGGATCGAGATGCCACAGAAGCGGAAGAAGTACGACCGGGAGTTCCGTGAGGGAGCTGTCCGGATCGTCGAAGAGACCGGGAAGCCGATCGCTCAGGTCGCGCGCAACCTCGGCGTGGTCGAGGGCACGTTGGGCAACTGGGTCAAGCAGGCCCGGGAAGCACGCGAGGGCCGCGACGGAATGTCGAAGGACGACCACGAGGAGCTCAAGCGGCTGCGTGCTGAGAACGCCGAGCTCCGGATGGAGCGTGATGTCCTCAAGCGATCCGTGGTCCTGTGGGTGAAGGAGGCGACGAAGTGAGCGTGGCACGCTTCATCGCCGACCAGAGGACGATCTACCGGGTGCCGCACACGATGACCTGCCTGCTGCTGGGGGTGTCCCTGGCGTGGTTCTACAAGTGGCGCGACCGGTCGCTCGGCCCGGGCGCCTCGAGCGGCCTGTTCACCGCTATGGACCGTCGCCGCTACACCATCGACCGGGCCGTGAAGGTGATGTTCACCAAGAAGCGGGGCCTGCACGGCTCCCCGCGGTTGCACGCTGACCTGCTCGATGATGGGTGGGAGGTCAGCGAGAAGACCGTCGCGGACTCGATGCGCCGCCAGGGGCTGGTCGCCCGGCGGATCAAGCGGAGGAACGGTCTGACACGCCAGGACAAGACCGCACCGAAGTTCGCCGACCTGCTGCGCCGTGACTTCACCGCGCAGCGGCCTAACGCCCGCTGGGTTGGCGACATGACTGAGATCCCCACGGCCAGCGGGAAGCTGTACCTGGCCACCGTGATCGACCTGTACTCGCGTCGTCTGCTCGGCGCCGCGACCAGCCTGCACCCCGACGCCGAGCTGGCGTGCGCGGCGATCAAGATGGCCGTGGCGGCTCGCGGTGGCGTCGATGCGGTCAACCAGCCGGGTTGGCGCACCGAGGAGACCAAGCGGGTCATCTTCCACACCGACCGGGGCTCGACCTACACCGCGACCTCGTTCACCAAGCTGTGCCGCGACATGGGCATCCGGCAGTCGATGGGCCGGGTCGGGTCGTGCTTCGACAACGCCGCCGCTGAGGCGTTCTTCAGCAGCCTGGAGTGGGAGGTTCTCTCACGCCACGAGTTCGAGCACACCCGCCAGGCCCAGGCTGTCGTGCTGGACTGGTGCTACGGGTTCTACAACCACGAACGCCGGCACAGCTCGGCAGGCATGATGAGCCCGGTCAGCTACGAGAACACCGCGGCCCCCGACCGGGAAGCCGCATAAGGAAGCCCTCCACGATTCGGGGGGAACCACATTGGAATTCGGCGATGCTGCTGACTAAGGGACGCCGTTTGAGCCACTTTTGGACCCGCTGGTGGGCTCGCTCGTTCTTGCCGCAGGTTTGGGGGTGAGAGACCCGGGAGGTGATCGCGTGCACCCCGAGGTCGGTCAGGTTGCGCTCGAAGACACTGATCCACCCGCGTCGTTTGCCCGAGAACGCCGACCCGTTGTCGCTGAGCAGCTGGACGGGCAACCCGTAGCGTTCCACCGCCAGGCAGAAGGTCGCCCAGATGTCGCTGCCGTTCTCCGACACCGCTGCCTGCAGGGCCAAGTCCGTGCGCGAGCAGTCGTCGGTCAACTGCAGCACCGTGACCGTCTCGCCGGTGGCAAGCTGGTACTCAAACCCGTCGAACTGCCACAGCGCGTTGACCTCGCTGCGCTCGAAGCGCCGGGAGCCACGACGTGGCTTGCGTTGAGGAACCTTGACCAACTGGCCCCGCTGGTCGAAGACCCGATTGACCGTGGACCGAGCCGGCAACGGACGGTCGGCGGGCCAAGAGGAGGTCCCGGCCTCGATCTGTTCCTCCAACCGCATCAACACCGCGTCCGCGCCGTAGTCCCACCCCGCCTCGGCCTCGTGCTTACGGATCGCGATCAACACATCCTCAAGCGCGGCGGGGAGTCTTGTCGGTGAGCGCCGCGGGCGACGCGAGTCGGGGTAGAACCCCTCCACGCCACGGGCCCTGAACCGCTTCACATAGTCGTAGAACATCTTGCGGCTGATCCCCAGCTCGCGACAGATCCTCGACACGTTCTGCTTCGGACCCGGCGCGACGTGAGCAGCAACCGCTGCCGCCACCGCAGCATCCACGGCAACCCCATCTCTGGCCATCCCTGATAGTGACGACCAACCTCAGGTGTTACCGATGTCCCCGGACTTCAACTGTTACCGATGTGCTCGGACTTCACAGGGGAAGCGGTTCCCCGGAACGTATGACGTTACGGCATGCGGCGGCCCGGCCGCTGGGCCCGCCGCACCTCGCCCGCAGCGGCCGGTTCCCAGGGACTGGGCCAACCCGGTTACGTGACCTGCAACTTCGGGTTACCCTCGACCGGCGCACCCGAGCAGGTAGCCGCAAGTTCGACTCCCCGTAACCCAGGGTCGGGTCGTGCGTTGTCCCGTCGGATGGGCGTGGTCAGCTGGTTACTGACGCGTAGCTCGGGAGGGATCCGGCACCGTCGCAGGAGAGGGAGACACTGACTATGGGCGTGGAGATCAAGGTCGAGGACCTCACCAAGTCCTTCGGCAGCCAACTCATCTGGGGCGACGTGACCCTCACGCTCCCGGCTGGCGAGGTCTCGGTCATGCTCGGCCCCTCCGGCACCGGCAAGTCGGTGCTCCTCAAGACGCTGATCGGCCTGATCAAGCCCGACCGCGGCTCGATCATGATCGAGGGCACCGACATCGCCTCCTGCTCCGAGCGCGAGCTCTACGAGGTGCGCAAGCTCTTCGGCGTGCTGTTCCAGGACGGCGCGATGTTCGGCTCGATGAACCTCTTCGACAACGTCGCCTTCCCGCTGCGCGAGCACACCAGGAAGGGCGAGTCGGAGATCCGCGACATCGTCATGGAGAAGATGGACCTCGTCGGTCTGCTCGGCGCGGAGGACAAGCTCCCCGGCGAGATCTCCGGCGGCATGCGCAAGCGCGCCGGCCTGGCCCGCGCGCTGGTGCTCGACCCGGAGATCCTGCTGATCGACGAGCCCGACTCCGGTCTGGACCCGGTCCGCACCTCGTTCATCAACCAGCTCTTCATCGACCTCAATGCGCAGATCGACGCGACCTTCCTGATCGTCACCCACGACATCAACAGCACCCGGACGGTCCCGGACAACATCGGCCTGCTCTACCACAAGCACCTGGCCATGTTCGGCCCGCGGGAGATGCTGCTGTCCTCCGAGGAGCCGGTGGTGCGGCAGTTCCTCAACGCCCAGACGGTCGGGCCGATCGGCATGTCGGAGGAGAAGGACGCCGACGAGCTCGAGGCCGAGAAGGGTCTGGAGATGCCCCCCCTGCCGCCGATCCCGCTGCAGATGGAGCCCTCCAACGGTATTCCCCGGCGGGGTCAGCGCGAGCCGGGCGCCTGGTGCCGTGAGCACGGCGTGACGCCGCCGCCGGGCTCGTTCGAGGACAGCAACGCCGGCCTCGCGCCGGGCGCCTGACGGAGGTCCGGTTGTCATCCCTGACCTCGTCGAAGGTACTCGCGCCGATCGGCACCGCCGGTCAGCTCTTCGCCTTCGCGCTCGACGTGGGCCGCGCCCTGTTCCGCTGGCCCTTCCAGCTGCGCGAGTTCCTGCAGCAGGCGTGGTTCATCGCCTCGGTGACCATCATCCCGACCGCGCTCGTCGCGATCCCCTTCGGCGCGGTCATCGCGCTCCAGGTGGGCGGGCTGATCAAGCAGTTCGGCGCGCAGTCCTTCACCGGATCCGCGTCGGTGCTCGCGGTGATCCAGCAGGCCGCCCCGATCGGGACCGCGCTGCTGATCGCCGGGGCCGGCGGCTCCGCGATCGCCGCGGACCTCGGCGCCCGCAAGATCCGCGAGGAGCTGGACGCGATGATGGTGCTGGGCATCGACCCGATCCAGCGGCTGGTCGTCCCGCGCGTGCTGGCCTGCATGCTCGTCGCGTTCTTCCTCAACGGCATGGTCAGTGTCGTCGGCGTCGCCGGCGGCTACGTCTTCAACGTGATCCTGCAGGACGGCACGCCCGGCGCCTACCTGGCCAGCTTCACCGCCCTGGCCCAGCTCCCCGACCTGTGGATCGGTCTGATCAAGGCGCTGGTCTTCGGCCTGATCGCCGCCATCGTCGCGTCCTACAAGGGCATGACCGCCGGCGGCGGGCCCAAGGGCGTGGGCGACGCGGTGAACGAGTCGGTCGTCATCACCTTCCTGCTGCTGTTCGTGGCCAACTTCGTCCTGAGCACGATCTACCTCCAGATCGTGCCCCCGAAGACGGGATGAGGGCGGTATGGCGACTCTGAAGAGCGTGGTCGACAAGCCGCTGAGCTCCCTGGACGAGCTGGGCGGCCAGCTGGCGTTCTACATCGCGGTGCTCAAGGCGATCCCGCGGTCGATCCAGCGCTACCCCCGCGAGATCATGCGGATCCTCGCCGAGGTGACCCTCGGCTCCGGCGCGCTGGCCGTCATCGGCGGCACCGTCGGCGTGATCCTCGGCATGACCTTCTTCACCGGCGCCCAGGTGGGCCTGTCGGGCTACGCCGCGCTCAACCAGCTCGGCACCGCCGCGTTCTCCGGCTTCGTCTCCGCCTACTTCAACACCCGCGAGATCGCGCCGCTGGTGGCCGGCATCGCCCTGGCGGCCACGGTCGGCTGCGGCTTCACCGCCCAGCTCGGCGCGATGCGGATCTCCGAGGAGGTCGACGCGCTCGAGGTGATGGCGATCCCGTCGATGCCGTTCCTGGTCGCCACCCGGGTGGTCGGCGGGCTGATCGCGATCATCCCGCTCTACGTCGTCGGCCTGCTGGCGTCGTACTTCGCCTCCCGTCTCGTCGTCACCCAGTTCTACGGCCAGTCGGCCGGCACCTACGACCACTACTTCAACCAGTTCCTGCCACCCGAGGACGTGCTGTGGTCCTTCGGCAAGGTGCTGGTCTTCGCCGTCGTGGTGATCCTCATCCACTGCTACCACGGCTACACCGCCTCCGGCGGCCCCGCGGGGGTGGGCGTGGCCGTGGGTCGCGCGGTGCGGACCAGCATCGTGGCGATCAACGTCCTGGACCTGCTGCTCTCGATGATGATCTGGGGCACGTCGACGACCGTGAGGCTGGCGGGATAGCGATGCGGATCAACCACAAGCTGCTCGGCGCGGTCTTCCTCTCCCTCCTGCTGGTGGGGGTGTGGCTGACCTACGCCGTGTTCACCAAGAAGTTCTCCGACTACGACGAGATCACCCTGCAGGCCTCCAAGATCGGCCTCCAGCTGCCGAAGCGCGCCGACGTGAAGGTGCGCGGGGTGCTCGTCGGCGAGGTGCTCGACTTCGAGCCGAACGCCGACGGGGTGTCCCTGACCCTGGGAATCTACCCCGACCAGCGCGAGACGATCCCGGCCAACGTCACCGGCTCGATCCTGCCCAAGACCCTGTTCGGTGAGAAGTACGTCGACCTGGTGATCCCACGCTCCGGCCCCCGGGGCACCATCGAGCCGGGCGCCCGGATCGCGCGCACCCAGGTGTCGATCGAGGTGGAGAAGGTGCTCTCCGACCTCTACCCGCTGCTGACCGCCGTCCAGCCCGTCGAGCTGAACAACACGCTCAACGCGCTGGCGACCGCCCTGGAGGGCCGCGGCGACGCGATCGGGGAGAACCTGGAGACCCTGGACGCCTATCTGAGGCGGATGAACCCGAAGATCCCGCTGCTGCTCGACGATCTGCGCAAGACCGCCCAGGTCTCCAACCTCTACGCCGACGTGCTGCCCGAGGTGGGGACGATCCTGCGCAACACCATCGTGACGACCGGGACCCTGGAGGACCGCGACGCCAAGCTGCGCGCCATGTTCACCGACGTCGCCCGGTTCTCCGGAACCGCGCGAACCTTCCTCCGGCAGAACGGCGACAACCTGATCCGGCTCAGCCAGCTCTCCGCGGCGCAGCTGCGGATCCTCGCGAAGTACTCCCCGGAGTACCCCTGCCTGACGAGCGGCATCGTCGGCGCGGGCCGGCGCCAGGCCGAGGCGTTCCGCAACTTCACCCTGCACATCGTGCTGGAGACCCTGCCCAACCAGCCGCGCGGCTATACCCCGGCGGACCGGCCGCGGCTGGGTGACAAGCGGGGGCCGAACTGCCTGAATCTGCCCAACCCGCCGGGCAACCAGGAGAACCCGTTCCAGAACACCCCGAACTTCGACGACGGGGTGGACGAGCCGACCGGCAAGGGCACCATGCGCGTGGCCCCGGGCTTCGGCGGCACCGGTCAGGGGTACGCCGGCTCACCGGAGGAGACCGAGCTGCTGAACTCGATGATGGCGCCGTCGCTGGGCGTCAGCCCCGAGCGGGTCGACGACCTCGGCGCCCTGCTCGTGGGCCCGATGGCCCGTGGCGCGGAGGTGGGATACCGATGAGGATCCTGGACAAGAAGACCGCCGCCGACACCACGCGGCTGGGCGTGTTCGTGCTGGTCACGACCCTGGCCACGATGATCCTGGTGGTGCTGATCGGCAACCTGACCTTCGGTGCGAAGAAGGACTTCAAGGCCGTCTTCACCGACGCCACCGGCGTGGTCAAGGGCGACGACATCCGGATCGCCGGCGTGCGGGTCGGCACCGTCGACGACGTCGAGATCGTCAACCGCACCCGCGCGCTGGTGAGCTTCACCGTCGAGCAGGACGCGCCGATCACCGACGCGTCCACGCTGCAGATCCGCTTCCGCAACCTGGTCGGCCAGCGCTACATCGCCGTCACCCAGGGCGAGGGCCGCGGCACCGCGCTGAGCCCCGGGGCCACGATCCCGGTCAGCAAGACCCAGCCGGCGCTGGACCTGACCGTGCTCTTCAACGGCTTCAAGCCGCTGTTCAAGGCGCTCTCGCCCTCCGACATCAACACCTTGTCCTATGAGATCGTCCAGGTCTTCCAGGGCGAGGGCGGCACCGTCGAGAGCCTGCTGGCCCGCACCGCCTCGGTGACCTCCACCCTGGCCGACCGGGACCAGGTGATCGGCGACCTGATCCAGAACCTCAACACCGTGCTGGTCAAGGTCGGGGACCGGGACGCCGAGCTGACCCGGCTGATCAAGAGCTTCCGCACCCTGGTCACCGGCTTCAAGAACGACCGCGAGGAGATCCTCGGCTCGCTGGAGGACATCTCGGCGCTCTCGGTGGAGACCGCCGACCTGGTCTCCGAGGCCCGCCGCCCGCTCGTCGGCGACATCAAGCAGCTGCGCCGGGTCGCGACACTGCTCAACAAGCCCGCCAACAAGGCCGAGCTGGACCGCGCGCTGACCGTGCTGCCGATCAAGCTGACGAAGGTGGGGCGTACGGCGACCTATCGGTCGTGGTTCAACTTCTACCTGTGCGAGTTCAAGGGGAGTGTCACCATCCCTGGCCTGGAAGGTGTCCTCCCTGGTGCTGTCGACGAGATCGAGGTCACCTACCCGTTGGACGAGTCGCAGAAGCCTGCGAGGTGCAACCTCGGATGAAGCCCTTCCGCGAGCGCAACCCCGTCATCATCGGTGCGATCAGCCTGGTCGTGCTGGCCGCCACGCTGCTGGCCGCCTTCCGGGCCCAGGACCTGCCGATCATCGGCGGCGGCGACACCTACTACGCCGCCTTCAGCGAGGCGGGCGGCCTCAAGGTCAACGACGAGGTCCGGATCGCCGGTGTGCGCGTCGGCAAGGTGACGGCGATCGAGCTGGACGGCGACCAGGTGCGCGTCGCGTTCAAGGTCGACACCCCCTCGCAGTTCGGCGCCAAGACCCGCGCGGCGATCAAGGTGAAGACCATCCTGGGCGCGATGTTCCTGGCCCTCGAGCCCGCCGGCACCGGACAGCTGGCGGAGGGCGCGCAGATCCCGGTCAACCGCACGACCTCGCCGTACGACGTCGTCGAGGCCTTCGAGGGCCTGGCCGACACCACGCAGCGGATCGACACCGACCAGCTCGCGAACGCGCTGACGACGCTGGCCGACCTGACCCGGAACACGCCCGAGGAGTTCCGCAACGCGCTCTCCGGGGTCTCCCGGCTCTCGGCCAACCTGGCCGCGCGGGACGAGGAGATCAACACCCTGCTCAAGAATCTGGACCGGGTCGCCGGGGTGTTGGACCGGCGCGACCAGGACATCCTGGCCCTGATGCGCGACGCCGACGTGCTCGCCCGCGCGATCGTCGCCCGCCGCGACGCGGTGCACAACCTGCTGGTCTCCACCAGCCAGCTCTCCCGCGAGCTGACCACGCTGGTCCGGCAGAGCCGCGCCGACCTGAAGCCCGCGCTGCAGCAGCTGGAGGGTGTGGTGGCCCTGCTCAACAAGAACGAGGACAACCTCAACGCCAGCCTGCGGCTGATGGCGCCGTTCTACCGGGTCTTCACCAACACCCTTGGCAACGGTCCGTGGTTCGACACCTACATCCGGAACATCCCGCCCGCCCCGAACCTGGGAGGCCAGTGATGGAGGCGATCAAGAAGTTCGGCATCCCCGCCCTCGTGCTCGCGCTCGTGGGTGCCTTCGTCATCACGCTGCTCGGCGAGAATGAGCGCAAGACCCTGGTCGCGCACTTCCCGCGGACCGTGTCGGTCTATGAGGGCAGCGACGTGCGGGTCCTCGGCGTCCCGGTCGGGACGGTGGACTCGGTGACCCCGTCGGGCACCGACGTCGTGGTGGAGATGAGCTACGACGCCGAGGTGAAGGTGCCGAAGGACGCGTCCGCGGTGATCGTGGCGCCCTCCATCGTCGGCGACCGCTTCATCCAGCTCACCCCGTCCTACACCGGCGGGCAGGTGCTCGCCAGCGGCGCCGAGCTGAGCACCGACCGGACCTCGGTGCCGCTGGAGCTGGACCAGATCTACTCCAGCCTCAACGACCTCAACGTGGCGCTCGGCCCCAAGGGCGCGAACAAGAACGGCGCACTCAGCGACCTGCTGAACGTGTCCGCCCGCAACTTCGCCGGGCAGGGGGAGGCGTTCAACAAGACGTTGAAGGACTTCAGCCGCTTCTCGGCCACCTTGGACGACAACAAGGAGGAGCTGTTCGGCGCGACCGCGCGGCTTCAGGGCTTCATCACCACTCTGGCCGAGAACGACACCACCGTGCGTCGCTTCAACCGCTCCATGGCCGACCTGTCGGCGCTGCTGGCCGGGGAGCGCGACGAGCTCTCCGCCGCGCTGCGCAACCTGGCGATCGCGATGCGCAACGTCTCCGGCTTCGTCCGGGAGAACCGCGCGTCCCTGGGCCGCAACATCCGCGGGCTCAACCGGGTCTCCCGCGTGCTGGTCCGGCAGCGGGCCGCGCTGGACGAGTCGCTGAAGAACGCCCCCGTGGCGCTGAACAACCTGGCCGCCACCTACAACCCGGAGGCCGGCACCCTGGACACCCGGGCGAACCTGGACCGCAACATCGCGGCGGGACTCTCCGACCCGGCCGCCCTCCTGTGCTCGATCGTCACCCAGGCCCGGCCCAACGAGGGTGGCGAGGCGTGCAACCTGATCCAGGAGCTGCTGCCGACCGACGGCGTGCTTCGTCCCGCGCCGGGCGGCGCCGGAACGCCCGCCCGGGACACCTACGACCTCACCTTGGGCGGCCTCACGGAGGGGGAGCGATGAGCAGGACCACGACGACACTGCGGGCGCTGCGGGCCGGCGTACTCCTGCTGGTCTGCTCGCTGCTCCTGGCGGGCTGCGACTTCAGCGTCTACAAGGCGCCGCTGCCCGGTGGTGCGGACACCGGCGACGACCCGATCCAGGTCAAGGCGGAGTTCCGCGACGTGCTCGACCTGGTGCCGCAGTCGACGGTGAAGCTCAACGACGTCACCGTCGGCAAGGTCACCGACATCTCCCTGCGCGGCTACACCGCCGTGGTGACCATGGAGCTCAAGCGCGGGCTGGACCTGCCGGACAACACCCGCGCGGAGCTGCGCCAGACCAGCCTGCTGGGCGAGAAGTTCGTCTCCCTGACCGAGCCGACCGGCGGATCCTCGCCGAACCCGCTGCAGAACGGCGACGTGATCGGGCTGGACCGCACCGGGCGCAACCCCGAGGTGGAGGAGGTGCTCGGCGCGCTGAGCCTGCTGCTCAACGGCGGCGGCGTCGGGCAGCTCAAGACGATCGCGAGCGAGCTCAACACCGCTCTGGAGGGGCGCGAGGGCTCGACCCGCTCGCTGCTGCAGCAGGTGGATCTGCTGATGACCCAGCTGGACCGGCGCAAGGGCGACATCGTGAACGCGATCGAGGCGCTGAACCGGCTCAGCAAGACCGCGAACGGGCAGATCGACACCATCGACGCCGCGCTGCGCGAGCTGCCCAGCGCGCTGGACACCATCGACGCCCAGCGCGACGAGCTGGTCCGGATGCTCACGGCCCTGGACCGCCTCTCCGAGGTCGGAGTCCGGGTGATCCGGGCCTCCAAGGACGCGACGATCGAGAGCCTCCGGCAGCTGAACCCGGTCCTCACCCAGATCGCCAACTCCGGCGACAACTTCGTCAAGGCGTTCAACGTCTTCCTCACCTACCCCTTCGTCGACGAGGTCGTCGGTCGGGACCCGCAGGTGGCGCGCAACCTGCACATGGGCGACTACGTCAACCTCTCCATCGAGCTCGACCTCAACATCGCGCTGCAGAACACCGGCGGCGAGGTCGTCGAGGAGGTCTGCACCACGCTCAACGAGATCCAGGACCAGGTGAACGAGCAGCTGCCCGCCAACGCCACCCTGGACGAGGTGCTGGCCTTCATCGACAGCATCGACGACAACCTGTGCGGCGGTGCGCAGCGGATCCTCGACCAGTGTCTGGACGCGCCCACGCTGGGCCGGCTGAGCAACTGCCTGTCCCGCAACCTCGAGGTGACCATCCGGCGGCTCACGCAGGGCACCGTCGACACCGTCTGCCAGATCCTCGGGATCAAGGAGGACCAGTGCCCCGAGCTCGGCGGGGGCGGAGGCGGGGGGCTGCTCCCCGAGCTGCCCGGCATCACGGGCGGGGGGTCGGGGGGCTCCGGCGGTCTGCTCGGCGGCCTCGGTCGCGCGCCGTTCGGCCGCGGTGACCCGCGAGGCGCCACGATGGGCCAGCTGTCGGCGCAGTACGACCCCGCCCTGGTCTCCCTGCTCGTGCCGGGGTTGGTGACCGAATGATCACCCAGCGCACCAAGATGCAGCTGATCGCGTTCGCGATCATCACCCTGCTCGGCGTCTCCTACGTCGGCGCCAAGTACGCCCGCCTGGACCGCTTGGTCATCGACGACACCTACACCGTCACCGCGCACTACCCCGCCTCCTCCGGTGGGATCTTCGCGGGCGCCGAGGTCACCTACCGCGGCGTCGGCGTCGGGAGGGTCGACGCGTTGGAGCTGACCCGGGATGGCGTGGACGTCCGGCTCGACATCGACAAGGACCAGGACCGCATCCCCGCCGACAGCATCGCCCTGGTGGGCAACCGCTCCGCGGTCGGGGAGCAGTACGTCGAGCTGCAGCCCCAGGCCGACTCCGGCCCCTACCTGGAGGAGGGGGCGGAGATCTCCGCGGACCGCACCGAGATCCCGATCGCGACCGACACCCTGTTGACCAACCTCTCGGACATGGTGAGCTCGGTCGACAACGACGACCTGCGGACCACCATCACCGAGCTCGGCGTGGCCTTCGGCGGCGCCGGCCGCGACCTGCAGCAGATCATCGACACCGGGAACGCCTTCATCGAGGCGGCCAACGACAACTTCGAGATCACCACCACCCTGCTCGAGGACGGCAACGTGGTCCTCTCCACCCAGGTGGACCAGCAGCAGCAGATCCGCTCCCTCACCCGGGATCTGGCCGTCTTCTCCACCTCGCTGCGCCGCTCGGACCGCGACCTGCGCGCGGTGATCGACAACGGCAGCGCCACCGCCAACGAGCTGCGCCGCTTCCTGGAGGACAACGACGTCCAGCTGGCCGAGCTGATCAACAACCTGGTCACCACCGGCGAGATCGTGGTCAAGCGCCTGGACGGGATCGAGCAGCTGCTCGTCGTCTACCCCTACGTCGTCGAGGGCGGCTTCACCGTGGTGGCGAAGGGCTCCGAGGGCGCCTACAACGCTCACTTCGGGCTGGTGCTCCAGACCCAGCCCCCGGTGTGCGAGCGCGGCTACGACACCCGGCAGCGCGACCCCAACACCGAGCGCGGGAACGCGCCGATGAACATGAACGCTCGCTGCGCCGAGCCGGCCACCGAGTCCAACCCCCGCGGTGCGCAGAACGTCCCCCGGCCGCCGGTGGCGTCCTACGACCTCGAGACCGGGAAGCTCGCCTGGGGCCGCACCGCCGCCGCCGAGGACGCGCCCGCTAGCGTGGCCCCTCGGAGTCTGGGAGAGGAGTCCTGGAAGTGGCTGTACCTTCAGCCTCTGGTCGGCCCCCGGGGCTGAGGCGGTCGGGTGCGCGGTCGGTGCTGTTGGCGGTGCTGGCGCTCGCCCTGGTCGCGTCCGTCGCCTGGTGCGTCTGGCTGGCCACGCAGCGCGGCGGTGCCGACGAGGAGCAGCAGGCGCGCGAGGAGGTCATGCAGACCACGCGGACCTTCATGCTGCGGATGGGCACCTACGGTCCCGACCAGCTCGACGACAACGGGCGGCTGAGCTCCTACCGCACCCAGGTGCGGGAGGTGCTCACGCCGAAGTTCCGCGCCTCCTTCGACAAGACCGTGCCCGTGGTGGACCAGCTGGTCGCCCAGGGCGGGGTGTCGCGCAGCGCGCAGGTCTTCTCCGCCGGAGTGACCACCATCGACGCCGACTCCGCCACCGCGCTGGTGGCCGGTGCCTTCACCGACAGCTACCGGATCGACGGCAAGGACCGTGCCCAGGAGCCGGTGCCGTTCCGCCTCCAGGTGAAGCTGGAGCGGATCAAGGGGGAGTGGCTGGTCGACGACTACTCGCCCGTCGGGGACAGCGAGGAGCAGGACGGCCAGCAACCGCCGCAGCCGCTGGACCCCGGGAGGGGTGACGGGCAGTGAGCCTGAGCTACTACGACCTGCTGGACGTGGACCCCTCGGCCGGACCGGACGAGATCCGCGCCGCGTGGCGGCGCGCCGTCGAGGGCCTGGACCCCACCGACCGGCGCTTCCGTGCCTACAACGCCGCCGCCGAGACGCTGCTGGACCCCGAGAGGCGGGTGGAGTACGACGTGGGGCTGGCCGCCGAGGCCATCTCCACGCCCGAGGAGGACGCCGCCCACACAACACAGCCCTCGTCGGCGCGGCCCGCGCGCCGGTCGGGGCGCGCGGCTCCGACCGCGTCGCCCACGCACGACCAGCAGGGCGTGATCACCGAGCGGCAGCGCCGTACGCCGCCGGCCTGGCTGCTGGTCGCCCTGGCGCTCAGCACCCTGGCCGCGCTGGCGATCGGCGCGTGGATCCTCCGCACCCCCTCCGACGCGGAGGTCGAGGAGCAGACCCGGGCGGCCCAGGCCGCGGCCGAGCGGGCCGTCGTACCCCTCCTGTCCTATGACGCGGGCAACCTGGAGGAGTCCAAGCAGGCGGCGCACGCGGTGCTCACCGACCGCTACCGCAAGACCTACGACCAGTTCTTCGAGGGCGTGGTGCAGCAGAACGCGCCGAACACCGGAACGCGGATCGAGGTCCGTCCCCCGCTCGCCTCGGCGATCGCCCGCAGCGGGGAGGACCGGGTCCAGGTGCTGCTGTTCGTGGACCGGCCGACGACCAACAAGAAGACCTCCACGCCGGTGGTCTACAAGGACCAGGTCACCCTCACCATGGTGCGCCGTGGCGACCGGTGGCTGGTGGACGGGATCGACACCACGCCGCTGGCGGAGTAGCCCCGACCCGGCGCCGGTGCTTGACCTGGGGGGCCCGGGCGTTCATGATTCTTCGCAAACGTTGCACCTCAGGGTGCGGTCACCGCGGTGAGCGGATCTGGACCGGCACCCCGGGTTGTGTGCGCGGGTTGTCGTGCGCTACTCTTACTCTTTGCGCCTCCCTCAGATGCCCTCTTGCCTGTCCGGTGGCATGACGGGTGGTGGTGAGGCGCCTCATCACGCGTTCCTTCGAAGGACACATCTTGGCCGCGAGCACGACTGACAACTCCCGCCGCATCTCGTTCGCAAAGATCACCGAACCCCTCGAAGTCCCGCAGCTCCTCTCGCTCCAGACCGACAGCTTCGACTGGCTGGTCGGCAACGAGGCGTGGGAGCAGCAGGTCCAGGCCCGCGTCGACGCCGGCGAGGACGTCTCGCCGAAGTCGGGGCTGGAGGAGATCTTCGAGGAGATCTCCCCGATCGAGGACTTCTCCGAGACGATGTCGCTCTCGTTCGAGAACCCGGTGTTCTACGACCCGAAGTACACCGTGGAGGAGTGCAAGGAGAAGGACTTCACCTACTCCGCGCCCCTCTACGTCTCCGCCGAGTTCACCAACAACGAGACCGGCGAGATCAAGGGCCAGACCGTCTTCATGGGCGACTTCCCGCTCATGACCCCCAAGGGCACCTTCATCATCAACGGCACCGAGCGGGTCGTCGTCTCCCAGCTCGTGCGCTCCCCGGGCGTCTACTTCGAGCGCTCGGCCGACAAGACCTCCGACAAGGACGTCTACACCGCCAAGCTGATCCCCAGCCGCGGCGCCTGGCTGGAGTTCGAGGTCGACAAGCGCGACACCGTCGGCGTCCGCCTGGACCGCAAGCGCAAGCAGAACGTCACCGTGCTGCTCAAGGCGCTGGGCTGGACCAACGAGCAGATCCGCGAGGAGTTCGGCCAGTACGAGTCGATGATGCTCACGCTGGAGAAGGACAACACCGCCGACCAGCGCGAGGCCCTGCTCGACATCTACCGCAAGCTGCGCCCGGGCGAGCCCCCCACGGAGGAGGCCGCGCAGACGCTGCTGAACAACTACTACTTCAACCCCAAGCGCTACGACCTGGCCAAGGTCGGCCGCTACAAGGTGAACAAGAAGCTCGGGCTGACCGAGGCGTTCGACCAGCAGACCCTCACCATCGACGACATCGTCGCGACCATCCGCTTCATCGTGCAGCTGCACGCGAGCGGCTCGCCGGCCGAGCCGGTCGACCTGGTCGACTCCGAGGGCAACGTGGTCATGGGCTCCGACGACAAGCCGATCAAGGTGCAGTCCGACGACATCGACCACTTCGGCAACCGCCGCATGCGGACCGTCGGCGAGCTGATCCAGAACCAGCTGCGCACCGGCCTGGCCCGGATGGAGCGCGTGGTCCGGGAGCGGATGACCACCCAGGACGTCGAGGCCATCACGCCGCAGTCCCTGATCAACATCCGTCCGGTCGTCGCGGCGCTGAAGGAGTTCTTCGGCACCTCGCAGCTCTCGCAGTTCATGGACCAGACCAACCCGATCGCGGGGCTGACGCACAAGCGCCGGCTCTCCGCGCTCGGCCCCGGCGGCCTCTCCCGCGACCGCGCGGGCATGGAGGTCCGTGACGTCCACCCGTCGCACTACGGCCGGATGTGCCCGATCGAGACCCCTGAGGGCCCGAACATCGGCCTGATCGGCTCGCTGGCCTCCTACGGCCGGATCAACCCGTTCGGCTTCGTGGAGACGCCGTACCGCCGGGTGGTCGAGGGTGTCGTCACCGACCAGGTCGACTACCTCACCGCCGACGACGAGGACCGCTACGTCATCGCGCAGGCCAACGCCGAGCTCGACGCGGACGGTCGCTTCGTCGACGAGCGGGTGCTGGTGCGCCAGCGCGACGGCGAGTTCGACGCCGTGCTGGCCGGCGAGGTCGACTACATGGACGTCTCGCCGCGCCAGATGGTGTCGGTCGCGACCGCGCTGATCCCGTTCCTCGAGCACGACGACGCCAACCGCGCGCTCATGGGCGCCAACATGCAGCGGCAGGCCGTTCCGCTGATCAGCACCGACTCCCCGCTGGTCGGCACCGGCATCGAGTACCGCGCCGCGGTCGACGCCGGTGACGTGGTCACCGCGGACAAGGCCGGTGTGGTCAAGGACGTCTCGGCCGACCTGGTCGAGATCATGAACGACGACGGCACCTACTCCTCCTACCGCCTGGCGAAGTTCCGCCGGTCCAACCAGGGCACCTGCATCAACCAGCGTCCGCTGGTCGCCGAGGGTGACCGGGTGGAGGCCGGTGGCCCGATCGCCGACGGCCCGTCGACCGACGACGCCGAGATGGCGCTGGGCGCGAACCTGCTGGTCGCGTTCATGCCGTGGCAGGGCCACAACTACGAGGACGCCATCATCCTGTCCCAGCGCCTGGTGCAGGAGGACATGCTCACCTCGATCCACATCGAGGAGCACGAGGTCGACGCGCGCGACACCAAACTGGGCCCGGAGGAGATCACCCGGGACATCCCCAACGTGGGTGACGACCTGCTCGCCGACCTCGACGAGCGCGGCATCATCCGGGTCGGCGCGGAGGTCACCACCGGTGACATCCTCGTCGGCAAGGTGACGCCGAAGGGCGAGACCGAGCTGACCCCCGAGGAGCGGCTGCTCCGCGCGATCTTCGGCGAGAAGGCGCGCGAGGTGCGCGACACCTCGATGAAGGTCCCGCACGGTGAGTCCGGAACCGTCATCGGCGTCCGCGAGTTCAACCGCGAGGACGGCGACGAGCTGCCCCCGGGCGTGAACCAGCTGGTCCGGGTCTACGTCGCCCAGAAGCGCAAGATCTCCGTCGGCGACAAGCTCGCCGGCCGGCACGGCAACAAGGGCGTCATCGCGAAGATCCTGCCGATCGAGGACATGCCGTTCATGGAGGACGGCACCCCGGTCGACGTGATCCTCAACCCGCTCGGTGTGCCCCGCCGGATGAACATCGGCCAGATCCTCGAGCTGCACCTGGGCTGGCTCGCCAAGCAGGGCTGGGACCTCTCGCTCTCGGAGGACTCCGAGGACGAGTGGAAGCAGCGGCTGATCAAGATCCACGCGGACAAGGCCGAGCCGGACACCAAGGTGGCGACGCCGGTGTTCGACGGTGCCCGCGAGGACGAGATCACCGGCCTGCTGAGCTCGGCGCTGCCGAACCGCGACGGTGAGCGGATGATCAAGGAGAACGGCAAGGCGACGCTCTTCGACGGGCGCTCCGGCGAGCCGTTCCCGGACCCGATCTCGGTCGGGTACATGTACATCCTCAAGCTCCACCACCTGGTCGACGACAAGATCCACGCCCGCTCGACCGGCCCCTACTCGATGATCACGCAGCAGCCCCTGGGCGGTAAGGCCCAGTTCGGCGGCCAGCGGTTCGGCGAGATGGAGGTCTGGGCGATGGAGGCCTACGGCGCGGCGTACGCGCTGCAGGAGCTCCTGACGATCAAGTCCGACGACGTCCCCGGCCGGGTGAAGGTCTACGAGGCCATCGTCAAGGGCGAGAACATCCCCGACTCGGGCATCCCCGAGTCCTTCAAGGTGCTCGTCAAGGAGATGCAGTCGCTCTGCCTCAACGTGGAGGTGCTGTCCCAGGACGGCTCCGCCATCGAGATGAAGGACGCCGAGGACGACGTGTTCCGCGCGGCCGAGGAGCTCGGCATCGACCTGTCCCGCCGCGAGCCCAGCTCCGTCGAAGAGGTGTGAGTCGGGTGCGCGCCGCTGCGGCGGCGCGCACCTGCCCCCGCCCCCTAACTCAACTTCCTTAAGAACTACCGAAGGGTTGCAGCCATCGTGCTCGACGTGAACTTCTTCGACCAGCTTCAGATCGGCCTGGCCACCGCGGACGACATCCGTCAGTGGAGCCACGGCGAGGTCAAGAAGCCCGAGACCATCAACTACCGCACGCTCAAGCCCGAGCGTGACGGCCTCTTCTGCGAGAAGATCTTCGGTCCCACCCGGGACTGGGAGTGCTACTGCGGCAAGTACAAGCGCGTGCGCTTCAAGGGCATCATCTGCGAGCGCTGCGGCGTCGAGGTGACCCGTTCCAAGGTGCGCCGCGAGCGGATGGGCCACATCGAGCTCGCCGCCCCGGTGACCCACATCTGGTACTTCAAGGGCGTGCCGTCGCGGCTGGGCTACCTGCTCGACCTGGCGCCGAAGGACCTGGAGAAGGTCATCTACTTCGCCGCCTACATGATCACCTCCGTCGACGAGGACGCGCGGCACCGCGACCTGTCCTCGCTCGAGGGCAAGGTGCAGCTGGAGCGCGAGCGCCTGGAGAAGCGTCGCGACGCCCAGATCGAGGAGCGCGCCAAGAAGCTCGAGGAGGACCTCGCCGAGCTCGAGGCCGAGGGCGCCAAGGCGGACCAGCGCCGCAAGGTCAAGGACGCCGCCGAGCGCGAGATGAAGCAGCTGCGCGACCGCAGCCAGCGTGAGCTGGACCGGCTCGAGGAGGTCTGGGAGACCTTCAAGAACCTCAAGGTCCAGGACCTCATGGGCGACGAGATGCTGTACCGGGAGATGAAGAACTGGTTCGGCAAGTACTTCGAGGGCCACATGGGCGCGACCGCGATCCAGAAGCGCCTGGAGACCTTCGACATCGACGCCGAGGTGGAGAACCTCCGCGAGGTCATCGCCACCGGCAAGGGCCAGCGCAAGGTGCGTGCCCTCAAGCGGCTGAAGGTGGTCGACGCGTTCCGCAAGACCACCAACTCCCCGCTGGGCATGGTCCTGGACGCCGTCCCGGTCATCCCGCCGGACCTGCGCCCGATGGTGCAGCTGGACGGTGGCCGGTTCGCGACCTCCGACCTCAACGACCTCTACCGCCGGGTGATCAACCGGAACAACCGCCTCAAGCGGCTGCTCGACCTCGGCGCGCCCGAGATCATCGTCAACAACGAGAAGCGGATGCTCCAGGAGGCCGTGGACTCGCTGTTCGACAACGGCCGTCGCGGCCGTCCGGTCACCGGCCCGGGCAACCGGCCGCTGAAGTCGCTCTCCGACATGCTCAAGGGCAAGCAGGGCCGCTTCCGGCAGAACCTGCTCGGCAAGCGCGTGGACTACTCCGGCCGTTCGGTGATCGTGTCCGGTCCGCAGCTGAAGCTGCACCAGTGCGGCCTGCCCAAGCAGATGGCGCTGGAGCTGTTCAAGCCGTTCGTGATGAAGCGGCTGGTCGACCTGAGCCACAGCCAGAACATCAAGTCCGCCAAGCGGATGGTGGAGCGGGCGACGTCCGGCATGAGCCGGTACGCCGTCGTGTGGGACGTCCTGGAGGAGGTCATCACCGAGCACCCGGTCCTGCTGAACCGGGCGCCCACGCTGCACCGCCTGGGCATCCAGGCCTTCGAGCCGCAGCTGGTCGAGGGCAAGGCCGTCCAGATCCACCCGCTCGTGTGCACCGCGTTCAACGCGGACTTCGACGGTGACCAGATGGCCGTGCACCTGCCGCTGTCCGCGGAGGCGCAGGCCGAGGCCCGGATCCTGATGCTGTCGACGAACAACATCCTCAAGCCGTCCGACGGCCGGCCGGTCACCATGCCGACCCAGGACATGATCATCGGCCTGTTCTTCCTCACCACCGACCGTGAGGGCGAGCCGGGCGAGGGCCGGGCGTTCGCGTCGCCGGCCGAGGCCGTCATGGCCTTCGACCGGGGCGAGATCAGCCTGCAGAGCAAGGTGAAGATCCGCTTCGACGACATCGTCCCGCCGCTCGAGCTGGACCTGGGCGAGGACTGGGAGGAGGGCACCTCCCTCACCCTGGAGACCACCCTGGGCCGGGCGCTGTTCAACGACACCCTGCCCGCCGACTACCCCTTCGTGAACTACGAGGTGGGCAAGAAGGCGCTGGGCGCGATCGTCAACGACCTGGCCGAGCGCTACTCCAAGGTCGAGGTCGCGGCGTCGCTGGACGCGCTCAAGGACGCGGGCTTCCACTGGGCCACCCGGTCCGGTGTCACGGTGTCGATCGACGACGTGACCACGCCGGAGTCCAAGGCCGCCATCCTGGAGGAGTACGAGGCGCAGGCCGTCAAGGTGCAGCGTCAGTACGAGCGCGGCCTGGTCACCGACGACGAGCGTCGCCAGGAGCTGATCGAGATCTGGACCCAGGCCTCCGCCGAGGTCGGGAAGGCGATGGAGACCAACTTCGCCAAGGACAACTCGATCTACATGATGGTCGACTCCGGGGCGTCGGGAAACATGAACCAGATCCGGCAGGTCGCGGCCATGCGTGGCCTGGTGGCCAACCCGAAGGGCGAGATCATCCCGCGTCCGATCAAGTCCAACTTCCGTGAGGGCCTCACGGTGCTGGAGTACTTCATCGCGACGCACGGTGCCCGCAAGGGTCTGGCCGACACCGCGCTGCGGACCGCCGACTCGGGCTACCTGACCCGGCGCCTGGTCGACGTGTCGCAGGACGTCATCATCCGTGAGGACGACTGTGGCACCGAGCGCGGTCTGCCGAAGGTGATCGGCGTTCGCGGTGAGGACGGCGTGGTCCGCAAGGACGACAACGCCGAGACCGCGGCGTACGCCCGCACCGCGGCCGTGGACATCACCCACCCGGAGACGGGCGAGGTGCTGGTCGCGGCCGGTGAGGACCTCGGCGACGTGGCCATCGGGGAGCTGGTGGCCGCCGGCATCGAGGAGGTCAAGGTCCGCTCCGTGCTGACCTGCGACGCCAAGACCGGGACCTGCGCCAAGTGCTACGGCCGCTCGCTGGCCACCGGCAAGCTGGTCGACATCGGCGAGGCCGTGGGCATCATCGCCGCCCAGTCGATCGGTGAGCCCGGCACGCAGCTGACCATGCGGACCTTCCACACCGGCGGTGTGGCCTCGGCCGACGACATCACCCAGGGTCTGCCCCGCGTGGTGGAGCTCTTCGAGGCCCGGACGCCCAAGGGCGTCTCGCCGATCTCGGAGGTCACCGGCCGGGTGCAGATCGAGGACAGCGACAAGGCCCGCAAGGTCATCGTCACCCCCGACGACGGTGGCGAGGTCGAGGAGTACGCCGTCTCCAAGCGGTCGCGGCTCCTGGTCTCCGACGGCGACCACATCGAGGTGGGCCAGATGCTGACGGTCGGTACCCCCGACCCGAAGGAGGTCCTCCGGATCCTCGGTGTCCGCCGGGCGCAGCAGCACCTGGTGGACGAGGTCCAGGCGGTGTACCGCTCGCAGGGTGTGTCGATCCACGACAAGCACATCGAGATCATCGTGCGGCAGATGCTGCGCCGGGTGACGGTCATCGAGTCCGGTGACACCAACCTGCTCCCCTCCGACCTGGTCGACCGGGTCCTGTTCGAGGAGGAGAACCGGCGCGTGGTGTCCGAGGGCGGCAAGCCGGCCTCGGGTCGTGCGGAGCTCATGGGCATCACCAAGGCGTCGCTGGCCACCGAGTCGTGGCTGTCGGCGGCGTCCTTCCAGGAGACCACGCGGGTGCTCACCGACGCGGCCATCAACGGTCGCTCGGACTCCCTGCAGGGTCTGAAGGAGAACGTGATCATCGGAAAGCTCATCCCGGCCGGCACCGGCCTGGAGCGCTACCGCAACGTGCGGGTGGAGCCGACCGAGGAGGCGCGCGCCGCGGCGTACGCCGTCACGGGCTACGACAACTATGACTACGAGTTCGGCAACGGCGGCCAGGCCGTCGCGCTGGACGAGTTCGACTTCGGTTCCTACCAGAACTGACCTGGACCACCGTGGTCGCCCACGAGGCCCCGGTCCCGCTCGGGACCGGGGCCTCGTGCCGTTCTGAGGGGCTGAGACAATCACCGGCGTGAACCGATCGACCGACGTGCTCGTCGTGGGGGCCGGGCCGGCGGGCTCGGCGGCCGCCGCCTGGTGTGCCCGCCACGGGCTGGACACCGTGCTCGCCGACGCCGCCGTGTTCCCTCGCGACAAGACGTGCGGGGACGGTCTCACCCCGCGCGCCGTCGGCGAGCTGCAGCGGCTCGGCCTGGCCGACTGGCTGCGGGCACACACCACCAGCCAGGGGCTGCGGGCGCACGGGTTCGGCCAGACGCTGCTGCTGCCGTGGCCGCGGGTGCCCGGCCTGCCCGACTGGGGCTCCGCGGTGGCGCGCACCGAGCTGGACGACCACCTGCGCTCGCTGGCCCTCAAGGAGGGCGCCGAGGGCGTCGAGGACGCCCGCGCGGTCGACGTACGCCTCGACGGCGACCGGGTCGCCGCGGTGGTCTTCGAGCGTCGTACGCCGGCGGGCCGGGACCGCTTCGAGATCGCCTGCCGGCGCCTGGTCGTCGCCGACGGGGTCCGCTCCCCGCTGGGCAAGCGGCTGGGCCGGGAGTGGCACCGCGACACCGTCTATGCGGTCGCGGGCCGCAGCTACGTCGACTCGGCGATGAGCGAGGACCCGTGGATCTCCTCCCACCTGGAGCTGCGCGACGCCGAGGGGGAGCTGCTGTCCGGCTATGGCTGGGTGTTCCCGCTGGGCGACGGGTCGGTGAACATCGGCGCGGGCACCCTGGCGACCACGAAGCGGCCCGCGGACGTGGCGATCAAACCGCTGATGCAGACCTACGCCGACAGCGTCGCCGACGACTTCGGCCTGTCGGGGCCGCTGCGGATGCCGACGTCGGCCCTGCTCCCGATGGGAGGCGCGGTCTCCCACGTCGCCGGGCCGAACTGGGCGCTGGTGGGGGACGCGGCCGGGCTGGTGAACCCGCTCAACGGCGAGGGCATCGACTACGGCCTCGAGGCCGGTCGCCTGGTGGCCGAGGAGCTCGCCGCCGGCCGGGACCTGGGCGCCGTGTGGCCGGGGGTCCTGCGCGCGCACTACGGCGAGGCGTTCTCCATCGCCCGGCGCCTGGCCGGGATCGCGACGGCGCCGAAGGTGGTGGCGACGCTCGGCCCGCCGGGCATGCGCTCGGACTGGCTGATGACGCTGGCGCTGCGCTGGATGGGCAACCTGGTCACCGACGAGGACCGGGACCGCGCGGCGCGGCTGTGGCGCTGGGCGGGTCGCAGGTCGATCGCCCTGGATGCCCGGCCGCCGTTCTCCTGACGGTTAGGGTGCGCTCATGCCTCGGCACCGGTACCCGCGACGTCAGCGCGTGGCGGCGTATGCGGTGATCCTGCGCGGCGACCGGATCCTGCTGAGCCGGCTCGCGCCGTACATCTCCGCCACAGGGCAGTGGACGCTGCCCGGCGGCGGCCTGGATCACGGCGAGGACCCGCGGGCCGCGGTGGTGCGGGAGATCCGTGAGGAGACCGGGCTGGATGCCCAGGTCGGCGAGACCGCGCACGTCTACTCCGCGCACATGCCCCGGGCCTGGCGCGACGGGCGGAGGGTGGACACGCATGCCCTGCGGATCGTCTACGACGGCTGGGTGGCCTCCGACGCCCCCGACCCCAAGGTCGAGGAGGTCGACGGGTCCACCGTCGAGGCGGCGTGGCTGCCCGTGGCCGACGTGCTCTCGGGCGCGGTGCCGACGGTGCCGCTGGTCACCGAGGCGCTCGCCGACCACGCGCCGTTCCGGCTGCAGCGACCGGCCGCCTATGCGCTGATCGAGCGCGGCGAGTCGGTGCTGCTGACCCGGATCTCCCCCCGCGGCCACCACGCGGGGTCGTGGACGCTGCCGGGTGGCGGGATCGACCACGGCGAGTCGCCGGCTCTGGCTCTGGCCCGCGAGGTCGAGGAGGAGTGCGGTGTCGCCTGCGAGGTGGGCGAGGTGCTCCTGGTGCACGACGTGCACTTCTCCGGCACCGCTCCCTCGGGACGGTTCGAGGACTTCCACGGGCTGCACCTGGTCTTCCGCGGCAGCGTGGCGGCGGACGCCGAGCCGCACGTCGTCGAGCTGGACGGCACCACCGACGCGGTCGCGTGGGTGGACCGGGCGGCGGTGATGTCGGGCGAGGTCCCCGTCCTGGACGTGGTGCGGGAGGCCCTGGCCGCGCCGCGGATGCCGAGTGAAGGCGGTTCGGGCGGAGATACTGCCTGACGTGTGGACCCACAGGGGTCGGTGCGAGGAACCGCTGTAGGTCGACACGTCAGGAACAAGCGCAGGGGGGATGGGCCCGAGCGCCGCTGGCGGCGCACGGGGATCCTCCCTACGCTGGGCCGAGCAGCTCGCAGCGGCGTCGGCATGGTGGCGGCTGTCGATCGGCGGGTGGGCCGGTGTCTCCTGCCGGTTCCAGCTGGACACCCCTGGGAGCTGGTTCGACGACTTCCGCGGGAGGCGCGTGGACGGGCCCTCCGGCGGGCCGTGGTACGCGTGGTCGTGGGCGTGGAGCGACCCGGCCACGGCCCCGCTGAGTGAGGACCCGCCGACTAGAATCGAGGGGTGAACCCGCGCCACCGTCGCCTCGTGATCCCGCTCGCCCTGGCGGGGTTGCTGCTGATCGTGGTCGCGGCGGCGGTGGTCCGCTGATGCCGGAGCCGCTCGACCCGGCGCTCGCCGGGATCAGGGACGACCTGCTGGACGAGCACGGCCTGATCAGGGCCGTGGGCTCGGGCAGGCGACGCGGCGACCGGTCGCGCTGGCGGCGGGTGGAGCTGAGGTACGTCGACCTCAAGGGCGGCCGGCGACTGCAGGTGACGACGTACGACGACACCCAGGCGCGCACCGCCAACCAGCCGCTGGGCGAGGCGGCCGAGACCGCCGTCGCGGAGCTGCTGGCCGAGCCGTTCGGCAACTGGCACGTGGAGACGGCCACCGCGACGACCCAGCTGCGGGTGACCAAGAGGGGCGAGGCGGTGGTGCACCGGGCCGAGCGCGCCGCCGAGACCCCGGCGGACCGCAGCCACGACCGCGACAAGCGGCGGCTGCTCCCCGAGGACGACCCGGTCTTCGCCGCGCTCGGCCTGTCCTCCGACGGTCGGATCAAGCCGAGCCGGCGGGCGAAGTACCGCCAGGTCGAGGAGTTCCTCCGGATCCTCGACGGATGCGTGACCGACGCGCTCGAGCAGGGGCACCTGCGCCGTCCCACGCCCGAGGAGCCGCTGCGGGTGGTCGACCTCGGCTGCGGGAACGCCTACCTCACCTTCGCCGCACAGCGCTTCCTCACCGAGGTCCGCGGGCTGCCGGTGGTCGTGACCGGCGCCGACGTCAAGGAGCAGTCGCGCGAGCACAACGCGGCCGTCGCCGCCCGGCTGGGCGTTGATGCGAAGTTCGTCGTCGGCACCATCGGCGAGGTGGAGCTCGACCCGGCGCCGGAGGTGGTGCTCGCGCTGCACGCCTGCGACACCGCCACCGACGACGCGCTGGCCCGGGCGGTGGGCTGGCAGGCGCCGGTCACCCTGGCCGCGCCCTGCTGCCACCACGACATCGCCGCGCAGCTGCGCCGCGGCCCCGTCCCCGAGCCCTACGCGATGCTCACCCGGCACGGGATCCTCCGGGAACGCCTGGCCGACACCCTCACCGACGGCGTTCGGGCGGGGCTGCTGCGCCGGGAGGGCTACCGCGTCGACGTGGTCGAGTTCGTCGGCAGTGAGCACACCCCCCGCAACACCCTGCTCCGAGCGGTCCGCACCGGTGCCGGGTCGGCGGACGCGGAGAGGCAGTACGACGACCTCGTCCGGACCTGGGGCCTCCGGCCGCGGCTCGCCGAGCTTCTGGAGGCCTGATGCGGGGCTCGCCGCTCCTGGGTGTCCTGGCCATCGGCGCACCCTTCGTCGTGGGCGCCTTCGTGGTCAGCAACCCGCTCCGCCCGGACCTGGAGGTCTTCACCTTCACCGACCCCGAGATCGTGGAGTCCAGCGGGCTGGTGGCCCGGGACGGTCTCGCCTACACGGTCAACGACTCCGGCGACACCGGGCGGGTCTTCACCGTCGACCCCGAGACCGGGGACACGGTCGGCACGACCGCCTTCGACCCCGACGCCGAGGACGTGGAGGCGCTGGCGCCCGCCGGGCCGGGAGAGGTCTGGGTCGGCGACATCGGCGACAACCGGCGGCAGCGGTCCGAGATCACTGTCACCCGGGTGCCGGTGGGGCAGGGCGAGCGCACCGACGCCGGTACGGCGGTGCGCCTGATCTACCCCGGCGGCGCGCGGGACGCCGAGGCGCTGCTCGTGCATCCGCAGACCGGACGGCTGTTCGTGGTCAGCAAGGGCGCGCTGGGCGGTCAGGTCTACGCCGCGCCGCGGGAGCTGGACGAGAGCGCACCGAACCGGCTCGCCCCGCGGGGGCCGGTCCTGGGGATGGTCACCGACGGGTCGTTCTTCCCCGACGGCCGGCACCTGATGCTGCGCAGCTACGGCCGCGCGGTGGTCTACCACTGGCCCTCGCTGGAGCCCGAGGCCGACCTGGAGCTACCCCGGCAGCGGCAGGGCGAGGGGCTGGCCGTCACCGAGGACGGCGAGGTCCTGCTGAGCAGCGAGGGGCGCGAGGCACCCGTGCTCCGGCTGCCTCTGCCCGACGACGTCCAAGCTGCCCTGGAGGACGAGCCGCAGCAGTCCGCGCAACCGGAGCGCACCTCGGCGCGGGACGTGACGGCCGAGGCGCGCGACCAGGAGCTGCGGCCCTACCTCATCGGCGGCGGCATCCTCCTGGGCGTGGTGGCGGTGGCCGCGGCGGTGCGACACTGGCGGCATGGAGCTCACCGTCGTTCGAGGTGACATCACCGAGCAGCAGGTCGACGCCGTGGTCAACGCGGCCAACCGCGCCATGCGTGGCGGCGCGGGGGTCGACGGCGCCATCCACCGGGCCGGCGGCCCCGCCGTACTGCAGGACGCGATCCGGCGCTTCCCCGACGGCCTGGCGACCGGCGACGCCGGGTGGACCACCGCGGGCGACCTGCCCGCGCAGTGGGTGATCCACGTCGTCGGGCCCAACCACAACCGCGGTGAGACCGACCGGTCGCTGCTGGAGTCGTGCTACCGCCGCGCGCTCGAGGTCGCCGACGAGCTGGGCGCGCGCACGGTGGCGTTCCCGCTGATCAGCGCGGGAGCCTACGGCTGGCCGTTCGAGGACGCGGTCGCCTGCGCCGTCGACACCCTGCGGGCCACGCCGACCGAGGTCGACGAGGCCCGCCTGGTGGCGTTCGATCAGCGGGCGTACGACGCGCTGCGCGCCTACGCCGGGCTCTGATCAGGAGTTCTCGACCACCCAGTCGATGCAGCGGGTGAGCGCCTCCACGTCGGCCGGGTCGATCGCGGGGTACATCGCGATCCGCAGCTGGTTGCGGCCCAGCTTGCGATAGGGCTCGGTGTCCACGATCCCGTTGGCCCGCAGTGTGGCCGCGATGGCCGCCGCGTCGATGGCCTCGTCGAAGTCGATCGTGCCGATGACCAGCGAGCGGTGCTCGGGGTCGGAGACGTACGGCGACGCCACGTCGCTCTTCTCCGCCCAGCCGTAGAGCGCGTCGGAGGAGGCCGTCGTGCGCTCCACCATCCCCGCCAGGCCGCCGTTCGCGTTCATCCAGTCCAGCTGCTCGGCCATGAGGAACAGGGTGGCCACCGACGGGGTGTTGTAGGTCTGGTTCTTCCCCGAGTTGTCGATCGCGGTCGGCAGGTCGAGGAAGGCCGGGATGTAGCGGTCGGAGGCGGCGATCTCCTCCGCGCGGGCGAGCGCCGCGGGGGACATGATCGAGATCCACAGCCCGCCGTCGGAGGCGAAGCACTTCTGCGGGGCGAAGTAGTAGGCGTCCACCTGGGTCAGGTCCACCGGCAGGCCGCCTGCACCCGACGTCGCGTCGACCAGGACCAGGGCGCCCTCGTCGGCGCCGGGGACCCGCTGCACCGGCGCCATGACGGCGGTGGAGGTCTCGTTGTGCGCCCAGGCGTAGGCGTCGACGCCCGCCTCGGCCACCGCCTCCGGGCGCGAGCCCGGCTCGGAGGTGATCACCGAGGGCTTCTCCAGCCACGGGGCGGCCGTCGCCTTGGCGAACTTGGAGGAGAACTCGCCGAAGGAGAGGTGCTGGGCCTTGTTCCGGACCAGGCCGAAGGCGGCGGCGTCCCAGAACGCGGTCGCGCCGCCGTTGCCGAGCACCACCTCGTAGCCCTCGGGGACGTCGAACAGGGCCCGCAGGCCCTCGCGCACCCGGCCGACGGTGTCCTTGACCGGGGCCTGCCGGTGCGACGTACCCATGAGGGACGTCCCGGTCGCCGCGAGCCGGTCGAGCGCACCGGTCGGGATCTTCGAGGGCCCGGCGCCGAAGCGGCCGTCGGCGGGCTTGAGGTCGGCGGGGATCTGGGGTGCGTCGGTCATGGGAGCCTTTCTGCGAAGGAGTCTCAGAGGTCCTGACGACGCTGTCAGCCCCGCCATTGTCGCATCCCGCTCCCCGGAGGCGTCGGGGTGTCCAGGACTAGGCTGGTGGCATGGACCGCGGGCTGATGCTCTACGACGCCGACTGCGGCTTCTGCACCCGCAGCGCCGAGCGGGTGCACCTGCTCGGCGTCGACGTGGACCGGGCCAGCATCCAGGAGACCGACCTGGCGGCCTACGGCATCGCCGAGGACCGCGCGCTGCGCGAGATGCCCTTCGTGCACGCGGACGGCCACGTGGACTACGGCCACCGGGCCTGGGCGGCGATCCTCGCGACCGGGCCGTGGCCGGACCGGCTGCTGGCGCGGGCCCTGGGCAGCCGGGCGCTCGCCCCGGCGGCGTCCCGGGCCTATCGCTGGGTCAGCGAGCACCGGCACCTGATGCCGGGAGGTACGCCGTCCTGCTCGCTGGAGAGCCGTCCCGGTCAGGCCACGACGAGGTAGCGCTCGTCGGTGATCTCCCCGCCCCAGTAGTCGGCCTCGGGCAGGTGCATCACGCGGGGCTCGCGACCCGCGGTGCGCAGGAGCTCGACGGTCTGCTCGGCGGTGAGCCCGCCGCCGGTGTGCCAGGCGCCCTCCACCAGGACCAGGCGCCCGTCGGGCCCCAGCAGGTCCACCCAGTGCTCCAGGGCGACCGCCGGCTCCGGCAGCGCCCAGAGCACGTGACGGCACAGCACCACGTCGTAGGACGCCGGCGGCAGCGGGGGCTCGGACGCGTCGGCCACCACGAAGCCCACCCCGGCGCGGCCGGCGGCCTTCTCCCGGGCCAGTCGCACCATCGCGGGGGAGAGGTCGACGCCGTCGACGGCGTACCCCTCCTCGGCGAGCAGCAGGGACAGCGTGCCGGTGCCGCAGCCGAGGTCCGCGACCCGTGCCGGGGCCGGCGGGAGCGCGCTCAGCAGCAGCTCCCGCCAGGCGCCGCGGACGGCCGGGTCGCGCAGGCCGTGGTCCGGCTCCTCGTCGAAGGTCGCCGCGGCCCGGTCCCACTCGTGCGCGGGGTCGCTCACTCGTCGGCGCCGCCGGCGAGGTCGGTGCCGGTGTTGTCCGCCCAGGCGGTGTTCCAGCCCTCGACGGAGTCCGCGGGCCGCGACTCGGGCCCGGTGTAGACCGCGGAGGGGCGGATCAGCCGGCCGGTGCGCTTCTGCTCCAGGATGTGCGCGGACCAGCCGCCGGTGCGGGCGCAGGTGAACATCGACGTGAACATGTTCGAGGGCACCTCGGCGAAGTCCAGGACGATGGCCGCCCAGAACTCCACGTTCGTCTCCAGCACCCGGTCCGGGCGCCGCTCGCGCAGCTCGGCCAGCGCGGCCTGCTCCAGCTTCTCCGCGACCTCGTAGCGGGGCGCGTTCAGCTCCTTGGCGGTACGGCGCAGCACGCGGGCGCGCGGGTCCTCCGCGCGGTAGACGCGGTGCCCGAAGCCCATCAGCCGCTCGCCCTTGTCCAGCAGCTCCTTGACGTAGCCCTCGGCCTCGCCGCGCTTCTCGACCTCCTCGATCATGCCGAGGACGCGGGAGGGGGCGCCGCCGTGCAGCGGGCCGCTCATCGCGCCGATCGCGCCGGAGAACGCGGCCGCCACGTCGGCGCCGGTGGAGGTGATCACCCGGGCGGTGAAGGTCGAGGCGTTCATGCCGTGCTCGGCCGCGGAGCTCCAGTAGGCGTCGATCGCCTTCACGTGCTTCGGGTCGGCCTCGCCCTTCCAGCGGATGAGGAACTTCTCCGCCAGCGTCGAGCCCTCGTCGACCTCGGTCTGCGGGATGATCGGCAGCCCGATGCCGCGTGCGGACTGGGCGGCGTAGGACAGCACCATCACCGCGATCCGGGACAGGTCGAGCCGCGCCTGCTCGTCGGAGATGTCGTAGGTCTGGCCCATCCCCAGCATCGGCGCGAGCATCGCCACGCCCGCCTGCACGTCCGCGCGTACGTCGCCGGTGTGGATCGGCAGGTTGTAGGGCTCGGCGGGCGGCAGCCCGGGCTCGTACTTCCCGTCGATCAGCAGGCCCCACACCTTCTCGAAGGGCACCCGCCCGACGATCTCCTCGATGTCGACACCGCGGTAGCGCAGTGCCGACCCCTCCTTGTCGGGCTCGGCGATCTCGGTCTCGAAGGCGACGACGCCCTCCAGTCCGTGGTGGACCTCGGTCACGGTGGGACTCCCTTGTCTCAGCCAGTGGTACCCGGGCATTCTGCACCCGTTCGGATGCCGGCGGACACGGGCCCCTCGTCCGTCCTACGCTGCGGACATGCCCGAGCCCGCCCCCCACCCCGACATCGCGGCGCTGCGTGAGGACTACGCGCGCGGCGGCCTCGCCGAGACCGATCTGGCCTCCGACCCGATCGAGATGTTCGAGCGCTGGCTCGCCGAGGCCATCGACGCCGGCCTGCACGAGCCCAACGCCATGGTCGTCTCGACCGTCTCCGCCGACGGGCTCCCCTCCGCGCGGATGGTGCTGCTCAAGGGCGTGCGACCCGAGGGCTTCGTGTTCTTCACCAACCTGGAGTCGCGCAAGGGCCGCGAGCTGACCGGGGAGTCCGCCTGCGCCCTGCTCTTCCCGTGGCATCCCCTGGAGCGGCAGGTCCGGGTCGAGGGCCGGGCCGCCCTGCTCCCGCGGTCGGAGGTGGACGACTACTTCGCCTCCCGACCGCGCGGCTCCCGCGTCGGTGCGTGGGCATCGCCGCAGTCCCGGGTCGTCGAGGGGCGCGACGAGCTCGATCGGAGGTACGCCGACGCGCTGGCCCGCTTCGGCGACGACGGCCCCGTCCCGACGCCGGACCACTGGGGCGGCTACCTCGTCGCGCCGGAGTCGATCGAGTTCTGGCAGGGCAGGCCGGGGCGCATGCACGACCGGCTGGTCTACCGTCGGACCCACACGGGCGGGTGGCGCACCGAGCGGCTCGCTCCGTGACCGCCCTCGAGGAGACCACATGCTGCTCACGCTGATCCGCGAGGGCCTCTCGACCTACCGCCGGCCGATCGCGGCCGTCGTACTCCTGCAGCTGCTCGCCACCGTCGCGGCACTGTTCCTGCCCAGCCTCAACGCCGACATCATCGACAACGGCGTGGTGACCGGGGACATCGGATACATCTGGCGGTTCGGCGGGCTCATGCTGGCGGTCTCGCTGGTCCAGGCGGCCTGCACGATCACCGCCGTCTACTTCTCCGCCCGCACCGCGATGGGCTTCGGTCGCGACACCCGGGCCCGGGTCTTCCACCAGGTCGGCACGTTCTCCACCCGTGAGATGCAGGAGTTCGGCGCCCCGTCGCTGATCACCCGCGACACCAACGACGTCCAGCAGGTGCAGATGCTCGTGCTGATGGGCGGCACGATCGCGATCACCGCGCCGATCATGATGGTCGGGTCGATCTTCATGGCCTTCCGCGAGGACGCCGGGCTGTCCTGGCTGATCGTCGCGGTGGTGCCCGTGCTGGCGGTCTCGATCGGGCTGATCGTGCGGAAGATGGTGCCGAGCTTCCGGCTGATGCAGACCCGGATCGACGAGGTGAACCGGCTGCTGCGCGAGCAGATCACCGGCATCCGCGTGGTCCGGGCCTTCGTCCGCGAGCAGCACGAGACCGAGCGGTTCGCCCACGCCAACGCCGAGCTGACCGAGGTGGCCGTCCGTGCCGGACGCTGGATGGCCGCGATGGCGCCGGTGGTCATGCTGGTCGCGAACATCTCCACCGTGGGCGTGCTCTGGTTCGGCGGCCACCGGGTCGAGAGCGGGGCGATGGAGGTCGGCGCGCTGACCGCCTACATCTCCTACCTGATGCAGATCGTCATGTCGGTGATGATGGCGACCTTCATGATGATGATGATCCCGCGGGCGGCCGTGTGCGCCGAGCGGATCATGGAGGTGCTGCGCACCGACTCCTCGGTTGTGCCGCCGGCGGACCCGGTCACCGCGTCCGCGGAGCGGGGGACGGTCGCGCTGGAGGACGTGGACTTCTCCTACCCGGGCGCCGACGTGCCGGTGCTGCGGAATGTGAGCCTGAGCGCCGGCCCCGGCCGCACGGTCGCCGTCATCGGCTCCACCGGCGCCGGCAAGACCACGCTGATCAACCTGATCCCACGGCTCTTCGACGCCACCGCCGGCCGGGTCCTCGTCGACGGGGTCGACGTCCGCGACCTGGACCCGGAGTCGCTGTGGTCGAGGATCGGCCTGGTGCCGCAGAAGGCGTTCCTGTTTTCCGGGACGATCGCCTCGAACCTCCGCTACGGCAAGGAGGACGCCACCGAGCAGGAGATGTGGGAGGCGCTGGAGATCGCCCAGGCACGCGACTTCGTCGAGGCGCTCGACGAGGGCCTCGAGGCGCCGGTCTCCCAGGGGGGCACCAACTTCTCCGGCGGCCAGCGGCAGCGGCTGGCGATCGCCCGCGCGGTCATCCGCCGGCCGGAGATCTACCTCTTCGACGACTCCTTCTCCGCGCTCGACCTCGCCACCGACGCCCGGCTGCGCGCCGCCCTGGCACCGGTCACTCGCGAGGCGACGGTGCTGGTCGTCGCCCAGCGGGTCTCCAGCATCCGCACCGCCGACGAGATCGTGGTCCTGGAGGACGGCGAGGTCGTCGGCCGCGGCTCGCACGAGTCGCTGCTGGTGGACTGCCAGGAGTACCGCGAGATCGTGGAGTCCCAGCTCAGTGCCGAGGAGGCGGCGTGAGCGCCGACCAGGAGGCGCCCGCCCAGGGCGAGCTCAAGGAGACCGAGCGGATGCAGGGCGGTCCCGGCGGAGGCCGCGGGCCCCTCGGCGGCGGCGCCCAGGTCGGCGGCAAGGCCCTGGACTTCGCCGGCTCCCTCAAACGGCTGCTGGCCCGGCTGCGGCCGCACCGGATGCAGGCGCTGGGCGTGGTCGTGCTGACCCTGGGCAGCGTGGTGCTGATGTCGGTCGGGCCGCGGGTGCTCGGCGCGGCGACCGACCTGATCTTCGCCGGCCTGGTCGGCGGGCGACTGCCCGAGGGGGTCACCAAGGAGCAGGCGGTCGAGGGGCTGCGCCGCGCCGGAGACGACCAGCTCGCCGACATGGTGGCCGGCATGGACGTCGTACCCGGCCAGGGCGTGGACTTCGGCGCCGTCGCCGACGTGCTGCTGTGGGTGCTGGCGATCTACGTCGCCGGGTCGCTGCTGCAGTGGCTGGCCGGGTTCCTGCTCAACGACATCGTCCAGGGCGTCGTACGCCGGATGCGCTCCGACGTCGAGGACAAGGTGCATCGGCTGCCGCTCGCCTACGTCGACCGGCAGTCCCGCGGCGAGCTGCTCAGCCGGGCGACCAACGACATCGACAACGTCTCCACCTCGCTGCAGCAGACCATGAGCCAGCTGATGTCCTCGATCTTCACCGTCGTGGCGGTGCTGGCGATGATGCTCTGGATCTCGCCGCTGCTCGCGCTGATCGCGCTGGTCTCGGTGCCGGTGTCGATCGTGCTGACCACCCAGATCATGAAGCGCTCCCAGGGCCTGTTCGTCGAGCAGTGGCGCAGCACCGGCCGGCTCAACGCGCACATCGAGGAGACCTTCTCCGGGCACTCCCTGGTGACCGTGTTCGGTCGCCGGGCGGAGGCGGAGCGGCTGTTCGCCGAGCAGAACGACGAGCTCTACTCCTCCTCGTTCAAGGCGCAGTTCGTCAGCGGGCTGGTGATGCCGGTGATGATGCTCGTCGGCAACCTCAACTACGTGATCGTGGCGGTCGTCGGCGGGGTCCGGGTGGCCAACGGGCAGCTCTCGCTGGGCGAGGTGCAGGCGTTCATCCAGTACACCCGGCAGTTCACCCAGCCGCTGTCGCAGATCGCCTCGATGGTGAACCTGCTGCAGTCCGGCGTCGCGTCGGCCGAGCGGGTCTTCGAGTTGCTGGACGCCGACGAGGAGTCGCCGAACCCCGCTCCCGACGGCCGCGAGGCCGGAGCCGGCGAGGTGCGCTTCGAGCACGTCTCCTTCTCCTACACCCCCGACCGCCCGCTGATCGAGGACCTCTCGCTGGTCGCGGAGCCGGGGCAGACGGTCGCGATCGTCGGCCCGACCGGCGCCGGCAAGACCACGCTGGTCAACCTGATCATGCGGTTCTACGAGCTCAACGCCGGCCGGATCACCCTGGACGGGGTGGACATCGCGACGATCCCGCGCAGCGAGCTGCGCTCCCGGATCGGCATGGTGCTGCAGGACACCTGGCTCTTCGGCGGCAGCATCCGGGACAACATCGCGTACGGCGCCCCCGACGCGACCGACGAGCAGGTGCTCGCCGCGTCCGAGGCGACCTTCGTCGACCGGTTCGTGCACTCGCTGCCCGACGGCTACGACACCGTGGTCGACGAGGAGGGCTCCAACCTGTCCGCCGGCGAGCGGCAGCTGGTCACCATCGCCCGGGCGTTCCTCTCCGACCCCGAGCTGCTGATCCTGGACGAGGCCACCTCCTCGGTCGACACCCGCACCGAGCTGCTCCTGCAGCAGGCGATGACCGCGCTGCGCAGCGACCGCACCTCCTTCGTGATCGCCCACCGGCTCTCCACCATCCGCGACGCGGACCTGATCCTGGTGATGGAGGACGGCGCGATCGTCGAGCAGGGCTCGCACACCGAGCTACTCGCCGCTGACGGCGCCTACGCCGCCCTCTATCGTTCTCAGTTCACCGCACCGATGGACGACCCCGAGAACGAGGACGAGGAGGTCCCCTCCCGATGAGCCAGACCGACGCGAAGGCCGCACCGGGTGGGGAGAGCCTCTTCACGGTGCTGCTCGCCCTGGCGATGAACGCCGCGATCGCGGTGGCCAAGTCCGTCGCCGCCGTCCTGACCGGCTCGGCCTCGATGGTCGCGGAGGCAGCGCACTCCTGGGCGGACACCGGCAACGAGATCTTCCTGCTGCAGGCCGAGCGGCGCGGGGCCCGCCCGCCCGACGCGTCGCACCCCCTCGGCTACGGCCGGGACGCCTACGTCTGGTCGATGTTCGCCGCCGTCGGGCTCTTCGCCGCCGGCTCGATGGTGTCGATCTGGCACGGCATCACCACCTGGGGGGAACGCGGCGGTGCGGACTACCTGGTCAACTACGTCGTCCTGGGCCTCGCGTTCGTGCTGGAGGGGATCTCGTTCCGTCAGGCGGTCAAGCAGACCCGGGGCGAGGCGACCAGGTGGGGCCTGCGCCCGGCCACCTTCCTCTACCGGACGTCCAACCCCACGCTGCGTGCGGTCTTCATGGAGGATGCCGCGGCCCTGATCGGCATCCTGCTCGCTGCCGCCGGTGTCTTCCTGCACCAGGTCACCGGGGACGGCCGCTGGGACTCCGCGGGCTCGATCGCGGTCGGCCTGCTGCTCGGCGTGATCGCGGTCTTCCTGATCCAGCGCAACCGGGCCTTCCTGATCGGCAAGCCCGTCTGGCCGGCGCTGCACAACCGGGTGCTGGCCCGCCTCATGGCGCGGGAGTCGGTGAGTCGGGTGACCCAGTTGCGCCTGGAGGTCGTGGGGCCGACCCGGTTCTTCATGGTGGCCGCGGTCGACATCGTCGGGAACCTGCCGGAGTCCGAGCTGGCGCTCACCCTGCGCTCCCTGGAGCGGGAGATCGAGGAGCAGGAGACGATCGCGGACGCCGTACTCACCCTCTCCACCCCCGACGAGCCGTCCCTCGCGCCGCTGCCGGAGTAGAAATCGCTTGAGTGACGCCCCGTCCCCTCCTACCGTGGACGCACACGGGAAAGGAGGTGGTCCTAAGTTGAGTACTGATAGGACGCGTGAGGTGGCTGCGGTCTAGCAGCAACCGGCCAGCGACGAGCCAGGCTCGAAGTACTGCTGGCAATCCCAACGCAGACACCCGACCCGTAGGTGAGCCCGGGCACGTCCCCCGGGCCGGGAGCCGCTCCGGCGGCTCCGCACCTGCGGGTCGTCTGCATTCTCCGGGTGGTGTGCGTCACCCCGACGTCGGCTGGGTGACGGGAACAGCGAGTCATATAGTTGCGTTGACGCAACTATTGACCTAGCGCAACCAAGCACTTCTATGGGAGCTCCTTCCGTGACCCAGACCCGTCCCGTCCCCGCCGCCCAGAGCGGGGAGATGTCGCACCGCGAGGTGCTCGAGGCCCTCAGCGGCCTGCTGCTCGCCATGTTCGTGGCGATGCTCTCCAGCACCATCGTGTCCAACGCCCTGCCCACCATCGTCTCCGAGCTCGAGGGCAGCCAGACCGGCTACACCTGGGTGGTCGTGTCCACCCTGCTGACGATGACCGCCACCACCCCCATCTGGGGCAAGCTGGCCGACCTGTTCAGCAAGAAGCTGCTCGTCCAAGCGGCGCTGGTCATCTTCTCCATCGGCTCCGTCGTCGCGGGCTTCGCGCCGAACATGGAGGTGCTCATCGGCGCGCGCGCCTTCCAGGGCCTCGGCGTCGGCGGCCTGACCGCGCTGGTCCAGGTCGTCATCGCCTCGATGGTCTCCCCGCGCGAGCGCGGCCGCTACTCCGGCTACATCGGCGCGACGTTCGCCCTGGCCACGGTCTCCGGGCCGCTGGTCGGCGGCCTGCTCGTGGACACCGTCGGCTGGCGGTGGTGCTTCTTCGCCGGCCTCCCGGTCGCCGTACTCGCCTTCGTCGTCCTCCAGCGCACCCTGCACCTGCCGGTGCGCACGCGGGAGGCGCACATCGACTACCTCGGCGCCACGCTGCTCGTCGGCGGCGTCTCGATCTTCCTGGTCTGGGTGTCCCTGGGCGGCCAGGAGTTCGCGTGGGGCTCGACCACCAGCTACCTCATGCTGGCCGCGGCCGCGCTGGTGACCGCCGCGGCGGTGTACGTCGAGGCGCGGGTCGCCCGCGAGCCCGTCGTACCGCTCCGGCTCTTCCGCGACCGCACCCTCTCCCTGGCCACCGTCGCCTCGGTGCTGATCGGCGTGGCGATGTTCGGCTCGACGGTCTACCTGAGCCTGTACTTCCAGCGGGCGCGCGGGATGTCGCCGACCGAGGCCGGCCTGATGTCGGTCTGCATGGTCGGCGGGCTGCTGATCTCCAGCATCGTGTCCGGCCGGATCATCTCCACCACCGGCGTCTGGAAGCGCTGGCTGGTCGGCGGCATGGTCCTCGTCATCGTCGGGATCGGCCTGCTGTCCACGATCGATGCGCAGACCCCGCTGTGGCACGTCGGCGCGTTCATGGCGGTCCTCGGCCTGGGCCTGGGCGCCACGATGCAGAACCTGGTGCTGGCGGTGCAGAACAACGTCGCCCAGTCCGACATGGGCGCCGCGTCCTCCGTGGTCGCGTTCTTCCGCTCCCTCGGCGGGTCGGTCGGCGTCTCCGCCCTCGGTGCGGTGCTCGCCCACGACGTCGCCCGCTCGGTCCGCACCGGCCTGACCCGGCTCGCCGAGCAGGGCGTGCAGCTCCCGGGCGGCGCAGGGCACGACACCGGGAGCATCCCGGACCCGTCCACCCTGCCCGGCCCTTTGCGCTCGATCTTCGAGAACGCCTTCGGGGACGCGACCGGGCACATCTTCCTCGTGGCACTGCCGTTCGCGATCGGCGCGTTTCTCTGCGTGCTGTTCATCAGGGAGGTGCCGCTACGGACGTCCGTGCTGCGCGACGACGAGCTCGCCGCCCAGCAGGTGCCCGCCGACGCCGTGCCGGCGGCTGCAGCCCCGGGGAAGCACCGGCGATGAGCAGGTACGACGACCTCCGGCGGATCGAGTCCGAGCTCGGCGTCCTCATCCGCCGGGTCAAGCGGGTGCTGGGCGACCGCGCCCGGATGGTGCATCCGGACCTGCACCCGCTCTCCTTCATGGTGCTCAACCACATCGTCGAGACCGGGCCGCTGCGGGCCGGCGAGCTCAGCGGCGCCTTCCACATGGACAAGGCGGGCGTGAGCCGGCAGGTCCAGCAGCTGGTCGAGCTCGGGCTGATCGAGCGGCGCCCGGACCCCGACGACCGCCGGGCCAGCCTGCTCGCCGGCACCGCCGAGGCCGAGCGCCGCATCGAGCACATGCAGCGCGAGCGCAGCGCACTCTTCGACGCCCGTCTCGGCGACTGGTCCGACGCCGAGGTCGCCGGCTTCGCCGACCGGCTGCACCTCTACAACGAGGCGCTGGACTCGGGGGAGTGAGCGCTGGTCAGCGCAGCCAGGCGGCCGTGTTCGGCGGCAGGGACCGTCCCGAGACCGGGCCGCTGGCGATCACGACCTGGCCCGCGTCAGCGGGGATGTCGACCGCGGAATCCCCGCAGTTGAGCAGGATTCGCAGCGAGCCACGACGTACGTCGAGCAGGTCGCCGTCGACGCTCACGGCGAGCTCGTCCCCGGCGTCCTGGATGGTCCGGCGCGCCTCGAGTGCGCGGCGGTAGAAGGAGAGCGTGGACTCCGGGTCCGCCTGCTCGGCCTCCACAGTCAGCTCCGACCAGTCGGCGGGCTGGGGGATCCACGGCTGGCCGGTGCCCGGGCCGAAGCCGAAGGGCGGCTCCTGGCTGCTCCACGGAACCGGGACGCGGCAGCCGTCCCGGCCCTCGTCGCCGGTCCGCAGCCAGGCCGGGTCCTGTCGCGCCTCGGGCGGGACGTCGACCTGCTCCAGGCCGAGCTCCTCGCCCTGGTAGAGGTACGCCGACCCCGGGAGCCCCAGCATGGCCAGGGTGGCGGCACGACCGCGAGCCAGGCCGACCTCGCCGCCGCCGTACCTCGTGACATGGCGGACCACGTCGTGGTTGGAGAGCACCCAGGTGGGGGAGGCCGAGCCGAAGGTCTCCACGGTGTCGGTGACGACCTTGGCGAAGGACTCCGCCGACCACGGCGCCAGCAGCCAGGAGAAGTTGAAGGTCTGGTGCAGCTCGTCGGGGCGCACGAAGCGGGCCATCGACTCCGCGGTCGTGGTCCACGCCTCGGCGACCGCCATCCGGTCGCCGGCGTAGGTGTCGAGCAGCTTGCGCCACTCGCGGTAGACCTCGTGCACCTCGGGCTGGTCCCACATCGGCTCGTCGGTCAGCCGCCGCTCGACCATCGCCTGGTCGGTGTTGACCGACGCGTGGTCGTAGCTCGCGCTCTCGCCGACCGCGAACTCCTGGTCGCGCAGCGTGGCCTCCTTGTAGAGCCCGTGCGCCACGTCGATCCGGAACCCGTCCACGCCGCGGTCGAGCCAGAATCGCAGCACGTCGAGGAACATCTGGTGCACCTCGGGGTTGCGCCAGTCCAGGTCGGGCTGGCTGGAGTCGAAGAGGTGGAGGTACCACTCGGGCTCGGGCTCCTCCGGGGTGGCCGGGAGCCGGTCCCACGCGGGTCCGCCAAAGACGGAGGCCCAGTTGTTCGGCGGCTCGGTGCCGCCCTCGCCGCGGCCGGGGCGGAAGAGGTAGCGCGCCCGCTCGGGGGACCCCGGTCCGGCGGCGACCGCCTCCCGGAACCAGGCGTGCTCGTCGGAGGTGTGGTTCGGCACGATGTCGACGATCACCCGCAGGCCCAGGTCGTGGGCCGTCGCGATCAGGGTGTCGGCGTCGTCCAGGGAGCCGAAGAGGGGGTCGACGTCGCGGTAGTCGGAGACGTCGTACCCGTGGTCGTTCTGCGGCGAGGGGTAGAACGGGGTGATCCACAGCGCGTCCACGCCGAGGTCGCGCAAGTAGGGCAGCCGCGAGGTGATGCCGGGCAGGTCCCCGACCCCGTCCCCGTCGCCGTCGGCGAAGGAGCGGACGTAGACCTGGTAGCACACCGCGTTCTGCCACCACGGCTTTGGATCGTTCAAAATCGCCATGCTCCTATCGTGCGCGAGGGGTGGTCGCAGCGTCAATCGGGCGGGCTGGGCGTGCGCCGGCTCGGTGGGACGTCATACGAACCGGAGAAGGGGTTCCCCGGAGCGGATGACGTTGTACGGCGGGCGGCGGGCCGTCGCTCAGCTGAACGCGGCCGGGTCCACCGAGATCCACAGGTGCTCGGCGGCACCGACGGCGCGCCCGTCGGCGTCGTAGAGCGTCGTCGCCGACCAGGTCTTGCGGCCCTCGGTGCCGCGGGCCTCGCCGACGACCACGTGCGGCTCGCCGATCACTGGCAGCGCGTCGATCCGCGCGGTCATCCGGGCCAGCACCATCAGCCGCTCGCCGAAGTCGCCGGCCCAGCCGCCGGTGCAGTCCAGCGCCGCCCAGGTGACCGCGAGCGAGGCGCGCGGCTGCTCGTCGCCGTAGTGGTGGAAGTCCTCGGCCAGCGACGGGTCCGGCGTCCACGGCGCGGCGACCCGGGTGCGTCCCTCGGTCACCGGCTCGACCTTCCCCGGGAAGATCCGCAGACCGTCGCCGGCCTCGCGCGCGGTGCCGCAGACGAAGCAAGTCGCGAACGGGTGCGCGACGTGGCCGGGGTACGACGCGCTCGCCGCGACCGCCTCGTCGTAGGGGACCGGCTCCACCGGCTCCGGCTCGGTCTCCGCGCACCGGGCGACGGCGACCGGGGAGCCCTCGTGGGTGGCGGTCGCGGCCCCGTCCTCCTGGGTCACCGGCATCGGGGTGTCCAGCGGCGGCGGCATCTTCAGCGACACCTCGACCGTGGGCCACCCGGTGCCCCGATCCTCGGGACAGCCCTCCACCGAGGCAGCCAGCGAGCCGGCGGCCCAGCCGCCGTTGCCCGAGACGGGCGGACCGCAGAAGCGGGCGGGAACGATCAGCGGATGCGACGTCATGAGCCGATCGTCTCCCATCGGGCCAGCGCCTCGCGCCGGGCCTCCGCGTGATCCACGATCGGCTCGACCGGCTCGTGCGGGTCGTCGACGTCGCGCAGCTCGGGCACCCACCGCCGGATGTAGGCCGCGTCCGGGTCGAACTTCCTCCCCTGCGTGACCGGGTTGAAGACCCGGAAGTACGGCGCCGCGTCGCTGCCACAGCCGGCCACCCACTGCCAGTTGAGCTGATTGGAGGCCAGGTCGCCGTCGACCAGGTGGTCCAGGAAGTGCTCGGCCCCGAGCCGCCAGTCGACGTGCAGGTCCTTGACCAGGAAGCTGGCCACGATCATCCGCACCCGGTTGTGCATGTAGCCGGTCTCGGCGAGCTCGCGCATGCCCGCGTCGACGATCGGGAAGCCGGTCCGGCCGGCGCGCCAAGCGTCGTACTGCTCCCCGGGCTCGTCCCACTGCATCCGGGCGAACTCGGGTCGCAGCGGTTCGGTGACGGCCTCGGGCCGGTGGTGCAGCATGTCGGCGTGGAACTCGCGCCACGCGAGCTCGGCGCGGAGCTTGCGTGCACCCTCGTCCCACTCCGGGTCGCGGCCGAGCCGGGCGCCGAGGTCGGCCAGCAGGCTGCGCGGGTGCACCTCGCCGAAGTGCAGGTGGTGCGACATCCGCGAGGTGCCGTCGCGGTCGGGGCGGTCCCGGTCCTCGGGATACTCCGCGACCCGGTCCAGGAAGCCCGCCCACTGCTCCAGCGCGGCGCGCTCGCCGGCCTCCGGCGGCGGGATCTCGCTCGACGCCTCCGGCAGGCCCTCGCTGTCGGCGCCGACCCACTTCACGTCCTCCGGCGTCCGCGCGGGGTCGCGCCACCCGTGCTCGACCCACGCCTTGAGGAACGGCGTGAAGACCTTGTACGGCGTGCCCTGCTGGGTGAGCACCCGGCCGGGGGTGACGGCGTACGGCGACCCCGTGGCTCGCAGGGGCACGTCACCGAGCTCGTCGGCGACCGCGGCGTCGCGGGCCGCGCCGTAGGGGCCGAGGTCCTCCGAGACGTGCACGCTCCCCGCGCCGGTCGCCCGCGTCACCTCGGGCACCACGGCGACCGGGTCGCCGTACCGCACCACCAGGCGGCCGCCGAGGTCCTCGTCGAGCGCCCGCAAGGAGGCGGCGAGGTAGGCGCGCCGGGGTGCGCCGGCGCGCTCCCAGACGCGCGGATCGACGACGAACAGCGGCAGCACCGAGCCGTCCCCGTCCTCGTGGGCCGACAGCAGCGCGGGGTGGTCGCGGAGCCGCAGATCGCGGCGGAACCACAGGAGTGAGGGAGGCATCGACCTCAGCCTGTCACCCCGTGTGCGGCCTGGGTAGCCTTGCAGGGTGAGCGACCTGATCGACACCACGGAGATGTACCTCCGCACCATCTACGAGCTGCAGGAGGAGGGCATCACGCCCCTGCGCGCGCGCATCTCCGAGCGACTGCACCAGTCCGGCCCCACGGTGTCGCAGACCGTCGCCCGGATGGAGCGGGACGGGCTGCTCACCGTCGAGGGGGACCGGCACCTGGAGCTGACCGAGGAGGGGCGCCTCCTGGCGATGCGGGTGATGCGCAAGCACCGGCTCGCCGAGCGGCTGCTGACCGACGTGATCGGCCTGGACTGGGAGCTGGTGCACGCAGAGGCGTGCCGGTGGGAGCACGTGATGTCGGAGAACGTCGAGCGGCGCCTGGTCGCGCTGCTGGACCACCCGACGGAGTCGCCCTACGGCAACCCGATCCCCGGGCTGGGGGAGCTGGGCGAGACCGGCGGGACGCCGGACTTCATGACCGGCCACGAGCCGCTGTCCGGGCTGGCCGTGGAGGAGGAGACGCGGGTCCGGGTCGGCCGGATCTCCGAGGAGATGCAGAAGGACGAGGAGCTGATGACGCTCCTGCGCCGCGCCGGCGCGCTGCCCGGCAAGACGATCGCGGTCCGCGCGACCGAGGCCGGCGGCGTGCTTCTCGGCTCCGGCGGCGAGTCGGCCGAGATCGACCTGGACTCCGCCGAGCACATCTTCGTCAAGCGCCTCTGACCGTCGCGAGGTCGGTGAGGAACTCCGTGCAGCCGGCCTCGAGCTTGTACGACGCCAGGTCGTCGCCCCGGGTCGCGCCACGGTTGACGACCACGACCGGCGTGCCCTGCTTGGCCGCCCGCTTGGCGAACCGCAGCCCGCTCATCACCGCCAGCGACGAGCCGGAGACCAGCAGCGTGCCGTCCTCGCCCAGCGCCTCGACCGCGGCATAGCAGCGCTGCACCCTCGGGGCGGGCACGTTCTCGCCGAAGAACACCACGTCCGGCTTGAGCATCCCGCCGCAGCCGTCGCAGTCGGCGACCACGAAGCCCGCGGTCTCCTCGACCGCCACGTCGCCGTCGGGGCGCAGCGCCAGGTCGGCGTGGGCGTCGCGCCAGCCCGGGTTGAGCTCGGCCAGCCGCTCCTCCAGCGCCTCGCGCGGAGAGGTCTCTCGGCAGCCCAGGCAGACGACGTCGGCGATCCGGCCGTGCAGTGCGACCAGCCGCCGCGAGCCCGCCCGCTCGTGCAGCCCGTCCACGTTCTGGGTGATCAGCAGGTCCGGGTCGACCGCCGCCAGCGCCCGGTGCCCGTCGTTCGGCTCAGCGGTGCCGAAGCGGCCGTAGCCGGTGTGCACCCGGGCCCAGTACCGCTGCCGGGCCTCCGGCCCGCTGACGAACTCCTGGTAGGTCATCGGCTGCCGCGGCACCGACCCCGGTCCGCGGTAGTCGGGGATGCCGGAGTCGGTGGACAGCCCCGCCCCGGTCAGCACGACGAGCGGTCCGGCCGCCAGCAGGTCCAGCGCCTCGTCGTACCCCGTGGTGGTCGCGACCTGGGTCATGCGTAGCGCAATCGGGCTCGGGCGCGCGCCTTCTCCGCCTCCACCTCGCGGTCCTTCGGCGGCGCGGAGGTGACCAGGGAGTCCAGGAGCCGCTGGGTCGCCTCGGCGACGGCGGCCACCGCGACGTCGTACGCCTCCTGGTTGGCCTGCGAGGGCTTGGAGGCACCGCCGACCTTGCGGACGTACTGCAGTGCGGCCGCGTGCACCTCGTCGGGCGTGGCGGGCGGCTCGAAGTTGTGGAGCTGGCGGATGTTGCGGCACATGCTGCGAGCGTACGCGCGCTCCGTAGGATCACGCCTCCACCAGCACCGAGGGGGCGGGTGGGCACGCTCGTCGGCTCAGTCGTCCATCGCCTCGATGCCGAGTGCCTTGAGCTCGGCGGCGTTCGTGCGCATCCGCTCGACGAGCTCCGGGTCCGGCAGCTCGAACCCGGTGATCTCCTCGACCACGCGAAGGGCCCCCTTGGTGCGGTAGGACCGGGTCGGGTTGCCGGGGAACTTCTTGTCGGTGACGTTGGGATCGTCATGGATCGCGCCGAGCGGCTCGACGCGATAGACCCGCGGCGGTCCGTCGCCGAGCGCCAGCGCGGCGGCCAGCGGCGCCCCATGCTCGGACGCGGTGAGATAGATGTGCTGCGACTGCTTGCCGGAGCCGTAGTTCGTGCCCCAGCCGGGGGTCAACAGGTCGCCGGGCCGCAGATGGGCCCTGGTGCCGTGGAAGAAGGGCCCTGGATCCTCTGCAGGCCGGGGCGTGGGCGCCGGATCGCGGATCAGGCTGTCCAGCCTGTGCATGAGGTCGCCCACCCGCGTGCTCGCAGTGGACACGCGCGGGTATCGCTCGAGCACCTCGAGCACGGTGGGCGTGACCCGCCGGGCCGCGGCGTACAACACGTACTCAGCGACCACCGGGTCCTCTCCGCGCGAGAGTTCCGCTGCACGAGCGGCGTGGGCCGCAGCGCCCAGGATGTGCCGCACCTGGGTGGCCCGCGCCAGCGGATGGAGGTACGCCGAGGCCGCCGCGTCGCCCGCGGCGATGGCGGCGTACCCACCGGCCGGGGTGGGCGCCTCTCGGCCAGCGCGGTGCGCGTCGGTCGCGGTCGTGCGCAGTCGACGGCTCCGCGCGGCGCCCTCGGGGAAGGCTCGCGCAGCCTCCACTGCGGCGGTCGGGCGGTGGTCCCCCGGCAGGTCCCGCTCGACGAGGATCAGGGTCGGCGTGGCACAGGCCGCGGCGTACCCGGACACCGCGCGCAGCTCCTCCATCGTCAGCTCGAAGTCCGCCGGGTCGCTCATCTGGCGATCTCGCAGCCGAAGAGCTCCCACCGGAAGCTCACCCGCGCTCCGTAGGATCACGGCATGCCTGAGAGCCCACGCGACCTCGACATCGTCCTGCTCGGCGCCACCGGATTCACCGGCGGACTGACGGCGGAGTACCTCGCCCGGCACGCCCCCGAGGGGATGCGCTGGGCGCTGGCCGGCCGCAACCCTGGCAAGCTGGAGGTGGTGCGGGCCCGGCTGGCGGAGATCGACCCCTCGCTGGGCGGCCTGGAGCTGATCGTCGCGGACGCAGGCGACGAGGCCTCGCTCGCCGCGCTGGCCGCGCGCACCAAGGTGGTCATCAGCACGGTCGGGCCCTACCTGGAATACGGCGCCCCGCTGGTCGCCGCGTGCGCCGCCTCCGGCACCGACTACGTCGACCTCACCGGCGAGCCGGAGTTCGTCGACCGAATGTACCTCGAGCACGACGCCACGGCCCGCCGTACCGGCGCCCGGATCGTGCATGCCTGCGGCTTCGACTCGATCCCGCACGACCTCGGGGCATTCTTCACCGTGCAGCAGCTGCCCGAGGGCGTGCCGATCACCCTGCGCGGGGTGGTCCGCTCGAACGCGTCGTTCTCCGGCGGCACCTTCCACAGCGCACTCGGCCAGTTCGCCCGCGCCCGGCAGATGCGCGAGGCGATGAGCGACCGGCGCCGCCGCGAGCCGCGCCCCGAGGGCCGCCGCTCCAAGGCCGTCTCCGGCAAGCCCGGCAAGGACCCGGTGCTCGGCTACTACCTGCTGCCACTGCCGACGATCGACCCGTTCGTCGTGGCGCGCAGCGGGGCGGCGCTGGACCGCTACGGCCCGGACTTCCGCTACTCCCACTACGCGGGGACCAAGACGCTGCGCTACGCCGCCGGCGGCGCGGTCGGTGCGCTCGGCCTGGCGGCGGTCTCCCAGGTGAAGCCAGTGCGCGAGCTCCTCGGCTCGCGGGTGGACCCCGGCTCCGGCCCGGACGCGGCCAAGCGCGAGAGGTCGTGGTTCACCGTCGACTTCGTCGGCGAGGGCGGTGGGGAGACCGTGCACACCCGGGTCTCCGGCGGCGACCCGGGCTACACCGAGACCGCGAAGATGCTCGCCGAGTCCGCGATGTGCCTCGCGCTGGACGACAACCCGCCCACCTCCGGCCAGGTCACCCCCGCCGCCGCGATGGGGGAGAACCTGCTCGCCCGGCTCCGGGCTGCGGGGATCTCCTTCGAGGTGGTGTGAGGACGTTTCCCCGGTGCACCGGGGAAACGTGCGCTTCCCCCCTGTCTGCCAGTCTGCGTGTGAGTCAGTCGCTCTTATGTGAGGAGTGATTGACTTGCCCATTGAGGGTGTCTACAGCGTCGAGGAACGGCGCGCGTTCGTGTATGAGTACATGCTCGCCCCCTATGGCGAGAAGCAGAAGCTGCTGAAGACCCGTGGCATCCGTGACGATCAGTTGCGGCGTTGGAAGCGTGCGGTGCTGGCCGACACCCTGGACCATGGGCTGGTGCCTTGGACCGAAGGACGGGTGGACATGGACGAGACCAGTGCGGTCGCGCGGTTGTTGCAGGAGAACGCGGCGCTGCGTGAGCAGATCGCTGCCCGCGATGCCGCCCATCAACGCGAGCTCGAGCAGCGCGATGAGGAGCTGGGCCGTCAGCGGCGGGCGGTCGATGCGCTGGGAAAAGCTATCGAGCTCTTGCATCCAAGCGGCGAAGCCAAGAGCTCCGAGCCCGAGCCGGCCGCTGCACGCTGCCCGACTCCCGACCAGACACCGAACAAGGATCGGAAGCAGGGCCGGAATCGGAGTCGGTGATCGAGGTCAGCGCGGCCTTGGTGGTTGCGCTGATCGCAGCGGGTTTCTCCCAGCGCGCGGCGTTGGGCCTGGCCGGAGTCGCCCGCTCGACATGGCACTACCGCGACCATCCCCGCGCGCGGGTCGGCGACCCCATCGCGCATCGTCAGCGTCGGGCCCGGTGCTGGCTCACCGAGGCTGAGCGGGCTCGGATCGTGGTGAAGATCCAGGCCGCGTTCACCGCGAAGGAGTCGGTCTACCAAGCCTTCTATGACGCTTTGGATGTCGGCGACCCGGTCGCGTCGCTGTCGACCTGGTACCGCATCGCCCGTGGCATCGACCAAAGCACTCGGCCGGTGCGACGCACCCGCAGGCACCGCGCCACCGTCATGCCGACCCTGATCGTCGACGGCCCCGACCAGGCCTGGTCGTGGGACATCACCCCACCTCCGGGGCCCCTACCGGGGCGTGACCTACCAGCTGTACCTAGCCCTCGATGTGTTCTCCCGGATGGTCACCGGGTGGCGGGTCGAGACCCGCGAGGACGACGACCTGGCAGCCGAGATGTTCGAGAACGCCTTCACCGTGCGTGGGGTTCTACCGCGGATCATCCATTCCGACGGCGGACCCTCGATGACCTCACGCACCCTGGGCGACCTGTTCGCCGAACTCGGGATCGAGGTTTCCCGCAACCGACCAAGGGTGTCGAATGACAACCCCTATTCCGAGGCGCTGTTCAAGACCGCGAAGTACACCCCCGACTACCCGGCCTTCTTCAACGACCTCGACCACGCGAGGTCCTGGGCATCCGACTTCGTCGAGGGCTACAACCATCGCCACCATCACGGCGGTCTGGAGGGCCACACCCCCCACGACGTCCACCACGGCACCTGGACCGGCGTCCACCACCGACGCCAAAACACCATGGACGCCCTCTACGCCGCCCACCCCGAACGATTCGCCAGCCCGCCTCGGGTCCGGACCCCCATGGCCCAGGTGGCCATCAACCAGAAAACCAACCGCGACCGACTCCACGCAGGTTGACAGGTTCCGCCCGGCTGAGGTTTCAGCCGACAAGCGGCAGTTCTCCCTGGGAACCTCCGCCGGTACGGCGGCGCGGGCGAGCGGCCGGCGTACCCCTTGTAGGCTCCCGTGCGGGCCAGTCGCCCACACCAGCCCCAGTAGCTCAGCGGATAGAGCAGCCGCCTCCTAAGCGAAAGGTCGCAGGTTCGACTCCTGCCTGGGGCACCAGAGGTCAGGTGCCCGCCGCGCCCGCGACGACGACGGCCGTCGCGGCGGCCGTGGCCGCGGACTGGGCGGCGAGGACGGCGTTGCGCACGGCCTCGGCGGCCCACTCGCCCTCGGCGATCTCCTTGGCCCGCTTGTCCACGGCGCGCTTCTCCTTGCCCTTGAGCCCCAGCGTCGACCCGGCCTTGCCGATCGCGGAGAGCAGGCCGATCAGGGCCGCCGTACGCTCATCCGGCGACGCGCCATCCACCAGCACGTCGGCGAGGAGACGGCGTACGTCGGCCTCCCGCTCCGCCGACACGGCGGGCCAGCGGGTGTAGGGGATGAACCCGAGCGCGCGCTCGTCGCTGCGGCGGAGGTAGCCACCGGCCGCCAGGCCCTCCAGCACCGGGTCCCGGAGGCTCTTGCCCAGACGGGTGACCAGCTCCTGGGCGGGGCGCGGCTTCTCGGCCACGATCTCGACAGCCTGGACGAGCACCGGGTCGGCCGGCTCCGGGAGCGGCCCGGCGACGCCGACCTTGGCCGAGGACCACTTCGAGGTCCTCTCCTGGACCTCGACCGACCCCGCCAGGGCGAGCTCGACGAGCAGCGCGCCGCCCACCGCGACGCCGGAGTCGCCCGAGACGAACTTGCCCGACTCGTCGTCGAGCAGCAGCAACAGCAGATCCCCCGCGATCAACATGGCCCCGAGCGTAGCGGGCCGTCCATGGCGGCCTCCCCCTCGGGAATGAGCAGACAATTGGCCCGGACGGGTAGTCTGCGGACGTTTGAGCCCCTGACCTGCCGAGAGACCTTCCATGCCCCGCGACGACGTCCCCGAGGAGCAGCCCTCCGACGCGCCCGCAGACGCTGCGCCGGCGCGCGAAGAGTCCAAGGGTGGGCGGCGCAAGCGGGAGCGGGGCAAGCGTGCCACCGTGCTCAAGGTGCTCGGCGTGACGGTGCTCGTCCTCGCGCTGGCGACGGCGCTGACGGTCGTGTTCGTCGTCCGCCACCTCAACGGCAACCTCGAGGTCATCGACATCTCCGACAAGCTGCAGAACCGTCCGGAGAAGGAGGAGGTCGCCGGCGAGCAGGAGCCGCTGAACATCCTGGTGATGGGCTCCGACACCCGCCAGGGCGCGGGCAACGCGATCGACAAGGAGTCCGGCGCGGAGGCCTCCGACACCACGATCCTGCTGCACCTGTCGGCCGACCGGCGTACGGCGTACGGCATCTCGATCCCCCGCGACTCCGTCGTGGACCGCCCCGCCTGCGAGCAGGGCGCGATCCCGCCGGCGGAGAACGTGATGTGGAACGACGCGTTCACCCAGGGTGGGCCGGCCTGCACCCAGCAGCAGTTCGAGCAGCTGACCGGGGTCTACGTCGACGACTTCATCGTCGTGGACTTCAACGGCTTCAAGAAGATGGTCGACGCGATCGGCGGCGTCGAGGTGTGCATCCCCGAGACCATCGACGACCGGGCGCACGGCATCTATCTGGAGAAGGGCACCCGCGAGGTGGAGGGGCGCGAGGCCCTGGCCTACGTCCGGCAGCGGTACGCCGTCGGCAACGGCTCCGACATCGGCCGGATGAAGCGGCAGCAGGCCTTCATTGCCTCGATGGCCAACAAGGTCGTCTCGGCCCGGACGCTGGCCGACCCGGTGCGGCTGTTCCGCTTCCTCGACGCGGCCACCGAGGCGCTGCGGGTGAGCCCGGGCCTCCAGGACGTGCAGAAGCTCGCCGGCGTCGGCAGCCAGCTCAACGGCATCGGGCTGGACAACATCCAGTTCCTCACCATCCCGTGGAAGGTCGACCCCAACGACCCGAACCGGGTGGTGTGGGCGCCGGAGGCCAAGGAGGTCTGGAAGCGGATCGCCAACGACCAGGAGCTCACCGCGAAGCTCACCACGGATGCGATCTCCGCGGCGAAGCCGACCACCACCAAGACCGACGGCCAGCACAAGACCGAGTCCCCGGAGGAGAAGGCCGACCGGCAGCAGGCGCTCAAGGACGCGGGGCTGTGCGGATGAGCGAGCAGGAGCGCGAGCGCGCGGCGAAGCGGCGCCGGATTGCGGAGATCTTCGGCGACGTGCTGCCCGAGAGCACCCGCGACGACCGGGACGACACGCCCCGCGAGCGGAGCGGCGAGAGCGCCGGCGACCGCTGGCTGCGCGACCAGGTGCCCCCGCACCACGGCTGAAGGCCGCCGTACCACCGGCTGAGTGCCGCGGCTCGGCGGGCGCCGCCGTACCCCCCACCGCACTTGTAAAGCGGTGTTCGGCGATCCTCTGCGGCGCTCCGGGATCCTCTGCGGTGTTCGAACACCGCATCAGAACTCCGAACACCGCTTTACATTTCCGATGGGCGGGGGAGAGTCGGCGCGGCCTGGGCGCGGGCTGGCCCCGGACAGCAGTCGACCCCGCCCGGCGAGCCGGACGGGGTCGAAGCTGGGGAGGTTCTGTGCGAAACCTCAGACGCTGCGGTTGGTGGCCAGCAGGTCGCGGATCTCGGTGAGCAGCGCGATGTCCTCGGGCGTGCCCTCCTCGGCCTTGGGGAAGTACTTGTCCTGGGCCTTGGTGTAGGGCACCACGACGAAGAAGTAGACGACGAACGCCAGGATCAGGAAGGCGATCAGGGCGGTGAGGAACGGGCCGACCAGGATCCCGCCGGGGGCGAACTCGTCGAAGTTGGGCTCCTTGCCGCCAGTGACCTTGGAGATCGCGGACAGCAGCATCCCGGTGAAGGCCGCCACGACCGCGGCGAACGACGTACCGATGATGACCGCGACGGCCAGCTCGACCAGGTTGCCCCGGAGGATGAAGTTCTTGAAACCGGACATGAGGGTGTCTCTTTCCTTGTTCGAGGTCCCCGACGATGTACCTCGGGCAGGACAGCCCGTGACACTAGCGGTTCAGCGAGATACTGAGAAACTCCAACACCGCCGCGTCGGCAACTTCATCCCGAAGTTCCGGTGTCACCCCGATGACCACCAGGCGCCCGCCGGTGGGCCCGCCGCCCATTGAGTCGCCCGCCGTCTCCGGCGGAAGCGCCAGCACGGGCGCGTCCTCCAGCAGCACCTCGGACCCGCCACCCTGGGGGTCGGTGGCGATCAGGTCGATCCGGTCGCCGGCGGTCAGCAGCGCCACCGCCCCCGCGTCCGGAATCCGGACCGGTACGGCGGACAACTCGGGGTACGACGCGAGCAGGCCGCCGCGCAGCAGGCGTACGTCGGTCACCTGCTCGCCCCGCCGCACCGGCGTCGACAGCAGCTGCCCGACCGGGTCCGCCACCACCCCCGCGGCCACAGCGTCCGGCGCGACCCGCCGCTCCTCCAGGTCGTCGGCGGCCAGCAGATGCCCCGCGGGCAGGTCCCGCGCGGCCACCAGCAGCGCCCGGGTCTCCGGGGGAGGGCCGGCCACGGCGCGCACCCCGGCGGCGACCGCCACCGCGACCAGCAGGGCGGCAAGCAGCCGACGGCGGCGCAGCACCACTCGGCGTACTCCCCGGCGGGCGCGGGCGAGCCGGGACGGAGGGGCGGGGGCCTGGGGAGCGCTCATGACGCCCCACGGTAGGCAGCGCGCGGCCCGCGCGGGGGCGTTGTCCACAGGCCCCCGGACGGCTCAGCTGCTGCTGCCGCCCGAGGCGGTGCCGGCGCTGCTCGACGACGAGCCCGACGACCCGCCGGAGGAGGAGGCCGAGGAAGAGGACGACGACGAGGACCCCGAGCCGGAGTCGGCCGAGGACGAAGACGAAGACGAAGAAGCAGACGATGAGGACGAGGAGGACTTCGCGGCCTCGCGGGAGTCGTTGCGGTAGAACCCCGAGCCCTTGAAGACCACGCCGACGGCGTTGAAGAGCTTGCGCAGCTTGCCGCCGCAGACCTCGCACTCGGTGAGCGCGTCGTCGGTGAAGGACTGGAACCGCTCGAAGGCGTGGCCGCACTCGGTGCACTTGTACTGATAGGTGGGCACGACCGGGCGACCTTTCCGTCGAAGGCGAGGCGCGCTGGCACTCGCAGGGGCTGACTGCCAAATGGTACGGCACAATGACCAACACCATGACCCAGGAGACGACGGCCGATCGCCCGCCGCGCAAGGATCACTGGATCGACATCTTCTGGGCCCTCCCGGCGGTGGCGCGCTGGACGGTCTACAGCGTGCTCGGCCTGGTCCTGCTGCTCGTGCTCGGCACGCTCGCCGGCGCCGGCGTCGTGCGCAGCTCCTTCCCCGAGAAGGACGGCGCCGTCGACGTGCCCGGCCTGGACGGCCGGGTGCAGGTGCTCCGGGACGCCAACGGGATCCCGCAGATCTACGCGAGCACGATGGCCGACCTGATGCGCGGCCAGGGATACGTGCACGCCCAGGAGCGGTTCTTCGAGATGGACGTGCGGCGGCACATCACCTCCGGACGGCTTGCGGAGATGTTCGGCCCCAGCGCGGTGGAGGTCGACCGGACCGTCCGCACCATGGGCTGGCGGCGGGTCGCGGAGAAGGAGCTCGGGCTGGTCAGCCCGGACACCCGGCGCGCGCTGGACGCCTACGCCGAGGGGGTCAACGCCTACCTCGCGGGGAAGGACAACCTCGATCTCGCGGTGGAGTATGGCGTCCTCGCCGCCGGCGGCCTGGACTACACCCCCGAGCCGTGGACCGCGGTCGACTCGCTGGCCTGGCTCAAGGCGATGGCGTGGGACCTGCGCTCGAACATGACCCAGGAGATCGAGCGCGTCCTGGTGGGCGCCTCGCACTCGCCGACGCAGGTGGCCGAGCTGTTCCCGGACTACGACGAGCGCCGGGCCACCCCGATCGTTACCCAGGGCGCGGTGGTCGACGGCGTCTTCGAGCAGGACGCGACCCGCGCCGCGAGCCGCAACCCCGCCCGCCCCGGCTGGTCGGCCGATCAGGCGGACCTCTTCAGGGGGGTGCAGCGCGCGCTGGACCGGTTGCCCGCGCTGGTCGGCCGCGGCGACGGCATCGGGTCGAACTCCTGGGTGGTCGACGGCAAGCACTCCGCCACCGGCCAGCCGTTGCTGGCCAACGACCCGCACCTGGCCGCCGGCGTCCCCGGCATCTGGATGCAGATGGGCCTGCACTGCACCGAGGTGAGCGCGAGCTGCCCGATGGACGTCTCCGGCTTCACCTTCTCCGGCGTTCCGGGCGTCATCATCGGCCACAACCGCGACATCGCCTGGGGGTTCACCAACCTCGCGCCGGACGTGAGCGACCTCTACCTGGAGCGGATCCGTGGCAACCGGTGGAGGTACGACGGAGGCTGGCGGCCGCTGAAGACCCGCACGGAGACCATCGAGGTCGCGGGCGAGGAGCCGGTGGAGATCACCGTCCGCGAGACCGCCCACGGGCCGCTGCTCTCCGACGCCGACCCGCAGCTGCGGGCGGTCAACGAGGCGGAGCGACCACCGGACGCCCAGCCGTCGGAGGAGTACGGCGTCTCCCTGCAGTGGACCGCCCTGGAGCCGAGTGCCACCGCTGACGCGATCCTGGGCTTCAACAAGGCGAGCAACTGGGCGGAGTTCCGCAGCGCGGCCGAGGACTTCGCCGTACCCTCCCAGAACCTGATCTATGCCGACCGCTCCGGACGGATCGGCTACCAGGCACCGGGGCGGATCCCGATCCGCAAGTCCGGCAACGACGGCACGACGCCGTCGGAGGGCTGGCGGCCCGAGAACGACTGGACCGGGGACTACATCCCCTTCGACGGGCTGCCCAGCGTGCTCGACCCCGAGGAGGGGTTCATCGTCACCGCGAACCAGAAGGTGATCGGCGAGGACTACCCCTACTTCCTCACCGACGACTGGGACATGGGCTACCGCAGCCAGCGGATCCGGGACCTGATCGAGCAGGAGGGGGAGCTGACCGTCGCCGAGATGGCCGACCTCCAGCTCGACGACCGCAACCCGCTCGCGCCCGCGCTGGTGCCGCGGCTGCTGGACGTGGAGCACGTCGGCGGCGACTTCTACACCGCGGGGCTGCGGCTGCTGGAGCGGTGGGACTACCGCCAGGGCGCCGACTCCGCCGCGGCGGCGTACTTCAACGCCGTCTGGCGCGCGCTGCTCGAGCGCACCTTCGCCGACGACCTGCCCGAGGAGGTCGTCGTCGACGGCGGGGACCGCTGGATGGCGGTGGTGACCGAGCTGCTCGACGACCCGGCCAGCCGCTGGTGGGACGACGTCGAGACCGAGAACCGGGTCGAGACCCGCGACGACATCCTGCGGGCCGCGATCCGGGACGCGCGGCGCGACCTCACCCGGCGGATGGGCCCCGATCCCGACCAGTGGGCGTGGGGCCGCCTGCACCGGCTGAACCTGCGCAACAACACCCTGGGGGTCTCCGGCGTCGGACCGGTCGAGTGGCTGGTCAACCGCACCGACTTCCCCGCCTCCGGCGGCAGCGCGGCGGTCAACGCGACCAGCTGGGACGCGTCGTTGGGATACGAGGTGACCGCGGCGCCGTCGATGCGGATGGTGGTCTCGATGGCCGACCTGGACGACTCGCGGTGGATCAACCTCACCGGCGTCTCGGGGCACCCCTTCGACAAGACCTACACCGACCAGACCGAGCTCTGGCTGCGCGGGGAGACGCTGGCGTGGCCGTTCAGCCGGGAGGCCGTGGACGCGGCGACCGAGGACACCCTCACCCTCGAGCCGGCCGCTCCGGAGTCCGTAGGCGAGTGACGCCGGACGGGGTGGCGACCGCGTGCACGGTCTCGTCGTGGGCCTCGGCCGGTACGTCGCGCCCGACCTCGTCGTCGAAGAGCAGCACGCAGCGCCAGCGGTCCGCCGGGACCCGGGCCAGCGCCTTGTCGTAGCAGCCGCCGCCCTTGCCCATCCGCACCCCGGCGGCGGAGACCGCCATGCCCGGCACCAGCAGCACGTCGGCCTGCGCGACCGCGTCCAGGCCCAGGTGCGGCGTGGCCGGCTCGAGCAGCCCGAAGCGCGCGGGGGCGAGCGAGTCCGGGCCCTCGTAGGCCGCCCAGTCCAGGTCCAGCTCCCGGGTCGTCACCGGCAGCAGCACCCGCTTGCCGGCCGCGAGGAGCCGGTCGAGCAGCAGCCCGGTGCCCGGCTCGGAGCCCACCGCGACGTAGGCCGTCACCGTCGCCGCCCGGCGTACCTCCTCGGCCGCGAGCAGGTGGTCGGCGAGCCCCTCGGCGGCCCGCGCGAGCTCGGCGACGTCGCGGCGGCGGCGGGCGGTGACGAGCTGGTCGCGCAGGGCGGTCTTGGCGGCGGGGGCGCCCGAGTGGTCCGGATGCACGGGACAAGCCTACGATCGAGGGTATGGGTAGCCCTGGACTCAAGCGCGCCCGCGCGAAGATGGCCGACGCGGGAGTGGAGGAGACCGCGATCGAGGTCTTCTCCCACTACTACCGCCTGCTCGAGCACGGCGAGACCGGCATGATCCCCGAGTCGAGCATCGACCCGCTCGACATGGAGTCGTTGGCCGACGTCACCGTGTCCGACGAGGACGGCGTCGCGGCGCTGCGCACGACCGCGGTGATCAAGCTCAACGGCGGGCTCGGCACCTCGATGGGGATGGACCGTGCGAAGTCGCTGCTGTGCGTGCGGCGCGGGATGTCCTTCCTCGACGTGATCGCCCGGCAGGTGCTCCACCTGCGGGAGAGGTACGACGTCCCGCTGCCGCTGATCTTCATGAACAGCTTCCGCACCTCCGCGGACACGATGGCCGCCCTGGAGCGCTACGAGACGCTCGCGGTGGACGGCCTGCCGCTGGAGTTCCTGCAGAACAAGGAGCCCAAGCTCCTGGAGAAGGACCTCGCGCCGGCGTCGTACCCCAAGAACCCCGACCTGGAGTGGTGCCCGCCCGGCCACGGCGACCTCTACACCGCGCTCGTCGGCACCGGGCTGCTCGACCAGTTGATCGAGCAGGGATACGAGCGGGTGTTCGTCTCCAACTCCGACAACCTCGGCGCCGTCGCGGACCCGCGGGTGGCCGGCTGGTTCGCCGAGTCCGGCGCGCCGTTCGCGATCGAGGCGGTCAAGCGGACGCCGTCGGACAAGAAGGGCGGCCACTTCGCCCGGCGCAAGAGCGACGGCCGGATCGTGCTGCGGGAGACCGCGCAGACCCTCCCGCAGGACCTCAAGGACCTGGCGGACCTGAGCCGGCACCGGTTCACCTCCACCAACAACCTGTGGTTCGACCTCAAGGCGATGAAGCAGGCGCTGGTCCAGCGCGAGGGCGTGCTCGGCCTGCCGCTGATCCGGAACGTGAAGAACCTCGACCCCAGCGATGCCTCCACGCCGAAGGTGATCCAGATCGAGACCGCGATGGGCGCGGCGATCGAGGTCTTCGACGGGGCCCGCACGATCGAGGTCGGTCGGGACCGGTTCGTGCCGGTCAAGACCACCAACGACCTGCTGGTGCTGCGCTCGGACGTCTACGGCATCGGCGAGGACTACGTGCTGAGTCAGGAGCCCGACGCGGTCCCCTACATCGAGCTGGACCCGGAGTTCTACAAGTTCCTCGCCGACTTCGACCAGCGCTTCCCCGAGGGCGCGCCGTCGCTGCGGGGGGCCACCTCCTTCAAGGTCAACGGCGACTGGACGTTCTGTCGTGAGGTCGAGGTTCGGGGCGACGTGGAACTGCAGCGGCCGCGCTCGGGCGACCGGGTCGACGCGGGGCGGGTTTTGGGCGATGACTGACCCCGGCCATCCCTCGCCGGAGCCGATCAGCGTCGAGGAGCTGCAGCGACGGGTCCTGGACGGCGTCGAGCCGCTCGGGCACTTCCCGCAGCCGCTGATGGAGACGCTCGGGCTCGCCGCCGCCGAGGACGTGCACTCGCCGATCGCGTTGCCCAGCTTCGACAACTCCGCGATGGACGGGTACGCCGTCGTCGCGGCCGACGTCGCCACCGCGACGGAGGAGTCTCCGGTTCACCTGCCGGTGGTGGGGGAGATCGGCGCCGGGCGCGCCCAGATCCTGGCGATGTCGCCGGGCACCGCGGTCAAGATCATGACCGGTGCCCCGGTCCCGGCGGGCGCCGACGCGGTGGTGCCCTATGAGTGGACCGACCGCGGCGTCGCCCAGGTCCGGATCACCCAGGCGCCCGAGGTCGGCCAGCACATCCGCCGGGCCGGGGAGGACGTCGCCGAGGGCGACCTGCTGGTCAGCCACGGCACCGTGCTCGGGCCGCGGCACCTCGGGCTGCTCGCGGCCGTGGGGCGGGCGACCGTCGAGTCCCGCCCGCGCCCCCGCGTGGTGATCATCTCCACCGGCTCCGAGCTGCGGGAGGCCGGCAGCCCGCTGGGCCACGACGGCATCTATGACGGCAACTCCTACCTGCTGGCCGCCGCGGTGCGGGCCGCGGGCGGGATCGCCTACCGCGTCGGCATCGTCCCCGACGAGCCGCGCGCCTTCATGGACGCGCTGTCGGACCAGCTGGTCCGCGCCGACCTGGTGGTGACCTCCGGCGGCGTCTCCCAGGGCGACTTCGACGTGGTCAAGGAGGCGCTCTCGCCGCTGGGCACCGTGTGGTTCGGCCCGGTGGCGATGCAGCCGGGCAAGCCGCAGGGGTTCGGCCACGTCGGCGAGGACCGGGTGCCGATCTTCACCCTCCCGGGCAACCCGGTGTCGTCCTACATCTCCTTCCAGGTCTTCGTGCTGCCCGCGATCCGGCGCCTGATGGGCAAGCAGCCGCTGATCCGCCCCACCGTCCGGGCCCGGCTCACCGGCGACATCCGCTCGCCCCGTGGGCGGCGACAGTTCGTCCGGGCGGCCTACGACCCCGCCGAGGGGGCGGTCAGCATGGTCGGCGGCCACGGCTCGCACCTGATGGGTGACCTCGCCGCCTCCGACGCGCTGGTGGTCGTTCCCGAGGACGTCACGCACGTGCCCGCCGGGCGCGCGGTCGACGTACTCCTGCTGGACGCCGACTTCTGAGCGCTAGCGTCTAGGGTCGACCCATGAGCGAGCAGCGCCTCACCCACGTCGACGAGACCGGCGCGGCCCGGATGGTCGACGTCTCGGAGAAGCAGCCGACCAAGCGGGTCGCGACCGCCAGCGGCAGGGTCCTGGTCAGCCCCGAGGTGGTGGCCCTGCTCCGCGGCGAGGGGGTGCCGAAGGGCGACGCGCTCGCGGTGGCCCGGATCGCCGGGATCATGGGCGCCAAGCAGACGCCGGCCCTGATCCCGTTGTGCCACCCGCTGGCGATCTCCAAGGCCGAGGTCGACCTCGACGTCGCCGACGACGCGGTCGAGATCAGCGCGACCGTCGCCACCACCGACCGCACGGGCGTGGAGATGGAGGCGCTCACCGCGGTCTCGGTCGCGGCGCTCACCGTGGTCGACATGGTCAAGGCGGTCGACAAGGGCGCGGTGATCTCCGACGTCCGCGTGGAGACCAAGACCGGCGGCAAGTCGGGGGACTGGGCCCGATGAGCGAGTCGCTGGCCGAGCCCCTCACCGGAGCGGTCGTCGTCGCCTCCAACCGTGCCGCGGCCGGGGTGTACGACGACACCACCGGCCCGCTGATCCACGACTTCCTCTCCGGGCTGGGCTTCGTGACGCCCGACCCGTTCGTCGTACCCGACGGCGCCCCGGTCGGCGAGGCGATCCGCGCGGCCGTCGACGGCGGCGCCCGCGTCGTCCTCACCACGGGCGGCACCGGCCTGACCCCGACGGACAGGACGCCGGAGGTGACCCGGGAGTTGCTGGACCGCGAGGTGCCGGGCATCGCCGAGGCGATCCGGGCGTACGGCGTCGCGCAGGGCGTTCCCTCCGCGGTGCTCTCCCGTGGCCTGGCCGGGGTGGTGGGCGAGTGCCTGGTGATCAACCTGCCCGGCTCGCGCGGCGGGGTGAAGGACGGCCTGGCGGTGCTCGAGCCGTGGCTGGTGCACGCCGTGGAGCAGATCCGGGGCAGCGACCATTGAGCCACCCCGGCTGGCCGGCCACCATCGAGCTGGACGAGATCCGGCTGCGCCCGATCCGGTACGCCGACGCGCGCGCCTGGCGCGAGGTGCGGATGCGCAACCGGTCCTGGCTGCTGCCGTGGGACGCCACCGTGCCGCCCGGGGTGGGCGATCGCCCGGCGAGCTTCCGTGAGCTGGTCGCGCTGCTGCGACGCAACGGCCGGAACGGCGCCGGCCTGCCGTTCGCGCTGGACGTGGAGGGCCGCTTCGCCGGGCAGGTGACGGTGAACAACGTGGTCCGCGGCTCCGCGCAGATGGCGTCGATCGGCTATTGGATCGACCAGGCGTGGGCGGGGCGCGGGGTGATGCCGCGCGCCGTCGCGGTGGTCGTCGACCACTGCTTCTTCGAGGTCGGTCTGCACCGGATCGAGATCGCCATCCGTCCGGAGAACTCCAACTCGCTGCGGGTGGTGGAGAAGCTCGGGCTCGGCGAGGTCGGGTTCGCGCCGCGCTACCTGCACATCGACGGGCAGTGGCGCGACCACCGGATCTTCGCGGTGACGCGTGAGGAGGCCCCCGCGGGGCTGCTGCCGAGGGTGCGGAACCTGAGCGGAGGCTAAGTCTTTCTCGACACACCCGCGCACCTGCGGCCCGCGTGGGTCATGCGTCCTTAACCTCTATGTCCGTGGGATCCCCCGACGTTTTCATCTTCCTGGCCGTGGTGGTGGCCTGGGCCGTCTACCTGATTCCGAAGGCGCTCAGTCACCACGAGGAGGCGGTGCGCTCCCGCTCGATCGACCGTTTCTCCGACACGATGCGGGTGCTCGCGCGTCGTGAGCCGGTGAACTCGCGCAACGCCCGGCTGGTGCTCCAGCCCGGTCGCGCCGCGACCTCGACCCAGGTGTCGACCAAGGGTCCGGGCCTCTCACCCGCGCAGCAGCGCGCCCGCCGTGAGGCCGCGCGTCGCGCCACCAAGCGCCGCCGCAACGTGCTGCTGGTCCTGCTGCTGGCGACCCTCACCGTGGCCGGCTTCGCTGCCGCGAATCTGATCTCGTGGGGCTACCTCGCGATCCCCGCAGTGCTCGTCGTCGCGTGGCTGGTCACCTGCCGGGTGATGGTGAAGGGCGAGCGGACCGTCGCCGCGCCGGCCCGTGTCGAGGCGCCGGCCGAGGAGCCCGCGGAGACCGTCGACCCGCGGCACCCCGAGTCCTTCGAGGTCAGCCGCAACGACGACGGCTTCGACGAGGTGGCGCCCAGCGCGACCACCGCGGTCACCGCCGCCGACCCGCGCCTGTGGGACCCGCTACCGATGACCCTGCCGACCTACGTCGACGCCCCGGCCGCCCGCCGTACCGTCCGGACCATCGACCTGGACTCCACCGGCGTGTGGAGCTCGGGCCGCAACGAGATCGACTCCGCGCTCGCCCGCGAGGCCGAGGAGTCCGAGCGCGCCGCCCGTGACGCCGCCGCGGACCGGGGCCGCGCCACCGGGTCCTGATTGGGGAACAGACCGGCCCGGCTGGTATGTTCTGTCACCGCACCACCCGGTGCATGGGGCTGTGGCGCAGTTGGTAGCGCGTCTCGTTCGCAATGAGAAGGTCAGGGGTTCGAATCCCCTCAGCTCCACGTAAGTTGAGAAATTCGAAACCTGCCCCGCCTGATGGCGGGGCAGGTTCGTTTCTGGGACCGGATGGGTCACCTCGTCCCCGCGCGCCTGGGTGAGGACAGCGGCAACTGGCTCGGCATGTACGAACGCGATGTGTTCGTCCTCGTCGATGATGATCCGTTTGAACAGCGCGCGGTTGAGGATGCGGCGTTCAGCAGGCTGGCACTTGCTGTAGAGGTCGCCGAGGTCGGTGAGCATACCGACGATCTCATCAAGACCCTCGTGCGCGTTCATGTAGGAGTTCGCGAGACTGTCGAGTCGGCTGGTGATCGCGTCGAGGCTGGTGCGGATGCGGTCCTGTTCGGTCTTGAGCAGGTCGAGTGGGATGGCGTCGGCGTAGTGGGCTTGGACGAGCTTGAGGCGTTCGGCTTCGAGGTTGTTACGCTGTGCGGTCAGCACGGCGCGTTCATCGTCGCTGGAGGATTCGAGCTGGTCGAACACCTGGTGCAGGACTTCGCTGACGCGCTGGGCTTCCTCGGCGGTGAGGCCGTTGGTGCCGTAGTCGCGTTCGATGCGGTCCTCGATGCGTTCGGCGAGGATCGCCGAGCGGGTGCAGCCGTTCTTCTTGCGTCGCCCTGAGCAGGTGAAGTACTCGTAGCGATCGCCCTGCTTGTCACGGGGCCGTTCGATCATGAGCTTGGCGCCGCACGAGCAGCACACGGTCCCCTTGAGGTAGTGGTCGTACTTCTGGGGCCTCTCGCCCACGGCGTTCTTCGCATCGAGTTGCGTCTGGACGCGCAACCACGTGTCCGTGTCGACCAGCGGGGTGTGGGCGCCCTCGTAAGTGACGCCACGGAAGGTGACGGTGCCCTGGTAGTAGGGATTGGTCAAGACCTTGTGCAGCCCCGTGGTGCTGACTGGTTTCGCCGGCTGGGAGGGCGTGGACCGGGTGGTCAGGCCACGGGTCTTCAACTCACGTGCCAGAGAGGACAGGGACCAGTCCCCGGTGGCGTAGGCGGTGAACGCGAACCGGAGCAGCTCGGCACGGTCGGGGTCGAGTTCGACGTCGCGGACTTCCCGGCCGTTGGCATCGGTGGTGCGCACGTTCAGGTAGCCCAACGGTGCCTTGGTCGGGGTGCCGCCGATTGAGGCCTTCTGCGTCATCCCTTTGACGACTTCCTGGGCGAGGTTGAGGGAGTAGAACTCTGCCATCGAGGCGAGGATGCCGTGCATGAGCATGCCGGAGGGTGACTCGTCGATGTTCTCGGTGACCGAGACCAGGGTGATGTTCGCCCCCCGCAGGGTGGAGTGGATGATGGCGTCATCGAGCCGGTTGCGGGCCAGCCGGTCGACCTTGTTGATGATGCAGTACCGCACCGGGTTCGCGGCGATGTAGTCCAGCATCTCCTGCAACGCTCGCCTGCGGGCGGTCTTGGCAGACTCGCCGGGCTCGATGAACTCCTTGACGATGACCGCGCCGAGCTGTTCGGCCTTGCGCTGGGCGGCTTCACGCTGAGCGGGGATGGACAGGCCTTCTTCGAGGCCGTTGCGGGTGGCCTGGTCCTTGGTGGAGACCCGCAGGTAGGAGATCGCCGGCGTCAGGTCGTCCGGCCTCTCTGCATGTGCCGACGCCGCCTGTTGGGCTTTGTCGGCGGCCAGCGCGCGCAGTGCCGCGAGGTCGAGGCCGGAGGGAAGGTCGAGGAACGTCATCGGGTGACCGCCTTTCAGGTGCCCAACTGTGGGTTGGGCGTCTGGGGCGCCGGATGGCGGTCACGTCAGGATTCGAAAAGAACACCCCTGGGGGCGGGGTTTAGGGTCGGTGCCAGCGACGCCGTGATCGTCGTGTGGCGTCTGATTCTACCGTCTGGGTGTGAGCAGGTGCCGGAGGTGCTTGCCTGCTTGGGCGGTGACCTCGTCGTCGGCGGCTCGCAGGGCCAGGCGGATGAGGACTTCGGCGATCTTCTCAGCGTCGATCTCCTCACGCCGGTCGAACCGAACGCGGACCGGCCGGTCCGCGTCGGCCCGGTTGGCTTTGCGCCTGTAAGAGCGCACCATCAGCGTGTCCCTTGCTCACGGTCACCGGTGCGATGGTCGAACAGTTCCCCCGTGGCGTCGTCGATGGTGGCGAAGAACGCATCTTCGGCGGCTTGCCGTTGTCGGACCTGCTCGTCGACGAAGTCGACGAACTCATCGTCACGGTCAGCGATCACGACGTCCTCCATGGGTGGTGCGGGCTCTTCACCTGGCCAGGTGGTCTGCCGGGTGGGGCGGTCCCGGTCGAGGCGAGTGCCGGAAGCAGCGACCCAGTCGCGCAGCCGCGCCCGGGCGTCGGCGAAGTCGCGGTGCCAGCCGATGGGTGCGGACCCGTTCTGCTCGGGGTCGTAGGCGCACAGCCAGTGCAAGTGAAGGGCGGATAGCTCCCAGACCAGTTCGGGGTGGTGGTGCCAGAATGGCGGGATCACGGCGGCGGGAAGCCCGTAGGTGTGGCGGAGCCAGTCGACCCACCGGTTCAGCTCCAGCCATTCCTGTTCCAGGTCGTGGGCGGAGAGCAGGTTCCAGTTGACCGGGTGCGGTGGTCCGCCCATCGGCTCAGTGGCCATCTGCTCGCCGAGGTCGTCGTCCAGGTCGTCAATGAGGTCGCTCTCGTCGGGCTCCTGGGGCGGCGTCTGGTCGCTCATGGTGCTTGCGTCTCCCGTTCAGTGGCCCAGCACCGGCGCATCGGCAGCCGGCCGGGCTGGTGGCGGGTCGAACGCCTGGTTCTGCTCACGGGTGACGTTCTCGCGGTCTGCTGTCCGGCGGGGTGTGCGGTCCACCTCGTAGCGGGTGCGGGCGGTGTCGTGGCCGATCTTCTTGGCCACGAACTCCTCGCCCTCGATCTGTTGCCCGTCGCGGGTGTAGGAGTACTCGTGCGCGTAGCCTTCGGCGACGAAGTTGTCGCCTTTGGCGAACCGCTCGTAGGCGCGTTCGGCGGTCGCCCGGTACAGCACAAGGTTGCTGAAGCTCGGCTCCAGCTTCGTGAACGATCCGTCCTCTTCGCGGCGGTAGTTCTCCTGCCCGAACCGGGCATAGAACCGTGCGTCACCGTTCTCTGTGGTCGTGAGCTGGGGATCAGTGGCGATGAACCCCGAGATGGACTGCTGCGTGCGGATAGCCATCGGACCTTCTCCTGACGATCAATGGCGACCACCAGGACGTGGCCGCTGTGTCAGGCAGGTGCACGCCCCTCCCCAGGCAGGGCTCGCGGCTGTCCGGGGTGGCGCAGCAGCGCTTCGATTTCGGCCCGGTCGGTCTTCAGCTGGGTCGCGTCAGGCCGGGTCGGCCAGGCGCGTAGGTCGGTGATGATGGGTGGTGCGGCGCGGAGGAGGGTGACGCCGGTGCCGAACGGGAGTGTGCGGATGCGGTCGGGTGGGAGGATCGGGACGCGGCGGATGGAGCGTTGGTTGGAGCGGGTGCCGTGGTCGCCGACGGTGACGGAGTCGGTGTACTCGTCGCGCTCACCGATGAGGGTGGACAGGTCTTGAAGGTCGCGGCTGTTGGAGGCGCCGCCGAGGATGATCTTGACGATGGAGGCGTCCCAGATCGCGCCGGCCTGGTTGTCGGACCACTTGTCGCGTGCCTGGGCGAGGGACTGGAGCACGGGCAGGGTGGTGATGCCAGTGCCGCCGCCTTCGGCCATCAGCGTTGGAAGCGAAGGCAGGGGGGCGAGGTTGCCGATCTCGTCCAGGGCAAGCAGCAGGGGCGGGTCGAGCCGGGCGCCGGGTGAACGGGCCGCGATCCTGCGGGCGGTTTCGATGAGGTCTTCGACGAACGCAGCCACCAGGGCCGCGGACGCCCCGGCGCCGGCGCCGGTGGCGAGTAGGTAGAGGGTGCCGCGGTCGGTGATGAAGTCCTCGGGGTCGAAGTCCTCACCTGGTCGTGGCGTCACGGTATCCAGTACGCGGGGGTCGGCAAGGGCGCCGAGGGCCAGCGCCACGCCTTGCCAGATGGAGTCGCGGGTCTTGGGGTCGGCGTCGATCATCGCCCCGAGGGAGTCCGCCCACCCGGTGGCGGCTAGGGGTGAGTTGGTGAGGATCGCGACGGCTTCGGCCGCTGCGGAGGGGTCGAGTGTCCAGCGGAACAATTCGGCCGGTGGCCGGTAGTCGAGGGCGGCGGCGTGCAGGAGGGCTTGGAGGGCGGTGCGGGTCTTGCCTTCCCAGAAGCCGCCGGCTTCGACACCGCCGGCGGACAGCCCGGTGGCGGCGGCCAGTCCGGTGGCACGGATCATGGCCGTCAGCGGGTCCTGGCAGCCGCGGATCGGGGACCAGCGCAGCCCGGCGGGGATGCCCTCGGCCAAGTGCTGGGGGTCGAACACCGCCACCGGGCCGAGACGCTCTCGGGCGCGGAGGGTGGCGGTGAGGTTGTCCGGCCGGGTGCTGGTGGTGACTACTGCGCCGGGGGCGTCCAGGATCGTGGGGATGACGATGTGCAGGCCCTTGCCGGAGCGGGGTGGGCCGATGAGCAGGATCGAGTCCTCCACGGACGCCCACACCTGCTTGCCCCGCGCGGTGCCGATCAGGTAGCCGACATCCTCCGGGTCTGGGTCGGTCAGCGAGGGCCGTAGCGTCGAGGCCCGTTTCAGCAGCGCTTTGGCGGAGGCTGTTTCGGTGACTTCCTGGGCGGTGGCGGTCCCGGCGAGGCGCCGCGGGTCACGCGCGACCTTCCGGGAGCGCCGGCGCAGCCGCACCCACACCCAGGCACCGATGGTCACGAGTCCTGAGAGCAGGAGCGCGGTGGTGCCCCAGTACACAAACGGATTGAGCCCGTCGGCGGCCAGCGCGCTTGCCGGGTCACTGGGGTTGAACAGCACCCCGAGGCCGGCCGCCGGACCGGCGTCGGGTTGCGGTGTGCCGGTGAGGAACGCCGCCACCGAGGCGGAGGCGCGCAGGATGAGGGCGACGCCGAACATGCCGATCAGGGCGATGAGCGCGGCGTTGGTCAGCTCGTCGCCGTAGGAACCGCTCTGCCGCTGTGGAGCGTTCATGGAAGCTGCTGAACGTGGATGGTGCCGGAGACTCGCCCGAGCAACACGACCTCGCCCGTGTCGTTGGCCCGCGCCCATGTGAGCTGATGCTTGTCGAGGAGGGCGCGGACATCGCCGGTGTGGGAGGCATCGGTGTGGGAGACGATGACCGCGACGGCCACGTCCTCACCCGGCACGAATCCGTCCGCGGAGACCTCGACCAGGACCGGTCCATGGCTGTCATCTTGGGCGCCCTTGGTCTTGGCGTGCTTGCTCCGCCGGTCCTTCCTGTCGGCCTCGGGCGGTTCGGGTCTGGTGTGTCGGCGGGCGTGGATGATGTCGGTGAACACGGTCCCGTCGCTCTCGTGCACCTCGATGCGGACCGTGATCGTTCGGTCCTGGGTGATGGCGTCCACCAGGGTGCCGAAGCTGCTTCGGGTCCACGCCTCGCCCTCCGATGGTGCAGGGAAGTCGGTGCCGTCGACGGTGACGTCCAAGCGGCCGGTCTCGGTGACGGTGATGAGCACGTGGGGCAGCACGACCGGGGTCTGATCCGGTCCCTGCCGGGAGGTGCGGTGTGGGGGTTTGCGGGTCATCACTTCACCCTGAACCGCCCCGGGTCTGGTGGAGGCATTGATCCCACGGAAGGGTGGAGTCATGCCAGCACCGAAGAAGTACCCGGTCGAGCTTCGTGATCGGGCGATTCGTTTGGTCGAGGATCTGCTTGCCGATCCCGACCTCGAGCTCTCGGTCACCGGCGCGTGCAGCCGGGTGTCGGAGCAGCTGGGCATCAACCGCGACACGTTGCGGGGCTGGGTCAAGCAGGCCCAGATCGATGCCGGGACCAAGCCAGGCCTGTCGACCGACCAGCAGCGCCGGCTCAAGGAGCTGGAGGCCGAGAACCGTGAGCTGCGGCGGGCGAACGCGATCTTGAAGACCGCCTCGGCTTTCTTCGCGGCGGAGCTCGACCGCCCATCGCCACGCTCGTGAGGTTCATCGACGAGCACCGCCACGACAGGGTCGATGGCAGGGAGTTCGGGGTCGAGCCGATCTGCAGGGTGCTGTCCGAGCACGGCTGCAAGATCGCCCCGGCGACCTACTGGGCTCACGCGAAGCGACCCGCGTCGGCCCGGGCGGTTCGGGATGCGGAGCTGATCATCGAGATCCGCCGGGTTCATGAGTCGAACTACGGGGTCTATGGGGCCCGCAAGGTGTGGCGTCAGCTCAACCGCGAGGGCATCGAGGTCGCCCGCTGCACCGTGGAGCGGCTGATGGCTGCCGATGGCCTGGCCGGAGCGGTCCGGGGCGCCAGCAGGCGCACCACCCGCCCCGACCCCGCTGCGCCGCGGCCGGAGGACCTGGTCGAGCGGCAGTTCGTGGCTGTTCGTCCCAACGAGCTGTGGGTTGTGGACTTCACCTACGTGGCGACCTGGTCGGGGTTCGTCTACGTCGCCTTCTGTGTCGACGTCTTCGCCCGGGTGATCACCGGCTGGCGGGTGTCCCGGTCGATGAGCACCGACCTGGTGCTGGACGCCCTCGAGATGGGGATCTGGCAACGCCAGCGCGAAGGCCACTCCATCCAGGGGCTGGTGCATCACTCGGACGCGGGCAGCCAGTACACCTCGATCCGCTACACCGAGCGGCTCGCCGAGGCCGGCGCGAAGCCCTCGATCGGGTCGGTCGGGGACTCCTACGACTGTGAGAAGAATCAGGGGCTGCCTGGCCGGGTCTGACCCTTGCTTACGACTGGCCGCGGTGCCTTGGCGTTGATCTGTCGGCGCCGGCCAGGTGGCGATCAACGCACACGCCGGCTGGCCGGGAGGGCGGTGACCGAATAGGGGCCTGATCGCCAAACCTGACCCATCACAGTCCTGTCCTACCCGCCCGACCAGCCCGACCAGCCAGCAGATCAGGAGGGCAGCCATGACCAGCATGACCGTCGAACCCGCCGAGCAGGTAGCCGCCGACGTCACGAGTCGGCAGATCATCATCGGTGTCGACACCCACAAGTACGCCCACGTCGCGGTCGCCTTGGACCACCTCGGCGCACGGCTCGCTGCGCAGCATGTCGCGGCGAACCGCGAGGGATACGCGCAACTCGAGGCTTGGGCCGCCTCGTTGGCCGGCAACGGTCGCGTGATCGCTTACGGCGTCGAGGGCACCGGCAGCTACGGAGTCGGCCTGGCCAGTTTCCTGCGCCGCACCGGCCACCGCGTCATCGAGGTCAACCGCGGTGACCGGCGCGGCCGTCGCAGCAACGGCAAGAGCGACACCCTCGACGCCGAGGCCGCCGCGCGTGCAGTACTCGGCGGCCAAGCGACGGCGATCCCGAAGTCCGCCGACGGCACCGCCGAGATGATCCGACAGATCAAGATCGCCCGGGACACCGCGCGGAAGGCCAGGACCAGCGCGATGATCACGCTCAAGGCGCTGATCGTCACCGCGCCCGCGGACCTGCGCGAGCACCTCGCCGGGACATCCGACAAGGTCCTCATCAACCGGTGCGCCTCGTTGCGTCCGGGAGCGGTGACCTCACCGACCGCGAGTGCGAAGCACGCGCTACGGACGCTCGCGAAGCGCTACCAAACGCTGGACGCCGAAATCCGCGAGCACGACACGATCCTCGACGACCTCACCCGCGCCCACGCACCCACCCTGCGTGAAGGACTGGGCATCGGCGCCGACACCGCCGCCGAGGTCCTCATCGTCTTCGGCGACAACCCAGAACGCGTTCACTCCGAAGCCGCGTTTGCCAAGCTTTGCGGCACCAGTCCGGTCCCTGCCTCATCAGGCATGACGAACCGGCACCGGCTCTCACGAGCCGGTCACCGCGAAGCGAACGCCGCCCTCTACCGAGCTGTGATCGTCCGGATGAGGTTCCATCAGCCGACCATCGATTACGTCGCCCGACGCACTGCCGAGGGGCTGTCTAAACGCGACATCATCCGGTGCCTCAAGCGTTACCTCGCCCGCGAGGTGTACCAAGCCGTGATGACCGACCACCGCGCCCGCCGGGGCGAGGCGCCACAATGAAGTCTTGACCTATAGGGGCGTCAACGCCATGGCCGAATCGATCATCGGCCTGTTCAAGACCGAAGTCATCAGACGGCGCGGTCCGTGGCGGAACCTCGACGACGTCGAGATCGCCACACTGGAGTGGGTCGACTGGTTCAACAACCGGCGCCTCTTCGAGGCGCTCGGCAACATCCCACCGGCCGAGGCCGAAGCCACCTACTACCTCACGCAGCACGAGTCTGAGACCCTCGAAATGTCAGAACCGAGCCTCCACTGAACCCGGGGCGGTTCACCCCCGAGGTGAGCCGGGAGCTGGTGTCGAACAGGGCCAGTTCGGCGGGGTGCAGCTGGTGTTGGGTCACGAAGGCCCGGTGTTTGATGCGCCACAGTCCCTGCCCGACCCCGAGGGTGGGCAGGAGTTTCTGCTCGGTGCCGGTGAGCCCGAGCGCTTGGGCGGTGGGGCCGAGCTGATCGGACTCCTGCCGGTAGACGATGCGGGTCTCGGCGTTGGCCAGCAGCGAGTTCGCCAGCGACCGCATCGCGGAGCCGGCGTCGCCGACGTTGTCCAGATCAGAGAGTTTGTGGAAGATGAGCATGTTGGGGGTGTCAGATGGTTTGTGTAAGGGGTCGGTCTCAGCAAAGGAATGATGATGAGTGCTGTGACCGAAGGAACCGGGCGACCGGATTACAAGAAGGCGTCCGCTCAGCGGCGCGCTGATCGAGCGGACATGCCGGGCTCGAGGGCTGCGGCCGAACTCGCCGCGTCGGGTGCGTTGGACGGGCTGTTCGCGAAGATCGATTCCGGCGAGATCGAGCTGACCGGCGACGGTGGGTTCATCCCGGGCCTGATCAAGGCCACCCTCGAACGCGGGCTCCAGGCCGAGCTCACCGGCCACCTGGGCTATGAGAAGGGCGCGCCCGAGGCGTCGGCGGTGTCGAACTCGAGGAACGGCACGACCCCGAAGAAGGTCGCCACCCAGACCGGGGACGTCGATCTGGCAATCCCGCGCGACCGCGACGGGACGTTCACCCCCACGCTGGTCCCGAAGGGCAGCCGGCGCCTGTCAGGGCTCGATGAGATGATCATCTCTCTCTACGCGGGCGGGATGACGGTGCGCGACATCGGCCACCACCTCGCCTCGACGATCGGGACCGAGCTGTCGCACGAGACGATCAGCAACATCACCGACGCGATCGCCGAGGAGATCGTGGAGTGGCAGGCCCGGCCACTCGAGGCGTTCTACCCGGTGGTCTACCTCGACGCGATCGTGGTCAAGGTCCGCGACGGCGCGCACGTGATCAACAAGTCCGCCCACATCGCCGTCGGGGTCGACATGGACGGCATCAAGCACGTCCTGGGGATCTGGATCCAGACCTCCGAGGGCGCGAAGTTCTGGGCCGGGGTGTGCGCCGAGCTCGCCAATCGCGGCGTGCGTGACGTGCTCATCGTGTGCTGCGACGGCCTGGTTGGGCTGCCGGAGGCGATCGAGGCGACCTGGCAGCACGCGACCGTGCAGACGTGCGTGGTGCACCTGATCCGGGCCTCGATGCGGTTCGTGTCCTACAGCGACCGCAAGGCCGTCGCGAAGGCGTTGAAACCGATGTACACCGCGGCCAACGACAAGACCGCACGCGAGGCGTTCGCGGCGTTCCAGGATTCGATCTGGGGCAAGAAGTACCCCCACGCCGTGGCGACCTGGGAAGCGGCGTGGGAGCGGTTCATCCCGTTCTTGGCGTTCCCGCCCGAGCTACGGCGGGTGATCTACACGACCAACAGCATCGAGTCGTTGAACTACCAGCTCCGCAAGGTCACCAAGAACCGCGGCCACTTCCCCAACGACGACGCCGTGGTGAAGCTGCTGTGGCTGGCGATCTGCAACATCGAGGACAGACGAGCCCGCGAGCGGGCCAAGGAACGCGGGAAGCCCGCCGCCGAGCGCAAGGCCAAGCCGCGACTCGTCGAGGGCCAGGTCGTGACGAACTGGAAGCAGGCCCTGGCCCAGCTCGCCATCGCATACCCCGAGCGCATCAACCCCTACCTGTAAGACAAACCAACCACGAGAGACCGACCGCTTACACAGAAATCTTGACAAGCTCAGCATGTTCGCGATCCCGTAATGCCGTGCCAGGCGCCAGTGGGCGTCCATCCGGCGCAGCAGCGCCGGATGGGACATCAACCGCCAGGCTTCGTCGTAGATCACCCACCGCTGACCACCGCCGGGGTCCAGCAGCGCGGACTCCATCCACGCGCTGGAGCAGGTCATCAGCACGCTGATCAGGGTGGAGTTCTCGGTGACCCTCGACAGGTCCAGAGAGATCATCGGCAGTGACGGGTCGAACGCGACGGTGGAGGGACCGTCGAACAGGCCGGCGAGGTCGCCGGCGACCAGTCGGCGCAGCGCGTGGCCGACGAGCCGACCGTCCTCGGCCAGCCGCTCATCGGCATCCGCGCCGGGGGTGAGGATGCGGTCGACGACCATCGGCAGGATCGGCACCTCGTTGTCGCGGACCGTCTCGGTGAGGGCCAGGTCGATGGCGGTGTGCTCCAAAGGTGTCAGCCCCCGGGCCAGGACCGTCTCGGCCAGCGCACCGATGAGGTCGCGACGACGGGAGGCGACCGTCATAGCCCACTGTGCATCCGACAGCCCTGAAGGGCGGTGACCTTCGTCGAGCGGGTTCAGACGGGTGTTCAGGCCGTGGCCGAGGACGATCGCCTTGCCGCCGACCGCGTTCGCGACGGCGGTGTGCTCGCCCTTCGGGTCACCGGGGACATACACCCGCCGCCCGAACGGCAACGACCGGGTGTAGAGCGCCTTGGCCAGCGACGACTTGCCGGAGCCCACAATGCCGGCCAGGACGACGTTGGGCGCGGTGATGATGCCGCGGGCGTAGAGCACCCAGGGGTCGTAGACGAAGGACCCGCCGGAGTAGAGGTCTTGACCGACGAACACCCCGTCAGCGCCCAGGCCGCCTTCGGCCACAAACGGATACGCCCCGGCCAATGTCGCCGAGGTGTCCTGATGGCGCGGCAGCCGGAACCCGCCCGGGGTCCGCAGCGCCGCCGGGCCGAGCTCACCGGCAGCGGGCAGATATCTCGTGGCCTTGCGTTCGGCCTTCTCCGCTTCGGCTTTCGCTCGTGCTGCGGCTTGCTCGGCCCGGTGCTGCTCGGCCCGGAGTTTGGCGGCGGCGCGGTGGCGCTGTTTGCGCAGCCGCCGGCGTTCCGCGGCCGGGGCGACCAGGACGGAGGCGTGCAGGCGTTCGGTCTCGCGGGCGCTCACAGCGACACCCCCCGCCCGGCCGACTGTGAGGAACGGGCGGGAGCGGCGAACCAGTCCTTCTCCGGCCCAGCAGTTGTCCGCTGCGACCGCCCCGGCGTCAGCGACGCTGCGGAGCGCGGTGTGCTCGCATCGAGGGAGCCAACGCCGCCGATGGCCTGGCGAGCGGACACCACGTCTGTCTCGTCGAGAGCCGGATCGAGCGGAGCGGTGTGCGCCCGGAGCAGGCTGACATGTCCCATCGCCGCGTTGTAGGTGAGGGTGTAGTCACCCTCGGCGACCACCCGGTCGAGCGGCCCGGTCGGGGGTTCGTCGTAGACGTAGCCGTTCTCCAGGGCCGCGTCGGTGGTCTCCTCCCCGTAGTCCCAACCGCGCAGATACTGGATGGCGGCGTCGGGGCCGTCACGGTCGATCAGGTCCAGCACCTCGTCGGCTTCCTCGCCTTGCAGGAACACCACGCTGACCCACCGCCGGGCCGCGGTGTCGGTCGGGGCATCCGTGGTGATGGCGGGCTCGGGGTGCCAGGCGATCCGCCCGGAGTGACCGAAGGCCACGTCGAGCCGGTCATGGACCTGATCGAGCAGGGTGCCGGCCTGGTGCAGCTCATCGGCGGCGGCCAGCGCGCTGCGCGTCCCGGCGCGGTGATCGCCGTCGTCATCGTGAGCCCGGCGCCGGTGGGTCAGGTGCGCGCTGGCGAGCTGGTCGAGCACCTGCCGCAGCGACCGCACCCCGGCGACCAGGTCACCGAACACGGCGTAGGTGTCGGCCGGGTTGTCGAAACCCCGGCTCGCGTGGGCCAGACCGCGCAGCGCTTCGGATGCCTCGGCGGCGTCTTTGAGCGGATCGTGGTACGTGGGCATGAGGCCTCCTGTGACGAGAGCAAAGCCCGGAAGAGGGCTCGTCTCCCAGGTGCACCGCGCGCCCCTACGTCGGGACCGGCGTGATCTGCCGGTCAGATGCGGCGGCACAGCGGCAATGCCGCGGCGGTGAACGCCGCGGCCTGCTGCCCGACCAGAAGCCGGGTCTCGCAGGAGGCTTGGATCGCGGCCTGCTCGATCGCCGCAACCCCGGCCTCCAACTCCTCGACGGTGGGTGCGGAGACGCTGATCAGCCCGGTGTAGCGCAGCACGCCGTGGCCGGCGGTCAGGTCGGCCTCCTGCTGGAGCACGTCGTGGTACTCGGCGATCTGGGCGGCGTCTTCGATCTGCCCGATCTTCGCGCGCTGCGCGGCGTCACTGATGTGTTCGACCTTCTTCTTGCGGATGTCCCGGGCGGCCTGGTCCGAACGCAGCGGGGTGCAGAGCAGCGAGAACGACCGTTGGATGCCGGTGGACAGCAGCACGGGGGACAGGAACCCGGGGTAGACCATCGAGCGCGGCCATTCCGAGACCCACAGCACGGCATGGTGGGCCGAGTCGGTGCGCAACCTGGTCCAGGACTCGTTGACCGCCACGGGGCCGGCGGTGGCGATGTTCTGCCCAAGTTCACCGTGCCGCTCCAGGGTCGCGGCGATCGCCGGGTCGTAGGCCGATCGGAGGATGACCGCGATCTGTCCCGGGGTCAGCCACACCGAGGGGGTGAGGTCGGCCGAGCGCAGCGCCGCGACCAGGGTGGCCATCTCCTGGCGCAGCACGGCGGCGGCGCCGCGGATGCCGCCGCCGGCGGTCCTGATCTGCCGCGCCGCGGTCTTCATGTCCAGCGACAGCGACACAGTGGTGGCGTGCCGTTCCCCGGCGGGACCGGCCCGGTCGATGAGTTCGGCGTAGGTGGTGGCGGCCCAGGAGTCATCGGCGCTGCCGTGGGCGGCCCACCATTCGGCCAGCCCGGTGCCGGAGTCGGGCAGAGTCCGTTCCAGGACTTGCAGGGTCGCGATGCGTCCGGAGCGGCAGGCCGTGGCCAGCACCCGGCCCCAGGAGGTGACGCGCCGTTCCTGCTCACCGGGGTCGAGCAGCACGAACGCCGGATGGCTCACCTCGCACACGACGGTCAGGGTGGCGGCGGTGGGGTCGTGGATCATCCCGGCACTGGTCTCGGGGTCGGTGTACTCCCGCAGCCGGGCCATGTCCCCGGGCAGTGCGAGGGTGCCCACCGGCCGCGGCGTGACGATTCGGCGCCGGTACAGCAGCTGCCCGCCGGTGGTGCGCCACAGCCACCAGCACGCCACCGGCAGCCATTCCACAGCTGGGCGTCCGGCGATGGGTATCCAGGTCAGCGCGGCGGCCAGCACCCAGATCGGGGCGGTGTAGGCCAGCAGGATGCCGCCGCCGGCGTAGAGCGCGCCCACGACGGCCAGGACGCCGATGGCCAGGGTGATGAGCTGGGCCAGCGAGAGGCCGAGGAGGATGCCGCGGCGGGTGAGCCGGGAGAACTTCACCGGCACCAGCTCGGTCGAGGAGTGGGTGTGCTTGGCGCTCATGGCCGCTCACTCCTTCCCGGTCGGCTTCGGCGCCGGCGGCGGGCTCGGCCTCGGCGCAGGCGGCGAGCTCGGCTTCGGTGCTGGCGGAGAGCTGGGCTCCGGCGGCTGCGACGGACCCGCCGAGGGTGTCCTCGGCTCCGGGGTGGACGGCGCCTTGGGTCCGTGCGCGGCTGAGGGCGGGGGTGCCGGCGGTGGAGGGGGCGTGGCGCCGGCCTGGCTGGCGCTGTCGGCGGCGGCCTCGGCCTGACTAGCGAGGGCTGCGCCGGCCTTGGGGCCAGCGGTGGCCGCGTCCTTGGCGACCTTTCCGGCGATGACCGCGGCCGCGGCCGGACCAGCGGCCGCACCCGCACCCGCACTCGCCCCGGCTCCTGCACCGGCTCCTGCGCCGGCTCCGGCACCGCTGGCTCCTGTAGAGCCGGCGGCGGCGCCTCCACCAGCGGCACCCGCCCCGCCACTGGCTGCTTGGGGGGCGGCGGTCTTCGGCTGGGGCGGAGCCTTCCCACCCCCACCACCACCGGTTCCACCGCCGTTGCCGCCAGTCCCGCTGGTGGTGCCCTCACTGCCGCCGTCGAGGACCTTCTTCGGTCCGTCGCCGGCGGGTTGGGTCGGGGTGGGGATGGGCCGGTTGAGGGCGTTCTTCGCGTCCTGTTCGGACCCGATGGCGTGGTACATGTCGAAGCCGATGAAGCTGATGAACTTGTACGTCAGGTAGGGCGCGAACGCGGCCATCGCCATCAGCACGATCCCGGCCAGCGGGTCGCTGATCGAGGACAGGTCCGCATCGATCGGCGCTGAGACCTGGGTGACGGCGACCAGGAACATCACGACCAGGACGAGCTTGGAGCAGATCAGCGCGATGACGAACATCGCCCACTTGCCGATCCACCCCCGCGAGGCATCCCACGAGGCGCCGGAGAACGCCAGGGGTGCGAACACGATCGCCACCAGCAGCAGCGCTTTCCGGATGAGCAGGGAGAGCCAGACGATGGCCGCGGCGGCGATGGCCAGCCCGGCGAGGAAGATCGTGATGATCGCCCCCACCCCTGGGGCGGCGATGTTGATCCCGACCAGCCCGGCGGCCAGCAGGGTGATCTTGTCGCCCATCGACTCGGTGGTCTCTCCAGCGGCTTCGATGATCCCGATGCACAGCTGGTCGACGATCTCCAGCAACAACGCGGTCAGCGTGATGACCACGAACGAGCCGAGCACGGATTTGACCAGTCCGAGCGCGGCGCGGGACAGGGCGGTGGGGTCGCGGCGGATCAGCCCGGTGATGAGCTGGAGGCAGAAGAAGATCAGCATCACGAACACGGCGATGCCGAACAGGATGTTGTAGACGGCCACGTATTCCGGGCGGGTGACATCGACGAGGGTGGTGGTGTCGAACACGGCCCAGACGGCCTCGAACAGCCACCCGGCGGCGGCACCCATGGCCTGGGCAAGCCAATCGAACGGGGCCGCGACCAGGGAGGCCGCGGCTTCGCCGGCGGTGTCGCACACCGCGGAGATGATGGGGACGTCGCACACACCCACCGCAGATCACCCCTTGTATTCCGGTGTTGGTGGGGTCAGACCTGCTGGCCGACGTTCCAGAAGAAGTTGATCAGTGTCACGGAAGCCCCGCAGATCACCGCCGCACCGCAGGAGACCAGGACGCCGACCTTGCCGCGCCCGGCCAGGTGGGGATTGGAGGAGTTGGCGCCGAAGCCCCACACGATCGCGGAGATGATCAGCGCGAGGACGGACAGGATCAGACCGATGGTCATGACCGCGCCGACGATGGTGCGCAGCTGGGCGATGCCGGGAAGGCCGTCGCTGTTGGGGTCGATGTTGATGTCCATCGGCACCAGGGCGGGCAGTGCCGCGAGGGTTGTGGCGGTGTCGGTGAGCAGGGTCAGGGCGTTCACGGCGGGGTGCTCCTTAAGCAAGCGAGGACGAGGGTTCTCGCTCTTCAGGTGCACGGGCCGTGCCTGGTCGGTTCGTAGGATGGTCAGGTGAGGATCGAGACGGTGCGTGATGCGTACGCACGGCGTGCCGGTGAGTACATCGCCCGGCTCGGGTCGATCGATGCCACGGCGCCGGCGGACCAGGCGTTGATCGAGGCTTGGGGCCGCGGCGTCCAGGGTCAAGTCCTTGACGTCGGATGCGGACCGGGACAGTGGGCGAGCTTCCTGCACCAGGCTGGAGTCGAGGTGACGGGGATTGATCCGGTGCCCGAGTTCATCGAGGACGCTCGCGCGCGGTTCCCGGATGTCGCTTTCCAGGCCGGGTGGGCCGAGGCGCTGGACGTGGCCGATGCCAGCGTGGGCGGCATCCTGGCGTGGTACTCGCTGATTCATATCGACCCGGCACGCATCGGCGCCGCGTTCGGTGAGTTCGCCCGTGCATTGCGTCCCGGCGGCACCCTTCTGGTGGGCTTCTTCGCCGGTGAGGACCTCATCGAGTTTGATCATGCGGTGACCGCTGCCCAGTTCTGGCCCCCCGATCTCCTGGGGGCGGTGATGGAGGGCGCCGGCTTCCGCGTGATCGGCAGGCACACCCGAACCGACCCTGGAGCGCGCACGCATGGTCACGTCCTTGCTCAGCGCCTCCGGTAGTGACGCTTACAGCGTCTGGCCGAGGTCTATCAGCCAGTTGAGCCACGCCACCCCGCCGCCGGCGAGGACCGCGGCGCCGATTGCGGTCCATGCGCCGATGCGGGCCTTGCTGGCCGCAGCATGGTGGCCGTTGGCGGTGGCCAGTGCCCAGACGATGGCGCAGACGATCAGCATCAGCACAGCGATCACCAGGACGAAGGTGAGCAGCGCGCCGATCACCGCGCGCAGATCACCGATCCCACCGAGGCCGTCGAAGTCCGGGAACACGTCCATGCCGCTCAGCTCAACCGGCGCTAGCAATTATTCGAAGCGGTTGAAATGTCCATGCCACGAGGTGCGCGGCAGAACCCATGGGGGTCGGCGACGGTAGGCTGAGGTCGTCGGGCGAGGAGGGATCGCAAGCATCTGGTGCCATGCGCGAGGCTGATCTGAGAGGTGGTCTGTTGGCGCAGGAGGTCCCCGTTCCCGGTAACCCGGAGGACGCTCAGCAGTTGCTGTACCTGCTGCTCGGCAGAGCGATCGCCCGTTGCCAGGTCGCCGAAGCCGCCGCAGAGACGATCCACCAGGTGCTGCTGGGCAAGCCCCCTCGCGAGCGGAGCACGCTGGGGGCGAAAGCAAAGGCCGTGGAGCCTCAGCTTCCAGACCATCTCCAAGCCGAGTACCGCACCCTTGTCGAGGCGCGGAACTATCTGGTCCACCGGTTGCTGTTCGACCACGGCGGATGGAAGGGCATCCCCGGCTTGGACAGCCCCGAGCTGTATCGGAAGCTCTACGACTCCATCGACGACGCAACGCAGACCATCGATCGAGTCAGCGACCTGCTGAACAGGTACCTCGTTGACACGAACCCCGAGGTGGCGATCTTCAAGATTAGCGATCAGGGTGTCGAGGACATTCGAGACCTGTAACCCTCCGCCCTCTTGATGGTTCGGGCTGGTGGCCCTCCCCGAGCGCGCCAGGCTGCTCAGCGTCAGCGGCGCGCGCCGGCGTAGTTGTTCCAGGCGGAGCCGGTGAGTTCGGCCCAGCGGGTGGCGGTGCCGATGCTGGTGCCGGTGAGGGAGGCGAACACGGCGGGCGGGGTCGTGGATGCCAGGTGCAGCAGGGCGGTGTTGCGGCTGGCGCGGGTGATGATCCCGAGCCGGTTCATGCGCGCCATGAGCGACGTGGGGTGCAGGTGGGTGCCGGCGTTCTTCCCGGTGAACAGCCAGCGGGGATCGGCGAGGGTGCTTGCCGTGCCGAAGGGCTTGGCGACCGGCAGCGCGGTGACCAGGGCGTCGAGCGGCGGGATGAGCAGCAGTGGCTCGGGGCCGAGGGCGAGGTAGGTGTCGCCGTCGCTGACCTTGATGTCGCTGGTGGTTAGGGCGGCGATCTTCGCGGCGGGTTGGGCGTAGAGCAGGATCAGGCAGGCTGCGGCGCGGTCCTCGATGCTGGCGGAGTCGGGGTCGTGCAGGAGCCGTCGGGCCAGGGCGAGTTGTTCGTCGGGATCAGCGTCGTGGCCTGGGTCCTTCGGCGCGATGGGCTCGGGCAGTCGTACTCGGGGTAGGTAGCCGCCTCGTTTGAGCCAGCGGATGAAGCTCAGACGGGCGCTCCGACTGGGGCCGCCGAGCCAGGCATCGATGCAGGCTTGCGGGCAATCGTCGAGGTCATGGCCGTAGGCGGTGAGGTGGTCGAGGAAGCTCTTGGCGGTCTGAATGTCGCCCCGGCAGCGGGCCGCGACGTGCGCGCTGATGCGACCGTGGCGGTTGGTCTTGGCGCGGCCGGCGACGTGCCAGCGGGCGTAGCGTGTCAGCACTCCGCGCAGCTCGGGATCGGTGATGCCGGCGACGGTTTCGGTGACGTAGCGGTGCAGCCTGGTGGCGTTCTCATCGCGTGGCGGGAGCGCCTCGGCGGCGACGAGCATGGCGCGCAGGTAGTTGACCGAGAAGACCTGCGGCTGGGCATCGAGAGCATCGTGGGACAGGTCGAGCCGGCCGGCGGCGATGTCGGTGAGCAGGCGCAGGCTTGCAAGACCCCGCCAGTTGCTCAGCAGCGACCGGGGTTGGCGAAGCTCGGTCAGCGCGTCGCGGACGCCTTTGAGCTCGGGGCGGATCGTCCCGCCTGGGCCGGTGAGTGCGGCGTCGATCTGCTGGGCGGCTTGGCAGGCGAAGCAGCGGGGACGGCCATGATTGGTGGTGCGGCGGCCGAGGGCCTGCCGCCCGCAGATCGAGCAGTCGATCACCGGCGCCTGGTAGCAGGTCGGGCAGATATCCGGCGTCGTCGCGGTGGCTTTCAACGCGATCCGTTTGAGCCGGCCGCAGACGCCGCAGACCCGCTTCGGGTTGCGGTAGCAACGCGGGCAGAGGTTCCGCGATCCCGCGCGCTTCCCGCCGGCCCGAGTAGCCAGTGGGCCGAGAGTGCCGCATTCGTCGCAGGCGTCCTCGGCGGTGCGGGTGCGGGCGTAGCAGGTCACGCAGATCGCGCCGCCATCGTCGGTGCGGGCGTTGACCCGTCGCGTCCTGCCGCAGCCCGTGCAGACCTCCTCGGGTGAGCGCTGCGCGCGGCAGGCTCGGCATTCGCCCCGATCCAGGATGTGGTTCCAGCGCAGGTTCTTGTCCCGTCCGCAGCGGAAACAGGTACCGCGGACGATCGTGCTCGCCATTCAGTCGATCAGTCCCCGGCCGGTCTGATGACCGCGCGAGTCGGACGGTTCTTGCTCGGCTTCGACGGCGTGGCCGCCCCGGTGGTGCCGGTCTTGCGGCCGCGCCGGGATTTGGTCGCGACGTAGGGCTCGATCAGGTCGTTCGGTGTGACATCGAAGATGTCGCAGAGCGCGGCCAGGAACCGCATGTTCAACCGCTCGGGCTGCCCGGTCACGATCCGGTAGACCTGCGTGGAGGTCATCACCACGCCTCGTTCGGCCAGCAGCGGCACCAGGTCGGTGGTGGACTGCATGCCGTGCTCGTTCATCACCTTGCGGACGTGCCAGCGATAGGCCACGGTCTTCGTCATGATGGTCAGCCTTCCTCGATCGCCGATGGTGGAGTGAACGCCGCGTCCAGAGCGCGGCGCAGGGTGCGGTTCCGGTAGTCGCCGGAGACGCCGGTGTAGAGGGCGGTGGTCGATCCCCAGCGGTGCCCGACCTGCTGCTGCACGAACAGCGGGTCGAAGCCGTCCTCGATCAGATGCGTCACATAGGAGTGCCGCAGGCAGTGCGGGTGCAGGGCGGGGTCGAAGCCGAGCTCGTCGCGGTACTCGGCGAACCGTAGCCCGATGTAGCTCCCGCTGACCCTGGATTGTCGCTCGGTCGGCCAGAGCATCCCGCTGCCGGCCGTGTCGAACAGGGGCAGCACCTCGGTGACGTATTCCTCAATCACCGGGCGGGTCCAGTCGAACACCGCCAGCACCGCGCGACGCCGGGGTTGAGAGCCACGGCTGGCTTTGCCCCACCGGACGTTGCAGACCCCGAACCGGCCGAACTCGGTCGCGGTCGGGTTGCGGGTGAAGTCATGAAGGTCCAGCATCCCGACCTCACGACGACGCAGCCCGAAGGCGTAGATCATCTTGAACAGCGTCGCGTCGCGGAATACCGACTTCCAGCCCTTCTTCCCGCGTGTGCGGGCCTGGTCGACGCGATCGTCGGCGTAGTCGAAGAAGGTTTGCACCTCGATCCGCGACAGAGGTCGCACCGTCGGGCGTGCCTCGTGATCGCCCGTGTGGATCGCGGTGTTCCACTCGTGGCAGACCTGCACCGGGTGGGTGCCGAACAGCTCCTCGCACCGCTCCACCCACCCGTAACGACGGTCGGTGAGGAAGTCGCAGAACAACGCGACCGCGTTCTGATAAGAGCGGATCGTGCCGTGCGAGCAGGGCTTGTCGCCGGAGACCAGCTCGGTCGTCCACTCCTCGATGTCGGCAGGAGTCCACTCCCACGGCAGGCTCCCGCAGAACCCGGCGAACCGGCGCACCTGCGCCAGTCGCGCCCCGATCGTCTTCGCATTCAGCATCCGCGAGGACTGCTGCGCCGACCAGCCGGCCAGCATGTCATCGAAGACCTGCTCCACCGGGCGCAGCAACGACACGTTGCCCGGCCGCAGCGCCGTCACCGATCCAGGCCGGTTCCCGTCCTCGAAGTCCACCCCGATAGTCTTACATCTAATGTAAGAAAAGTACATCTAATGTAAGCAGTGGCGCGTTTCCCCTGGTCACGAGCCGCTTCGCAGCGCCCAACTGTCGCCCACTGATAGCCTTGCCTCACCAGGGAATCCGCACGATCCCGGCCCTGGCCGATTACATCTAATGTAATAATTGCTAGTTCCCGACCACGGTGACGTGAAGGTGGTCGTAGTGGCCGCCGGTGACGTCGCCGGGGTCATGCATCCCCCCGCCGTTGTACTCACGCCAGCCTTCGGAGTTGCGGGCGGCGGACCAGATGCGGCCCTGCCAGATGAGGTAGTCCACTCCGAGGACCTCGGCGTTGTCTTTCATCCAGTTGGTGACCTCCCAGCCCGCTTCGAGCTGGGCCGGGGTGGGGTGCTGGCCGATGGCGTTGCCGAAGGTCAGATCACAAGCCTGGCCGAGGGGGTGTTCGGAGCGGGTACCGGGCCGCGGTGAGTAGCACGCCCAGCTCGTGTCGGGAAACGCGGCGGTGCCCTGCTGGTAGAGGTGCAGGAGCCGGGCGGTGATCTGCCCGCCGGAGGTGGGGTCATCCACCAGGCGGTTCGGGTCCCCGTCGACTGGGTCCGGGGTGCCGCCGGGTGCTCCGGTCTCGGGGTCGCAGCCGGCCGGGGTGCTGGTGTCGGGTTCGGGCAGGTCGGCCGCATTGTGACTCTTCAGCCAGGTGGCGGGGTCGGTGTGCTCGCCGTTGGTGCCGCCGGTGCGGACTTCGAAGTGCAGGTGCGGGCCGGTGCTGTTGCCCGAGGAGCCGACATCGCCGATGTGCTCCCCGGCGGCCACCTCGTCGCCGGCGGCGACGTGAATGCCGCGCTGCCACATGTGGGAGTACGCGGTCGCTACTGTCTGCCCGGCGATGGTGTGCTCGATGACGATGAGACCGCCGTAGCCGCCGGAGAACTCGGCGATGGTGACGGTGCCGTCGGCGGCGGCCAGGATCGGGGTGCCGTCCGGGGCGGCGAAGTCGGTGCCGGTATGCGTGGAGTTCTCCCCGGTGATCGGATGCACCCGTGGCCCGAACTCCGAGGTGAGCACCCATGTGTCTTCCGGCAGTGGGAACACCACCCGCGAGGATTCCGCGGTCGGCTGCACCGCCGGAAGGGTGTCGCCGGTCGAGGTGCCCGCGGTGGTCGTGGTGGTGTTCGTGAGGGTGGTGAGGATGGTTTCGGCGACGGGCTCGTAGTTGCGGTACCGGTCGGGATACGCGGAGACTTCGACGGCTTGGGCCGCCTCGCCCTTGTCCATCTGCTCCCACCCGGGAATGTCCAGCAGCCCACGGGGGGAGGGGTAGTTGGGGCCGTCGGGTCCGCCGAAGAACGCCCGGGCTTGGTAGACGGGGTCCATGAGGTCGGCGACCGTGCCCCACCCCGATTGGGGCCGCATCTGGAACAGCCCGAGCGAGTCATGATCGGAGCCGCCACCGTCGTTGGGATAGTTCCCCGATTCGGGGTAAGCAGACGTGTTGGACAGCATCCGCAGGGTGGATTCGGTCAGGGCCGCCATCAGCGCGATCACCAGCCCGTCCCGGCTCACCCCGTCGATCCGGGAGCCGGTCTCGATGATCGTCGCCGCATGTGTCAACTGCTTGTTGTTCAGGGTGAAGGTCTCACCGTTCGCGGTCGTGACGGTCAGCTCGCCGGGGACGTGACCCACCGTGACGTTCCCGCCCGCCACGGTGCAGGAGGCCGCGGCGGCCGGATTCATCACCAGACCCATGCCGATCAGCCCCACCGAGGGACCGAGCAGGGCCAGGGCCAGGGCGGCGATCCCGAGCTTCTTCAACACCATTCGTTCACCCCTCGCCTATCGCAGGGGGTTGCCGAGCTGGGACAGCCGCAACAGGTGGCAGGTGTCGTAGGTCGGGGCGCAGACGAGGAACACGGTGAACGCCACCGGATGCTCGGAGGTCACCGTCTCGTCGTTCCACACCCCGGTGCGGTGGCGGGTGCCCTCGATGGTGTACGCGATCGTGCCGTCGGCGAGCTGGCCGGGTTGGGCCTGGGCGAGGGCGTCGGCCCAGGCGTCGGGGATGTAGGCGTCGTCGATGCTCAGGCGCTGGGTGGTGGCGTACTGGCGCAGCTCGACCCACGCCTCCCGATTCGGCAGGTAGCTGGCGATGTCGGCGGCGAGCCCGGCCTGCTCCGCACCGGAGGGGTCACCGACGGTGAGGACCACGGAGGTGTAGTCCAGCGGCAGGAACCCGCTGCCGGTGTCCCAGGAGAACAAGACCGTGGCGACGGTGCGGGCGAACGTCTCCGGATCAGCCGAGGGCCGCACCATCGGCAACCGTGGCGTCGTGGTGGGCACCGGGTGTGCGGTCACAGCCGGTCCCGGCTGGTCCCTGTCGTCGGTGCCGGGCTCGTTGCTGGTGGGTGGTCCGGCGATCAGGCCGTAGACGCCGATGCCGGTCAGCACCAGGACTACCACGAGGGCGGTGAGCATGGCGATCGCCCGGTGGCGGGACCGGGCATCGGAGAAGTCGGGAGTCTGCATGTCCCGTAGGTGCACCCGCACACCCAAGTGAGCGGCGGGCTCAGAGCGCGCGCAGGTGGCCCCGGCCCGGCGCCGGGTCATCACCGCGCAGCCGGTCGCGCGCGGTACGCAGCTGTTGGGCGAACCGGCTGGTGCCCTCGACGGTGGCCAAGAAGGCGTCAATCTGTTCGTCGGTCAGCTCGACGGCGAGCTGGTCAACGTCGTAGTAGCTCCACCAGTCGATCAGGTCGTTCCACGTCAGCACGAACCTGTGCGGCGGATACCGCACCGGCTCACCGGCACCGTCGCCGGCTCGGTCTGTGGGTCGAGAGGTGCGCTTCTTCTTCTGCGTCTTCTTGACGCGGGACAGTGCCTCGGCGGCGAGCCGGTGCAGGTCCGCCTCCCGCTCCCCGAGTGCGGTGTCGACCTGGTCCCGGAGGTGCTGGAAGAGCGGATCGACCGAGGCACCGGCGTCGATGCGCTCCAGGGCTGCGGTCGCCTGCTGGCGCAGCTCGCCGGGTCGGGCGGGGTCGTCGGCGATCTGCTGAAGGTAGCCAATCTTGTCCAGGGTCTTGTAGGACGCCGCCCCAGGGATCATCCGCGCGGCCTGCTCACTGGCCCGTCCAGCCTGCTCGGACGGTGTGGGAAATTTTCCCGCACCGTCACCTCCAGGCTGATGCTCAGTGGTGAACTGGGTCGCGGCCTGCCGGCGGGCGGCGTCCTCGGCCATGAGCTGCTTCAGCTCCCGGTACAGCGCGGCGGCTTCGAGCTGGGTGAGCGGCTTGTGCAGCACGTTCTCGTCCTGCTCGGCCAACAGGTGGCCGAGCCGGTCGGAGATACCGGAGCGGACCCACACGTTCACGGTTCTCCAGCCGAGCTGCTTGATCGCGGCCAACCGTCTGGCCCCGCACACCAGCACGTTGTCGAGGGTGATCGTGATCGGCTGAAGCAATCCATCACGGGCGATGGAAGCGGCCAGGGCGTCGATGTCACCCAGGTCTGTGCGGTGTCGGCGTCCGACGTGGATCGACTCGACGGTGCGTTCCAGCTCGATGGACCCTTTCTGAGCGCTCATCAGGGCTCACCGCCGGGTGAGGCCTCATCGTCAAGGCCACGGTCACCATGGAGCTGGTGGTGTGCGGGAGCGGCCAGGGCTAGCGACAGGACGAGATCGTCATCGCGCAGCAGCAGCGGCAGGGTCTCGCCAATCAGCAACCGCAGCAGCACCCCGCGCCCGGTGCCGGTGGCACTGTAGGCGGGGTGCGGATGGCCCAGCAGCGCCTTCAACAGCGCCGTCCAGGACCGGCCGGGGATGTCCAACAAAGCCCGGGCGTGCTTGTCGCGCCGTAACGCCTCGTAGGCGGCCTGCCGGGCGCCGGCCCGGGTCAGTGCCCCGCACACATGCTCCACCGCCGCTCTGGCGATATCGGCAGGCCAGTGCAGCAGCGTGAGCAGAGCGATCGCGTCCTCAACGGCTGAACCAGCGGATGTGTACGCCCGCCCCGACGCCGAAGACTTCACCGTCTCGGGTTCGGCCTGGGTGTGGTCGGTGACGTGGAACGCGGGGTGGTAGTCGGCCAGCGGTGTCTCTCGGTCGCTGAAGCGTTCGGGGTCGTGGAACGCCGAGATGTGCGGGCGGCGGGCTTGGTGAACCGAGCACAGCAGGCCTTGGGCGCGTTCCTCGGCGATGCAGGTGATGCGCACCGCGTGCGTGATCACCGCCCACGGGTCATGTGCTTCGCGGGCGGCGCGGGTGCGCATCACATCGAACGCCGCCGAGGCGGCCTCCCACGGGTCCAGCCCGTGCTTACGCGCCAACGGCGCGTACTTCTGTGCCGTGAATGCCATCAGCGCCGCGGCGGTGGGGTCGCCTGTCCAGGCGCCCGGCCCGGCGTGGTGGAGCCGGTGCAGCAGGACGCGCAGGCCATCGCCGGTGGTGAAGTCCTCGCCTCCGGCGCGGGGTGTGTCGTGGACGATGTTGGTGTCTGGGGTCATGATCGGGGCACCTCCTGACCAGCAGGTGCACACGCCCTCCCCAGCACCGCCGTCGGGGTTTGCTTGTGTACACATCGCTGGTCACCGCCCCGCTCAGCTCATCCCGACCCCGGGCCGCGACGGACCGGCCTGCCCGATGCTGCTGTGGCCGAAGGCCGACAGCGGCGGCAATCGGCGCGCACACTCACCCAGCCCTCGGACGCTGCTGGTGATCGGGGTGCGGGTGCGGCGGGCCAGCTCGACCTCGAAATCGATGCCCCGCCCCGCCAGCGCCGCCCCGTGCCGGGCCAGCAGGTCAGTGGGTCGCACCCACTCCACACCCCGCACCCGCCGCAACTCCTGCGCCGCTCGCGTCGACCTCTCGGGGCCGCGGCGGGTCGTCTTCGCCGCCTGTACCGCCTCGGGCGCCTTGGCTGTGTCCGCCGACTCCGACGGCGTCCCGCTCCTCTCGACGAGTTCGGGCTCTCGCTGGTCGACCTCGGGCCGCCGCGGTTCGGCCTCGTGTTCGGCGTTCATGGCTGGTTCGCCTCCTCGACATCGGTGTTGTCGGGAAGGTGCGCACTGGTGAACCAGCGGCCCACTGTGGAGGGATGCACCCCGAGTTCACGGGCGATCTTCTTGTTCGACCACCCCTGCCCGCGCAGTACCGCCGCGTGGGCACGCCGATCGGTGACCACTGCGGTGCTGTCGAGGCCCGGTTCAGCACCTCGAACTACGGCCACCTGCGCCATGCCGGGTGGTGTGGACGGTGCGCTCTTCTCCGGCGGTGGCACGGGCAAGGCGAGGACGCCTTCGGCCTCCGCTGCGACGAGTGCCGCCGATATCCCGTCCGAGTTGGCCTCCTCGGTGAACGCGGTCTCGCCGTTCGGCGTGGCCACGTCGGTGAGCAGGGGATCGGCGGTGGCGGGGATGGGTCGGGTGAGGATGACGGTCAGGTGGGTGATCGCCAACAGCACCACGGGCGGCACCGCGGCCACGGCTGCGGCCAGCACCCCGGGCACGTCTGCGTCGGCGGCCACGACGGCGTGGATCGCGTTTGCGGTCACCGACACGGCGGCGCCGCCGATCAGCAACACCCACGGGTACCACGCCGCCCTCTGCCCGGCCAGGGCGACGACGGCGACGGTGGCCACGACGATGATGCCGTCAACGATCAGCGGCCACGCCCACGCCTGCGAACCACCGACCCCCGAACGAGCCGCCAGGTCCGCCAACGCAGTGAACGACAGCCAGAACGCCCCGGCGGCGATGAACACCGTCCCGGCCACCGCGGTCACCACCGCCCAACGCCGGCTCATGTGCTTCGCCAGGGCAGGGATGGTCATGACAGTCCCCGCACCGGAGAGGACGGCCGCACGGGGCTGTCGTGCGCGAACCAGCCGTCCACCGCCGGAGGTGAGCCGCGCTGCACCGGCGGTGACGAAGGTCGGGGGTGGGCGGTGCGGTAGGCGGAGCGGACGGTCGCGGTGATCTCGCGCTCACCCAGACCCGCTCTTGATGCCGCGGCCGAGAGCACATCGAGCGCATCCGGTGCCGGGACGCCGTTCTCGGCGAGGCGGCAGGCGGCCCAGAACAGGCCCCGGTTGCGTTCGCCCTCACCGCGAGCGGCCACCCACGCCGCCAGCCGGGACGCATCCGCCGACTGCTCCACCTCCTGCCCCGAGCCGCGGCGGGATGGGGGGCGAGGGTCGAGGAACTCCCGCAGCCGGTCGGAGTCCAGCATCGCCGAAGGGCCGGCGTTGATCCGCCGCACCCGATACCCAGCCGTCCCGCCAGCCTCCGACACCGTGGAGGGTGGGATGAGGATGTAGCCGCCATCACCGCGGAAGTCGATCCCGGCACGCGCTACCTGCCAGGACCGCTGTTCCTGGCTCCGGGTGGCGGGGTAATAGGCGTGCATCCCACCCGACGGCGTCGAGATGAGCATCTGCCAGCCGGCGACGAGCCCGGCACGATGGGCGCGCTCGAACGCCCGATACCCGTCAACAGCCCCATGGACGTCGATGTCCACAACCGCGATCCCGGCGGCTGCGCCGGTGGGGACGCCGAGGTTCGCATCCGGATGCTTCCGCCACCACGCCGCGATCTGGCCCGCGTGCGTGGTGGCGTCGTGGAAGCCACGCGAGGTGAGCGGGCGCTTGCCACCGGGCACGCACGGGAACACCGGCACCCCGGAGGCGGCCAGGTCCCGCGCGACGGCCCAGACCGGCCGCCGCGGCAGGTCCGCCGCCGAGAGGATGCGGGCGACGGCATCGAAGGCGACCATCACAACGTCCGCCCCGAAGCCGCCGGCGAGGGCGGCCGCACCTCGGGCATCGGCTCCACCCGCCCCGGCGCTGAACGTTCCTGGGATGGCTGCTGGCGTCCTGCGCGGTCGCGCTCAGGGGTGTCGCGGTCCAGACCCGGTGCGGTGCCGTCGGTCACCTGCGCGGTGTCGAGCTGGTCCAGGATCGAAAGCGCCGTCTTGCGGACGCGTTCACCGGTGGCTTTGACGATCTCGACCGGCTCTTTGCCATCGACCCGCGCCGCCCAAGTCGACACGTACGGGATCGTGTACCCGGAGGTGTCCATCCCGTGGGCGGCGCCGATCATCAGCGCGACCGACTCGGCCTCCACCTCCCCGATCCCGCGATGCTGCCGGGCATCCTCCTGATCGGGGCCATGCAGCAGGACGTGACCTAGTTCGTGGGCGAGCGTCTTGACCTGTGCAGCCGGGTCCATGTTCTCCCGGACCGCGACCGTCTTCGCGGTGTAGTCGGTCATCCCGTTGGCGCCATGGATGACGCCCTCGTGCGGCACCCGCAGCACCTCAAACCCCCGCGTACGCACCTGGACCGCCAGGTCAAGTCCCTCGAGGTGGTGTACGACAAGAATCCCTCGTCGGGCGTGTCGTTAGGCGCTGATGGCTGCCTCCTGGTCGTCGGTGGTGGTTGTGCCGGTGGTCTCGATGGTGCCGGTGACGAGGTTCATGCGGGAGCGGGCGAGGACGTCGAGCCCGAGGTAGCGCCGGCCCTCGGTCCATTCGTCGTGTTGCTCGGCCAGGACGGCTCCGACGAGGCGGATGATCGCGTCGCGGTCGGGGAAGATCCCGACGACGTCGGTACGCCGTCGGATCTCGCGGTTGAGGCGCTCGTTGGGGTTGTTCGACCAGATCTGGCGCCATACCTCGCGCGGGAAACCGGTGAAGGACAGGATGTCGGCGCGGGCGCCGTCGAGGTGGTCACGGGCCGCGGGCAGCGAGGTGATGAGCTCGCTGTCGAGGAACTTGTCGAACTGGGCGTGGACCGACTTCGCGTCGGGCTGGTCGTAGACGGAGTGGAGCATCGCCTTCACGCCGGGCCAGGCGGCCTTGGGGCACAGACCCATGAGGTTGAACGCGTAGTGGGTCCGGCACCGCTGCCAGGCCGCGCCGGGCAGGGTCGCGCCGATCGCCTCGACGAGACCGGCGTGGGCGTCGCTGGTCACGAGCGCGACGCCGGACAGGCCTCGGGCGACGAGGTCGCGGAAGAACGCCAGCCAGCCGGCGTGGGTCTCCCCAGTCGCGACCTGCACGCCGAGGACCTCGCGGTGCCCGTCGGCGTTGACGCCGGTGGCGACCATGACCGCGACTTTCACTACCCGGCCTCCTTCGCGGACCCGCATCGTGAGCGCGTCTGCTGCCACGAACGTGTATGGGCCGGCGTCGAGGGGCCGGGTGCGGAAGTCGGTCACGTGCGCGTCGAGGTCGCGCGCCATCACGCTGACCTGGGACTTCGACAACCCGGTGATCCCGAGCGACTGCACGAGCTTGTCCATCCGCCTGGTCGAGACGCCGAGCAGGTAGCAGGTCGCGATCACGCTCGTCAGCGCGACCTCGGCCCGTCGTCGACGCTCGAGGAGCCACTCGGGGAAGTACGTGCCCGTGCGGAGCTTCGGGATCGCGACGTCGATCGTGCCCATCCGGGTGTCGAGGTCGCGGTGGCGGTAGCCGTTGCGTGAGTTCACCCGCTCCGGCGACCGGGTGCCGTAGCCGGCGCCACACACCGCGTCGGCCTCCGCGCCGAGCAGCGCGTTCACGAACGTGGTCAACAGGCCGCGCATCAGATCAGGGCTCGCCTGCGCGAGCTGCTCGTGCAGGAACTCGCCCGCCTCGAGCGTCCTGCCGCTCGCGACGTCGGCAGGGTCGATACTGGGTCCAGCGGTCATCGTGGTGCTCCTTCTTCGAGTCGGTTGTGGAAGATCACTCGAAGGATTCACCCGGTGGCCGCGCCTACGTGGGAGGCACGCGCCCTACCCGGCTGTCGTACACCACTCTGTAGGACTCAACTGACCGCCAGGCCCTCCCACAGCCCCGCGGGTGCCTGTCCTTCCAGCAGCCGCGCCGCCGGCGGCTCGGGAATCGGATCACCGGCGGTTTGGGAGACGTCCCAGACGTAGGCGGGGCGGGCGGTGATCATCTTCGAGCGCACCACCTCACCCGGCCGGGGCTTCTCGCCCTTGCCGAGCCGCCGCCACGAATCCGCATCCGACGGTGTCGCGGTGGCGAACCGGCCGGTGACCGGGGCGAAGATCATGTACCCCGGCTGGCCCTTCTGCACTTGCCGGCCCAGGGTCTGCCACTGCCGATACCCGGCCACATACGATGGCACCGGCTCCGGCACCCGGCCCGCCTCATACGCGCCCGCGTGCTGAGTCCAGATCAGCAGCGTGTTGGAGAACGATCGCGCCCGGAACCGTGCCGCGAACGCGAGCGCCCGCGCCCAGTCCTCCCCGGAGACGAGTTGTTCGACCGCACCGGTCAGCCGCTCGTGCAGCTCGCCGAGTTTCGCCTCCCGGGCAGCCTGGGTGTTCTCCCGTGTCGTGGCCATCGCCGCTGTCTCCTCCCGATACCCTGAGCACCGGCCGCAATGGGCTCGGTGACCCTCAGGTACGCCGTGGACACCACCACGGGAGAGACGGACGAGAACTGGTGACCGTCAGGCGCGGCGGTGAACCCGACGAGTCCTTACCGGGATACTCGCCGGCGCCCCGAACTCCGAGCGGGAGCCGCCGATGATGCTGATTCGCGTATCGGAAATGCGCTAATGCGAATCATCCGGGTCCGACGATGGCGTGGCGGCTGATGGCGCATCACCTGCTGAATGCGGCACAGACCGGGATCGCGTAGCAGGACGAGCCCGGTGCTCGGTCGGGCGCAGCGTGGCCAAGGTAGGTCGGCGTCTTGCCGCGGGCATCAGCGAAACGCACCTGAGCTGGGACGCGCTACCAATCGCCTACTGGCAACGTGTGATCACGACGCTTAGCAGACCTCAACGGTGGGAGTCGACGCAGCCAGAACAACGAGGCTTGGCAGGTCCGCCTCAGCTCGGTGGAACGTCACCGGCCGAACCCTCGTCGCTCGGGACCTGAAGGCCCCTCGCGCCGCTGCGGGCTGAAGGGGTCATCGAACGGACCGGGACGGCCAGGACGCCGTGTACTCGCCCTGGGCGGCAAGCGCCGGTGTGGTTCAGGCTGACGCGGCTCCACCTGGAGGAAACTCGGCACATCTGATGCCCGTTCGGGTCCGTCGCGCAGGTGCACGGCCCAGGCCAGGAGGCGTTCCTGCACGCCGGCGAAGTCGTCGGCACTGACGCCGTAGTGTGCGGGCTCACTGGGGAGGAACGTGGCGACGCGGGACAGTTGCGCGGCGAACATGGCCGTGTCGAAGCCGTCGTCGTGCTCCCGGCCGAGGCCGAGTAACTCCGCGTCGGTGTAGCGGCACGACGTGCGAATGGCGTCCAGGTCGAGGAAGTCGCGCACCTCACCCCGGGAGTACACCGCCGAGAGCTTCCCGGCGATCGCGTCGCGCTCGGACAGCACCGGCCCGACGTCCAGGTGCACGGGTGGGTCGGCTCGCCAGTTCAAGGCCAGATCGACATCCAGGACGTCCCCTTCGCCGTCGGACAGGTGGAGGCGGGCGAACTGGGCGAACGACCGTGCCCGCACCACGGTGTACCCGGCACCGCTGAGGGTGGTCTCGGCGCGCTGGACCACGCGGGCGAACTCCTCGGCGGTGGTCAGGGGCATACCGAACAAGTCGATGTCCTCCGTCGGCCGGTCGGTCAACGCGTGTTCGCGGATCGCGCTGGCCCCGGCAAGTGCGAACCCGTCATCGCCGATCACCGACAGCAACAGTGCCGCCACCTTGCGCTGGACCGCGTCCCGGCCCGCCGGGCTATCGGTCATGACCGATCCAGTTCCGAGCCGAGCGGGTTATGCGGCCAGCTCGGGGAAGCGTTCCTCCCACAGCGCCCGGCACCGTTCGGGCAGGATCAGCTCCGCCCACTCGGCGCGCAGCAGCGTCTCGTTCAACAACGCCTCTTGAACCTCGGGAGTCCCTTCGCGGACCAGGGCACGATAGGCCATGCGCCGCTGACCGGTATCGGACAGGTCGAACCTCCGCGAGGGACCCCAGTGCACCGTGATCGGCAACTCCAGCACGCCTGAGGCCGGGCCGTGCAGCGCGGACAGCGACGAGGGTGTCTCGTACGGGACGATGTCCCGGTACAGCAGCTTGCCCGCCATCGTGCTCACCTCCAGCCCACGCTCGTCGTGGGCCTATTCTACCGCCGCCTGGCTTCGCCGCCGGTGGTCGCTGCGCTCGTCCCTGTGCCGCCATGGTGATGCGCCTCCTGTCGACGGCCGTCGCCGGGCCTCCCCAGACAGGTGCACACCCGTCGCGCCCGCTGGATCGCTGTGTTCAGTCCTCTCGCGGACCCCGAGAGGCCAGCCAGGATGTCAGGCCACGGCGTTCTGGCGGCTGAGGTCCCGGTAACGGGCCGGGGTGATGCCGACGGCCTGGCGGAAGAGGCGGGCGGCGTGTCCGCGGCTGTGCCAGCCCACCTGGACCATGGCCTGCTCGATCGGCAGGTCGGTCTCGCGTAGCAGGCGGGCCAGGTGCTCGGCCCGCAGCGTCGTGAGGTAGGTCATCGGGGTCTTGCCGTAGGCGTCGGTGAAGACCCGGCCGAGCTGGGACGGTGACAGGTGCACGGCGCCGGCCAGCTCGGGCAGTGTCCATCGCCGCGCCGGTTGCTCGGCCATCAGCTTGGCTGCCTGCTGGGCCTCAGCCCGCAACGGGGTGAACTGGCGGTGGCGTGGCATGCCGGGATGGGTGGTCTTGCGCTGGGTCGCCGTCTGCCGCGCCGGGGTGGTGGTGACGTAGGGGGTGATCACGTCGAGCACGGCGAACAGGAGTGCCTGGAGACGGTAGAAGCGCTCCGGTGCGGGCCCGTCGAGGCTGAGCGCGACCAGTTCGTCCAGCCATGGCATCAGCATGCCCGCGCGGCCCTCACCGATCCGCAGGATCTGGGCGGGTTCGGAGTACCGCTCATCGATGAAGTCCTGGGCCTGCCACCGGTCGGTGAAGAATGCGGCGTGCTGCCAGAACACCTGATCGATTATGTAGTCCCGATCCAGATACAGGGTGGTGACGGTGATCGAGCCCTCAGGCTCGCTGCCGCACAGGGTGCTCGCCCCCAGCATCACCACGTCGCCGACGGTGACGGGTTTCTCACCGAACTCACTGAGCAGGATCGCCGAGCCGTGCCGAACGAAAATGAGCTTGACGCAGTCGTAGGCGACCGGCCCGATCGGACGATGAATCGCGCGGGTGCGGGCCAGGACCGGCAGGAACCGCTCGCGGCCAACGTCCGTCACCATTCAGCACCGTCAGCTCTGATCCCCGGGGTGAGTGGCTCCCCGTCCAATGGACCCGCGTGCCGCCTGGGTGTCGTCTGGTCGGCCTGGGGCGGGCAGTCGTGCGTCACGCCAGCCGCATCCTGAGACGACACCACTGAGTCCACCCGGAGTGATGGAGACCGAGACGATGGCGGCCAGTGCCAGGAGTGGGCTCAGCAGCGCGGTGGGGAACCCGAGAAAGAGCCCGGTGGGGATGGCGCCCTGCACGACCAGCGCGCGGACCAGGAGCCGCGATCGCGATCCATGCTTCGGCACCGGCGCGAGGTAGACCGTGCGCTGCCCGAGCGACGCGCCGGTGCCGATCAGTGCCGGCACGACGACAATGACCATCGCGGCCAGCCAGGCACCGAGGAAGATCGCCTGTTGCAGCTCCAGCAGCTGTGCCGGCGTCAGCGCCTGGCCGGGTCCTCCTTGCGTGATGGCGTAGATGGTCGAGGCGATGGTTCCGCCGAGCACGGCGGCGAGCACGAGGTACCAGGCGTCGAGGAGCATCCCGAGCAGGCGGCGGCCGCGGGTGACGGGACGCGCCCGGTCGCGTCGGGCGAGCAGGTGGGACTTGGTCGACAGCAGCCGTGGGGTGATCTTCTCCAGCCCCATGCCGATGACTGCGCCGGTGGTGTTGGTGACCAGGTCGGTGGTGTCGGCGAACCGGTAGGGGCACGGTGCCAGACCCCAGTTGCCGGTGAGCTGGGTCAGCTCGATCAGGACCGAGGTGCCCAGCGCGGCGGCCAGGACGACGCCGCGGGGCCATTCGAAGACGCGGCGCACGATCAGTCCGAAGGGGATGAACAGCACCATGTTGAGCGTGAACTCCCAGACGAGCCAGTCGCTGGCGACGGCCATCGCCCCTTGGGTCTGGATGAGGTCGATGAGTTCGCGGGGGAAGCGCAGCGGGTCAAACAGCGGTTCGGTGGCGTGTGCCGCGCAGTACCCGGGGGTGAACTCGGGCAGCGGGAAGACGGTGAAGGCGACGATGGCGGTGGCGTAGATGAACCCGGCGGTGGTCCACAGCATCCGCAGGGCGTCGAAGCGGCCGTAGCGGCGGTACTGCCACACCAGTAGCGGCAGGAACAGCACCGCCGACACGACCAGGCCGACGAGGATCGAGCCGAAGACCTGCGCTGCCATCAGAACACCTCACTCGCGCGGCCGATGATCGGGCTCAGCCGAAGACGAGGGTCTTGATGTAGTCGATGACCTCGTGCAGCTCGTCGTAGTCGCGGATCGCCGGGTCGGCGACCACGACGTTCCACATGGTCGCGACGCCTGCCAGCAGGGCGAACAGCACGACGGAGACGATCAACCCCGTGACGGCGACCCCGGCCCCATGGGTCGATCCGCGCAGCCCGGTCCAGGCGACGACGATCCCGGCGCCAGCGACCAGCGCGGGCAGGAAGCCGACGTAGGGGATGAGCAGGAAGATCGGTGCGGCAAGGAGCGCCACCACGGCCAGGACCAGGGGCGAATATTCCGCTGCCGGTCGCGGACTTGCTACGGACCGGGGCGGCGGAGGTGTTGTTCTGGTAGACGTGCACCGGGGGCCGGAGTTCGGCTTCGGGGTGGACATGATGGTTTCCTTTCACAGGCGGGACGCGGGGGTCAGATACGGGTATCGCGGCGTTCGAGAACGGCGGTTGTCACGACGATGAGCACGACGGTTTGCAGCACGATGGCGATGGGAATTGACGTGATATCGCCGACGGTGATGGTGCCGGTGTCCACGAACGCGCCGGTGCCCAGTAGCGCGGTGCGGGTGGCCAACCCGTAGGGCGAGATGAGCGCGGCGTTGCCTACCGCCATGAGCGCGGCGGTCGAGATGCCTGCGGCGACGAGGGCGACCGCGATGGGTGCGGCGAAGGAGCGCATGACCATCGACAACGCCGATTGGATCAGGGCTGTCGGGATCGTCGCCACCACGAGCAGGATCGTGATGCCGAAGTATTGGCCGGGAAGCATGCCGGGCAGGTCGAAGGCGAGCTTGCCGATCGCGATGACCGCGGCAAGCAGGATGACCTGCATGATCGCGCTGAGCCCTGCGATCACGGCGGCTTTGGCGACGACGATGCGCCACGAGGAGGTGGGGCCGCTCATCAGGGCGTTCCAGTTGCTGCCGCGGTGCTCGGCCCGCCAGGCCAGGGAGCCGAGGATCGCGATGCCGATAGCCAGCGGGAAGAGCCCGTAGAACCCGACGGACTGCAACCACACCGTGTGCCACCCGTCGTCGGGCTGCTCGCCATCAGCGAGCTGGGTCGCCGCACCGGCGAGCACGAGGACGATGGGCAGGAGCACCACGACCGGCCAGGCCAGGGAGCGCTTGAGTTTGATCAGTTCGGCGTTGAGCGCGCCCATGTCAGGCCTCCTGACGGTCGAAACGGCCGGTGGTGATGAGGAAGAACACCGCGACGACGAGAGCGAGTGCCGCGATGCTCGGGTACGACAGCGGGATGGCGACGTAGCCGCTGGCTGCGTAGTCGGCGGCCCTGGCCAGGGCGTAGTAGCCCCACGGGGTGAGGTGTGCCGCCGCGGCGGGCAGGCCTTGGGAGAACACGGCCAGAACGCTCCCGAGGACTCCGATGCCGAGGGCGACGAGCTGGTTGTCGATCTTCGCCGAGAGCAGGATGTGCAGGGCGAGGACGACGAGGTTGATGACGAGCATGCACCCGGTGAACCCCACCCAATGAGCGAACGGGATCGGCGCGAGGATGCCGGCGAGCAACTTCCCCGCCACGAGGACCAGCAGGCTGGTGCCGGCGGTGATCGCTGCGACGACGATGCCCAGCGTGATGAGCTTGGCCCGGCAGACACCGCCCGGGGTCAGTCCGGAGGTCGCTTGCAGTAGCCACCCATTGCCCTGATGCTCGATATCGGTCTGACGCGAGGCGAGCACCGCCAGCAGCAGCGGGAAGACCAGAGGGATGGCCAAGGACATGCCCGCCAACAGCCCGTTCCACGCCGCGGGTGAGTCCGGATCGAAGTCCGGGCTCGACACGATGGTGAACAGGGACAGTCCAAGGACGGCGACGACCATAGCTACGGCGATGACGCCGACTCTCAGGTGTCGCATCTTGGCGAACTCGTTCGCTACGGCGCGCGTGTTCACAGGCCGCCTCCGGCGGTGAGATGCATGAACACGTCTTCGAGGGTCTGCTCGTCGCGGCGCACGCCGAAGATGCCGATCCCCTCATGGACGAGCGCGGCGACGACCCCAGCGGTCTGACGATCGTCCAGGGCCGGTACGGCGACCTCTCCGGTGTCGGTCATGCGGCCGTTGAATGAGGTCAGCTTGGCGACGGCGGTTCGGGGGTCGGAGCAGCCATCAGCTGCTCCCGCGTGCCCTGGAAGATCATCTGGCCCTGGCTGAGAATGCCCAGCATGTTCGCGGTCTTGTCGATCTCACCCAACAGGTGGGAGGAGACCATGACGGTCACACCGTCGTTCGCGAGCCGGCGCAGCAGGGTGCGGATTTCGTCGATGCCGGCGGGGTCGAGGCCGTTGGTCGGCTCATCCAGGATCAGCAGCTGCGGCTGGCGGGCCAGGGCCATCGCAATGCCCAGGCGCTGCTTCATGCCCAGGGAGTACTCGCGAACCTTCTTGTCCATCTGGTTCTGCATCCGCACCGTGGCCACCGCGAAGTCGATCTGCTGCCGGTTCAACCCCAGCAGCCGCTGAACGATGCGCATGTTTTCCGAGCCCGTCAGGTGCGCGTAGCCAGGCGGGGATTCGATGAGCGAGCCAATGCCAGCCAGCAGCTGTCGCCGAGTGCCGCGAGTCATCGGCTGGCCCAGCACCTGCACCTCCCCGCTGGTGGGCTGGATCAGGGAGAGCAGCATCTTCATCGTGGTGGACTTTCCCGACCCGTTCGGGCCGAGGAACCCGTACACGCACCCTTCCGGGATGCGTAGGTTCAGGTCCTCCACGACGGTGCGCGTGCCGTAGCGCTTGGTCAGGCCTTCTGTGGCGACGATGTCGGTCATGCCATCCACTGTCGCGAGATCGCGAAGCGGAATCGTCTCGCCTGAGGCATATCTTGCGCGTATGCCTCAGGTGATACAGCGGCGTCGGCGTATGGCTGAAGTGATACGCGGAAGGCGCCGGTGCGTCAGTGTTCGCCGGCCTCCACGAGCCCGCTCTCATAGGCCAGGACGACGGCCTGCACCCGATCGCGCAGACCCAGCTTGGTCAGGATGCGCCCGACGTGCACCTTGACCGTTCCCTCGCTCAACACAAGCTGCTCAGCGATCTCGGCGTTCGACAGCCCGCGAGCGACCAGCCGCAAGACCTCGTGCTCGCGCGGGGTCAGCTCCTCGAACCGGGCATGATCCCGCTCGGGCTCGACGCTGGTCGGGCGCGCGCGCGTGAAGTGATTGAGCAGCCGGCGCGTGGTACTCGGAGCGACCACAGCATCCCCCTTGTGCACATGGCCGATGGCGGCGGCGATGTCCTCCACCGGGGTGTCCTTGAGCAGGAACCCGGACGCGCCGGCCTGGAGGGCGTCATAGGCGTACTCGTCCAGGTCGAAGGTCGTCAGAATCAGCACCCGTGGCGCGTCCTGCCGGGCGCGGATGCGTCGGGTGGCCTCCACGCCGCTCATCCGCGGCATCCGCACGTCCATCAGCACCACATCGGCTTCAACGGTGCGCAACAGGTCGAGAGCGGTGTCACCGTCGTCAGCTTCCCCGACGACATCGATTTCCGGCCGGGATTCGAGCACCATCCGGAATCCCATCCGGATCATCTCCTGGTCATCAACCAGGACAACACGAACGCTCATCGCTCACCCCTGATCGGCAAAACCACAGCCACCTCGAAACCGCCACTTGGTCGCATGCCGGCATGCAGCGTGCCACCGTAGGCGGTTATGCGTTCCCGCATCCCCACCAAACCGTGCCCGACCGGTTCGCCGGCAAGCGGGTCGTCGAGCCCCCGACCATCATCGGTGACCCGCACTTCCACCTCGGACTCCCCGTAACGGAGCCGGACCTCCACAGCGCTCACCGAGCCGGCGTGCCTATGCACATTCGTCAAGGCTTCCTGCACGATCCGATACACGGTCAGGTCCAAGCCAGCGGTCAGCGGCACTGCTTCGCCCTCAACTGTGAGCGTCACGGGGAGGCCAGTCTCCTTCGAGTCCTCCACGAGCCGCCCCAGTTGGGCGATTCCGGGCTGCGGTGCGTGCGAGCCCGGTTCGTCGTCACGCAGGACGCCAAGCATCCGACGCATTTCCGCCAGCGCACTGCGTCCCGTGTCCCGCACCCCCAGCATCGCCGACTTCGCCCGTTCCGGCTCGGCGTCCACTATGGAGGCCGCGCCCTCGGACATCACGACCACGACGCTGAGGCTGTGGGAGACGATGTCATGGATTTCGCGGGCGATCCTGGCTCGTTCCTCGGCCACCGCGATCTGCGCCTGCGCTTCCCGCTCGCGCTCCAGCTGATGGGCACGCTCCTGCAAGCTCGCAACATACTCACGGCGTACCCGCACCAGGGTGCCCCACGTCCAGACCAACGCGATCAGCGCGACCAGGGACAACAGCTCACCCATGTCGATGAAGTTCTCGCCGAGCCGAGGCAGGACCGCCCAGAGCAGCCAGATCACCACGGCAACAGCAACGGGGAAGGAGACCGCCCAGCCGTACCGCGTCGCGACGTTGTACACGGCGAGCAACAACATGAAGTCGGCGGCAATGATCGGCGCGCCCAACAACACCTGCACACACGCCGCAGTCAGCATCACCCCCAGCACCACCAGCGGGTACCGGCGGCGCCACAGATACGGCGCGCACAAACCGACCGAGACCACGATCAGTCCGACAAGGCGCGGACCATCACTGACGTACACCGGCAGAATCGGCAGGTTATAGGCAAACACCGCAAGCGCGACCAACACATCGAGCAACCACGCCCGCTCGCGCAACCACGACCCCGGCGCCCGCGGCAACTCCGGCTGTCCAGTGGTTGCGTCTGCTGTGCCCCTCCCGGTGGCAGTGCTCGCGCTGCTCATTCCTCACAAGGCTACCGCCGCGCTGGGACGGGGGTGCCTGGCGCTCTCCGGATCGTCGACGTGAGGCACGCCTGAGCCGTAGCGCTCTCGTCAGCTCGGTGATTCTCTCGGGACGTCGTCGGCCGCACCGTGACGCAGCCTTACCGCGACAGCGATGGTCCCGCCAGCAATGACTGCTGCCACCGTGTTGGGGATGACCAGGGCGATGTCACCGGAAGCAATCCCGTAGCTGACCCACAGGCAGAAGCCCGGCAGCAGAAGCACCAGGTAGCCGATGGACACGTCCTCTGAGGAACGCCGACGCAACATCCGGCGCAGTTGCAGCAACGGGGCGAGCGCCATCACCACACCCCAAGAAGCGGCCGCGACAGCGAGAACCGTAGTGAGCACGAGTAACTCCAATCGTGAAGCGCTCGTGCCGTGGGACGACGCCCTCCCAACCGCAAGGGGGCGCACGCGCCGTCAAGACACGATGCTACCAATCGGCACACTAGGAGTCGGTCAAATCAAGGGCCGGTCACTCTTCCCATACTTGCCGGTGCCGTCGGTGCCGTCGTTAGAGGTCAATTCCGGGCAGGACTGGCGGCGGGTGGTTCCGCCGAGTGTCGGCTGCGTTCGCGGTAGCGGCTGGGGGTGATGCCGACGGCCTGCCGGAACAGGCGGGCCGCGTGGCCGCGGCTGTGCCAACCGACTTCGCGCATCGCCTGCTCGATCGGCAGGTCGGTCTCGCGCAACAGGCGGGCCAGCTGCTCGGCGCGCAGCGTCGTCAAGTACGTCAGCGGCGTCTTGCCGTAGGCGTCGACGAAGACCCGACCGAGTTGAGACGGCGAGAGGTGCACGGCGTCGGCCAGCTCAGACAGCGCCCAGCGCCGTGCTGGCTCCTCGCGCAGCAGGTCGGCCACAGTCCGGGCCTCGATCCGCAACGGTGCGAGCCGCCGCAGGGCCGGGGTCCCGGGCCAGCTGGCCTTGCGCTGGGTCAGGGACCGGCGCACCGTTGTGGTCGCCACGAAGGGAGAGACGACATCAAGCACGGCGAACAGCAGCGCCTGCATCCGGTAGAACCGCTCCGGGGTCGGCCCGTCAAGGCTGAGCCGTCCGAGTTCGTCTAGCCACGGCATCAGGCATCCGGCGCGGTGCTCGCCCAGTCGCAGGATCTGGGCGGGTTCGGCGTAGTGGGCGGCAAGGAAGTCCTTGGCCTCCAGCCGGTCGGCCAGGATTGCGGCGTGCTGCCAGAACACCTGGTCCACCACGTAGTCCCGATTCAGGTACAGGGTCGTGGCCGTGAGCCATTCCTCGGGTTCGGCGCCGCACAGGGTGTTGGCCGCCAGCAGCACCACGTCCCCGACCCGGACGGGGCGTTCTCCGAACGCACTGAACAGCCAGGCCGATCCGGCCCGCACGAAGATCAGCTGCACGCAGTCGTGGGCGATCGGTTCACGCCGCCGGTACACGCTCTCGGTGCGCGCCACTACCGGCGAGAATCCGCTGGCAAGATAGGCCTGCGCCTGTGGCACACACCTACCAGGACCTCGCAGATCGTTCATGGCCGTGTACCGTTAGCGACTTTCCGAGAGAGCACCTACCGCAGCGTCTGCATGGAGAACATCGCCTAAAGTGCAGCCGCCAGGGGCAAAGCCGAGCCTGCGAGGATTGATCACGACCGACCATTGCCGAGGTTGTGCGCTGGCAGGCCATCGGAATGGAGGACAGTCCGCTCACGCGGGCGCCAGACAGGCTGCAATTCCACGCTCGCCGGCCCATGATGTCGCTCGACGATGTTGGTCGTGGCACGACTATGTTCCTAGACCGGAGTGGCAAAGATTGCGAACAGCTCACTGTTGACTGCGGTGACACTAGACACCTTGAACCCCTGACCGTGGAGCAACGCTTCGAATTCATCTCGCGTTCTTTCCTTGCCCCCACAGAACGCCAGCATTCTCAAGTCCATCGATGTTGCAACCCTCGGGTCAATGCGGTCAACAAGAGCCTCGACAATAAGCAGGCAACTTTGCGTCTCTCTACACCTGCGCAAAATTTGACGGGCCGCGCTGTCGTCCCAGTTGTGCAGAACATTCGAAAGCATGTATATATCCGCAGGTGCCGGCAATCGCTCAAAGAATGACCCCGCATGCAATTCACAGCGGGCAAGTACGCCAGCTATTCGCAAGCGACTGTAAGCTCCCTCAATGGCGGTTTCCAAGTCGATCACCGTCCCGCGAAGATGAGGATGCGCACCTAGGATCGCGGCAAGGAGAACCCCCTCCCCGCCACCCACGTCAACCACGTGATTAATCTGATTCCACACCGGAAGAGAAGCGAGTTGTTCCGCAATACTCTTAGCGTGATCTGCGCGAAGCTCATGGAAGGTCCTCCCATTTTCAGACGGTATCGCGGCGTGTTCATAGAACCCCCTCCCGTGAACTCTTGGGTAACTCGCTACACCGTCACGAATCGCTTCATTCATCGCGTATAACGCGGCGTCCAGACGTCCGCCAGGTCCAGTGGTCGTGAGCCACCGTCGGAGACCACCTGGATGCGAATCCAGCAGCAGCATTCCATACTCCCGGAGCGCTAGTCGGCCACCTTCAACTTCCCTATACACCCCGCGCGAACAGAGATATCGCAATAGCCTACTAAAAGCTTCTGGATCGCATCCGAGCGTCTCCGACAGTAACTCGACATTATCCCGGCCGGCCAAGATGTGGTCCGAGATGCCAAGCGTGGCAGCTGTCCTGATCAGTATCGAATCCAGGCCGTCTATCGCGGCCGCAAACTCGTCCGGCGTCCAGGGCCTGTGGTTATGCTCGCCATCGTCAACTGACACTCCCACGTCCCCTCCAATCGACCTCTTCCTCACTCACCTCAAGCACCTCTCCTTCACGCATCTCAAATACGGTGTCGGCCCAGGCCAGTAGACGGTAATCGTGAGACACCATCACGACAGTTACATCTACTGATAGATCCGCAATAGACTTCATCACACTCTCAAAGGAATTGGTGTCCAAGTTTGATGTCGGCTCATCCAACAACAGGAGTTCTGGCTCGGTAATCAAAGCGCGAGCCAGCGCGATACGCTGGCGCTCGCCACCGGATAGTGTCGCACCCATGTCACCAAGTTGGCGGTTTAGCGACACCTGGTCGGGGAACAATGTGGCAAGGCCGACGCCAGCCAGGACGTCGAGGATAAGCGCGTCTGACACCTCTGGATTTGCGTACGCAACCGCGTCCCGAGCGCTGCCGTGCAACACGGGGGAGGTTTGCTCAAGTAAGGCGATTCTTGACCTCAGGTGCTTTACCTGCGCGAACGGCAGATTCAGCCCAAGTACGGAGACGTTCCCTTTGTCGGGCGCGTAGAGTCCGCTGATCAAGTTCAGAATGGTGGACTTGCCTACTCCGGACCGACCCACAATTAGACAACGCGCACCCTTGCCAACCTTGAAGGAGGCTCCCTTGAGCACCGGCTGCTGAGTTGCCCCATATGAAAAGTGAACGTCTTGAAACACAACCGGATATTTGACATCAGTGGCCTGATCGTGCGCTACCGAGACGGCTGCGGCGTCTCGCTCGTTTTGCTCTTCTTCAAGATTGAAGATCTCGTCTAGCCGCTGGAAGGAAGCGCGCCCCGTGGCGATGGAAGCGTATCCCTCGATGATACTGCCCAGAGGAACGACCAGATAAGTAGAGTAGAGAAGCGCCGAAACCAAGTCCGCTATGCTCAGGCTCCCGCCCGCAACTTGTGTTCCCCCTATAACGACCACCGCAATAAGTGCCCCCGTGGCGGCAATGTGCACCGCCGGAGTCGCCGCCGCCGTCAACGCGGCACCCTTACGAGCCGCGCCTAAGACCTTCTCTATAGATGACCCCAATCGTTGACACTCGCGACGTTCAGCATTCGATACCTTTACAGTGCGGAGCGCGGTCAGGACGCCTTCGAAATCTGCTGTCAGAGTCGCAAGCGCGCGTTGCTTCTCGTTCGCTACATCCTGGAGCTTTGATAGGAAGACGGCGGCACCTAGGCCGGCGACGACAATGATCACCAAGACCGTGGTGAGCAGCAAGGGACTTATTGCCGCCATAAGCACTGCGGCGCCAACGAGTGTCAGCGCGCCGATGACGAGATCTAGGTATCCGTGGGCGACAGCATATTGTAAAGACGCAGGGTCATTCACCACCCGAGAGACGATGTCGCCCGACCTGTAGGGCGTCAGAGTGCTAAGGCGGGCCTGTATGGCGCGCTCGACAGCTCGCCGCCTAAGCGAAGCGGCGGCACGTTCACCAATCACTTCCAACAAGTATCGCCCTGACGTCTCAGCGATCACTTGTACAGCAAAGATCGCCAGCAAGGCCCAAACCGATGGCCAGACACTGGCGCGCTGCTCGACGGCCTTAATGACGTCCCCTGCGATAAGTGGCTGCAACAGTGCGGCGACCGTGCCGACTATGACCAAGACAGCCGCGGCGACGAACCGCCTTTGCTGCTCCTTGATAAGTGTCATCACGGCTGTGTCCGACCGCCAACTGGCGCTTCTATTCGTATCAGCGGAGCGTAAGCGGAGGGGGGCAGACACTCACCTACCACTTGGGACTGGCATTCGACCCAGGCGTGCGCTGCGAAGGGAGGCGTGCGCCTCACCCCGGCGCACCAGGTGGGCCACGTGCCGCGGCATCGGCAAAGCATCGCAATTGCGATGGAACGGGGAAGGCAACCACGCCAACCCGCGCACTTCGGACTCGTTGAGACGATTAACTCGTGTAGCGTCGTAGCGGCATCGAGATGGGCAGGCCGCGCACCACGGCTAAGAAATCGAAGGACTACTGCTAGTCTGTGGGGTTTGAGTCGAGCTAGCAGGAACGCCAAAGCGATAGCACCTCGCCGCGCGTCGAACACACTCATTCGATGGGCGCTATTTGGGGAGGGCATAGACATACTGACGCTCATGGTTCTCGCTTCTTTAGAATGTCAGCCGCTAGTCCTTGCTGGATGAGTGCGGTGAGGTCGCTTGAGGCTCGCTCCCGGTCTACGTCATAACTCTCGATCAACGCATCTACAACTTCGTCCCTGGACAATCCCTCGTTTAACAGCTGAAGCATTCTCGTCGCGACGGCATTGAGTTGAAAGTAGCGACCAGTACGGGTGTTGAGAATTACCGAACCGTAGTCGGTTTCAGAGAATGATATATCTGACTGCAAACAGAATCTCATCGTGAGCCGTTCTTTCGCTTGCGCCCGCGGAGCCATACCTCTGTGCATAGGGTGGTCGTAATGCCGCTGTCGGAGAGGCTCGGGTGGCTTCCCATCTCCAGTACCTGTGTGAGACGGTCTCTGTCTATCAATCCCATGTTGGCGAGTTCGGAGTGTGCGAATAATTCCTTGATGTGCGCCTTGTTCTCCTGAAAGCCAAGCTCAAGGTCCAACGAACCTTCGTCTTTGGAATTTCTGTCCGCCACTGCAGCCGGAAGGACGCCCTTCATCGCTTCCTTGAGCAAGGGCTTGTACGCCCACGGGTCGACACGGTCCTTTATCGAGACGCTCAAGACGGCATCAAGAACGCGATCATCGAAGAACGGGGCCTGAATCCTCAAGCCATAATGCTCTGAAATTTGAGCGATGGCTCGAGCGAGTTGCGCACCTTGGCGGATGGTATCCCGCTCGGCGTGCTCGCCATGACGTTGCGCTAGAGGCTGGGCGCTGGTTGAAGCTTGTACGATAAAGCCCTCGATCAGATCTTTACCGTGAGTAGATAGCCACATAGGAAGGCTTATGGGCGGACCCCAAGTGAGAATCGGTAGCCGGTCGAGAGGGATGTTAGGAAGCTTAGTGCTATGGCGTAGCCAAGTCGCGAAAGTTTCTCTCGACGTCAACTGCTTCAGAACCTCTGCCCCGGGCCATCCGAGCATGTGACGATAGGTGCTAATTTTCCGAATCGCGTTGATTGGATTCTTCTGAAGATAGTCTCGGAGCAGGGTGGGCATCCCATAGAACAGATGATCTCCACCGTGCCCGGTCAGGTGTACGTTTGCGCCATGCCCACTGCCTATTTCCGCCAGTGCTTGGATCGTTGCTTGAGTGGCTAGAGCTGGGCTTGGATGATCAGTCTCGGCCCCGCTTCCAAGGGAGCCGGAGTAGACCAAGGGTAGGTCGCCACCGTCGAGCAACAAATGACGGTAGAGGGTGAGGTCGCCAGCCGCCAGTTTCGCCCATACTTGATCTTCATTTCGGCCTCTGTCGCCCGATGTTACGGCGATAACCCGGCTGGCAGGAAAGAGTTGAAGACTTATCGCCGTGATGCTCGTGGAATCCAGGCCGCCCGATAGATCACTGAAGACCACCTCGTTACCGGACCCAGCGTCGAGGACTGCCTGCTCAATGGCATGTCGAACTTCTTCCGCGGCTTCAGTGAGAGGTACCGCCGGCTCAGGTGGCGACCACCATGGGAGGACTTTCGGGACAAGATCGGACCCGACGCAGAGCATCAGGCCGGGCTCAACAGGGTTAATGTCAACCCATAATGGATACAGGTCGAAGGGGTGGCCGACTGGTTCTATGAGATGGATGGCCACCCCAGTCGGATCAAGCTCGGCGCCGATATAGTCGGCGATTCGGTCAGCTCGATTGCTAACGAGAACATACTCAGAGGTGCGGGAGTAGAAGACCCTGTCGAATCCCGAAGCGGAGCCGCGGAGTGAGATCCTTCCGTCACCCCAGAGTGCGACCAGGCGGGCGCCCTGGCGTGAAAGTTCTCGATGCCTGCCTTGATCGCCGCCAAGCGTACGACTGGCCTCACGAATCCTCACCGTTGGCCTAGGAGTTCCGAACCACGCAAGTCCGCGGGTTGCCCCGCTTGCTTCGGTGATCCGAGTCGTGGACGCTTCGTCGCAAGTCCACGTGATCGTTAGGTCGCCGGTTGAGGCGCGTGAGTTGAAGCCATGGCAAGCGGCCGCACTGTCCACCGCCCCCTGGCCGATGGCCAGGAGAAACCCAGTGTCTTGGCGACCGCTTGCCATGGTTGTTCTCCTCGGAGTTACGGGATCAGTCGTCCGACCGGGATCACGCGGTCCGCGAACAGCCGACCGAGTCCTGCCGTGAGGCTGCTGAACGTGCCGCGCTCGACGAGCATCGGCGTCTCGTATGCCTTCATTTTCATCACCTCCTTCCAACCTGCGACGGAGAGACCCAAAACGGGGGACGCACCCACCGGCCGTTGCCGGAACGCCCCCGGGCCCAACGAGTGGCGCCCACATGACCCGCCACGTCGACGTAGACGGTGGGTCTTACAAAGTAATGCGGCCAACTTAGTTTACGTGTGACCGTGAGTCAATGGGTCGCCTGATGCGATGAAGGACGGGGCTCCGCGCAGGGTGCAGCTGGCTCAGTCGATGCGACAGTGGATGCCCCCGATGAGGATGAGTGGGGAGTGTGCAGGGAGGGCAACGGTTTGCCGGCGTCCAAGCGCTCCGGGGGGAGGGAGTGAGCCATTCCCAGTAGCGGGACCACGGGAGGGCGACACGCCGACGGTATGGAGATCATCAGGGAGGACGCAGGACCCCGGCAGAGAGGTGGTCCATCCACAGATCAACTCTCACCGAGGCCCTGCGTGTCCGATCCTGCCGGCTACACGGCCGTGCTCCCGATCGGGGAGTCCACTGCCACTCACATTGGGGATCTTCTCGCTGGTGAGCGGGCGCGCCGGGCAACCCGCGCAGGTCGGCGCGCGCGGCCAGCAGCTCCACCACCTACCGCTACCCACGCGAGGGTATCGACGTGCTCGCCGCGGCGGCACCGGGGCTGCACGGTGCGCTGCTGGCCGCCCGCGCCGCCGGGGCACAGCCACGTCCAGCTCGACGGCACGCTGATCCGCACCGACCGATCCCGGGCGTTGGGCCCGCCCACCGGGATTTACCTGTGGTGGTCGGGCAAGCCCCACCGGCACGGCGGCAACGTCCCGGTCGTCACCGCGCCAGACGTCTAGCCGCTGTGGGGCTCTGAAGTGCGTCCGAGCAGAACCCCGAACGCGGGCACACCCATGCCCAGAGTCAACGACACCGTGATGACGTGCCCCACTCGTCTTCCACCGACTGTGTTCACCATCGATGTCGTCGCGATGCTCGACGTCATCACCGAACGCGTCGCCGTCGTCCTTACATGACGCGTCCGCCTACACGTTGAGACGGGACAAGGCGGAAGCGAGGTGTGGGTGCACGAACAGCTCGCCTGCGCATAGGCGAACAGGTGTTCCAATGGCCGAGCAGGCGCAACCACCACTAGAAACAAGCCGCTCACCCGATTTAAGATGGCCTCTGATCAGCCCGATGCAGGCGGACGAGAGGTTTGGCATGCCGCGTGGCAGGGGAGCTCCACCCAAGCAGCAGCGAGCGATTGAGACGCGAGACGCACTCCTGAAGGGTGCGGCGACAGTGTTCTCGCGGGTGTCCTATGCAGAAGCACGACTCCGGGACATATCCGAGGAGTCAGGGATCAGCGAAGGCGCCCTGTACTTCCATTACGGAACCAAGAATGAGATTGCGTGTGCTGTGCTGTCGGCGCAACAGGAGCGGATGACTGCGGTTCTCACCGAGGTGCTCGCTGATACAGAGAACGCGCTTCGCAAACTCAGCCGGCTCGCTCACGGTCTCGGGCAATTGATCGCTGACGACGTCGTAGTGCAGGCCGGAATTCGGCTCGCCGGCCAACCGAATGCCGAGGTCGCGGCCACGGCTCACGAGCCCTATTTTGAGTGGGTAAGAATCGCATGCGCCCTGATTAAGGAAGGAATCGCAGACGGCTCCATCAGGAAAGATGTTGATGTCGATGGCGCTGCCGAGTTCATCAATTCACTTTTTGTGGGGTCGCAGATGCTGTCTGGGTTTGCAGACTCCTGGAAATCGTTGCCGCGACGGCTAAAGGCCCTTGAGTCATTTTGGATTGAGGTGCTCGAAGCGCCGGAGGGTCGGGGTTGATGTCTACACCGACGAAGGTCTACCATAGGCCGGGCACTACGAGTCATTGCGCCTGCTGGCGCGAGACTTGGAGGCGGTGACTTCGATGGCGCCTCAAGATCATTCGCAAGGAAAGGACACGGAACGCCGAGTCGATACGCGGATGCGAGTCTCTATGGCGGACACTCACAAGCGAATCCCTGGCAGCGTCTGGCTCCATACTGCGGGGGTGGCTTCGAATGGCGCCTTGTCAGCGTCCTACCGGATACCTCCCTTCCGGAAGATTGTCCGCCTTGCTGACATTATGGAAGTCCAGCGCCAAGCAGGGATAGTCCACGTTCATCAACATCTCGCTGTCTCTCGTGACGCCGCTTTCGCACTCCACTCCATAGAGTTGTCTATCCGGCACCCTAAGCTCCTGTCCTCCACTGACAGCCGGGAGGGGATTGTGCAAGTCCAGGCCGCAGGTGTCGCGCGCGCTGGAGGGCAGGTTCGGTCCGCCACCCAGCACTTCGCAATAGATGCCAAGAGCGGCCTTGAAGCGCATGGAACATCTCAAGCCACGTTCATCCCGAAAGCGGTTTACGCTCGTGTCCGGCGCAATGTCTTGACTAGACATTCATCCGAGCAGGCGGCGACGCCGTTTGAGAAGTTCGAGCACCGAGAGCTCTTGATAAACGACCTTACCGACCCAATCTTGTCAGACCACGCCGCAGACCATTTCTCCGCCATGGCGATGGTGTGCGCAATAGAAAGATCGGTGACACAATTTGATGAACGCCCCACGCTTGCGTCGTTGTCCATTGACTTTCATAGTTACGCTGAGCTGTCGCCGGCGCCCGCCCTTGTGATGAATATCAGGGAGGATGGTTCATTCAGAGGGACCGTGGATCAGGAAGCTATCGCGCGCGCGTCTTTCTCGGGCCAAGCGATTCGAGCCCCGTACGGACCTGGCGGAAACTAGTGGCCACAAACCGCGTCGTCGTCGTCACTGGAGCAACTGGCGGTATCGGTTCCGCCATATGTAAGTCATTGAGCAGGGACGGATACGCGATCATTGCGCATTATCGTTCCAACTACGGTAAGGCGAAAGCACTCTCCGACTTGATCGAACAGCGGGGCGGCTTATGCTTCCCGGTCGCCGCCGATTTTTCGCGCGCGGACGGAATCGACCGTGTCGTAACCGCAGTCACCGACTTACTCCATCGCAATCCTAAGTATCGACTCTGGACGCTAGTGAACAATGCGGCAAGACTTCTTGGCCCCTCGTTTAGTGCTGCAACACCGGAGCAGTTCGACCAGTATTTCGCAATCAATGTGAAGGCGCCTCTCTTTCTTTCTCAACGCCTAACCGAGAAGATGGCCACTGGAGGAAGCGTCGTGAACATCTCATCCGCGAGCGCACACTTCTCAAGCCCCGGAGACATCGTGTATGCCATGAGTAAGGCTAGCCTTGAGTCACTCACGATGAACATGGCTGAGGCGATCGCAGCCCGAGGTCTACGCGTCAACACTGTTGTGCCAGGGTTCACCGACAACGGGCACGAGGCCTTTCGCAGTCACGAACTCCGCCAGTACATGTCCAGTTTCGCGGTCCTCGGCGATGTTGCAGCTCCCGAAAGGGTCGCCGACGCTGTAAGTTTTCTCATCTCCGACCGGGCGAGTCGGACTACGGGGGCCATCCTCGATGTGAGCGGTGGTAGTGCCTTAGGTGCTCGTGGAAGCCGCGCGGCGTCAATCGGGACGCTGTTAGGCGACCACGAGAGTTGAGGCGCCAGCCTCAGACCAGATGGCACGATGCCAAAGCGACAACGGACGACGGCCATCAGCCTGGACTCGGCCATCGCGAGGATGCGCAGCGCCGATGCCACCGAGGCGTCCGAGGCGCTGCGCCGGAGCCACCGTCGCCGCGCTTGCTGGATCGCGCCCGGAAAGGACCGCGTCTTCCACGTCCACGACTTTCTGCGATCCCTGGAGACCGTCCGATCCGGTGGCATCGTCGTCGATCCGGAAGTGATCTCCTCGCTGATGCAACATCGCCAGGGCCGACTTGCCGCACTCACCGCCCGGGAACGAGCACGACGGCAACCGACGAGTCCTCGCCGTCGTCGCCTACCTGCAGAAGCGATGACCCCGGCGTGGGAGCCGCGGCCCGTCCAAAAGGGCGAAGACTGGTGTCCGTGACGATAGCCACCCCCGGAAAGACGACGGCTGCTCGCGCGGTCTGCGAGGCGGTTGCAACCGCCACGGAGACGCACCCTTGCCGATCGGTTCGGACGCCGAACCCACCCGGAGCTGCTCGTTCCCTCCCACCTGCCAGGAGTACGGGGCGCAGTCAGTGACCAGCTGAGCCGACTCCCATGGCCGCGCCCACAGCCACAGCCACGAAGCCTGGCGACTCCCGGAAGGTACTACCTGCCCCGGACCTCCCAGCCCACTCACGGAGCGGCCACACCTCTTGCAGATCGAGGACAGAGTCTGCTGCGGCATAAGTCGGACTCTTGGAACTACCGTGGTTGTGTGAGTGCTTGGGAACCGGTGAGCGGGCTCGTGAAGTTCCCGGACGGCCGTTCCATCAGAGGCATGGGAGTCCGACGCCCTCGCGGCGACGTCCCGGTTCCGGATTCGCTGTCTACTTGCTCGGCAGAGACCCCGCGGCATCGATGGCTGGCCGTACAGGTGGGTTAGGTGGACGCGACTTCTCTCTGCCCGACTCCATGGACGACGCGATCAGCGCACCGGGCGAAGCTCATACTCGGGCGGAGCGCGAACGGGTTGAGATTGCCTGCGGTGGTGGGATAGGTCGCACCGGCACCGCCATGTCGCTCCTGGCGGTCATGGGCGGAGTCGAGTCCGCAGACGCTGTCGCCTGGGTGCGCGAGAATTACCACCCGCGCGCAATCGAGACACGCCGACAGCGACAGTGGATCAGGGGAGGCGGCGGCGCGCTTCCGCATGTGAGCGTGGGGGGTTGCGAGCAAGCCCTTCGCATTACCCGGACGCAACCACCTGCTACGAAGCCAGGAGGGGGCAGCACGCAATCACATGCCTTTGAAGAAGGTCGTTCAGTGCAATTCGGCGGTGTTGCGGTAGGGCCGGTCATGAGCATCAGGTCGTCCGTGGTGAGGGCGTCGTTGCCGCGCTCGGTCAGGATCGCCGGCTGTCGCACATACCTGGCCACGTCGTCTAGGTTCTCCTGCCGCTTCGTCGGGCCTCAGCACTTCGCGCGCTGTTGCGCTTGAGTCGCCCGGCGACGGCGATGGTCACGAGCGCCACGGCTGTGGCGACGGTGTTCGGGATGACGAGGGGCCAGTCGTGTCGGGACAGTCCGTAGAGCACCCAGAGCAGGAAGCCGGGGATGAGCAGGGCGAAGTATCCGAGTGATACGTCGTCGGCGGATCGGGTCCGCAGCATCCGGTGAATCTGCAAGGCCGGGGCGATGGCCATCACGACTCCCCATGCCGCCGCCGCAAGACCAAGAACATCACTGAGCACCATGTGGGCCTCCTACTGGTGGCCCTGGCTCTGGTCCTCGTCCGTACAGCACGGGGGGCGACACGAGGATGCGCCAATACTATCGACCCCCGGGCGATCCGCCGGCGAAGTCACCGACTGGGAAACCGACAGATTGGTATACCTCCCAGTTCGGGAGCTACATCAAAGAACGTACAGTCCCGTTCCTCTTCGCGATGCTCAGACTTGACCTGGAGTCGGGTCCAAGACGGTATGGAGCAGTTCCTGCCCGCAGGCGATGCTCACGTGGCGCAGTTGGAAGGCTGGCGCGCTGTGCTCGCGGCGTTGTCGCGGCACGCCCGTGAACGAGTGAGCCAGTGGCTGGCCGTCCTCGACAGCGAGGGAGTGCTGGCCCGGAGAGCAGGGCCCAGTCCGCCACGGTCCTGCTCGCGACCGTCAACGGGCTCAGCCTCGAACTGATTACACTCGGCACCCCAGCGGGCGTCGAGGCCGCGCACCACGCCCTCGGCCCCATCGTCGATGCTGCCGTGGTTCGCCCTCCTTGGTAGTGCGTAAGTTTGCCAGCTCGCGGAGCCACGGCAGCCGCCATCGCGGGAGCCCGGCCGGAAGTTCCGGTAAGTCGGTGTCAGCGGTCGAACGTATCCTGAGATGGTGCAGCAAGGTGCTGCTGGCGGGTGGTGCGGCTTCGGCCGAGGAAGTGAGGAGCTATGTCGGCCGATGAAGGTTTGCCAGCTCGGGGTGCGGTGTTTTGGCCGGTTGGCACCGGGGACAGCACCACCGTCGTCGTGGACGAGACCCTCGTGTTGCAGGTGGACCTGCATGACATGGCGAAGGCTGATGACGAGGCGAACCCCGAGGTCGCGGTGGTCGACAAGCTCGTTGAGGCTTTGCCTGTGGTCGAAGGCAAGCCGTATCTTGCGGTCTTCGCGTTGACCCACGCGGACAAGGATCACTGCCTCGGATTCGCAGACCTGCTGTCGAAGGTCCGTATCGGCGAGCTGTGGTCCACGCCCAGGCTCTGGCACGAGTACTACGACCCGGACACTGAGGACCCGTGCGAGGATGCAGTCGCGTTCCGTGAGGAGTCCGAACGTCGCATCGAAGCCACGGAGGCGGCGCTCACGGCGGGCGAGGAGCCCACCAGCGGTGATCGGGTGCTCGTCATCGGCTACGACGACGAGCACGGCAAGCATCCCTACGATGAACTGCCCGAGCAGTACAAGTCCGGTCCCGGCAAGTCCGTGACCGTCCTCGATGGGCACGAGTGCGAGGGCCGGTTCGAGGCTTTCTTCCACGCGCCGTTCAGAGAGGACAGCGCTGCGCCGCGCAACGAGACCTCTCTGGCCATGCAGGTGACGCTCACTGACGACTCGGGGATCGACGGGAAGGTACTCCTGTTCGGCGACCTGGCCCACGACACGATTATGAAGATCTTCGATTACAGCGAGTACCACAACCGAGAGCAGTACCTGGAGTGGGATCTGCTTCTTGCTCCTCATCATTGCTCGAAGAAGGTCATGTACAAGCCCGACGACGAGGGCAAGGACGTGTTGCAGATGGACGTGCTCAACGCGTTCGAACGCAACGCGCGCGATGGAGCCGTGATCGTCAGCAGCAGTGCCCTCTTCCCGGCCAAGGATGTCGCAGGAGCTAACCCGCCGCACCGGAAAGCCGCCGATCGCTACAGCGAGATCGCCGATGAAGTGATCTGCACAATGTCGTGGGTCGATGAAACAGCGCCCTCGGCGGTCGTGTTCGGCGTGGATGTGACCGGGGCAGGAGTTGTCCAAGACACCGTCGTGGAGTTGGCGGCCAGTGAATCCACCAAGAGCGCTGCACTCACGGGTGCAGGCGCTCGACTCGCGGCGGTGACGGCAGCAGCGGTCAACGTGGCGAAGTCGCTCCCCGCGGGGGGTGTCGAGGCCGCCAGTGGACCGGAACGAGTGCAGCAGGCAGTGAGCACGGACCGCGGTGGGGACAAGGCTCCCGACGCGCCGGTGGGCTTCGGACGTTGACCGAGCGGGCTGTCACGCAGCTTCACGAACTCGCGAGCGTCAGCGACGGAGCCATCGAGGTCGTCGGGTCTTGGGAGACCAAGGCCGGCCTCGTCGTCGACGTATCTCTCGATACGCGAGGGATCGAGACCAAGGGGCAGGGCATCAAAGTTCGGAACCGCGAGAGGTTCCAATTCGTGATCGATGATGCCTATCCGTACCGTCCCCCATGGGTCTGGGTATCTCACGCGAGATGGGCCGGCACCCCGCACGTCCAATGGAAACGGCATCTTTGCCTCTACGCGGCCCCGTCGGTGGAGTGGAATCCCGCCGAGGGAATGCGAGGCCTGATTGAGCGACTGATGAGCTGGCTTCGCGCAGCTGCTGAGGCAACGCTTGACCCGGACGGCCAACCGCTGCACCCGCCAGTGACCTACAGCTCAGCCGACGCCGGGCAGATCGTGGTCAATCCGGATGTCGGCGAACTCGTGCCCTGGGGGGAAACGGTGGTGCCCGGGCCGACGAGGCTTGTGTACGCGTGGTGTGAACACGCCGGTCAGCGGATCGACATCCTCGAATGGCTGACACTCGAAGAGGCGTACGACCGCGTGCTGGCCGACGATTTCGAACCGCGCGACGCGGCAGGGCGACCGTTCTACGTGGCGCCCCTGATCTTGGTCAGCGACGAACTGTCGATGGAGTACCCGAACAGAGCTTCGGCGTTGGCGGAGAGTCTTGAGGAGTTTGGGGTCCCTCGCGATGAGTTGTTGCGGGCCATCACAAGCGCCGGCAGATTCAACGGCGCCATTGCCGAACTGGCATCACTGGAGCAGACGGCCCCGGTGGCAGTGTTGCTCGGCACACCGGCGCGACGAGTGTCGGGGACACGGCGCCTCGCGCACATCACCGCATGGCGGATCGACGACTTCGGCGAGGAGGTCACCGGTCTATTGAGGCGAGTCGGCCGACTGGACGACGACGAGCTCAAGGAGCAGGTTCGCTCTCTCGCGCATGACTGGTTGGGCTTTGCCGACATCAAGTGGATGGTCGTGCATGAGAACCGGGCAGAGCTCACGAACCGCCGCGACCAAGGCTCGGCAGCATCCTGGTTGCACGGCAAACGGGTCCTCGTGCTCGGCTGTGGCGCGCTGGGCGCGCCGATCGCAGAACACTGTGTCCGGGCGGGAGTGCGCGCACTGACCGTCGCTGACAACAGCACCGTCAAACCGGGTATCTTGCTGCGCCAGCCGTACTCGGATGCTGATATCGGGTTCAACAAGGCGCGACAGCTCGCGAGGCGCCTGACGACCCTGCGACGTGACCTCACCGTGGAGGCGTTCACCTCCAACGTCATCACTCTCTTCACCGGCGAGGGCCAGACGTCACCCGACTATGACCTCGTGATTGATGCGACCGCCGATATCGGCGTGCGCGCCGCGGTCGAAACCGCTCGCGCGCGGCAGCGTGATCAATGGCCACCGCTGATCACGGGGCTGTTCGGGCACGATGCCGTCCGAGCGCTCGGTATCCTGTCCCGGCCGGGCGCCACTGGCGCCGGTCACGACGTTCTGCGACGCATCGCGGCCGACGGCCGCGGTGCTGCTGCCGGGTCGTGGCGCGACATTGTGGATGACTTCTTTCCTGACCCTCCGCGCACCGAGATGTTCTTTCCAGAACCAGGATGCTCGGCACCCACCTTCACCGGCTCGGCGATCCAAACCACAGCTCTTGCATCGGCGTTGTTCTGGGCGACCATCTCAGAACTCGCAAGCGAACGTCGCAAGGACCCGATGGTGGCGGTGGCCGTCCGGCTACCGGGCGCAGAGACCGGGGTCGGGACGAGTCGCTTCTATTGGCCTAATGATCACGTCACCACCGATGTCTCCGGGCGCTACGAGATTCGACTCTCGACACGTGCCCTGGCGGAGATGAGAGCCGAGACGCGCCGGGGCGCCAGAGCGCGCGGACAAGAGGTGGAAACCGGCGGAATGCTGCTCGGGTCCTTCGACGAAGCCACTGGCAACCTCTATGTCGACGCTGCCGTCGGTCCGTCACCAGACAGTGCCTTGTCCGCGGTGTACTTCGACCACGGCACCGCTGGTACGCAAGAGCTGATCGAGCACCATCGAGCGCGCACCGCAAACCGTGTCGGGTTCGTGGGCATGTGGCACACACACCCCTACGGTCGCGCGCAGCCGAGCCCGACCGACGAAGCAGGCATGGGCTGGATCGTCTCACCAAGCGGGACAGGCCGGCGGGCACTGATGTGCATCCTTGGTGGTCCGCCCCTCAGATGGAACGCGTGGTATGAGGACGGGGAGTTGCCGGACGTCTATCTCAGAGTCGTCGACCGCCTCACCGAGACTGAGCGCCGCGTTGACGGCCGGCCCCAGGTCATCCCCGACGCCGCCTACTATCCAGGCGGCTACTTCCAACCTCCGTCGGAATCGCCGCACTCCCTCTCTTGGTGGCAGCAAGCTCTGAGAAGGCGCCGATGAGCGAAACGCCCCGCATCGGTCTGGCCCTGTCTGGTGGCGGGTTCCGCGCCACTGCGTTCGGCCTCGGATGTTTACGCGCCCTTCACGATCGTGACCTACTGAAGCATGTCCGGGTTGTCTCGGGGATCAGCGGCGGGAGCCTGCTGGCAGCGATGTGGGCATACGGGCCGCGGGGCTTCGTCGACTTCGACGCATCCGTTGTAGGTCTGCTGCGTTCGGGGATTCAAGGGGAACTGGTCAGACGGACATTCACACCATGGGCGATGGCCCGAAACGTCGGCAGTGCTGTCAGCGCTGGCACCAACCGGCAACCGCGCTCACGCACCCGGACTGACAGCCTCGTGGCCGCATTGCAGGCCCGACCGTTCGGGCAGCGCACCCTCCCGGAGGTCTCCCACACCGACCTGGCGACCGTCATCTCCGCCACAGACATGACCTCTGGCAACGCCGTTCGGTTCGGCAGTCAGGTAAGTTCGTGCTCCCCATACGGGGAGATCACAAACCCGGTGACGGTCGCCGAAGCAGTCGCGGCGTCTGCCGCATACCCGGTGCTCCTGCCAGCGCTGACGCGCGACTACACGTTCCGAGACCGCTCCGGGAAGGCCAGCAACAGGAGGGTGGTGATGACCGATGGCGGCGTGTATGACAACCTCGGATTGTCACCGCTGATGCCCGGGCGTTCACCACTGCACACGGACCACGTCTACGATCTCGACTATCTCATCGCTGCCGACGCAGGACCCGGCCGAAGCGAAAGAACAGCAGCTCGGTTCTGGCCGAGCCGCATAAAGCAAACCTTCGAGATCACCCACGGGAAGACCCAAGACGCCAGCCGCGCACGAATCCACCTGGCCGGCGAGACTAGGCAAGTAAGAGGGTTCGTGCACGCCTATCTGGGGATGAACGACCGAAACCTGCCAGTGCCCGTGCCTGACCTGGTTTCGAGAGACGCTGTCGAGCGATACCCGACCAACTTCGCGAGTATGACCGACACCGCGCTCAGCGCGATCAGTGTGCGCGCTGAGCAACTGACCCGGGTGCTCTTGTCTCATTACTGCCCAGACCTGGGATGAAAGGCACGGCGGTGCCCAACCTCTCTAGACTCTCGATGTAACAGGTCGGTTGCTACAGGCGGGGGCACGCCGTCCGAAGGTGCCCCAACGTTTTGCCAGGCCTGTCGCGCGTCACTCCAAGCCGATATCGCCAACTCGTTCGCGCGCAGCGGCTCTTCACCGCTTGACCAACGAAGCCACCGCCATCGCGCAGCGTGCACCTGACTCGCATGACGGTGTCGATGCGGGTGATGAGCGCCGGCGACGGCTACAAGTACCTGCTTCGTAGCGTTGTCGCCGCCGACGGTGACCGCTCCCTTTCGACACCGTTGACGCGCTACTACGCGGAGGAAGGTACCCCGCCAGGACGCTGGCTCGGCTCCGGCCTCGCCGGCCTGGGTGACGGTCAGCTCACGACCGGGGACCAAGTATCGGAAGCTCAGCTTCAGCTCTTGATCGGGATGGGCCGCGACCCCGTCACCGGTGAGCCGCTCGGGAGGGCCTTCCCGGCGTATGCCCCGGTGACCGAGCGCATCAAGCACCGGGTCGACCAACTACCCAGCGAGCTGGGGCCGGCAGGACGGGCCGAAGCGGTCGCGCAGATCGAGGCGGAGCAGACGGTCCGGGGGAGTCGGCGGGCGGTGGCCGGCTTCGATTACACCTTCTCGGTGCCGAAGTCGGTCTCGGTGCTGTGGGGCGTCGCCGATGCCGGGGCGCAGGCGGTGATCGCCCAGGCCCACCATGAGGCGGTTGCGGAGGTGGTGGACTTTATGGAGCGCGAGGTCGCCGCCACCCGTACCGGTATCACGGCCGGCGATGGCGCGGTCGCCCAGGTCGACGTGACCGGGGTGATCGCCACCGCGTTCGATCACTACGACTCCCGTTCCGGCGACCCGCAGCTCCACACTCACGTTGTCGTATCCAACAAGGTGCAGACGGCGATGGACGGGAGATGGCGGTCGCTGGACGGACGGCCGATGCACGCCGCCGTGGTCGCCCTGTCCGAGCACTACAACGCGGTGCTGGCCGACCGGCTCACCCGCACCTTCGGCCTCGGCTGGGAGGCCCGGGAGCGAGGCCGGGACCGCAACCCGTCCTGGGAAATCACCGCAGTCCCGGAGGAACTGATTGCAGCCTTCTCGACCCGCTCGCACGACATCGAGACTGAGGCCGATCGGCTCATCGCCGAGTACGTCACCGAGCATGGCCGGCGGCCCTCTGCGGCGACGATCGTGAAGCTGCGCGCCCAAGCCACCCTCGCCACCCGCCCCGACAAGCAGGTCCGGTCGCTGGCCGACCTCACAGAGCAGTGGCGCACCCGCGCCACGACGATCCTCGATCAGGACGCGACGGCCTGGGCACGGGCAGTGACCGGCACTGAGACTCCGGTCACGTTGCGAGCCGATGATGTGCCTCTGGAGACAGTCGCCGCACTCGGGGCCGCGTTGGTGGCCATGGTCGGTGAGAAGCGCTCGACGTGGCGGCGCTGGAACCTGCACGCCGAGGCCTCCCGGCAGACGATGGGCTGGCGGTTCGCCAGCGCACGGGATCGGGAGGCGATCGTCGGGATGGTCGTCGATGCCGCTGAGCAGGCCTCACTGCGGCTCACACCGCCCGAGCTGGCCACCAGCCCTGCCGCGTTCCGCCGCGTCGACGGAACGAGCGTGTTCCGGCCCAAGCACTCCACGGTGTTCTCCTCCGAGGAGCTCCTCGCCGCCGAAGACCGGCTGCTCAACCGATCCCGCACCCTCACCGCACCGACGGTCCCGGCGGTAACGACGGAGCAGATCACTGGCCGCCCCGATGCCGAGGGGCGGATGCTCAGCGAGGATCAAGCCCAGGCGCTGATGAAGGCCGCCGTCTCGGGTCGCGTCGTGGATGTGCTGGTCGGTCCGGCCGGGGCGGGCAAGACCACCGCCATGAATGCACTACGGCGCGCCTGGGAGAAGCATCACGGCCCGGGCTCGGTGGTCGGACTGGCGCCCTCGGCGGTGGCGGCGCAGGTGCTGGCCGACGACCTTGGCATCGCCACGGAGAACACCGCGAAGTGGTGGACCAACCACCTCGCCCACGGCACCACGTTCCAAGCGGGGCAGCTCGTCATCCTCGATGAAGCATCTCTTGCTGGCACCCTGTCCCTGGACCGGATCACCGCTCTCGCCGAAGATGCTGAGGCGAAGGTGCTGCTCGTCGGGGACTACGCACAGATTCAGTCCGTGGACGCCGGCGGAGCCTTCTCCATGCTTGTCAACGACCGGAACGATACTCCCGAGCTGGTCGACGTCCATCGGTTCACCCATGCCTGGGAGAAGATCGCCTCCCTGGCACTCCGACACGGACGCACCCAGGTCATCGACACCTACCTCGAACACGACCGCATCCATGGCGGCGACGCCGAGGCGATGACCGATGCCGCCTACTCCGCCTGGCGCGCCGACCGCGATCAAGGGCTGGTCTCGGTGCTGATCGCCGAGACCCGCGACGACGTCACCACGCTCAACGCCCGCGCCCGCGCCGACCTCATCCTCGACGGCACCCTCACCCGCGGACGGGAAGTGGCATTGCATGACGGCACCACCGCTGGTGTCGGGGACACGATCATCACGCGCCACAACGACCGCCGCCTGCGGAACAACAGAGCGTGGGTGCGCAACGGAGAGACCTGGACCATCACCGCGGTCCGCGACGACGGCTCGGTCACCATCCGCCCCACCGGACGCCGCCGCGGCGGGTCCATCGTTCTTCCCGCCTCGTACGTGGCCGAGCACGTCGACCTCGGGTACGCGGTCACCGCGCACCGCGCCCAAGGTGTCACCAGCGACACGGCGCATGTGCTGGTGGAGCCGACCACGACGCGGGAGAACCTGTACGTCGCGATGACCCGCGGCCGCCGCTCCAATCAGGCGTACGTGGTCCTCGACCGTCCGGACGACCACGCCCATCCACACCCTGGTGACAACCTCGACGCCACCGCTCGATCCGTGCTCTACGGGGTGCTCCAGCACACCGGTACCGAGCTGTCGGCCCACGAGACCATCACCGCCGAACAAGACATCTGGGGCTCGATCGCCCAGCTCGCTGCCGAGTACGAGACCATCGCCGCCGCAGCTCAGCACGACCGCTGGGCCAGTCTCATCCGGGCCAGTGGCCTCACCACTGAGCAAGCCGATGCTGTGATCGACTCCGAGGCGTTCGGAGCACTCACCGGCGAACTACGCCGCGCGGAGGCGAACCATCACGACGTCGACCGACTGTTCCCGCGCCTCGTCACCGCGCGGGGATTCGAAGACGCTGACGATATCGCCTCCGTCCTCCACCATCGCGTCGCCCGCGCCACCGGACGCCCAGCCGGTTCCGGCCGATCGCGAAAGGTGCCACGCCTGATCGCCGGGCTCGTCCCGCATGCGGACGGTCTGATGACGGACGACATGCGCCAGGCCCTGGAAGAACGACGGGAAATGATCGAGAAGCGAGCTGATGCCGTGCTCAACCGTGCGGTCACTGACGCCGAGCCCTGGACTGCGGCGCTGGGCGTCCCTCCCCGTGACCCGCGCAAAGCACGTGCCTGGCGGTGCCACGCCCGTACAGTCGTTGCCTACCGGGATCGGTACGCGATCAGCGATGACGCCGTCCTCGGTGCGATACCGCAGACGACGGCGCAGAAGATCGACCGGGCCAGAGCAGAAGCCGCGCTCCGCCAGCTCGCGCCCGAGGCGGAAGCACCCAAGCCCCATCAACGGACCGTTCCGGCTCGCCAAGGACCGGGCCTGTAGGAAGGGTCCCTGGCCTTGCGCTCCGGTGGCCGGCTCCGCTACGCCGGCTGGACGCCGGCGGGAAGTGATCTGGGCGTGTCGTCCCGGGTCCCCACCGCTTGAGGTGAGATTCTTGAACTGTGCACCACATGGTTCTCTGAGTCGGGCGTCCTCTCCCCACGCCCCGCGGGAAGGAGAGAAGGATTGCCATCGCAACAAGAGGCTGAACCCCTGCCGCACCCGGGGTTGCCCGATGAGGCTCACGGGAGTGCCCACGACCTCCGCGGTCGGCTTTGGTCCGATGAGCCCTCCACGATCGACTTCTTGTCAGCTCGCGCCATCGCTGAGACCGTCTCCGATGCCGTCCTTGATGACGCTCTCGACCCGCTCGCGATCGGGCTCTCGGGTCCGTGGGGAAGCGGCAAGACGACCGTGCTTGAACTCGTCAAGAAGGACCTCGACCAACGAAGCGACCCCGAAGCAGCGAAGATCATCACCGTCCGCACGGACCCATGGCGCTATGACCCGGCCGTGGGAGCAAAAGAAACCCTGATCGGCGAGGTGCTCGAAGCCCTTGCCGCTGAACTCGCCCAGCAGGTGGCGGAACAGGACGCAGCACAGACCAGGACGGACAAGGCCAAGAAGCTGCTGAAGAAGCTCTCTGATCGCGTCGACTGGTCCAAGGCAATCAGGTTGGCGGCCAAGTCCTCTCTGACGCTTCAGCTCCCGGGGATCGATGACGTGATCGGCCTCATCCGTGAGAAGAGCGACGAGGGCGACGATCAACCCGATCAACCTCGGGGCCTTGCAGGCTTCAAGGCTGAGTTCGCTGAGTTGATGGGGACGGACGAGCTAGCGCACGTCAAGCGTGTTGCGGTCCTGGTGGATGACCTCGACCGCTGCCTGGTGGACACCGTGGTGGAGACCCTGGAAACCATCCGTCTGTTCCTCAGCGTGACCGGGATGTCCTTCGTCATCGCCGCTGACGAAGAGCGAGTGGCCGAAGCGATTCGCACCAAGCTGCCGGAATCCACCATGCCCCCGGAGCGTGCGGAATCTGACGAGAGCCTGCCAGCCGAACCGCCGTCGAAGCTGTACCTCCACAAGATTGTTCAGACCACCGTGCCCCTGCCGGCGCTCGGCGCGTTCGACACGGAGGCCTACGTCCTGCTGCTCCAGCTCCAGAACCGTCTTGAATCACCGCTGACTCAAGATCAATTGCAGCGCGTCATCGACGAGTGCCAGCGGCTTCGTGGCGTTGGCGTGCTCGATGATCTGCAGGCGCCGGACGGGCTTGACGTACAGCATGAACTCTCGTTCGCTCACCGTCTCACCACGATCCTGTACGAAAAGTTGCGGGGCAACCCCAGGCGCATCAAGCGCTTTCTCAACGATCTCAACATCCGCCGATCGATTGCGGCGCGCCGAGGCATCCATCTGGAATTCGAGGTGGTCGCCAAGCTCATGGTCCTGGAAGTGCTGCTTCCCGACCAATTTCAGGCGGTGCTGTCCTGGCTGCGGACCGGTGAACTTCGGGACCATCTGGAGTCTCTGGAGTCGCTGGCCAATAAACCCAAGATCACGCCCGAGGAGGAGTCGGTCGATCGCGTCGAACGCGCGTCCCTCCTCGCGGCCGGCGAGGAAGACAGGTCCGAAGGCCAGAGCGACGAGGTAACGATCCCCTCTCTCGCTGTGGCCACAGACTTCGCCGACGATCTACTCCGATGGGCGAAGCTTCCCCCAGACCTGCACGAGATCGACCTCAGCCCATATCTCCACCTCGCTGCCTCATTCCGTGGTGACCTTCTGGTCAGCGCGGAGCTCCCACAGCGGCTCCGCGATCTCGCTGCCCAGCTTGCCTCAGCACGAACTGTCGATCGCCATCAAGTCTCGGAGGAGAGCTTGGCAGCTCTCCCTCCGGAAGACATTGCACAACTCGTCCGCCACCTTTCGCTGCGCGCCCGCGACCGCATCCAGGAGCAACGCGGGGCGGTCACCGGCATCGGCCGGTTGGCCCAAGCACACCCTCCCGTCCGCGGCTCAGCCCTGGACGCCTTTCGCCGCCTCCCGGCCAAGGATCTCCAAGTCGGTACAGCCATTCACCTGGCCGGCCTGCAGATCCCAGGAATGCAAAACGTCATCGCAGATCTCGCAAGCCGCTTATCGGATGACGATAAGAGACAACGAGAGATAAAGAGGGCGTTGACCACGCCACCGCCGAGAAGGAGGCAGACCTGATGGGCACCAAAGGTTCGTACTCTGGGGGCGGCGGAGCCGTCGGCGACGACATCCGCGACGGGCTCGACGATTGGCTCGACTCCCTGCCCGGTGGCCCCGGCCCGCAAGACCCCGTTCCCGGTGACGGCCACCCAGAGCAGCTGCCGTTGCCGTCATCGCGGCCATCGCCGTCATCGCCAGCGGGCCGGATACTTCCAACAGCCGCCCTGTTCCGGTCATCCAGGGGCGGCGGTGCCGGACGGTCACAGCGCAACTCGACTGCCGCCTTGAGTCGGTCGGCCGCGACGTCCGCGCGGTCGGCGGGCCGCGGCGCTGCAGCCGCCTATGCCTACAGGACCGGCGATGCCCAGACGCTGCGTGACCTCGGTCTTGACTACGACGCACTGCGCACCAACCCCAACATCTTCGACGTTGCCCACCAGATCGCGCAGAAGGTCTGCGAAGACCTCCCCGATGGGACCATCGAGACCGCCGAGCAGCTCCAGGTCGTCGCCAACCTCGCCGAATGGCTCATGCAGCGCGACGCCTCCGGCGCGGATGTGTCCGTCGGACAGATCGCCGAAGAAGCCGTAGCGCTGATCCTTGCCGAGGCATATTTGGTGGAAACAGCTTCCGCACTCAATACCAAGGACATGACGGGAACGCAGCGCGCCAGTTTTGAGAACGATGTGCGCCAAGCAGCCGAGGAACTGGCCGCTCACGCCAACCTCTCACCGACCGGCCCCAGCGCAGCGGAGTTCACCCGGGCCATCGAGGACGGCCTCGAATACCTCCGCGCCCTCCACGAGGAGCCGTGATGGCCGAGTTCGACCTCAGGTTCCAAGTCCCCGCGACCGTCACCGCCCAAGCCGCGCAACGAACGCTGTACTGGCCGACCACTGGCACGGGAAGCTACAACACCCCTCTCGGTCCCCGTCTCGGGCACCTCGGCCCCGTCCGGCAGCCGAACGCTGACCTGTTCCGCCTCGCGGCCATGGTCTACGCCGCCGACCGCTCCGTGCCTCGCCAGGCCGGTCGAGTGAACTGGACCCGACGAAGCTTCGAACTGACCGTACCTGTCCTCGGCGACGCTGAGTCATGGAACAGTGTTGCCCACGAGCTCGCGCGACTGCTGGACTTCCTCTCCGGCGATGAATGGCGGCTGACCTTCCGGAGAACGCGCCTTCCACGCGAGTCGATCGCTGACAACCAGCACCGCGATGCCGAACGTGTCGTGCTGATGAGCGGCGGCGCGGATTCGGCGATCGGTGCATTCCTGGCGCGCACGCATCCAGAGCCCCACGTGCTGGTGTCCCACGTCGGTGCCACTTCCATCTTCCCGATACAGCGAGACGTCGCAGCACGAATCCGCGACCTACGCTCCACCGGCTCCGTCCAGCACCACCGCCAAGTCCGGTTCACACGCAGCCAGACCCAACCCGGCGGTCACCGCTTCCGGAATGAGAACAGCACGCGGACCCGGTCGTTCTTGTTTCTCGCTCTGGGGCTGGCGGTGGCATCCCTCAACGACGTGCCACTGTGGATACCCGAGAACGGCTTCGCCTCCCTCAACCCACCACTTGGCCCAGATCAGTTGGGAAGCTTGTCCACGCGGACCACGCACCCATGGTTCTTGACTGAGCTGTCCCGGCTCGCTCGGCAGGTCGGTGCCACCGCCGAGATCACCAATCCCTTCGCCCGGCAAACCAAGGGCGAGATGTTCCGCTGGCTCGCCGACGAGATCGGTGACGACAAGATCGCCGGTGATTTCCTCAGCGCCACCAACTCCTGTGCCCACACCAGCCGCCGGTGGCTCGGTGTCACAGCGCAGCACCACTGCGGAACCTGCTTCGGCTGCCTCGTCCGCCGCGCCTCATTCGCCGCCGCAAGCCTGCCCGACACGAGTACTTACGTCTCAGACTCCTGGCCGAACGACCGCGTGAAATCACAGCTGCAGAACGCCTCCGTCCTGCCCAGTATCCGTGGCTTCGTCGCCCGAGGCATCCGCGTCAGCGACATTGCCGCCATGCGCCTCCCGGACGGCTACTCCGCCAGCGAAGCCCGTGATCTCTGCACCCGTGGCGCTTGCGAACTGGCGTTGCTCACATGAGCACGAACTGGCCGCCGCTTGACACGCACGCCCATATCGACGTCTCGATAGACCCCAGGGAACTGTTGAACCTGCGGGCTGTGGTCTTTGCAGCGAACCGCAGCCTTCAACAATCCCAGCAGTCCCTAGACCGCCAGCATCGCGACCTCTTGACGGTGTGGGGCGTGGGAGTGCACCCCGGGGTCAAGACGGCCTTGGAGGGCTTCGACCCAGCAACGTTTCACGCCCTGATGCAACGGACCGCGTACGTCGGTGAGATCGGCCTTGATGGAAGGACCAAGTCCCGCCTCCCTCTGCAACGTGACGTCTTCGCGGCCATCCTCCAACACCTCCAGCAACACCCACGGTTGACCTCGATTCACAGCCAAGGTGCAACAGCCGAAGTCATCGACGAACTCGAACGCACACCGATTCAGGGCGTCATCCTCCACTGGTGGCTCGGGGAACCAGCGCTCACCAAGAGAGCCGTCGAGCTGGGTGCCTACTTCTCCATCAACGCCTCCTCCGTCCGCCGAACAGAGGTGATCGACCTCATCCCTCTCGACCGCCTCCTCGTCGAGACGGATCATCCGGACGGCAACCGCTCGGCCCATCAGCCCCGACCGGGCAACGTATCCGACGTCGAAAGCGCCTTGGCGCGGAAGCACCACGTCACGCCGTCCGTGCTGCGTGCCACCACGTGGAAGAACCTCGCGACGCTCGCGCACGTCTCCGGCACGCGTCCCCTACTGCCACCCCGGGTCGGCGCCATTCTGGATTCGACCCAGTAGTACGGCTCTAAACACAGGGAGTCCTCAGCGTGGCAGCCATGATCCCCTCCTTCGAGGGGCGTGACAGAAGAGCGCACAAATGCCACCGAGCGGCGCGTCACGCGAAAGCGTCGGCTCGCGCGCGCTGGACCCTTCGCTCGCGCCGCTCACTCGCCCTGACCCCAATCAGGAGGACGACGCTGACCGGTCCCATGATTGCGAACTTCAGCGCGTTCCAGATGAACAACAGCACCAACAGGTACAGCCAGCCCGGCGCACCGTCGTCAACTAGGACAGTCACGAAGCTGGCGGCAAACAGGTAGGGGATGGCCACCAGCATCGCCGGGACACCCCACTTCAACCCAGGCCGTGTGCGGATCGCGTCGAGCGCGACGTTCGTGGGCATGTACCGGCGCAGGAAGTCGCGGGTGTGGGCGCTGGCGATCCAAATCGAGCGGAACATGAGCGCAGTCCTCTCCTCGTCTCCGGCGACAAGGAATCAAGGAGGACGTCTGGCCGGGGCCGGACGATCGCGCCACCGCATCGGACGATGGCGTAGCAGGTAGAGGCCGCCTATACCGCATGTTACCGCGGTCACTTCTGCGACGGAAGCGCTGGATCAGCACGCCCGCCTCGTACCTACCCCGACGGGTCACCGTTCACGGCCGTGGCAGTCGCGCATAGCAACGCCCCGGGACAGTAGCCAGTTGCGGACAGTGCCGGCAGAGAAGCCGAGGCGGGCACCGACCCGTTCCAGCGACTCACCTCCCTCATACAGGCGGACCATCTCATCCACTTCCGCATCCGAGGGAGAGCTTCGCCGAAGCTTGATACCTCGCGACCGAAGCAGCGCGGCCAATCGCTCACGACTCACACCTACGTCCGAGGCGATCTCTCGCAGTGTCGCTCCCGCCTCGTAGCGGTTTTCCGCCGCGGCCAAGTCGTATTCGCTGACCCTTGTCGCCTGACGCACGCAGGCCGCACGACGGGGCTTGAAACTGCTATCTCGAAGTCTGATCGCATAGTGCACCGCGGCCACGCGCGACACCGGCGGGGCGAGTTTCGAAAACGCTCCCGCTAGGTCCACCGAGTAGTTCTTCATCGAACCCCAGCTGGCTGTCGGCAGGATGTCGCTCTTGATCTGGTCGACTAGGGCGAGTTGGGCTCTTTCGGCCGGCCCGGGCGGCACTGCTGCCCGGCCGCGACACGGGTCAAGCCGATCGCCGACTGGGGGTGGCTGGGGCGAAGATGGCGCCATGGCCGCATCGCTCCTCGATCGAGTTGAGTCCTACAGAGTGGTGTACGACAGCCGGGTAGGGCGCGTGCCTCCCACGTAGGCGCGGCCACCGGGTGAATCCTTCGAGTGATCTTCCACAACCGACTCGAAGAAGGAGCACCACGATGACCGCTGGACCCAGTATCGACCCTGCCGACGTCGCGAGCGGCAGGACGCTCGAGGCGGGCGAGTTCCTGCACGAGCAGCTCGCGCAGGCGAGCCCTGATCTGATGCGCGGCCTGTTGACCACGTTCGTGAACGCGCTGCTCGGCGCGGAGGCCGACGCGGTGTGTGGCGCCGGCTACGGCACCCGGTCGCCGGAGCGGGTGAACTCACGCAACGGCTACCGCCACCGCGACCTCGACACCCGGATGGGCACGATCGACGTCGCGATCCCGAAGCTCCGCACGGGCACGTACTTCCCCGAGTGGCTCCTCGAGCGTCGACGACGGGCCGAGGTCGCGCTGACGAGCGTGATCGCGACCTGCTACCTGCTCGGCGTCTCGACCAGGCGGATGGACAAGCTCGTGCAGTCGCTCGGGATCACCGGGTTGTCGAAGTCCCAGGTCAGCGTGATGGCGCGCGACCTCGACGCGCACGTGACCGACTTCCGCACCCGGCCCCTCGACGCCGGCCCATACACGTTCGTGGCAGCAGACGCGCTCACGATGCGGGTCCGCGAAGGAGGCCGGGTAGTGAAAGTCGCGGTCATGGTCGCCACCGGCGTCAACGCCGACGGGCACCGCGAGGTCCTCGGCGTGCAGGTCGCGACTGGGGAGACCCACGCCGGCTGGCTGGCGTTCTTCCGCGACCTCGTCGCCCGAGGCCTGTCCGGCGTCGCGCTCGTGACCAGCGACGCCCACGCCGGTCTCGTCGAGGCGATCGGCGCGACCCTGCCCGGCGCGGCCTGGCAGCGGTGCCGGACCCACTACGCGTTCAACCTCATGGGTCTGTGCCCCAAGGCCGCCTGGCCCGGCGTGAAGGCGATGCTCCACTCCGTCTACGACCAGCCCGACGCGAAGTCGGTCCACGCCCAGTTCGACAAGTTCCTCGACAGCGAGCTCATCACCTCGCTGCCCGCGGCCCGTGACCACCTCGACGGCGCCCGCGCCGACATCCTGTCCTTCACCGGTTTCCCGCGCGAGGTATGGCGCCAGATCTGGTCGAACAACCCCAACGAGCGCCTCAACCGCGAGATCCGACGGCGTACCGACGTCGTCGGGATCTTCCCCGACCGCGACGCGATCATCCGCCTCGTCGGAGCCGTCCTGGCCGAGCAACACGACGAATGGACCGAGGGCCGGCGCTACCTCGGGCTCGACGTCCTCGCCCGCTCCCGCATGAACCTCGTCACCGGCACCATCGAGACCACCGGCACAACCACCACCGACGACCAGGAGGCAGCCATCAGCGCCTAACGACACGCCCGACGAGGGATTCTTGTCGTACACCACCTCGAGGGACTTGACCCTCGATCGCGCGATCTACTCCTACGCTGACGTAGATCGGCTCGTTGGCCTGCGTGCCGGCACCGCGAGCCGCTGGCTGGAGGGCTACGAGCGGCAAGGACGCTTCTACGACCCGGTGCTTCGACCCGAGCCGACCGGGTCCGATGTGGTCACGTGGGGCGAGATGGTTGAGGCGAGGCTGCTGGCCGAGTTCCGAGACCTGACGGTGCCTGTGCAGCGGATGCGCCCCGCAATCGTGAAACTGCGCGCGGAGTTCGGTCGCTACCCCCTGGCGCACGCCAGACCCCTCCTCGATGTCGAGGGCCGCGAGCTGGTCCAAGTGGTGCAGCAGGAGGTCGGACTCGCCCGAGACCTGCAGCTCGTTGTGGTGCGTGACGGTCAGTTCGTGCTCACTGACGCTGCGCAGCGGTTCAGTTCGGCGGTGGATTACGTGGAGTACGCCGGCAACGTGGCGGGCCTCATCCGTCCCGAGCAGCGGACCCCCGACGTGGTCATGGACCCGCTGCGGACGTTCGGCCAGCCGGCGGTGCGCAATGTTCGCACCGAGGCGCTCGCCGAGGACTACCGGGCGGGCACCAGCCGCGACGACCTTGCCGACCTCTATGACCTCACCCTTGAGCAGGTCGATGAAGCGATCCGCTTCGAGCTCATCGCGAGTGCCCAGCGCGCTGCCTGATCATGGCGGCCGGGTTGCCGGTGTACTTCACCGGCCGAGAACACCCTGGGCCTCGGCAAATTGCTGCGTCGCGCCGGCCTGGCGGACGTCGTCTACCCGGGCCACGAGGACCTACCCGAAGTTCCGGTCGGTACGCCCGATCTGGACTGGATGCCGGTCGTCGCGCGACGGAACCTCGTCGTCCTGACACGGGACAAGCGGGTCCGCACCCGACCGGCCGAGCTGCGGGCTTACTGGGAACACGGCATCCGCTCCGTATGGATCGGCGCCAAGCAAGATCTCGGACCGCGTCAGCAGGTCGAGTTGTTCCTCCAGCACGAGAAGCGTCTCCAACGCGAGATCACCCAGCGTGGCCCCGGCCCGCGGGCGCTGGCGATGAACCCATCCGGCGTTCGTCCGCTCAACCTGCGTTCGCCCGGCAGCTAGCGGGCGGTGACCGGGCCGCCGTCGTCGTCGTACGGCGCGGCGTCGCGCTCGCGAAGCCGAGCTCGTCGGGGTCGGGCGCCTCGATGGCCAGTCCTCCCTCAGCCGCCTCCTCAGGTCGCCGGTCAGCAGCAGACGCTTGGCCCGCTGGCGCCGAGGCGGTTCGCCCACAGGCCAGCTGGGTGCGCGCGTGGCGATCACCTGCCGCCCGCATCCCCCGCTCGCTCGAAGACGGCCAGGAGCACGTACTCGGCGACCAGGCGCTGCTCGCCTGGAACGTCGTACCAGCGGATCGCCATACCCCAGAATGCGAAGAATGAGCCGACGAACACCGCCATCAGCGCCAGCATGTGACCGGTGACCAGCGTCCAGATGATCCCGACCGCCACCCAGGCGGTCGCGATGGTGAAGAGAACGGCCGTCCAGGCTTGCGCCGACGACCGGACGTATCCCGTGATCGTGCGGCCGTCCGGGGACAGATGGTAGAAGAAGTTCGCGACCCACACGCGAACGTCTTGTCCGCAGACGCTCCAGAACACCCAGGGATGCTCGATCGTCCCCGCATCGGTTGGTCGGTCGCTGAGCCGCATCGTCACCTCGGGCCAGTGGGTTCGTCTAGTACGCCGAGCCAGCGGTGATCCGGTCATGGCGTGCACCGAGAGGCCGACAGGTCTTCCCTGGAGCGCACTGATCGAGCCCGACGACACGGTGTCGGGTAGTTCGACCACTGGAAGGGTCTCGATTCTGTCCGGATGCGCGTCCAGCCATTCCTGGCTCCGCGGCCTGCGCGCATCAGCCTGAGACCAGATCGAGGTCACGATGAGTGCCAGACCACTCAGCGCAACGCCCACCGCCGTGACCGCGAAGCCGGTGGCCGTCGCATTCTGGATGGCGGTGGCGGCCGCCCAAGTGAAGAGCACGAGCAATGGGGCACCGAACAGGGTGAGCAGATCCAAGGCATCGGGCCGGAGCCGCCGCCACAGGGATGGGGCACGGGGGCAATCGCGCAGTCCGGCCATCAGACCTCCCGAGAGAGTGGAAGGCTCATCGTGCCATGGCAAGGAGTCGAAGCCTCGATCCCAACTGACCTGAACCGCACGGCCGGGACGTCATACGCTCCGGGGAACCGCTTCCCCACTTCGCATGACGTCCCGGCCTGGCGTACGGCGCGCGCGAGACGACCCCTAGGAGGACCCATGCCCCAGATGCTCACCGACCGGACGGCCCTGGTGACCGGTGGAGGGGTCGGCATCGGCGCGTCCATCGCGCTCGCCCTGGCGACCGCGGGGGCACGCGTAGCGGTCACCTACCGGACCCACGCCCCGGATGACGAGGTGCTCGCGGCGCTGGAGGCCGCGTCCGGGCAGGCTCCGGTGGCCGTGGCCGTCGACGCCACCGACGAGTCGGAGGTACGGCGAGCGGTCGACATCGTCGCCGGCGAGCTGGGCGGGCTCGACGTCCTGGTCAACAACATCGGCGGCCTGGTCCAGCGCGCCCGGCTGGAGGAGCTCGACCTGGCGCTGTGGCGGCGGATCATGACGGTGAACCTGGACAGCACCTTCCTGTTCACCCACCACGTGCTGCCGCACCTGCGCGAGCAGAGCGGCCGGGTCATCAACCTCGCCTCGCTCGCCGGGCACACCGGCGGCCACCCGGGCGCGCTCGCCTACGCGACCTCGAAGGCCGCCATCGTCGGCTTCACCCGTGCCCTGGCCAAGGAGCTGGCGCCGCGCGGCATCACGGTGAACGCGCTGGCACCCGGCTTCATCGAGGCGACGCCCTTCCACGACACGTTCACCACCGACGACTCCAAGGCAGAGACCATCACCACCATCCCGGCCGGGCGGGCCGGCGTACCCGAGGACGTCGCCGGCGCCGCCCTGTGGCTGGCCTCGGACCTCGCGTCCTACGTGACCGGCACGGTGGTCGACATCAACGGCGGGCAGTACTTCCGCTGAGCGCCCGGCAAGGTTCGCCCAACCGCCTCCGATCGTTCACCCGCCACGCCATGGAACAGGCGTTGCATGAGAGGGCTGACAGTCCCCGTCCTCTCAGGAGCCCTCAACCATGGCCCACAGTCACGACCACGAGCACCCGCACGACAGCTGGGAGGCGATGGACGCCGCCGACCCGCAGGCCGGGTCCGCGTCCCGCCGCCAGCTGCTGAAGTACGCCGGCGTGGGCGCCACCCTGGCCGCCGCCCCGGCCGTCATGCCCGCGCCCGCCTCCGCCGCGGGCAACAGCGCCCGGCGCCGCGGTGGACGCCGCTGGCGCGCCGGCGACCACCACATCCACTCCGAGTACTCCGGCCGGTTCGACACCTCCACCAACCCGCCCACGTTCCAGAAGGGCGCCGACGCCGTCTACCCGATCGTCACCAACGCGATCATGGCCAAGAGCTTCGGCCTCTCCTGGGTGATGTGCACCGACCACGGCGGCCCGACCCACTCCAAGGTCAACCTCGAGCTCGCCTACCCCGACCTGCTGAAGTCGCGCGACCTGGTGCCCGAGGTGCTGCAGTTCTGGGGGATGGAGTTCGACGCCCCGCAGATGGACCACCACACGCTGATGATCCCGAAGCGCAACGACGAGGCCCAGCTCCTCTACGAGCTGGAGTCGCGCTACGCGAAGTACGACGCCTTCCCGACCGACCCGTCGCGAGACACGGAGGCGAAGATGGTCGAGTTCCTCCGCTACGCGCAGCGGATGCCGAACAAGCCCCTGGTGATCGCGCACCACCCGTCGCGCTCGGCGACCGGTCTGGGCGTCTGGGGGCAGGACACCCCCGGCGAGTTCCGCAACAACCAGGACGCGGCGCCCGACGTCTACATCGGCTTCGAGGGCGCTCCGGGCCACCAGGCCGGCACCCTGGTCGACGGGAACCGCGGCGCCTACGGCAACTACCCGACCCACGGTGGCTTCGACCAGATGACCGCCATCGTCGGCGGCCTGTGGGACTCGCTGCTCGGCGAGGGTCGCAAGTGGTGGATCACCGCCACCTCCGACTCGCACGTGCACTGGACCCGCGGCGGCGCCGACTTCTGGCCGGGTGAGTACTCCAAGACCTACGTCAGCGCCCGGCAGGACTACGCCGACATCATGGACGGCCTGCGCCGCGGCCGGATCTTCGTCACCACCGGCGACCTCATCACCGGGCTGGACGTGACCGCCTCGCACGCGGGCCGGGCCGCCGGCGTCGGCGAGACGGTCCGGGTCAAGCGGGGTCGCAACAACGACGTCGAGATCGAGATCCGGTTCACCCCGAACACCCGTACGAACGCCAACGGCGACCGGCCCGTCGTACGTCGCGTCGACATCATCACCGGCGAGGTCACCGGTCCGGTGCGCGACCGGGAGGCGGCGGAGAACCCGACCACGAAGGTCGTCGCCCGCTACGGCCGCAGCGACTTCCGCCGTCGCGGCGGGGAGTACGTCATCCGGCACACGCTGCGCGACGTCAACCAGCAGAGCTACCTGCGGATCCGCGGCACCAACACCGACGAGATGGAGCCGGCGGCCGACGGCCAGGAGTCGCCCTGGGACGACCTGTGGTTCTACTCCAACCCGGTCTTCATCGACGTGGGCTGACAACGGGGCGGGGGCGCCATACTGGCTGCCATGAGCGACGAGCCGACCGATCCGCGCCTGCGCTACCTGACCAGGTACGGCGGCCCCTGGGCCCCCTTCGTCGCGACTCGGGCCCAGGGGTCGTTCATCGAGGACGCGAGCGGCCGCCGGGTGCTGGACTTCACCAGCGGCCAGATGAGCGCGATCCTCGGGCACGGCCACCCGGAGATCGTCGAGACCGTCTCGACCGCGGTCGCGGAGCTGGACCACCTCTTCTCCGGGATGGTCTCCGAGCCGCTGCTCGCGGCGGGGGAGGCACTGGGCACGCTGGTCCCCGGCCTGGACCGGGTGCTGCTGCTGACCACCGGGGCCGAGTCCAACGAGGCGGCGCTGCGGATGGCCAAGCTGGTCACCGGCGGCTGGGAGGTCGCCGGGTTCGCGCAGAGCTGGCACGGCATGACCGGCGCGGCCGCGGGGGCGACGTACGCCGCCGGCCGACGCGGCTATGGCCCGGCGCCCGCCGGGTCGGCCGCGATCTTCGCGCCCAACGCCTACCGCCCCCGTTTCGTCGACGACGCCGGCGAGCAGGACTGGCGGGCCGAGCTCGCCGACGGATTCGACCTGCTCGACCGGCAGACCTCCGGCGGCCGGGCGGCCTTCATCGCCGAGCCGATCCTCTCCTCGGGCGGGGTGCTGGAGCTGCCGGAGGGATACCTCGAGGCGTTGCAGGCCGCCTGTCGCGAGCGGGACATGCTGCTGGTGATCGACGAGGCGCAGACCGGGGTCGGGCGGACCGGCTCGATGTTCGCCTTCGAGCGCGACGGGATCGTCCCGGACATCGCCACGCTGTCCAAGACGCTCGGCGCCGGGCTGCCGGTGGCTGCGGTGCTCACGACCGAGGAGATCGCCGCCGAGGCGGCCGACCGGGGCTTCCTCTTCTACACCACCCACGTCTCCGACCCGCTGGCCGCGAGCGTGGCGAGCAAGGTGCTGGAGATCGTGGTGCGCGACCGGCTGGCCGAGCGGGCGGCGCAGGCGGGCGCCCGGCTGCGCGCCGCCCTGGACCAGCTGCACGCCGACCACGAGTGCGTGGGCGACGTCCGGGGTCGGGGGCTGCTGCAGGGGCTGGAGATCGTCGCGGACCGGGAGTCCAAGAAGCCGGCCCCCGAGCTCGGCGCAGCGATCACCCGCCGCTGCCTGGAGCTGGGGCTGTCGATGAACGTGGTCACCCTGCCCGGCATGGGCGGGGTCTTCCGGATCGCGCCGCCGCTGACCGTCACCGACGACGAGATCGACCTGGGCGCGGAGATGCTCGGGCGGGCGATCGCCGACGCGACCCGCTGATCAGCCCCCGGTGTCGACCCGCTTGCCGTATCCGGTCGCGACCAGGTTGCCCGGCGCGAGACGGGAGTGCCGCCGGCCATAGCCGACGTACACCGCCAGGCCCAGCGCCAGCCACACCAGGAAGCGCAGCCAGGTCTCCACGGCCAGGCTGGACATCAGCGCGATGCAGGTCAGCGCGGACACGATCGGCAGCAGCGGCACCCAGGGCGTGCGGAACGGCCGCTTCATGGCGGGCTTGGTCCGCCGCAGCACCGCGACCGCGATCGACACCACGAGGAACGCGAACAGGGTCCCGATGCTGACCATCTCCGCCAGCGTGGTCAGCGGGACGAACGCCCCGAGCAGGCAGACCGCGGCCGTGGTCGCCAAGGTGATCCGCATCGGGGTACGGAAGCGCGGAGAGACCCGGCCGACCCACGCGGGCAGGAGCCCGTCCCGGGTGAGGGCGAACCCGATCCGGCCCATCGCGATGATGTCGACCAGGATGACCGAGGAGAGCCCGGCCACCGCGGCGACCCCGATCAGGATGCCCGCCCACCCGAGCCCGACCTGGCTGAAGGCGTCGGAGAGCGGCGCACCCTCCGAGAGCCGGGAGAAGTGCACCATCCCGGTCAGCACCAGGCAGACCCCGACATAGAGCGCCGTGCAGAGCGCGAGCGTGCCGATGAGCCCCCGCGGCATGTCCCGGCCGGGCTCCCGGGTCTCCTCGCCCAGGTTCGCCACGGCCTCGAAGCCGCTGTAGGCGAAGAAGACGATCGCGGCCGCGACCAGGACGCCGGTCACGCCGAACGAGGTGGGGGTGATGCCGGTGACGAACTGCCACAGCGGCTGCTGGAGCCCGGTGGCCGAGGCCGCGTCCGGGGCCGGGCGCGACGGCGGGACGAAGGGGGAGTAGTTGGCGACCTTGACGAAGAACGCGCCCACGCCGATGACGAACAGGCACACCGACACCTTGATCACCACCAGCAGCAGCGTGACCAGCTTGGACTCGCGGATGCCGACGGCGGCCACGATCCCGAGCACGAGCGCGATCCCCACCGCCCCGAGGTTGACCACCGAGCCCTCGCCGAAGAACGTCTCCGAGAGGCCGAAGGCCTCCTGCAGGTAGCCCGACCACCCCCGGGCCACCACGGCGGCGCCGAGGGCGAACTCGAGGATCAGGTCCCAGGCGATGATCCAGGCGAAGATCTCGCCGATCGTGGTGTAGGCGTAGGTGTAGGAGCTGCCGGCGGTCGGGACCGCCGCGGCCAGCTCGGCGTAGCAGAGGGCGGCGAGCAGACTGACCAGCCCGGCCAGCAGGAAGGAGACCACGACGGCCGGTCCGGCGAAGTTCTTCGCGCTGGTGCCGGTGAGGGTGAAGATGCCGGTGCCGATGACGATGCCGACGCCGAAGCCGATCAGGTCGCGGGCGGTGAGGTTGCGCCGCAGGCCCTGCTCCTCGCCGGCCGTGTCGTCGTTCTGGTGCAGCACGGTCTCGATGTCCTTGGTCCGGGTGAGGGACCGCGAGCCCGGTGCCGAGGAGGGGTCGGACGAGGGAGAGGTCACGTGACTCAACGCTACGCCGCCGTGGGGAGCGTTCCGTGCGCGGTCCACGGGTCGGGGCAGTACCCTCAAGGGCATGTCTTCCCCGACCACCGACCAGCCGGTCTCGGAGCCGGCGCTCGACGACGAGCCGCCGATCCGGACGATGCGTGCCCCGGGAGGGCTGTTCACCGTCGGCGGGCTGATCGGACTGGTCGCCGCGGCCGTGCTGCTGGTCGAGAAGATCATGCTGGCCGAGAACCCCGACTACGTGCCCAGCTGCAGCATCAACCCGGTGCTCTCCTGCGGCTCGGTCATGCAGACCGACCAGGCCGCCGCGTTCGGCTTCCCCAACCCGATCATCGGGGTGGGCGGCTTCGCGGCGCTGCTCGCGATCGGCCTGGGCATCCTCGCGGGCGCGAGGTTCGCCCGGTGGTATTGGGCCGGCGTGCAGCTCGGCGTCACCTTCGGGGTCGTCTTCATCCACTGGCTGGCCTACCAGAGTCTCTACGTCATCGGCGCCCTGTGCCCCTACTGCATGGTGGTGTGGGCGGTGACCATCCCGGTCTTCCTCTTCACCACGATCTACAACCTGCAGCCCGCGCGTCAGCGGGGCAGCGGCCTCGCCGCCGGGCTCAGCGAGAACCGCTGGGTGATCCTCCTCGCGTGGTACGCCGTGTTCGTGCTGCTGATCGGCATCCGGTTCTGGGACTACTGGTCCACGCTCATCTGAGCCGCGCTCAGATGTGCCCGCTGAGCTGAGCCATCCGCGTCTCGAGCGCGGAGATCAGTGCGCCGCACTGCTTGGTCGGCATCGGTGACTTGCGGCCTCCGCCCTGGGCGCAGACCGGCAGGACGTCGATCGAGAGCTTCGCCCCGCCCGTGAGCGAGCGCAGCTCCTCCAGCTTCCGGGCGAACGGGCTGTCGCCGCCGGGGGAGTAGTAGCGCACCACCTCGTCGATGTCCCCGGGGTAGAGATCGGCCTTGGTGACCGCGACGATGAGCCACGTCGGGTGGTCGCGGCGCACCGCCATCGAGGCGACCCGGTGGGCGGTGATGGAGAAGTCCTCCAGCTCGGCGGCCAGCTGCTCCTCGCGGGTCGCGACGCCCTGGCCGGAGATCCCGCCGGCCCGCCGCGGGGTGGCGTATCCGTTGGCCACCACGTGCAGCACGCCGGCGACCGGCTCGTCGTGGAAGACCTGGTCCAGCGCGCCGAGGCGGGTGGCGGCGTTCTCGCCGGGCACCACCCGGAAGCGGAAGCCGCGCAGCTTCGAGGAGCGACGAGTACGCCGCTCCAGCGTGGCCGACCCGACGTCGAGCGGACCCTCGGGCGTGGTGTGCCGGGTGAGCCGGTCGGCCAGGGCGGTCTTCCCGACCCCGGTCATGCCGGTGACGGCCACCGTCGGGTAGCGCCGTCGGAACAGCTTGGACAGGGCGGCGGCGCCTCCGGGGAAGGCCGTGATGACGCCGGCCAGCATGCCGCTGCCGACGGTCGCGTTGCGCGCCAGGCTGCCCCGGGGGGTGCGTGGTCCGGTGTGCGTCATGGCAGTGCGATCTCCTGCGGTTCGACTGCCACGAACCTAACTCAGCGCTCCGCGCCGACGATCCGCAGGGCGATCCGGGAGTACTCCTCCGCGACCTTCTCCGGCGGCCAGCCCGCGCGGTCGTCGTACCACCGCGCGATGTCGATGCCCAGCGAGAGCAGCGCCGCCGACGCCATCCGCGGGTCGGGTACGTCGAACACCCCGGCCGCCACGCCGGCCTCGACCAGCTCCTGCATCGCGGCGTCGATCCGGCCGCGCAGCTCGGCGATCTCGGCCAGGTGCTCCTCCGACAGCGCGGCCAGCTCGTAGTTCACCACGCGCGCCGCGGTGTGCCCCTGCGCATGGTGGGCGGCGAAGTCGTGCATGACCCGGCGCAGCTGCTCGACCGGGTCGTCGGAGGAGGCGATCCCGTCCAGGACCAGGGCCAGGGTTCGCTCGTGCCCGGCCCGGGAGATCTGGTGCAGCAGCCCCTCCTTGGAGCGGTGGTGGACGTAGAGCGCGGCGGGGCTCATCCCGGCAGCGGCGGCGATGTCGCGGGTGGTGGTCCCGTGGAAGCCGCGGGCGGCGAAGGCGTCGACCGCGGCCTCGAGCAGCCGCAGCCGGGTCGCGTCGGCGCGGCTCTCGACCGGGTGTGACGTCTCGCTCATCGGCGGCCTCCTCCCTTGACCCGGACCCGGGTGTCCGGCACTCTGAGGATAACAACTAAGCAAGCGCTTAGTCACTATGGAGGAGTCGAGATGACCCAGAGGTTCGAGGGACAGACGGCGCTGGTCACCGGAGCGAGTCGCGGCATCGGCCTGGCGATCGCCCGGCGGCTGGTCGACGAGGGCGCCAAGGTGGTGATCACCGCCCGCAAGGAGGGCCCGCTGGCCGAGGCCGTGGAGCAGCTCGGCGGCGCCGAGCACGCGCTGGCCGTCCCGGGCAGCGCCGGGGACGCCGACCATCGCGCGGAGGCCGTGCGCCGTGCGGTCGAGCACTTCGGCTCGCTGGACGTGCTGGTCAACAACACCGGGATCAACCCGGTCTTCGGCTCGCTCATGGAGCTCGACCTGGACGCCGCCCGCAAGATCCTGGACACCAACGGCGTGGCCGCCCTCGGCCTGGTGCAGGAGGCGCACCGCGCCTGGATGGGCGAGCACGGCGGGGCGATCGTCAACGTCGCCTCGGTCGCCGGCATCCGGCCCGCGCCGGGCATCGCGATGTACGGCGCCAGCAAGGCCCTGCTGATCCACCTCACCGAGGAGCTCGCCGTCGAGCTCGGCCCCGACGTCCGGGTCAACGCCGTGGCCCCGGCCGTGGTGAAGACCGACTTCGCGACCGCGCTCTACGAGGGCCGTGAGCAGGAGGTCGCCTCCGCCTATCCGCTGAAGCGGCTCGGCGTGCCCGAGGACATCGGCAGCGTGGTCGCCTTCCTGGCCTCCGCCGACGCCGGATGGTTGACCGGGCAGACCCTGGTGGTCGACGGTGGCGTCACCCTGACCGGAGGTGCGTGATGGCAGCTGAGGAGACGCCGGGGCTGGACCCGGCACGGCTCGCGGAGTGGCTGCAGGGCCGGGTGGAGCTGTCCGGCCCGCTGAGCGCGGAGGTGATCGCCGGCGGCAAGTCCAACCTGACCTACGTGGTCACCGACGGCACCCGCGACCTCGTCGTGCGCCGGCCGCCGCTGGGGCACGTGCTCGCCACCGCCCACGACATGGGCCGGGAGTACCGCGTCATGTCCGCCCTGCAGGACACCGACGTACCGGTCCCCCGGATGTATGCCCACTCCGAGGACGACGACGTGCTGGGCGCGCCGTTCTACGTCATGGAGCGGGTCGCGGGCGTGCCCTACCGCACCGCCGAGGAGCTGCGCCCGCTCGGCCCCGAGCGGACCCGGACGATCTCCGAGGGCCTGGTCGACACGCTGGTCGCGCTGCACGAGGTGGTGCCCGAGGAGGTCGGCCTGGGCGACTTCGGCCGCCCCGACGGCTTCCTCGAGCGCCAGCTGCGGCGGTGGAGTCAGCAGCTGGAGTCCTCGCGCTCGCGCGACCTCCCGGACGCCGACACCCTCCGCGAGCGGCTCGCGGCCGCCGTACCCCGCCAGTCGGCGCCCGGCATCGTGCACGGCGACTTCCGGCTCGACAACATCCTCACCGACGACCGGGACCGGCCGGCCGCGGTGATCGACTGGGAGATGGCCACCCTCGGCGACCCGCTCACCGACCTCGCGCTGATGGTGCTCTACCACCGGCTCGCCGAGCACATCGGCTCCGCCGTGGCCGACGCCTCGAACGCCCCCGGCTTCCTCTCCGAGGAGGAGGTGCTGCGGCGCTACAACGCGGCGTCCAGCCGCGACCTCGGCGACCTCGACTGGTACCTCGGGCTGGCGGTCTACAAGCTCGCGGTCATCCTCGAGGGCATCCACTACCGCTACAGCCAGGGCCAGACCGTGGGCTCGGGCTTCGACCGGGTGGGCGAGGTCGTCCCACCCCTGCTCGCCACCGGACTCGACGCACTCAAGGAGCGATGATGGACTTCGCCTTCGACGACCGCACCGAAGGGCTGCGCGCCTCGCTGCAGGACTTCATGGACACCCACGTCCACCCCAACGAGCAGCGCTTCCACGACGAGGTCGAGGCGCTGGAGGACCGCTGGGCGTGGGACTCGGTGCCCGTGCTCGCCGAGCTCCGGGAGGAGGCGCGACGCCGCGGGCTGTGGAACCTGTTCCTCCCCGGCGCCGACGGCGCCGGCCTGACGAACCTGCAGTACGCCCCGCTCGCGGAGATCACCGGGCGCAGCATGCACCTGGCCCCGCCGGCCCTCAACTGCGCGGCTCCCGACACCGGCAACATGGAGGTGCTCTCCATGTTCGGCAGCGAGGAGCAGAAGGAGCGGTGGCTCGCACCGCTGCTCTCGGGCGAGATCCGCTCGGCGTTCGCGATGACCGAGCCGGACGTCGCCTCCTCCGACGCCACCAACGTCTCCATCGACATCCGGCGCGACGGCGACGAGTGGGTGATCAACGGCCGCAAGTGGTGGATCACCGGGGCGATGAACCCGAACTGCAAGGTCTTCATCGTGATGGGCAAGACCGACCCGAGCGCGGACCGGCACCGGCAGCAGTCGATGATCCTGGTCCCGCGGGACACCCCCGGCGTCGAGGTGCTGCGCGGCATGGAGGTCTTCGGGTACGACGACCACGAGCACGGCGGGCACGCCGAGCTGCGCTTCACCGACGTCCGGGTGCCGGTGGCCAACCTGGTCGGCGAGGAGGGCTCCGGCTTCGCGATCGCCCAGGCCCGCCTGGGGCCGGGACGGATCCACCACTGCATGCGCTCGGTCGGGGTGGCCGAGATGGCGCTGGAGGCCATGTGCCGCCGCGCGCTCTCGCGCGAGCCGTTCGGCAAGCCGCTGGCCGAGCAGGGCGTCATCCAGGACTGGATCGCCGAGGCGCGGGTGCGGATCGAGCAGCTGCGCCTGCTCACGCTCAAGGCCGCGTGGCTGATGGACACCCAGGGCAACAAGGGGGCGCACACCGAGATCCAGGCGATCAAGATCGCCGCCCCCGCCACCGTGCAGTGGATCCTGGACAAGGCGATCCAGACCCACGGCGCCGGTGGGCTCTCCCAGGACTTCCCGCTGGCCGGTGCCTACGCCGGCATCCGGACCCTGCGGTTCGCCGACGGGCCGGACGAGGTGCACAAGGCGGCTCTGGCCCGCCGCGAGCTGAAGGGATACCGATGAGCGCGCGCGACGACCTGGCCCGGCGGGTCGTGGAGTTCCTCGCCGAGCACGACCCTGACACGACGGACCGGGTGGAGTTCCTCCGGGCAAGGTACGACGCCGGGCTGGCCTGGGTGGCCTTCCCCGAGGGCCACGGCGGGCTGGGGCTGTCCCGGTCGCTGCAGGCCGAGGTGGACCGGCTCTTCGCCGAGGCGGGCGCCCCGGACAACAACCCCCGGGCCAACGGGATCGGCCTGGGCATGGCCGCGCCCACCATCCTCGCCTTCGGCACCGAGGAGCAGAAGGAGCGCTTCCTCAAGCCCCTGTGGACCGGCGAGGAGATCTGGTGCCAGCTGTTCAGCGAGCCCGGCGCCGGCTCCGACCTGGCCGCGCTCGCGACGCGGGCGGTGCGCGACGAGGCCAGCGGCGAGTGGGTGGTCAACGGGCAGAAGGTGTGGACCTCCGGTGCGCAGAACGCCCGGTTCGCGATCCTGGTCGCCCGCACCGACGTGGACGTGCCCAAGCACCGCGGGATGACCTACTTCCTGGCCGACATGACCGACCCCGGGGTCGACGTACGCCCCCTGCGCCAGGTCACCGGCGAGGCGGAGTTCAACGAGGTGTTCCTCTCCGACGTGCGGATCCCCGACACCCAGCGGCTCGGCGACGAGGGTCAGGGCTGGCAGGTCGCCAACTTCACCCTCAACAATGAGCGGGTCGCGATCGGTGGCCGGGCCCTGCCCCGCGAGGGCGGCATGGTCGGCATCGTGTCGCAGACCTGGAGGGACCGCCCCGAGGCACGAACGCCGGAGCTGCACGACCGGCTCCTGCGCTCGTGGGTCGAGGCGGAGGTGGCCCGGCTCACCGGCGTGCGCCTGCGGCAGAAGCTCGCTCAGGGCGTGCCCGGCCCGGAGGGGGCGGCGATGAAGCTGTCCTTCGCCCGGCTCAACCAGCAACTCTCGGGCCTGGAGCTGGAGCTGCTCGGCGAGGACGGGCTGCGCTACTCCGACTGGACCATGGTGCGTCCCGAGCACGTCGACTTCACCGGCCGCGACGCGGGCTACCGCTACCTGCGCGCCAAGGGGAACTCGATCGAGGGCGGCACCTCGGAGATCCTGCGCAACATCGTGGCCGAGCGGGTGCTCGGCCTGCCCGCGGAGGCCCGCGGCGACAAGGACGTCCCCTTCAAGGAGCTGCCCCGATGACCGACCTCGACCTGCTCCCGACCGACATCGAGGAGGACCTGCGCGCCTCGGTCCGCGGCGTGCTGGACCGGCGCTGCGGCCCGGACACCGTGGCTGCGATGTACGACGGCGACCGCGCCGTCGTCGAGCCGCTGTGGCGGGCCATGGCCGTCGAGCTCGGCCTGGCCGGCCTGCTCGTGCCCGAGTCGCTGGGCGGCTCAGGAGCCACCGCCCGCGAGGCCGCCGCCGTGATGGAGGAGCTGGGTCGGGCCTGCGCGCCCGTGCCGTTCCTGACCAGCGCGGTGATCGCCACGACGTCGCTGCTGCCCTCCGGTGACGAGCTGCTCGGCGCGCTGGCCGCCGGGGAGCGCACCGGCGCCCTGGTCGTGCCGTTCTCCACCGCGCCGGACGCCCCGCTGCCCGACCTCGCCGAGGGCGGGACGGTGCGCAGCGTCGCCGGCGCCCTGGAGGCCGACGTACTCCTCGTGCCCGCCGGCGGCACCCTCCGCGTGGTCGACGCGACCGAGGCAGGCGTCGAGCCGGTGGTCTCGCTGGACATGTCCCGCCAGCTCGCCGACGTGACCGTCCCGGCCGGAGCCGGGCGCGCCGTCGAGGGCGATGGCGAGGCGGCCGCGCGTGCCGCCCTGCTGGCGGGGGCGGCGCTGCTCGCCTCCGAGCAGCACGGCGTCGCGTCCTGGTGCCTGCGCGAGACGATCGGGTACGTCGGCCAGCGGCGGCAGTTCGGCCGGGTCGTGGGTGGCTTCCAGGCGCTCAAGCATCGGCTGGCCGACCTGTTCGCGGAGACCGAGCAGGCGGCCGCGACCGCGGCCTACGCCGCCGCCGTCCTGGCCGCCGAGGACGCCGACCTGCCGATCGCCACCGCGGTGGCGCAGTCGTGGTGCTCGGAGGTGGCGGTGCATGCCGCCGAGGAGGCGCTGCAGCTGCACGGCGGCGTCGGGATGACGTGGGAGTACCCCGTCCACCTCTACCTCAAGCGCGCCAAGGCCGACCAGATCGCGCTCGGCACCCCGGGTGCGCATCGGGCCCGTCTGGCCACCCTCGTCGACCTCCCGGGAGGAACCGCATGACCGCCAGCACCCAGATCCGGCTCGCCGCCCGCCCGGTCGGCGAGCCGCAGGACTCCGACTTCGAGACCACCACCGAGGAGCTGCCCGGGCTCGCGGACGGGCAGGTGCTGCTGCGCACGCTCTACCTCTCCCTGGACCCCTACATGCGCGGCCGGATGAGCGATGCGAAATCCTATGCCGAGCCGGTGCCGATCGGAGGAGCGATGGTCGGCGCGACCGTGTGCGAGGTGGTCGAGTCGCGCTCGGAGCGCCGTGCCGTGGGCGACGTCGTGCTCGCCTACACCGGCTGGCAGACCTACGCCGTCGCCGACGCCCGGGCGACCCGCCGGCTCGATCCGGAGGTCGCGCCGGTCCAGACCGCGCTGGGCGTGCTCGGGATGCCCGGCTTCACCGCCTATGCCGGGCTGCTGGAGATCGGCCGGCCGCAGCCGGGGGAGACGGTCGTGGTCGCCGCGGCGACCGGGCCGGTCGGCTCGGCGGTCGGGCAGATCGCCCGGATCAAGGGCGCTCGCGCCGTCGGCATCGCCGGTGGTGAGGAGAAGACGCGCGCGCTGATCGAGGACTTCGGCTTCGACGCCGCGGTCGACCACCGGGCGCCGGACTTCGAGGAGCAGCTCGCCGCCGCGACGCCGGACGGGGTGGACGTCTACTTCGAGAACGTGGGCGGCCCGGTCGGCGCGGCCGTCGTACGCCGGCTCAACAAGCTCGCCCGGATGCCGGTCTGCGGCCTGGTCGCCGACTACAACGCCACCGAGGTGCCCGCCGGGCCGGACCGGCTGCCCGGCTTCATGGGCCGGGTGCTGCGGCTCAGCCTGACCGTGCGCGGCTTCATCCAGGACGAGTTCGTCCCGACCCACCACGAGGCGTTCCTCCGGGAGATGGGTGCGTGGGTCGCCGAGGGCCGGGTGCGCTATCGCGAGGACGTCGTGGACGGGCTGGAGAACGCTCCCGAGGCGTTCCGCGGCCTGCTCACGGGCCGCAACTTCGGCAAGCTGATCATCAAGGTGGCGCCGTGACCGAGCTGGTCGTGCTCGACGTCAACGAGACCCTGTCGGACCTGACCCCGCTCGCGGAGGTCTTCGCCGACGTGGGTCTCCCCGGGCAGGCCGACGCCTGGTTCGCCGGGGTGCTGCGCGACGGGTTCGCCGTCGCGCTCACCGGCGGCCAGGCGGGCTTCGCCGAGATCGGCCGGGCGGCCGTGGCGGCCCGTGCCGGCGAGGAGGCCGCCGAGCGGGTGATCGGCGCCTTCATGGAGCTGCCGGTGCATCCGGATGTGCCCGACGGGCTGCGCGCCCTGCGCTCCGCCGGGCTGCGCGTGGTCACGCTCTCCAACGGGAGTACGGCGGTCGCCGACGCCCTGCTCACCCGCGCCGGGGTCCGCGACCAGGTGGAGGCGTTGCTCAGCGTCGAGGACGCCCCGCGCTGGAAGCCGGCGCCCGAGGCCTACCGCTACGCCCTCGACCTGCTGGGGGTCGAGGCGGCGGACGCGGTGATGGTGGCGGTGCACCCGTGGGACGTGCAGGGGGCGCAGGCGGTCGGCATGCGCGGCTGCTACCTCGACCGCGCGGGGGCGCCGTACCCCTCGTGGCTGCCCGCGCCCGACCTCGTGGTGCCGGACCTGGCGAGCCTCGCCGCGCGCCTCTGACCCGCCCGGGACCCCCTCGGGTGGGAATCCGCTCGGCGAGCAGGCATACTGGCCTCACCGCGCGGGGGACGCGATCGGTCCCGCCCGCGGAGTTCACGCCGATGCTGTGTGAACGCTCCCGCCGCGAAGCAGGCGTGCGCCACGGGACTCTCCCGTCCGGCCACGCCGCGCGGCGTACCGAGAAGTGGTCGGAGGGCAATCCGGCCGATGGAGGAGGACCCAGTGGCCCGAGGGGGTCAGCGCCGGTCGACGACCCGCCGCAACGGTCGGTCGAACCGCAAGCACACCGACAACGAGGGCATGATCCCGGTGCTCGCGCAGACGCTGCGCGACGTCGAGCGCAGCGTCGACGGCGGGGCCGTGACCAACGGCGTCAAGGGGCGCTTCCACGCGGCCGCGCTGCTGCTGCGCGAGGAGCGCGCCCGGGTCAAGGCCGACGAGGACCTGACCGACAACCAGCGCGCCCAGCAGCTCAAGCGGCTCGAGGGGCTCGCGCAGATCCTCGCGACCACCGCGGCCCGCAATCCGGCGCTGATGATGCTGGTGCCCGAGGACGCCGAGGTCTCCGACGACGCCCGCTGGGCCAAGGCGGAGATGATGCGCGCCGCCGGCTGGGAGGCGCCGGTCCGCACCGAGGCGAAGGCCGCCGACGGGGCTCCCGTCGACCGCCAGGTCGTGCCGCAGCAGGTGATCTCCCGCCAGCTCGCCAACCCCTTCCTCGTCCCCGACTACTCCGCCGCACGTCCGCGGCCGACGACCACCGGCCGGCTCTCGGACTGGGAGCTCATCGGCCCGCTGCTCAAGGCCTTCGAGTACGGCGGCGAGGGCGCGGCCATGCCGCTGCCCGACCCGACCCGCCGCCGGATGCCCGCCGGCCTGGAGCTGATGAGGCACCAGGCGCAGGTCGTGGCCGCCGCCGAGCAGGGGCACCGCTCCTTCCTGCTGGCCGACGAGCCCGGCCTGGGCAAGACCGCGCAGGCGCTGGTCGCCGCCGAGGCCGCCAACGCCTATCCGCTGCTGGTCGTCTCCCCGAACGTGGTCAAGGCCAACTGGGCGCACGAGGCCGAGCTGTGGACCCCGCAGCACCCGGTCACCGTCATCCACGGCGACGGTGACGACATCGACGGCTTCGCCGACATCGTGGTCGTCAACTACGAGATCCTGGACCGGCACGCCGGCTGGCTCGGACGCCTCGGCTTCCGCGGCATGGTGGTCGACGAGGCGCACTTCATCAAGAACCTCGCCTCGCAGCGCTCGCGGCACGTGCGGCACATCGCCGACCGGATCCGCGACCGGCACCCGTGGCCGCTGATGATGGCCCTCACCGGCACGCCGCTGATCAACGACATCGAGGACTTCAAGGCGATCTGGCAGTTCCTCGGCTGGGTCGACGACAAGGCGCCGCGGCCCGAGCTGATGCACGCGCTGGAGCAGACCCACCTCGATCCGGTCGACCGCGGCTTCTACCCCGCGGCGCGCAAGGCGGTCATCGACCTCGGCATCGTCCGGCGCCGCAAGGTCGACGTGGCCGCCGACATCCCCGCCCGCCGGATCGCCGACATCCCGGTCGAGCTCGACGACGCCGTCGGCCGCTCCCTGCGGGAGGCCGAGCGCGAGCTCGCCGCCCGGATGGTCAAGCGCTACTGGTCGGCGATGGAGGCGCGCACCTCCGGCAAGGTGGTCGAGGGCATCGACCACGAGCTGGTGCGCCGGGTCGCCACCTGGGAGCGGGAGGACTCCGACAACTCCCCGAGCGGCGAGAACGTGTTCACCATGGTGCGCCGGATCGGCCAGGCCAAGGCGACCCTCGCGGCCGACTACACCGCTCAGCTGTCCCGCAACGTGGGCAAGGTGGTGTTCTTCGCCAAGCACATCGACGTGATGGACGCCGCCGAGCAGCTCTTCAAGGACCGCGGCATCGGCTACACCTCCGTCCGCGGCGACCAGACCCGGGCGACCCGGGACAAGGCGATCGAGGCCTTCCAGAACGATCCGGACACGCACATCGTCGTGTGCTCGCTGATGGCCGCGGGCGTGGGCCTCAACCTGCAGGTCGCCTCCAACCTGGTGCTCGCCGAGCTGTCCTGGACCGACGCCGAGCAGACCCAGGCGATCGACCGGATCCACCGGATCGGCCAGTCCGAGCCGGTGACTGCGTGGCGGATCATCGCGGCCCAGACGATCGACACCAAGATCGCCGAGCTGATCGACTCCAAGGCCGGGCTCGCCGCCCGGGCGCTGGACGGCAGCGACGAGGAGATCGGCTCGTCGGAGGACGTCCAGCTCGAGGCGCTGGTCGCCCTCCTCACCGAGGCGCTGGAGGAGGAGGCCCCGGTCCCCGCCTGAGCGGGGCCGGCGCCGGCCTCAGACCTCGTCGTCCTCGCGCGGGTCGGCCGAGGGGTAGCCCGCCTTGGGCGGGATGCCCTCCGGCTGCGGCTCCACCTGGCCCGGCCGCTGCTCGGGCGGGACGTCGGCGTCCTCGGGCACGTCGGTCTCGGTGGTGTCCTTGGTGCCGGTGGCGCCCACGTCACCGCCGGTGACCCCGACGCGCTCGCTGCTGACGCCCATCGAGCCCTCGACGTCCTGGTCGGAGTCGGTCAGGTCGCGGGTGGTCTCGTCGTCGTACGAGCGCCCGCTCATGCCGGCTCCTCGGGCTCGCCCTGCTCGTCCTCCTGGCCGGCGTCCTCGCCCTGGCCGCCCTCGCCCTCCTGCTGCTTGTCCTCGTCCTCCTGGACCTCGTCGGGGACGTCCTCGTCGTCGATCGCCGGGTTCTTGTCCGGGTCGAGGTCGGGGCTCACCGGCTCGTTGAGATGGCCGCGGTCGCCGTACTTCTCCTCGTCCTCGAGGTTGTCCGCGCCGCCGGGGAACTTCTCCGGCTCCTCGGAGGTGGGGGTGGGCTGGGGGCCGAGGTTGTCCTCGCTCATGGTCTTCCTTCCGGGATCGTGGCGGCGGGGACGCCGCCGGCGTGGAATCCGTGCGTGCTGTAGGCAGGAAGGCCGGTGGCGAGCCCCTCGAGCACGATGCGCTCGTGGGGCACGACCGGGTCGGGCAGATCGGTCAGGGGGCACCAGCGTAGCTCCAGGGCCTTGCCCGGCTCGACGATGTGTGGCTCCCCGGACCACCGGCGGGCGGTGAAGAAGAAGTCGATCCGCTCGTCGACGGCGTCGGCGTACTGCGTGCGCTGCATGCTGGTCACGAAGGTCAGGTCGAGCGGGGTGACGCCGAGCTCCTCCTCCGCCTCGCGCCGCGCCGCGTCGTACGCCGTCTCGCCGCGCTCGACGTGACCCGCCGCGCCGGCGGCCCAGTGGTGCTCCATGTAGCCCGTCTCGCCGCGGAGCTGCAGCAACGCCTCGGTGCCGGCGTCGGTGTCCCTCAGGAGGAACACGTAGGACGCCGGCACCAGGGCGAAGCGCGAAGCGGCCTCGCTCACTCGCGGGGGTCGTGCTGCTGCGGGCGGCGGGTGGCGTCGCCGCCGGCGGCCTGGTCGGGCGTGGTGCCCTCCGGGATGTTGCTCCGCCCCTGCCCGCCGGGGAGGTCGTCCTTGCGGCCGTCCAGCCCGTCGAGGGACTCCTTGGCCTTGCCGACCGCCTGGTCGAGCTTGTCGGAGTACTTCCCGCCGGTCTTCTGGTCGATGGTGTCCTTGGCCTTGTCCAGGCCCTTGTTGATCTGGTCGCCGTACTTGTCAACGGCGCCGGTGATCTTGTCCTTGAAGCTGCCCGCCATCGGTCCTCCTGAGGGTTCAGTGGGGGTGTCACCGTCGAGCCAAGCCCATCGGGGCGCAGGATTCAATCGAGCCGTGCGGCTGAGAGACTGTCGCCCGTGTCCGACAGCTCTGCCGTGCCGCCGATCGTGGCCGTCGTCGGGGCGACCGCGTCGGGCAAGACCGGCCTCTCCCTGGACCTGGCCGAGCGGCTCGACGGGGAGGTGGTGAACGCCGACGCCATGCAGGTCTACCGCGGTATGGACATCGGCACCGCCAAGCTCCCGGTCGACGAGCGACGCGGCATCCCGCACCACCTGCTGGACACCCTCTCGGTGCGTGACCCCGCCACCGTGGCGGAGTTCCAGCAGTGGGCCCGTGCCGCGATCGCCGACATCCGCGACCGCGGTCGCACGCCCGTGCTGGTGGGCGGCTCCGCGCTCTACACCCGCGCGATCCTGGACCGCTTCGAGTTCCCCGGCACCGACCCGGCCGTCCGCGAACGGCTCGAGGCGGAGCTGGCCGACCTCGGTCCCGCCGCCCTGCACGCGCGTCTCGCGGCGGCCGACCCCGACGCCGCCGCCGGCATCCGCCCCGACAACGGCCGCCGGATCGTGCGGGCCCTGGAGGTGGTCGAGATCGCCGGCTCCTTCAGCGCCACCCTCCCCGAGCAGGAGTACGTCGACCCGCGGACCGTCCAGGTCGGGCTGGCCATCGACAGGGCGACGTTGCACGCGCGGATCGCCGCCCGGGTGGACGCGATGTTCGCCGACGGCCTGGTCGCCGAGGTGGAGCGGCTGCTGGCCGAGGGCCTGGCCGAGGGCCGCACCGCCTCCCGCGCGATCGGCTACCGCGAGGTCGCGGCGTACCTCCGCGGGGAGACCTCGCTGGAGGAGGCCCGCGAGCGGACGACCGTGGCCACCCGCCGCTTCGCCCGGCGTCAGGACCAGTGGAACCGGCGGGACCCCCGGATCGTGTGGGTCCCCCACGACGCCGAGGACCGGCTCGAGCGAGCGCTGGCCGCGATCACCCGCGCAGGGGGGTGACAGCGGCCGGGTTTCGGGGTTGGCTGGGAGGAAGCCAAACAGTCCGGGAGGGGAACCCCATGAGGGCACTCGCCGCGGCGTCCACCGCCGTACTTCTCACCAGCCTCACCACCGCCGTCGGCGCCGCGCCCGCCCAGGCCGACCCGCGCTCCACCGAGAAGGTCCCGACCTCCGTCGGGTACGGCGGCGCCGTCTCGACCGTGGACCCCGAGGCCACCGCGGCCGGGCTGCGGGTGCTGAAGAAGGGCGGGAACGCGACCGACGCGGCCGTGGCGGCCGCGGCCACACTCGGCGTCACCGAGCCCTACTCCGCCGGTGTCGGCGGAGGCGGCTACTTCGTCCACTACGACGCGAAGACCGGCGCCGTCGAGACCATCGACGGCCGCGAGACCGCCCCGATGGGGATGCCGCGCGATGCCTTCATCGACCCGGCCACGGGGGAGCCGTACCCCTTCACCCCCGAGCTGGTGACCAGCGGCGTCTCCGTCGGGGTCCCCGGGACCCCGGCGACCTGGCAGCGGGCGCTGGACCGGTGGGGCACCTACTCGATGAAGGACGCGCTCAAGCCGGCGATCCAGGTCGCCGAGCGCGGGTTCGTCGTCGACGAGACCTTCCGCCAGCAGACGCTGGACAACCTCGAGCGGTTCGAGGCCTTCACCTCCACCTCCGAGCTGTTCCTGCCCGACGGCGACGCGCCGCGGGTCGGCTCGCGCTTCCGCAACCACGACGTGGCGCAGACCTACCGGCTGCTCTCCCAGGGCGGGTTGGACGCGTTCTACACCGGCGCGATGGCCGCCGACATCGTCGCGGCGGTGCAGGACCCGCCGACCACCGACTCCACCGACCTGCCGGTGCCGCCGGGCTACATGGAGGAGAGCGACCTGGCCGGCTACGAGGTCGTGGACCAGGCGCCGACCAAGGTGTCCTATCGCGGCTACGACGTCTACGGCATGGCGCCGTCGTCCTCGGGCGGCTCCACCGTGGGCGAGTCGCTGAACATCCTCGAGCAGTTCGACACCGCCTCGATGTCGCCGGTGGCGGTGCTGCACCACTACCTCGAGGCGAGCGCCCTCGCGTTCGCGGACCGGGGTGAGTACGTCGGCGACCCGGCGTTCGTCGACGTGCCCCTGGAGGACCTGCTCTCCGACGAGTACGCCGCCGAGCGGGCCTGCGAGATCGACCCCGAGCAGGCGATGACCAAGCCGGTCGCCCCCGGCGATGTCACGAGCTACGACGGCGACTGCGCCACCCAGGCCGACCAGGAGGCCGAGGACACCGAGAACATCTCGACCACGAACCTGACGGTGGCCGACCGGTGGGGCAACGTCGTGGAGTACACGCTCACCATCGAGCAGACCGGCGGCTCCGGGATCGTCGTGCCCGGTCGCGGGTTCCTGCTCAACAACGAGCTGACCGACTTCTCCACCGTGTGGGAGGCCGACGACCCGAACCGGATCGAGCCGGGCAAGCGGCCGCGCTCGTCGATGTCGCCGACGATCGTGCTCAAGGACGGCAAGCCGTTCCTCGCGCTCGGCTCGCCCGGCGGCTCGACGATCATCACCACGGTGCTGCAGATGCTGGTGAACCGGATCGACCTGGGCATGACCATCCAGGAGGCGATCGCCGCGCCGCGCGCCTCGCAGCGCAACACGCCCTCGGTCACCGCGGAGCCGGCGTTCATCGACGCCTCCGGACCCGCGCTGGAGGAGTACGGCCACACCCTGACCCCGTCGGGCGACGCCTTCACCTCCGCCGCCGAGATCGGCGCGGCCACCGCCATCGAGTTCGGCCCCGCCGGCCTGCTCACCGCGGTCTCCGAGCCCGTCCGCCGCGGCGGCGGCTCCGCCCTCGTGGTCGAGCCCACGGACGACTGAGTCCGGGGAGCGGAATGCAGGATTCGCGCGCCGAGATCCTGCATTCCGCTCCCTGCTCGGTTGCCCTCCCGGGCGCAGCCCGCGCCGGTGGGGTGCCGTCTGGGACGATGGGGGCGTGACCTACTCCTTCCTCAAGGGCCATGGGACCGAGAACGACTTCGTCCTGCTGCCCGACCACGACGGCGAGGTGCACGGCGAGCTGACCCCGCAGCGGGTGGCCGCGCTGTGCGATCGGCGCGCCGGGATCGGCGGGGACGGCGTGCTGCGGGTGATCCGCACCCGGGCGCTGGGGGAGCAGCAGGACGCGGAGTGGTTCATGGACTATCGCAACTCCGACGGCTCGCTCAGCGAGATGTGCGGCAACGGCATCCGGCTCTTCGCCCGGCACCTGGTGGACGAGGGGCTGGCCACCTCCCCGGTGCGGATCGGCACGCGGGACGGGGTGAAGGTCGTCACCGTCGAGGGGGATCGGATCACGGCCGACCTGGGCGTCCCGAGGGCGTACGACGACACCGAGGTCGCGGTCGGCGACCGGCGCTGGCCGGCACAGCACCTGGACATGGGCAACCCGCACGCCGTGGCGTTCGTCGACGACCTCGACGATGCCGGGGACCTGCTGCGCGCCCCCGAGCACGACCAGGACGCCTACCCGCACGGCGTGAACGTGGAGTTCGTGGTCCGGCGCGGCCCGCGACACGTCGCGATGCGGGTGCACGAGCGCGGCTCCGGCGAGACCCGCTCCTGCGGCACCGGCGCCTGCGCGGTGATGGTGGCCTCCGCCCTGGCCGACGGGGCCGGCGAGCGGGGCGCCGACGGCGCCCTGACCCCGCCGGAGGCGGAGCTGACCTACCGGGTCGACGTCCCGGGTGGCGAGCTCGCGGTCACCTGGACCCCGGACAACCACGTGCTCCTGACCGGCCCGGCGCTGGTCGTCGCCCGTGGGGAGACCGACCTCTAGGAGCCGCCCCGCACGCTCTAGGCTGCGCCCATGGACATCAAGGGAGTTTCCGCCATCGTCACCGGCGCGGCCTCGGGCATCGGTGCCGCGGTCGCCCGCCAGCTCGCCGCGCAGGGCGCGACCGTCGTGGTCGCCGACGTTCAGGACGAGAAGGGCACCGCGCTGGCCGAGGAGATCGGCGGCGTCTTCTGCCACGTCGACGTGACCGACACCGAGCAGATCAAGGCCGCCGTCGAGGTGGCCAAGGAGCGTGGCGAGCTGCGCGCACTGGTCAACTCCGCCGGTGTCGGCTGGGCGGCCCGGACGACCGGCCGCGAGGGCACCTACGAGGCGGCCCACGATCTGGACCTGTACAAGAAGGTCATCGACATCAACCTGGTCGGCACCTTCGACGCGATCCGGCTCGCCGCGACCGCGATGGGCCACAACCAGGCCGACGAGAACGGCGAGCGCGGCGCGATCGTCAACCTGGCCTCGGTGGCCGCCTTCGACGGCCAGATCGGCCAGGCGGCGTACGCCTCCTCCAAGGGCGGCATCGTCGGCCTCACCCTGCCGGTCGCGCGCGACCTCTCCGCCATCGGCGTCCGGGTCAACACGGTGGCGCCGGGCCTGATCGACACCCCGATCTACGGCCAAGGGGAGAAGGCCGAGGAGTTCAAGACCCACCTCGGCCAGTCCGTGCTCTTCCCCAAGCGGCTCGGCCAGCCCGACGAGCTGGCCAGCATGGTGGTCGAGTGCGTCACCAACTCCTACATGAACGCCAGCGTGATCCGCGTCGACGGCGGCATCCGGATGCCACCGAAGTGACTCTGAAGGGTGGGAAAACCCGCGTGCGTGGGGCCGCGAGGCGCCGTACGCTGGACGTCGTATGACGAACTCACCTGAACGATTCACACTCGACGCCGAGCTCGCCCGCACCCGCGGCTGGGACGAGGAGCTGGACGACGCGGCCGTCGAGATCGACGACGACTGGGAGTCCGGGTACGCCGACGCGGCGGACCCCGAGGACGACGACCCCACCACCGGCCAGCAGGACCTCGCCGAGCGGCACGCGCTGCGCCGGGTCGCCGGCCTGCGCACCGAGCTCGAGGACATCACCGAGGTCGAGTACCGCCAGCTCCGCCTGGAGCGGGTGATCCTGGTCGGCGTCTGGACCGAGGGCGAGCAGGCCGACGCGGAGAACGCGATGGCCGAGCTGGCGCTGCTGGCCGAGACCGCGGGCTCGGAGGTGCTGGACGCGATCTACCAGCGCCGGGGCAAGCCCGACCCGGCGACCTACATCGGCCGCGGGAAGGTCGAGGGACTGCGCGAGATCGTGCAGGCCACCGGCGCCGACACCGTCATCTGCGACGGCGAGCTCGCGCCCAGCCAGCTGCGCAACCTGGAGGACCGGCTCAAGGTCAAGGTCGTCGACCGGACCGCGCTGATCCTCGACATCTTCGCCCAGCACGCGAAGACCAAGGAGGGCAAGGCGCAGGTCGAGCTGGCGCAGCTGAACTACATGAAGCAGCGGCTGCGCGGCTGGGGCGGCAACCTGTCCCGCCAGGCGGGCGGTCGCGCGGCCGGCGGCGAGGGCATCGGCGGCCGCGGCCCAGGTGAGACCAAGATCGAGACCGACCGGCGGCGGATCAACACCAAGATCGCCAAGCTGCGCCGCGACCTCAAGGCGATGGCCGGCATCCGGGAGACCAAGCGGCAGGGCCGCCGCCGCAACGCGGTGCCCAGCGTCGCGATCGCGGGCTACACCAACGCCGGCAAGTCCTCGCTGCTCAACCGGCTCACCGACGCCGGGGTGCTGATCGAGGACGCGCTGTTCGCGACGCTGGACCCGACGACACGGCGTACGACGACCGGCGACGGCCGCGTCTACACGATGACCGACACCGTCGGCTTCGTCCGGCACCTGCCGCACCAGCTGGTCGAGGCGTTCCGCTCCACGCTGGAGGAGGTCGCCGACGCCGACCTGGTGCTGCACGTGGTGGACGGGTCGCACCCCGACCCCGAGGGCCAGATCAGCGCCGTCCGGGACGTGTTCGCCGAGATCGGCGCCGACGAGGTGCCCGAGGTGATCGTGGTCAACAAGGCCGACGCCGCGGACCCGCTGGTGCTGGCCCGGCTGCGGCAGCGGGAGCCGCACGCGGTGGTGGTCTCCGCCCGCACCGGCGAGGGCATCGACGCGCTGCGCTCGCTGGTGGAGGAGGAGCTGCCGCGGCCCGCCGTGGCCTTCGACGCGCTCCTGCCCTACGAGCGGGGCGACCTGCTGAACCGGATCCACCAGCACGGCGAGATCGACGCGCTGGAGCACACCGCGGAGGGCACGCGGGTCTCCGGGCGCGCCAACGAGGACCTCGCCGGCGAGCTCGCGTCGTACGCCGTGTGACGCGACGCGCCGCCCCGCCATTTGGGTGGAGTCGTCGCGGTTGAGAGGATGCGCTCCATGTCACGTGGCGTCGTCCTCCGCTTCCTCCTCGTCCTCGGGCTGCTGGCCGGGTGCGCGGCGCTGGCGATCAACAAGCAGCCGAACCTCGGGCTGGACCTGCGAGGCGGCGCCCAGTTCGTCTTCCAGGCCAAGCCCACCGAGGGGACCGAGGTCACCGCGGAGAACGTGGACAAGACCCTGGAGGTGCTGCGCGGCCGCGTGGACTCCCTCGGCGTCTCGGAGTCGACGCTGGTCCGGCAGGGCGAGGACCGGATCCTGGTCGAGCTGCCCGGGGTCACCAACGACGAGGAGGCCCAGCGCGCCGAGGAGCGGATCGGCCAGACGGCCAAGCTGAGCGTCCACCCCGTCGTGGCAGCTGCGCAGGGGCGCAACGCCAAGCCGTCGAAGAAGGCCAACGAGGTGCTGCGCGCCGACGACGGCGGGTTCTTGGAGATCGGGCCGTCGGTCCTCAGCGGCGATCAGGTGCGCAGCGCCGATGCGGAGCTGCCGCAGAACGAGGTGAACTACGTCGTCTCGCTGCGGTTCACCGGCGCCGGCGGCGATGCCTGGGCCGATGTCACCGGCAAGGCCGCGTGCAACCAGCCCGGAGACCCCAAGCGGCGGGTCGCCATCGTGCTGGACGACCGCATCATCACCGCCCCGGAGGTCAACCCCGGGGTGGGCTGCGACGTCGGCATCCGAGGCGGCAGCACGCAGATCACAGGGAACTTCACCATCACCGAGGCCCAGGACCTGGCGACGCTGATCGAGGGCGGCGCCCTGCCCCTGGAGCTGGAGCTGATCTCCGACCGGCTCGTCGGCCCGACCCTGGGCGCGGAGGCCATCGACGCCTCGGTCGAGGCGGGCATCATCGGCCTGGTCCTCACCGGGCTGTTCATCATCGTCGTCTACCGCCTGGTCGGCCTGATGGCCACGATCGCGCTGACGTCGTACGCCCTGCTCGCCTACGCGATGCTGGTGGGGCTGAACTCGACACTCACCCTGCCCGGACTGGCCGGGTTCGTGCTCGCCATCGGCTTGGCGATCGACGCCAACGTGCTGGTCTTCGAACGAGCGCGGGAGGAGTACGCCGCCAACCCGTCGGCCGGCCTCAAGCGTGCCCTGACGATCGGCTTCAACAAGGCCTGGTCGGCGATCATCGACTCCAACGTGACCACGCTGCTGGCGGCGGCGCTGCTGTTCATCCTGGGGTCGGGGCCGATCAAGGGCTTCGGCGTCACGCTGTCCATCGGTGTGATCGCCTCGATGATCTCCGCCCTCATCATCGCCCGCGTGCTCACCGAGGGCGTGGTGACGATGCGCCCGGTCCGCACCCGGCCCCGGATCACCGGCCTGGCCAACGTAGGCGCCGTACGCACCTGGCTGGAGAGCAAGAACTTCCACCCGATGCGCCACCGCGGGCTGTTCCTGGGGGTGACCGCCCTTCTGCTGGGCATCGCCCTGGTGGGGATCTTCGCCAAGGGCCTGAACCTGGGCGTGGAGTTCACCGGCGGCCGGCAGCTGGACTACTCCGTCAGCCGGGACATCACCATCGAGCAGGCCCGGCAGGCGGTCGCGGACGCCGGCTTCCCCGAGGCCGTCGTGCAGAGCGCCGACACCGCCGACTACACCGTGCGGACCGGCGAGATCAGCAATGAGGAGGAGCAGCGGATCGAGCAGTCGCTCTCCGAGGTGGGCGGCAACGTCACCAAGGAGGACGACCAGCGGATCGGCGCCTCACTGGGCCAGGAGCTGCGGGACAAGGCGATCCTCGCCTTCGGGCTCGCGCTGCTGGCCCAGCTGATCTACCTCGCCGTGCGCTTCAAGTGGACCTTCGGTGTGGCCGCGGTGATCGCGATGTTCCACGACGTGCTGCTCGTGCTCGGCATCTTCGCCTGGATGGCCAAGCCGATCGACGGGGTCTTCCTCGCCGCGGCGATGACCATCATCGGCCTGTCGGTCAACGACACCGTCGTCGTCTTCGACCGCATCCGAGAACGCTGGTACGGCGCACGCAAGGGCGACGACTTCAACGAGATGTGCGACAAGGCGATCATCGAGACCCTGCCGCGCACGGTGAACACCGGCCTCGGCGCGATGTTCATCCTGGCCGCGCTGGCGGTCCTCGGCGGCGACTCGCTGCAGGACTTCGCGCTCGCGCTGCTCTTCGGTCTGATCATCGGCACCTACTCCTCCAGCATCATCGCCGCCCCGATCGTGACCTACCTGCAGCAGAGGTGGCCGATGGCCAAGGTGCAGAAGCAGCGCAAGCAGCGGGACCCGAACGACTCCGGCGCGGTGGTCTGACCGCGCCGCTGCCTGCCCCCGGGTGAAGAATCGACCACGACCCGTGGGAGTGCACGTGCCTGGCGGGGATCCGGGTGCACTTTCGACCACGACCCGGGGTCGTTGACGAGGTCCGATCAGTCGCGTCCTGGGAAGTGAGGGCGCCAAGCCGACGAGGGCTTGACCGGGAGCCCAGCCAGCCCCCGGGACCCCAGCAGCCGGAACACCCGCTCGATCGTCTGCTCGGGGTGTCGGTAGATGCCCCGCGAGGTCACCACGAGGATGCGCCACCCGTCGTCATCGATCGCCTCGCGCCGAGCGAGGTCCTTCTCCCAGGACTCCTCGCGCTCGATGTGCTGGCGGCCGTCGTACTCCACGATCACCTGCACATCCGGCCAGCTCAGGTCGTAGCGGCGGAGCACCTCACCGTCACCGGCGCGCACCTTCCGGTTGACCTCGGGCTCGGGAATCCCGGCGAGGACCAGGAGCATCCGGAGCCTGCTCTCCATGGGCGAGTCGACCTTGGCGCGGACGTATGCCGCTGCCCGGCGCGCCTGTCGACCCACGCGGCCCGGCAGCGCGGCCACGCGGTCGCGCAGTTGTGCGCAGGTGATCCCCTCCTTGCGCACCAGGTGGTCACCGACAACGACCAGATCGACCAGCTCGAGGTGGCCGGCCAGCTCCTCGAAGAGCTGGCGTGGGTCGGACACCCGCATCCCCGCTCGCCGGATCCACCGGGTCGAAGGGCGCACGTGCTGGCGGACCCCGTCGATCCTCCGACGGTGCTCGGCCTGCTGCACGGTCACGTGCTCGTCGGCCACCGTGGGGACCGGCACGCCCAGGACCCGCGCCGCGGAGAAGTGACTCGCGTGCGCGTCCGGGTGTGACGCGACGAGGGCGGCGAGGGCGCGGACCACGGGGCCGACCGAGACGTCGGAGGCGACGTACACCCCGTGGAAGATGCGTTGGTACGCCGGTCCGGCGAGGATCCGGTCGGTGAGGCCGGCCCGGCGCGCCGCGGCCCGGGTGAAGGGGGAGCGCGGGTCCAGCACGATGGTCGCCGTCATGACCAGCATGCTGCCCTCGATGAGGGCGCTCCGCGCGGGCTATCCACAGGCCCCGCCGGTGCCGGCTGGAGCACCGGAGCGAGACCGCCGGTGAAGAATCGACCACGACCCGGGGGAGTGCACGTGCCTGGCGGGGATCCGGGTGCATTTTCGACCACGACCCGGGGCCGTTCACGAGCCGTCGCGCACCGACTGGGATGCCGGGCCTGTCGGAGCCCACGGCTAGGGTGCACGGGTGCCCACGACCGAGACCAGCAGCGACGCCGCGGTCAGCGACCTGCTCGCGACCGCGGTGGCGGCGCTGGGCGGCGAGGAGCGGTCGGGCCAGGTGGCGATGGCTGCGGCGGTCGAGCGCGCGCTGAGCGACGGCGAGCACCTGCTGGTGCAGGCCGGGACCGGCACCGGGAAGTCGCTGGGCTACCTCGTGCCGGCGCTGCTGCACGAGGACCGGGTCGTCGTCGCAACGGCCACGCTCGCCCTGCAGCACCAGCTGGTCGAGCGTGACCTGCCGCGGCTGGTGGAGGCGATCGACGCGGTCGAGGACAGCCGGGTCGACACGTCGTACGCCGTCCTCAAGGGCCGGTCCAACTACGCCTGCCTGCACCGGGTCCGCGAGGGCGTCCCGGACGACCAGGGCGCCCTCATCGACCTCCCCGAGGGCTCGATGGGCAAGAAGGTGCTCGAGCTGCGCGCCTGGGCCGAGGAGGAGGCCGAGGCGGGCGCCTTCGGCGAGCGCGACCACGCGCCCCGCCACACCGACAAGGAGTGGCGCCAGGTCAGCGTCACCCACCGCGAGTGCCTGGGCGCCGCCAAGTGCCCCTTCGGCCAGGAGTGCTTCGCCGAGCGCGCCCGGGAGAAGGCCCATCGCTCACACCTGGTGATCACCAACCACTCGCTGCTCGCGATCGACGCGATCGAGGGCGTGCCGATGATCCCCGACTACGACGCCGTGGTGATCGACGAGGCCCACGAGCTGGTCGCGCGGGTCACCCAGGCCGCCACCGACGAGCTGTGGGTCTCCGAGGTCGAGCGCGCCGCCCGTCGCAGCCAGAAGCACGTGGACGGGGGCGAGGCCGACGACCTGGCCGATGCCGCGGACACGCTGCGGGCCGCCTTCGACGAGTGCCGCCCGGGCCGGCTGGACCCGCTCCCCGAGCTGGTGGCCGACGCCCTGGTGCTGGTCCGTGACGCCGCCCGGGCGCTCATCTCGGCCTACCCGCGGCAGAGCGACCCCGACGCCGCCTTCACCCAGGCCCGCGGCTCGGTGCAGGAGCTGTTCGCCACCGCCGAGCGGATGGCGGCCAACGCCGACTCCGACGTGCTGTGGCTGACCGAGGGGACCGAGCGGATGCCACCGCGGCTGTGCATCGCTCCCCTGGAGGTGTGGGGGCCGATGCGGCACAAGCTGCTGCGCGAGAAGACGGCCGTGTTCACCTCCGCGACGCTCAAGCTGGGCGGCGACTTCGACGCCGTCGCGACCACGCTGGGCCTGGTGCCCGGCGAGCGGGTTGAGGAGCGCGCCACCGACAGGGAGGACGCCGAGGAGGACGCCCTCCCCTGGCGCGGCCTCGACGTCGGCTCCCCCTTCGACTACGCCCGCCAGGGGATCCTCTACGTCGCCCGGCACCTGCCGCCGCCGGGACGCGACGGCCTGGGCGCTCCGCAGCTCGACGAGATCACCGCGCTGGTCGACGCCGCCGAGGGCCGCACGCTCGGGCTCTTCTCCAGCCGGCGCGCGGCGGAGACGGCCGCCGAGGAGGTACGTCGTCGCCTGCCGCACCTGACCGTCCTCGCCCAGGGCGACGCCCAGCTGCCCGAGCTGGCGAGACTCTTCGTCGAGGACCCGCACACCTGCCTGTTCGGCACGCTCTCGCTCTGGCAGGGGCTCGACGTCCCCGGCGACACCTGCCAGCTGGTGATCATCGACCGCATCCCGTTCCCGCGGCCCGACGACCCGCTCATGTCGGCCCGCCAGCGGGCCGCCGACCAGGCGGGGCGCAACGGTTTCATGCAGGTGGCGGCCACCCACGCCGCGCTGCTCCTGGCGCAGGGGAGCGGGCGGCTGATCCGCACGACGAGCGACCGCGGCGTGGTCGCCGTACTCGACCCACGCCTCGCGACCGCGCGCTACGGCGGCTTCCTGCGGGCCAGCCTGCCGCCCATGTGGACGACGGCCGACCCGCAGGTGGTGCGTCAGGCGCTGGCGCGGCTGGCGACGGCCTGACCGAGCCTCAGCGCCGGAATGCGGTGGCGCGGTAGCGCTGCTTGGCGGCGTCGACCTGCGGGTCGCCGAAGCAGGAGTAGTGCGGGTCGTAGGTCTGCGAGACCCAGCACCGGGTGCGGGCGCTGCCGTTGACGTAGACCAGCTCGACGTACTTCACCGAGCCCGAGGAGAAGTTGAACACCCGCGTCGCGGTGCCGTCGGCGGCCATCGGGATCGCCGTGGTCGAGATCGAGCCGTTCTTCTTGTACGACGTCACCCGCACCGAGGAGCCGTAGGTCGGCGCCACCAGGTCCAGGTTGATCCGCAGCGCCCAGTCGCTCTGCGTGGTCCCGCTGCCGGGGGTGAACCGGATCGCGCTGGAGGTGAGGTGCTTCTGGGTGGTGTAGCGCCACCCGCTGCTGCGCGTGCCGCTGGTGAGCCGGAACGCCTTGGCGGGCGCCCGGACCGGGTAGGCCGCGCCCTCCTCGTAGACCTTCGCGGGTCGCCGGTTGGCGTCGGCGAAGGCGGCGTAGAAGCCGCGCAGGGTCTGGCCGCGCTCGGAGAGGGCGTCGATGACGCCCTGCAGCGAGTACATGTCCGGGTCGCCGGTCTCCGCGCTCACCTTCTCCCAGATCTCCCGCACCACGACCGGCAGGCCGCCGACCTCGGCGGGGAACCGCTCGGTGAGGTAGCGGAAGAAGATCCAGTTGCCGTAGTGCGTGCCCTCGCTGCTGGAGAACTTGTCCAGCGGGATCCCGGGCCGCATCAGCTGGCCGTAGGGGAGGTACTGCCGGTTGTCGTTGACCGCGTCGTAGACCTCGTCCTCGGCCCAGGTGGCGGTCGCCTCCATCAGCCAGCCGTCCTCCTGGGAGTCGTAGGCGAACTGCACGGCGTGGAAGTACTCGTGCGCCATCGTCACCTGCAGGTTCTCCAAGGGCGTGCGGCCGTTGGGGAACTGCTGGGTGGAGAAGTCGTCGTCGACCGAGCAGTAGGCCCACACGGTGTAGTCGGTGGGCGTGCTCTCCGGCTGGTCGCTGGTGCAGTAGCCGTAGAGGTTCTGCGAGCCCAGGTCGCTGAGGTAGATGTCGACCTTGTTCACGCCGCCGCCGCGGGAGCCGTCGCCGATCGGCCGGCGGTAGCCTGCCGCCACGTAGGTCGTGTGCACCTTCTCGGCGATGTTCAGGGTGCGGGTCACCGCGTCCGGGACGCCGTCGTTGTTGCTGTCGGTCATCGGCGGGGCGTCGGCGGTGGTGCGGACGTAGTGCACGCACACGTTGGGGCCGCACACCGGCGGAGCCTCGGGCACCGTGTAGCGCTCGCCCACGCCGCCACCGGACGGGTCGGTCGGGCGGGCCAGGATCGCCCGGGCGGTCTGCCGGTCGGCCGGCGAGAGCTGCGGGATCGCTGCGCGCAGGTCGCGCAGCTTCAGCGTCACACTGCGCGCGTCGGACTGCTCGCCGGGGGTCATCCGCGAGCGCACCTCGTCGGGCACCCCCTTCCGCAGCAGGGTCTGCACCTGCTCGAGCACTCGCTCCGCCTGGGCACGGCCGGGCGGGGTGTCGGGCCGGTCGGCCTGCACGGGTGTCTGGATGAGGAGCAGGGGTACGACGGCCACCAGGGCAGCCACGAGTCGAAGGCGCACGGCCGGTCCTTCCGAGTGAGATCAGTCCACGTTCAGGGTAGACGTGCCGCGCTCCACCTTGAGAAGAACCCACCAGTTGAGCACCGCGCCCACCAGTTGGGCCACCGCCAGGCCGGCCACGGCGGCGCGCACGCCCGACAGGGAGGCACCCGCCAGGGAGAGCCCCACCAGCAGCGGCGCCTGCACGCTGGTCAGTCGCAGGAGCGTCGCGGCGCGCTCGTGGGCCTTGAGCCCCAGCACCGCGCCGAGGGCCAGGCTGATCAGCGCCCACTGCAGCCCGGAGAGCGGCAGCACCGACCGGGCGCCCGGCCAGGTCGCGCCCAGCAGCTGAAAGCCCACCGAGTCCGGGACGGCGAGCAGCACCCCCACCCACAGCAGGGTGAGTACGGCGGCTCCGCCTCCCGCCGCCGCCGCCAGCGGCAGCACCGGCCGCTGTGCCTTCCGGCGCTGGGCCAGCAGCGGCAGGGTGAACGCGGTGACGGCGGGGATCAGCACGTAGACCGGCCCGAGCAGGACCTGGGCGCCCCGGATGGAGGCCACCCCGGCCAGCCCCAGGACCAGGCCGACGAGCAGCACGCTGACGGTGGCCGCTCCCTGGCTGATGCCGAACTCCAGGGCGAACCCGGAGCCGAGGTCGCGGTGCCGGTGCAGCCATCGACCGCCCCGGCGCGGGGCGGGACGCACTCGCTCCGCGACCGTGGCCACGACGGCCGCCAGGCCGCCGCTGGCTCCCCAGACCAGCACCAGCGCGACCATGCTCCCGGTCGCCTGCTGGACCAGGACCACGCCGAGCACCTGCAGCGCCGCCCAGAGCAGGTCGATGGCGAAGGCGGCCGCCGGCCGGGCGGAGGCGAAGAAGGCCTGCCGCCACGTCCCCTGCAGCAGCAGGCCGGGCAGCACGATCCCGAGGGCGACCAGCACGGAGCCGGTCAGGTCGCCCAGCAGCCACCCGAGGACCACCAGCACGAGCCCGCCGGCCATCCCGGTGATGAGGGTGGCCGCGGCGGCGTCGCCGCAGGCACGGCGCAGGGCGGCGGGGGTCGCGGCGCTGAACCGGACCATGAGGGCGTCGGTGACCAGGGCCCGGTTCAGCCCGGCGGCCAGGGTGAAGGCCAGGAAGGCGGCGGCGAACGAGCCGAACTGGACCTCGCCGACCTGCCGGGCGATGAGGAACGACACCGCCGCGTTGGTGGCGCTGGAGACCATCTGGTCGGCGGTCGTCCACAGCATCCTCGGTCCCAGCCGGCGCACCCGCGCCCGCCCGTTGACCAGTGCCGCCGGCGCCTGCTGTCGGCTACTCATCTCGCCGCCAGGCGACCGAGAGGCACCATGCGGTGATCACGACGTGCGGCGCGATGAGGTAGCCGCCGAGGAGCCACAGCTGGACCAGCAGCCCGCAGGCGAGCACCCGCGAGGGGGCACCGCGCAGCAGGGCGAGGAGCACGAACCAGAGGAACAGGGCGCCCGCGATCAGGCCGTACTCGAAGAGCGTCTTGGCGGGGATGGGGTAGACCACGGCGAGCCCCGCGCTGTCGCTCATCGACTCCAGGAGGGCGTCGGCCCCGCCGGGGCCGGCGCCGCGCAGCCACCGGATCGGCGCCTCGGCCATCCCGCCGGCCACCTCCTGGTAGGGCAGGACGAACCGCAGTGCCAGGCTCGAGGTGGGGTCGTAGAGCTCGGCGGTGCGCTGCCGGAAGACGTCGCCCGCCGGGCTGGCCAGCACCCCGACGATGCCCACGACGCCGAGGACGAGGTAGCGCGGGCTGAGGGCCAGGGACAGGGCCAGCGCCACGACCCCCGTGGCCAGCAGGATGAGCCCGGTGCCGCTGAACGCCGAGACCAGCCCGACGCCCAGCAGCAGCACCTGCCACACCGGCCGCCGGGTCACCAGCGCCGCCACCAGGGCCAGCCCGCAGAACTGCGAGAGCATCGAGGGCTCGAGGAACACGAACGCCTGCGCCTTGTGGATCGAGCTGCCGTACTCCAACGGGATCGAGGTGTTGTAGTCCCCGAGCAGGTAGGCCGACGGGACCCACTGCTGGATCAGGTCCTTGTACTCCCAGACCCCCGCGAGCTGCGCGGCCATCTGCAGGCCGGCCACCACCGCCACCAGCGACATCAGGGTGATGAACCGACCGACGAGCACGGCCGCACCCTGCAGGGCCCGCTCCCCGTCGCCCGCGACCCGCAGGACCCAGGGACCGAAGGTCGCGATGACCATGGCCAGCGAGGGGACGCTGGAGGTGCTGCTCCAGTTGGCCGCGGTGACGGCCGTCCCCATCGCGGCGACCGCCAGGCAGAACCACAGGAACCTCTGCGCGTCCACGGTCACCGCCCGCCGCAGCAGCAGCCCGCCGACCACCAGCAAGGACACCGGCATGGCCACCGGCAGGTCGAACCCGCCGACCGGGACGGAGAGCCGCTGGAGCAGCAGCATCGCCACCATCAGCAGCGTCAGGGCGCGGACCGGGTCGCCGAACAGCCCGTCGCGGCGGGACCGCTCCGGCGTCTCGGCCGGGGTCTCAGCGAGCAGGACGGACATGACGCCCCCCTCGCGACCACGCTGCTACCGTGGCGACGTCGCTGCCGTTCGGTGTCCTGGGGGGGTTCACATGAGGCGGTTCTCCGACCGCACGTCGTCCGCGTGTGTCGGCTGGACGACCACGCTCGCTGCCGTGGCGCTGCTGAGCGCCTGCACGTCGAAGGCCGACCCCGGTCGTTCGACCGGCACCGGGTCGGGGCCCTCTCCCACCGACGTGTCGGTGTCCCCGAACCCCGCCGCCGACCGGCGCGAGTGCGACTACGGCTCCGCGGACGTGCGCACCGGGGTGTTCCGGGAGACCCGGCGCGAGGAGGTGACGACCTACCAGGACTGGCTGGGCTGCCGGGTCGACTACGTGGTCGACTTCCCGGCCCGCCGTACCTGGGACCAGCTCGCGCAGATCGACTATCTCCTCCAGGAGTGGCGCGGCATGGACCGGCGGCTCGTGCTGAGCCTGGGCCTGCTGCCGGAGGACGAGCCGGCCGACTTCGCGACCGGCGCGACCGGCGCCTACGACGACCGGTTCACCGCGGTCGGCGAGGCGCTGGTGGCGGCCGGACGTGAGGACACGATCATCCGACTGGGCTGGGAGTTCAACCTGCTCGAGTCCCGTTGGTACACCCCCGATGCCGACGCCTTCATCGCCTACTGGCGCCGGGTGGTCGACACCCTGCGGGCGGTCCCCGGCCAGCGGTTCGAGTTCACCTGGAACCTGGGCCGCAGCGGCGTGGACGCGGTGCCCTACTACCCCGGGGACGAGTACGTCGACCAGATCGGCGTCGACGTGTACGACGCGACCGGCGCCGACGGCACCTACCCCTACCCCGACGACTGCGACGAGGAGTGCCGGCGCGAGCGGCAGGACACCGCCTGGGAGGAGGAGATCCTCGGCGGCGAGCGCGGCCTGGAGTTCTGGGCCGACTTCGCCCGCGACCGCGGGAAGCCGCTGGCCCTGCCCGAGTGGGGGCTGTGGGACCGCCCCGACGCCGCCTCCGGCGACGCCAACTCCTCCTTCATCCGTCGGATGTACGACTTCATGAGCGACCCGGAGAACAACGTCGCCTACCAGGCCTACTTCGAGTTCGACGGCAGCGACGGGACACACCGGCTGATGACGACCTTCCCCGAGCAGGGCGAGATCTACCGGGACCTGTTGCGCTGACGCTGCGGGCAGCCGGGAGCCGGCGCTCATGGCTGGTACCACCGCTGGGCCACGCTCTCGCAGATCGACCAGACCGTGCGCTGCTCCTCCGCGGTGAGTCGCTCGCGCCAGGCGTCCAGCGACCTGCGGGTGTCGCGCTGCAGGACGTGCTGGTCGCCGCTCGACGGGAAGACCTCCTCGCCGGCGGTCAGCGCGAGGATCCGGTCCCGGGTCCCGTCGTCGGCGTCGAGGCCGACGTGCCGCAACAGCTGCATCGCCCCGGCGACCGGGTCCTCCCGCAGCCGCTCGAGCGGGGAGATGAGCACCTGGCCGGGCGAGAGCCGCTCGGTCTGGTCGACGATCGCCGCCACCAGGACCGTCCAGGCCCAGGCCGACGCCTCCAGGAGGGGTACGTCGGCCCAGCGGCGCTCCGGCAGGCCGGTCGTTGTCAGGACCGGGCACAGCTCCGAACGCGTGCGCAGCTCGTCCAGCAGCGTTCCGGGGTGCCAGTCCATCCGGCGGATCGACAGCGCCCAGGCCGACGGGTGCCGCACCGTCACCAGCACCGGGCGACGGGTGAGCTCGGTGGCCGCCCAGCGCAGCGAGAGGCTCAGGAACGGGTCCTTGACCACCAGGGTCCGTCCGGTGGCGGCCGCCGCGGCGAACCGCAGGTTGTGCTGGGCGCCGCGCACCGTGGACTTCGCGGTGCCGAACCGGTCGTGGTGGGCGCGGCTCCAGCGGGCCGGCAGCCCGCGCCGCAGCCGGCGCAGATCCCGGGCGACGGTGCCGGTCGGGGCGTACCACTGGCGGGCCGACCGCAGGCCCCAGTCGGGGTTGAGCGGCTCGATGCCCAGCAGGTCGGCGCGCGGCGCGGCGGCCAGCACGGTGCCGACGAAGGTCGTCCCCGAGCGGTGGGGGCCGGTCACGACGACGAGGTCGGCGGTGCCCCGCCCGCTCACGACGGCGATCCGGGCGCGCGACCGGACGCGACCTCCACCTGCGGCCACCCGTTGTTGCCGACGAGGGGGCCTGCACGGTCCTCCCCGGTCGCGGCCCGGCTCGGGGTCGGCTCCCGCGGCTCGCGTCCGCCGGCCGGGGTGCGGGTGCGCGGGCGCCGGCTGCCCCGCGCCGCGGCCGCCGCCGCCCCCAGCGCCGCACCGACGAGCAGCCCGAGGGCGACGTTCATCGGGGTCTGGGTCGAGGACTCGTCCGGCGGCGTGGCGCTCTCCAGCACGGCCACCCCGTCGCCGTACGCCGCCGCGCGCCGCAGCACCTGCCGACGGGCCAACGCGTTGGGCGTGAACTGCAGGAGCCGCTGGGTCTGCGCGTCGACCTTGTCGTCGGCGAAGGCGCGGAAGGCGGACGCGACCGCGTTCGCCCGGGCGGCGGCCTGCTCGCCGGTCGCGCCCTCGGCGGAGACGGTGATCAGGTCCACGTCGCGCCCCGGGGCGATGGTCAGCACCTCCTCCAGGCCCTGGGCGTCGGTGCCCACGCCCGGACGCTCGGCGGCCGCCGCAAGCACCGGCTCGGAGCCGAGCAGCTCGGCCTGGTTCATCAGGTAGCGGTCGGGGTCGTTGATGTAGTCGCTGCCCCCGATGCCGTCGAACGGCGAGGACGAGGACAGGAACAGCCGTGCCTCCGCGACGTAGCGCTCGGGCTGGACCGCCGAGACGACCAGCCCGGCGAGACCGCCGAGCACGGTCAGCGTCACGACCAGACGCAGGTTGGCCAGGATCGACGGCATCACCCCCACCCGGCTCCAGTGCAGCGCTGTCGAGTTCCTCGGCACCTTCGTGCCGTCGGTGGTGCTCATGCCTACGTTCCCCCCCCGGGATGACGCGTTCGGTGAGCGGTGACTGCCGGACCCCCGCCCGGCAGTGAAACCCCCGCGAGCTCCCCACGGCTCGCCTGCTCGACAAGCAGTCTCAGTGACGGGCTGCGCCGAGACAAGGTGCGCGACCCGAGACCCTCCCAAGGTGTGGGCGAACACATTCGTTGGTCCAATGCCGCGGTCTCCCGGGCGTTGACACAATCAAGGTGCCGACGGGGGGTCGGCATGCGACTCGACGATGCTGGGGGGCAGTCCAATGTCGCTGACCGTGGGCGTTGTCGTGCCCTGCAAGAACGAGCGCGACACCCTGGGCACGTGCCTTCGCAGTGTGCGTGCCCAGGGGTCCCAGGTCGCCCGCGTGGTCGTGGTGGACAACGGCTCCACCGACGGCAGCGCCGAGATCGCCGAGGAGCTCGCCGACGAGGTGGTCCGGCTGCCGGACGCCCGGATCTCCCGGCTGCGCAACACCGGCGCGCTGCGCTGTCGCGACTTGGACCTGCTCGCGTTCGTCGACGCCGACTGCGAGCTGCTGCCCGGCTGGCTGGACGACGCCGAGAGCGCGCTGGGCGCTGCGGACCTGGTGAGCTCACGGTCCCTCGCCGGCGCGGACGCCACCTGGGTGGCCCGCCGGTGGGCGGCCATCGAGTCGCACCAGGCCCATGAGGCGTCGCTGGCCTGGAGCCAGCACCTGCTGGTGCGCACCGACCGGTTCCTGCGCCTGGGCGGCTTCGACGAGCAGATGACCACCGGCGAGGACGCCGAGCTCTCCCGTCGGCTGCGCCTCACCGGCGGCACGGTGGCGCTGCTGGACGGGATGCCGGCGGTCCACCACGGCTTCCCCCCGACGGTGCGCGACTTCTGGCGCCGCGAGCGCTGGCACACCTCCACGCCCGGCTGGTTCGCGCCGATGTCGACCAAGAGTCGAGCACTGGTCGTGCTCGCCGGTGCCTGGGGCGTCGCCTCCGCGGCGGTGCTCGCCGGCGCCGCCGTACGTCGCTCCCCGTGGCCGCTGGGCGTGTGGGCGGCGGGCTCGGCGGCGGCGCTCGGAGGCCTCGGGACCATCGCCGGCGGCAATGCCCGGCACGCCCTGCAGGACGGAAGCCTGATGTCCCTCTGGGCTCTCAACCGGGCGCTGCGAGCTCCCGCCGAACTAAAGGCACGCGCATGACCGATGACCGTGGCGGCGAGGCCCCCGACGACTTCGAGCTGGTGATTGTCAGCTACCGCAGCCGGCCGCAGGTCGAGCAACTGCTCGCGGGCCTGGACCCCGACCTGCCGGTGGCGGTCGTCGACAACGCCGGCGGCCAGGACGGGGTCCTGGACCTCGTCGAGCGACGCCCGGCCGGGCGCGGCTTGGACGGCGGCGGCAACGGCTTCGCCCATGCCGCCAACCTGGGGGCCCTCAGCTCGCCGTACCCCGTCGTGGTGTTCCTCAACCCCGACGCCCGGCCGACGATGGAGGTGCTGACGAGCATCGTCGACGACGTGCGCGACGACCCGGGGCTGGCCTCCTCGGCGGCGACGCCGACCGGCGGCGACGGGCGGCCCGAGCTCGGGGTCGGCGGCTGGGAGCCCTCGGTGCCGCGGGCCCTGGCGCACGCGGTCGCCCTCCACAAGCTCGCCCCGCGCGCCGGGCTCTTCGCCCGGCCCGAGCCGCACGAGCAGCTGGAGGTGGACTGGACCACCGGCGCCTGCATGGCGGTGCGGACCGAGACGTTCCGTGCGCTCGGCGGCTTCGACGAGTCCTACTACGTCTACAACGAGGACGTCTCCTTCGGCCGGACGGTGCGGGGCCACGGTCTGCGTCAGCGGCTGCGCACCGACCTGCTGGTGCCGCACGCGAGCGGAGGCTCGGGCGCCCCGTCGCTGGAGATGATGCGGCTGCGGGGCGCGTCGATGGCCCGTTACGTGCGCGCGGGTCGCGGGCCCGCGGCGAGCCGGGTGATCTCCTCGGCGCTGGCGGCGGGCTACCTGGTGCGCGTGGTCGAGCAGCGCGCGCTGCGCAACCCCGGGCGCGCGGCCGAGCACATGTCCTATGTCCGCGGGGTGATGACCGGGCGTGCCTGGGTCGCGGGTCGTGAGGTGACCGCGGGTGGCTGAGTCGGTCACCGTCCTGGTCCCCGCGCTCGACGAGTCGGCGTCGATCGACGCGTGCCTGCTCTCGGTGCGCGCCCAGACCCACCGGGACCTGCACATCGTGGTCGTGGACAACGGCTCCACCGACGACACCCGCGACCGGGTGCGCGCGCACGCGTCCGCCGACCCCCGGGTCGAGCTGGTCGAGCACCCGCAGCGCTCCATCCCAGGAGCCCTCAACGCCGGGCTGCAGGCCGCACGCGGCACGTGGCTGGTCCGGGTCGACGCGCACTCCACCGTCCCGCCCGACTACGTCGCGCGCGCGGTCGAGCGCCTCGGGACCGGTCGATGGGCAGGGGTCGGCGGGCGCAAGGACGCCGTGGCCCGCACCGGTGCCGGCAAGGCGATCGCCGCCGTCCTCGGCTCGCGTCTCGCCGTCGGCGGTTCGGTCTACCACCACGGCGACACCGTCCAGGAGGTCGACCACATCCCGTTCGGGGCCTACCCGACCTCGCTGGTCCGGCAGCTCGGCGGATGGCGGGAGGACATCGCCAACAACGAGGACTTCGAGTTCGACCAGCGGCTGCGCGCGCACGGGCCGCTGCTGTTCGACCCGGAGCTGAGGATCAGCTGGCACGGCAAGGAGACGGTCGGCGACCTGTTCGCCCAGTACCGCCGCTACGGCACCGGCAAGCCCGCGGTGGCGCTGGCGCACCCGGCGAGCGTGAGCCCCCGACACCTGTTGCCGCCGGCGCTCGTGGCGTGGCTGGCCGGGGCGGCGACGGCGGTGCCGCGCAGGCCCGGGCTGGCGGCCGCGATGGCCGCGCCGTACCTCCTCGTCGTCGGCGCCTGCTCCGCGAGCATCGTGCGCGACCTGCCCGACGACGCGGAGCCTACGACGGTCCCCGCGGCCCTGGTCGCGATGCAGGTCGGCTGGGGCGTGGGGTTCTGGGAGGGTGCCGCCCGGCTGGTCAGGGGAGGCTGGAGACGGCCTCGTCGGGCGTGACCAGCGCGGCCCGTCGGGCGGCCGTCCACCTGCGGGTCCAGTAGCCGACCCGCCAGCCCAGCTGCCAGACCCGCCCGATGCGCCGTACCGGACCCGGGGCGTCGGCGGCCCCTCCCGCGTCCGCGGGATAACGGCTGGCGAGCTCGGCGAATCCGCGACCGTAGGCCAGCCCCTGACGCCACCGGCCGGGGGTGGAGGCGCGCAGCCGCAGGTGGACCAGGACGTCGTCGGCGAACGCCAGCTCCACACCCTCCCGTTGCACCCGCCAGCACAGGTCGGTGTCCTCCAGCACCCGCAGCGTTTCGTCGAAGCCCCCGACCTCGACGAACAGGGCACGCTCGATGCCCAGGTTGCAGCTGCCCGCGTGCGGGGCGAGATAGCCGGGGGTGCGCTGGAGCCCCTCCTGCTGCTCCACCGTCCGGGTGCGCAGGACCGAGGGTCGGTTGAGCATCCGCCCGTCCAGCCGTCCCGCGACGAAGCGATGCCGCTCCAGGGCGTCGCACATGCGCGCCAGCCAGTCGTCGGAGACCACGTCGTCGGCGTCGCAGAAGGCGACCCAGCGTCCGTGCGCGGCGTGCACGCCGACGTTGCGCGCATGGCCCGCGCCGGGCAGGTGCGAGGCGTCGAGCACCCGGAGCGGGAGGCGGTCGCGGAAGCGGCGCACGACCTCCAGGGTGCCGTCGGACGAGCCGTTGTCGCAGACCAGCACCTCCCAGGTCCGGCCCGGCCGCTGCCGGGTCAGGGCAGCCAGCTGCTCGCCGATGCTGTCCGCGGCGTCGCGGCAGGCGATGACGACCGACACCTCGATGACCACGTCGGGCGGCCGTCCGCGCTCGCCGGTCATCGTCGCCGCCCCAGGTCCTTCAGCGACCAGCCCCGAGGCGCCGCGGCCGTGCGTCCGGTCAGAAGTCACCGTCGCGTCGTACCCCCCATCGGGCCTGCTCCTCGCGCAGCTCGTCGACCAGGCGACCCTCCGGGAGGTCGATGTCGGCGTAGCCGATCACCTCGTCGCGGCGGATCGGGCGACGCAGCACGGCCCCCTCGGCGACCCCGATCGGCAGCAGCGCGTCGTGGCGGGTGACGTCGGCCCGCTCGGCCTGGCCGTAGGTGTCGTAGCCGCCGAGGCCGTCCAGGCGCGTGCCTGCGGGCAGGTCGCGCTTGGCGGTCGTCACCACCTCGACCGTGGGCGGCCCCAGCGGCCGGATCGCCGCGTCGTGGAACAGGGCCGCGCGCGCCGCCGTCAGCGGCACCTCGAAGTGGCACAGGTGGTAGGGCGTGTAGAAGCTGTACAGCGGCCCCGTGCCCAGCTTGTAGAGCTCCAGGTAGTGCCGTTGCCGCGGGTCGTCGTGGGTGCCCAGGACGAACACCCCGGGCCCCGGCCGGCTCCCGACCACGTAGTCGACCACCCCGCCGAGCGAGCGGAGCTCGTCCACGTCGTAGGCGTCCACCAGCTCGTCCACGTGACCCGGGTGCTCCGCGCCGCCCATGCCGCGCCGGGCGACGGTCATGCCGGTGGCGTTGGCGACCGTGGCCTGCTCGATGGAGATCTTCGTGCCGTCGGCGAAGCTGGTCACCATGTGCGGGTCCTGGCCCCACCGCTGCGCGAAGCCCGCCTGGGTCGTCGGGTTGCGGTAGGGGTCCTGCAGGCCCTTCACGTTGCCGCACACGAGCGGGGTCAGCCCGATGCTCCGGACGAAGCGGACCAGGTTCATCTGGACGCCGGGCTGGTCGCCGTCGCAGCCGGTCAGCACCACCCCGCGCTCGCGCGCCCGGTGGCTGAGCAGCGGACCGACGGTGGCGTCCACCTCGGCGTTCATCAGCACCACGTGCCTGCCGTGCTCGATCGCGGTCACGACCACGTGGCAGCCGTACTCCACGGCGCCGGTCGCCTCGATCACCACGTCGACCGCATCGGCCTCGCAGACCGCGCGATAGTCGTCGGTGATCGCCGGGACCCCCTCCGCGACGGCCTTGTCCACCCCGTCGGCGTCGGTCACCGCCAGCGGGTCGGTGAGGCCGGCCTCGCGATAGGCCCGCTCGGCGTTGGCGAGGGTCCGATTGGCGATGGCCACGAGCTCCATGCCCGGCACGCTGTTGACGATCTGGTTGGTCACGCCGCGCCCCATGAACCCGGCGCCGACGAGCGCGACCCGGACCGGGTCCGCCTCGCGGGCCCGGTCGCGCAGCGCCTGATCGACGATGATCATCGCGCCACCGCCTCCGTCCCCCACAGGTCCTTCTCGTCACGGTCCGCGAGCAGCGGCCAGGAGGAGTCCTTGGCGCTGATGACGCTGACGTCGCGCGGCCAGTGCAGGCCGAGCGCCGGGTCGTCGTACCGCAGGCCCCGCTCGGCCTCCGGGTGGTAGGAGCCGCTCACCTGGTAGGTCACCTCGGTGTCGTCCTCCAGCGTCTGGTATCCGTGGGCGAAGTACGGCGGGACGTAGATCGCCCGGCGGTTCTCCGCGGACAGGGTCACCGACACGTGCTGGAGGTAGGTCGGCGAGCCGGGCCGCATGTCCACGACGATGTCCTCGATCGACCCGCGGGTGCAACGGACCAGCTTGGCCTCCGGGTGCGGCGCGACCTGGAAGTGCATGCCCCGCAGGGTCCCGCCGCGGTGGTTGAACGACAGGTTGCACTGCTCCACCGCCGGCTCCAGGCCGGCGGCGAGGAACTCCTCGCGGCAGAAGGTGCGCGCGAAGAACCCCCGGTCGTCCTCGCGGGTCTCGACGTCGAGGACGGCAACGCCCTCAATCGGGGTGACGTTGACGATCACGGCTTCCTCCAGAACAGGTCGGAGTCGAGCTGGCAGGTGTCGATCAGGTGCTGCAGCTGGCGCAGCCGCGTGTGACCGCGGCCCTCGAAGGTCTCGGTGTCCAGGTCGATCGAGGTGAACACGTCGCGCAGCTGGCGGGCGCCGGACCCGGCGTCCCACTGGCAGGCGAAGCCGGGCAGCTTGTTCGCGATCTTCTCGAAGGCGACGCGGTAGCTGCGGTTGTCCCCACCGCTGGGCCCGAAGCTGACCTCGCACCCGGGGAAGGTGTCCGCCACGATCTCGGCGACCTCCCGGACCCGGTAGTTCTGGTCGCTGTCCCCGACGTTGAAGACCTCGCCGTGGACGACGTCGCGCGGCGCCTCGAGCGCCAGCCGGATCGCCTGGCCGATGTCCAGCGCGTGCGCCAGCGGGCGCCACGGGCTCCCGTCGCTGGTCATCACGATCCGGCCGGTGGTGCACGCCAGCCCGGACAGGTTGTTCAGCACGATGTCGAAGCGCATCCGCGGCGAGGCGCCGAAGGCGGTGGCGTTGCGCAGGAAGGTCGGCGAGAACGAGTCGTCGGCCATCGCGGTCAGGTCGCGCTCCACCATCACCTTGCACTCGGCGTAGGCCGTCTGCGGGTTCACCGGCGAGGTCTCGTCGACCTCGCCGTCGGCGACGCCGTACACACTGCACGAGGACATGTAGACGAACCGCCCGACACCGGCCTGCTTGGCCAGCCGGGCCAGCCGGACCGACCCCTGGTGGTTGATGTCGTAGGTCACCGTGGGGGACAGCTGGCCCAGCGGGTCGTTGGACAGCTCGGCCATGTGCACGATCGCGTCCACGCCCTCGAGGTCGGCGACCTCCAGGTGGCGGATGTCCTTGGCCAGGGTCAGCGGCGTGGCGTCCACGCCGGGGTAGAGCCAGCCCTGCCGGTAGTAGCCCGTGTCGACGCCGACCACGTCGTGGCCGTGCCGGAGCAGGTCCGCCCCCAGGAGGCAGCCGAGGTAGCCCTCGGTGCCGGTCACCAGAACCTTCATCAGTTGTCCCATACCTTCCACTCGGCGCGACCGGAGTCCCACAGGCCGTTCAGCTCGGTCCAGTCCCGGAAGGTGTCCATGCCCATCCAGAACCCCTCGTGCGGGTGCATGTTCAGCTCGCCGTCCGCGGCCAGGTGCTGCAACGGCTGGTGCTCCAGGAGCAGGTTCGGGTCGTCGTCGAGGTACTTGTCGACGAAGATCCGGTCGAACATGAAGTAGCCGCCGCTCACCCAGCCGGCGGCCAGCGTGGGCTTCTCGTTGAACTCCTGCACCTGCCCGTCGGCCACCCGCATCTCGCCGTACCGGCTGGCCGGGTGGACGCCGGTGACGGTGCCGATCCGGTCGCCCTCCAGGTGCGTCCGCACCACCGCGGGCAGGTCGACCGCGCCGACCCCGTCGCCGTAGGTGAGCATGAAGTGGTCGCTGTCGAGGTAGTCGGCCACCCGGCGGATGCGCGCGCCGGTGCCGGTCATCAGACCGGTGTCGACGAAGGTGATCTCCCAGTCCTCCAGGTCGCCCGACCGGTGCCACTGCGGCTCGGAGTCGCCGCCCAGGGAGAGGGTGAAGTCGTCCTGGTGCTCGCGGTAGTCCAGGAAGTAGCGCCGGATCTGGTCGCTCTTGTAGCCCAGGCACAGGACGAACCGGCGGAAGCCGTAGTGGCCGTAGGTCTTCATCACGTGCCACAGGATCGGCTTGCCGCCGATGTCGACCAGCGGCTTCGGCAGCTTCTCACTGGCCTCGCGCAGGCGGGTCCCCATGCCTCCGCACAGGATCACCACCGGAACCTCGGCAGGGTCGAAGTCGGACGTGTACATGTGTGCTCCTCGTTGTGACGGTGGGTAGTGCGTCTTGTCGGTCGCGCCGCGGGACATCAGGCCCCCGGCGCCCTGAACACCGCGACCGTGGTGCGCAGGAGGATCTTGATGTCGAGCCACAGCGACCAGTTCTCGATGTAGAAGTTGTCGAACCGGGCGCGCTGCAGGATCGAGGTGTCGCCCCGCAGCCCGTTGACCTGGGCCAGGCCGGTGAGACCGCAGGGGACCCGGTGCCGGAAGGCGTAGCCCGGGTGCTCGCGGCTGAACTCGCGGACGAAGTGCGGTCGTTCGGGCCGGGGGCCCACCAGGCTCATGTCGCCGCGCAGGACGTTGAACAGCTGGGGCAGCTCGTCCAGGGACGAGGCCCGCAGGCGCCGTCCCACCGGCCCCAGCCGGTCGTCGTGCGCGATGTTCCAGTTCGTCTGCGACTCCGACTCGTCCACCGGCCGCAGCGAGCGGAACTTCATCAGCACGAACGCCCGGCCGTCGATGCCGACCCGCTCCTGGCGGAAGATGATCCCCGGCCCGCCCTCGAGCCGGACCGCGATCGCGCACAGCGCCATCACGGGCGAGGCGACCAGCAGCGCGACCAGCGCCACGGAGACGTCCAGCACCCGCTTGAGCCGCCAGGCCGGGCTCAGGTTCGCCCAGCGGCGCAGCCGCAGCAGGGGCATGCCCCAGACCATGTCCATGTCGCCGGCGACGTGGTGCAGCTCGTAGAGCCGCGGCACCACGAAGACCTCGCAGCGGTGGCGGTGACAGGTGCGGATCAGCTCGACGAGACGGTGTTCGGGCAGCGCGCCGTAGGCCAGCACCAGGACCCGGATCCGGCCCTCGGCCAACAGCTGCGGCAGGTCCTCCGGCTCGCCGCGGACCGGCAGGGTGCCCGAGTGGGAGCGGTGGTCCAAGAACCCTTCGGGGCGCAGGCCGTACTCCCGACGGGTGCGGAGCACGTCGGCGAGCTCGCGCCCGACCTGGCTGGTGCCGATGATGAGGGTCGGGTGGCTCACCCGGCCGGTCGTGCGCAGGTGACGCACCAACAGGTAACAGGCGGACCGGCCGGCGAAGATCAGCACGCCTGCCAGCAGGGCGGTCAGCGAGATCCGGGTCAGCACCGGGCCGACCGGGCCCGAGGCCATCAGCTCGACCAGCGCCAACGGCGGCGCGGCTGCGACCAGGATGCGCCCGACCATCGGGGGTACGTCGTCCAGCAGGGCAAGCTGGAGCCGGGACCGGTAGAGGTCGCCGAGCGCGAAGAGCGCCAGGACCGAGATCGAGAACGCGAGGGCGGCGGCCAGCGGTGGACGCACCACCAGCGCGGCCGCGAGGCAGGCCGCCGCGTCGCTCACCACCAGCAGCGGCCGGACGCCGTGCTTGAGCAGCGGCGGCCAGATGCGGATCCGGCGCAGCCGGCCGCCGAGGCGGCCGGCGGGGCCGACGTCGGATCGTGCATGGCGGGGTGGGGAGCCTGTCCCACGCGCCACGTGCCCCGAGGCCACCCCCGTCAATGAATGTGCCACCAGAATGATCCCCCCGGAAACATGCTGTTGCTCGGAATCGGTCCGCGCCGCCCCCTGCGCCGCGGACGCCGTCGACTACGTGGTCGCCATCAACAGATCCATCCGCTCCGCCAGCCGTCCGGCGATCGCGAGGGACGCGGTCGCCGCCGGTGACGGAGCGTTCAGAACATGCAGTGCCCGTCCGGACTCCTGCAGCAGGAAGTCGTCCACCAGCGCCCCCTCGGCCGACACCGCCTGGGCGCGGACGCCCGACGGCCCGAAGACCAGGTCCTCCGACGTCACCTCGGGCACGTAGCGCTGCAGCTCGCGGAGGAAGGCGGACGCGCTCACGTCGCGCCACACCTCCGTGGCCCCGGTGCGCCAGTAGCGCCGCGCGAGCCGGTGGAAGCCGGTGAAGCGGAGTGTCTCGGCCAGGTCCCGCCGGTCGAGGTCGGTGCGCCGGTAGCCCTCGCGGGCCGTTGCCAGCACCGCGTTCGGCCCCGCCCACACCGCGCCGTCGACGCGACGCGTGAAGTGCACGCCGAGGAACGGCAGGGACGGGTCCGGGACCGGGTAGATGAGCCCTCGGCACAGGTGCCGGGCGGCCGGCCGCAGGGTGTAGTAGTCACCCCGGAACGGCACGATCCGCACGTCGTCGGAGTCCGCGCGGTCGGCGCTGAGACGGGCCACCCGGTCCGAGTGCAGTCCGGCGCAGGCGATCACCTGGCGGGCGAGCAGGTCGCCGCCGCTGGTGTGCAGCCGGGTGCCGCCGGGCTCCTCGTCGATCCCGAGGACCTCGTGCCAGGTCCGGACCTCCACGCCCTCCTCGCGCAGCAGCTCCACCAGGCGCCGCACCACCGCGGCGTAGTCAATGATCCCGGTGCCGGGGACGTGCAGCGCCCGCACCCCGGCGGCATGCGGCTCGATCTCCTCGATCTCGTCCGGGCCGACCATCCGCAGGCCCGGAACGCCGTTGGCGGTGCCGCGCTCGTGCAGGGTCTCCAGTCGCCCGAGCTCGGAGGCGTCGAGGGCCACGATCAGCTTGCCGCAGCGCTCGAAGCCGATGCCGTGCTCCTCGGCGAAGTCCTCCATCAGCCGCTTGCCCTCGACGCACAGCTGGGCCTTCAGCGACCCCGGCGCGTAGTAGACGCCGGCGTGCAGCACCCCGGAGTTGTGCGAGCTCTGGTGCCGGCCGGGCGCGGCCTCCTTGTCGAGTACGGCGACCCGCGCTCCCGGGCGGCGCCGTACGAGCTCGCGTGCGGTCGCCAGACCGAGGATCCCCGCGCCCACGACGACCACGTCGTAGGCAGATGCGTTCTGCCCCACAACCATTCCCCATCCCCCAGATTCGGGCCACGTTCCTCAACGTGGCTCCTCGAGGGCCGGTTCCCTCCCCAGTGACCCGGCCCGACGTCAGGGAGTCAAACAGGTCGACGGCCGGGGTGGAACCCGCGGAGGCGAGATTCATCACGATGACTCTGGACAGCGCTACTTTGCGCGCCATGCCGGCTGCGACTTTCTGCCGGAGAGGTCTCCCAAGGAAGGGGAGGCGGTAGGGGTGGGGGCTGGGAGTCGTGGCTCAGAGGCTGCGCAGCACCGCGGTGACTACGCCCAGGACGCTGGCGTTGGTGCCGTCGATCGGGTCGTAGGCGGCGTTGGCCGGCATCAGCCAGACCGTGCCGTCGCGACGACGCAGGGTCTTCACCGTTGCCTCCCCCTCGATGAGCGCGGCGACCACCTCGCCGTCGCGGGCCGTCTGCTGCTGTCGGATCACCACGTAGTCGCCGTCGCAGATCGCGGCCTCGATCATCGAGTCGCCGCTCACCTCCAACAGGAACAGCGTGCCGTCGCCCACGAGGGTGCGGGGCAGCGGGAAGACCTCGGAGACCTGCTCCTCGGCGAGGATCGGGCCGCCGGCCGCGATCCGCCCGACGACCGGGACCATGGTGGCCTCGGGCATCGCGTCGCCGATCCCGGTGACGTCCACCGACTCCTCCTCCGCACTGGAGATGGAGCGCCGGGCGGCCATCACCTCGGGCAGGAAGACCTCCAGGGCCCGGGGACGGTTCGGGTCGCGCTTGAGGAAGCCCTTCTCCTCCAGCGCCTTGAGCTGGTGCGCCACGCTGCTGGAGCTGGTCAGCCCGACCGCGGCGCCGATCTCGCGCATGCTGGGCGGGTAGCCCCGCTGCTCGATGGAGTCCTTGATCGTCGCCAGCACCCGCTGCTGACGGGGGGTCAGGCCGGTGGCGTCGGCGGGGCCGTCGGGGAACTCGGAGACCTTGCGGGTGCGGGCCATGGCGGGACCTTCCGTGCTGATGGGCCGGTGGCGCCGGACCGGGTCCGGCGAGTGGCCACACGGTACTGCCGGGCATCGCGTGAATCAAACATCTGTTCGAAGGCGTGTCGTGTCATGCTCCGGCCATGACCAGTGAACCGGTGAGGGACAACCCGGGCGTCGCCGTCGTGACCGGCGGGGCCCGCGGGATCGGCCGCGGCATCGCCGAGCGCCTGGTGGCGCAGGGGCGGTCGGTGGTGGTCACCGACGTCGACGCCGACGCGGTCGCCGCCACGGCGCGCGAGATCGGGGCGGCCGAGGGCATCGGCCAGGACGTGCGCGACCCGGTCTCGCACGCGGAGGTGGCGCGGACGGCGCTGCGGCACGGCCCGCTGACCGCGTGGTTCAACAACGCCGGCGTGGGGGACGACGGCCGACTGGCCGACCTGTCGGAGGAGTCCTGCCGCCGCCTGGTCGACATCAACCTGCAGGGTGTGGTGTGGGGCATGCGGGCAGCCCTGGAGGCGTTCGGCCCGCGCGGAGGCGACGTGGTCAACACCGCCTCGCTCTCGGCCCACGGCCCGGTGCCGGGCCTGAGCCTGTACGCCGCCACGAAGGCCGCGGTCGTCTCGCTGACCATGTCGGTGGCCGCCGAGGCCGACCCCGGGGTGCGGGTGCACGCGCTGTGCCCCGACGGGGTGGACACCGACCTGGTCAAGGCGATGGACGACCGGGGGATGGGCAAGCAGCTGGTGTTCTCCGGCGGACGGATCCTCACCGTCGATGAGGTCGCCGACGCCGCGGTCCGGATGCTCGGTTCGCAGCGCGTGGTGCGCACGCTGCCCGCGCGTCGGGGGGCGCTGATGCGGGCCTCGACGCTGGCGCCCTCGGTGGCCCGGCGCAGCATGGGGCTGTTCGCCGCGCAGGGGCGACGCGCCATCCGGCGCTGACCCTTGACGCGTTCGAACACGTGCTCTACCGTCGTACACCTGTTCGATCGAACGTGTGATCGAGACGCTGACGAGGAGCCCTTCCCGACTCGCTCGGAGAGGACTGTCGGTGGTCCCGACTAGACATGCGGTCGACACCCCGACACGAGGGTCCACCCACTTCCCCAGGAGGTCCCGATGAGCACCATCGCCACCACCATCCGCGAGACCCGCAGCACCCGCGACACCCGCAGCACCCGCGAGACCACGCCGGCCACCGCGCCGCGTCGGCGTCGTGAGGTGCTCCGGCCCGCCGGCCGCGCCACGCAGCCCGGCACCCCGCTGGTGCGCACCGCACCGCGCGAGCGGCACCTGTGGCTGCTCGAGCCGCTGCCGACGCCCACCCGCACGGCCCCGGCGGCGCGCCCGGTCCGTCCGGAGCCGGCAGCCGTGCCCTCGGCCCCCGGCGCGGTCCGGCTCACCCGCCGCGGCCGGGCCGTGGCCGGGGTGGCGGCTGTGGCCGCCGCGGTGACGCTGGGTCTCGGCCTGACGACCGCGGTCGGGCCGGAGCCCGCGCCGACCGAGACCACCCGGATGCACGTGGTCCAGCCCGGCGAGACCCTGTGGGCCATCGCGCAGGGGACCAGCGTCGACGCACCCGTCGGTGAGGTCGTGGACCGGATCGAGGAGCTCAACGACCTCGACACCGCGCTGCTCGAGCCGGGCCAGCGGCTCCGGGTGCCGACCGCCTCCTGATCGGGAGCGGTCCCATGATCACCGTCAGCCGACCTCGACCCCCGGCTGGCGGGCAGGGGAAGACCGAGGGGCCGGCGCCCCCACGTGGCGCCGGCCCCTCGTCACTGCCTCGGGGCGCCTCAGCGCGCTCGGCGCCGTCCGCCCTGGACCCGCGGAGGCGCGGCCGGGTCGGACACGCCCAGACCCAGGGTGCGACCCAGTCGGGCCAGCAGGATCAGGCCGACGAACAGGCAGGCCACCGCGCCGAGGCTGGCCAGCGCCAGCATCCACCAGGCCGAGGAGTTGCCGACCCGGGCGGAGTTGCCGAAGTCGATGGCCAACCAGACCAGATAGCCCCAGGCCACCACGGCCAGGGTCAGGCCCAGCGCCAGCCCGGCCACGGTCGGCCACGGGGTCGCCGGACGGGCGGGCCTCTCCGCCCGCCGTGCCCCCACATGTCTGCCTGCCCCCGCGCTCACGACGCATATCTTGCCCGACCCCGGACGACACGCCGTGACTTCCCCCGAATTTCCCGCCCTGACCTGCGCGAACGCGGCGTCTGCGGGACCAACGCGAATCAGCTCCGCGCGCGGCTTGCGCCGGTGCTCACGGGCACGTACGGTTACCACTACATCTAGTAGTTACACCGTTGTGGTTTTCCACATGTAGTCCACCGGGCACAGTGGAAGGTCCACAAGTCATCCACAGGTGATCCACACCCGGCGTCCCCTCAGCGGGGCCGTCTCGACCTGCCCGAGGGGAAGGAGGACCCGACCGTGCACTGCCCCTACTGCCGCAACTGCGACACCCGGGTCCTCGACTCGCGGGTGGCCGAGGACGGCGGCTCGATCCGGCGCCGCCGTACCTGCAACGACTGCGGGAAGCGGTTCACCACCGTGGAGCAGATGCAGCTCACCGTGCTCAAGCGCAGCGGCGCCACCGAGCCCTTCACCCGGGACAAGGCGGTCAGCGGCGTCCGGAAGGCCTGCAAGGGCCGCCCGGTCTCCGAGGACGACCTGGCCCGGCTGGGGCAGACGGTGGAGGGGCACCTGCGCGCCGAGGGGTGGGCGGAGGTGCCGGCCCACGAGGTGGGGCTGGCGATCCTCGGCCCGCTGCGGGAGCTGGACGAGGTGGCCTACCTGCGGTTCGCGAGCGTCTACCGGGCGTTCGAGTCCGCCGCGGACTTCGAGTCCGAGATCGCCATGCTCCGCATGGAGCGTGAGCAGCAGCAGTCGGCCGCGACCGGCTGACCACAGACTGCCCGGCACGCGTGTGGGGAAGCGCGCGTGCCGGGCGACCAACCGACGTAGCAGCACAAGAACCAGAAGATCCGATGAGGAGACATCCATGACCGAGACGGTGAGCACCGGGGCAGCCACTCAGCAGGGGAAGGGGCTGACGATGGAGCGCGTGTTCTCCACCGAGGGCGTCCACCCCTACGACGAGATCACCTGGGAGCGCCGCGACGTCGTCCAGACCAACTGGAAGACCGGCGAGGCCGTCTTCGAGCAGCGCGGCGTGGAGTTCCCCGACTTCTGGAGCCTCAACGCCTCCACCATCGTCACGACCAAGTACTTCCGCGGCGCGGTCGGCACCGACGCCCGCGAGTGGAGCCTCAAGCAGCTCATCGACCGGGTGGTCGGCAAGTACGTCGAGGCCGGCCGCGGAGGTGGCTACTTCGCCACCGAGGCCGACGTCGAGGTCTTCGAGCACGAGCTGACCTGGCTGCTGGTGCACCAGTACTTCTCGTTCAACTCCCCGGTCTGGTTCAACGTCGGCACGCAGAGCCCCCAGCAGGTCTCGGCCTGCTTCATCCTCTCCGTCGACGACTCGATGGACTCGATCCTCAACTGGTACAAGGAGGAGGGCTTCATCTTCAAGGGCGGCTCCGGCGCCGGCCTGAACCTCTCCCGGATCCGCTCCAGCAAGGAGCTGCTCTCCTCCGGCGGCACCGCCTCCGGCCCGGTCTCCTTCATGCGCGGCGCGGACGCGTCCGCGGGCACCATCAAGTCCGGTGGCGCCACCCGGCGCGCGGCCAAGATGGTCGTGCTCGACGTCGACCACCCCGACATCGAGGAGTTCGTCGCGACCAAGGCGCGCGAGGAGGACAAGATCCGCGCGCTGCGCGACGCCGGCTTCGACATGGACCTCGGCGGCGCCGACATCACCTCGGTGCAGTACCAGAACGCCAACAACTCCGTGCGCGTCTCCGACGAGTTCATGCGCGCGGTGGAGGACGGCACCGAGTTCGGCCTGCGCGCCCGCGGGACCGGTGAGGTGATCGAGACCGTCGACGCCCGCGAGCTGTTCAAGAAGATCAGCCTCGCCGCGTGGGAGTGCGCCGACCCGGGTCTGCAGTACGACGACACCATCAACGACTGGCACACCAACCCCGAGACCGGCCGGATCACCGCGTCCAACCCGTGCTCGGAGTACATGTCGCTGGACAACTCCTCGTGCAACCTGGCCAGCCTCAACCTGCTGAAGTTCCTGCGCGAGGACGACACCTTCGACGCCGACCTGTTCGCCAAGGCCGTCGAGGTGATCATCACCGCGATGGACATCTCGATCTGCTTCGCCGACTTCCCGACGGAGGCCATCGGAGACACCACCGTCGACTACCGCCAGCTCGGCATCGGCTACGCCAACCTCGGCGCGCTGCTGATGGCGATGGGCCTGGGCTACGACTCTGACGGCGGCCGGGCGATGGCGGCCACCATCACCTCGCTGATGACCGGTACGTCGTACAAGCGCTCCGCCGAGCTCGCCGGGATCGTCGGCCCCTACGCCGGCTACCAGCGCAACGCCGAGGCGCACAAGCGGGTGATGCGCAAGCACCAGGCCGCCAACGACGCGGTGCGGACCCTGCACGCCGCGGACACCGAGACCCACCAGCTCGCCACGCAGATGTGGGCCGACGTGCAGACCATCGGCGCGGCCAACGGCTTCCGCAACGCGCAGGCCTCCGTGCTCGCGCCGACCGGCACCATCGGCTTCATGATGGACTGCGACACCACCGGCATCGAGCCCGACTTCTCCCTGGTGAAGTTCAAGAAGCTGGTCGGCGGCGGCTCCATGCAGATCGTCAACCAGACCATCCCGCGGGCGCTGACCAAGCTCGGCTACGCCGAGGAGCAGGTCGAGGCGATCGTGGAGTACATCGCCGAGCACGGCCACGTGATCGAGGCTCCCGGCCTCAAGCCGGAGCACTACGAGGTCTTCGACACCGCGATGGGCGCCCGGGCGCTCAAGCCGATGGGCCACGTGCGGATGATGGCGGCCTGCCAGCCGTTCCTGTCCGGCGCGATCTCCAAGACGGTGAACCTGCCGGAGACGGCCACCGTGGAGGAGATCGAGGACATCTACCTGCAGTCGTGGAAGCTGGGCCTCAAGGCGACCGCGGTCTACCGCGACAACTGCAAGGTGGGCCAGCCGCTGGCCGACGCGAAGGCCCAGCGGGCCGAGGCGAAGGCGACGGTGGAGTCCGAGGCCGAGCCGAAGGTCGTGGAGAAGGTCGTCTACGCGCCGACCCGCAAGCGGCTGCCGAAGTCGCGGGTCTCGCGGACCACGTCGTTCACCGTCGGCGGCGCCGAGGGCTACATGATCTCCGGTGCGCACGAGGACGGCACGCTGGGCGAGATCTTCCTCAAGCTGGGCAAGCAGGGCTCGACCCTGGCCGGCGTGATGGACGCCTTCTCGATCGCGATCTCCATCGGCCTGCAGTACGGCGTCCCGCTGGAGACGTTCGTCTCGAAGTACACCAACCAGCGCTTCGAGCCGGCCGGCCTCACCGACGACGCCGACATCCGGATGGCCCAGTCGGTCATGGACTACGTCTTCCGCCGGCTGGCGCTGGACTACCTGTCCTTCGAGGACCGCTCGGCCCTGGGGATCTACTCCGCCGAGGAGCGGCAGCGGCACCTGGAGACCGGCTCGTACGAGCCGGTCGAGGAGACCGGGTCCACCGCCGCCGAGCTGGTGGGTGGCCCGGCCGCCGCGTCGACCGCCCCGGCCGCGACCGTGGAGGGCGCGGACGCCGAGGAGGTCGTGGTCGAGGAGGACCTGATCGACTCCGCCGAGGAGGTCGCCGCCAAGCCGGCGCCCAGCGAGGCCCACACCTCCGCCGAGCTGCTGGAGCAGATCACCGGCACCGCCATCGACAGCCCGCTGTGCTTCACCTGCGGCACCAAGATGCGCCCCGCCGGCTCCTGCTTCGTCTGCGAGGGCTGCGGGTCCACCAGCGGCTGCAGCTGACAGTCGCAGGCCGCGGGTCAGTTCACAGCCACGGCCCCAGGTCGGCCGCACCGGAGAGCCGGTGCGGCCGACCGGCCAGCCAGGCGGCGACCTCGGGCAGCGGGCCGCCGGGCAGGTCACCGACCAGCCCCCGCTTGACCCGGATCTCCTCCACCAGCGCGGCGAGGAAGTCCTCGGGCAGGTCGGCGAAGCCGAGGCCGGTGTCCAGGTCGACGGCGTGGACGAGCACCTCGCGGGCGCGCATCCACGACGTCTCGGTCGCCGGCACGATCCGCCCCTGGGCGGTGCGGATCTCGGTCGCCCAGCGCTCCTGGGGGAGGGCGGCCATCGCGTCCTCCAGGCTCTGTGCGCTCCCCACCAGCCAGCCGGAGAGCTCCCGGTCCGGCAGCGCGGCGCCGCGCTGGATCCCGGCGGCGCGGTCCTCGGGTGAGGCATACATCGGCGTCTCCTCGCCGGTGGCCGCCCAGTGCACGAGGTTGCCGATCGCGTCGGCGTTGGCCGCGACATGGGCGACCACGTGCCGGCGGGTCCATCCGGGGAGAAGGCTCGGCGCGTCGAGGTCGGCCCCGTCTGCCGCGTTCAGGAACAGCTCGGTCCCCTGACGCATCCAGGCGCGGGACCGCTCGGGCGTGCGAACGTCGCTCACCGGGTCAGGCCTTCACGATCCGGTTGACGCACGCCCCGATGCCCTCGACGGCGGCGGTGACCTCCTCACCGCCCACGAGGTAGACCTTCGGGTCGCGGGCGTGGCCGACCCCGGCCGGCGTACCGGTCGCGATCAGGTCGCCCGGCCGCAGCGTGATGATCGTGGAGACGTACTGCACCAGCATCACCGGGTCGAAGAGCAGCGTCCCGGTGTCGTCGCGCTGCATCACCTGCCCGTCGACCGTGGTGCTGACCTCGAGCGCGGGCGCGAGCCCGCCGACCTCGTCGGGCGTGACCAGGTAGGGGCCGACCGGGGTGCTGGCCTCCCAGATCTTGCCCTGAGTCCACTCCACGGTGCGGAACTGCCAGTCGCGCACCGAGATGTCGTTCATCACCGTGAAGCCGGCGATCGCGGCCTTCGCCTGGGTCTCGTCGGCGCGCCGTACCTCCTGGCCGATGACGACGACGAGCTCGACCTCCCAGTCCAGGGCGTCGGTCTCGGCGGGCTTCTCGATGTCGTCGAAGGCGCCGGTGAGGGTGTCGGCGAACTTGGTGAACAGGGTGGGGTACGCCGGCATCTCGCGCCCCATCTCCTTGATGTGGTTCTGGTAGTTGTGGCCCACGCAGATCACCTTCGAGGGGTGCGGCACGACCGGCGCGAAGTCCGCACCGTCGAGCGGGTACGACGCCCCGGCGCGCTCGTCCGGGGTGCCGGCGGCGAAGTAGGCGCCCACATCGGGGTAGCCCAGGTCGACCAGCCGGTCGCCGTCACGGCGGACCGCCCGGGTGCTGTGGTCGAGACGGATGGTGGCGAGATGCATGTCAGGAGTCCTTCTGGGTGCGGTGGAGGTGGAGTGCTGCGAACACGGGGGCGTCGGAGAAGCGGAAGAGGTCCAGGGCGCCGGAGTCGGAGTCGGTGGCGCCGGCCTCGGAGCGGACCGAGAGCGGCTCCCACGACGGGACCACGAAGAGGTCGCCTCGGGTGACGCTCCAGGAGTGGTCGCCGACGGTCACCACCCCGGAGCCGTCGAAGACCTGGTAGACCGAGGAGCCGGTCTCGCGCACGGGCGCGGTCTCGGCGCCGCGGACGACCCGATGCAGCTCGGCGCGGATGGTGGGGAGCACGTCGGAGCCGTCGTGCGGGTTGGCGTAGCGGACCGCGGCGTGCCCGGGCTCGACGGTGCCGCCGTACCCCTGCTCCTCCAGCGCGAGCTGGTCGGTCAGCGCCCGGTCGGTGAACTCCCACTTGTAGGACAGCAGCGGGCTGCCCGGAGAGGGGGCGGGCGCTCCCAGGGGTCGCAGCCCCGGGTGGCCCCACAGGCGCTCGGAGCGGGAGCGCTCCGGCGTGGTCCGCTCGGCGTGGCTGAGCTCGTCGCGGCCGGGCTCGAAGAACTGCGCCTCGGTGAGGTACTGCAGCGGGATGTCCAGGCCGTCGATCCAGGCCATCGGCTGCTCGGTGGCGTTGTGGTGGGCGTGCCAGTTCCATCCCGCCTGCGGGAGGAAGTCGCCGCGGTTCATCGGCACCGGGTCGCCGCCGACTACCGTCCACACCCCGGAGCCCTCCACGACGAACCGGAAGGCGTGCTGGGTGTGCCGGTGCTCGGGCGCGTCCTCGCCGGGCATGAGGTACTGGATCGCGGCCCACAGCGTGGGCGTCGCGAACGGACGACCGCCCAGCGAGGGGTTGGCGAGCGCGATCGCCCGGCGCTCACCGCCGCGGCCGACCGGGACGATCTCCCCGGCCTGCTCGGCCAGCCGCAGTAGGCTGCCCCACTCCCAGCGGTGCGGCACCGCCCGGGAGCGCGGGTTCACCGGCATCAGGTCGCCGATCTCGGTCCACAGCGGGACGAGCAGCTCCTCCTCGAAGCCGCGGTAGAGCCGCTCCAGCGCGGGGGTGACGGTCGGTTGGTCTGCGGCCTCGGTGGCCTGCAGGCGGACCGGTGACATGGCGGACATGGGCATTCCCTCCCTCTAGGCGGCCGGTGCGGCGGCGGGGACCGTCGCGGGCCGGGTGACGACGTAGGTGATGGCGATGACCAGCGCCGCGAGCCCGCTGGCCGCGGCGAAGAGCACGAAGCTGGAGGCGGGCCCGAGGCCGGCGTTCAGCAGCCAGCCCGCCGCGGACGGGGCGACGACGGCGCCGACCCGGCCCGAGCCGAGCGAGAACCCGAGCGCCGTGCCGCGCAGGGAGGCCGGGTAGTGCTCGGCCACCGCGGAGATGAGCAGGCAGGCGGTGCCGTGCGTCCCGATCCCGGCCAGGATCAAGGCGACGTAGACGGGGCCGGCGGAGGTCGGGCCGGTCAGCAGGAAGGCGAGTCCCAGCGCGGCCGCGACCGCGCCGCCGAACGCGCTGCGCAGCGGGCCGATCCGGGTCGCGGCCCAGGCGGTGAGCGCCGACCCGGTGACGGCGCCGAGGTTCAGGGCGAGCAGGTAGGTCAGCGGGTTGCTGCCGAGGTCCAGGCTGGCGTCCCCGGCGATCTTGGGCAGCCAGGTGCCCAGGCCGTACCACGCGAACAGGGTGGCGATGGTGGCGGCGGCGAAGAGCAGGGTCGCGGTGAGGTACGGCGCCCGCAGGACCGTGCCGATGCTGGGCCGGGTGGTCGCCGCGGGGTCGCCGGACTCGACGTACACCACGCCGTAGGCGGACTCGACCGCCACGGCCTCGTCCACCCGCGCCCGGGCGCGCAGCCAGCTCGGCGACTCGGGCAGGAGCACCACGAGTACGGCGACCAGCACCAGGCCGAGCCCGGAGTAGAGGTAGAGCGCCTGCCAGCCGAGCGCCGGGATCGTGGGCAGCGCGGCGAGGGCGGCGATGCAGCCGCCGATCGGGACCCCCGACATCATCACGGTCGCCACGATCGAGCGGTAGCGGGGCAGCACCATCTCGGAGGCGAGCGCGTTCGCCGAGGGCACCAGGCCGCCGAGGCCCAGGCCGGCGAGGAAGCGCAGGGTCCCGAACATCTCCGGGCTGGTGGCGAAGCCGCAGGCCGCGGTGAACACGGTGAACCAGGCGACGCAGCCGATGATGGTGACCCGGCGGCCCACCCGGTCGGACAGGTTGCCCGCGCCGAGCGCGCCGACGAGCATGCCGGCGAAGGCGAGGCTGCCGATGGTGCCGGCCGAACCGGGGGTCAGGTCCCAGCCGGGCTCCTCGAGCAGGGACGGGATGGTGGTCCCGTAGACGATGAGGTCATAGCCGTCGAAGACGACGATCAGCCAGCAGAGAGCCAGCACCAGGAGGGGGCTTCGTGACGTGGTCATGCTCGTCAGGGTCCCGCTGTTTCGCTATGGTGAACGAGGATTTCTGTTGTGCAGAACGGAGGGTGAATGCCCGACCACGCGATGAAGACCCCGCCGCCCTACGCGATCGCCAGCGTCGACCATGCCCTGCGGCTCGCGACGATCCTGCAGATCGAGGGCTCGCTCAGCGTGACGGAGGCGGCCGAGCGCCTGGGCGTCGCGCGCTCGACCGCGCACCGGCTGCTCGCGATGCTGGTCTACCGCGACTTCGCCGCGCGCGAGGACCGGCGCTATCGGGCCGGGCCGGTGCTGGAGCTGGCCGCCCACTCACGCTCGGCCGTCGCCCGTCTCCGTGAGGCTGCGTTGCCGCACCTGCGCCGGCTGGTCGACCACCTGCACGAGACGGTCAACCTGATCGTCCGCACCGGAGCCAACGCCCGGTTCGTCGCCAGTCTCGAGGGCGACCAGACGCTGCGGCTGGGCAGCCGCGAGGGGATGGTCTTCCCCGCCCACCGCACCACCGGCGGGCTGCTCCTGCTGGCCGAGCTGTCGGAGGAGGAGCTGGAGGCGGTGTACGCCGGCGAGGAGCCCGAGGCGGGCGAGGACGCGCCTCCCGACCTGGAGCGGCTGCGCGCCCACCTGGAGCAGATCCGGCGGTGTGGGTACGCCGTCAACCAGGGGCTCTCCGAGCGCGGCGTCACCGCCGTCGGCGTACTCGTCCGGGACTCCCGCGGCACCGCCCTCGGCAGCCTCGCCGTGGCGTTGCCCACCGTGCGCTACGAGCCCGAGCAGCTTCCCCGCCTGGTCGCCACGCTGCAGCACGCCGCCGCCGGGGTGGAGGCGGACCTGGCCGAGGACGCGCCCGCCTAGCGTTCGCCGGTCGAGCCTGTCGAGACCACGGGGTCCGCTGGTCGTGCTGCCTTCGCTGGTCGTGCTGCCTTCGGTGGTCGAGCCCCGTCGAGACCACCCGCTCGGTCGGCTCGGGACGGGACTGTCGGTGCTCGGTGGTTGACTCGGTTCATGGAGTTGATCACCGGGTTGGAGGAGCTGGCTGATGGCCGGCTGCTGGACCATGCCGGTGAGGTGGCGCGGGCCCGGCGGGAGCTGGAGGTCCAGGAGCTTCGGGTGGCGCTGTCGTTCGTGGTGCGCAACAACCCGGACCGGCTGGACCCGGGCATCCGCCTGCTGCCCGGGCGGGAGCGCGCCCGCCGCTACGGCGGGGTGGGGACTGATGAGGTGACGGAGTTCTGCTGTGCGGAGCTGGGTGCCCGGATGGGCATCACCTCGTTCGCGGCGGCGGCGCTGATGGCCGATGCGGTGGACCTGGTGGTGCGGCTGCCGCAGCTCTGGGCGCGGGTGGAGGCATTCGAGGTGAAGGTCTCCTATGCCCGCTACGTGGCGCGCAAGACGCGGGACCTGAGCATCGAGCAGGCGGAGTACGTCGACTCCCGGGTGGCCGAGTCCGCCGATGGGCGGGTGCCGTGGACCCGGTTCGAGGAGCTGGTCGCTGCCGCGATCGTCGCTTCGAACCCGGCTGCCGCGGCGGCTGCGGAGGAGAAGGCCCAGCAGGCCTCCTATGCACGGGTCACGCGCTCGGACGAGCACGGGATGCGGGGTCTGTACGTGCGGGCGGGGTTCCCGGTGATCGCGAAGGTGGACGCCATGCTGGCGTTGGTCGCGGACGCGCTGGCCGCCCAAGGGGTGGGCGGCACGGTCGATGAGCGTCGGGCCCTGGCGTTGCTGGTGCTATGCGACCCGCGGCAGGCCATCGCACTGCTGGCCGCCTACCGCCGGTCGGCCGGCGCCTCACCCGATCCCGCCCCCGACCCCGACCCTGACCCCGACGACCCCGGTGGGGACGACCCGGCGGTGCAGCTGGACCTCTCGGTGCCGCCCGAGGCGGCCGGGATCGACTGGGCGGCGTTGCTGCCGACGGTGGAGCTCTTCGTGCACTGCTATGCCGGCCCCGAGCCCACCGGCATCGCCCGGGTCGAGGGGCAGGGACCGGTCACGCAGGCCTGGGTCCGCACCGTGCTGGGGGAGCGGGCACGGTTCACGGTGCGGCCGGTGCTGGACCTGGAGGGCCAGGCGCCGGTGGACGCCTATGAGATCCCGGACCGACATAGACGGGCCGTGCATCTGATGACGCCGGCCGACATCTTCCCGTGGGGCTCCAGCCGGAGCCGCAGCATGCAGATCGATCACACCGTCCCCCACCCCCGCGGCCGGGGTCCCGGTGGGGTCGACCCTGCCGGGCTGTCGGAGGTCGGGAACTACGGCCCGATGACCGGGTTCCACCACCGGGTCAAGACCCACGGCGGCTGGCAGGTCGCCCAGCCCTTCCCCGGGATCTACCTGTGGCGCGACCCCCACGGAGCGACGTACCTCGTCGACCACACCGGCACCCGCCGCATCGACGCCGCCTGGACCCGTCACCACTTGGCCCAGGCCTACGACCTCGGCGCGTGAGCTGCCTACAGGCCGCCGCCGAGGACCGCGGAGGAGATCAGGTGGTCGAGCCTGCGGATGTCGACCCCCTTGTGCAGGTTCACCTTGATGTGTCCGGCGCGGGTCCACAGCTCGATCTCCGCGTTGAAGTCGAGGATGCCGCCGGCGTTCTCCGAGGACCACATGTTGATCGAGGAGTAGGGGAGCGAGTAGATCTCCACCTTCTTGCCGCGCAGGCCCTGCGCGTCCCGGACGATCAGGCGCTTGGTGGTGAAGACGGCGCTGTCCCGGAAGGTCTTGTAGGCGACGACCGGCCGCTCGCCGTCAACGAGAACAGAGTGGATGTCCTGCGGGATCGGCGTCTCCGCGACGAGGGTCCAACTGAGGATCGGTGCGGTCTCCATCGCCGTACTCACCGCTCGCAGGCGGTGCCGTCCTTGTCCCGGTCCATGCTGCGGTAGTTGGCCCAGTAGACCTTCTGCGCGTGCTTGCCGTAGGCCGGCCGTCCGTAGCCCTGGTTGACCTGCTTCTGGGAGGCGGCGCGGCTCTTGGCCACGCCGTGCTTGAAGTCCTTGGCCAGCTGGGTGCAGTTGGCGTAGTTGATCCGTGCCGCGTTGGCCGAGGAGACCGGGACGGAGACGAGGGCGAGGGAGACGCAGACAGCGGCGAGGCCGGACTTCAGGGGGGAACGCATGACGAAGTGACTCCAAGATCGACGAGGTGGACGTGGGCGCTGATGCCGAGGTCAACCGTAGGCGGCGTCGGGCACTGTGTCCGGCGAATGACAAGAACTCTTATTCTGAACACCCGGGGCGACCGTGTGGCTTCGGGGCCATCAGATGACTCCAGACCCACACGGTCCAGGACCAGTCCTCCACAGGCCGCGGAATCGCTCTTCTCCTGGACGCGGTGAGCAGGCACGCTGCCCGGATGGGGAACAGCACTGACTATGTCGGGCGGGTGGGGATCGACCCACCGCTCAACGACCGAGAGATCACCTACCTCAGGGCCCTGATGACGGCGCCGTACGACGATCGCGAGGAGGTGACGTACGAGCCGCCCTCGGCACGGTGTGGCTGGCGACTCGCCGACGACGGTCGCAGCCTCGTGTGGGACACCGACGCCGACATCGACGAGATGATCGTGTGGCTGCGCTACCTGATCTCCCACTTCCTCAAGCTTCGGGCGAGGGCGGTCGGAACGGCCGGCTTGGAGGGGTTCACCTTCGATCACGTCGTCGAGGGGATCGTCGTCGGCTGTCATCGCGACAGCGGCGAGCTGACCCAGGTCACCGTCCGCCGGAACCGCGTCACCGCGAAGCGGCTGCGGCTCCCGGAGGAGAAGCGCCCGACGGCGCCGGCGCCTCCGTCAGCCCGGAGGCCACCGGCGGCCGGGACGGGTCAGGTCATCGACCTGCTCTCGCGGCGACGGATCAACGGCTGAGCGCTACCGCGGCTCACCGATCCAGGAACGCCAGCAGCTCGTTGTTGAACTGCTCGCTGTGGCTGGTGTTGAAACCGTGCGGGGCGCCCTCGATCACGACGACGGTGCTGTTCGGGATGGCCTCGGCGGTGCGCTTGCCGGAGACCTCGAACGGGACGATCGAGTCGGAGTCGCCGTGGATCACCAGCGCCGGCACCTGCACGCGCGCGACGTCCTGGCGGAAGTCGGTGCGGCCGAAGGCGTCGATGCAGCCCAGCAGTGCCTGGTCGGCCGCGGGGGCCTCCATCGCGAGAGCCTGCTGCCGCTGCTCCTCGGTCACCTTGAGCTCGCCGTCGACGCTGAAGAAGTCGGTCGTGAAGCCGTCCAGGAAGCCGGCGCGGTCGCTGCGCACACCCTCCTCGAACCCCTGCACGTCCTCCTCGGACAGGCCGCCCTCGGGGTTGTCGTCGCTCTTGAGCAGGTACGGCGGGACCGCGCCGGCGAAGACCACCGAGTTCAGTCCCTCGTCGCCGTACGTGCCGACGTACCTCGCGACCTCGCCGCCGCCCATGGAGAAGCCCACGAGCGTGACGTCCTCGAGGTCCAGCCCCTCGACCAGCCCCGCCAGGTCGGCGGCCAGCGTGTCGTAGTCGTAGCCGCTCTCCGGCTTCTCGGACTCCCCGAAACCGCGGCGGTCATAGGTGATCACCCGGTAGCCGGCGGCGGTGAGCGCACCCTCCTGCTCGGACCAGGAGGCGCCGGACAGCGGCCAGCCGTGGATCAGCACCACGGGGCGGCCGTCGCCGCCGGAGTCGGTGTAGTGCAGCGTGATGCCGTTCGACGTCAGCTCGGGCACGGTGGTTCCCCTTCCGGATGCGGTTCCTCTGGGCACCACCGAAACTGCCAGGGCGCTGGTGGCCGGGCAATACCCGTAAGGATGCGCCCGGGCTCACGCCGGGTCGGCCAGCGAGGAGAGCTCGTCGGGCGGGAGCGGCCGGATCGCGCCGCGGGTGCCGAGGTGCACGACCTCGCAGGCGATGCCGGCGGTGCGGGCGGCGGAGTAGAGCCCCTCGGCCCAGGCGCGGTCCTCGGCGCTGACCCGGTCCCGGCCCGGCCGGGTGCGCAGGAAGGCGACCCGGGCATCGCGCATCACGTCCGAGGCCAGGCCGTGCAGCACCTCGGCGAGCCCCTCGAAGCACTCGCGGTCGGGGTCGGTGGCCTCGGTGATCTCGGTCAGATGCGGCACCGGTCGGTCGTCGACGATGAACATCACCCAGATGCTGTGGCCGCCGAAGCTCCACGGCCCCATGAGATGTCGCCAGGCCGACTGCAGGTCGGACTGGGTGTGGATCGGCGGGCTGAAGGGTGTCTCGTCCATCGCAGCAGCATGCGCCGTGAGCGAGGTCCGGGCCGGCCGTTATCCACAGGGCCGCGCCCGAAACCGGTTATCCACAGCTGCCGGACCGGCCTCTTGGCGGTGCCGACGAACGCGGCTGTGCTGGGTCCATGACGACCTCACCCACCCCCGGCTACCGCCGCGGCCGCCGCGTCTCGGGCCAGATGACGCCGTCGCTGACGGCCTACTTCAAGCGCGCGACGGCGGCCGAGCGCGCCGGCGACGCGGCTCGGGCGCTCGGGCTGCACCAGCGGATCCCGATGTTCACCGGTGGCCGCAACGTCGGGATCCTGCGCGCGCTGATCCAGGCGGGCGAGGACCTGCCGCCCTGGGTCTGGGCCCGCTGGACCTGCTACCAGGTGCTGCGCGCCGAGGAGCTCGGCGGCGAGCGCGCGTTGCACCGCCGGGTCCTCGACCACGTCCTGCACGCCATCCACGACGACCTGCTCTCCGACTGCTACGAGGATGGCGGCGACCCGGTGAGGGTGATCGCCCGGGTGGCCGGGGACTCGTGGGCGTTCCACCAGGTGCTGACCTACGAGCTCGGGGGTCTCGACCTCTTCCTCGACACGGTGGCGACCGGGCGGCTGGCCGAGCATGCCGACCTGACCCGCCGGTGGGCGAGCACGCCGCTGGGGGGATACCGCGTGGGGGAGAGTCTCCCGGGCGGTCGGCTGGAGGTGTACGACGCCGCCACGGCCGACCACATCGAGGTGCTCGACCTCGGCGCGCGGTCCGGTGCCGGCGAGCACGGCTGGGTCCTCGGCCGGTTGGTGCCCAGCGCCCTCGACGACGACGCGCCCCCGATGTTCGACATCGCACCGCTGGCCGTCCCCGAGCGGGTCGCCCGCGAGGTCGCGGCCGTGGAGGGGCTCGCCCGGTGGGCGCCGGTCACCGCGGCCCTGGAGGAGGGGCGGATGTGCCAGGCGGACCTGCTGCGCGAGGACTACGAGATCCTCACCGACGTGCCGGGGCTCGACCTGCTCCGCTTCGGCACCCCGCCCCGAGACCTCGACCGGGTGATGCTGCAGCTCCGGTCGGGCCGAGACGAGGTGCTCCACGCCGCCCACCGGATCCTGCGCCGGGCGCGCGACGGCGACCTGACCGAGCTGGACGCGCCGTACGTCGCCGCAGCGATCCTCCACCCCGGGGCGGTGGAGGAGGTCCGCCGTACCCTCGTCAGGTCCGGTGACGCCGCGATCTGGCAGCGCTGGGCGGCGCGCACCAGCGAACCGGCGGCACGCCTGCTGGGTGCGTTGGCGAAGGAGTGTCGTGACGCCGCGTGACATGCTCGGGGCATGCCGGAGGACTTCGTCATCGCGCGGAACCCGGAGGAGGGGTCGAGCCTGCCCTACGTGCTCCGGATCCCCTATGGCGACCGGGGTGTGCTGCTCAAGGCGCGCGAGACCTGGCCGCGGACCAGCAAGGTCTACTGCCACCGGTTCGAGGAGTGGCCCGAGAACGCCGAGATCATCGAGCGCGTGCCGGTCACCTCCTGCGTCCGCCGTGGCGCCGCGATCGACCTGGTCCTCGACCGGAGCCGCGAGGCCCGCTCGCAGTTCGTCATCTCCTACGCCAAGGGCGGCCGCCAGGCGATCTTCTGGCAGACCGCTCGCACGGCCAAGCAGGCCCGTCCCCACGTCCGGACACCTCGGGCACGCGCCAGCGGGGTGGCCGAGCTCGCCATCGTGGTGGACTCCCAGGAGCGGTATGCCTGGAAGTTCAGCGACCAGCACGTCGTGACCGATCGCCGTCGGCTGCCGGCCGGCGACTACGGCGTGATGTGGGAGGACGAGCTGGTCGCCGCCGTGGAGCGCAAGAGCCTCGGCGACCTGGTGAGCTCACTGACCACGGGGAAGCTGAAGTACCAGCTCACCGCGCTCGCCGCGCTGCCGCACGCGGCGGTCGTCGTCGAGGAGCGCTACTCCCGTGCCTTCCAGCACGAGGTGGTTCGCGCCTCGGTGATCGCCGAGAGCCTCGCGGAGTGTCAGGTCGCTTTCCCGACCGTGCCGATCGTGTTCGCGGAGTCACGCAAGCTCGCCCAGGAGTGGGCCTACCGCTTCCTCGGTGCCGCGTGGGTCGCGGCGGGGCAGGACCGCCCCGGTGAGGAGTACTTCGCCGATCTGGCCACTGGCGCGGAGCTGCCCGCCGCCGAGCCGACGGTGGCCGAGATCCGGGCGTGGGCCCAGGCGAACGGGCTCAGGGTCTCCGACCGGGGGCGCCTGTCGGCCGAGGTGCGGACCGCGTACGACGCCGCGCACCGAGCCGAGTGACCAGCCGCCAGCCGAGCAGGAACACGCCCAGCACCAGCGTCGCGACCACCACGAACGCCGGGTCGGTCCCGTCGCCGGTCGCCCGGCGCAGCAGCATCCCACCGGCGACGGCGGCGACCCACACGACCGCGCCGGCCGGGAGCGTGCTGGCGCGGAGCCGGAGGCCGAGAGCGATCAGGTGTCCCAGAAGGACGCCCGCCAGGAACGGCCAGGCGGTGTCCAGAACGCCGGCGACGCTCAGCCCCTCGGCGTGACTGCGCCGCCCGATGGTGGCGAACACGAGCACGAGCACGACATCGAGGAGCAGGGAGACCAGTCGGGACACCCCGTCATTGTCCCCGACTCGCTCAATCGACCGGACGGCGGCGGAAGTAGGCCGCCAGGATCGACCCGGACACGTTGTGCCAGACCGAGAACACCGCGCCCGGCAGCGCGGCCAGCGGGTTGAAGTACTGCGCAGCCAGGCCCGCGGCCAGGCCGGAGTTCTGCATCCCGACCTCGACCGCCATCGTGCGGCGTACCCGCTCCGGCTGACCGGTCACCCGGCCGAACAGGTATCCCAGCGCCAGCCCCAGCCCGTTGTGCAGCACCACGGCGGCGAAGACGACCAGGCCAGCGTCGACCAGGGAGTCCGCGCTCACCGACACCACGGCCGCGACGACCAGCGCGATGGTGACCACCGAGATCCACGGCAGCGCCGGCAGGGCACGGGTGACCAGCCTCGGCAGCAGGGCCCGCACCAGCAGCCCGAGCGCGACCGGCACCAGCACGATCTGCAGGATCGAGATCGCCATGTCCGCCGCGTCAACGGGCATGTATCGGCCGGCCAGCCAGAGCGTGAGCAGGGGAGTGAGCAGCGGCGCCAGCAGCGTGGACACCGAGGTCATCGCCACCGACAGCGCCACGTCGCCGCGAGCCAGATAGGTCACGACGTTCGACGCGGTCCCACCGGGCGCGCATCCCACCAGGATCACGCCGGCCGCGATCGAGGCGGGCAGCTGCAGCGCCACCGAGATGCCCAGGCCGAGCAGCGGCATGATGCCGAACTGGGCGACCACCCCCAGGAGCACAGGCAACGGCCGGGTCGCCACCAGCTTGAAGTCCGGGACCGTGAGGGTCAGGCCCATCCCGAACATGATCACCCCGAGCAGCGGGTTGATGTAGTCGGTCACGGGCGCGAACGTGTCCGGGATCAGGAAGCCGAGGACGGCACCGGCGAGGATCAGCAGCGGGAACAGCGTCACCGCGATCCGGGCGCTGCGATCCTCGGCGGTCGTGGGCGCCGACGGGGTGGACGGTTCGGTCACGGTGTCTCAGTATCGGCCAGCGAGCGCCGCGCGATCGGGAAGTCGAAGAACGTGTCGGGGTAGGGCTCGGTTGCGAGGGTGTAGTGCCACCACTCGTTCTCGTAGTTGGTGAAGCCGGCCGTCGCCATCGCCGAGAGCAGGATCCGCCGGTTCGCCGCCTGCTCCGGCGTGGTGCGCGGGTCCGCGGTGTGCGAGCGTGTGTCGAAGCAGTCGTAGCCGGTGCCCATGTCGATCGAGTTGTCCGGGAACCGCTCGGCCGCGGGCGCGAAGCAGGGCTGCAACCCCATCCGCGGCCTCCACCGGGGCTGCGCGGCCGCGGGCAGCGCGACCAGGGTCAGGTCCACGGTGCTCCCACGGCTGTGCCCGGACCGCTCGGCGATGTAGCCGTCAGCGAACAGACGGCTCTTGTCCACTCGCGGGTAGAACTCCGCCTTCATCCGGTCATCACGCAGCCGTTCCGCTCAGCCGACGAAGTCGTCGACCGCGGTCTGCGGGCGGAAGCAGTCGTAGACCTTGAGCGAATAGCCCTGGGCGCGCACCGACCGCTGCACCCGCGCCAACGCCTCGGCGGCCGGCCGGGTCAGCAGGCACAGCGGCTCGCGGTAGTCGTGCACCCGGCGACCCAGGAAGTTGTGCTGCGTGGCATAGCGGATGTCGTGCTCGATCGTCGGGTCCACGTCGGAGAGGGCGACGAAGGTGTCCGGCGCACTGCCCTGCCAGCCGCGCACCGAGGGCGGCGCGGCGGCGCCCGGAGAGGCGGAGGCGCCGTACGTCGTCACCAGGGCGGCCACCGCCGCCACGATCCGGGTCGTCAGCCGTGCGCGCATGATGCTCCTTGCCTCGGGATAGCGAGCAACCTAGCGCGCCTCGTCGCGTCGTACCCCGCAACGGGTGTAGGAAGGAGTGTTCCCCTCACGACATCGGAGGTGCCGCATGTCCGGCTCCACGCGCGGTGCCGGGTGGCTGCCCTACGCCCTGGCGGCGGTGCTGGCGGTCGTCCTCGTCACCGTGACCCTGACCCGCAGCCAGCCATCGGAGGCGGCGGCGGAGGCACTGGGCGGCAAGCAGCTGAAGATCATGGCGCCGGCCGACCCCGGCGGCGGCTGGGACGGCACGGCCCGGGAGATGCAGGGCGCGCTCCAGGACCTCATCGGCCGGAGCGAGGTCTACAACGTCGGCGGTGGCGGCGGCACGATCGGGCTCAGCCAGTTCGAGCAGCTGCGCGGCCAGCCGAACCAGCTGATGGTGATGGGGCTGGTCATGGTCGGCGCGATCGCGGCCAACAACTCCGCCGTGACCCTGGCCGACGTCACCCCGATCGCCGAGCTCACCACCGAGCCGCAGCTGATCGTGGTGCCCGCCGACTCCGAGATCCGCAACCTCGATGACTTCATCGCCGCGATGAAGAAGGACATCACCAAGGTCTCCTGGGCCGGAGGCTCCGCGGGCGGCGCCGAGCAGATCCTCGCCGGCCTGATCGCCCAGCAGCTCGACCTCGACCCCGCCGACATCAACTACATCGCCCACGCGGGCGGCGGCGAGGCGATCGCGACCCTGCTCAGCGGCAGCGCGACCGCCGGCGTCTCCTCGGTCTCGGAGTTCCTGCCGCTGATCGAGTCCGGCAAGGTCCGGCCGATCGCGGTCTCCTCCACCGAGCCCGTCGAGGCGCTGCCGGACACCCCGACGCTGCAGTCCGGCGGCGTCGACGTGGTGCTGAGCAACTGGCGCGGCGTCGTGGCGCCCCCGGGGATCACCGACCGCGAGCGCCAGGCCCTGGTCGACCTGGTGGACAAGATGAGCCGCACCCAGGCGTGGGAGGAATCGCTCCAGCGCGAGGGCTGGGAGTCGCGGGTGCTGCTCGGCGACGACTTCAGCGAGTTCCTGGACAGTGAGGTCGCGCGGGTGAACAAGGTGATCGACGATCTCGGCATCGGACAGGGAGGGTCGTGATGACGACGCGAGGATCGGGACGCAACGAGCACCTCAACGTCCGCGGTGACCTGGTCGGCGACGAGGACGCCGTCGCCCTCGGCGTCGACGACGACCGGACGACCGCCCTGGCCACCATGGTGCTGGGCGCGCTCATGGTGGTCATCTCGGTCATCGTGCTGGTCCAGGCGGTCCGGCTGGACAACGGCGGCGCGGTCGTCGGCCCGGCCACCGCCCCCTGGGTGGTCGGGAGCCTGCTGCTCCTGGTGGGCGCGCTGCTCACGATCAGGGGCCGCCGCGACATGGGCTTCTGGGAGTACTCCGACCACACCACGCCGCAGGACTGGAAACGCCTGGGCGTCCTGCTGATCGCGCTGGTGATCTTCGCGCTGATCGTGCCGTTCCTGGGGTACGTCGTCTCCGCGACGCTGCTCTACGCGGTCACCGCCTCGGTGCTCGGGGCGCCGGACAAGCCGCGGACGCTGGCCTACGGCTTCATCGTGGCGACGCTGGTCTTCCTGCTCTTCGACGTCGGCATCGGGATCACCCTCCCGGCCGGGCCCTGGGGGTTCTGACATGGACTCCCTGCAACTGCTTCTGGACGGCTTCGGCGACGCGCTGACGCCCACCAACCTGCTGCTCGCCCTGATCGGCGTCACCCTGGGCACCGCGGTCGGCGTACTCCCCGGCATCGGTCCCGCGCTGACCGTCGCGCTCCTCCTCCCGATCACCTTCAAGCTGGAGCCGACCGGTGCGCTGATCCTCTTCGCCGGCGTCTACTACGGCGGGATGTACGGCGGATCCACGACCGCGATCCTGCTCAACACCCCCGGCGAGAGCGCGTCCATGGTCGCGGCGCTGGAGGGCAACAAGATGGCCAGATCCGGCCGCGCCGCAGCGGCGCTGGCCACCGCCGCGATCGGCTCGTTCGTCGCGGGCACCATCGCCACCGTGCTGCTCACCTTCGTGGCGCAGCCGTTCGCCGACATCGCGGTCAGCTTCACGCCCGCCGACTACGTCGCCCTCATGGCGATCGCCTTCGTCACCGTCGCCACGCTGCTGGGCGCCTCCCCGCTCAAGGGCATCGCCAGCCTGCTGATCGGCCTGACCATCGGGCTGGTCGGCATCGAGTCGCAGAGCGGCCAGGCCCGGCTCACCTTCGGCGTTCCGACGCTGCTCGACGGCATCGACATCGTCATCGTCGTGGTCGCGCTCTTCGCGATCGGCGAGGTCTTCGGTCACGCCCTCAAGGGCGGTGGCGGTGGCACGGTCACGCCCCTGCGCGGGCGCACGGTCCTCACCCGCGACGACTGGCGCCGCTCGTGGCCGGCCTGGCTGCGCGGCACGGCGTTCGGCTTCCCGATCGGCGCGCTGCCCGCCGGCGGCGCGGAGATCCCGACCTTCCTCTCCTATGCCACCGAGCGGAAGCTGTCGAAGCACCCCGAGGAGTTCGGCAAGGGCGCCATCGAGGGCGTCGCGGGCCCGGAGGCCGCCAACAACGCCGCCGCCGCGGGCGTCCTGGTCCCGCTGCTGACCATCGGCCTGCCCACGTCGGCGACCGCCGCGGTGATCCTCACGGCCTTCCAGTCCTACGGCCTGCAGCCGGGTCCGCAGCTGTTCACCGAGTCCGGGCCGCTGGTCTACGCCCTGCTCGCGAGCCTGTACGTCGGCAACGTGATGCTGCTGGTCCTCAACCTGCCCCTGGCCAAGGTGTGGGCCCGGCTCCTGGAGATCCCGGCCTACTACATCTACGGCGGGATCATGATCTTCGCGACGCTGGGGACGATGGCCACCGGCGGCGGGCTGGCCGACCTGGCGGTGCTCTACGTGATCGGGCTGCTGGGCGTGGTCATGGCGCTGGCGGAGGTCCCGGTCGCGCCCGCGGTCGTCGGCCTCATCCTCGGGCCGATGATGGAGGAGCAGATGCTGCGGGCCGTGCAGCTCTCCGACGGCAGCGCCGCCGGGCTGTGGTCCACCACGCTGAGCATCGTGCTGTGGGGGATCGCGCTGGTCGCCCTGGCCGCCCCGTTCGTCGTACGCTTCCTTCGTCGCGACGTCGCCGACGCCGCGCGCGAGGATGAGACCGAGGCTCCGGCGGGTCCGGAGCGCTGACGGCGGGGGGCGCCATGGCGGCATCGAGGGGACGCTGGGCCGTGTGGACGGCGGTGCCGCTGCTCGCCGCCTCGGGGGTGGCGCTCGTTCTGGGCGACCTGGAGCGGTGGTGGCCGGCGTGCGCCCTGCGCACCCGCTACGACTCCGCCGCCTGCATCGCGCGCCAGGACGACTCCTACGACACCGCGGCCTATCCGCCGCTGACCTGGCTGGGTGACTACGCCGAGGGCAGCGGGCTGGGTTGGTGGCTGATGCTCGCCGCGCTGGTCCCGGTGATGTGGCTGCTGGTCCGCGGCCTTCTTCCGCCCGGGCGGGCGTGGGCCCTCGGTGTGCTCGTGTTCGCGGCGCTGCCCGCCATCAGCCACCTGATGACCACGCCGTTCTTGTTCCTCTACACCTCCCACGACTACACGCCGTGGCCCGCCGGCGTCTCCGGTGTCCTCCTCCTGCTGGCGGCGCTCGCCGTGGGGCTGCCGGCCCGGTCGAAGCGGGAGTTCCCCGAGACTTCACCTGCCAGCCATAGACCGGCACAGGCTGCATAGCGTGGGCTGAGCCCATGACCGAGCTGCGACGCCGTACCTTCCTCGCCGGGGCCGCTGGTGCCGCCGGTGCTCTCAGCGCCACCGCCTCGCCCGCCGCGCCGGCGCTCGCGAAGCGGAAGGCGCCCGGCCAGGTGGGCGGCCGACTGAGCCTGCCTTACGGCGTGCAGACGGGCGAGGTCTCCAGCCGCGAGGCGATCCTGTGGGCGCGGTCGTCCGGGCCGGGCCGGCTGATCGCCCGGGTCGGCGACGGTCGCCGTACCCGCGCTCTGCGCGGCCCGTGGGCCACCCCGGAGTCCGACTTCACCGCGCGGCTGCCGCTGCACGGGCTCCGGCCGGGTCAGGAGTACGTCGCCCGGCTGGGCTTCGAAGACGAGCGCGGCCGGGTCGGCGAGATGCTGCCGGCGACGTTCCGCACCGCCGACGTGCGCCCCCGCGGCACCAGCTTCGTCTGGACCGGCGACACCGCGGGGCAGGGCTGGGGGATCAACCCCGACTTCGGCGGGATGATCGGCTACCGCGCGATGCACGAGACCCGGCCGGACTTCTTCGTGCACGCCGGCGACACCGTCTACAGCGACGGGCCGATCGATGCGCAGGTGGTCGAGCCGGACGGCCAGATCTGGCGCAACGTGGTCGCCGAGGGCGTGGAGAAGGTCGCCGAGTCGCTCGACGAGTTCCGCGGCCGGCACCGCTACAACCTGCTGGATGAGAACATCCGGGCGATGTATGCCGACGTGCCGGTCTTCGCGCAGTGGGACGACCACGAGACGCACAACAACTGGTATCCCGGCGAGATCCTCACCGACGAGCGCTACACCGAGCGCCGGGTCGACGTGCTCGCGGAGCGGGCCAAGCGGGCCTGGCAGGACTACCAGCCGGTCGAGGTGCCGCGCGGCGGTGGCGGCTTCGCCAAGGGCGGGCTCTATCGCAAGGTCTCGCGCGGGGCGATGCTGGACCTCTTCCTGCTGGACATGCGCAGCTTCAAGAGCCCGAACACCGCCAACACCGAGCCGGAGCGCACCGGCGTGCTCGGTACCCGGCAGACCGACTGGCTGATCCGCGAGCTGCGCCGCTCCCGCGCCACGTGGAAGGTGATCTCCGCGGACCTGCCGCTCGGCCTGGTCGTCGGCTCGCCCGGCGCGATGGAGGCGATCGCCAACGACAACGCCGGGCGGCCGCTGGGCCGGGAGCTGGAGCTGGCCTACCTGCTGCAGCAGATCAAGGACATCGAGAACGTCGTGTGGATCACCGCGGACGTGCACTACTGCGCCGCCCACCACTACGCGCCCGAGCGGGCCGCCTTCACCGACTTCGCGCCGTTCTGGGAGTTCGTCGCCGGCCCGATCAACGCCGGCACCTTCGGGCCCGGCAAGCTGGACGCCACGTTCGGCCCGGAGGTGGTCTTCCAGAAGTACCCCGCCCGGCCCAACGAGTCCCCGCGCACCGGCAACCAGTTCTTCGGGCACGTCGACATCGACGACTCGGGGCTCTTCACCGCCTCGCTCCGCGATCTCCAGGGCACGGTGCTGTTCTCCCAGGAGATCCAGCCCGCCTGACCGCGCGCAGGCTGCTCGCCCGCTCTCGGAGCCGAACTGGCAGAACCTCCTCTGGATCCCCATGTCCCCGCTCACGCGAGGGCCGATCCGTGACTTCTGCCAGTGTGGCTACGAGCGACCTCGTTGCGCCCTGCGGAGAGTCCCTCCCACGCGTATCGTTGGCCGGGTGCGGCTGACCTTCCGCGGCGAGATCGCCGGTGTCGGCAGCGCCAGCGGGGTGCGCGTGGTGGTGGGACGCTGGGCGGAGTCGCCGTACGGCGCCTTCGCGGACGCGATGGTCGAGACGCCCGCCGGGCACCGGGTCCTGCTGGCGCCGAGCGCGGAGGTGGCGGAGCTGGTCGCGACGACCTACCGCTTCGACGAGGTGCGCGTCGAGCCGATCGTGGTCGAGGCCGACGGCCGCGGATGGCGGGTTCGGTCGCCCTCGCTGGTGCTGAGCCTGCACATCGGCCGGTCGACCCTCCTCGGGCGGCTGCTGCGCCTCGTCCCGCGCGGGCTCGCGGAGAGCCCGGCATGGAGCACGGTGACCGACCCGCTGGCCCGCCTGCTGCTGCGCGGGGTCCGCACCCGCGGGAGCGCCGGCAACGGCCGCCGGGAGTGGTACGGCGCCACCGCGGTACGGCGCATCGACGCCATGGAGGGCGCCTTCGACGGCCGTCCCCTGGGGCAGCTCGCACCCGTGGAGCCGTGCCACTTCGGCTTCAGCTCCACCCCGCGGCTGCCCTCGGTGACGACCGTCGTCACCACGATCGAGGGCTGATCACACGCGCACGGCTCCGGGGCGCCCGTCCTCGACCACCCAGGAGGCGAAGGTCGACTCCGGGGCGTCGGGGGTGCTGACGGTGGTGACGGTCTGGAAGTCGACCCGCATCTGGGCGTCGTCCACGCGACAGCGCATGTAGCCGCGCCGGTCGCCGTCGAAGAACCGGATATGCGGGTTGAAGGGGATCATCGGGCCGTAGTAGGGCCCGTAGACCGCGCCGTCGCCGTTGCTGGAGATCGAGGTGCCCACGAACTCGGTGCCGACGGTGGGGGAGTCCGGCGCGTCGAAGTCGGCGCGGATGTCGTTGACGAAGGTGGAGTGCCAGTCGCCGGTGACGGCGACCGGGTTGGAGACCCCGGCGCTGGTCCAGGTGTCGGTGAGCCGCTTGCGCGCGGCGGGGAAGCCGTCCCAGGCGTCGTGCCAGAGCCGGTCCCCGGCGGGGCCGTCGTGGTCCAGGCGCGCCAGCATCACGTTGTTGCCGAGGATGTTCCACTGCGCCCGCGAGGCTCTCAGGCCGTCGTACAGCCAACGCTCCTGCGCCCGCCCGAGCATCGTCACCGAGGGGTCGTACGCCGCCTCGCAGGCCGGCGCCTCGCCCCAGCCGCACGGCGGGACGTCGCGGTACTGCCGGCCGTCGACCAGGTCCAGCTGCGCCAGCGAGCCCCACTGCAGCCGCCGGTAGATCACCGGGCTCGTCGCCGACCGGGAGGGGCGGCGCACCGGCTGGTGCTCGTACCACGCCTGGTAGGCGGCGGCTCGGAGGGCGCTGATGTCGCCTTCGTACTGCGACCGGGTGTTGGCGTAGTCGTTCTGCATCTCGTGGTCGTCCCACGTCACCATGAACGGGAACCGGGCGTGCGCGCGCTGCAGCTCCTCGTCGGACTTGTAGAGCGCGTACTGCATCCGCCACCGCTCGACGTCGCGCGGCGCGTCCCGCAGCACCGCGGGCACGGGTGTCTTGCGGTAGCCGCCGTTCGCGCCGATCCCGCCCTCGTAGACGTAGTCGCCCAGGTGCAGGACCAGATCCAGGTCCTCCTCGGCCATGTGCCGGTACGACGGGTAGTAGCCGTCGCCCCACGCCTGACAGCTCGCGAACGCGAACGCCAGCGCCCCGCCCGAGGCCGACGCCGCGGGCGCGGTGCGGGTCCGGCCGACCGGCGAGACGTCGCCGCGGTAGCGGAAGCGGTAGAACCACTCGCGGTCCGGCTGCAGGCCGTCGACCTCCACGTGCACCGAGTGCGCCAGCTCCGGCAGGGCCCAAGCGCTCCCGGAGCGGACGATCCCGCGGAAGCTCTCGTTGGTGGAGACCTGCCACTGCACCGGCACCTTCCGGCGCGGCATGCCGCCGCCCGGCTCGAACAGCTCGGGCACCAGGCGGGTCCACAGCACGGCCCCCGTCGAGGAGATGTCGCCGCTGGCGACGCCCAGCCGGAAGGGGTAGCCGCCGCCCTTCGGCGGCGGTGCCGCGTTCCCGCGGTCCACAGGCAACTGGGCGGCGGCCGCCGTGCCGGCCAGCGCGGAGAGCGAGGCCAGGAAGGTACGGCGGTCGAGGTCGAGACGGGGGGTGTTGTGGATCACGCGATATGCCTAGTGGCCCCAGGTGACCTCCGTGCATCCGGACGGAGAACACCCGGGGCCAGGCGTCAGGCCTCGATCCGCAGCGCCTCCACCGGCGTCACGTCCACCGCCCGGCGGGCCGGGCCGCGGGAGGAGACCAGCACGAGGACCAGCCCGGCCACGGCGATCGCCAGCAGCGCCGGCAGCGGGATCCCCCACACCAGGCCGGGCGTCATCGCGCCGATCAGCGACTGCGCGCCCAGCGAGCCGTAGACCAGGCCGAGCGCGATCCCGAACAGCACGGCCGAGGCGGAGAGAGCCACCGACTCCTTGGTGATCATCGCGCGCACCTGGGAGCGGGTGAACCCCAGCGATCGCAGCAGCCCGATCTCGCGGTGCCGCTGCAGCACGGTGAGCGACATGGTGCTGACGAACCCGACGGCGGCGATCAGCGAGGAGATCACGATGATGCAGATCAGCACGGTCGTGGCGACCCCCAGGATCTGCTGGGCATCGGCCCGCTGGGCGGCGGGCAGGCCCCACGCATCCACCGACGCGCTCAGCGCGGCCATCCCGGAGGCGAAGGTGGTCACCAGCGTCACCCCGATGACCAGGCCCATCGTCGAGCGGGTCGTGCGCAGCGGGTCGAGTACGGCGTTGCGCCGGGCGATCCGGGTGGAGGGGTCGCGGCCCAGCAGCCGGCTGAAGCCGCCCACGACGCCCGGGATGACGAACCGGGCGCCGAGCAGCAGGCCGGTGGCCGAGGTGGCCGCGCCGCAGAAGGCGACCAGCAGCCCGCCCGGCGAGTCCTCGCCGATCAGCGCGCCGAGGGCGAGCACCGCGAAGCCCCCGATCAGGAGTACGGCGGCCCCGACGGCCCGGGCGGCAGCGTGCCGCAGCGGGGCGGGCCGGTGTGCCGCCGTACCCGCCATGGCGGCGGCGGGGGTCACCCGCAGCACCGCCCGCGAGCCCAGCCAGCCGGCCGCCGTGGCGGCGAGCACGATCAGCCCGAAGGCGAAGGGCAGCTGGGCGCTGGCGAGGGGATAGTCGGCCTCGGGCAGCGAGCCGCGGGCGACCAGCGCCATCCGGACCAGGTCGGTCAGCAGCGTGCCGGTGAGTATCCCCGCGGCCGCGCCGAGGGCGCCCACCGTCGCTGTGCCGCGGACGACCGAGGACCGCAGCGACCGGCCGCCGGCGCCGAGCAGCCGGAGCAGGGCGATGTGCCGCAGCCGGCCGGAGATCACCGTGTCGACCGCGTTGACGATGACGACCGCGGAGACATAGAGCGCGATCAGGATGAACACCCCGGCGACCACCATGAGGGTGAGCCCGGTGGTTCCGCTGCTGTCACCGCTCATCGTGGCGAGGATCGAGGAGGCCATGATCAGGGTCGCGGCGTAGGCGCCGCTGAGGCCGGCGACCAGGCCGACCGTGCCGAGCTCGCGCAGCGAGCCGAGGGTCAGGTTGCGGCGGCTCATGCCGGCACCCCGGTCTCGAAGCCGATGAGCAGGTCGGAGATCTGCTGCGGCGTCATCGGGCCGTGGTCACCGACGATCCGGCCGTCGGCGATCACCAGGATCCGGTCGGCGTAGGAGGCGGCCACCGGGTCGTGGCTGACCATCGCGATGGTCTGGCCGTACTCCTGCGCGGCCGTGCGCAGCAGGGTCAGCACCTCGCGGGAGCTGCGCGAGTCCAGGTTGCCGGTCGGCTCGTCGGCGAAGATGATCGCGGGCCGGCTGGCCAGCGCGCGGGCGATCGCGACCCGCTGCTGCTGGCCGCCGGAGAGCGCGCTGGGCCGGTGGTCGACCCGGTCGGCCAGCCCGAGCGCGCCCACCAGGTGGTCGATCCACCGCCGCTGCTCGCCGGAGACCTTCCGCCCGGCCACCTCGAAGGGGAGCAGGATGTTCTCCATCGCCGACAGCGTCGGCACCAGGTTGAAGGCCTGGAAGATGAAGCCGACCTGCTCGCGCCGCAGCACCGTGCGGCCCTCGTCGGCCAGTCGGGAGAGCGGCTGCCCGGCGAGGACGACCTCGCCGCCGGTGGCGTCGTCCAGCCCGGCCGCGACGTTCATGAAGGTCGACTTGCCGGAGCCGGACGGGCCCATGATCGCGGTGAATCCGCCGCGGGGGATGGTGACCGTGACGTCGTCGAGGGCGGCCACGGCGCCGGCGCCCTCGCCGTACGTCTTGACGACCCGGCGCATGGTCAGGACCGGAGAGGCGCTTGGTTGAGCGGGATTCTGCATCGGTGAGTTCATGCCCACCACGCTAGGAATCCGGGCGCCGTGACACATCGGGCCGCGGAGGGATTCCGCCTACATCTCCAGAGGTACGGTGCCTCAGGGTGGCGCCGGGGTCACAGCAGCCCGTGCTCGTAGGCGTAGACCACCAGCTGGACCCGGTCGCGCAGGTCCAGCTTCCCCAGGATCCGGGACACGTGGGTCTTCACCGTCGCCTCGGAGAGGAACTCCGCGGCCGCGATCTCGGCGTTGGAGAGCCCCTGCGCCGCGCGGAGCAGGATCTCCCGCTCGCGCGGGGTGAGTCGGGCGTACTCCGCGCCCGGCGTCGATGCGGCACGCCCGCGGAACCGCTCGAAGAGCGCCCGGGTCGCGCCCGCCGCCACCACCTGGGTGCCGTCGGCGACCGCGCGGATCGCCGCCAGCAGGAGCTCCGGGTCGGACTCCTTGAGCACGAAGCCGCTCGCGCCGGCCTCGATGGCGTCGGCGACCAGGTCGTCGAGGTCGAAGGTGGTCAGCACCAGCACCCGCGGGGCCGCCTCGCCGTGCCGCTCGACCAGCCGCCGGGTCGCCTCCACGCCGTCCACCCGGGGCATCCGGACGTCCATGACGACCACGTCCGGGCGGGTCGACTCGACCAGGGCGGGCACCTCGTCGCCGTCGGCGGCCTCGCCGACCACCTCGAGGTCGGGCTGGCTGGCCAGCACCATCGCGATGCCGGCACGGAAGAGCGCCTGGTCGTCGACCAGCAGGATCCGGGTCACGATGCCGCCTCGGCGGACGGGACGTGGGCGCGGACCACCCAGGCGTCCCCCTCGGGCCCGGCGGTGAACGTGCCCCCGGCGACCGTGGCCCGCTCGGCCATCCCGACCAGGCCGTGCCCGGTGCCGTCCCCGCTCTCGGGGGAGTCGCCCAGCCGGTTGGTCACGGTCAGACGGTAGCCGTCGCGCCAGTCCTGCTCGACCCGGACCGGCCCGGTGAGGTCGCCGTGCTTGAGCGCGTTGGTGAGCGACTCCGCCAGCAGTCGGTGGGCGGTCAGCGCGACCAGCGGGGAGTCGTCGCGGGTGCCGGACTCGTGCAGCTCCACCGTCATGCCCGACGCGCGCATCCGCTCCAGGACCTCCTGCTGCTGGGCGTGTCCGGGGGTACTCGGCGCCAGCGCGGGGTCGCGCAGCTGGGCGACGATGGTGCGCAGGTCGGCGATCGCGGTGCGCGCGGTCTCGCCGATCACCTCCAGCGCCCGCTCGGCGGCCGGGGGATCGTGACGCAGCGCGTAGCGGGCGCCGTCGCTCTGAGCCGCCACCACCGCCCAGGAGTGGGCGACCACGTCGTGCATGTCCGCGGCGATCCGGCGGCGCTCCTGCTCGACGTCGTAGAGCTCGCTCACCCGGCGGCGCTCGGCGGCCTCGAGCCGGGCGTCCACCCGCGCCTGCACGGCCCGCCGGGTCTGCCAGCGCAGGTAGCCGAGCAGCCATCCGCCGAGTGTGAACACCGCGGTGAGCGCGGCCATCCCGAGCACGGCGACGACGGTCATCAGCAGCGAGCGGTCGGGCCCGGCCGGGAGGAAGGCGATGAAGAGGCCCCCGACCACGGTGGCGACGACCGCCGCGACGAGACCGAAGCGGCGCGCCAGCGGCGAGCGGCTGCTGCCGAGGGTGGCGAAGAGGGCGGCGTAGGCCAGGTCGGCGAGATAGGCCAGCTGACCCGTCGCGACCTGAGGTACGGCGGCGGCGATCGCCAGCGCCGACATCAGCGGCCAGGAGAGCCGGCGCACCGCCAGGGCCGCCCCGAGGAGTACGGCGGCCACCCCGGCCGCCGGCCCGATCTGGAGGTGCAGCGCGCCCATGCCCACGGCGAAGGCCACGCCCCCCAGGACGTCGAGCGCCACCCCCCGCCGGGTCGGCCGCTCGACGGCGCTCCAGACATCGCTCACGGGGTCCAGGCTAGGGCCCCGCGCCGTCCCGGCCCGGTTGTCGGCGACCCCGGCTACCGTTTCGATCCATGGACCTCACCGACGCCGTCGACCTCGCCGAGGGCCTGCTGGTCGCCCACGGCCTGGGCGACTGGCAGGTCCGCCTCGACAACGCCCGCCGCAGGGCCGGCGTGTGCCACTTCGACCGCCGGACCATCGGGCTCAGCGCCCCGCTGACCCGGCTGCACAGCGACGAGCACGTGCGCGACACGATCCTGCACGAGATCGCGCACGCGCTCGCCGGGCCGCGGCACGGCCACGACGAGCACTGGAGGCGGGTCGCCCGGCAGATCGGCTGCTCGGGGGAGCGGTGCGTCCCCGCCGACGCGCCCACCGTCGAGACCGCCTGGCTGGGCGTCTGCCCGGCCGGCCACTCGGTGGGCCGGCACCGCCGCCCCGAGCGGGTGATGACCTGCCGGGAGTGCTCGACCCGCTTCGACCTGGCGCACCTCTTCACCTGGACCCACCACGGCCGGGTCGCGGTGATGCATCCCAACTACGACGCCGAGCTGGAGCGACTGCTCACCGGGCGACGGCTCGTGCTGCTCGCCCGCGGCACCCGGGTCCGGGTGACCGAGGAGGCCGGCGAATGGGCCGGCCACACCGGCCGCGTGGCCAAGATCGGCCGCACCCGCTACCACGTCCGGCTCGACGGGGGCGAGGGCGTGCTTCAGGTGCCGTTCGCCTGGGTGGCCCGGCGATAGACCTCCATCGTCTTGTCCGCGATCGCCGCCCAGGAGAAGTCCTCGATCGCGCGCTTGCGCCCGGCGCGACCCATCTCCGCGGCCCGCTCGGGGTCGGCGAGCAGCTCGGTCAGCGCGGCGGCGAAGTCGGCGACGTAGCGGTCCGGGTCGAGCGGGGTGCCGGTGCCGTCGTCGGCCTGATCGATCGGGACCAGCAACCCGGTCGGCGTACGCCCGTCGGCGTCGTCGGGAGCCACGACCACCTCGGGGATGCCGCCCGTCGCCGTCGCCACCACGGCCGCCTCGCAGGCCATCGCCTCGAGGTTGACGATGCCCAGCGGCTCGTAGATCGACGGGCAGGCGAACACCGTCGCCGCGGTCAGCAGCGCGGAGACGTCGCGCCGCGGCAGCATCTCCCGGATCCACACCACCGACGCCGGGTCGCCGCGGTCGGCGCGTAGCTGCTCGACGAGCGCCACCACCTCCCGCTCGATCTCCTCGGTGTCGGGCGCGCCCGCGCAGAGCACCACCTGCACGTCGGACGGCAGCTCCTGGCAGGCCCGGAGGAACAGCGGCAGTCCCTTCTGCCGGGTGATCCGGCCGACGAACACCACGCTCGGGCGGTCCGGGTCCACGCCCAGCTCGCGCACCCGGTCGGGGTCGTCGACCGGGTGCCAGTCCTCGGTGTCGATCCCGTTGTGCACCACGTGCACCCGGTCGGGGTCGACGGCGGGATAGCTGCGGAGTACGTCGTCGCGCATCGCCGCGGACACCGCGATGATCGCCGCGGCCGACTCATAGGCCGTCTGCTCCGCCCAGGAGGACACGGCGTACCCGCCGCCGAGCTGCTCGGCCTTCCACGGCCGCAGCGGCTCCAGCGAGTGCGCGCTCAGCACGTGCGGCATCCCGTGCAGCAGCGAGGCGAGGTGCCCGGCCAGGTTGGCGTACCACGTGTGCGAGTGCACCAGGTCCGCGCCGGCGCAGTCGTCGGCGATCGCCAGGTCCACGCCCAGCGTGCGCAGCGCAGCGTTGGCGCGCGCCAGCTCGGCGAGGTCGGGATAGGAGTCGGTGCTCTCCTCGGGCCGCGGGGCACCGAAGGCACGCACCCGCACCTCCACGTCGCCGCGGGCCCGCAGCGCGCGGACGAGCTCGGCCACGTGCACCCCGGCGCCGCCGTACACCTCGGGCGGGTATTCCTTGGTGAGGACGTCGACGCGCATGGCGCAGACGCTACTCGGATCGCCGTTCCGCGGACAGGTCTCGACACGACCGCCCCGGGGAAGGGAAGGTGGCCCCATGCCCCCGTCCCGGAAGAAGGTCCTGGCCATCGTCCTCGCCGGCGGTGAGGGCAAGCGGCTGATGCCCCTGACCGCCGACCGCGCGAAGCCGGCGGTGCCGTTCGGCGGCATCTACCGGCTGATCGACTACGCGCTCTCCAACGTGGTCAACTCCGGCTACCTGCAGGTGGTCGTGCTGACGCAGTACAAGTCGCACTCGCTGGACCGGCACATCACCCAGACCTGGGACATGTCGACGATGCTCGGCAACTACGTCGCCCCGATCCCGGCGCAGCAGCGGGTCGGGAAGCGGTGGTACCTCGGCTCCGCCGATGCGATCTTCCAGTCGCTGAACCTGATCCGGGACGAGAAGCCGGACATCGTCGTGGTCGTGGGGGCCGACCACGTCTATCGGATGGACTTCTCCCAGATGGTCGAGCAGCACATCGAGTCCGGCGCCCGCTGCTCGGTCGCCGCGATCCGCCAGCCGCTCGCCTCCGCCGACCAGTTCGGCGTCATCGACGTCGACGCCGAGGACCCGCAGCGGATCCGGGAGTTCCTGGAGAAGCCCACCGACGCCCGCGGGCTGCCGGACTCGCCCGAGGAGATCCTCGCCTCGATGGGCAACTACGTCTTCGACGCCGACGCCCTGGTCGAGGCGGTGACCGCGGACGCCGAGCTCGAGGGCTCCAAGCACGACATGGGCGGCGACATCGTGCCCGCCTTCGTCTCCCGCGGGGAAGCGGCGGTCTACGACTTCAAGGACAACGAGGTGCCGGGCGCGACCGAGCGCGACCGGGACTACTGGCGCGACGTCGGGACGCTGCAGTCCTACTACGAGGCGCAGATGGACATCGTCGCGCCCGTGCCGGTGTTCAACCTCTACAACTTCGACTGGCCCATCTACACCTCCTACGGCCCCCAGCCGCCGGCCAAGATCAGCCGCGGCGCCGACGACCAGTTCGTCGTCGCCGAGAGCTGCGTCCTCGCCCCGGGTGTGGTGGTGAGCGGCGGCCGGGTGCAGCGGTCGGTGCTCTCGCCGGAGGTCCGGGTGCGCACCGGCGCGGAGGTGTCGGACTCGGTGCTGATGCACGGCGTCCGGGTGGAGCGCGGGGCCGTCGTACGCAACGCCATCCTGGACAAGGGCGTCGTCGTCCCGGCGAACGCCCGGGTCGGCGTCGACCCGGCGGAGGACGAGGCCCGCGGGTTCGTCGTGCAGGACGGCCTCACGGTGCTCGGCAAGGAGCAGCCCTTCCCGGTGTGAGTCGCCGGGCCGGTAGCGTGCGGCCCCGTGCCCCGCTTCACCCGCGCCGAGCTCGAGTCCTTCCGGGACGCCGAGGTACCCGACCTGCTGCCCGGGCCCGGCGGCCCGCCGCTGCGGCTGCTCTTCGTCGGGATCAACCCGGGGCTGTGGACCGCGGCCACCCAGACGCACTTCGCCCACCCGGTGAACCGGTTCTACCCCGCGCTGCTGCGGGCCGGGATCATCACCGAGCCGGTGGACCCCAGCGCCGGGATGACCGAGGCGGAGCGCGACCACCTGCGGGCGCGCGGGGTGGGCATCACCAACCTGGTACGGCGCGCCACCGCGAAGGCGTCCGAGCTCACCCGCGCCGAGTTGCGGGCCGGGGGCGAGCAGCTGGTTCGCACGGTCGCCGAGCAGCGCCCGGCGGTGGTGGCCGTCGCCGGGATCACGGCCTACCGCACCGCGTTCGGCCGCCCTAAGGCGATGCCCGGGCGGCAGCCGGAGGACCTGGCGGGGGCCGAGCTGTGGGTGGTGCCGAACCCGTCGGGCCTGAACGCGCACGAGACGGTGCAGAGCCTGGCGGAGGCGTACGCCGCCCCGGCGCGCGCCGCGGGGATCGAGCTGGCGCCGGTCAGCTGAGCGGCTTGGCGAAGACGGCCAGCCCGTTCGGGACCGGGCGCGGCCGGCCGTCCGACGGCGCGTTGAGCACCCGGGTCTCGCCGGTCGTGCGCCGCTCGACCATCGTGGTCGAGCCGCCGCCGTCCAGGTTGATCGCGTCCTCGGCGCCCTGCTGGCGCAGCAGCCGGGCCAGGCCGACCATGGTGGTGCCGGCGCTGGACTCCGAGCGGCCGTCCACGGCGACCAGCAGGACGCGGTTGGTGTCCCGGTCGATGCCGATCGCGGTCCGCGGGTGGAGCGCGCCGTCGTCGCTGACGGTGAGCGCGCCGCCGCGGAGCAGCTGGTCGCTGCCGCTGACCGCCATCCGCACCGGGCCGTTGCTGAGCTTCCACCGCAGTCCGACGCGCGAGCCGACCTTGAGCCGGGAGAGGCGGTCGGCGCCCCGGCCCCGGCCGATGAAGACCCGGCCGGTGATGTCCACGCCCTTGGACAGGCGGGTCCGGTTGGAGCGGACGATCCCGCCCCGCACCACGACCTCCCGAACGCGCCGGGTTCGGCCGTCGGTCACCCGGGCACCGAGGGTGGTGCCCCAGTCGGGGGTGTAGACGCCGATCTGGTCGGGGAAGACGGTGGGGGAGTTGTAGTGGGCGATCTGCCAGGTCGGCCGCTGCGGGATCGAGGCGACCAGCCTCTGCTCGCCGATCTGGGGTACCCCGGAACCGTCGATCCAGAACGAGGTGGTCCAGATGTATTGCCGGGCGCCCAGCAGATTGCGCTCCAGGTCGCGGCTGTTACCGAGCGGTGCGCCGGTGTCGCGGATGTCGAAGAAGTCGCCGTTGACCCCGGCGACGACGCCCCGCTCGCGATTCATCAGCCACGGGACGGTCCGCCGCTGGCGGATGCTGTTCGGGTCCGAGAGCAGGTCCAGCCGCACCCCGGCGGTGCTGAGGCTCGCCTCGACCAGGTGCACCCGGTAGGGGTCGCGGGCCGGGTCGTCCTGCTGGGTCCACGCGCGGTAGCGCACGCCCTGCGCCATTGCCCGCGAGGTCTGGTTGTAGACCCGGGGAGCCACCACCCGCGCGAGCACCCGCGGCGGCGCGATCTCGCCCGGCACCCGGTCGGAGGTCTGGAAGGGGATGCGCTCACCCGCCGGCGGTCCGCTCCGGTCCTCGGCCCCGGCGCCCGGGGTCACGCCGAGGGCGAGGGAGCCGGCGAGCGCACCGGACAGCAGGACCGCGGTGAGGGAGTGGGGGCGCATGTGACTCATGTGGCTCAGGGTAGGTCAGCTCAGCCGCCGACGCGGGGGAGATGCAGAACTGTGCTGTCGATGGTGATCACCCCCGGCGTGCGGCTGCTCATCCCCGCGAAGGTGTCCGAGACGGGGCTCACCAGCAGGTAGAGCCGCTGCCCGCGCGGGACGTTCACCGCCACCGACGGCAGCGCGACCCGGCGGCGTACTCCCTGGACCGGGGTCCGCTCGCGCAGCGGCAGCACGTTGTTCTGCACCAGCCTTGCATCGGCCGGGGAGGTGCCGACCGCCAACCCGTAGAACGCCCGGCTGTCCAGGCCGAGGGCCGTCACGTCGCCGGTGAGGTACGGCGTGCCCGCCACCCGCAGCGGCCCGGCCGCGACGGGGTAGGCGAGCGGCGCCCCGGCCGCGGTGGTGGAGGCGACCTGCCCCAGCCGGTAGGTGGAGTTCGCGCGCACCGAGTCCACGCTGGTGCAGGACCCGGACGGCGTGGCCAGGTGGTAGCGGCCGTAGCCGCGCAGGTCGCGGTCGCGGCCCTTGAGCCGCTCGTCCATGAACCGTACGGCGAGCTGCTCGAAGTCGCCGCCGGCCAGCCGCCGGCTGCACGGGTCGGAGGTCGCCTCGACCCCACGGGGCAGCAGCGCGGGGAGCACGTGGCCGCCGTTGTAGCCGACGAAGATGCTGCGCTGTCGCGCGCTCGGGGTGAGGGCGCGCTGCCAGGTCGCCAGCCCCTGCTGGAGCGGGAAGAGGGTGTCGGTGGTGCCCTGGCCCATCAGCACCGGGATGTCCAGCCGGTCGCCGTGCCGGACGTGCCACTTCGGTCCGTTGCGTGCGAAGAACGGGTCCAGGTCCTCCGTGCCGGGGACCGACCCGTCCGGCCAGGTGCCGGTGGCCGAGCCCTCGACCAGCGCCTTGTAGACGGTGGGCGGCAGGGCGTCGGTCGGCACCGACGACGCGCTGAGAGCGAGCGCCCACTCGGTGCGCACGACCTCCTGCGGCGCGAGCGACTCCTTGAGGTCGAACCAGGTGATCTCCGGCGCCAGCGCGTCGAGGACGGGCTTGCCGCGGGTGTCGATGCTCGAGAACGCGGCGAGGTACTGGTAGCCGCCGCCGTAGGAGCCCCCGATCGCGCCCATCCGCGGGTCGCCGGGGGCGTCCTTGCGGACCCAGCCGCGCTCGGCGACGTATCGCATCAGCCGCTGCACGTCCTGGCCCTCGACCCGCGGGTTCTCGACGTAGGCGCGCCCGCCGCTCTCGCCGAAGCCGCGCTGGTCGAAGGAGAGCACGCCGTACCCCGCCGACAGCCAGCGGTCGAAGGCCGCCGGGTCGGTGGTGCGGGACCCGCCCCAGCCGTGGCTGTGCATGATCATCGGCACCCTGCGATCGGCCGTCGCCCCCGCGGGGCGGAAGAGCGTGAAGCAGATCGGCACGGCAGTCTGCGAGCCCGGGTCCGGCACGCTGCTCAGGCAGCGGTTGGTGACCGAGACGCCGGTCGTCGCGGTGGCCGGCGCGGTCGCGGACGGGACGGTGACCAGGGCGGCGGTCACGGCGGTGACGGCGCTGAGGGCGAGACGCTTCATGGTGGTCCTTTCCGAGGAACCTCAACCGCGCAGCGACGGAAAGGTCACGCTCGCGCGGGCTAGCCTGCCCAATATGCACCCACAGAACCGGTTCGTCGAGGGCGACAACCTCCCGGTGCTGCAGGGGCTGCCGGACGCCTCCTTCGACGTGGTCTACCTGGACCCGCCGTACAACACCGGCTCGCCCCTGGCCTATCGCGACCGGCGCAGCCACGAGGAGTGGGTGGCGTTCCTCAGGCCCCGCCTGGAGGAGGTACGGCGGGTGCTGGCGCCGACCGGTGCCGTGTTCGTCAGCATCGACGACCACGAGCAGCCCCGGCTGCGGCTCCTGCTCGACGAGGTCTTCGGCGAGGACACCTTCCTCGCGCAGATCACGGTCAACCTCAACCCCAAGGGCCGCCAGCTCGGCGGGGGCTTCGCCACCTCCCACGAGTACCTCCTCGTGCACGCCCGGGACCGGGCCGCATGCGTGCTGGACGCCTCCACGGCCGACGCCGTCGACCCGCGGGACTTCCCGCACACCGCCGAGGACGGCCGGCGGTTCCGGCTGCTGCCGCTGCGCAACACCAACAAGCGGTTCAACCCGCGCACCGCCCGGACGCTCCACTACCCGCTGTGGGGCGACCCCGCCACCGGCCGGGTCGCGGTCGAGGAGTTCGCGGGCGCCCAGGAGGTGTGGCCGGTCTTCGGCGACGGGCGGCCCGCGGTCTGGCGCTGGTCCGCGCCGCTGGTCGCCTCCCGGCCCGACGACCTGGTGTGCCGGGTCGTGCGGGGGACGCGCGGCGACCGGGTGGACGTCTCCCAACGGGACTGGCTGCACCCGGGCCGGCGGAAGAAGCTGACCACCGTCTGGCTGGCCGAGGAGGTCGGATCCACCGACACCGCGGTCGCCGAGCTGAAGGCGCTGGTCGGGCCCGCCTTCGAGTCGCCGAAGCCGACCGGGCTGCTGCGCCGGATCCTGGCCACCATGCCCGACGACGCCCGCGTGCTGGACCCCTTCGCGGGCTCCGGGACGACCGGGCACGCCGTGGCCGCGGCCAACGCCGAGGACGGCGGGCGCCGTACCTGCCTGTCGATCCAGATAGCCGAGCCGACCCGCCCCGGCACGCACGCGCACGCGGCCGGGTTCGCCACGGTGGCCGACCTGACCCGCGCCCGGCTCCGGGCCGCCGACCCCGGCGTGGCTCTGGCACGATTCTGACCATGTCGGACGCCGCGGACCGTGCGAACCGGCCCGACCGTGCGCTCGAGCGCATGTTGGACCGTGCCGTGCGCCGCAGTCGCACCTCCGTCGGGACCCGCGTGGCCCGGCTGCGGTCCAAGGGCTACCAGATCGCGCAGTGCGCCCTGGCCGCCGGACTCGCCTGGTTCATCGCCAAGGACCTGCTCGGCCACCCCACCCCGTTCTTCGCCCCGATCGCAGCCGTGGTGAGCCTCGGGACGTCCTACGGCCAGCGGCTGCGCCGGGTCGCCGAGGTGACCCTCGGGGTGGCCATCGGCGTGCTCATCGGGGACCTGCTCGTCGTGTGGATCGGCTCCGGCTGGTGGCAGCTGGTCCTCATCGTGGTGCTGGCGATGTCCATCGCCTTCCTCCTCGACGGCGGGCAGCTGTTCACCATGCAGGCCGCGGTGCAGTCGATCGTCGTGTCCACCCTGGTGCCCGACCCCGGCGCCGCACTCACGCGGTGGACCGACGCGCTCGTGGGCGGCGCGGTCGCCCTGCTGGCGGCGACCCTGGTGCCGGCGGCCCCGCTGCGCCGACCGCGCGAGCAGGCGGCGCAGGTGACCCGCAAGATCGCCGAGCTGCTGCGCGCCTCGGCGGACGTGATGGACTCCGGCGAGGTGGAGCCCGCGCTGGAGCTGCTGGCGGACGCTCGGGCCACCGACTACCTCATCCGCGAGCTGCAGTCGGCCTCGGAGGAGGGGCTCTCGGTGGTCGCGTCCTCGCCGTTCCGGATCCACCACCGCAAGGACCAGCGGCGGATGGCCGACCTGGTCGACCCGCTGGACCGGGCGTTGCGCAGCACCCGCGTGCTGGTCCGCAACACCGCCGTGTCGGCGTACCGCCGCCGCCCGGTGCCGCGCGGCTATGCCGTGCTCACCCGGGACCTGGCCGACGCGGTGGACCTGGTCGCCGACGAGCTCGCGGCCAACCGCCGCCCGACCGACGCCGAGCCGGCCCTGCTGGTCGTCGCCCAGGGCACCGGGCACCTCGAGCGCAGCGACGCCCTGTCGGTCGAGGTGCTGCTCGCCCAGCTGCGCTCGATCATCGCCGACCTGCTGCTGCTCACCGGGATGGACCCGCTCGAGGCGTCCGACGCGCTGCCGCCGACGCGATGAGCCGGCTCACAGGCCGGCGCGCAGCTCCTCGGTGACGCTGTCCACGACGGCCACCAGGTCCCCGCCGGTGCGCGAGGCCACCGCGCGCTGGCGCTGGTAGGACGCCCCGCGCGCCGGGATGTCCATCACGGCCGACAGCTCGTCGGCGCAGCCGAGCTCCTTGGCGAGCGGCATCAGCCGGTCCACCCGCTCGGCGAGGTCCTCGGTCACCAGCCGCTCGTCCCCGTCGGCGGTGGTGATGACGATGGCGTCCAGGCCGTAGCGGGCCGCGCGCCACTTGTTCTCCTGGACGTGCCACGGCGGCATCGGCCGCAGCGGCTCGCCCTCGGCGACCCGCCGGTCGAGGTCCACGACCAGGCACTGCACCAGCGCGGTGAGCGCGGCCAGCTCGCCGATGTCGGAGACGCCGTCGCAGACCCGGTGCTCCACCGTGCCGAGCTTCGGCGCGGGCCGGATGTCCCAGCGGATGTCGGAGAGCCCCTCGATCACCCCGGTGTGCAGCTGGTCGGCGACGCAGGACTCGTACTCCGCCCACGTGTCGAAGGTGAACGGCAGGCCCGCGGTCGGCAGCTGCTGGAACATCAGCGCCCGGTTGGAGGCGTATCCGGTGTCGGTGCCGGCCCACACCGGCGAGGACGCCGAGAGCGCCTGCAGGTGCGGGAAGGTGTCGAGCAACGAGGCGATCACCGGCATCACCCGGTCCCGCTCGGGCATCCCGACGTGCACGTGCACGCCCCAGATGAGCATCTGCCGGCCCCACCACTGGGTGCGGTTGATCAGCTCCTCGTAGCGCTCGCCCTCGGTGACCTGCTGGCTGGTCCACCGGGCGAAGGGGTGGGTCCCGGCGCCGAAGAGGTCGGTGCCGAGCCCCTCCGCGGCGGGGAGTACGACGTCCAGGCTGCGACGCAGGTCGTCCATCGCCTCCTCGACCGTGCCGCAAATGCCGGTCACCACCTCCACGGTGTTGCGCAGCAGCTCCCGGTGCAGGCGCTCGGGATCCTCCAGCCGGGGGGCCGCCTCCGCGATCAGCTCCGAGGCGCGGCTCACAAGGTCGCGCGAGCCCCGGTCGACCAGGGCGAACTCCCACTCCACCCCGATCGTGGGGGCAGGCGAGGGCCGGAAGTCCAGGCGCATGGGACCAGCGTAGGGATGCCGGGACCGGCGTACCTCCCCCCTTGAGTTGGTGGGACGATACGCGCTGTGGAGGAGGAGCGACGGCTCACGCAGATCGCGGACCTGTGCGTTCGGATCGGTGAGGTGCTGATGGCGTCCGGCGCGGGAGCGTCGGACGTGACCGCGACGATGCAGGCCGTCGCCTGGGCGATGGGTCAGAACGACCCGGAGATCGACGTCACCTTCACCTCGTTGTCGGTGAGCCTGGATCGCGCGGGGGAGCAGGCGCCGGTGATGGTGCTGCGCCTGGTCAAGCACCGGGCGCTGGACTACGAGGTGCTGACCCGGGTCGACCGGCTCACCCGCGACATCGTCGGCGGGCACGTGGACCTCGACGCGGCCCGCAAGCAGATGAACCAGATCGTCTCCGCCCCGCACACCCTGCCCCGCTGGGCGGTCACGCTCGCCCACGGCGTCATGTGCGCCGCCGTCGCGGTCTACCTCGGCGGCGGCATCGCGGTGACCCTCGGCGCGCTGGTCGCGGCGATGGTCATCGACCGGCTGCAGCAGCGGCTGACCGCGCAGCGGCTGCCGGTGTTCTACCTCCAGGTCGCCGGGGGCCTGGTCGCGACCCTGCTGGCGCTCGGGCTGCACGCGCTGGTGCCGAACACCGACTCCTCCCTGGTCGTCACCGCGAACATCATGATGCTGCTGGCCGGCATCGGCTTCATGGGTGCGCTGCAGGACGCGCTGATGGGCTTCTACCTCACCGCCTCAGCGCGGCTGCTGGAGGCGATGCTCTCCACCGGCGGCATCATCGCCGGGGTCAGCGGCGGCCTGGCGCTGGGCCGGATGGCCGGGATGGACCTCGGGATCCTGGAGCCCGGCCGGATCGACCTGGCCAGCCTGCCGACGGTGGTCCTCGGCGGCGCGATCTCGGCGGCGGCCTTCGCCGTGGCGTCGCGGGCGCCCTGGCGCAGCTGGTTCCCGATCGCGGTGGTGGCCGGGGTGGGCTCGGTGATCTTCCAGGTCATCGACGCCAGCAGCATGGGTCGCACGTGGGCGGCCGGCACCGCCGCGTTCTTCGTCGGCCTGGTCGCCTTCGGCGTCTCGGGCCGCTTCAAGGTGCCGCCGCTGGTGGTGGCCGTCGCGGCGGTCGTGCCGTTCCTGCCCGGCCTGTCGATCTACCGCGGCCTGTCGCTGCTGGCCACCGGCCTCGCCGGCACCGTGACCGGGCTGCTCGCCATGGTCACGGCGGTGTCGGTGGCGGTGGCCCTCGCGGCAGGCGTGCTGCTCGGGGAGTACGTCGCCCAGCCGGTCAAGCGCGAGGCCCGCCGGCTGGAGAACCGGCTCGCCGGCCCGCGGATGGTGGGCGTCTCCCGGGTGCGCCGGCGGCGCCCGCGCGGCTCAACGGCGGGCCAGGACGGCGAGCCGGCCTAGCCAGCGGGCGGCCGTCGTGTCGTCGTACGGCGCCTCCCGGCGCTCCATCGCCGCGCGCACGCCCGCGCACGCCTCCTCGGCGCTGCGCACCACGTCGGCGGGGTAGGCGTAGGTCACCCGGTGCTCGGCGAACTCGTCCTCGTCGTCGACATAGACCCGGCCGTCCGCGCTGAGCCGGACGACGTCCAGGTCCAGGTCGATCGCGCCGGCCCGGTCGCCCTCGATCGTGGCCGGGGTGGTGATGTCGACGTAGGTGTCGCACCAGATGCCCGGCGCCTGGAAGGTCGCCACCCACCAGCCCTCGCGCGGGAAGAGGGTCACCGAGTCCACCTCGGAGTCGAAGGCCATCCCCGGCCGGGCGTGCGGTGTGCCGGCCGGGATGCCCAGCCAGGTGCCGTGCTCGTCCTCGCCGAGGAGGCGGCCGTCGAACTCCCAGTGCGGGCGCTCGCCCCACTTGGTCATCGCCACGTGGATGCGGCTGCCGGGCCTCATGCCCGCAGCGTAGACGGGCTCAGGCCTGCGCGCTCTCGGCCTCCACCCGCTCGGCCGATTCGCGCTTGGCCGGCAGCAGGCCGCTGCGGGTCGCCCCCATCGCGATCACGTCCTGGTAGCGCGAGCCCAGCAGCTTGCCGACGTGGTGGATCGCGTGCGCGTCCATGCCGACCAGCACCCGGGCGCGGTTCTTGAGGATCCCGTTGACGATGATCTCCGCGGCCTTCTCCGGGGTCATTCGGGCCAGCTTCTCGTCGAACGTCTTGGCCGTCGCCTCCGCGGACTCGTTGGACGAGACCCGGGCGTTGCGGGCGATCGCGGTCTTGATGCCGCCGGGGTGGACGACGGTCATCCCGACCGGGTGGCCGGCGATCAGCAGCTCCTCGCGGATCGCCTCGGACATCCCGCGGACGGCGTACTTGCTGGCGTTGTACATCGACTGGCCCGGCATCGAGACCAGCCCGAAGAGCGAGGAGACGTTGACGATGTGGCCCTCGCCGGAGGCGATCAGGTGCGGCAGGAACTCGTGGGTGCCGTGCACGACGCCCCAGAAGTTGATGCCGATGATCCAGTCCATGTCCTCGTAGGTGAGGTCGCCGAACTCGCCGGAGAGCGCGACGCCGGCGTTGTTGACCACGACGTTGACCACGCCGAAGTGGTCGGACACCTCGGTGGCGTACGCCGCCATGGCGTCGCGGTCGGCGACGTCGAGCCGGGCGGTGTGCACCTCGGCCGGCGATCCCGTGGTGACCAGCCGCGCCGTCTCGGCCAGCCCGGCCTCGTCGACGTCGGAGAGCGCGAGCCGCGCGCCCCGGGCGGCCAGGTTGAGCGCGAGCGCGCGCCCGATGCCCGACCCGGCGCCGGTGATGACGACGACCTTCCCGTCCAGAGACCTCATGCTGACACCGCTTCCTTCTCGTCGTTGGTGGGCTGGGCGACCGCCGCCTCCACGTCGTAGGCCGGCAGGTCGAAGCGCTGCAGCAGACGACGGAAGGTGAAGGTGGTGCGCGGCCACAGGGTGGTGTTGCGTCCGTGGGAGTCGAGGTACCAGCTCGAGCAGCCGCCGGTGTTCCACACCGTGGTGGTCATCCGCTGCTGGAGGTCGTCGTTCCACGCCTCCTGCGCGGCGCGGGTCGGCTCGACCGCGCCGAAGCGGTGGGCCCGCATGGTGCGGATCGCGTCGACGATGTAGGCGACCTGGGACTCGATCATGAAGACCATCGAGGAGTGGGCCAGGCCCACGTTGGGGCCGACGATCTGGAAGAGGTTGGGGAAGCCGTGCACCGTGGTGCCCTTGTAGGCGCTCATTCCGCCCTCGGCCCACACCTCGGCCAGGCTGCGGCCGTCGCGGCCGCGCACGTGCTCGGCGATCGGCTGCTCGGTGGTGTGGAAGCCGGTCGCGACGATGAGGACGTCGATCGGCCGCTCGGTGCCGTCGGCGGTGACGACCCCCGTCGGGGTGATCCGGGCGATCGGGTCGGTGACCAGGTCGACGTGCTCCCGGGCGAGCGCGGGGTAGTAGGTGTTGGAGATCAGGATCCGCTTGCAGCCGATCTCGAAGGTCGGGGTGACCTTGCGCCGGAGCTCGGGGTCGCTGATCCCGCGGCGGATGTTGATCAGCGCGGCCTGCTTGGCCGGTGCCGCCAGCCGCGGCCGCCAGGTGAAGGCGGGGACGTAGGTCTCCCGGCCCCAGTAGATCGCCGTACGGTAGAGCCGCTGCACCGCCGGGGAGAGCTTGAAGAGGCGCTTCTCCAGACCGGTGTAGCGCCGGTCGTTGCGGGGGATGACGTAGGGCGCCGTGCGCTGGTAGACGTCGAGGTGCGCGACCTGCTTGGCGATCTCGGGGACGATCTGGATCGACGAGGCGCCGGTGCCGATGACCGCGACCCGCTTGCCGGTCAGGTCGACGTCGTGGTTCCACCGCGCGGAGTGGAAGATCTCGCCGGCGAAGTCGTCGATGCCCTCGATGTCGGGCAGCCGCGGCTCGGAGAGCCCGCCGGAGCCGGTGATCAGCGTCTCGCTCTCGATCTCCCCGCGGGAGGTCGTGACCCGCCAGCGCTGCGCGGCGGCGTCGTACGTCGCGTCCTGCACCTCGGTGTCGAAGACGAAGCGGTCCAGCACCCCGGACTCCTCGGCGACCCGGCGCAGGTAGGCCTGGATCTCCGGCTGCGGGGAGAACGACATCGACCAGTCCGGGTTGGGCGCGAAGGAGAAGGAGTAGAGCTGCGAGGGCACGTCGCAGGCGGCGCCGGGGTAGGTGTTGTCCCGCCAGGTGCCGCCGACCTCGGTGCCCTTCTCGATGACGACGAAGTCGTGCTCGCCGGCCTCGGCCAGCTTGATCGCCGTACCGAGGCCGGCGAAGCCCGCGCCGACGATCACGTGCTGCGTGGCGGGAGGGAGGGTGGTGGACGTCATGCGGTGACGGTATTGGCGCTATTGAACAAGTGTCAATAGAGTGGGTGGGGTGAGCGCGCCCACATCCGCCGCCGGCGGCCGGACCCGGTTGAGCCCCGAGCAGCGTCGCGAGCAGCTCCTCGACCTGGGGGTGCAGCTGCTCGCCACCCGGTCGCTGGAGGAGCTGACCATCGACCTGATCTGCGCCGAGGCGGGGATCTCGCGGGGGCTGCTCTACCACTACTTCGGCTCCAAGCAGGGCTTCCATCGCGCGGTCGTGCAGCGCGCCGCCGACGACCTCTACGAGCAGACGGCGCCCCCGGAGGAGGGGGACCCGCTGGAGCGGCTGCTCGCCTCGCTGACGGCGTACGTCGACTATGTGGCGGCCAACTACGAGGGCTATCGCTCGCTGGTGCAGGGCGCCGCGAGCGGGCCGGGCGACCTGCGGGAGATCTACGAGACCACCCGGCACCGGCTCTCCGAGCGGGTCTTCACCGCGGACGCGCAGAGCGAGATCATGCCCGACACCGCCGGTGCCCGGCTGGTCGTGCGCGGCTGGGCACTGCTGGTGGAGGAGATGACCCTGCGCTGGGCCGAGGACCCGCACGGCCTGACCCGCGACGAGCTGCTCGCCGTCCTCGGGGGCGCGCTGCCCGCCCTGGTCGACCAGCTCCCCTGATCTGTAAAGCGGTGTTACGAAATGTAAAGCCGTGTTACGGCAGCCTGTGCGGCGTCCGGCCACCGCAGGAGTGACCCGAACACCGCTTTACATTTCGCGGTGCTGGAGCGGGTGCCGGAGAATGGGGCCGCTGTGAAGATCTCCTACCCACCCGAGCTGCCGGTCAGCGCGCGCCGTGACGACATCGCCGCGGCGATCCGCGACCACCAGGTCGTCATCGTCGCCGGCGAGACCGGGTCGGGGAAGACCACCCAGCTGCCCAAGATCGCGCTCGAGCTGGGCCGCGGCCGCCAGGGCCTGATCGGGCACACCCAGCCGCGGAGGATCGCCGCCCGGTCGGTGGCGGAGCGGATCGGCGAGGAGCTCGGCACCGGCCTGGGCGAGGACAGCCCGGTCGGCTACCAGGTCCGGTTCAACGACCGCACCTCCCGCCGTACCCAGCTCAAGCTGATGACCGACGGCATCCTGCTCGCCGAGCTCCAACGGGACCGGGAGCTGCGGAAGTACGACACGATCATCATCGACGAGGCGCACGAGCGCAGCCTCAACATCGACTTCCTCCTCGGCTACCTCAAGCGGCTGCTGCCGCGGCGCCCGGACCTGAAGCTGATCATCACCTCCGCGACCATCGACCCCGAGCGGTTCGCCGCGCACTTCGCCGACGCGCAGGGGCGACCGGCGCCGATCATCGAGGTGTCGGGGCGCACCTACCCCGTCGAGATCCGCTACCGCCCGCTGATGGAGCTGCCCGAGGACGACGAGGACGGCGAGCCCATCGTCCGCGACCAGACCGAGGCCGTGGTCGAGGCGGTCAAGGAGCTCGCGACCGAGGGGCCGGGCGACGTACTCGTGTTCCTCCCCGGCGAGCGGGAGATCCGGGACACCGCCGATGCGTTGTACGCCGGACTCGGGCTGGACCGCGACGGCGGCCGACCGCCCGGACTGGCCGGCCATGTGGAGGTGCTCCCGCTGTTCAGCCGGCTCTCCGCCGCCGAGCAGCACCGGATCTTCAGCGGGCACCCCGGCCGGCGGATCGTGCTGGCCACCAACGTCGCGGAGACGTCGCTGACCGTGCCGGGCATCCGGTACGTCGTGGACTCCGGCGTCGCCCGGATCAGCCGCTACTCCGCGCGGACGAAGGTGCAGCGGCTGCCGATCGAGCCGATCAGCCAGGCCTCGGCCCAGCAGCGATCGGGGCGCTCGGGGCGGCTGGAGGCGGGCATCGCGATCCGTCTCTACTCCGAGGAGGACTTCGAGGGGCGCCCGGAGTTCACCGACCCGGAGATCCTGCGGACGAACCTGGCGAGCGTCATCCTGCAGATGGCCTCACTGGGGTTGGGGCAGATCGCCGACTTCCCGTTCGTCGAGCCGCCGGACCGTCGCCACGTCACCGCTGGCGTCCAGCTGCTCGAGGAGCTCGGGGCGCTCGCGCCCGGGCCCCGGCTGACCAGGCTCGGCCGGCGGCTGGCCCGGCTGCCGATCGACCCGCGGCTGGGCCGGATGATCCTGGAGGCCGAGCGGCTCGGCTGCGTCCGCGAGGTGCTGGTGATCGTGGCCGCGCTCTCGGTGCAGGACCCGCGCGAGCGGCCGGCCGAGGAGCAGGCGCAGGCCGACCAGGCGCACGCCCGCTTCCGGCACGAGACCTCCGACTTCCTCACCTGGCTGAACCTGTGGGACTACCTGCGCGCCCAGCAGCGCGAGCTCTCCTCGAGCGCGTTCCGCCGGATGTGCAAGCGGGAGCACCTCAACTACCTGCGCGTGCGGGAGTGGCAGGAGCTGGAGTCGCAGCTGCGGCAGGTCTGCAAGGAGATGAAGATCGACCTGGGCAAGCCGGCGGGACGTCATACGGAACGGGGAAGCGGTTCCCCGGAGCGTATGACGTCCGGCGCGGCCCGCGACGAGGACGGCATCCACCAGGCGCTGCTGTCGGGGCTGCTCAGCCAGATCGGCGCGCTGGAGGAGCGGGAGAAGCCCCGACCGGGCGCGCGAGGGAAGGAGCGGCGACCGGGTCCGCGGGAGTACCTCGGCGCCCGCGGCACCCACTTCGCGATCTTCCCCGGCAGCGGGCTCAAGGGCCGCAACCCGCAGTTCCTCATGGCCGGCGAGCTGGTCGAGACCGGCCGCCTCTGGGCCCGGCAGAACGCCGCGATCAAGCCCGAGTGGGCCGAGCGGCTGGGGAGCCACCTGGTGAAGCGGCAGCACTCCGAGCCGCACTGGAGCCGGCGGCGCGCGGCGGTGATGGCGCAGGAGAAGGTCACGCTGTACGGCGTACCGCTGGTCGCCGACCGACGGGTCAACTACGGCCGCATCGACCCGGTGCTCGCGCGCGAGCTGTTCATCCGGCATGCACTGGTCTACGGCGAGTGGGACACCCGCGCCCGCTTCTTCCACCGCAACCGGCGGCTGCTGGAGGAGGCCGAGGAGCTCGAGCACCGCGCCCGGCGTCGCGACCTGGTGGTCGACGAGCACACGCTGTTCGACTTCTACGACGCCCGGATCCCCGCCGAGGTGGTGAGCGGCGCGCACTTCGACCGGTGGTGGAAGCAGGAGCGGCAGGCCCACCCGGACCTGCTCACCTTCGACCCGGCGATGCTCACCCACGAGCAGGCCGACCAGGTGCGGCAGGACGACTTCCCGACCCGGTGGACCGTGGGCGACGGGCTGGACTTCTCCATCGGCTACCACTTCGAGCCGGGCGCCGCCGACGACGGCCTGACCATCGATCTGCCGGTCGCCACGCTCAACCAGGTCGACGCGGGCGACTTCTCCTGGAACGTGCCCGGCCTGCGCCAGGAGCTGGTCACCGCGCTGATCCGCAGCCTGCCCAAGCAGCTGCGCACCAGCTTCGTCCCCGCGCCGGACAAGGCGCGCGAGTTCCTGGCGGCGACCCCGGCGGGGGAGGAGCCGCTGCTGGACGCGCTGGAGCGGTGGGCGCTGGCGACCACAGGCGTGGTCATCCCGCGGGAGGCGTGGGACTGGTCCAGGGTCGAGCCGCACCTGCGCCCGACCTTCCGGGTCATGGGCGAGAACGGCCGCGAGGCCGCGCGGGGCAAGGACCTGGACGCGCTCAAGGCGCCGCTGCGCCCCGCGGTCGAGGAGGCGGTCGCCGACGCCGCGGCCGCCGACGGGGCGACCCGCACGGGGGAGACCCGGTGGGTCTTCGGCACCGTCGCCGAGTCGTTCAGCACCCGCCGCGCCGGCCAGGTGGTCTCCGCCTACCCCGCGCTGGTCGACGAGGGCACCACGGTCGGGCTGCGGGTCTTCGGCTCGCGACGCGAGGCGGACGCCCGGCACCGGGCCGGGGTGGTCCGGCTCCTGCTCCTGGGCCTGGCGCCCGAGGTCGAGCGCACGGTGACCGGCATCGTCGCCGGCCTGGGGAACGCCGAGAAGCTGGCGCTCGCGGGGTCGCCGTACTCCTGGGTCGGCGGGCTGCTCGCCGACGCCGCCCGGGCCCTCGTGGTCGACGCCGTGGACGCGGCGCCGCCCGTGCGCACCGAGGAGGAGTACGACGCCCTCCTGGCCGGCCTGCGTCGTTCGCTGCCCACCGACCTGCCGGCCCTGGTGCCGACGCTGACCGCGGTGCTGGCGGCGTGGCGCGAGGCCGACCGGGCGCTCTCGGGGCGCGCGGACATGCAGACCCTCACCTCGCTGACCGACATGCAGGCGCACCTGAGCCGGCTGGTCTACGACGGGTTCGTCGGGGACGCGGGCGCGGCCCGGCTGCGGCGGGTGCCGGCGTACCTCTCCGCGCTGCAGGAGCGCCGGCGCCGGATGGCCGAGGACGCCCAGGGCATCGCCCGGGACCGGCAGCTGATGGCCCAGATCGCCGATCTGCAGGACGGATACCTGCACCAGGTCGCCGCTCTGCCGCCCGGGCGGCCGGTGGGGCGGGAGCTGGCCGACGTGGGCTGGCTGGTCGAGGAGTACCGGATCCAGCTGTGGGCCCAGCAGCTCGGCACGCAGGGCAAGGTCAGCGACCAGCGGATCCGCAAGGCGCTGGCCGCCGCGACCGGGTGAGAGGTGTGCCGGACCGGGAGCGCCTCACGGCGCGTGGCCGCTCGTAGCGGCTGATGTTGGGACCCGGGGCTGCCGCGGTCCGGCACACCGTCTGCCAGTCTACGACGCCCCACAACGTGGGGGGAGAGCGGCGGTGAGCGTCAGTCGAGATCGCCGCGGCGCTCCAGGGCGGCGCCGCGCTCGAGCTGCTCGGCGACCGACAGCATGCGTACGACGTCCTCGTGCGGGACCGGCAGCGAGGCGCGCCCGGTCGCGATGACCCGGGCGAAGGCGGCGGCGCGGACCAGGACGTCGGCGAAGTCGCGCTCGGCGATCCCGCGGAGGACCTGGTCCACCATCTCCCGCAGCTCGTCCGGGCCGGGCGGGTCGGCGACCCCGGCGACCACGCGGGCGAACTCGGCGCTGGCCCGGCCGGCGGCGAACTGGTCGGCGGCGCCGCGCGGGTCGGCGTACACCCACTCCCGCAGGGCGAACAGCCGCCACAGGCAGCCGGCCAGCGACTCCGGGGACGCGCCCGCCCACAGCTCGGCGAGCGTCTCGAGGCCCTCGGTGCGGGCGAGCGCGAGCAGCCGGTCGGCGACCTGGTCGTCCTCGCTCTCCCGGGCGCCGCGGACGATCAGCGTGGCCGCCCGGTCCGCGGCCTCGCGCAGCGCGAGAGGGTCGACGCCGGACTCCTGGTGGTCGAAGAACGCGTCACCCGGCTGCATCGGCCGGTGGAACGGCCGGCTCATCGCCGCAGCTCCAGGTCGTGGTACTCCGCCGCCGCGGCGACCACCGCCTCGAAGATCGCGCGCTCCAGCGCGGCGCCCTCCCGGCGGATCCCCGAGGCGGGCAGCACGAGCAGCCGGTCCAGCCGCACCTCGCTCGGCCGGCCGCGGGAGTCCCAGGCGCCGGTGCCGACGTCCATCCAGAAGCGACCCGCCGCGGCCTCCTGGGCCTCGTCCCGGTCGTGGTCCTTGCTGGTGAGGCCGAGGGCGTACCACCGGGAGGAGTCGCCGGTCACCAGACCGAGCAGCAGCGCCGGCCGGTCCTTGCCCTGCCCGGCGTCATCCTCGAACGGCACCCAGGCCCACACCACCTCGCCGGGGTCGGGCCGCTCGTCGTCCTGCGGTGCGTAGGTCACATCCACCATGAATGGAAAACTAGTCCCTCCCCACTAGGCTGGGCGGTTCACGGGCGCCGATGGAGGCGCCCGCGCGCACGAGAGGAGCCCGGTCGGGTGCATGCCAGGAGCCGTCTGGCCGGAGCCGTCGCCGCATTGTGTGTCGGCACCCTGACGACGGCGTGCACGACCGGCGGACCGGACGAGCCGCGCAACGACCCGAGCAAGAGCACGCAGAGCGCGACCCCGTCGACGACGCCGTCGAACCGGCCCTCGCCCACCGGTGAGCCCACCCGACTGACCTTCGGGGTCTTCGGCAACGCCGAGGAGATCGAGACCTGGCAGACGGCGGTCGACTCCTACAACTCCGTCTACGGCGCCGACGTACGCCTGAAGAGCTGGCCGAGCTGGCGCGAGGCCGACGCGGCGATGCGCGCCGACCGGGACGTGCCCGACGTCTTCATGCTCAATCAGCGCAACCTGTCGTGGTACCTCGAGCAGGAGCTCACCCAGCCCGTCGACGAGCTCCTCGACGAGCGCGGCGTGAACTTCGGCGACGACTTCTCCCGCGACGCGATGGAGGGCTTCTCGGTCGGGACGTCGCTGGCCTGCATGCCGCTGTCGATGTCGCCGCGGGTCGTCTACGTCAACACCGATCTGGTGGACTTCGCGACGATGCGCAAGCGCGGGCTCGACGTGCCCTCGTCGATGGAGCGGTGGACCTTCGACCAGTTCGCCGCCGCGGCCGACTTCGCCGCCAAGCCGCGGCGGGCGATCAAGGGGGTGTACGTCGACCCCACGCTGGACGGCCTCGCGCCCTTCATCCTGTCCGGCGGCGGGCAGGTGTACGACGACACCGAGGAGCCCACCTCGCTCGCGTTCTCCAGCGAGGAGAGCCGTGCTGCCCTGGAGCGGACCCTCACGGTGCTGCGCGACGCGCAGCTCACCCCCACCCAGGTCGACCTCGCCGACACCACGCCGCAGCAGATGTTCATGGACGGCGACCTGGCGATGATCACGGGCTACCGCGACCTCACGCCCCGGCTGCGCCAGCAGGAGGACCTGAGCTTCGACGTGATGCCGATGCCGGTGCTCGACTCCGGCGCCACGGTGGGCAGCCTCGAGGGCATGTGCCTGGACGCCGACACCGAGGACACCGCTGCCGCGGCGGACTTCATGGCGTTCGCGCTCTCGGAGTCCACGCTGCGCGGGCTGGCCCGGGCCGGCCGTACCGTGCCGGCCAGCGTGGTCGTCGCGAGCTCGCCGGACTTCCTGCAGAGCTGGGAGGACCCGCAGAACGCGGCGGCATTCGTCGCCGGGATGCGCAACGTCGAGCGGCAGCCGCCGGGCGTGGACCCCGACGCGGTCAACCGCGCCGTGCAGCCGCAGCTGCGCGAGCTGCTCACCGAGCCGGTGCTCGACCTGCCGTCCCTGACGACCGAGATCGACGCCGCCTCCCGGCGCGTCCTCTCGCCCGAGACCGCGACGGAGTCGCCGACCGAGTGAGTCGGGTGACCGTCGTGAGGTCAGTTTCGGTTGAGCCCGAACTTCCGCGTGAGCATCGCTCGCTTGTAGTGCGCCTCCGCGGCGTCCACCTCGGCGGTCGGCACGCTCGGACCGAACACCCGCAGGATGCTGAACTGCAAGTGCTGGCGGTGGCTGGGGTCGACGGCCAGCTCCTTGAGCGCGACGTTGCCGCCGTGGGCGTCCTTCGCGTACTGGCTCCACCGCCCGAGGATGCGCTCGCCACCATCCGCCTTGCCGACATAGAGCCTGCCGTCCCGTGTGTCGGCGATCAGATAGATGCCCTGCACAGAGCCGAGGGCGGTGCGCCACGCCGCGTAGCGTGAGTCCTCCACCATGGTCTGCAGCTCGCTGTAGGTGAGCAACACACTGTCGAAGCCGGGGAAGGCGACCACCTCGGGGTCAGCAATCTCCACAACCGGGAAGGTCGACGCGCTCTCGCCACTCTTCGCCCAGTTCACGGCGTCCTTGGACCACTCGACCACGAGGCGGTGAGCGAGGGCACTGAGCGCCTCGGAGGGGCGGAGGTCGAAGAAGCGCAGATCCTCAGTCCGCTCCTCCACGACCTCCCCGTGGTTCTCGTAGGCGACGAGGTAGCGCGACCGCCTCCTGCCGTCAGCCATGAAGCAGAGCCACAGCGGGCGGGGCACCTTGCCGAGCTTGTGGTTGGGTCCCGCGCCCTGCCGCCGCGTGTAGGCGAGGAGCCTCTCCGGCGTGAGGTCGGCCTCGCTCTGCAGGCCGCCTGGTGTGTAGGTATGGCGGATGACCACCACGTCCCTCGGGTCGAGTCCCGCGGCAGCGAGCAGGTGACCGAAGGTGAGTTCACCCGTCAGCGAGGCCGTCACGCTGCCTCCTCTGCAACAACCACCGCACCCCCGTACGCCACGAGGCTGCAGGCGAGCATGGGTCTGCGGCAAGCGCAGGTGACAGCTGATCTGTCCATCATCAATCCGTCTGCTGCTCAGACTCGGCGGCCAGGACGGCCTCGACGAGCAGGGGCACGGTGAGCTCGCGCTGCCAGGGGCGCACGTCGTACGACGCGAGCTGGGCGTCGACGGCCTGGCTCAGGTCCTCCCCGCGCGTGGCGGGCGGCTCCCAGAGCAGTCGCCGCAGGCTGTCGGGGGTGATCAGGTTCTCCGTCGGGAGGTTCAGCTCCTCGGCGAGCTCGGCGACCGTGGCGCGGGCACGGGTGAGGCGAGCCGCAGCGACCGGGTCCTTCTCCGCCCAGACCCGCGGCTGGGGCGGACCGTCGCTGCGCCCGCCGGCGCGGCTGGGGAGCTCCTTCTCCTCCATCTCGCGCGCCCGGTCCAGGGCGGCGATCCACTCGCGGCCGTAGCGGCGCGCTCCGCGTCCGTGGAAGCCGTCGGTGGCGATCAGCGCGCGCACCGAGGTGGGCATCGCCCGCGCCGCGGCGACGAGCGCGGAGTCGGGGATGATCCGGCCGGGGGCCACGTCGCGCTGCTGGGCGATCCGGTCCCGGGTCAGCCACAGCTCCCGCACCGCGGCCAGTCCCCGGCGGCCGCGCACCTTGTGGGCGCCCGACGTACGCCGCCACGCCTCCTTGCGCACCACCGGCTCGAAGGAGAGCAGGTGCTCGAACTCCTGCCGTGCCCACTCCTCCTTGCCGGCCTCGGCGAGCTGGGCGGCGAGCACGTCGCGCAGCTCGACCAGCACCTCGACGTCGAGGGCGGCGTACTCCAACCAGGGCGAGGGCAGCGGCCGGGTCGACCAGTCCACCGCCGAGTGCTCCTTGCGCATCCGCTGGCCGAGCAGCTCCTCGACCAGGGTGGCCAGCCCGACCCGCGGATAGCCGAGCAGTCGCCCGGCGAGCTCGGTGTCGAAAAGGCTGGTCGGCCGCAGCCCCACCTCGCGCAGGCAGGGTAGGTCCTGGGTGGCGGCGTGCAGGATCCACTCCGTGCCCGCGGTCGCCTGCTGGATCTCCGCGACCGAATCGAACGCGATCGGGTCGATCAGGGAGGTGCCGGCGCCCTCGCGGCGCAGCTGGATGAGGTAGGCGCGGTTCGTGTACCGGTAGCCGGACGCCCTCTCGGCGTCGATCGCCAGCGGCCCGGAGCCCGCGGCCAGCCCGGTCGCGGTCGCCGTGAGCTCCTCGGGGGTGTCGACCACGTCGGTGAGGCCGTCGCGCAGCAGCAGCAGGGGGGCCTGGGGGCGCTCGGCCTCGGGCGGGGTCTCCTCGGAGTCGGGCATCGAGCTAGCGCCCGCCGCCGCGCTGCCCGCGACGACTGGGCATGCTCGTGACGCCCTCGGGCACCGGCTCCAACCCGGCCGCCGTGCACAGCAGCTCGCCCCAGGCCTCGACGTGCGCGGCCACCTCGGGCACGACGTCGTACGACGCCCCCGCGGCGTCGCAGGGGGTCCAGGAGGCGCGGATCTCGATCTGGGCGGTGGCCTCCTCGTCCGCCATCCCGCCGAAGCTCTCGGTCGCGACCCGGGTCACGCTGCCCGAGGGTGCGGTGAACCGGGCGCCGTGCGCCTCCAGGGCCTCGGTCAGCCAGTCCCACCCGACGGCCGCGAGCAGCGGGTCGGTGATCATCTCCGGGTCGAGGTCAGCGCGGACATAGGCCACACACCGGAAGGTACCGCCCCAGGCGTCGTTCCCGTCGGGATCGTGTAGCAGCACCAGCCGGCCGGTCGCGATCTCCTCGGCGTCCACGGTGACGTCCGCGGACAGCGCGGTCGCGAAGGGGGCGATCCGCTGCGGGGCCGGCATCTCCTCCGAGGTCACCTCGGGTCGCAGCCGCGCCGTGCGCAGCGCACGGACCGCCTCGGCGAACTCGCGAGGCGTCTCACCCGCGCCCGTCCCCGGGGGCGCGTCCTGACGCACGGCCATGCGCCTCACCGTAGGCGCACCCCTCGCGCCACGATGTGCCAACACGCCGCCTGACCTGCGAAGATCCACCGGTGAGCACCCTCGCCGACTCCCCGTTCCTCCAGGCCGCCCGCGGCGAGCAGGGCGAGCGGACGCCGGTGTGGTTCATGCGCCAGGCGGGCCGGTCGCTGCCGGAGTACCTCGCCGTCCGCGAGGGCGTCGGCATGCTCGAGTCCTGCATGGACCCCGAGCTGGTCGTGGAGATCACCCTGCAGCCCGTGCGCAGGTACGGCGTCGACGCGGCCATCTTCTTCTCCGACATCGTGCTGCCGCTCAAGGCGGTCGGGGTGGACCTCGACATCAAGCCCGGCGTCGGCCCGGTGATCGCCGACCCCGTGCGCACGCTGGCCGACGTCGAGGCGATCCCCGACCTCACCGCCGACCACGTCCCCTTCATCACCGAGGCGGTCCGCGGCCTCGTCGGCGAGCTCGGCTCGACCCCGCTCATCGGCTTCGCCGGCGCCCCGTTCACCGTCGCGTCCTATCTCGTCGAGGGCGGCCCTTCGAAGGACCACGCCCGCACCAAGGCGATGATGTTCGGCGCCCCCGACGTGTGGGACGCGCTGATGCGCAAGATCGCCGGCATCGCGGCCGAGTACCTCCGCGTCCAGGTCGAGGCCGGTGCCTCGGCGGTGCAGCTCTTCGACTCCTGGGCGGGCGCGCTCACACCTCGGGACTACGCCGCCTCCGTGCAGCCGCACTCCGCGCGCGTGCTGGCCGCCGCCGGCGAGCTGGGGGTGCCGCGGATCCACTTCGGCGTCGGCACCGGCAACCTGCTGGGCCTGATGGGGGAGGCCGGCGCGGACGTCGTGGGCGTCGACTGGCGCACCCCGCTGGACGCGGCGATCGGCCAGGTCGGCGGCCGGGCGGTGCAGGGCAACCTGGACCCGACCCTGGTCTTCGCGCCGACCGAGGTGATGCTCGAGCGCGCGGGGGAGGTGCTGGAGGCCGGGCGCGCCGCGCCGGGGCACATCTTCAACCTTGGCCACGGGGTGATCCCCGCGACCGACCCCGATCAGCTCAAGCGGCTCACCGAGTTCGTGCAGTCGTGGCGGCCGACTTCTGAGCCGTCGTCCTCTTCGCCGGAGCCTTCGCCGCCTTCTTCGCCGGGGCCTTCCGCTTCTGCTTGAGCCGCACCAGCATCCGGCCCTCGGTCGTCTCGGTCTCCAGGTAGCCCTGCGCGGCGACCAGGGTGCTGAGCTTCTGGTGGCCGAAGTCCCGCGGGTCGAAGGCCGCGTGGGTGCGGTTGATCGTCTGGCCGACGGCGGACAGGGTGCTCCACCCGTCGTCGCGGGAGGTGGCGTTGATCGCCTTGGTCAGCGCGGACTGCAGGTTCACCCGCTTGGCCGGCGCCTCGTCGGAGGTCTCGCCGTTCGCCGTACCCTCCGACGGCTCGGCCGACTTCTCCTCCTCGTCGTCGGCCTCGGCGAGCACCTCGAGGTAGACGAACTTGTTCACCGCCGCCTGCAGGGACGCCGGCGTCTTGCGGCGCCCGAGGCCGTAGACGGTCTTGCCGGACTCGCGCAGCCGGGTGGCCAGGCTGGTGAAGTCGGAGTCGCTGGAGACGATCGCGAACGCCTCGACGTTCCCGGCGTAGAGCAGGTCCATCGCGTCGATGATGAGCGCGGAGTCGCTGGAGTTCTTGCCGACGGTGTAGGCGTGCTGCTGCATCGGCCGGATCGCGTTCGCGTTGAGCGCCTTGTTCCACCCGCTCAGGTGCGGGGAGCGGAAGTCGCCGTAGGCGCGCTTGACCGTGGGGGTGCCGTACTTCGCCAGCTCCTGCAGGATCTCTTCGGCGTACTTCGCCGAGGTGTTGTCCGCGTCGATGAGTACGGCGATCCGCTCGGTCCCGGTCGTGTCGTTGTCCACGCCCCGACCCTAGGCCGGGCGGCGCGCGTTCCGGAATCGGCGCAACCCCAGCCAGGCGAGCAGACCCAGCGGCAGCAGGACGAGGGTGAAGGGGAGCACGGCGCCGAGGAGGGTCGCGGCGCCGACCAGCAGACCGGTGAGGCCGTCCCAGCCGGCGCGCAGCCCGGCGAGGAACCCGGCCTGCTCCGGCTCCGGCGCCGTCGCGGTCGTCCGCTGCTCCACGTGCACGGTGATCGTGGACAGCTGCGTCTTGTCGTCGAGCACCCGCAGCCGGCCCTTGAGCGAGTCCAGCTCGGCCTGCCGGGTCGCGACCTCGCCCTCGATCGCCATGATGTCCCGGATCGACTGCGCGCGGCGGTAGAGCAGCTCCACCCGGCGCAGGCTGCGCTCCTGGGCACGGACGCGCGCCTCGAGGTCGACGTACTCCGCCGTGACGACCGTGGACCTGCGGGAGGAGGACTGCAACCGGCCGATCTGCTTGAGGTCGGCCAGCGCGCCGTCGAACTCCTCGACCGGCACCCGCACCACCAGTCGCGCCCACACCGGGGCGCCGTCGTCGTCGGTCTCGGTGCGCTCGTTGCCGACCTGGCCGCCGTACTGGTCCACGACCAGCGACACCCGACGCAGCGCCCGCTCGACGTGCCGGCTGGAGACCGCCACGGTCCCGGTCGAGACCACCTTCTCTTGAGTCTCCAGCGCAGCGGGGGTGGCGCCGGCCCGGTCCCGGAGCTGCTGCGATGCCGCCGTGTCGACGGCGATCGCGTCGCCCCCGGCCGACTCCGCGTCGCTCCCGGCCGACTCCGCGCCTCCGGAGCAGCCCGCGAGGAGGGCGGCCGCGACGGCCAGGGCGCTGAGGTGCCGCAGCCGGGGGCCGGAGGTCTGGGTCATGCTGAGTACGACGGCCCCGGGAGCCGTCCGGTTCCGCCGAGTCGGCGCTTGTTGACCCCGAGTCGGCGCTAGTTCACGCCCGACAGGTCCCGCAGCTCGCCCTGGTAGTCGGCGTAGGTCGACCGCATCAGGGCGCCCGGCCAATCGGGCGGCAACAGTGCCGACGGCAGCAGCGGGTCGTGCGCCAGGTGCCGCACCAGGTGGGCGGCCGCGGCCAGCCGGGGTGCCGGCTCGGCGGTGGCCGCGAGCGCGTCGACCAGTCGCCGGCCCTCGGCCGCCCAGCCGTCGAGGTCCCACAGCAGCGCCGCGAGCTCGGCGGGGTCGCCGTCGGGCCGGCCGAGGAAGGTGGCGAGCACCGGGTCGCCGGCGTACTCCCGCGGGCGGCTCAGGTTCGCCGGTCGCAGCCACAGCCCCTCGCGCAGCTCGGCGAGGCGGTACGACGTCAGCAGCTCGCGCAGGGCGGCGCGCGCGGCCCCGGTGCGCCCGGTGACGGTCACCGCGGCCATCTCCCACGCATCGTCCCACGCGGTCTCGGCGTCCTCGACCGCCTCGTCCTGGTGGCGCTGACGGCCGACCAGCCGGGCCCCCAGGGCGTAGTCGCCGTCCGCCCGCACCAGGTCGCCCGCCGCGACGGCGCGGGTCAGCGCGACCCGCAGTGTGGCGGCCGGGATGCCGAAGTGGTCGCCGGCCCGGGTGAGCTGGGCGGGCGAGAGCGGCTCGGGGTGCGACCCCAGCAGCAGAGAGAGCACGACCGAGCGCGCCGAGAGGGGAGCCGCAGCCATGGCGGCATGATCGCACGCTACGTCTATCGACACATCTGTCACTAAGAATGTAATGTCTTGGGTCATGACGCACGAGGTCTTCAACCAGGTCCCGCCACTGGTCGGGCACAACACGGCCGCCGACCCCGCGCTGCGCGAGGGCGTGGAGCGCGAGGGCGCCGCCTGGGCCCTGCCGGAGATCGACGAGCTCGGTCGTCTCGCCGGCACCGAGGAGGCCCGCGATTGGGGCCGGCTCGCCGAGCGGGTCCCGCCGCGCCTGCACACCCACGACCGCTACGGCCACCGGGTCGACGAGGTGGAGTACGTCCCGGCCTACCACCGGCTGATGGAGACCGCCGTCGAGCACGGCCTGCACGGCGCCCCCTGGGCCGACGACCGGCCGGGCGCGCACGTCGCGCGCGCGGCGAGGTTCATGACCTGGTCGGTCGACGCCGGCCACGGCTGTCCGATCTCGATGACCTACGCCGTCGTCCCGGCGCTGCGGGCGAACCCGGAGCTGGCCGCCCGCTTCGAGCCGCTGCTCACCAACCGGACCTACGACCCCGGGCTGCGCGACCCCGAGACCAAGCGCGGCCTGATCGCCGGCATGTCGATGACCGAGAAGCAGGGCGGCTCCGACGTGCGGGCGAACACCACGACCGCCGTACCCCAGGCCGACGGCACCCATGTCCTGCGGGGCCACAAGTGGTTCACCAGCGCGCCGATGAGCGACCTGTTCCTCACCCTGGCCCAGACCGACGCAGGCGTCACCTGCTTCCTCGTGCCGCGCGTCCTGCCCGGCGGCGAGGCCAACGCGATGCGCTTCGTCCGGCTCAAGGACAAGCTCGGCAACCGCTCCAACGCGTCCTCGGAGATCGAGTACGACGCCGCCGTCGGCTGGCTGGTGGGCGAGGAGGGGCGCGGCGTGCGCACCATCGTGGAGATGGTCAACATGACCCGGCTGGACTGCGTGATCGGCGCCGCCGCCGGCATGCGGACGGCGCTCACCGCGGCCGCGCACCACGCCCGCCACCGCTCCGCCTTCGGCAGGCTCCTGGTCGACCAGCCGCTGATGCGCAACGTGCTCGCCGACCTCGCTGTGGAGTCCGAGGCGGCGACCACCGTGATGATGCGGCTCGCCGGAGCCAACGACCGCGCGGTCCGCGGCGACGAGGGCGAGGCCGCGCTGCGCAGGATCGCGCTCGCCGTGACGAAGTACCACGTCTGCAAGCGCGCGCCGATGGCCGTCGGCGAGGCGCTGGAGTGCCTCGGCGGCAACGGATACATCGAGGACTTCGACCTGGCCCGCGTCTACCGCGAGATGCCGCTGCTCTCCATCTGGGAGGGCTCGGGCAACGTCGCGGCCCTGGATGCGCTGCGCGCGATGGCCCGCGAGCCGCACACCGTCGACGCGTTCTTCGCCGAGGCCGACCTGGCTGCGGGGGCGGACGCGAGGTACGACGACGCGCTGGCCCGGCTGCGCAAGGAGCTCACCTCCTTCGACGACATCGAGCTGCGCGCTCGCCGGATCGTGGAGCAGATGGCGCTGGTCCTCCAGGGCTCCCAGCTGCTGCGGCACGCCCCGGCCGCCGTCGCCGACGCGTTCTGTGCGACCCGTCTGGACCGCGACTGGGGCGGGGCCTTCGGCACGCTGCCGGCCGGCCTCGACCTCGCGCCGATCCTGGAGCGCACCGAGACCGGCTACGCCGCGCGGGTCGCCAGCTGACGCAGCGAGCGCCCGAGCACCTGCACCGGCTCGGGCAGGCGTGACGCCCCGGCCCGGCTGCGCAGCCGCAGGGTGACGGCGGGCGAGGTGCCGGACAGCGGCCGGTGGGTGATCTGCCCCGAGCGGTGCAGCGGGTCGCCGTCCACGCTGAAGCCGGGCAGCAGCGCCAGCCCGGCGCCCTCGGCCACCATCAGCTTGCCCAGGTCGGCCCCGTCGGTGGTGAAGCGTACGGCGGGCGGGTGCTCGCCGAAGACCCGTCGCGCCACCCGCGCCATCAGGTATCCCTCGCGCATCGCCACGAACGGGTGGGCCCGCAGGTCCTCCACGCTCACGGTGTCGCCCGCGGTGAGCGGGTGCCCGGACGGCAGCACCACCACGGCCTGGCCGTGCAGCAGGGGAGTGCTGCGCAGCCCGGCCGGGTCGTCGTCCCCGTCCAGGGTGTTGACCAGGCCCAGGTGCAGGGTGCCCTCGACCAGCCGCTCGTCGATCTCGGCCTGCTGCAGGCTGGTGACCTCCACGCTGGCCTGGGGGCACTCGGCGCGCATCGCCTGCACCGCGGGCGCGAGCAGGGTCGAGGTGGCCGCGCCGACGGTCCCCACCCGGACGACCCGGGCACCCGGGACGCCGCCGGCCGCCGTACGCAACCGCGCCACCGCCTCGCTCACCTCGGCCAGGTGCGGCAGCAGCTCGCGGCCCTCGTGCGAGATCCGCGCCCCCGAGCGCCGCCGGTCGAGCAGCGTCACCCCGAGGTCGCGCTCCAGCTTGCTGATCGCCTCGCTGAGCGCCGGCTGGGACAGGTGCAGCTCCTCGCTGGCGCGGCGCAGCGAGCCGTGGCGGGTGACGGCGGTCAGGTAGTCGAGCTGGTCCAGGCGCATGGCGGGCTCCTGAGTCGAGGGAGGCGGGCGTGGGAGGTCCGGCGTGGCAGGCGTGCAAGGCGTTGCCTGTCACCCCGTCGGCAGACGAAGGCGGCGCGCCGCCCCCGCTGACTTGAGTTCGAGGAAAAGAATAGTAATTCTGTCGACTTAGAACGAATCGACTCCCCGAGACGACCAATCCGATCCCTCGAGCCCGACCAAGGAGTGTCATGCCCGACCTCGATCCGACCCGCCGCGAGCCGGTGAAGTTCGCCTACTGGGTGCCCAACGTCAGCGGTGGGCTGGTGGTCAGCACCATCGAGCAGCGCACCGACTGGGGGTATGAGTACAACAAGACCCTGGCCCAGCTCGCCGAGCAGAACGGCTTCGACTACGCCCTGACCCAGGTGCGCTACATGGCGTCGTACGGCGCCGCCTACCAGCACGAGTCCACCAGCTTCAGCCTGGCGCTGCTGCTGGCCACCGAGCGGCTGAAGGTGATCTCCGCGATCCACCCGGGCCTGTGGCAGCCGGGCGTGCTGGCCAAGTGGATCGCCACCGCCGACCACCTCTCGGGCGGCCGCGCCGCGATCAACGTCGTCTCCGGCTGGTTCAAGGACGAGTTCACCAAGCTGGGCGAGCCCTGGCTCGAGCACGGCGAGCGCTACCGCCGCGCGGAGGAGTTCATCCGCTACGTCCGGGAGATCTGGACCTCCGAGCACGCGGAGTTCAACGGCGACTTCTACCGCCTGCACGACTTCGACCTCAAGCCCAAGCCGCTGGCCTCCGAGGGCCGCCCGCACCCGGAGATCTTCCAGGGCGGCAACTCCACCGACGCCAAGGGCATGGCCGGCCGGGTCAGCGACTGGTACTTCGCCAACGGCAACACCCCCGACGGCTTCGAGGAGCAGGTGCGCGACGTCCGTGACGTCGCCCAGGTGCACGGCCGCGAGGGCGACGTCCGCTTCGCCCTCAACGGCTTCATGATCGCCCGCGACACCGAGGCCGAGGCCAAGGACGTGCTGCGCGAGATCGTCGCCAAGGCCGACCGCGAGGCGGTGGAGGGCTTCGGCGCGGCGGTCAAGCAGGCCGGCAGCTCCACCGGCGACGGCAAGGGCATGTGGGCCGACTCGAACTTCGAGGACCTGGTGCAGTACAACGACGGCTTCCGCACCGGCCTCATCGGCACCCCCGAGCAGGTCGCGGAGCGGATCGTCGAGCTCAAGCGCCGCGGCGCGGACCTCATCCTGTGTGGCTTCCTGCACTTCCACGACGACGTGCGCTACTTCGGCGAGAACGTGCTGCCGCTGGTCCGCGAGATGGAGGCGGCGGAGCGGGAGCCGGCCCGATGAGCGCGCCCGTCCTGACCTCCACCAGCGCGGTGGAGGTCGCCGGCGAGCTGGCGACCCTGTTCGCCAAGGAGGCCGGCGTCCGCGACGCGGAGCGGATCATCCCGCACGGGGAGATCGCGATGCTCAAGGAGTCCGGGCTGCTGGCGATCACCGTCCCGCGGGAGTACGGCGGCCCCGGGCTCGCCGTGGAGACGGTCGCGGAGGTCTTCCGACTGCTCGCCACCGGGGACCCGAGCATCGCCCAGATCCCGCACAGCCACTTCGTCTTCGCCAACGCCCTGCGGCTGCGCGGCGACGACGAGCTGCGCCGTACCCTCTTCGCCGAGGTGCTCGACGGCGCCTCGTTCGGCAACGCCCAGGCCGAGGCCGGCACCAAGCACGTCCGCGACCTGCGCACGACCCTGCACCCGGACGGGCAGGGTGACTGGCGGCTGGAGGGCACCAAGTCCTACTGCACCGGCGCCCTGTTCGCCGACCGGATCCCGGTGCTCGCGCACCGCGACGAGGGCGGACCGCTGGTCGTCGCGTGGGTGGACCGGCACGCCGACGGCGTCACCGTCACCGACGACTGGCAGGGCATGGGCCAGCGCACCACCGCCTCCGGGTCGGTCGTGCTGGAAAACGTGGCCGTGCCGGACGCGCTGGTGATGGACTGGGCCGAGACCTTCGACGGTCCGTCGACCTATGGCGCGTTCGCCCAGGTGCTGCACGCGGCGATCGACGCCGGCATCGCCCGCGCGGCGCTCCGGGACGCCGCGGAGATCGTCACCACCAGCGCGCGGCCCTACCCCGACGCCGGGGTGAGCCGGGCCGCCGACGACCCGCTCGTCGTGCACGCCTTCGGCGAGGTCGAGCTCGCGGTCCGCGGCGCCGAGGCACTGGTCGCCGAGGCCGCCCGCGCGGTCGACCGCGCCGACGCCGACCTGGACGAGCGCAGCGCCGGCGAGGCCAGCCTCGCCGTGGCCGCGGCCCGGGCCGCCACCACGCAGGCGTCCCTGGAGGCCGGCACCCGGCTGTTCGAGGTCGCCGGAACTCGCTCGGCGCTCGAGCCGCTCAACCTCGACCGGCACTGGCGCAACGCCCGCACGCACACCCTGCACGACCCCGCCGGCTGGAAGGTCCAGCACCTCGGCCGGTTCGCCGTGGACGGCGTCCTCCCTCCCCGTCACGGCCAGATCTGACCGACTCCCTCACCCCTCGACCAGAGAGGCATCCCATGCTGAAGTTCCACTGGTTCCTGCCCACCAACGGCGGCGACGGCCGGCACATCGTCGGCGGCGGCCACGGGATGGGCCCCGGCCCGGCCGGGCGGCCCGCCGACGTCCCCTACCTCGGGCAGGTCGCCCGCGCGGCCGAGGCGCAGGGCTTCGACGCCGCGCTCACGCCGACCGGGGCGTGGTGCGAGGACGCGTGGCTCTCCACCGCGATGCTGAGCCAGGTCTCCGAGCGGCTGCGCTTCCTCGTCGCGCTCCGACCCGGCCTGGTCTCCCCGTTCCTCGCGGCGCAGATGGCCGGCACCTTCCAGCAGCTCACCGGCGGCCGGCTGCTCCTCAACGTCGTCACCGGCGGCGAGGACCACGAGCAGCGGATGTACGGCGACTTCGAGGACAAGGAGGCCCGCTACGAGCGGTGCGCGGAGTTCCTGGAGATCGTCACCCGGCTGTGGCGCGAGGACGCGGTCACCGTGGAGGGCAAGCACCTGCAGGTCGCCGACGCCACTCTCCTCCAGCGGCCCGACCCGCTCCCGGAGATCTACTTCGGCGGCTCCTCCCCGGCCGCCGGCCGGGTCGCGGCGAAGTACGCCGACGTCTACCTCACCTGGGGCGAGCCGCCGGCCGCGGTCGCCGAGAAGATCGCCTGGATCCGCGAGCTGGCCGCCGAGGAGGGCCGCGAGGTCCGCTTCGGGATCCGGATGCACACCATCACCCGCGACACCTCCGAGGAGGCGTGGGCCGAGGCGCGCCGGCTGATCGAGGGCGTGGACCCCGAGACCATCCGCACCGTGCAGGAGGGCCTGCGCCGCAGCGGCTCGGAGGGCCAGCGACGGATGCTCGAGCTGCACGGCGGCTCCACCGACGACCTGGAGATCCACCCGAACGTCTGGGCGGGCGTGGGGCTGCTCCGCGGCGGCGCCGGCACCGCGCTGGTCGGCAGCCACGAGGAGGTCGCCGACCGGATTCAGGAGTACGCCGACCTCGGGATCGAGGAGTTCGTGCTCTCGGCCTACCCCCACCTCGAGGGCGCCTACTGGTTCGGCGAGGGCGTGCTACCGATCCTGGCCGAGCGCGGCGTGTGGGAGCACCCCGCCCCGGCGACCGGCCGCACCCAGTCCGTGCCGTTCGCCGCGGCCGGGAAGGCAGCGTCGTGAGCCGCCCCGACATCGCCGTCCTGGTCGGCAACCCCAAACCGGCCTCGCGCACGCTGGAGGCCGCCACCCTGCTCGCCCGCGAGCTGGTGGGGGAGCCCGACCCGGTCGTCGACCTCGCCGAGCTCGGCCCCGCGCTGCTGGACTGGAGCGACGCCCGGGTCGACGAGGCCGTCGCCCGGGTGAGCGCGGCGCGGGTGCTGGTCGTGGCCAGCCCCACCTACAAGGGCAGCTACACCGGGCTGCTCAAGCTGTTCCTGGACCGGATCCCCGGCGGCGGCCTGACGGGCACCGTCGCGGTGCCGCTGATGCTCGCCGCCGGGCCCGGCCACGCGATGGCCCCGGAGGTCTTCCTCCGGCCGGTGCTCACCGAGCTCGGCGCCAGCGTTCCGGTCCGCGGCCTCAGCCTCCCCGAGCAGCGCTACGACGACCCCTCCGCCTCCGCCGACTGGCTGGCCCAGGCCCGCCCGCTGGTCTCTTCCCTCGCGACCGAAGGAGCCCTCGCATGACCGCCACCCTCGACCACGACACCGACCTCCCCGCCGTCACCGACCCTCGCGCGCTGCGCGACGCGTTCGGTCAGTTCCCCTCCGGCGTGGTCGCCGTCGCCGGCCGCGTGGACGAGTCCCTGGTCGGGATCGCCGCCAGCTCGTTCACCTCCGTCAGCCTCGACCCGCCGCTGGTCTCGCTGTGCGTGGCCACCTCCAGCTCGACCTGGCCGCGGCTGCGGGCCGCCGGGCAGCTCGGGGTCAGCGTGCTCGCCGAGGACCAGGACGCGGTGTGCCGTCAGCTCGCGGGGCCGGCCGAGCGCCGCTTCGACGGGCTGGCCCTGTCCGCGGCCCCCGGAGGCGCCGTACTCCTCGACGACGCGGTCTCCACCTTCACCTGCACCATCCACAGCGAGGTGGAGGCCGGGACCACCTGGTCGTGCTGCTGGAGCTGCACTCCCACTCCGACGGCCGGGGGCGGGAGCCGCTGATCTTCCACCGCAGCGGCTTCGCCCGGCTGCACCGCGAGCAGCCCGAGATCCCGCTGAGCGGCCGGATCAACGGCGAGCCCGTGCACGAGACGGCCGGCCCCGGTGGGGGCAGTGCCGAGGACGACGCCGCATGACCTCGCCGAGCCCGCGCAAGGTCGCGATGGCCTCGGCGGTGGGCGCCACCATCGAGTGGTACGACTTCTTCCTCTACGGCACCGCCGCCGCGGTGGTCTTCGACCGGCTCTACTTCAACGCGCTCGACGGGCCCGCCGCACAGATCGCCGCGTTCGCCACCTTCGCCGTCGGCTTCGTCGCTCGACCCTTCGGCGGGCTGATCTTCGGGCACTTCGGCGACCGGGTCGGCCGCAAGACGATGCTGCTGCTCACCCTGGTCATCATGGGCGTCGGCACCACGCTGATCGGCCTGCTGCCGACCTACGACTCGATCGGGGTCGCCGCGCCGATCCTGCTGGTGCTGCTGCGGGTTCTGCAGGGGATCGGCGTCGGCGGGGAGTACGGCGGCGCCGTGCTCCTGGCCGTCGAGTACGCCCCCGCCCGCCGTCGCGGGTTCTTCGGCAGCTTCGCCCACATCGGCGTCCCCGCCGGGCTGCTGCTCGCCTCGCTGGCCTTCTCCCTGGTCGGGATGCTGCCCGACGAGCAGTTCTACAGCTGGGGCTGGCGGGCCTGCTTCGTCGCCAGCACGGTGCTCCTGGCCGTGGGCGCGTGGGTGCGGCTGTCGGTGATGGAGACCCCCGCCTTCCAGGAGGTCCAGAAGCGAGGCGCGGTCTCGCGGATCCCGCTGCGCGACCTGCTGCGCGAGCAGCCGCGGCCGCTGCTGCTGGGCATGGGGACCCGGTGGATCGAGGGCTTCACCTTCAACCTGTTCTCGGTCTACCTGCTGGCCTATGTCGTCACCAACCTCGGGCTGCCGCGCAGCTGGGCGCTCAACGGCATCCTCATCGGCGCCGCGCTCGGCGTCGTGATGGTGCCGCTCGCCGGTGCGCTCTCCGACCGGGTCGGGCGCAAGCCGGTCTTCCGGCTCGGCGCCTGGATCGGCCTGCTGTTCGCCTTCCCGACCGCGCTGCTCGTGCAGAGCGGGTCGATGTGGGGGATCGTGCTCGCGCTGGTCGTGGGGCTGGGGCTGGTCGACGGGATCGTCTACGGGCCGCTCGCGGCCTTCTGGTCCGAGCTGTTCGACACCCGCTACCGCTACACCGCGCTCAGCACGCTCTACCAGGTCTCCGGGATCGTGGCGTCCGGCCTCACCCCGCTCATCGCGGCCTGGCTGGTCACCCTGGGCGACGGGACCCTGTGGTGGGTGGCGGCCTACAACGTCGCCGTGGCCGCGGTCTCGCTGCTGTGCGCCCGGCTGCTGCCCGAGACCCGGGGCATCCCCCTGGAGACGGTCACCCGGCAGCCGGAGCCGCTGCCCGAGGCCGCCTGAGACTCCCGCCGGCGGGGCGATGGGAAGCCTGACTCGAGGTGTCCCGCCGGCGGGTGCGACAGTGGAGGCGTGCAGCCACGTCCCCGAGCCGTCGTCGTGGGCGGCGGCATCGCCGGGCTGACGGCCGCCCACCTGCTCGCCGACACCCACGACGTCGTGGTGCTCGAGCAGGCCGACCGGGTCGGCGGGAAGCTGCGGCGCGACGAGGTCGCCGGCGTCCTGGTCGACACCGGGGCCGAGGCGATGCTCAACCGGCGCCCCGAGGGCGTGGAGCTGGCCCGCGACCTCGGGCTCGAGGTCGTCCACCCCGCCCTGGCCTCCTCGCGGATCTGGACCCGCGGCGCGCTGCGCCCGCTGCCGCGGTCGATGATGGGCGTCCCGCTGGACCTCGCCGAGCTCGCCGCCTCCGGCGTGCTCTCCGCCGAGGGCCTGGAGCGGGTGCGCCGGGAGCCCTCGCTCCCGCCGTACTCCCTCGAGGGCGACCCGAGCGTCGGCGACCTGGTGGCCGAGCGGCTCGGCGACGAGGTCGTCGAGCGGCTGGTCGAGCCGCTCCTGGGCGGGGTGTACGCCGGCCACGCGCGGCGGATCTCCGCGCGCGCCGCCCTGCCCCAGCTGGTCGCCTACGCCGAGCGCGGCTCGCTGCTGGAGCAGGCGGCGGCGATGCCGGTGACCTACGACCGGCCGGTCTTCGCCGGGATCCCCGGCGGCATGGGCCTGCTGCCCGATGCCCTGGCCGCCAGCGGGCGCTTCGAGGTGCGGACGGGGGTCACCGTGCGGCGGGTGGTCTCGACAGGCTCGACCAGCGAGGGTGGGGTGGTCTCGACAGGCTCGACCAGCGAGGGGGGGGTGGTCTCGACAGGCTCGACCAGCGAGGGGGGCGGCTCGACCAGCGAGGGGGGCGGCTTCCGGCTGACGGTCGGGCCGACGACCGGGCCGGAGCTGTTCGAGGCCGACCGGGTCGTGCTGGCCACGCCGGCGGCCGCGACCGCGCGGCTGCTGGCGGACCTGGCGCCGGGGGCGGCCCGCGAGCTGGCCGGCATCGAGAGCGCCTCGGTGGCGGTGGTGACCTTCGCCTTCCGCAGCGCCGACGTGCCCGCGGTGGTGCGCGAGTCCAGCGGGTTCCTCGTGCCGCCCGTCGAGGGCCGGGCGATCAAGGCGTCCACGTTCTGGGCCACCAAGTGGGGCTGGGTCGCCGACGCCGGCCGGGCCGCGGGCGGCCTGACCTTCCTGCGCACCTCGCTGGGCCGGGCGGGGGAGCAGACGGCCCTCCAGGTGCCCGACGAGGAGCTGGTGCGCCGCTCCCGGGAGGACCTCGCCGAGGCGATCGGGCTCACCGCGGAGCCGGTGGACACGCACGTGCAGCGGTGGGGCGGTGGGCTCCCGCAGTACGCCCCCGGCCACCTCGACCGGGTCGCGCGGGTGCGGGCGGCCGTCGCCGCCGTACCCGGCCTGTCGGTGTGCGGGGCCGCCTACGACGGAGTGGGGGTCCCCGCCGTCATCGGCTCGGCACGGCGCGCGACAATGGAGGCATGAGCAAGGCCTCCGAACTCCGCGAGATCAACGACAGCATCCGCTACACCATGTGGTCGGTCTTCCGGCTGCGCGACCTCCTCGGCGACGAGGCCGATCGGGAGGCCGAGGCCTCCGACCTGGCCGGGTTCCTCGAGGCGCTCGAGGCCGAGGGCGTCACGGTGCGCGGTCTGTACGACGTCTCCGGCGTGCGCGCCGACGCCGACCTGATGATCTGGTGGCACGCCGAGGACTCCCGGCTGCTCCAGCAGGCCTACAACGCGTTCCGCCGTACCCTGTTCGGCCGGCGGTTCGAGCCGTTCTGGTCCCAGCTGGCGATGCACCGGCCGGCGGAGTTCAACAAGGGCCACGTGCCGGAGTTCATGACCGGCTCGCAGCCGCGGGACTGGCTGTGCGTCTACCCGTTCGTGCGCTCCTACGAGTGGTACGTCATGGACGACGCCGACCGGCGCCGGATGCTGGTCGAGCACGGCCAGATGGGCCGGGACTACCCCGACGTGCGCGCCAACACGGTCGCGTCCTTCGCGCTGGGCGACTACGAGTGGATCCTCGCCTTCGAGGCCGACGAGCTCTACCGCATCGTCGACCTGATGCGGCACCTGCGCGGCTCTGAGGCGCGGCTGCACGTGCGGGAGGAGATCCCGTTCTTCACCGGGCCGCGGGTCGAGGTGGCCGAGCTGGTCGAGCGGCTGCCCTGACCCGACCCGGGAGGACTACTCCGGCATCGGGCGGTCGAGCAGCCGCAGCAGGTACTCGCCGTACCCGCTCTTGCGCAGCGCCTCGGCCTGCTCGCGCAGGCCGTCGTCGGACAGGAAGCCCATCCGCCAGGCGATCTCCTCCGGCGAGCCGATCTTCACGCCCTGCCGGGCCTCCAGCGTGCGCACGAAGTTCGCTGCATCGTTGAGGCTGTCGTGGGTGCCGGTGTCCAGCCACGCGGTGCCGCGTTTGAGCAGCTCCACGCGCAGCTGGCCGTCCTCGAGGTAGGAGCGGTTGAGGTCGGTGATCTCCAGCTCGCCGCGCGCCGAGGGCCGCAGCCGGTCGGTCCGCTCCACGACGGTGTTGTCGTAGAAGTACAGGCCCGGGACGGCGAAGTCGCTCTTGGGCCGCTCGGGCTTCTCCTCCAGGGAGAGGACGGTGCCGTCCTTGGCGAACTCGACGACGCCGTACGCGCGGGGATCGCTGACCTGGTAGCCGAAGACCAGGGCGCCCTCCACGTCGGTGTTCTGCCGCAGCTTCAGCCCCAGGCCCTGGCCGTGGAAGATGTTGTCGCCGAGCACCAGCGCCACGGACTGGTCGGCGATGTGGTCCGCGCCGATCTGGAAGGCCTGCGCGAGCCCGTCGGGACTGGGCTGCTCCGCCCAGGAGATGGCGATGCCGAACTGGCTGCCGTCGCCCAGCAGCCGCTGGAACTGCGGCGCCTCGTGCGGGGTGGTGATCACCAGGATGTCCCGGATCCCCGCGAGCAGCAGGGTGGAGAGTGGGTAGTAGATCATCGGCTTGTCATAGACCGGCATCAGCTGCTTGCTGGTCGCGAGGGTCAGCGGGTGGAGCCGGGTGCCGGTGCCACCGGCGAGGATGATCCCCTTCATGCCGCCTGATCCTACGAAGTTCTCCTGTCGTTCAACGAGGGCACCGCCGCCGCGCGTAGGATCCGCGTGGGGGCAGGACCGAATGCTGAAGACGTCTGAGGAGTCACAGGGGGTGGCCGACATGGCCGGTGCGATCACGGTCGAGCAGACCGAGATCCCGGGGTTGCTCGTGGTGCGCATGCCGGTGCATGCGGACGACCGCGGGTGGTTCAAGGAGAACTGGCAGCGGGAGAAGATGCTGGCGGCCGGGGTCCCGGACTTCGCACCCGTGCAGAACAACGTCTCCTACAACCACAAGCGCGGCGTGGTGCGGGGCATGCACACCGAGCCGTGGGACAAGTTCGTGGCGATCTCCGACGGTCGGATCTACGGGGCCTGGGTGGATCTGCGCGAGGGCCCGTCCTTCGGCGCCACCGTGCACTTCGAGATGGGCCCCGAGACGGCGGTCTACGTGCCGCGCGGGGTGTCCAACGGATACCAGTGCCTCACCGACAACGTCACCTACACCTACCTGGTCACCGAGCACTGGCGGCCCAACCAGGGCTACCCCGCGCTCGACCTGGCCGACCCCACGGTGGCGATCCCGTGGCCGATCCCGCTGGCGGAGTCGATCCTGTCGGAGAAGGACCGCGCCAACCCGGCGCTGGGCGACGTGGTGCCGATGCCGCCGAAGCGGACGCTGATCCTCGGCGGCGACGGTCAGCTCGGCCGGGCCCTGGCAGCGGCGCTGCCCGAGGCCGAGGCGGTGGGACGCGAGGTGCTGGACATCAGTGACACGGCCGCGCTGGAGGCCTGGCCGTGGCAGCAGTACGGCACCGTGATCAACGCCGCCGCCTTCACCGACGTCGACGGCGCCGAGAGCCTCGCCGGCCGGCGTCAGGCGTGGGAGGTCAACGCCGCCGCGCCCGCGACGCTCGCCCGGCTGTCCCGGTCGCTGGGCTTCACCCTGGTCCACGTCTCCACCGACTACGTCTTCGACGGCGACCTCGACGGGGAGCACCAGGAGGACGCGCTGATGGCCCCGCTGGGCGTCTATGCGCAGACCAAGGCAGCGGGGGACCTGGCGGTCTCGACCGCCCCACGGCACTACCTGATCCGGACCTCCTGGGTGGTCGGCGACGGCCGCAACTTCGTGCGCACCATGGCCTCCCTCGCCGAGCGTGGCGTCTCGCCGACCGTCGTGGACGACCAGCGGGGCCGGCTCACGTTCGCCGACGAGCTGGCCCGTGCGATCACCCACCTGGTCGCCTCGGGGGCGCCGTACGGCCTGTACAACGTCACCAACGCCGGCCCGGTGGTGTCGTGGTTCGACGTGGCCCGCAGGGTCTTCGAGCTGTCCGGCCGCCCGGCCGACGACGTCAGCCCGACCAGCACCGCGGAGTACTCCGCCGGCAAGGACATGGCGCCGCGGCCGCACAACAGCGCGATGTCGCTGGAGCGGATCCGCAGCACCGGCTTCGAGCCCGAGGACGCCTGGGCCGCGCTGGAGCGCTACTGCGGGTGAGCCCTCACCCGCCGGCCCTCACTCTGCGGTCGGCTGGAGGGTCATGCTGACCGAGTTGATGCAGTAGCGGTCGCCGGTCGGCGTGCCGTAGCCGTCAGGGAATACGTGCCCCAGGTGGGAGCCGCAGCGCTTGCACAGCACCTCGGTGCGGACCATGCCGTGGGAGCGGTCCTCCCGCTCGATCACGGTGTCCGGCATCGACTGGTAGAAGCTCGGCCAGCCGCAGCCGGAGTGGAACTTCGTCTCGGAGCGGAACAGCTCGGCCCCGCACGCCTTGCAGGAGTAGACGCCCTCGGTCTCGGTGTCGGTGTACTCACCGGTGAAGGCGCGCTCGGTGCCGGCCTGCCGCAGGACGGCGTACTCCTCCGGGCTCAGCTGCTCACGCCATTCCTCGTCGCTCTTCTCCACGTCGTAGCCCATAGGCGCTAGCGTAATCGCCATGGCGAAAGCACCCGAGGTGATGGTGGACGCCGGGCTGCACGAGGTCCGGGTGACCTCGCCGGACCGGGTGATCTACCCCGCGACCGAGAAGACCGGAGAGGTCACCAAGCTGGAGGTGGTCAAGTACGTGGTCTCCGTCGGCGCCGCGCTGATGATGGCGCTGCGCGACCGGCCGACCGCGCTGGAGCGCTGGCCCGACGGCGTGCACCCGGGCATGCGGCTGGCCCAGGGGCCGCAGGACAAGGACGCCGACGCGTTCTACCAGAAGCGGGTGATGAAGGGCGCTCCCGACTATGTCGAGACCGTCGAGATCACCTTCCCGTCGGGCCGGAAGGCCTCGGAGATCTGCCCGACGGAGATCGCCGTCCCCGCGTGGTGCGCGCAGATGGGCACCATCACCTTCCACCCGTGGCCGGTGACCCGCGCCGACGTGGACCACCCCGACGAGCTGCGGATCGACCTGGACCCCCAGCCCGGCACGACCTTCGCCGACGTGGTCCGGGTGGCCGGCGTCGCGCGCCAGCTGTTGATGGACCTCGGGCTCACCGGCTTCTGCAAGACGTCGGGCAACCGGGGCGTGCACATCTACGTGCGGATCGAGACCCGCTGGGACTTCACCGACGTGCGGCACGCGGCGATCGCCTTCGGTCGCGAGCTGGAGAAGCGCGACCCGGGCGTCACCACGGCCTGGTGGAAGGAGGAGCGCGGCGAGCGGGTGTTCGTCGACTACAACCAGAACACCCGCGACCGCACCATCGCCTCGGCGTACTCCCTGCGGCCGCTGCCGGGCGCCCCGGTCTCCACCCCGCTGCCGTGGGAGGAGCTGGCCGAGCTGAAGGACCCGTCCACGCTCAACCTCTTCACCGTCCCCGACCGGCTGCTGAAGCAGGGCGACCCCTGGGCGATGCTGGACTCGACCGCCCACGACCTCACGCCGCTGCTGGATCTGTGGGAGCAGAACCCGGTCGAGCTCAACTATCCGCCCGACCACCCCAAGATGCCCGGCGAGCCCCCGCGGGTGCAGCCCTCGAAGAAGGTCGCGTCCCACTGGGACGAGAACGGCAACCGGATCGACGGCGCCTGATCAGCCGGTTCCGAAGACCTGGACCTCCCACAGCGAGTAGCCCGACCAGGTCGCGGCCGAGGTGCCCAGGACCCGCACGTAGCGGGCCTGCCGGGCCGCGAAGGTCGTGCGCTGGGTGCCCGGAGCCGAGGCGGACACGGTCGCGGCGGTGGTCCAGTTCGTTCCGTCCGTGGAGGTCTGGATGGAGAACTGGCGGGCGTAGGCCGACGCCCAGGACGTCACCACGGTGTCGACGGCCCTGGTCGAGCCCAGGTCCACCCGCCACCACTGGGTGCCGGACCCGCTGGAGGCCCAGCGGGTGCTCATGCTCCCGTCGTTGGCCTTCGGCGCGGTGTTGGAGGAGAACCAGGCGACGCTGGAGGCAGTCGCGGGCTTGTTCAGCGCCAGGTTGACCGGTGTCGCGTTCACGGTCACGGTCACCGAGTCGGCTGGACTGTCGGTCTTGCCGTCGTTGACGACGAGCGCGAACGTGAGCGCCCCCGCGGTGGAGGGAGCCGTGAAGCTCGGCTTCGCCGTGGTCGGGTTGGCCAGGGTCACGGCGGGACCGCCGGTCTGGGTCCAGCGATAGGACAGTGGCGAGCCGTCGGGGTCGCGGCTGGCCGTGCCGTCCAGCGTCACCGTGGTCCCCGGTGTGACCGTCCGGTCGGCGCCCGCGTTGGCCACCGGCGGCGAGTCGACCGGGGCGGCGTCCGTGCCGAACACCTGCACCTCCCACAGGGAGTATCCGTAGGCCGTGGCCCGGGTAACGCCCTTGATCCGGACATACCTGGCCGTGCGGGGAGCGAACGTGGTGCGCTGCGTGCCCGGCGCGCTCGCGGTCACGGTCGCGGCGGTCGTGAAGGTGACCCCGTCGGTCGAGGTCTGCACCTCGTAGGTCCGGGCGTAGGCCGCCTCCCAGGACGCGACCACCGTGTCGATCGTCGTCGCGGACCCGAGGTCCACCTGCCACCACTGGTCCTCGCTGCGCTCGGAGGACCACCGGGTCGTCGTACTCCCGTCCACCGCGTTGCCGGGGGTGAACTGGGTCCCGGCCTCCACGCTCGACGCGGTCGCCGGCTTGTTCAAGGCCAGGTTCACCGGGGCGGGCGGAGCGTCGAACCGCACCATGCTCGCCACGGACGGGACGCCCTGGTCGTTCGTCGCGAAGAGCATGTAGTAGCCCGGGGGCGTGGTCGCCGCCGATGCCGGGGTGGTCACGTTCAGCGTCGTGCCCGAGGTGGTGAAGGACAGCGGGACGTAGCGCTGGCCCTGGTCCACCCCGTGTGTCGGGGCGCCGAGTCGCACCAGGCCCAGCTTCCGGATCGAGCCGGCTTCCGGCGAGGTCGCGGTGAACGGGTCGCCGACCTTCACCGAGCCGGGCACTCCCGACATGGTCGGGCGGGGAGCGAGCTCGCCGCTGCCGTCCTTCTTGAAGAGGTACGGCGGGGTGAAGTACTCGAAGTTCTTCTCCAGGTAGCCGTTCTTCACGCAGCTCCCGCAGATCCCGCCCCCGCCCTTGAGCACCCTCCCGTCGGGGAGCAGCGACGCGCTGGAGTGGTACTCCCGGATGCGGGCCGCGCTCGCCAGCGTGGTCCACGCCCCCGTGGCCGGATCCCACCGCTCGGCGGCGAAGACCGGGTTCTGCAGGTCGACGAGACCGTCGACGGACTTGCGCTGACCGCCGGTCGCCAGGACCGATCCGTCGGCGAGGACGGTCAGGTCGAACTGGCGCCGTGGGAAGGCCATCGGGCTGGTCGAGGAGACACTGGTCCCGCTGCCCGCCGTGTTGACCACCACCGCGCTCCGGGTGGGCACCTGGGTCTGCCCGTCCTCGGTCACGCTGCCGCCGCCGGCGACCAGCGTCCGGTCGGGGGCGTACATCGCGAAGCTGCCGTAGTCGCGCCAGATGCCGTCCCGGGTGCGGGTGGCCTCCAGCGTCCCGGCGCCCTCGGTGTTGATGGTGTTCATCGTCTGCCGGGGCCCCACCATCTCGACCCTGCTGTCGCTCCGCCCGACCAGGAAGGCGTAGATCCGCTCGGCGAAGGAGGTGAAGCCGGTGAGCGAGCGGTAGGTGCCGTTCGTCTGGTAGACCTCGGCGCGTCCGCTGCCCCCGCCGACGATGACCGCCTCCCCGTTGGCGAGCGCGAGGACGGAGGGATACCACCGCTCGGCGGCCATGTCCGGTCCGCGGGACCAGGTCTCGGTCTCCCAGTCGAAGATGTGCGTCTGCCGGATCCCGTCGAGCGCGGCGTTCTTGTTGCCGCCGACCACGAGGATGTCCCCGTTGGGCAGCTGGGCGTACCCCGCGCAGAAGATGTTGTAGCCGTTGACGTCGACCCGCCGGAAGCTGTTGTTCGCCGGGTTCCACACCATGGCGCGGGTGAAGGTGTGGTTGGGGTAGTTCTCGGTCGCGCTGTCGCCGACGGAGTCCCACACCAGCACCTTGCCGTCGGGCAGCACCGCCTGGAAGACGGGGACGACCTCGGTGGGCAGCACCGGGCTCCAGGCGCCGGACTGCCCCGGGTCGGCCGCCACCGCCGCGCCCATCGAGGCGCGATCGCGGACGTCCTGCGTCCTCCGGAGGGGAGCGAGCCGGCGCTTGTTCGCGGCGGTGTCCCGTTCGATCGTGCTCATCGGTACGCCGGCCAGGTCAGCCTTGGCGTGTGCCTCCGCCTTCGACGTGTCCGACCCTTCGTGCGCCGAGGCGGGTACGGTGACCAGCGCGGCCGCCAGCATCGCGGCCAGCACGGCCGCCGTACGGGTGCGTCGACGGAGTCCTCGAGCAGCAGTGCCGAGCGACATGTGGTCCCCCCCACCGTCGACCGAGAGGCCCGTCCCCAGAGGGGCCCATCCCCACGGGCTCACGTCATCGTGTTCGGCCGACCGCTCGGATAGTAGGGCGGCGCGCACCCTTTCGTGTAGGAGCCGAAAGTCTCGGCTCTTCCGGCTCAGACGCGGACCGGATGGGCGCTTCGCCGGAACCCGCTCGTTCCTCGCTCTTCCGGCTCAGACGCCGATCCGATGGGCGCTTCGCCGGAAACCGCTCGTTCCTCGCTCTTCCGGCTCAGACGCCGGAAACCCCCTCGCCGCCGCCCGCCTGCTCGTCGAAGCTCTCGTGCTCGAGCAGATGGAGGACGGGGACGCCGAGCTTGCGGCGGGCCCGGCTGGTCCAGTCGACGTGGAAGAACTCCGAGACCACGTGTGGGCTGGTCAGCACGATCGCCTCGCGTGCGTCCACCTCGGTGACCTTGGCCGCGAGCGTGTCCACGGGGGAGTCGCTGGTCAGGTTGCCGCGGACCACGGCGCCGGTCGACTCCAGGTGCGCGATGGTGTCCTTGAGCTCCTCGTTGGCGCGGTCCAGGCACTCGCGGCGGGCGGCGGCGATCTCCTCGTCGGTGACCGCCATCGGGGCGGCGAGCACCTCGCCGCCGGCCAGCGTCCCCATCGAGGACTCGATCCGGGCCGCGGCGTCCTCCAGCGGGAGGATCACGTGGTAGACGACCTGGTCGGCGATGTCCTCGTGCAGGGAGTGCACCTGGGCCGCGTCGGCGGCGCTCAGCTCGTGCTCCACAAGCAGCACCACGTCGTAGGTGCCGATGCCGTCGTCGATCCGGTCGTTCATGTCTGAGTCCTCCTCGCGGCCAGGACGAACCTGGTCACCAATCTACTCCTCGCCGGTCAGTGCGAAGGAGCGAAGCCGGTCGCCAGCGAACCACACTCCGGCCAGGGTCACGACCACCGACGCCCCGATCGCCCACGGCAGGTTGACCGGGTCGACCAGCTGGTCGGACACCTCATGCCCGACCCGGATGCCCCACTGGCCGATGCTCAGCCACGCGACGCCGGACAGCAGCCCGCCGAGCAGCCCCTCCCACAGCAGCACGAACAGCAGGCCGACCACCACGGCGTGCCGGGTGACCGCGGAGAGTGCCAGGAACAGAGCCGAGTACGCCGTCCCGGCCACCGCGCCGGCCACGGTCCAGGCCAGCGCCACCCGCGCGTCCCCGACGATCAGCCCCGAGGCCAGCAGCGAGCCCGCGCCGACGACCATCGTGGCCGCCCAGGCGACGACCCACTTGGAGAGAGCCACCGTGTGCCGACTGACCGGCTTGGACAGCAGGTAGACGATCGATCCGTCGTCCACCTCCGGGCCGAGGACCGAGGAGGTCGCCAGCAACGCGACCAGCGGCAGGACCAGTGGGTAGGCCAGGGTCGCGATCATCGACCAGCCGACCTCCGGGTCGTCGGTCAGCCGGTTGACCAGGACGGTCAGGGCGATCATCAGCACGGGGAAGGCCAGGAGCAGCCAGAACCGTCGGCGGCCCAGGAGGGCCTGCAGGGCGAGCCGGGAGATCGTGCCGTTCATCGCGTCACCAGGTAGGAGAAGACGCTCTCCAGCGACTCGTCGCTGGGGGAGAGCTCGAACAGGGTCAGGCCGTGGCTGCGGGCCAAGCGGGGAAGCGCGGCGGCGAAGGACCCGAGATCGCTGACCTGCACGTCCAGCCCCTGCTCCGCGCGCAACCGCGCCGCCTGCACCGACGGCAGCGCGATCAGCGCGGCGGCGAGCGCCCGGTCGTCGCTGGAGACGATGTCGTACTGCACCGGCCGGTCCGTCATCAGCCGCCGGATCGCGCCGAAGTCGCCGGAGGCGGCGTGCCGGCCGGAGACCACCACCTCGATGTGCCGGGCCAACCGCTCGACCTCCTCCAGGATGTGGGAGGAGAACAGCACCGTGCGGCCCTCGTCGCCGAGCTGCCTCAGCAGGTCCATCAACTGCATCCGCTGACGAGGATCGACGCCGTTGAAGGGCTCGTCCAGCAGCAGTACGGCGGGGTCGTGCACCAGGGCGGCCGCGATCTTGACCCGCTGCCGCATGCCCTTGGAGTAGGTGTCCAGTCGCCGCTGCGCGGGCTCGACCATGTCGACCACGCCGAGGATCCGCTCGGTCGCCCCGGCCGGGTCCGGCAGCCGCTGCAGGTCGGCGTTGGCGCGGACGAACTGCCGCCCGGTGAGGTAGCCGAAGCTGAGCTCCCGCTCGGGGACCAGACCGATCTTGCGATAGGCGTCGGTGTGCCGCCACACCGGCTCGCCGTCCAGCGTGACCGTGCCCGCGGATGGCGGGAGGAAGCCCGACATCATCGCCATGAGCGTGGTCTTGCCGGCTCCGTTGGGGCCGAGCAGCCCGGTCACCCCCGGCCCGATGGTCATCGACACGTCGTTGACCGCCACCACGTTGCCGAACCAGCGCGACACGTTGTCCAGGATCAGCTCGCTCACCGGGCGCCCACTTTCCGGAACCGCGCCACCAGGGCCCACAGGCAGCCCGCGACCAGGAGCGCGGAGACGGCGAGGTAGGCCGCCGGCCAGGCGCCCTCCAGGGGCGTGAGGTTGCTGGCCCCGGCGCCCCATGCCTCGGAGAGGCCGTTGTGCAGGGCCCAGGGGGAGAACAGACCGGCGATCTCGCCGACGTGGGCCAGGCCCTCGGCGCCGGACAGGCCCTGGATGATCGCGACGATGCCCGATCCGACGATGAGCACGATGATCGAGGTGACCACCGCGAAGCCGCGGCGCAGGGCGACCGAGGAGATCACCCCGGTGATCCCCGCCAGCATGGCGGCGAGCAGGACCTGGAGGAGCAGGGAGAGGAGGAAGTCCGGCGTCTGCTCCCCGGCGTCCAGGCCGGCCAGCAGACCGCCGACGTAGAGCACCACCACCGGCAGCATCGTGAAGATCAGGATCGCCACCGCCAGGGAGGCCCAGCGAGTGAGGGCGAACAGGGTGGAGGAGAGCGGCCTGGCCGCGTAGAGCACGATCGAGCGGTAGCGCAGGTCCCGCGAGAACAGCACGGGCGCCTGGGCCGCCGCGAACAGGCTGACCAGGACCTGGAACTGGCTGGGGTACTGCCCGTAGGTGAACGGCAGCTCGGATAGCCCGACCAGGGTCAGCACACCGACGATGACCAGTGCCGGCAGCAGGGTGACGGTCAACAGCAGGAACGGCAGCACCTTCGAGCGACCGGAGCGACCCAGGCCGTAGGCGTGCTTGAGGCCGATGACGAAGAGCGCCCGGGCGATCGCGGGCGTGGACTCGCGGGGGCCGCCGTACCCCCGGTAGCCGAGGTCGTGGATGACGCCGGTGCGCTCAGCCATGGGTGCCCGCCTCCAAGAACACGTCCTCCAGGTGGCTCTGGTCGGGTTGCAGCCGCACTAGCGCCAGGCCCAGGTCGTCGGCAGTGTCGCGGACCAGGTCGTGGACCGCCATGTCCTCCGACGGCGGCTCGATCGCGACCATCTGGGCGCGTGGACGGCAGGTCAGGCCGGCGGCGGCCAGCGCCTCGCCGAGCCGGTCGCGCTCCTCGTCCCCGCCCAGCACCTCCACGAGGAGGGCTCCGTTGCGCTGCAGGAAGTCGGCGGTGGCGCTGGAGCGCAGCAGCCGGCCGCCGTCGAGCACGACGACGTGGTCGCTCACCCGCTCCAGCTCGCCGAGCAGGTGGGAGCTGACCAGCACCGCGATCCCGAAGTCGCGGCCGATCCGGCGCACCAGCTGCAGCATCTCGGTGCGCGACGCGGGGTCCAGCCCGTTGGTCGGCTCGTCGAGGAAGACCAGCTGTGGGTCGTGGACCAGCGCCTGCGCGAGCTTGGCGCGCTGCTTCATCCCGGTGGAGTAGCCGCCCATCTGGCGGTAGCGCTCCTCGTCCAGGCCGACATGACGGAGTACGTCGGCCGCCCGCTCGCGCGCGGCGGTCGCCGGCAGTCCGGACATCCGGCCCATGTGGACGACGAAGTCGCTGGCGCTGACGTCGGGCGGCAGGCAGTCGTGCTCGGGCATGTAGCCGACCACCCGGCGGATCTGGGAGGACTCGCGCGCGATGTCGTGACCCAGCACGCTGGCCGTTCCGGATGTCGGCTCCAGGAGCCCGAGCAGGATCTTGATCAGCGTCGACTTGCCCGCACCGTTCGCGCCGACGAGGCCGGTGACGCCGTCGCCGACGTCGATGCTCAGGTCGGTCAGCGCCTGCACCTGTCCGAACCTCTTGGTCAGGCCCGCGGTGCTGATCACCCGCCGGCCGGCCAACTCCCCCGTCTGTGTCATCGCGGTCAGGCTAACGGCTCACCGGTCGGACTCCAGCACGCGGGCGAGGTCGTAGCTCACCGGCTCCTCCAGCTGGTCGTAACCGCAGGACTCCGGGTCGCGGTCGGGGCGCCACCGCTGGAAGTGCGCGGTGTGCCGGAAGCGGCGGCCCTCCATGTGGTCGTAGGAGACCTCCAGCACCCGCTCGGGCCGCAGCGGGGTGAACGAGAGGTCCTTGCCCTGGCTCCAGCGCGACTGGGTGCCCGGCACCCGGCCGGGGTTGGCGACCAGGAACTCCTGCCACGCGCCCCACGGGTGGTCGGCGATGTCGACGACCAGCGGCTGCAGCTCCTCGAACAGCTCGGCCCGCCGCTGCGCGGTGAAGGAGGCCGAGACCCCGATGTGCTGCAGCTGCCCCTGGTCGTCGTACAGGCCCAGCAGCAGGCTGCCCACGAGCGGGAGCTCCGGTGTCGAGGTCTTGTGCTCGCGGAACCCGGCGAGCACCACGTCGGCGGTGCGCGCGTGCTTGATCTTCAGCATGGTGCGGCCGTTCTGGGTGTACGGCGCAGTCAGCGGCTTGGCCACCACGCCGTCCAGACCGGCGCCCTCGAACTGCTCGAACCAGCCCTCCGCCTCGGCCGGGTCCGTGGTCACCCGGGTGAGGAAGCAGGGGCCGTCCAGCCCGGTGAGCGCGTCCTCGAGCGCCGTCCGCCGCTCGGCGAACGGCCGGTCCACGAACGACTCGTCCCCCAGCGCCAGCAGGTCGAAGGCGACGAAGCTCGCGGGCGTCTCCTCGGCGAGCTTGGTGATCCGGCTCTCCGCGGGGTGGATGCGCTCCTGCAACACCTCGAACTCCAGCCGGTCTCCGATGGCCACGAAGATCTCGCCGTCGAGCACGCAGCGCTCGGGCAGCTGCTCGCGCGCGGCGGCGACCAGCTCGGGGAAGTAGCGGGTCAGCGGCTTGGTGTTGCGACTGGCCAGCTCCACCTCGTCCCCGTCCTTGAAGAGCAGGCAGCGGAAGCCGTCCCACTTCGGCTCGAAGGCGAGCCCGCCGTGCTTGTCGGGGTCGGGGATGCCCTTCACCGCCTTCGCCAACATCGGGCGTACGGGCGGCATCACGGGCAGGTCCACGGCCCGATCCTCTCAGGTTGATGCCCGCCAGCGTGGCGGATGGGTGCCGTGCCTAATCCACGAGCCGCTGGAGGCGACGGATGCCCTCGCTGGCGCCGAGGATCTCGGCAGTGACCGGGTGTGCGTGTGCCGACGGCAGAGCCGCCCTGAGATAGCGGCGTTCGCCCTTGGTCAATTCCGCGTCGCGGAGGTCCCGGGCCGACAGCATGGAGCTGAGCAACGCGATGTCATCGAGATGTTTGCTGCGATTGGTCACTCCGGTGATCGAGTACGCGGCCGCCTTGGCGATCGTCGCGCCGAGCAGAGTAGGACGTCGAATGGTCCCTGTGACCGATCCGACCCTCACCACGACCGGCTCCGAGCGGTTGAGGGCGAGCTGTGCACCGGGCGTGGGCAGGCCGGGGAATCCTCCGGCACCCTGATGGTCGGCGGCGCGCCCGAGGTTCTCCGGGATGAGTACGTCGATCACCCCGGGACCATCTCGTTGGACCCAGCGGTGTTGCTTCTCACCCATGGTCACACCCCGAGCCTGGAAGCCGACCTCCTCCAAGACTGTGGTGACGTGCACGAGAATCTGGGGGATGCCCCGGACGTCCAGCACCGTGTCGATGTCCGGCGTCGAACGATAAGGATCTACGCCGCGCTCGGCGCAGTGCAGATGCACCATTTGGCCTCCGACCAGGGTCCATCCGTCAGGGATGGACTTGGCGAGCCGGAAGAGGCCCAGCCAGGAAGCCTCCTGCGTGGCCTGCATCGCCGGCATCACCACGGCGGTCATGTGGGCAGCATCTCTCGCAGCAACTCCGCGGCTCGTTCCCGCTCGCGCGCCCCAGAGTGCTCCGCAAGGTCGATGGCTACGAGCGGCCAGGCAATGTCGATCGCGCGAGGCACCCCCTGAGCCTCCTCGTGGATGACGTGGAGGAACACGTTCCCCCGGGCCCCGTCAGGTCGCACCAGGAAGTAGTCGTCCAGCAGACCCTCGACATCTCGGGAGAAGACGTAGCCCTCGATGACATCGTGCGCGATGACGCCACTGTCGGGGACGCTGAGCCCGGACAGGTGGAGCCGCTCATCGGCGCGCAGGTCGTCCATGTCAGGCGCAGCAACGCTGAGTTCGAGCCGTTCGGCGCGGCTGCTAGCCCACGACCGGAGCAGCGACGCGGGATCTGCGGCTTCGCGGAGGCGTTCGACCCGACTCCGCAGGCGCACCCGTTCGGCGGGTGAGGCTGCCGGAGGAGATCCCGACAGCAGGTCGATCAGCGCCCACGACATCCGTGACGAGAGGGGCCGGGAGCGCCTGGGAGCGCCGTCGTCGAGAGCCTGGGGGCGGATGCCCCATTGGCTCCCGACCCGTCGGGCGGCCAGTGAACCGTCGGCGATGCGCTGGCGGACCCTGGATGGGGAGACGCCCAGACGTGCAGCCGCTTGGGCGACGCTCAGAAGGCCATCGTCCATCGAGGCACGCTCCTTCCGGTCACTTGCACGATCCGCATATACACAAATCTTGCGATATCGAAAGGAAAGTGTAAATACCCTGGGCGACTACTGCGGCGCGGCAGAGGGGGGAGACGGCTGGGAGCGCGGCGCCATGAAGGTGTCCACGTCCCGGTAGCCGCGCAGCTCCTTCCCGGCGGCGGCGTACTCCCGCGGGACCCGGAAGCCCCACTCGGGCCGAGTGACGACGGCGGTGAGATCCCCTACGGCCAGGACCGGGGTCTCCCGGGTGATGTCCCACACGTTGTTCCCCTGGCTGAAGCCGTTGGTCGAGGCGGCGACCACCCGCAGCGAGCGGTCCGGGCTCCGGAGGTCGGCGACCAGCCGGATGTCGCGTCCGGTCTCGCTCGCGTCGCGGTAGGTGACCAGCGTGTCCCCGCCTGCCACCCGGCGGCTGGTGCAGTCGTTCATGAAGGGCTCGCAGCCGGGGCCCAGGTCCTCCAGGATGCTGCCGCCCTGGACGTTCCCCTCGACCAGGCCCTCACCGCCGCCGCTGGCGGGGCGGAGCCGGAAGCTGCCGTAGGTGTCGCGGCCCGGTCCCTCCTGCCCCTCGTAGGTCGAGGACTCGCCGTCCACCTGCTCGGCGGTGAAGGCCCGCAGCATCGCCACGGTGGTCCGTCCGTCCAGCCGCGCCAGCGGCTTGATGCTGCTCGAGGTCGCGGAGGGGCGGTCGGCGACGCGGTCGCCGTCGCCGTCGGAGCCGCGCAGGCCGACCCACCCGGCGGTACCGGCCACCACCACGGCCGCAGCCGCGCCGAGTGCGGTGACGGTGTGCCGACGACGCCGGATCCGGCCGCCCTCACGGGTCGCCGTACGGACCAGCCGGTCGGTGTCGGGGGAGAGATCCTGGGTCTCGGCCCCCATCAGGTCGCGCAGGCTCATGACTCCTCCAACGCAGGGAAGTGGACGCGCAGCCGTGTCAGCGCGCGGGACGTGCGGGTGCGGCAGGCGTTCTCGCTGATGCCCAGCTCGGCGGCGGTCTCGGCGACGCTGCGGTCCTCCCAGAAGCGCAGCACCAGCACGGCGCGGTCCTTCGGTGGGAGCATGGCCAGCGCCTCCAGCAGGCTCAGCCGCAGCGTCGGGTCGGCGCCGGCCTCGGGACGGTCGGGTACGTCGGCCACCGGCAGCTCCGAGGAGGACCGGCGGCGCTTCTGGGAGACCAGGGTCCGGGTCATGATCGTGCGCGTGTAGGCCATCGGATTGTCCGCCCCGCGGACCATCCGCCAGCGGGAGAACGCCCGGGCGTACGTCGCCTGCAGCAGGTCCTCGCCCTCGTCCCGGTCGCCACAGAGCAGAGTGGCCGTCCGCATCAGCGAGGGAGCGGTGGTGCGCACGAACTCCTCGAAGGAGGCATCGTCGGCGCCCACGTCGCAGCGCACCTCGCTCGGCCGGAGTAACAGGTCCACGCTCACACCCGCATGGACGGGGTGAACGCGGGAAACATTACCGACGCGCCCCTCGCTCCCCGCACTTGCTGGGGGAGGCTCGACTCTCCGCTCGTTCCTCGCTGCGAACCTCGCTCCCCGGGTAGGAGTCGAACCTACGTCGCTTGTCCTGATTCAAAGCGAGTCCGTCATCCGGAGATACGTGGAGTCTAGGGCGGTCCTGCGGCTACCTCCGCCCGACCTCATGGGTCCTCGACCCGTCTGAGGGCTCCGTTTGTGGGCCCGTTTGTTGGATCGCTTCTTGGATCGGCGGCGCTGCGGAGCGTGTTGTCTCCCCGCCGAGGACGTGGCGACCGTGGCGGCATGACCACCGCGGAGCAGTCCCCCACCCCGGCCACCGGCGTCTGCGAGTCCTGCGACTCGCTCGCGGTCCTCACGACCGTCACCGACGAGGACGGCCAGACGTGGAGCGTCTGCCCGGTCTGCGCGTGACACCACCTACCCATCGAACGAGCAGCAGCATGAGCGAGACCACCACTGAGCCTGCGATTCGCGCTTAGACTGGCGAGCGTGCCCAAGACCGCCACTCCTGCCATTGATCGGCTCGCTGCACTAGTCCCGGACGAGTTGATGGACGTCCCGGGCCACGCGTTCTACTCCGGTGAGACAGGGTTCGCTGGCCGGTCTCGGCTCTATCTGCTCGCGGAGAACCCCGGCAGCGACGGCACGGAGACCGTTCGTCAGCAGTTGCATAACGTCAAGCACGGCCCCCCGGCGTATTCCGCTTACGCGACCCACACGTGGAAACCGGCCGGACGCATCGATCACAGCGTGCTCCACCTTCTTCGTCACCTCTCGCTTGACCCGACGACAGTCCCGGCCAGTTGCTTGATCTTCGGCCGGACACGCGGCGAATCGGACCTCACGGGGAGTTTCAGCCGCCTCGCCGACCTGTGCTGGCCGTTCCACGAGACGGTGGTCAGCGACCTCGGCGTGGACGTGATCGTGTGCTTCGGCAAGAAGACGGGCGCCTACGTGCGCGACCGCTTCGATGCCCACGAGCACATCGACCAGTTCGTAGAACGGAACAACCGGCGCTGGACCAGTCACACGCATCGTGGACGAGACGGCGTGAAGGTGGTTTCAGTCACCCATCCCTCACGGGTCGACTGGCGCAATCCTGCTGCCGATGTATCGCCCCTCGTGGCACGCGCACTTGGCAGCGACTGAGCCCATCCGGACCGCTACGGGACTCGCAGCGACGCACCCACCGTTGTGGGGTTGATGTGCTCGAACGGCACCGCGTTCGGCCTCGGGGCGGGGAGTCCCCGGCGAAGGGTATCGGCGTACCGGCCTGCCCACGCCGCCAGCCCCGCGACCTCGGTGCCGGGCCGCATCTGGCCGAGCGCTCCGAGGCAGGTGAACAGGGCACGCTCGACGGCCCACCTCCGACGAGCACGGCGCTCGGGCGGCAGACAAGGCCGGGGCGATCCTCGGGCGCTCGGCGGCGCTGTGAGCCTCAGCGGCCTGCTTTCTTGGACTACTTTCTGAGACTTTCAAGCCGAGAGTCGGTCCCGTGATCCTGCGGGACCGGCTCTTTCGCCGTCTCACCTGCGGATACTCCGCGCACTGGCTCCCCGGGTAGGAGTCGAACCTACGTCGCTTGTCCTGATTCAAAGTCAGGCGGGCCCTGCCGGCAGACCAACCGGGGATCGTGCCCGACAGGATAGGCGGACCGCGGCCCCATGGCCGAGTCCCGGGCTACGCCAGGGGACTAGGGTGCCCCTCATGGCCCGCGACCTCACCGTGATCGTCCTGGCCGCCGGTGGCGGCACGCGCATGAAGTCCAAGACCATGAAGGTTCTCCACCCCCTCGGCGGCCGGAGCATGGTCGGCCACGTGCTCACCGCGGTCCGCGAGATGGCCCCCCAACGGGTCGTCGCCGTGGTCGGCAACCAGCGCGAGCAGGTGGGCGCGCACGTGCGCGAGTACGTCCCCGACGCGGTGCTCGCGGTGCAGGAGGTGCTCGACGGCACCGGAGGCGCCGTACGCGTGGCGATGGAGACCGCCGGGACCACCGACGGCATCGTCGTGGTGCTCAACGGCGACACCCCGCTGCTGCAGGGGGAGTCCCTGCGGGCGTTCGCCGCCGAGCACGAGGCGGCCGAGCGGGCCGTCAGCATCCTCACCGGCGAGGTCCCCGACCCGTTCGGCTACGGCCGGATCCTGCGCAACGAGGAGGGCGACGTCGAGGCGATCGTCGAGGAGAAGGACGCCAGCCCGATCGAGCGGCAGGTCCGGGAGATCAACTCCGGCATCATCGCCTTCGACGCCGACTTCTTGCTCGACGCGCTGCCCCGGCTGGGCAACGACAACGCCAAGGGCGAGTTCTACCTCACCGACCTGGTCCGGATCGCCCGCGACGACGGGCTCACCGTCGGCGCGCACGTGATCGGGGACGTCGCCCAGACCGAGGGGGCCAACGACCGGGCCCAGCTCGCTCGCCTCGGCCGGATCCTCAACGACCGGATCACCGAGCACTGGATGCGCGAGGGCGTCACGATCATGGACCCCGCGACCACCTGGATCGACGCCGACGTCCGCCTCGCGCCCGACGTCACCCTGCTCCCCGGCACCCAGCTGCTCGGCGCCACCGTGGTCGAGGAGGACGCCGTCGTGGGGCCGGACACCACGCTGAAGGACTGCGAGGTCGGGCCAGCCGCCCGCGTCGTGCGCGCCCACGGGGAGCTGGCCGTGATCGGCGGCGGCGCCACGGTCGGTCCGTTCACCTACCTCCGCCCCGGCAGCGAGGTCGGCGCCCGCGGCAAGCTCGGCGCCTTCGTGGAGACCAAGAACGCCCACCTCGGCGACGGGGCCAAGGTCCCGCACCTCTCCTACGTCGGCGACGCCGAGATCGGGGAGGGCACCAACATCGGCGCCGGCACGATCTTCGCGAACTACGACGGGGTCGCCAAGCACCACACGGTGGTCGGGCGCTTCGCCCGGACCGGGGCCAACAACACCTTCGTCGCCCCGGTCGAGATCGGCGACGGCGCCGCGACGGCCGGCGGGACCGTCGTACGCCGCGACGTGCCGCCCGGCGCCCTCGCGGTGAGCGGCGGCCAGCAGCGGAACCTGGAGGAGTGGGCGCTGCGACGGCGCGAGGGGACGCCCCAGGGGGACGCGGCCCGCGCCGCGATCGAGGGCGCAGGGGAGCGACCCGCGGACCCCGAGGTGGGGACCGACGGGCCCGGTGAGTCAGAATCCTGAGGAAGCACACCCGCCGCACCGACCGAGCAGGAGACCCCCGCGTGGCGAAGAAGACGAAGAGGACCACCAAGAAGCACCTGATGGTCTTCAGCGGGCGGGCCCATCCCGAGTTGGCCGAGGAGGTCGCCCGGGAGCTCGAGACCGACCTGGTCCCCACCACCGCCTACGAGTTCGCCAACTCCGAGATCTACGTCCGCTACCAGGAGTCGGTGCGCGGCTCGGACGCCTTCGTGATCCAGAGCCACACCGCGCCGATCAACGAGTGGATCATGGAGCACCTGATCATGGTCGACGCGCTGAAGCGGGCCTCGGCCAAGCGGATCACCGTGGTGATGCCCTTCTACGGCTACGCCCGGCAGGACAAGAAGCATCGTGGCCGGGAGCCGATCTCGGCCCGGCTCGTGGCCGACCTGTTCAAGACCGCCGGCGCCGACCGGGTGATCGCGGTCGACCTGCACGCCGACCAGGTCCAGGGCTTCTTCGACGGCCCGGTCGACCACCTGATGGCGCTGCCGATCCTCGCGGAGTACGTCAAGGAGAAGTACGGCGACCAGAACCTCGCCGTGGTGTCCCCGGACGCCGGGCGGATCAAGGTCGCCGAGCGCTGGTCGGCCCGCCTGGGCGGCGCCCCGCTGGCCTTCATCCACAAGTCCCGGCGCACCGACCGGCCCAACGAGGTCGTGGCCAACCGGGTCGTGGGCGACGTGAAGGGCCGCATCTGCGTCCTGGTCGACGACATGATCGACACCGCCGGCACGATCGTGGCCGCCGCCGAGGCGCTGATGGCCGACGGCGCCGCCGGTGTGGTCATCGCCGCCACCCACCCGATCCTGTCCGGCCCCGCCGTCGAGCGGCTCAAGGCCTGCCCCGCGCAGGAGATCGTGGTCACCAACACCCTCCCGCTCGCCGACGACCAGAAGTTCGACAAGCTCACCGTCCTCTCGATCGCGCCGCTGCTCTCCCAGGCGATCCGCGAGGTCTTCGAGGACGGCTCGGTGACCAAGATGTTCGACGGCCAGGCCTGAGCCCTCGGGCAAGTTGCGCTACTGGGTCCCCACCGGCTGACCGTCCGTGTCCCGGGCGCGGATCACCAGGTCCAGGTCGTCGAGCCGGTCGTTCCACGTGCGGGCGAGCACGGTCGGGACGTTCCCCTCGAGCGCACCGGCCAGGGCGTCCCGCAACTCGCGCAGCCAGTCGTCGGGGAGCGGCAGTCAGGGGAAGGCCGAGCCGATCACCTTGCCGAAGGCCTGGCCGGTACGGCGACCCAGCGCGACGCCGTCGCGGACGTAGGCCACGAGGTAGGGCGCCACCAGGTCGCCCTGCTCCCACCCCCAGAAGCCGGCGCCGACGGCCTCGAACTCCCGGTTGGAGAGGTCGCCGGACATCAGCCGCCGCCACGCGTCGGCCTTCGCCTCCTCGGTGGGCACGGCCGCGCGGGCGCGCAGCAGGCCCAGCTCGCCCGAGGTGGAGCGGTCCCGCTCCGCCTCGGCGTCCAGGCGGGAGTCGTCACCCAGCGAGGCGAGGCGGCGCAGGATCAGCCAGCGCACGTCCTGATCCGCGGCGGGCAGGTCGGCGGAGCCGTCCAGCCAGGCGGCGAGCAGCTCGGGGTCGTCGCTCACCGACGCGAGCACCCGCGCGGCGGCGGCTGCCCGGGCGTCGCGGTCGGCCAGGGTCCGCCGCGCGACGTCGGCGAGAGGCGGCAGCAGGTGGGGGAGGTCCTCGGGTCGGGCGTACCGCCGTACCGCGCCGAGGGTCAGGTCCATCGCCCCCTCGAAGACCACCGGGTGCGCCTCGTCGGCGAGGCCCCGGGCCCAGTCGACCAGCTCTGCCGGCGTGATCTGGCCGTGCTCGACCTGCGCGGCCGCGGTGGCCCACAGCAGCGCCCGGGTGAGGGGCTCGGCGATCCGTCCCGGTCCTGACGCCAGCGCCGACCACGAGCGCTCGTCCAGCCAGAGGGCGGCGTAGGTCTCGTCCCGGCTGTTGGGGATCACGGCCCGACCGGCGAAGTCGTCCAGGCGCACGGGCTCGTCGCTCAGGTCGACCAGCCGCTCCCCGACGGCCGCCAGGTCGTCGTCGTACGCCGTCACCGTGAGGCGGTGGGGCCGCGAGCCCTCGCGGACCAGCACCGGCACGTCGCCGTCCCGGTCCACCCGGATGGTGTCGTAACCCGTCGTCTGCAGCCAGTCGGCGGCCCACCCGCGAATGTCCCGATCGGTGGCGCCGTCCAGGGCGTCCAGGAAGTCCGCCAGGGTGGCGTTGGCGAACGGGTGGGCCGACAGGTGCCGGTTCACTCCGGCGAGGAAGTCCTCCTCGCCCAGCCAGGTGACCAGCTGCCGCAGCACCGCGTTGCCCTTGGCGTAGGTGATCATGTCGAAGTTGCCGAACGCGGTGTCGACGTCGGCGACGTCCCCGGCGTCGGCCGCGATCGGGTGCGTGGACCGGCGCCGGTCGGCCTGGTAGGCCGTGGGCTTGCGCCGGAGGGCGGCGACCACCCAGGAGTCGTCGTACCCCGCGGCCCGGCCGGCGATCTCGGAGCCCATGAAGTCGGCGAAGGACTCGTTGAGCCAGGTGTCCTCCCACCAGCGCATCGTCACCAGGTCGCCGAACCACATGTGCGCCATCTCGTGCGCGATGACCGACGCCCGGCCGTTGCGCTGCATCGCCGTCGGCTCACCGCGGTAGAGCAGCTCGTCGCGGAACGCCACGCACCCGGGGAACTCCATCGCGCCCCAGTTCAGCCCCGGGGTGAAGACCTGCTGATAGTCCCCGAACGGGTACGGCGCCTCGAAGAGGCGCGTGTAGTGCTGGAAGCAGCGGCTGGTGATCTCGCGCAGTTCGGCGGCGTCCCGGTCCAGCTCGGCGGCCAGCGAGGCGCGCGCGTGCCAGCCGAACGGCAGCGTGCCGTCGCCGTAGGGCTCCTCCCAGGTGACGGAGTGGAAGGGGCCGCCGGTGACGAAGAAGAGGTACGTCGAGATCGGCGGCGTCGGCGTGAACGTCCACCTCCGGTGATCGCCGGCCGAGCCGTCGTCGGTGGTCGAGCCTCCTTCGTCGGTGGTCGAGCCTGTCGAGACCCCGTTGGCCAGCACGGTCCAGTGCGCGGGTGCGACCACGGTGACCTCGAAGATGGTCTTGAGGTCGGGCTGGTCGAAGCAGGGGATCACCTTGCGGGCGATGTCCATGGCGGTGAAGGAGCTGACGTACCGCTCCCCGTCGGCCGGGTCGGTCATCGCGTGCATGCCGTCGCCGTCGTTGACATAGGGCAGTCGCGCGCTCACCTCCACCGTGTTGCGCGGCTGGAGCGCGGTCAGCCGGATCCGCTCGCCGTCGTACCCGGTTTCGGTGGTCGAGCTCCCGTCTTCGGCGGTCGAGCTCCCGTCTTCGGTGGTCGAGCTTGTCGAGACCACCTCCCCGTTGACCCGCACGCTCAGCTCGCTCGCGCCGGTCAACTCCAGGAACGTCTCACCGTCCGGTGCGCTGCAGGCGAACCGCAGCACCGCCCGGCACCCGAAGGTCTGCTCGTCGGTGAGGTCGAGCTCGACCACCGTGGCGATGTCGGACAGGATCGCGGCCCGCGTCTGGGCCTCGGCGAGGGTGAGGGAGGGTGCCATGCTCGCTAACGTAGCGACGCGATTGGTATCGGGAACGACCGGCGGGCTAGACTTTCGTCCTGCCTCGGCGAGGGAGGCCGCTGACCAGCGGCTGCTCCGTGATCGACTGGGCTGGTTGCAGCAGTGCTGAGCCGCGTCCCGTCGTCCGGAGCGCGGCTCTCTTCGCGTCCGGGGACCCGATCCCGAGCACAGGAGAGAACCAGCATGGCCACCGAGAAGATCAAGGGCGAGAAGCGCACCGAGTTCGGCAAGGGCGCGGCGCGCCGCATCCGCCGTGAGGACAAGATCCCCGCGGTGATCTACGGCCACGGCAACGACCCGGTGCACCTCACCCTTCCCGGCCACGAGGCCTGGCTGGCTCTCAAGCACGGCGGCGCCAACGCCCTGCTCGACATCGACCTCGACGGCGACAGCCAGCTGGCGCTGACCAAGGACGTGCAGATCGACCCGATCCGCCGGACCCTGGACCACATCGACTTCATCGCGGTCCGCCGCGGCGAGAAGGTCACCGTCGACGTCCCGATCCACGTGGTCGGCGACGCCGCGCCGGAGACCCTGGTCGTCACCGAGAACGCGACCGTCCAGGTCGAGGCAGAGGCCACCCACATCCCGGAGTACTTCGAGGTCTCCGTCGAGGGCGCCGAGGTCGGCACCCAGATCCTGGCCAACGAGCTCGAGCTCCCGTCGGGCACGACCCTGCTGGCCGACGACGACATGCTGATCGTCAACGTCTCCCAGCAGATGTCCGAGGAGGCCCTGGAGGCCGAGCTGGCCGAGGCCGAGGCCGAGGCCGGCATCGAGCACGACCTCACCGACGAGGAGGAGGCCGAGCAGGCCGAGGCCGAGGCTGCCGAGGAGGGCGGCGAGGGCGAGTCCTCCGAGGGCGAGGGCGACTCCGACTCGGAGTGACCTCGCGGACCGCAGCATGAGCGAGGACCCCTGGCTCGTCGTCGGGCTCGGCAACCCGGGCCCGACGTACGCCGGTCACCGGCACAACGTCGGCTATCTCGTCAACGACGAGCTCGCCGCGCGGATGGGCGGCCCCTTCCGTGCGCACAAGTCCGGGCGCGCCGATGTCGTCGAGGGGCGACTCGGCGTCGGGGGGCCACGGGTCGTCCTGGCGCGCCCGCGCTCGTACATGAACGAGGTCGGGGGACCGGTGAAGGCGCTGGCGTCCTTCTACCGGATCCCGCCCGACCACATCATCGCGGTCCACGACGAGCTCGACCTGCCCTTCGGCAGCCTTCGACTCAAGCTCGGCGGCGGCGACAACGGTCACAACGGCCTGCGCTCCCTCCGGTCATCACTCGGGACCGGTGACTTCTACCGCGTGCGCGCCGGCATCGGCCGCCCATCCGGCCGGCAGGACGTGGCCGACTTCGTGCTGTCCCACTACTCCTCCGCCGAACGCAAGGAACTGCCGTTCCAGGTGAACGATGCCGCCGACGCGGTGGAGTCGCTCATCAATGAGGGCCTTGAGCAGGCCCAGCAGCAGTTCAATAGTTGATGGCTTCTACGACCTCGGTATGACACTGACTGCCGAACGTAGATTTGCCCTCAACTTCGGCATGTTCCTGCCTCCCGACCCGTCACGAATCGTTCATCTGCGGGTTACTGTCATGACGCAGTAATGGGGGGCACGGCCATCGACCGGGGGGTCACGGCCGGCCCGTGTGTGCGCACGCCATGGGATGCAGGCGCACGAGGGGCAATGAGGAGTTGCACTGGCATGCGCCAAGACCGTGGGGGCGTGGTCGACCTTGCTCGTGAGTCGAGCACCGAGGCCGTACGACCATCTATTCATCTTGTTCCGACCGGACACCGCGCTGACGCACAGCGTCTGCGGGCCGTGCGTCCGGGGCATGACCGCCAGCTCAGGCAGCGCGCGTCCTGGGCGCGGGACGCCTTGGCGTGCCTCGGCATCGAGGCTGTTTTGGCCTTCGGCGTCGTGCTGTGGGGTCTGCGCAACGACGAGATGGCGATCGCGTTCGTGGCGATCCTGTGGCTGACTGCCCAGGTGATCGGCACGAGCGTCGGCCGCAACGGGCGCCGGCTGACCAGTGTCGCCGACACGCTGCGCCGGGCTCAGGTGCTCGCCGTGGTGATCGTAGGTCTCGTCGCGCTCGACTTCCTCGGCCGTTCGGAGGCGACCTCCGCGATCCTCATCGTTTCCGGCTCGGTGATGATCCGCGGTGCCGCAGGCCTCATCCGGGCCCGGCGTCGGAAGGTCAGCCGCGTCCTGGTCGTGGGACACAGCTCTGAGATCCCGACCGTCGTGGAGTCCATCTCCGCGCACGGGGACGAGGTGAGCACCTATTGCGTCAGCGACGCCGACGCGGCGACGCGAGGCGGTCACCTGCACCGCACCATCCTCGAGTCCGCTCCTGACCGCGTGGCGGTGCTGGCGGGGACGCTGAGCGCTCAGGAGCTGCAGGAGCTTTCCTGGGCGGTCGAGGCCTTCGATGTGGACGTCGTCGTCGTGCTGCCCGGTGAGTTCGTCGACCCGCGTCGGTTCGAGCCGACCGTGGCGACGGGCATACAAGGGCTGCGACTGGTTCCTCGTGGTGGTCTGCTCGGCGATGCCTTGGCCGGGCTCGCCCACGGGGCCGCTGCCGCGGTGCTCTTGATCGCCTGCGCCCCCCTGCTCGTCGCGCTGGCCGTGCTCGTCCGGTTGGACTCTCCCGGGCCCGCGCTGTTCGTGCAGAAGCGCGTCGGGCGCAACGGGCGCGAGTTCCCGATGATCAAGTTCCGCACGATGCACGTCGACGCCGAGCAGATGCTCCAGGCCATCATCGAGCAGAACGAGTCGGAGGGTGGCGTGCTCTTCAAGATGAGGGGCGACCCCCGCATCACCCGCCTGGGCAAGGTGCTGAGGGCCACGTCTTTGGACGAGCTGCCCCAGTTGCTCAACGTCGTCCGCGGCGAGATGGCGCTCATCGGTCCGCGGCCAGCTTTGCCCCGAGAGGTTGCGGAGTACGACCAGCGTGCCCGTCGTCGCCTCGCGGTGCGTCCCGGGCTGACCGGGTTGTGGCAGGTCAGCGGTCGGTCGAACCTCTCGTTCGAGGACGCGGTGCGCCTCGACATCGACTACGTCGATAACTGGTCGCTCCGCCGGGAGGCCGGCATCGCCTTCCGGACCGTCGGCGCGGTAGTGCGGAGGGAAGGGGCCTACTAAAGGAACAGCTCCCGTCCGAGTGGCAGCACTCGGTCGGCGAAAGTCTTCCCAGCGCACGCGCGCGGGGAAGCCACGCCGGTGTCCGGAACGACCCTGCGCCGTTGAGGGCCCCCACCTCGGCCAGTGGAATCCCATGCGTTCCGGACACCGGTCCTTTGTGTGCCAGCGAACCATCGCGCCCCCCCCCCCCCCCCCCCCCCCCGGGAATTTCCCGATTCCCCTGCGCCGAGGCCGCAACCCAACTAAAGTATGAAAGGTGAGCAGACTTAATCTCCCCTCGATCCCTGCCTTTCGGTTCATTCACACCATCGCTGGTGTGGGTGTCGCCTGTCTCATGGCGACCCTGCTGATGGTGGTCTCCGCCCCCCTCGCCCTCGCGGCGGACTCGACCGTGGCCCGGCTGGCATCCTTCGACGGCAGCACCGCCGGCTGGAAAGTCGCCGAGCGCAGCACGCGACTGGCCCACGCGGCCGGGTCCGGCAGCGGCGCCGCCCGCGTCTACAAGGTGCGGCAGGGGCTGCGTGCGACGCTGACCCAGCGGACGGGCAACGAGGTCATCCTGCGACGTGGGGAGACGGCCTTCGTTCAAACGAGCGTGCAGACGTCGCGGGCCCGCACTGTGATCTTGTGGGTCACTCAGCGCAGTGCGTCGGGAAAGGTCCTGCGGGCACAGAGCGTCCGCCGTGATCTGCGTGGCGGCACCTGGGCCACGATGTCGCTCAAAACCCCGTCCGCGGGTGACGGCAGCAGGCTGCGGGTGAGCATCGTGGCACCACGGCTGCGGCGGGCCACGATGAAGGTCGACTACGTCAAGGTCGCGGTGGAGACGCCGGCTCCGGTCCAGCCCGCCCCCGTGCAGCCGGCGCCGACCCAGCCCGCCCCTGCACAACCGGCACCGGTCCAAACCTGCGTCAACGACCCGATGGGGATCCCCAGCAGCGGCTCCTACGCCGGCGCGACCGTGTCGGGCACCAGTTCCCTGTCCGGTCGGGAGGCTCAGTTCGGGACGACGCTTCCGATCCGCCGCGACTACTTCGGTCCTGGAGACATCGACAAGGCCGTCTCCAAGGTCAGGGCCGACCATGCGGCCAAGCGTCTCCCCTGGATCAGCTTCAAGCTCCCGGGCACCTGGAAGCAGATGGCGGACGGCGAGTACGACGCCTGGGTCCGCGAGCTCACGGCCAAGTTGGCGGCGACCGACGGACCGGTCTGGGTTGCCTTCCACCACGAGCCCGAGAATGACTCGCAGCCGGTGGCGGAGTGGACCCGTATGCAGGCCCGACTGTCCAAGATCGTCCACGCGGGATCTGACAACGTCGCCTTCACGATCATCTTGATGGGCTGGCACCAGGCCTACGGCACGGATCCCAGGCTCAAGCTCGATGCCCTTTGGCCCGGAGACGGCACCGTCGACGTTCTGGGGCTCGACCCGTACAACTGGTACGGCCACGTGCGCTCCGACGGCGCGCGGATCAGCGACCGCTCGGACCTGACGAAGTACTGGAACGTCTTCAGTTCCTTCGCCAAGGCTCACGGCACGCGGTGGGGTGTGGCTGAGATCGCCTACAACGATTCCGCGGCGGAACTGGATCCCGCATGGATCTCTCGGGCGTACTCGCAGATGACCGCTGCCGGCGGCGTGGCGATGTCGTACTTCGACACCTCCTACAACACTCTCGGTAACACCTGGGTGTTGGATCTGGCCATCAAGCGCCAGGAGGTCGCCAAGAACATCGCGCAGTCCCGCCGGATCTGCTGAGTCGGCCCCACTCCGCTACGATTCGAGGTATGGGGGAGACCGACGTCGACGTGGTCATAGCGACCAAGGACCGACCAGAGCTCCTGCGGCTTGCGCTTGACGCTGTGCGACGGCAGGACCACGACGGCGTCGTACGAACCTTCGTCGTCTTCGACCAGTCCGAGCCCGACTTCTCGATCGCATCCGATGACCCGCGACGCCCCGTGCGCGTGATCACCAACAGCCGCAAGCCGGGACTGGCCGGCGCGCGGAACTCGGGTGTCGAGGCGGGGGACGCCCCCTTCGTGGCCTTCTGTGACGACGACGACGAGTGGCTGCCCGCCAAGGTCAGCCGCCAGCTGAGCGCGTTCCGAGCACACCCGGAGGCCCTGACGTCGGTCACCGGGATCTTCGTCCTCTATCGGGGCCGCGAGATGCCGAGGGTGCCCGACCCGGCCGACCTGCGGCTGGACCGGCTCGTCCGGGACCGAGTGATGGAGGCCCACCCGTCGACGGTCATGGTTCGTCGTACCGCACTGGATGGGCCGATCGGCTGGGTCAACGAGGACGTGCCGGGCTCGCACGGGGAGGACTACGACTGGATCCTCCGAGCGGCGCGAGCAGGGCAGTTCGCGGTGGTCGGGGAGCCCCTCGTCAAGGTCGTGTGGGGGCAGTCGATGTTCTCCACGAAGTGGCCGACCATCATCGCGGCCACCGACTATCTCCTCGAGCAGCACCCCGAGTTCCAGCGGGACCGCAAGGCCCTGGCCCGGATGTACGGACAGCGAGCGTTCGCGCTCGCGGCGTCCGGGCGGCGCCGGGAGGCGTTCTCGCAGGTGTGGAAGACCGCGCGGGCCAACCCGACCGAGAAGCGGATTCCGGTCGCCTTGACCGTCGCGATGGGTCTGGTGCGCGGCGAGCAGGTCATGGATCTGGCGCACAGGACCGGCCGTGGCATCTGACCCGCCCGGGTCTCGGATGGCGTCTGCTCTGCTGGGCGCTTTGTTGCTCTCGGGTTGTTCGATGTCCGGGGGCGACTCCCTCGCGCAGGTGTGGGACTTCGACGACGGGCCGGCCGGCTGGAGCACGGCAGGCGGTCGGCCGGCAGCCATCACCGACGGCCGAAGCGGTGGGGCCATCACCGATGCGACCGCGACCCGCACGGCCGTTCTCCGCAATGACGGCTCACTGGGCCCATTGACCCGCGGCCAGTTGGTGCGGGTGACCGCGTGGGTCTGGACAGCCGAAGGCGCATGGGTCGGTCTCGTCGCAGATCAGACCGGTGAGCGTGCGACCACCACGAAGCCGGCCGTCCGTTGGGTGCGGACGCGGGCGCAACGCTGGACCCGAGTCACGATGCTGGTGGCCGGGATGGCACCGGGGAGCCAACTCACCCTGAAGGCCACCTCCTCCGCCGGAGGGACCGGTGCTGAGCTCCGCCTCGACGACGTGCGCGTGGAGACGGTCCGGGACAACGCTGCGGGGTGGCTCGACAACGGGTGCGCCACGAACACCCAGGGCATCCCCTCGTGCGGGACGTACCTGGGAGCCACCTATGGCTCCAACAGCGACCCTTCGGGCTGGGAGCGCGAGATGGGGACCGCTCTGGGCGTGCGCCGCACCTACTTCGCCGCGGATCAGGTGGACTGGGCCATGGAGGTGGCCGCGGCGGATCTCGCCGCGGGCCGTGTGCCCTGGATCAGCTTCAAGCTGCCCGATAGTTGGGCGTCTGCGGCGTCCGGCGCCGACGACGAATGGGCTCGGAGCCTCGCTAGCCGCCTGAGCCGCCTGCCTGGGCCGGTCTGGCTCGCCTTCCACCACGAACCCGAGGGGGACGGGCCGATCGACGACTGGGTCGCGATGCAGCGCCGCCTCTCCGGCATCGTCCACGACAGGGCGCCGCGGGTGGCCTACACCGTGATCCTCACCGGGTGGCATCAGGTCGAGGGTGATCCGGAGTTCGCCTTGGACCGGCTGGTCCCGGAGGACCTCGACGTCGATCTGGTCGGCTTCGACCTCTACAACTGGCTGGGAGCCACGCGCGAGGACGGAACCGAGGTGACCGAAGCGACGCCGGTGGTCCGGGGGTACTTGGACCCGCTGAGCAGCTGGGCCAGACAACGGCGGCTCCCATGGGCGTTGGCGGAGACGGCGCAGACCGACCTGGCCAGCCGCCGAAATCCGGCCTGGCTGCCGTCCCTCGTGCGCGCGGTGGAGCAACGGGGCGGGAAGGCAGTCGCCTGGTTCAACACCCGGCTCAACGCGGATCCCACGTTCGTCCTCGCCGGGGAGCGCGAGCGTCGTGAGTTCGCGAGGCTGCTGCGACGCGCTCCTGCGCTGAGAGGGGGAGGGTGAGGATGCCCGCACCGATCGACGCCTACCTCGAGGTGATCGACCAACTCTGGCCAGCCGGATCCCCGAAGTTGAGTCGGGGACCCGCCAGGTCCGGCCACGCCTTCCGTGTCCTGCCCTCGCTGGCGACCCCGCGCATGGTCGTCCCCGCAGACGACGGGCGTGCAGCCGCAGCAGCGATGTTGCGGTTCAGCACCTCCCTCACTCCTCAGGAGTCGGTCAAACGAGTCGCAGCCGCTGTCACGCTCGGGGTCGCGGGTGACCTGACCAGCGGCGACGTGATCGAGGTCGAGTCGCTCGACGGCTCCCTGCAGCAGTTGCTCTCGGAGATCTTCGATCAGCCGGTCAGCGTTGCTCTGTCGATGGGCGTGGCGGACCGGATGAACCGCAAGCCCGTGCTTCAGATCTGCAGCCGGCAAGGCCGTCGCCTCGGGTTCGCGAAGGTGGGTCTCACGCAGCTGACTGCGCCGTTCGTGCGGAACGAGGGACATGCCCTGGGTGAGCTGAACGCCGCGCGGCTCCCCAGGTCGATCGAGGTTCCGAAGCTGATTCACGCGACAACGTGGCGCGGCTGTGAGGTGCTGGTGATGTCGCAGCTGCGGACGACGCCGTGGCAGCCCCCTCATCTCGTCGGGCAGAGGCCCCGCGGAGCCATCGAGGGCTTCTTCGAGGCCTTTCGGCAGCCGGCGGTGCCGGTGACGCGGATGCCGATATGGGAGCGGTGGACCTCCGAAATCGGCGAGCTGAGAGACGGGCGCGCGGCTGTGGCTTTACGCCTTGCCATGGACCGGCTGGTCGAGCGGACCCGGGAGTATGAGACGCCCGTCGGCGCGTGGCATGGCGACTGGGCCCCCTGGAACATGGCACGACGCGGCTCGAGGATTCAGCTCTGGGACTTCGAACGGTTTGAGACCGGTGTTCCGCCGTTGATGGACGACTGTCACTACGAGGTCTTCACTCGTACCCTGAACCAGGGCCTGACCGACGAGTCCTTCCGTGCTGGGATTCGCGCCGCGGTGGGTGAACCGAGTCCCGACCGTCTTCCACAGTTGCTCGGCGCATCCGCATACCTGGTGTCCTTGACGCTGCGCTACCTACTGGCCACGGAGAAGGGCAGGGACATCAGCACGGCCCGTCGTACCGGACTGCTGGCCCTTGAGACGCTGCGTCACTGGTTGGAGGCGGACCGCTGATGAGCTTGAAGAGGACCGTACGGACTGCGACCGGACGGCTGCGGCGAGCGTTGCCGCCGACGCTGGTGAAGCGTCTGCGCGGGGTCGTCCAAGGGTGGGGGCTGCTGACGGCGAGATGGCGCCCAGCCCCGGACTTCATCGTAGTGGGCGCCCAACGTTCGGGAACCACGAGCCTGTTCAGGCTGCTCGCGGCCCATCCGCTGGTCCGACGGCCCACCCAGGTGAAGGGGGTCGGATACTTCGACCTTGAGTACGACCGGGGGATGCGGTGGTACCGATCCCACTTCCCCCTTCGACGTCGGAGCTCCGGGCTCTTGGCCTTTGAGTCCAGCGGCTACTACCTCTTCCATCCCCTCGCGGCCCGACGGATCGCCGAGAGCCTGCCGGACGTGAAGGTGGTGGTCGTCGTCCGCGACCCCGTGGAGAGGGCCTCCTCAGCGCATGGCCACGAGCGGCGCCGCGGCTTCGAGGACCTGGACTTCGAGGAGGCGCTCGCGAGGGAGGAGGAGCGCCTCGCGGGAGCGGTCGAACAGCTCACCAGCGACCAGCACAGCGAGAACTACGAGCACCGGCATCACGGCTACCTGGCTCGCAGCCGCTATCACGAGCAGATCGAGCGGTATGTCGCCGCGCTGGGGCGTGAGCGCGTCTTCATCGTCGACGCAGGGCGCATGTTCGCCGATCCGGGATCGGAGCTGCAGCCTTTGGAGGAGTGGCTGGGACTGCCGCGGAGCACCATGCCGCCGTTGGAGCGGTGGAATGCAGGCGCGTCGGCGTCTCTCGATCCGCGGCTGGAGGAGCGCCTGCGCGACTACTTCGAACCGCTTGACCGGCAGCTTGCCGACCTGATGGGTCGAACGCCGTCGTGGCGCTCAGACCAGCCCCTCTCGGATTAGTCGCTCCACCACCCGTTCGCCGGCGTTTCCGTCGTCGAGCGGGCAGTAGGTCTGGATGAACTGCTCAAGCTTGGCCCCATGCGCCTGGCCGACCAGTCCCGCGTCGGCGAGCAACTGGGCCAGATCCTCAACGGTGCGGACGACGGGTCCCGGTGCCCACTCTTGGTAGTCGACGTAGAAGCCTCGAGTCTCCTCGTATCGCTCCAGGTCCGGCACATAACAGATGATCGGCTTCCGGGTCGCTGCGAAGTCGAAGATGGCCGAGGAGTAGTCCGACACCAACACGTCGCAGGCGAGGAAGAGGTGGTTGATGTCGGGGAAGGCGGAGACGTCACGAAAGCCAGGACCCGTCGCGTCCGGGTGCTTCTGCACGTTCTTGTGCATCCTGGCCAGCACCACGACGCCTTCGGGAAGCCGAGCCACGAGATCGTCGTAGTCGATGACCGGGGGAGTGTCCGTCGAGTGTCCGTCGACCATCTCGTAGTCGCGCCAGGTCGGAGCGGAGAGCACGACCACATCGTCGTCGTCGAGACCGAGTGCCGCGCGCGTCGAACTCCGGATCTCCGGGGCCTCGGGACTGCGCAGCACATCGTTGCGCGGATAGCCGCACTCCCATACGGGGCCGTCGAAGCCGAAGGCGGACCGGAGGTACGGCGTCACGGCCGGGCTCTGCGAGAGGAGCACGTCCCAGCTCTTGACGTCACGCTCCACCCTGCGCAGGTGCTCCGACGCGCCCGCGTAGGCAAGGGAACGCTCGTCGAATCCGAGCAGCTTCAGCGGCGAGCCGTGCCACGTCTGCAGATAGGTTCCGTGGGGGCTTCCCGGTATCCGTTGGGTGAGGATGTCGTTGGTGACGAAGAGGCCGGCCCGGCGGAGGAACCACAGATGGGCGGGGGAGTGCCGCCTCAGACCACGGATCTGCTGCGGTAGTGCGTCGCCTCCGACCCATCGGGCGTCGGTCCCCGGCAGACGGTCGAGGAGACGCTCGTAGATCTCGCGAGGGTTGTCGTTGAACTGGCCGCGCCAGCTCTCGAAGAGCGCCGTGGTCATGACCTCGCATCCTTGTCCGTCGAGGCCAGGCCTGGAAGGAAGGCGTCGAGCGCGAGCGGCCGCCCTGCCAGCAGCAGCACACCGGTGTAGACGATGGCGCATACTCCCAGCAGCGGCAGCATGATGCTCCATGAGGTGTAGCCCATCGCGTTGGCCACTCCCAGGGGGAGGGCGATGGTGCCCAGCACGGCCGCCATCACGATCAGGACCGGTGTGCCCAGGCCCCCGATCCTCAGGAGGAAGCGGATCTGCAGGAGCCCGAGGAGTCCTCGGGTGGCCACGGCCAGCGCCCAGGCGATGGCCGCCCCCCACACGCCGACAAGGGGGATCAAGATGATGCAGCCGACGACGTCGATCGCCAGCGCGATGAAGGTGTTGGCCAGGCTGAGTCCACTGCGTCCCGCCATCAGGAGCAGAGAGTCGGCGGGTCCCACCGCGACCGAGATCATCATCGCGGCCGCCATGATGAGCACCGTCAGTGTCGTGTCGAAGGTGTCGTAGCTCCTCCCGAAGATCCGGAGGTAGAGGTGGACACACCCGGCGACACCGACGTAGACCGGCCAGGAGAGCGCCATGGACCATGCGGTCGAGAGTTGGTAGACGCGGCGCAGGGAGTCGATGTCGTCCTCGGCGATGAGTGTCGCGAACCGTGGCAGGAGCACCTGCTGAATCGCTTGGTTGGCCATCTGCCCGACGACGATGAAGCGGGTGGCTGCCGTGTACAGCGCCGCGTTCGCGGCGGTGGACAGCGCGGCGATGAGCACGATGTCGAGTCGCTGGATGGCCATCTGCGCCATCCGGGTGATGCTGCGCGGCCACGCGAACGCCCAGAACTCCTTGGCCAGGGCGCGGCGGTCGGTCGGCCGCGTGCTCGGCTCGGGATAGCCCTCACGACGCCGCCGGGTGATTGCCAGGAACATGACGCCGGCCAGCGGTGCCGCCACGACGAACGTCAGCGACCACGCCCAGGTGAGGCCGACGAGACCGGCCCCGGTGGCAGCCGCCACCCAGACCGCCACGAGTTGGAGAGTGGGCCGGAGTGTCTGGTCGACCAGGACCATCCCGCGCACGCTGCCGAACGCCAATGACCCGGCGACGAAGAACAGCAACGCGACCGCCGCGGGCAGGACGAGCGCCATGACTCTGACCGCGGACGGCCCGGTCGACGGATCGAGGGACAGGAGGTCTGCCAGGGGGTCGGCGAGCCCGAAGGTGATGCCGGCCGCCGCGAAGGTCACGAGCGCCACCGGCTGTGCCGCCACCCGGATCAGTCCCGGGATGTCGGCGTGCCGCTCGTGCTTCTCGAACCGCAGCAGGAACCGGGCGAGTCCGGTGTCGGCGCCCAGAACGCACAGTGAGCTGACCAGGAGGAACGCGGAGGTCAACGTGAACAGGTGGCCGGAGGTCTCCAGGCTGACCATGTTCGTGACGACACCCACCAGGAGGAATCCCGAGATTCCGGAGAAGCCGGCGCCGACGAGACCGAGCGCGCCGCCCTTCGCGACCTTCTTGAGGTGCTTGTCGGAGTGGTCGGTCATCGTGGCCCGCGGCGCCGCCTGGCGGCCGCCCGGGTGCCCGTGCGCGGACCGCGCAACACGAGACCGAGCACCGGCACGTCACGGTGCTCAGCACGCACCAGGTCGTCGACCTGTTGCCGTCGTGAGGTACCGGAATGAACCTCGATCAGCTCCGCGTCCGCGAGACGGACCAGCGGGGGGCGTGCGTCCCACCCCCGGAGCCCCGAGGTGAGGAGGACGAGGTCGTACTCGCCGACATGCCTCATCACGTCGGACATCCTGGGGGAGACGAGCAGGTCCTCCAACGACTCGGGCGACGTCCCCGCGGCGAGCAGATCATAGCCGCCCGGTGCACGCACGATGCAGTCCCGCAGAGCGCTGTCACCGCGCAGGACGTCGGCCAGGCCCGGACGCTCGGCCGAGTCGGTCGCGCCGTCGAGCGAGATGAGCAGGGTGGAGCGCCGGGTCTGCGCCAGCGCCTCGGCCAGCGCGGGGGCCGCGTCCGCCGCTTCCGGAGGGTTGAGCGCGGCGGTGAGCAGGAGGACCCGGTCGTGCTCGCTCGATCGGTCGAGCACGTTGTTGCGGAGATCGCGGACGGCGGAGCTGTTCTCCGGGTCATCACGGTCCTCCTCGGAGATCTCCCCGAGGATGGGCGCCGACACGCCTTCGAAGTCCGCGCGCCTCTGGACGACCGAGGTCGCCCTCCTGCTGCGCAGCAGCAGGAGGATGCCGGGGATGGCCATTACAAGCGCCACCGCGGGTGCCATGACCTCGGGCCGGGTCTGTGGGCCGCGCGGGGCCAGGTCCACCGTGACGACCTGACCAGGATCCCGCGGCGTCGCCTCCATGGCCGCGAGCTCGCCCTGGAGTGCCGAGGCCTGGGTGTTCAGGGAGTAGATCTCCTCGCGCAGCAGCGAGGCGCGGATGCCGCTGGAGGCGGCCACTTCCTGGACCAGTTCTGCGCGTCGATCGCTGATGTCACTGAGCTGCTGGTCGAGCTGGCTGGAGCGGTCCGTGAGCGTCTGCTCTGCCCGCTCGGTCCGGAAGTCGAGGAAGGACTCCGCGACGTCGCGCGTGACCTGGGTGGCGGTATCGCCCGTCTCCGCGGCAACGGAGATGGTGACGATCTGGCTGTTGTCGGTGACCGTGGTGGTGAGCATGTCCCGCAGGTCCGGGACCTGCAGACCGGACCGCGCGGCGGCCCCTTCGAGAACCGCGTCCGAGCGAACGACCTCCGCCTCGCTCTGCACGTTCAGCAGGTTGTCACCCTCACCCTCGGGTTGGTAGGGGTTGCCGATCAGCGGCGCGACGAGAACGGATGCGGTCGCGGTGCGGGTCTGCCCCAAGGTCAAGGCGAGGGTGTAGCCCACGGCCGCTCCGATCGCGGCCAGCACGAGGATGGCGATCAGGGCGACCGAGGTGCGCCGGCCGCGGGTGCTGCTGGGCACTGAGACTCGTCCTCCCCCTCGGTGTGTTCTGACGTGATCGTGATTCTTCCCCCTGAACTTTGGTCACGAACGAGCAGTCCCTAGTTCTGACTCGGGGAATCGACGATTTTCGGGCTCCGCAGATGCTATACGCTGAACCTTAGTTGGGTGGCAGTTCTGGGGAGTGGGGGCACTCGTGGGGTTGGTCGAGCATTGGCGTGGCAAGGTTCGGCGTGTCGCCGTGCCACTGGTGGTTGTCGGACTGTTCCTGTCCGGTCTGGGGTCGGCCGCGGCGGATACGCCGGCCGCGCCGGTGGTGAGTGAGGTTCCGGCTCGCTCGACTCCCGACGTCCGTGACGGGGCGGTCAACAGCATCGCCAAGGTCGGCTCTCTTGTTGTCCTCGGCGGCACATTCACCAGCGCCAACGATCCCGGTGCCACCACCGGGGTTCCGCGCAGCTCGCTGCTGGCGTTCGACGCGTCGACGGGGCAGATCAGCCGGACGTTCGCTCCCGCCGTGGACGGCCCGGTCGAGGTGGTGATCCCCGCGGGCGACGGCGTGTCCGTGTTCGTGGGCGGCAACTTCCGCACGATCGGTGGCGTCGCCCGCAAGAACCTCGCTCGAGTGCGGGTGGACACCGGCCAGGTGATGCCGTTCGACGCGGGCAACATCGCCGGCAAGGTCAACGACCTTCGTCTCGCGGGTGGGCGACTGTGGGTCGGTGGCGCCTTCACGCACGTGGCGGGGCGGGCCCAGGCCGCCTTGGCCACGGTGAACCCGAGCACCGGTGCCTTCGACCCGTATATGGGGCTGGTGGTCGCCGGGGTCCACCAGGCGGGGTACCCGACGACGATGAAGATGGATGTCACCCCGGACGGCTCTGCACTGGTCCTGATCGGGAACTTCGACACGGTCAGTGGACTCAAGCGGCACCAGATCGCGAAGCTCGACCTGACCGGAGCCCAGGCGGCCCTCTCGAACTGGCAGACGGGCTTCTATGAGGCGTCGTGCAACCCGATCTTCTACAGCTACATGCGGGATCTGGACATCTCGCCGGACGGCCGCTACTTCGTGGTCACGACGACGGGGAGCTACGGCGGCTCCACCGGTCCCTGTGACACCGCTGCACGCTTCGAGGTTGGATCGACCAAGCAAGGGGACCCTCCCTCGTGGGTGGACTACACCGGGGGAGACACGTCCTTCGCCGTTGAGGTGACTCCCGAGGACGTCGTCTACGTCGGTGGTCACCAGCGTTGGTGGAACAATCCCTACGGTGCCGACCGTGCCGCCGCCGGCGCGGTGTCTCGGGCGGGCATCGCAGCGTTGGACGGCACGAACGGGCTTCCGTTGTCGTGGAATCCGACACGTGATCGCGGTGTGGGTGTCTTCGACTTCATGTACACGCCACAGGGCCTGTGGGTGGGTTCGGACACGACCGTCATCGGAGGCCAGCCCCGGGGACGCATCGCCCTGATGCCCCTGCCCGGATCGATCAAGCCGGCCACGACTCGGCCAACACTGCCCAACCGCGTCTACACCGGCGGCGTCCTCGACTCCTGGGGCCGCGTCTCCGATCAGCTAGTGCAGCGTCAGTACGGCGGCACCGGTGCAGCCCCCGCGCCCGCGAGCTCCCCGCGGGGCAACGTCGCCTGGACTGGCGTACGGGGCGGCTTCATGATCAACGGACAGCTCTACCTGGGCCATTCCGACGGTAGCTTCAGCCGCCGATCGTTCGATGGAACCAGCTACGGCACTCCGGTGGCAGTCGACACGCAGGACGAGCTCGTCTCACTCAGCGAGTGGCACAACGACGTCGCCCGGATCACCGCCATGTTCTTCGACAATGGACGCCTCTACTACACGATGTCCGGCTCGTCGGCGCTCTACTACCGCTACTTCGAGCCGGAGAGCGACGTCGTCGGCGCCAAGCGGCTGACCGCACCCACCGGGGGACTGTCGCTCTCCTCTATTCGCGGCATGTTCGTGGCGGGCACCTCGATCTACGTCGTGCAGTCCAACGGGAGCCTGCAGCGGGCTCAGTGGAGCGACGGTGCAGTCTCCGGGTCGCCGGCCCCCGGCACGACGACCACCCTCACGGGTGGCTCGGGTCAGTCCTGGGGCGGACGCGCGGTCTTCGTCTACCAGGGCGCCGTGGCGGAGACCCCGCCGGCGGCATCGTTCGGGTCGACCTGTGCCGGCACCACCTGTCAGTTCGACGCCTCCGAGTCGAGCGCCGGCTCGGTCGGATCCATCACCAGCTACGCATGGACGTTCGGGGATGGCACCACGGGCTCGGGTGTCGCGCCCGAGCACACCTACACCGCCGCCGGCACCTACTCGGTCACCTTGCGGGTAACGACCAGCTCGGGTCGTACGGCGAGCATGACCCGTGAGGTCCAGGCGACCCGCCCCAACGCGGCACCGACCGCAGCGATGAGCGTGTCCTGCGACAACCTGACCTGCGTGCTCGACGGGTCGGGGAGCAGCGACCCCGAGGGCGATCCGCTCACTTTCGGATGGGACTTCGGTGACGGCGAGTCGGGCTCGGGGGTCTCGGTGACCCACTCCTTCCCGACCTCGGGCACCTATCCCGTGCGATTGACGGTCTCCGACGGTGGGAGCCTCGACACGGTGACCCGAGAGGTCACGGTCCGGTCCGGGGAGCAGGCAGCCCTCACCCAGGTCGCCAGCGTCGGGACGGGCGGCAACAGACTCGTCCACGACGTGGCTATCCCCGCCGGTGTCCGTGCCGGCGACGTCCTGGTGCTGGCGATGACCAGCAACACCAACGCGGCCATCACGCCGCCGCCTGGATGGACGCTCGCAGAAAGCGTCGATGGCACCGGCGTCAGCGGGCGTCTGTGGACGCGTGTTGCGACCAGTGCGGATGCTGGACGGACTGTGTCGGCGACTACCGATGCCTACTCCAAGTCGACCCTGACCGTGAGCGCCTACCGTGGCAGCGCGGGCGCACAGGTCACGGACACGGCCGGCAGTCTGCAGAACACGGCCAGCATCGAGCACCCAGCCCCCACGGTGCAGGTGTCCTCGCCCGGATCGTGGGTCGTGACCGTCTGGTCGGAGAAGTCCTCGGTCGCCGAGCCGATGTGGCGCCTCCCCTCGGACGCCGCGGAGCGGACGCGTGCCGCGAGTGGCGGTGCCGGGAAGGTCAGCACCGTCGTCGCCGACTCGGGCAGCCCTGCACCCATCGGGGCGTGGTCCGCAGGGACGGCCAGCACGGTCGAGGTGACCAAGGCGACCGCCTTCTCCGTCGTCATCCAGGCGAAGTGAGCTCGTGAGAGGGGACGAGGGAGTCGTTCGGGTCGGACCGTTCCCGGTGCGGGATGCCGGCAGTGCGGAGATCGTGCGGTCGATCGTTGACCTCGCCGGCACGCCGACGGCTCGGACCGCCTACGCCCTGCACGTCGGTGGCCTCAACGCGCGCGGTGACCGCGACTTCGTGACGGCGATGAGAGCGGGAGACCTGGTGTACGCGGACGGCGGGTCCGTAGTGGGTCTGGCCCGCCTCGCCGGTGCCCGGCACATCGAGCGGGCTCCGACGACGGACATCGGCTGGGAGATCCTTCGCGGGATCGCGTCCCGCAGGGGGCGTCCCGCCCGGGTGGCGCTGATCGGTGGTCCTCCAGGGCTGGCCGAGCGCGCGGCGGCGACGATCCTCGCCGAGGCACCCGGGGCCGCGGAGATCGTCGCCACCCATGACGGTTACCAGCAGGCCTGGTCCGAGCCGCTGGCGGAGGTCCGCTCAGCCAACCCCGACGTGGTCCTCGTGGGTCTCGGTGCTCCCCGGGAGATGATCTGGTGTCACGAGCACCGCTCGAGTCTTCCGGCCGGCGCGGTGATCGTCACGGTCGGTGGGTGGTTCGGTCATGTGACGGGCGACGAGTCGCGAGCACCGCGGCTCCTGCGGCGCTCCGGTCTGGAGTGGATCGCGCGTCTGGCGCAGGCGCCACGACGTCTGGCGGGCAGGTACGCCCTCGGGCTCCTGAGCACTCTGGTTCTCGTGCCCCGGCAACTCCGGAACCGCCGCGCGGCGGAGCCGGGCGTCACCTCCTGAGCCGCGACCTGCGCACGGATGCACCCGAGGCGACCAGCCCCGCTCCGATCAGGAGACCGAGCAGCGCGCCGGACACGACCGGCACCTCGGTCTGTCGACGTACGGTCGTCACCCCGCTGCTGCGCAGGATCTCCCCCGGATCGCGGCTGGTGTCGTTCAGCCAGCCCAGTTCCTCGGCCAGTGTGTACTGGACATTTCGGATGGGGCCTCGTTCCCGGGTCGCGAGCACCTCTCCCCGGTAAAGGTCATCGGCGGTCATGGCGATGGCCCTGTTGTACTGAGCCACCACGTCGGCGTGACGCTCGCGAAGGTAGCGAGCCTCCTGCGCGAGATACTCGGTCGCGATCGCCCTGGCCATCCGGCTCGGGTCCCCTTGGGCCAAGGTGCGCACCGTGATGGTCAGAACCTGGGTGTTGGGCGTAGCGCTGATGGTGGTGCGCCGACGCAGGGCCATCACCTGCTCGGGATCGTCCGTCCCCAGCACGCGGCTCAGTACGGTGTCGGACACCGCCAGGAGGGCTGCGTTGTCGATAGTGCTCTGCCAGTCCTTCCCCCCGGGGGCGAAGTTGTCCGCCGCAAGAACGACTGGGTACGGACGCACCAGGATGTCGACGCTCCCCGTCCTGGGGGTGGGTGACATCAGCGACTGGGCCGCCCCGGCCAGGATTCCGATCGCAATCGTCGTGGCGAGGAATGGCAGAGACTCCCGGGTCCGTGCCTGGAGACCGGCGAGGGTGGTCGGGACGGTCGCCTCACTCTGTTCGAACCGCTCGCGCCAGGCCAGACCGACGATGAGCATCGTGATGAAGAGCGGCAGCCCCAGAACGTCGTAGATCCACATCTGGACGAGCAGGAACACCACGGCCAGAGTGGCGAGCGCCTCCAGAGTAGTGCGGCACCGCCAGAACGCGAAGAGCGCCACCACGAACAGCCCGAGGAAAAGGACCACGCCGACCAAGCCCTGCGAGAAGAGCACCAGCCAGAAATGCCCCTGGGTCCCCAAGGGAGGGACCCCGCATGCCGGACACTCCGGCGTCGACCCGCCGGCGATGCTGCCGAAGCTGCCTTGCACGTCCCGGGTGCTCCCGAAGCCCGCGACGGGGGACCCCTCGATCACACTCTTCAACGTCAGCACGGCCAGATCCAGGCGTCGGCTGTTGCTGTGGGGGTTCGCGAACCGCTCCGAGACCATCGTCCCCAGCGGCGTCACCATCATCACGAGCAGACCCAGCGCGGTGACCAGGGCACCGCCCAGCACCAGCTGTCGAGTGCCCAGCCGGCGGACGCTCAGGAGCGCTGCGCCGGCGGCGGCGATGGCCAGGCATGCCCAGAGGCCGCGGTTGAGTGAGTAGACGACCGGGATGGAGGAGGCGAGAAGGAGCGCGACTGCGAGGAGTCTGGTCCGAGTCGAGCGATCGCGACCGAGCCAGGCGACGAACACGAAGGGCAACAGCAGCGAGTAGTTCGATCCCCAGGAGTTCGCATAGGCGAACGGCGCCTTGGGGCGGGGCTCCTCGTATCCGAGGACGTCCTGCACGTCCGCGAGGCCGGGGTGGATCAGGGAGCTGACGAAACCGTTTCCGGAGATGGAGGCGGGGAGCACGAGCTCGAGCGCGGACTTGAGCTCGACGGCTCCGAGGAACGACCCCAGGATCCCGCCGACAGTCGTGTAGACGAACATGACCGCCATCAGGGACGCGACCCGTCGGAGGGGGAGTCGGCTGCTCGGCGTGTTGACGGCCCACAGCAACGCGGACGTCAGGGCCAGGTACCAGGTCAACCGGTAGCCGTATACGACCAACCGTTCCGGGCCTCCGCCGGGCACAGCGCCCGGTGCGTCTGTCCACAGCAAGAAGATGCCTGCCGTGACCCACACGAGGAACAGGGCCCACGGTGCCCATCCACCGGGGAGTCTGATCCGGCCGCCGCGCTTGAGATTGCGCGCCATCAGGAGAGCCACCGCGATGGGCATGAGCTCGCTGACGCCGAGGATCCACCACAGCGGGAAGCCCACGACGAGGATGGTCAGCGGAGCGTCGGGGCGGGACAGGAGCGCTCGGAACGCGTCCCGCGTTCGCCGCTCGTGCACTCTCCCACCTCCCCTCAGGGCCCTCCACATGTCGACCCGGCGCAGTGCGGAGTCTAGGTGTTGGTGACGAGCCCGGGGCGAAATGGCGACTCTCCGTGAGAGGCTGGTGACGTGACTTCGACGAGCACCGAGCACAGCGCACCTGCCGACGACCACGAGTTCGCCGCGTGGCTGGCCGACCGGGCCGGGGAGGTCCTCCTGGAGGTGCGGGGTCGCGGCCTGGAGGGCCGCGAGCTCAAGGACGCTGGGGACGCTGCGGCGCAGGATCTCATCGCCGGGCTGCTCGCCGAGCACCGCCCCGACGACGCGGTCCTCTCGGAGGAGGCCGAGGACGACAAGGCGCGGCTGCAGGCCGACCGGGTGTGGATCATCGACCCGCTGGACGGCACCCGGGAGTTCTCCGAGCCGCCGCGCGACGACTGGGCGGTGCACGTGGCCCTGTGGGAGCGCGGCGAGCTGACCGTCGGCGCGGTCGCCCAGCCGGCGCTGGGGGAGACCTTCACGACCGCCGCCCCGCCGGTGGTCCCGCCCTCCACTGCCGACCGGCCGCGGATCGCGGTCTCCCGCTCCCGCCCGCCGAGGTTCGTCGAGGAGATGGCCCAGGAGATGGGCGCCGAGCTGGTGCCGATGGGCTCGGCCGGCGTGAAGGTGCTCTCGGTCGTGCGCGACGTGTCCGACGCCTACGTGCACGCCGGCGGGCAGTACCAGTGGGACAACGCCGCGCCGGTCGCCGTCGCCCGCGCCGCCGGACTGCACTGCTCCCGCGTCGACGGCTCCCCGCTGGTCTACAACGAGGAGGACACCTCGCTGCCGGACCTGATCGTGTGCCGTCCCGAGCTCGCCGAGCAGATCGTCGACTTCGTCCGCCGCAACGGCACCGACTGACGTGCCCGTCCGCCACGTCCTCCTCGATGCCGACGGCGTGATGCAGGACCTGCGGTCCGGGTGGGAGGCCACCTTCGCCGAGCTCTTCGGCGACCGCGCCGAGGAGTTCGTCGCGCGGATCGCGATGGACGGGCTGGACATCGTGGTCGACGAGCGCTCGCGCGCCCTGGTCCACCGGCTGCGGGAGCGCGGGCTGGGCGTCCACCTGGCCACCAACCAGAACCCCGAGCGCCGCGACCACACGCGCGACGTGTTGGAGTACGACGGCCTGTTCGACTCATCGTTCTAGAGCTGCGAACTCGGCGCGGCCAAGCCCGAGCCGGCGTACTTCTCCACCGTGCTCGACCGCCTCGGCGTTCCAGCGGACCAGGTGCTGTTCATCGACGACAGCCTCGCCAACGTCGAGGGCGCTCGCGGCGTCGGCCTGCTCGCCGAGCACTGGCACCTGGACCAGGGCCACGACCGGCTGGACCACCTGCTCGCGCGTCACCTGGGCTGAGACGGGTCATCCACCCATGGTCCGGACGGGTCATTTCCCCACGACGCGGGCCGATCCGCCGGACATCGCCGACACCGAGGCGCATGCTGGTCCGGTCCTCACCCAAACCCGGCACCGGGAGATGAACACCTCATGTGGAGCACGCCGAGCGGCCAGCACCTGTCGCACGACAGGCCGTGCAGTGCCTGCGGACACGCGGCCCACACCTTCCTGCCATGCTCCGACACGTGCGCCTGCGTGCCTCCGCGCGCGCCGGGCAGCCCGGTCGGTACCCCCGAGGGCGTCCTCGCGGCCGTCGGCTGACGCCCGAGGGGGTCAGGCCTCGCCCGGAGGAACGTCCCGGAGTGGTGAGCGTCCACGCCGTTCGGCGGAGGCGGCGACCCAGTCGGCCAGGGCCTCTCGTGCGGTCAGCCAGTCGAACCGGAACACCGGGTCCGGGTGTCGCCAGTCGGCGCCGTAGTTCGCTGCCAGCACCGCGTCCGGGACCCGCGGCACCGGCAGGTCGTGGCCGGTGACCGTCTCGCGCTCGAGGGGCAGGACCTCCGCGGCCCGAACCGTGCCCGCGCTGTAGGGCCAGGCCCGCAGCCGGCCGTCGTCGTCCACCCAGCCTGGGAAGAGGTCGACCGGCAGCCCGGAATCGCTGATGATGCGCGCATGGTGGCGCTCCTTGCGCTCATACGCCGTGGACAGCAGGCCGTCCGCGGCCAACCGCTCCTTGAACCGCCAGAACTGCTCGGCCGCGGCGTCGGCGGTCGGGCCGGGCAGCAGGACCGTCACGTCGGCGTCGTAGTCGTAGGGGATCGGCGCTCCGTCACGCACCAGGCCGAGCAGCGTCCCGGCACAGAGGTAGACCTCCAGTCCCCGCTCCCGCACCGCCGAGCAGACGTCCGCGACCTCGCGCCAGACCTGGTCGGCGGGCCGCTCGGCGATCGCGGGCTCGTAGCCGTGCGCGGTCAGCACCTGCCCGTCGAGCGCCCGCTCCGCACGCCCCCAGAACCGGGCGAAGGCCGGGAGGTCGTCCTCCTCGGCATGGGCTCGGCGCAGGCGCACCAGGTCCTGGAAGGCCTGACGCGGCAGGGCCCGGAAGGCGAGGTTGGCCAGGGTGAACGTCTCCACCCACCGACGGTCGCGGTCGGCCACGGGTACGGCGCCCAACCCGGCGAGCAGCCGCTCGTGCCCGCCCTCGGGGCGCTCGCCGGACTCGACCCAGGAGTCCACGGCGGCCGCGATCGCGGGCAGCGTGTCCAGTCCCGGGTCGGCCGGCGCCCACGGCCGGTCGAGCGTCGCGAGCACCACGTCGTCGCCGTCAGGGCCGCGCACCACCAGCCGGGCCGGCCCGGTGAGCCCGGGGTCGGCGGTCGCGCGGAAGCGACTGTGGCCCGGGTCGTGCGCACCCGGGAAGCGCTGCCCGGCCCTGGGCGAGGTGAGGCCCCACTCGACCGGCACCTCCGTCGCCCCGACCAGCACCCGGGCCTCGCCCGCGACCACCGGTCCACGGCGGACCAGGACGCCGCCGATCCGCTGGCCGGCCGGGACCGGGAAGAGCGGCTCCAGCGTCGCGCGGAGCACGCCCTCGGGCAGCCCGGCAGAGGCTCGCGGTCGGTCCATCCGGCGAAGTCTAGGACGGCGGCCGGCGGCGTAGACTTCGAGGGACGACCCCCCACCGAGCCCCGGCGAGGGGCTCGTGTGCGTGCCCACCCCACTGCCTCGGAGCGACCTTGCCCCCCACCGGACCCCTGCCGGACCTGCTCACCGCCGTCCTCGCCGACCCGCCGTTGGCCGAGGCGATGGCGGACGCCCGCGAGGGCACCGAGCCCGCGCTCGACCTCACCGGCCCCCCGGCCCTGCGGCCGTTCGTGGTGGCCGGCCTGGTCGGCGCCGGCCGCACCGTGCTGGCGGTGACCGTGACCTCGCGGGAGGCCGAGGACCTGGTCGCCGAGCTCGGCTCGCTGGTGGACCCCGCGACGGTGGCGCTCTACCCCAGCTGGGAGACGCTGCCGCACGAGCGGCTCTCGCCCCGCAGCGACACCGTCGGCCAGCGGCTCGCCGTCCTCCGGCGCCTCCGGCACCCCGGCGACGACCCCGCCAACGGCCCGCTCTCGGTGGTCGTCGCGCCGATCCGCTCGGTGCTGCAGCCGCAGGTGCAGGGCCTGGCCGACCTGACCCCGGTCGAGCTCGCCACTGGTGATGAGCAGCCGATCGAGGCGGTCGTCCAGAGCCTCGTCGACGCGGCGTACTCCCGGGTCGACCTGGTCGAGCGGCGCGGCGAGTTCGCCGTCCGCGGCGGCATCGTCGACGTCTTCCCGCCGACCGAGGAGCACCCGCTGCGGGTGGAGTTCTGGGGCGACGAGGTCGAGGAGATCCGCTCCTTCTCCGTCGCCGACCAGCGCACCCTCGAGCCGGTCGGCCGGCTGTGGGCGCCGCCGTGCCGGGAGCTGTTGCTCACCGAGGAGGTACGGCGCCGCGCCGCCGCGCTGGGCGAGGCGAACCCGCAGCTACTCGAGCTCACCGACAAGCTCGCGCAGGGCATCGCCGTCGAGGGCATGGAGTCCCTCGCCCCGGCGCTGGTCGACGAGATGGAGCTGCTGGTCGACCTGCTCCCCGCCGACACGCACGTGGTCGTCCTCGACCCCGAGCGGGCCCGCTCGCGCGCCCACGACCTGGTCGCCACCTCCGAGGAGTTCCTCGGCGCCTCGTGGGCCGCCGCCGCGAGCGGGGGCGAGGCGCCCATCGACCTCAGCGGCGCGTCGTACCGCACCGTCTCCGACGTCCGCAGCACGGTGCTCGGGCAGGGGAAGTCCTGGTGGACGCTGAGCCCGTTCGGCATCGCCGACGAATCCGAGGCCGGCACGTCAGGCGCGGACGCCGACGCCGACGAGGGCGCCGTCCCGTCCCGTCAGCTGGCCGCCGTGCCCGCCCGGGAGTACCGCGGCGACGTCGATGCCGCGATCGCCGACGTCGGCCGCTGGGCCGCCGGCGGCCTCCGGGTCACCACCGTGCACGCGGGACCCGGGCCGGCGCAGCGGATGGTCGAGGCGCTCGGGGAGCGCGACGTGCCGGCGCGGCTGGTGGTCTCGACAGGCTCGACCAGCGAGGGGGGCTCGACCGGCGAGGGGGGCTCGACCAGCGAGGGGGGCTCGACCGGCGAGGGGGGCTCGACCAGCGAGGGGGGCTCGACCGGCGAAGGTGAGCAGTGGGCCCCCGGCGTCGTCACCGTCACCACCGGCACCCTGGCCCACGGGTTCCTCGACGAGGAGCGCGGGCTGGTCCTCCTCACCGGCGACGACCTCACCGGGCAGAAGGCCTCCACCCGCGACATGCGCGCCATGCCCGCGCGCCGCAAGCAGCAGGTCGACCCGCTGGAGCTCAAGGCCGGCGACTACGTGGTGCACGAGCAGCACGGCGTCGGGCGGTTCGTGGAGATGCGGCAGCGCGAGGTCGGGGGCGCGACCCGGGAGTACCTCGTCCTGGAGTACGGCGCCTCCAAGCGCGGTGGCCCCCCGGACCGGCTCTACGTCCCGGCCGACAGCCTGGACCAGGTCACCCGCTACGTCGGCGGCGAGCAGCCCAGCCTGGACCGGCTCGGCGGCGGCGACTGGACCAAGCGGAAGAACCGCGCCCGCCGGGCGGTGCGCGAGATCGCCGCGGAGCTGATCAAGCTCTACGCCGCCCGCCAGGCCACCAAGGGCCACCGGTTCGGCCCGGACTCCCCGTGGCAGCGCGAGCTCGAGGACGCCTTCCCGTTCGTCGAGACGCCGGACCAGCTGACCACCGTCGACGAGGTCAAGTCCGACATGATGCAGACGGTGCCGATGGACCGGCTGGTCTGCGGCGACGTCGGATACGGCAAGACCGAGATCGCCGTGCGGGCGGCCTTCAAGGCGGTGCAGGACGGCAAGCAGGTCGTCGTACTCGTCCCCACCACCCTGCTGGTGCAGCAGCACTTCTCCACCTTCACCGAGCGGATGGCCGGGTTCCCGGTCGAGATCCGCGGCCTGTCCCGCTTCCAGACCGAGCGCGAGGCCCGCGAGGTGATGGCCGGGCTGGCCGACGGCACCGTCGACATCGTCATCGGCACCCACCGGCTGCTCAACCCCGACGTCCGGGTCAAGGACCTCGGGCTGATCATCGTCGACGAGGAGCAGCGCTTCGGCGTCGAGCACAAGGAGCAGATGAAGCGGCTGCGCACCAGCGTGGACGTGCTCTCGATGAGCGCCACCCCGATCCCGCGGACCCTGGAGATGGCGGTCACCGGCATCCGGGAGATGTCGACCATCACCACGCCGCCGGAGGAGCGGCACCCGGTGCTGACCTACGTCGGGGCGTATGAGGACCGGCAGGTGATCGCCGCGATCCGGCGCGAGCTGCTGCGCGAGGGGCAGGTCTTCTTCATCCACAACCGGGTGCAGTCGATCGAGAAGGCGGCCGCCCGGATCCGCGAGCTGGTCCCCGAGGCGCGCGTGGGCGTGGCGCACGGCCAGATGGGCGAGCACCAGCTGGAGCAGGTGATGCTGGACTTCTGGGAGAAGCGCTTCGATGTTCTGGTGTGCACCACCATCGTCGAGTCCGGCCTGGACGTCTCCAACGCCAACACGATGATCATCGAGCGGGCCGACACCCTCGGCCTCTCCCAGCTGCACCAGCTGCGCGGCCGGGTCGGCCGCTCCCGGGAGCGGGCCTACGCCTACTTCCTCTACCCGGCCGAGAAGCCGCTCACCGAGACCGCCCACGAGCGGCTGGCCACGCTGGCCCAGCACTCCGACCTCGGCGGCGGCATGGCGATCGCGATGAAGGACCTGGAGATCCGGGGCGCCGGCAACCTGCTCGGCGGCGAGCAGTCCGGGCACATCGCCGACGTCGGCTTCGACCTCTACGTCCGTCTGGTGGGGGAGGCGGTCGCCGACTTCAAGGGGGACGGCGGCGAGGAGCTCTCCGAGGTCCGGATCGAGCTGCCGGTCGACGCGCACCTGCCGCACGACTACATCCCCAGCGAGCGCCTGCGGCTGGAGATGTACAAGCGCCTGGCCGAGGTTCGCAGCGACGACGACGTCGACCTGCTGCTGGCCGAGATGCAGGACCGGTACGGCGAGCCGCCGCAGGAGGTCGCCTCGCTCCTCCTGGTCGCGCGCTTCCGCGCGCGGGCCCGCGAGGCCGGCATCGGCGAGGTCACCATCGCCGGTCGCAACGTCCGGTTCGCCCCGGTCGACCTGCCGGAGAGCCGGGTGCTGCGGCTCTACCCGAAGTCGATCGTCAAGCCCCAGCTCGACACCGTGCTGGTGCCGCGCCCGCAGACCGCGAAGGTCGGGGGCCGTCCATTGGATGGGATCGCCCTGCTTGAATGGGCCCGGCAGGTGATCGACTCCGTGATCGACCCGCGGGAGAGCACCGCCTGAGCACGCCCGACCCGACCAAGGAGAACCCACCGGTGCGCACGCGCAAAGTCTGGCTGGCCGTCCCGGCCTGCCTGTTCCTGCTGACCGGCTGCGGCAGCGGCAGCCCGAACGTCGCCGCCACCGTGGGGGAGACCACCATCAAGATGAGCGAGGTCGACCAGCTCGCCCAGGACTACTGCACCGCGACCAAGCAGGCCTACCAGCAGAACGGCGTGGTCCTGCCCATGGGCACGGTGCGCCGGCAGGTGGTCTCCAGCCTGGTGCTGCGGGAGATCGCCAACCAGATGGCCGAGCAGTACGACGTCGCGCCGGGCAAGGGCTACGCGCAGGCGGTCCAGCAGAGCCGCCAGCAGTCCCGGTCGATGCCGGACGCCGCGCGCGAGGCCGCCACGACGATCGACACCACCGGGGGCTACCTGCAGGACATCGCGGTCGCCGCTGCCGAGCAGGCGCTGGCGGACGAGGGCGTCACCGGACTGAGCCAGCAGCAGGTGACCGAGCGCGCCATCGAGATGTTCACCAGCTGGTCGGACCGCTCGCCGATCGAGGTCAACCCGAAGCTCGGGGTGGAGTGGTCCGAGGGCACCCTGGCGCCGACCGAGGGCGGCGGCCTCTCGGTGCCGGTCAGCGAGGACGCGAAGTCCGCCCAGGTGGTGCAGCGCTTCGAGAACGCGCAGAGCCAGGACGAGCAGGTCGAGCTCGCCCAGCAGCTGACCGGCTACGCCCGGACCCTCCCGCCGTCGCAGCGCTGCGGCTGACGGATCGACCGGTGGCCGAGGCTGATCCCGATCCGCTGCGGGAGTTCCTCGCGGTGATGCGGCGGCTGCGCGAGGAGTGCAGCTGGAAGGCCGCGCAGGACCACCGCTCCCTGGTGCGCTATCTCCTGGAGGAGGCGCACGAGACGGTCGAGGCGATCGAGCAGGGCACACCCGCCGACCTGCGCGAGGAGCTCGGCGACCTGCTGCTGCAGGTGTACTTCCACGCCGTGATCGCCGAGCAGGCCGGCCAGTTCACCTTGGACGACGTCGCCCGCGACGTGACCGCGAAGATGTACCGCCGCAACCCGCACGTCTTCGGCGACGCCCCCGGCGGCACCCCCGCCGAGATCGACGCGGTGTGGCAGGCGATCAAGGCGGAGGAGAAGGCGGGCCGCCGTACCCCCGACGAGGGGATCCCGGCCTCCCTGCCCGCGCTGTTGTATGCCGACAAGGTGCTCGGGCGGCTGCCCTCGGGCGGGGTGGTCTCGACAGGCTCGACCAGCGAGGGGGGCTCGGGCGGGGTGGTCTCGACAGGCTCGACCAGCGAGGGGGGCTCGGCCGGCGAGGGGGGCTCGGCCGGCGCGGGGGGCTCAGCCGGCGCGGGGGGCTCGACCCGCGAGGACATCGGGCGGCGGCTGCTCGCGCTGGTCGCCGAGGCGCGGGAGGCGGGGGTCGACCCCGAGCAGGCCCTGCGCGACGCCGTCCGCGCACTCCTCTGACTCGCGGGCGGCCACGCGGGAGACACGCCGGGAGGTGGCGGAATGCCGCCGTGTCGCGGCGTTCCCGCAGGTCAGCGGGGTGTCGGAAATCAATCTGGTGGCGTTACGGATACTTACTGGATTAACTGCAGTGAGTTACTAGTATTACGTCCGTGACGATCTCCCACCCCACCTCCCGGCCGCGGGCGGCCCGGGCCCGCCTGGTGGCCGACGTACTCCGCCACCAGGTGCTGCACCGGGCGCGCGAGGGCCGGCTGGAGCTGCCGTCGGAGCCGACGCTGGCCGACGACTTCGGGGTGTCCCGCAACACCGTGCGCGCGGCCTTGGACCTGCTCCGCCTGGAGGGCCTGGTCGAGCGCACGCCGGGGGTCGGCACCCGGGCCGGAGGCGGCAAGCACCCGCACGGCCTGCATCAGCTCCAGGGTCTCGGCGAGGTCGTCGCCGAGGGGTCCCTGGTCCACAACGAGGTCCGCGCGGCGGGCCTTGTCCGGGCGCCCGGCGCCGTGGCCCACCGGCTGCGGCTCGGTCCCGACGAGCCAGTGGTGTACGTCGAGAGGTTGCGCACCGTCGACGGCGTACCCATGTCGCTGGATCTCACCTACCTTCCGCGCGACCCCGGCGAGGCCCTGCTCGCCGAGGACCTGGCCCACCGGGACGTGTTCGCGCTGTTGGAGGAGATCACCGGCGGCGGGCTCGACGGGGCCGACGTGATCCTGGAGGCGGTGGGCGCGGACCAGCATTCCGCGTCGCTGCTCCGGGTCCGGCCGGGCGCCCCTCTGCTCATGCTCGAGCGGTTGACCCGCCTGGGCGACGGACGCCCCGTGGACCTGGAGTTCATCCGGTTCCGCGGCGACCGCATCACCATGCGCAGCACGCTGCGCCGTACCCCGAGGAGCCCCGCATGACCGAGACGTCTCAGACCAGCCGGCCCGGCCGCTCGCCCTTGGTCGACCAGCGCTTCGACGTGCCGGTGACCATCGACGAGTCCCGCTGCATCGAGGGCTGCAACCTCTGCGTGGAGGTGTGCCCGCTGGACGCCCTGGCGATCGACCCGGAGACCAACAAGGCCTACATGGCCGTCGACGAGTGCTGGTACTGCGGCCCCTGCGCCGACCGGTGCCCCACCGACGCCGTGACCGTGAACATCCCCTACCTGCTGCGCTGAGCGCGCCCGCATCCCGCCCGAGGAGCCCTCGCATGCCCATCTCCCTGCGCGCCGTCACCGGCGCCCTCAGCGGTCTCGTCGCGGCCGCCGGCCTGTCGGCCTGCACCGTCGCCGGCGGCGCCGAGGGCGAGCCGGGGTACGGCGACCGTCACGGTCGGCTACCAGTCCAAGACCATCAACACCGTCACCGCCGGCACCCTGCTGCGCGAGCGCGGCTTCCTGGAGAAGCGGCTCGCCGAGGTGGGGGACTACCAGGTCCGCTGGGCCGACTACGACACCGGCGCGCCCATCACCGCCCAGATGCTCGCCGGCAAGATCGACATCGGCTCCATGGGCGACTACCCGCTGCTGATCAACGGCTCCCGCGCGGGGACCGGCGACCGCGGCACCACCATGATCGCCGTGACCGGCTGGAACCCCCGCGGCGCCCTCAACGGCGTCGTCGTGGGGGCGGACTCACCCGTCTCGACGCTGGAGGACCTCGAGGGGAAGAGCATCTCAGCGAGCGTCGGCTCAGCCGGTCACGGCACCCTCGTCCAGGCCCTCGACCGGGCCGGGATCGACCCCGAGACCGCGGTGTCGGTGGAGAACCAGGACCCCGGCGTGGGCGCCTCGGCGCTGCAGGCGGGCTCGGTCGACGCGGTCGCCCAGTTCGTCGCGTGGCCCGGCTACCTCGCCTGGCGCGACGACGCGCGGCTGGTCTACGACGGCGGGGAGCTCGAGGTGCCCACCCTGCACGGCACGGTGGTGCGCAAGGAGGTCGCCCGTGAGGAGCCGGAGGTCGTCCGGGCCTTCCTCAAGGCGCAGCTCGACGCCACGGAGTACCTCCACGAGAACCCGGTCGAGGCCGCGCAGATCGTCGCCGACGAGACCGGGCTGCCGCCCGAGGTCGTCTACCTCTACAACGGCCGGGGCGGCGTCTCCTCCTTCGACGCCACGATCAAGGACGAGCAGGTCGAGGCGCTGACCCAGGACGTGCCGTTCCTGAGGTCGATCGGCGTGGTCGAGCGCCCGCTCGACGTCGATGCCTTCGTCGACGACACCGCGCTGCGGGAGGCGTACGGCGACTCCTACGACCGCGACGCCGCCTCGACCGCCAACCCGGCGCCGATCGAGGGCCGCGACGCCACCTGCGACCGGAAGGTGACCGACCCGGCCACCGCCGGCGAGCTGTGGGTGCAGGGCGAGGACGACACCCGCCCGGCGGCCGACCCGACCTGCCTGGTGCGGGCCGTGGCCGAGCTCGACGACGGTGAGCGGCTGCGGGCCGCCTACCTGCCCGACGCGCAGACCGGCACCCGCTGGTTCGCCGACCGGATGCTCTGGCTGCGCGACGGCGAGGAGCTGCTGCCCTTCGCCACCGAGCAGAGCCGCAGCGAGTACGCCGCCGACAACCCCGGCGCGAGCGAGCTGACCTGGGACCAGGCGGTCGCGACCCAGGCCGGCGGGGGCGCGTCGTGACCGCCGTCCAGGAGCGCACCGACGCCGGAGCCTCGGTCGAGCAGGTCGACGCGCCGCCCGCCCTGGTGCGGCGGAGGCGCCGTACCCGACCCGTCGACTGGGTGCTGCGCGCCGCCTCGCTCGCCGCCGCCGTCCTGCTGTGGTGGCTGCTGACGACCTACGACGTCGTCGCCTGGCTGCGCTTCGACCAGATCCCCGGCCCCGGCGAGGTCTTCGACGCCTTCGGCAGCCAGCTGGGCACGCCGCTGTACTGGCAGGACCTCGCGCAGAGCCTGGTGCGGATCCTCAGCGGCTTCGCCATCGCGTCGGTGGCCGGCATCGGGCTCGGCATCGCCCTGGCCAGGTCCCGGGTGGCCGCGGACCTGCTGCAGCCGCTGCTGGAGGTGGTCCGCCCCATCCCCGCGATCGCGCTGGTCCCCGTGGCGATCCTGCTCTTCCCGACCAACGAGCAGGGGATCGTGTTCATCACCTCCACCGCGGCGTTCTTCCCGATCCTGGTGAGCACCCGGCACGCGGTCCGTGCGCTGCCGACGGTGTGGGAGGACGCGCTGCGCACGATGGGCGCCAACCGCCGCCAGGTGCTGCGCGCGGTGATCCTGCCCGGCATCGTCCCGGGGATCTTCGGCGGGCTGTCGGTCGGCATGGGCGTGGCGTGGATCTGCGTGATCTCCGCGGAGATGATCTCCGGCGACTTCGGCCTGGGCTACCGCACGTGGCAGGCCTACACGATCGTCGACTATCCCGACGTGCTGGTCGGCATGGTGTCGATCGGCGCCATCGGCTGGCTCACCTCCGCCGGCGTCGAGCTGCTCGGCCGCCGGCTCACCCGGTGGCTGGCCTCGGAGCAGAGGAGCGCGGCATGAGCACGACCGAGGTCCACCCGTCCGCGCTGCGCGCCACGGGGGTGACGCTGGGGTACGCCGGCGAGGCCGTCGTCGAGGGCGTCGACCTGGAGGTGCCCGCGGGGCAGATCCTGGTCGTGCTCGGGCACTCCGGCTGCGGCAAGTCGACGCTGCTGCGGGCGATCGCCGGGCTGATCCACCCGATCTCCGGCGAGATCGTCGCCGGGGACCAGCGGGTCACCGGGCCCGACGCCGACCGTGCCCTAGTCTTCCAGGAGGACGCGCTGCTGCCGTGGCGCTCGGCCCACCGCAACGTCGAGCTGCCGCTCACGGTCCGTGGTGTCGGGCGCCGGGAGCGGCGGGAGCGCGCCACGGAGTGGCTGGAGCGGGTCGGCCTGTCCCGCTACGCCGACCGGCTGCCCGGCCAGCTCTCCGGCGGGATGCGGCAGCGGGTCCAGCTCGCCCGCGCGCTCGCCGGGGCTCCCGGGCTGATCTGCATGGACGAGCCGTTCGGCGCGCTGGACGCCCAGACCCGCGCCTCCATGCAGCAGCTGCTCGTCGAGGCGTGGCAGGCCTCGGGCTGCACGGTCGTCTTCGTCACCCACGACGTGGACGAGGCGCTGCGGATCGCCGACCGGATCGTGGTCCTCGGGCGCCGCGGCGTGGTCGCGGAGCACCCGGTCGCCCACCCGCGCGACCCGGACCGGGCCCCGGGCGCCGCCGTACGCGCCGAGATCCTCGCCGCCCTCAGCCTCACCCAGTCCCTGGCCCCCGCCCCCGACCGAGACCCCGCCCCGCAGACCCGGAAGGACGTCGCGTGAACATCCCCGAGCCGACCGAGACCGAAGAGCGCCACTGCGACGTGCTGGTGATCGGCGGCGGCACCGCCGGCACCATGGCGGCGATCACCGCCGCCGAGGCCGGCGCGCAGGTGCTGTTGCTGGAGAAGGCGCACGTGCGGCACTCCGGAGCGCTGGCGATGGGCATGGACGGCGTGAACAACGCGGTCATCCCCGGCAAGGCCACGCCGGAGGACTACGTCGCCGAGATCACCCGTGCCAACGACGGCATCGTCAACCAGGCCACCATCCGGCAGACCGCCACCCGCGGCTACGACATGGTGCGACGGCTGGAGCGCTACGGCGTGAAGTTCGAGAAGGACGAGTACGGCGACTACGCGGTCCGCCGGGTGCACCGGTCCGGGTCCTACGTGCTGCCGATGCCGGAGGGCAAGGACGTCAAGAAGGTCCTCTACCGGGTGATGCGCAAGCGGGAGATCCGGCAGAACCTGACGATCGAGAACCGGCTGATGCCGGTGCGCGTGCTCACCGCCGAGGGCCGCGCGGTCGGCGCCGCCGCACTGCACACCCGCACCGGCGGGTTCGTCACCGTCTCCGCGGGTGCGGTGATCCTGGCGACCGGCGCCTGCGGGCGGCTGGGGCTGCCGGCGAGCGGCTACCTCTACGGCACCTATGAGAACCCGACGAACGCCGGCGACGGCTATGCGATGGCCTACCACGCGGGCGCCGAGCTGAGCGGGATCGAGTGCTTCCAGGTCAACCCGCTGATCAAGGACTACAACGGCCCGGCGTGCGCCTACGTCGCGAACCCGTTCGGCAGCTACCAGGTCAACGCCGACGGCGAGCGGTTCGTGGACTGCGACTACTGGAGCGGTCAGATGATGGCCGAGGTGAAGGAGGAGATCGACTCCGCGCGCGGTCCGATCTACCTCAAGACCACCCACCTGCCCGAGGAGACGGTCTCGGCGCTGGAGGGGATCCTGCACCACACCGAGCGGCCGACGCGTGGCACGTTCCACTCCGGCCGGGGGCACGACTACCGCACCCACGACGTGGAGATGCACATCTCCGAGATAGGGCTGTGCGGCGGGCACTCCTCCTCCGGCGTGTGGGTGGACGAGAACGCCCAGACCACGGTGCCGGGGCTCTACGCCGCGGGCGACCTGGCCTGCGTGCCGCACAACTACATGATCGGCGCGTTCGTCTTCGGCGACCTGGCCGGCACCCACGCGAGCGCCCACCTGCCGTCCACCCGGCCCGAGCTGCCCGCCGACCAGGTGGCCGCCGCGCACGAGCTGGTCTACCGGCCGCTGCGCAACCCGGACGGGCCGCCGCAGCCGCAGGTGGAGTACAAGCTGCGCCGCTTCGTCAACGACTACGTCGCACCGCCGAAGACCGGCCGCAAGCTGGCGATCGCGATCGAGTCCTTCGACCGGATGGCCGGGGAGCTGGAGGGGATGGGCGGGCGTACGCCGCACGAGCTGATGCGCTGCGCCGAGGTCACCTTCATCCGCGACTGCGCCGAGTTGGCCGCGCGCGCCTCGATGGTGCGCGAGGAGAGCCGGTGGGGGCTCTACCACGCCCGGGCCGACCTGCCGCTGCGCGACGACGACGCGTGGTTCTTCCACCTCAACGTGCGGCGCCGCCCCGACGGCGGGACCGAGTTCGTGCGGCGACCGGTCGCGGAGTACGTCGTCCCGGTCGAGGGCGTGACCATCCCCGCCTCCGCGCCCGACGACGTCGCGGTGATCGCGTCCGTCGAGCCACGGCAGCTGGTGACGGGGCGGCGCTCCGGGCCGGCCGGCGCCGCGGCGACCCGCTCGCCCCGGCTGCTGGAGCTGTTGGAGCTGGCCGACTCCTCGCCCGACCTCGGGGAGCTCGACCCGTTCCTGGTCGACGCCGAGCCGGCGGTGCGCCGGGCGGCGGTGGCGACGCTGACCGAGGTGGTGCCGGCCGGGTTCGGCCCGGCGCTGGTCGCGCGGCTGGAGGACGAGGACGCCTCGGTCCGGTCCGCCGCGGCACACGCGCTGCGCGAGCTGGTCGAGGTGGTGCCGGCGACCGAGGAGGTCTCGGCGGCGCTGCACGGTGCCGCCTCGGTGGCCGACCCGGTGGGGCGGGCCGCCGTCCTCGACGTACTCCGCGGACTGCGGCTCGGCACCGTCGAGGACTTCTCCGCCGCGCTCGCCGACGAGGACCACCGGGTGCGGCTGCAGGCGGTGAGCGGGCTGGTGTCGCTGGACGCGGTCGAGCCGGTCGCGCGAGCCACCGCCGACGCCGAGCGCGAGGTCCGGGTCGCGGCGGTGCACGGCCTCGGCACGATCGGCTCGCCGGCCTCCGAGCCGGTGCTGGCCGACCTCGCCGGGGACCCCGAGCTCCTCGTGCGGGCCGCGGCCCTGGAGTCCCTCGGCGCGCTGGGGGGCTCGCCGGACTCCTGGTCGCGGTCCGCCGAGGGTCTGTCCGACCGGGCCTGGCGGGTCCGGGTCGGCGCCGTACGCGGCCTCGCCGGCGCGCCCGACGACGTGGCGGTGCCACCGCTGCTCCCGGCGCTGGAGGACGAGCACGCCGACGTGCGCAAGGCCGCGGTGATCGCGCTCTCCGAGCGGACCGGCGACGACCGTGCCGTCGAGGCGCTCGAGCGGGCCACCAAGGACACCGACGCCGACGTGCGGGGCTATGCGCGGCGGGCCCTGCACGCCGCCTCTCGGGTCGCGGCGAGCTGACTGCCTCCGCCCGGAGGGTTGTGGTGCGGCACCTACCAGATCCGGGGGCGGTGGCAGGGGACGTTGTGGTGCGTGCCCTACCAGATCCCGCGGGGTCTTCCTGCGGGATGTGAGAGCACCCGCGTCACAACGCCCGCGCCTCGGCGAGCACCCTCACCGCCCGCGCACCACCAGCCGCCCGAGGAGACCGAGGGCGAGGACGCCGAGTCCGACGGCGACCGAGACCCAGGGGAGGGTGAGGACGAGTACGGCGCACCCGACGAGCCCGAGCACATTGAGCGCCCGCGGCCAGCGCCGCTCGGCGGGGGGCTGGCGCAGCGCGGAGAGGTTCGCGACGAAGTAGTAGACGAGCACCCCGCAGGAGGAGAAGCCGATCGCGCCGCGCAGGTCCGCGACGAGCACCAGGACCACGACGGCGGCGCCGATGGCGACCTGGGCGTGATCGGGGACCCGGTGCTCGGGGTGCACGTGCGCGAGGGTGGACGGGAGGTCGCGCTCGCGCGCCATGGCCAACGAGGTGCGCCCGATCCCGGCCAGCAGCGCGAGCAGCGCACCGAGCGCCGCCGCGGCCGCGCCGACCCGCACCAGAGGCGACGCCCAGGCGGCTCCGGCGGCCGTCGCCGCGTCCGCGATCGGGGTGGTCGACCCGGCGAGGTCCGCGCCGAGCACCCGGAGCACCGCCACCCCGACGACCGCGTAGAGGACGACCGCGACCCCGAGCGCGATCAGGATGGCCCGGCCCAGCATCTCCGGCTGCCGTACCTCCTCGGCGAGGGTGGCGATCCGCGCGTACCCGGCGAACGCGAAGAACAGCAGCCCCGCGGACTGGAGCACCCCCCAGGCGGAGCCGGAGGGGGCGGGTACGGCGGCCGGCGAGGCCGGCAGCACCACCGCGACCGCGACCACCAGGGTGATCAGGGTGAGCGCGAGCAGGACCTGGCCGACTCGCGCGGTGCGGGTGACGCCCCACAGGTTCGCCAGCGTCAGCGCCACCACGGCCGCGACCGCGGCGAGCCGCTGCCAGACCGGCTCGCCGGGGACGGCGTACGCCGCGAACGTCATCGCCATCGCGGCGCACGACGCGGTCTTGCCGACGACGAACCCCCACCCGGCGACGAAGCCCCACCAGGGGCCGAGCACCTCGCGGCCGAACAGGTACGTGCCGCCCGAGGACGGGTAGGTCTGCGCGAGCTGGGCCGAGGCGACCGCGTTGCAGAACGCGACGACCGCCGCGATCCCGAGCCCGACGAGCAGCAGTGAGCCGGCCGCCGTGGCCGCCGGCCCCCAGACGGCGAACACGCCCGCGCCGACCATCGCGGTGAGCCCCACGCTCACCGCGTCCCCCGTGCCGAGCCGCCTGGCGAGCTCCGGATGCTGCGTCACGACACCATGGTGGCCTAGCTCGCCGACCGTGCGAGACGCGCCCGGAGGAGCCCGGCCATCCGCTCCGCCTCGGCCGGGTCGCAGCCCGGTTCGTCGACCAGCGTGGCCACGAGGAAGCGTGGCCCGCGCAGTGGCCCCTCCCACCAGGGGATCAGCCAGACGTGGAAGTGGGGGAAGCGATCCATGGTGGCCCACTGGTACACCCGGTCGCACCCCGTGACCTCGCGGATGGCGGCGGTCAGCCGGCCGAGGGCGTGGGAGTACGTCGCCGCCTCGGTGTCGTTGAACACCGACGGGTCGAGCACGTGTCGCCGCGCCTCCAGGATCACCGTCCCCGGCGGTCCGTAGGCGGCCGGAGCGTGCCCGGCACGCCAGACCCCGTCGTCGATCAGCCACCCACCCGGCGCTGGCTCGGTCCGGGCCTCCTCGGAGCAGAACCAGCAGGTGTCCATGCGAGGAGTGTGGCGCGTTCCGCATTCGCCCGCTTGATCAAGTTCGCCGAGCCGGGACCGGCCGGGACCGAGCCGGGCACGCCGCGGGTGCTCCCTGCGTTGTACGCGCGCCGCCATTAGGCTGACCGTGCCCGTCCCTCGACGACCACCACCCAGGAGCACCCGATGGCTTCCATCATCGCAGTCGGCGCCCGCGAGATCCTCGACTCCCGCGGCAACCCCACCGTCGAGGTCGAGGTCGGGCTCGACGACGGCACCTTCGCCCGCGCGGCCGTGCCCAGTGGCGCCTCCACCGGCCAGTTCGAGGCCGTGGAGCTGCGCGACGGCGGGAAGCGCTACCTCGGCAAGGGCGTGCAGAAGGCCGTGCGGGCGGTCGTCGAGGACCTCGCCCCCGCGATCGAGGGCCTGGAGGCCGACGACCAGCGCCTGGTGGACCAGGCGATGCTGGACGCCGACGGCACCCCCAACAAGGCCAAGGCCGGCGCCAACGCGATCCTCGGCGTCTCCCTGGCCGTGGCCCGGGCCGCCTCGGAGTCCGCCGGCCTGCCGGTCTACCGCTACGTCGGCGGCCCCAACGCGCACCTGCTGCCCGTGCCGATGATGAACATTCTCAACGGCGGCGCGCACGCCGACACCAACGTCGACGTGCAGGAGTTCATGATCGCGCCGATCGGCGCCCCCACCTTCCGCGAGGCCCTCCAGCAGGGCGCCGAGGTCTACCACGCGCTGAAGTCGGTGCTGAAGAAGAAGGGCCTGGCCACCGGCGTCGGCGACGAGGGCGGCTTCGCCCCCGACCTGCCGTCGAACCGGGACGCGCTGGACCTGATCGGCGACGCGGTGAAGGCCGCCGGACTCAAGCTCGGCAAGGACGTCGTGCTCGCGCTCGACGTGGCCGCCTCGGAGTTCGCCGACAAGGGCAAGTACACCTTCGAGGGCAAGAAGCAGACGGCGGAGAAGATGATCGACTACTACGCCGACCTGTGCTCCTCCTACCCGATCGTGTCGATCGAGGACCCGCTGGACGAGGAGGACTGGAAGGGCTGGAAGGCGATGACCGACCGGCTCGGCGGCCAGGTGCAGTTGGTCGGCGACGACCTGTTCGTCACCAACGTCGAGCGGCTCCAGCGCGGCATCTCCGGCGGCCAGGCCAACGCGCTGCTGGTGAAGGTCAACCAGATCGGCACGCTCACCGAGACCCTCGACTCCGTCGACCTCGCCCACCGCAACGGCTACCGCTGCATGATGAGCCACCGCTCCGGGGAGACCGAGGACACCACGATCGCCGACCTCGCGGTCGCGACCAACTGCGGCCAGATCAAGACCGGCGCGCCCGCCCGCTCCGAGCGGGTCGCGAAGTACAACCAGCTGCTGCGGATCGAGGACGAGCTCGGCGAGGCCGGTCGCTACGCCGGCGCGTCCGCGTTCCCGCGCTTCCAGGGCTGACCCGCATGGCGGAGCGCCGTACCTCCGGCCCCGGGCGCAAGACGCCCCCGGGCGGGAAGGCGCGCGCCCGCAGCCGCACGACGACCACCGGCTCCACGCCGCGGGTCACTGACTCCGGCCCTCATCGCTGGTCGAGCCCCCAACGCTGGTCGAGCCCCCAACGCTGGTCGAGCCTGTCGAGACCACCCACGACCGGCCGCCGCCGCCCCCGGCTCACCGGCCGGGCGATGGTGCTGGTCCTGGTGGTCGCGGTGCTGATGGCCTCCTACGCCTCCAGCCTGCGCGCCTACCTCCAGCAGCGGGACCAGATCAGCGACCTCAAGGCCGAGATCGCCATGCGTGAGAAGGCGATCGGCGAGCTCGAGCGGGAGAAGCGCCGCTGGGAGGACCCGGCGTATCTGCGGCAGCAGGCCCGGCAGCGGTTCGGCTACGTGATGCCGGGTGAGCGCTCCTTCGTGGTCGTCGACGAGAACGGCGACCCGGTCACCGGGCGGGCTCTCGACGACCCCGAGGACGTCGTGCGCGAGGAGCCCACGGCCTGGTGGGACAACGCCTGGGGGTCGGTCCGGCTCGCCGGGAACCCGCCCCAGGTCAAGCCGGGAGACCAGACGCTGCCCGACGTGATCGGTCCCCGCGGGTGAGCCTGGACCCCCGGGACGAGGCGATCGTGCGCGCCCAGCTCGGTCGCCCCCCGCGCGGCAGCCACGAGGTCGGCCACCGCTGCCCCTGCGGTAACCCGGACGTGGTGACCACCGAGCCGCGACTGCCCAACGGGACGCCGTTCCCCACCACCTACTACCTCACCTGCCCTCGGGCGAGCTCCCGGATCGGCACCCTCGAGGGCTCGGGCCTGATGACCGAGATGACCCAGCGACTGCGCGACGACCCCGAGCTGGCGGCGGCCTACCGCAGAGCGCACGAGGCCTACCTCGCCGACCGGGACGAGCTGGCCCGGGTCACCGGGCACGACGTACCCGAGATCGCGGGCGTCACCGCCGGCGGGATGCCGGACCGGGTCAAGTGCCTGCACGTGCTCGCCGCCCACGCGCTGGCCGCCGGCCGCGGGGTCAACCCGCTGGGCGACGAGGTGCTCGACCTGCTCGGCGACTGGTGGAGCGAGGGTCCCTGCGTGACCGTGGAGGACGCGTGAGCGCGGTCGGCGCGATCGACTGCGGCACCAACTCGATCAAGCTGCTGATCGGCGACCTGCCCGACGTCGCGGTGCGCGAGTCCCGCGTGGTCCGGCTCGGAGCCGGCGTCGACACCACCGGCGAGCTGTCGGAGGAGGCACTGGCCCGCACCTTCGACGCGATCGACGAGTTCGCCGCCCTGCTGCGGGAGCACGACGTCGCCCAGGACCGGATCCGCTTCTGCGCCACCTCGGCCACCCGGGACGCCCGCAACGCGGCGGTCTTCACCGACGGCGTGCGCGAGCGTCTCGGCGTGGACGTCGAGGTGCTCTCGGGGGAGGAGGAGGCGGCCCTCGTCTACGCCGGTGCCACCCGCGCGCTCGAGCCGAGCCCACCCGACCCGGTGCTGGTGGTCGACATCGGCGGCGGCTCCACCGAGTTGGTGCTCGGCACGGCCGGCACCCCGGACGCCGCGGTCTCCCTGGACATCGGCTCGGTCCGGCTGCACGAGCGCTATCTCCACGACGACCCGCCGACGACCGCGCAGACCCGGGCCTGCGCCGCGGACGTCGACGCCGCCCTCGACGGCAGCGGCCTGGACCTCGCCTCGGCTCGCACCGTGATCGGCACGTCCGGGACGATCAAGACGCTCGCCGCGGGGCTGATGGACCTGCCGGCCTTCGACCGGGACGCGATCGACGGAGCCACCCCGCTCGTCGCCGCCACGCACCGCTTCGTCGACCGCATGCTCGCGATGTCGGTCGCCGAGCGGCTCCGGCTGCCCTGGCTGCACCCCGGCCGCGCCGACGTGATCGGGGCCGGGGCGATCATCTGGTCGCGGATCCTGGCCCGCACCCGGGTGGAGCGGTACGTCGTCTCCGAGGCCGACATCCTCTACGGCATCGCCTGGTCGATCGCCGACCCGTCGTGACCACCGATCCGCACCCGGTCACCGGCGAGCGGTTCCCCAGCCCGGTCCCGCCGGGCACCGGCTGGCCGGAGGACCCGGCCGCGCCGGACACGCCGGTGGCCCGCACTCCGGCCCAGGTACGCCGCCTCGCGGACACCGACGACCTGGCCGAGCTCGACGCCCGGGTGAGCGTGTGCTCCGCCTGCCCGCGGCTGGTCCGCTGGCGCGAGCAGGTGGCGGTCGAGCGGCGCGCGAGCTTCGCCGACCAGCCCTACTGGGGCCGGCCGATCGCGGGCTGGGGCGACCCCGCGCCGGAGATACTGATCGTCGGCCTGGCCCCGGCCGCCCAGGGCGGCAACCGCACCGGGCGGGTCTTCACCGGCGACTCCAGCGGCGACTGGCTCTTCGCCTCCCTGCACCGCACCGGGCTGGCCCGGCAGGCCGCCTCCGTGCACGCCGGCGACGGGCAGGCGCTGGTCGGGGCACGGATGGTCGCCACGGTCCGCTGCGCGCCGCCGCAGAACAAGCCCACCCCGCGGGAGCGGGACACCTGTGAGCCGTGGCTGGCCCAGGAGGTGCGGCTGGTCGCCCCGTCGCTGCGGGTCGTGGTGGCGCTGGGCGCCTACGGCTGGGCGGGGGCGCTGCGCGGGCTGGCGGCCGCCGGGTTCGCCGTACCGAAGCCGAAGCCGCGGTTCGCGCACGCCGCCGAGGTGACGCTGGGGGACGAGGCGCGGACGGTCACGCTGCTGGGCTGCTACCACCCCAGCCAGCACAACACCTTCACCGGCCGGCTGACCGAGCCGATGCTGGACGCGGTCTTCACCCGCGCTCGGTCTCTGGCAGCCGCACGTCGGTCCGAGACCCCGCCGTGAGCACCAGCGACACCTCCGACTCCGGCCCGAGGTAGGTGCCGGCGGCCGGCGTCGTCCGCTGCACCACGTTGGGGCTCAGCAGGTCGTCGGGCGAGGCGCGCCGGTCGGCCACCCGCACCCGGAAGCCGGCCTCGTCCAGGGCCCGGAAGGCGTCGGCGGGGGAGAGGCCGCGTACGTCGGGCACGACGGTCCCCGACGCGGTTCCGGAGGGCGGGGCGAACTGCTCCACGGGCAGCCCCCGGTGCAGGCCGAGCATGATCTTCTGCCAGATCGGGCCGGCGACCAGGCCGCCGTAGGCCTGGGCGATGTAGGTGCCGTTGGCGTAGAAGTTGCGCAGGGGGTAGGCGAACCCGCCTCGCGGGTCGCCGACCCAGACGGCCGTGGCGAACTGCGGGGTGTAGCCGGAGAACCAGACCGCCGCGTTGTTCTGCGTGGTGCCGGTCTTGCCGGCGGCCGGGCGGCCGATGGACTGGGCGGAGCCGGTGCGCGCGGGGTCGGGGCCGTCGATGACGCCCTGCATGACGTCGGCGACGGTGTCGGCCACCGACGGCTGGATCGCCTGGGTGCAGTTGGCGTCCGGCACCTCCAACTCCCGGCCGCGGGGCCCGGTCACCGCGTCGATCGCGATCGGCCGGCAGGAGACGCCGTGCGCGGCGAAGGTGGCATAGGCGCTGGCGAGCTGGAGCGGGGAGACCTCGTAGACGCCGAGGGTGAGCGCGGCGTCCCGCTCGGTGATCGCCCGCTCGCCCGACCGCGGGATCCCGGTGAAGCCGAGGCGCTCGGCCATGGCGGCGACGTTGAGCACCCCGACGTCGTGCTGCAGCGCCAGGGCGTAGGTGTTGGAGGACCGGGCGATGCCGGCGTAGGCGTCGAGGTAGCCCGAGCCGCTGCTGCCGAAGTTCTGGAACCCCGAGCCGGGGTAGTTCTGGTCCGCGGGGGCGTAGACGGGCGGGGCGTAGATCGCGCTGTTCGGGTCGTAGCCGCGCTCCAGCGCCGCCGCCAGGGTGATCGGCTTGAAGTTCGACCCCGGCTGCATCGCCACCGCGTCGGGCAGCAGGACCTGGGTCTTGTCGAACTCGCCCTTCTTCGGCACGCCGAAGGTGCGGTTGACCGCGAAGGTGATCACCCGCCCGGTGCCGGGCTCGACGGTGACCGCGGCGGCCGCGACCCGGTTGTCGCGACCGAGCGCGTCGTCGACCGCCTTCTGCGCGATGTCCTGGGCCTTCGGGTCCAGGCTGGTCTTGATCGTCAGCCCGCCGCGGTAGAGCAGCTCGGCGCGCTGGGCCGCGGTCCGGCCGAACGCGGGGTCCTTGGCGATCCACTCCTTGACGTACTGGCAGAAGAACGGGTAGCGCGCGCTGGTGCAGCCGTTCGGCGCCTCGGTGATCCTCAGCCCGAGCGGCGCCTTCTTGAAGCGGGCCAGCTCGCGGTCGGTGATCATCCCTTGGGCGTTCATCACCGACAGCACGGTGTTGCGGCGGGCCTGCGCGGCCGCGGGGTCCTCGGTGGGGTCCAGCGCCGTGGGGTTCTTCACCACGCCGGCCAGCATCGCCGCCTGCGGCACGGTCAGCTCGCTCGCGTCCACGTCGAAGTAGTGACGGGCGGCCGCCCCCACGCCGTACGCCCCGTCGCCGAAGTAGGAGATGTTCAGGTAGCCCTGGAGGATCTGCTCCTTGGTCATCTGCTTCTCGACCGCGGTCGCCAGCCGGGCCTCGCGCAGCTTGCGCTGGTAGGAGGCCTGCGAGGCGGCCTCGCGACCCTCCTCGGTCTCGGCGGCGTTGGCCAGCACGTTCTTGACGTACTGCTGGGTGATGGTGGAGCCGCCCTGGGTGTCGTCGCCGAGGGCGTTGTTGACGAAGGCTCGCGCGATGCCGCGGATGTCGACGCCGCCGTGCCGCCAGAAGCGGTTGTCCTCGATCGCCACCGCCGCCTGGCGCATCGGGCGGGAGATCTCGTCGTACTCCACCGGGAAGCGGTTCTCGGAGTAGAACTCCGCGATCACGCTGCCGTCGGCCGCCAGGATCTTCGACCGGCTCGGAGCCGGCCTCTCGGGCAGCTTCGCGGGGAGGTCGCGCCAATAGCGCGCGGCCGCGTTGACGGTCATCGCGCCGGTGGTCGCGAAGGGGACGGTCAGCACCGCGGCGATCAGCGCGAGCGCCGCCAAGGCGAGGACCCCGTGACGCAGCGCCTGACGGCGCTCGGCACCCTCCTGCGGCACGCGGCTCTCCTCCTCCTGGGCTCGCCCCGACTTCGCGGTGGGGCTCGGGCTGCCTACGATTGTCCACGGTGACCGAGAATCCGACGAAACGCCCGCCCGAGTCCTGGCAGCGAGCAGCGCTCGCCCTGGGGCTCGGTGTCCTCGTCGTCGCCGTCGTCCTGACCCTGGCCATCATCGGTGTGGCGCCCTGGCTGTCCTTCGCCGTGCCCGGCGAGGAGCAGGCCGAGGGCCCGGCCCCGGCCGCCGCGACGAGCAGCGGGCCGGCTCTCGCCGGCGCGTCCGCGGCCGAGCAGGTCGTGCGCCGGGTCGCGGACGTGCAGCCGGAGCAGCTGAGGGAGTGGCGCCGGCTGGACAGCTCGGCGGTGACGACCAGCTCGTTCGGGCTGGGCTGCGACCCGGTCGGCGACATCGCCCCCGCGATCGCGCGCACGGTGAACTGGTACGACGAGAAGTCCGGCCGCTCCCTGGCGGTGCAGGTCGCCGCGTACCCGGCCGGCGGGGGCTCGGTCGCGCTGCAGGCCGCGGACGCGGTGGCATCGGACCCCTCCTGCTCCGGCGTCTACACCTCCACCGGGCTCTCCGAGCTGGGCGTGGACGCGACCGAGCTCACGTCGAGCCGCACGGTGGCCCAGCTGTGGCGCCGCGGCGACGTGGTGGTCACCGCCAGCGCCCGGACCTCCGACGGCCCGGAGGACCCCGGCTCGCACGAGCAGGCGCTCCGCGAGCTGGACCGCGTGCTGGCCGACGCCCTGGTGGGCGTCTGCGCCAACCCGGACGGCGAGTCGTCGCGCGCCCGCTCGCCGTACCTGGACCGAGCCAACTACCACGGCCGCCAGGTCACCGAGAAGGTCGAGCGCGGTGACATGGACGTGCCGAGCCCGACGCCGCCGTCGGGGGCGCAGAAGGTGCCGGTACCGGCGCCGGACCTGCCGATCCCGGCGGTGCCGGAGCGGCCGGCGACCCCGCAGCCGCTGCCCACGGAGGGCCCCGTCGCGCTCCCGGAGTATCAGTACGCCCCCGCGGCGCCGGACGCACCGACCCGTCCGCCGATGGAGACGACCGCGCCGAAGCGGATCCCCGACCCGGTCGGCCCGGGGTGCGGCTGGGACTTCACCGGCCAGCAGCCGCCGCACTTCGACCAGGAGAAGGCCGACGCGGAGCTGCAGCGCGCGGTGGACCGCGCCCGGGGCGACCTGCGGCGTCAGTGGCGGGCCTGGCCGGGTGAGCAGGCGGACTATTTCGGGGAGTACGCCGCCTACCGGGCCGCCGTGGAGGACTACGAGGTCTATGCCGCCGAGGTGAGCGAGGTGGCCTCGGCGTGGAACGTGATCTGGGGCGCCCGCAACCGCTACTACGCCGCGCTGGACTCCTGGCGCGGTCAGCAGCAGGCCCGGCGGACCTTCTTCGATCGCCAGGACGCGGCCCGGCAGCGCTACCGCCAGGCGGTACGCGACTGCGAGCGTCGCAAGCGCGAGGCCGAGCAGGAGGCGCAGGAGCCCAGCGACGACCCGTCGGCCTCGGGCAGCGCGAGCGCGGAGCCGGAGCCGGAGCCCGAGCCGAAGCCGGTCCGGTGCGACCCGAAGCGCCCCGGGATCCTGGGCGACTCCCCGCCGACCGTCGGCTCCTCTCCCGTGCCCGACCCGGAGGCCCAGCTCCCCGCCGGGAGCGGTCGCTGAGCCGGTGGGCCTAGGCTCGGCGGAGCCCGCCCCTGGGCGTGGCCCCCGTATCCCAATCGGCAGAGGAAGCCGACTTAAAATCGGCGCAGTCTGGGTTCGAGTCCCAGCGGGGGCACGGTCCGCAGCGAACCCGCCGGCCGGAACCCGTCCGGAATGGGAACATCTATCGCGTCTCGCGCGTTGAGATGAGTGACGCTCGATAGAGTGAGCGCAACGGGGCGGCCTGCCCCGGGAACCACGGCCTCCAAGGAGAGACCAATGCGTAGCAACAACCCGGTGTTCAACCGCTCGCCGGAGTTCAACGGCCAGAGCACCTACGCCGGCAACGGCCAGGCGTACGGCGGCTACGGCCAGGCGAACCCCTACGGCCAGCCCGACCCCTACCAGACCCAGGGCGGCCAGCCCGGATACCCGGACCTGCAGGAGCAGGGCCGGATGACCATCGACTCGGTGGTGCAGAAGACCGGCATCACGCTGCTGACGGTGATCGTCTTCGCCGCGGCCACGTGGATGCTGGTCGGCGACGTGTCCGCGCAGACCGCCGGCATGCTCTACGGCGCCATGCTCGTCGGCGGCGGTGCCGCCTTCGTCCTGTCCCTGGTCAACTCGTTCAAGCGGGTGATCAGCCCCGGCCTGGTGCTCGCGTTCGCCGCGGCCGAGGGCGTCGCGCTGGGCGCGTTCAGCAAGTTCTTCGATGCCCAGTTCGGTGGCGGCATCGTCGTGCAGGCGGTGCTCGGCACCTTCGCGGCCCTGGCCGGCACGCTGGCGGCGTACAAGTTCTTCAACATCACCGTGAGCAACAAGTTCCGCAAGTTCGTGGTCTCCGCCATGTTCGGCATGGTGGCCCTCGGTCTGCTGGAGATGGTGCTCGGGATGTTCGGCAACGGGCTGGGTCTGTTCGACGACGGCGCCCTGGGGCTGCTCTTCGCCGTCGCCGGCCTGGTGCTCGGTGTGTTCATGCTGCTGCTGGACTTCGACTTCGCCGAGCGCGGCGTGGCCGCGGGCCTGGCGGAGCGCGAGTCCTGGCGGGTCGCCTTCGGGCTGACCGTCAGCCTGGTCTGGATCTACACCAACCTGCTGCGGATCCTGGCGATCTTCCAGCAGGACTGACCAGCGACCGGCTAGTCCTCTTCGGCCGCCGCCGGGGACTCCGAGCTCGACTCCGGGCCCCGGCGGCGGTGTCGTAGTGCCACCCAGCGGCCACGCAGCCCGCGCTGGGAGCCGGCCACCTCGGTGCCGTCGACCTCGGTGCCCGGGGTTCGGGCCGCCTCGACCGCGGCCGTGCTGACCGGCAGCACCGCCTCGCCCCGCAGCGTGATGGGCTGTGCCTCCTCGTCGGGGGCGAAGCCCAGCGCCGCGAGCACCGAGGGCACGACGGCGGAGACCATCTTGCGGTAGCCGTCGGCCGAGGGGTGGAAGCGGTCGGGGCCGAAGAGCAGCGCCGGGGCGGCGTCGAACTCCGCCCCCAGCATCGAGCCGAGCGACACGGTGCGCCCGCCCGCCTCGACCACGGCGATGGTCTGGGCCGCTGCCAGCCGCCGCGACCACAGCCGCGCCACCTGCTTCAGCGGCGGCGCGATCGGCCGGATCGTGCCGAGGTCGGGGCAGGTGCCGACGACCACCTGGGTGCCGGCCTCGACACAGCGCCGGACCGCCTCGGCGAGGGAGCGCACCGACTGCGAGGGCAGCACCTGGTGGGTGACGTCGTTGGCGCCGATGAAGATCAGCGCCACGCCCGGCTCGGTGGGCAGCGCCCGGTCCACCTGCACCGCGAGGTCGGAGCTGCGCGCGCCCACGACGGCGTACTCACGCAGGTGCACGCGCCGGTTGGCGCGGCCCGCGACCGCCGAGCCGAGCACCGCGCCCGGCGTCTCCTCGACCGAGTGCACGCCGTAGCCCGCGGCGCTGGAGTCGCCGAGCAGGGCGATCCGCAGGGCGGGCCCGGGGCGGCCCCGGCCGTACCACCCGGTGGCGTCCGGGGGAGGCACGTCCGCCGGCTCGCCGATGGTACGGCGGGCCAGGCTGGCCTCAGCCCGGAGCACGCCGTACAGGCCCGCGCCGAGCACCGACAGGCCGCCACCGCCGTAGGCCGCGGCGGAGGCGAGTCTGCGAGCTGCTGCGACCTTCCCCACGCGGCCAGCCTACGGGCCCATCGACTCGATAGGTTGGGGACCGTGAAGTATGTGAACTCCTTGCTCGAGCTGATCGGCGACACCCCGCTGGTGCGGCTGAACCGGACCCTGGACCTGGCTCCGGACGCCGATCCGGAGGCCGGCCCGATGGTGCTCGCGAAGATCGAGTACATGAACCCCGGCGGCTCGGTGAAGGACCGGATCGCCACCCGGATGATCGAGGCGGCCGAGGCCTCCGGCGAGCTGCAGCCCGGCGGCACGATCGTCGAGCCGACCTCCGGCAACACCGGGGTGGGGCTGGCGCTGGTCGCGCAGCAGCGCGGCTACCGCTGCATCTTCGTGTGCCCGGACAAGGTGAGCGAGGACAAGCGCAACGTGCTGCGGGCCTACGGCGCCGAGGTGGTCGTGTGCCCCACCGCCGTCGCCCCGGAGCACCCGGACTCCTACTACAGCGTCTCGGACCGGCTGGCCGCCGAGCCGGGCGCCTGGAAGCCCGACCAGTACTCCAACCCCAACAACCCGCGCTCGCACTACGAGACCACTGGGCCGGAGATCTGGGAGCAGACCGACGGGCGGATCACCCACTTCGTCACCGGCATGGGCACCGGCGGCACGATCAGCGGCGTCGGCCGCTACCTCAAGGAGCAGAACCCCGAGGTCAAGGTGATCGGCGCCGACCCGGCCGGCTCGGTCTACTCCGGCGGCACCGGACGCCCCTACCTGGTCGAGGGCGTGGGAGAGGACTTCTGGCCCGAGACCTACGACCGCGACGTCGCGGACCGGGTGATCGAGGTCTCCGACGCCGACTCCTTCGCCTTCACCCGCCGGCTGGCGCGCGAGGAGGGCATGCTCGTCGGCGGCTCGGCCGGGATGGCCGCCTACGCCGCCCGCCAGGTCGCCGAGGAGCTGCGCGGCACCCCCGAGGGCGAGAACGCGGTGATCGTCGTGCTGCTGCCCGACTCCGGCCGCGGCTACCTCACCAAGGTCTTCAACGACGAGTGGCTCGCGCAATACGGCTTCGCCACCGGCGCCGGCGACTCGGGCTCGCGCACCGTCGGGGAGGTGCTGCGCGGCAAGGCGGGGCAGCTGCCCGACCTGGTGCACACCCACCCGAACGAGACGATCGCCGAGGCGGTCGCGATCCTGCAGGAGTACGGCGTCTCCCAGATGCCGGTCGTCCGGGCCGAGCCGCCCGTGGTCGCCGCCGAGGTGGCGGGCTCGGTGTCCGAGCGCACCCTGCTGGACGCGCTGTTCGCCGGCGACGCCAAGCTGACCGACTCCGTAGAGGAGCACATGTCCCAGCCGCTGCCGACGATCGGCTCGACCGAGCCGGCCCGCAACGCGGTCGGCCTGCTGGAGGATGCGGACGCGGTGCTGGTCCACGAGGACGGCAAGCCGGTCGGCGTCGTCACGCGCCAGGACCTGCTGGCCTACCTCGCCGGCTCCTGAGAGGCCCTAGAGTGCCGTCATGAGCGAGCAGACGGGGGAGCCGCCGGCCTCGCCGGCGCTGGCGGAGCTGGAGCGGGTGGCACAGGCGCGCCGGGAGCGCGACGGGCTGCGGACCCAGGTGGATGTGGTGCGGCAGCGGCTGGAGCAGGAGCGGGCCGCGGCCTCGGCGGCGGCTGAACGGCTGGGCGCCGAGCAGCGGGACGTGGAGCGGCTGGAGTCGATGTCGATGACCCGGATCCTGGCCGGGCTGCGCGGCTCGCGCTCGGGCGACCTGGACCGGGAGCGTGCCGAGGCGCAGGCGGCGGAGTACGCCGTCGCGGAGGCGCGCTCGCGGGTGGCGCGCGAGGAGTGGGACCTGGGCTCCCTGGAGGAGCGGATCGCCGGCTTCGGCGACCTCGACGCCCGGCAGCGCGACGCCCTGGCCGCGCGGGAGGCGGAGATCGGGGCCGACCCGGGCGCGGCGGAGACCAGTGAGCGACTCACCGCCGTGGCCGACGAGGCGGGCACGGTGCGGGGCGAGCTCACCGAGCTCGGTGAGGCCACCGCGGCCGCGCGGGAGGCGGACGCCCGGCTCGACCAGGCCGCCCAGCTGCTGGGCCGGGCCGACGGCTGGGCGACCTACGACACCTTCCTCGGCGGCGGGATGCTCGGCGACATGGCCAAGCACCAGAACCTGGACCGGGCCGCTGTACACATGCGGGAGGCCGACGCGGCGCTGGCGCGCCTGGCCGCCGAGCTGGCCGACGTCGGGATCGGCTCGGTCGGCGAGATCGGCATCACCTCGATGTCGCGTGCGCTGGACGTCTGGTTCGACAACATCTTCAGCGACTGGGCGGTGAAGAACCGGATCGGCGAGGCCGCGGCCCGGGTGGCGCAGCTGCGCTCGGCGCTGGCGGCGACGGGGCAGGAGCTGGGTCGCCGTACTGCTGCCGCCCGAGGCCGGCTCGCGAGCCTGGAGGCGGAGCGGGAGCGACTCCTGCGCGGGGGCGGCTGAGTGGACGAGCCGCTCCTGTGGCTCGGCCTGGCCGCGGTGGCCGCGGGCTTCGTCGACGCCGTCGTCGGCGGCGGTGGGCTGATCCAACTGCCCGCGCTGCTGCTGGCCTTCCCGGGGGCCGCGCCGGTCCAGCTGCTGGCGACCAACAAGATCTCCGCGGTGGCTGGTACGACCGTCAGCGCGGCGACGTACTATCGCCGGATCCGGCCGGACCCCCGCACCTTCGGGCCGCTGATGGCCTGCTCGTTCGCCGGCGCGGTGGGCGGCTCCCTCGTGGCGAGCCTGCTGCCGCGGTCGGTCTTCGACCCGATCGTGCTGGCGGCCCTGGTGCTGGTCGGGACCTACGTGTGGTTCAAGCCGTCGCTGGGGGAGGCGACGCGGCTGCGCTTCACCGGGCGGCGGCACGTGACGCTGGCGATGCTGGCCGGGGTGATCATCGGGTTCTACGACGGCGCGCTGGGGCCGGGCACCGGGTCGTTCTTCGTCTTCTCGCTGGTGGGGCTGCTCGGCTACTCCTTCCTCGACGCCTCGGCCAAGGCGCGGCTGGCGAACATGGCCACGAACCTGGGCAGCCTGGTGGTGTTTCTGCCGATGGGCGCGGTGATGTGGCGGGTCGGCCTGGTGATGGCGGTGTGCAACATCGTGGGCGGCTACGTCGGCGCCCGGGTCGCGGTCGCGAAGGGCGCCGCCTTCGTGCGGGTGTTCTTCCTGGTGGTCGTCGCCGCGTTCGTGGTGCGGATCGGCGGTGGCCTCGCCGGATTCTGGTGAGGTGTGAGGGACAATCGGCCCATGGGTGTGGTGGAGCGGATCGACGGGTTCCAACGTCGTCATCCCGTCATCGGTCTGCCGCTGGCGGTGATCTACAAGTTCTTCGACGACCAGGGCAACTTCCTCGCGGCGACGTTGACCTACTACGCGTTCGTGGCGATCTTCCCGCTGATGCTGCTCGGCAGCTCGATCCTCGGCCTGGTGCTGGAGGGGCGGCCGGAGTGGCAGGACGCGATCCTCAACTCGGCGCTCTCGCAGTTCCCGATCATCGGTGACGAGCTCGGCCGGCCCGAGGGCCTGCAGGGCTCCTTCCTCGGCATCGCGGTCGGCTTCCTCGCCGCGCTCTACGGCTCGATGGGGCTGGGCCAGGCGCTGCAGAACGCCCAGCACGTCGCCTGGTCGGTGCCGCGCAACAGCCGACCGAACCCGTTCTACTCCCGGCTCAAGACGCTGATGCTGCTCACCACCGCGGGGACCTCGCTGCTGGCGGTCACGGTGGTCACCACGCTGCTCAGCGCGACCGAGGTGTTCGGCAGCCAGATCAACGCCGGGATCCGGATGCTCATCCCGATCGTCACGGTGCTGGTCGTCGGCTGTGGTCTGACCCTGCTGCTGCGGGTCGCGGCGGCCGGGCAGCGCAGCTTCCGCCGCGCCGCCCCGGGCGGCTTCACGCTCGCGATCCTGTGGCAGCTGCTGCAGTACGGCGGCACCTACTACGTCGACCGGGTGCTGGTCGGGACCAGCTCGATGACCAAGACGTTCGGCCTGGTGCTCGGGCTGGTGGGCTTCATCTTCATCGGGGCGGTGATGGCGATGCTGTCCATCGAGGTGAACGTCGTGGTGGCCCGGCGGCTCTACCCCCGCGCCCTGCTGACCCCCTTCACCGACGCGGTGCAGCCCACGCACGCGGACCGGCGGGCGTATGCGTCCTACGCCCGCGCGCAGCGACACAAGGGCTGGGAGCGGATCCAGGTGACCTTCGATCCCAACGGCGCGAACGGGAACGGCTCCACCCCCTCCGACGGCTCAGCCGCCGCGGAGCCGCCGGAGCCCGCGCGTGGCCCCTGAGCCGGTCTCCTACCTCACCCTCGCGCGCGCCGCGCAGGCGAGCATCGAGGTGAAGCGCTCGCGCTTCCTGGCCACGCTCGAGCCGGTCGCCGACGAGGCCGCGGCGCGGGCGGTGGTGGAGCGGATGCGGCGCGAGCACTGGGACGCGCGGCACCACTGCTCGGCGTTCGTGCTGGGGGCGGACGGGTCGGTGCAGCGCTCCAGCGACGACGGCGAGCCCGCGGGCACCGCGGGGGCGCCGATGCTGGAGGTGCTGCGCGGCGCCGGGGTGAGCGACACGGTCGCGGTGGTGACGCGCTGGTTCGGCGGGGTGCTGCTGGGGGCGGGCGGCCTGGTGCGGGCGTACGGCGACGCCGTACGCGCCGGGCTGGAGGAGGCGGGCACGCTCCGTCGTACGCTGCTGCGCGAGCAGCTGCTGGTGCTGGACCACGCGGACGCCGGGCGGGTGGAGTCGGAGCTGCGGGCGCGCGGCGTCGCCGTGCTGTCGGTCGACTACGCCGAGCGGGTCCGGCTCCTGGTCGGCGTGCCCGCCGGCGAGGAGGCGGGGCTGACCGCGACCGTCGCCGGGCTGACCGGAGGCGCGGTCGTGCCGGTCCCCGCCGGGGAGCGTTGGGTGTCCTGACGGGCTAGATTGCCCAGCATGAGCATTCCGGTGGAGCTGGGGCGGCTGGCGGAGACGCTGCGCTCCTTCGGGTCGGGCTACCTCCTGACCAGCGGCGGCGGGCAGGTGAAGGCGGTGACGGTGGATCCGCGGGCGTTCGAGGGCGCTGTGCTGGAGCTCCCGGGGAGCCGGGGGTCGCTGGCGAACCTGGCGGAGAACCCGGCCGCGACGCTGCTCTTCCCACCGCTGAAGCCGAAGGGCTACACGCTGCTGGTCGACGGCAGCGCCGAGGGGGATGGCGAGGCGATCCGCTTCACGCCGGCGACCGCCGTACTCCACCGTCCGGCGTCGCACTCCGACGGGCCTCCCGCGCCCGAGGCCGCGGGGGAGCAGACCGGTTGCGGCAACGACTGCCGTCCGGTGGAGTGAGTGCTCGTGAGTGACGGGAGCATCGGCCTGTGACCATCCGCCCGATCGAGGACGCCGACTGGGAGCAGGTCTGGCCGATCTTCGCCGCGACGGTCGCGGCGGGGGAGACCTACGCCTATCCCGAGGACCTGACCAGCGACGAGGCGCGGGCGCTGTGGGTCGAGGACGCGCCCGGGCAGACGGTGGTGCTGGTCGAGGACGGTGTGGTGCTCGGAACCGCCAAGATGGGGCCGAACCGACCGGGCCGGGGCGACCACGTCGGCACGGCGAGCTTCATGGTCGCCGAGGCGGCCCGCGGACGCGGGGTCGGGCGACAGCTGGCCGAGTACGTCGTCGGGTGGCACCGCGACCAGGGCTACCGCGCGATCCAGTTCAACGCCGTGGTCGAGACCAACACCGCGGCCGTCCGGCTCTGGGAGTCGCTGGGCTTCCGGATCGTCGGCACCGTGCCCGGCGCCTTCCGGTCCGAGCGGCACGGCTACGTCGGGCTGCATGTGATGGTTCTCGACCTCGGCTGAGGCGTTCGTGGGTTACCCTCCCGGCCTGCACGCTTCTCGGACGAAGGGGTGAGGTCGGTGCGGGTCTCGGGGACGGGGACGAGTCGAGTGCGCCGGTCCGCGGCGTTGCTGGTCGCGGCTGCGGTGGTGGCCGGTGCGGGTGTCGCGGGTGGCGTCGCGCCGGTGTCGGCCGCGGAGGACTCGCGTGCGGGTGGTGAGTTCCGCGCGGACTGGTGGATGAAGTGGATGGAGATCCCGGCGGCGCATCGGCAGGCGACGGGCAAGGGTGTGACGATCGCGGTGCTCGATGACGGGTTGGATCTCTCGCAGCCGCAGTTGCGGGGTGCGGATATCCGGATGATGCGTTCGCCGTGTCTGGGGTTCGATCAGCAGTTTCGGGATCGTCGGGCGGTGCCGGAGAAGGGTGAGGCGGCGTTCCACGGGACGGCGATGGTGTCGTTGTTGGTGGGCAACGGGGTCGGGACGGATGGTCCGGGCAGCGCGATGCTGGGGATGGTGCCGGACGCGACGATCCTGTTCTACGACATCAAGGCGCCGCGGTCGGTCAGCAGCTTTGACTGTGAGCCCGGCGCTGAGGAAGCCACTTATGAAAACGCGTTGCGTCGTGCAGATGTGCTGTCGGTGTCGCGGAGTCGGATGTCGGGGTCACTGATCGCGGCCGTTGAGCAGGGTGTGAAGAAGAACCAGGCGGTCATCGTGGCTGCGATGCCGAACGCCGGGGACGATGAGGTTCTGTTACCTCCGGGTGCGATGCCGGGTGTGGTGGGGATGACGTCGGTGAATCGGCAGGGTGAGCCGAGGCCGGGGATCTATGCGGCCAAGGACCTGGATCCGGACTCGGCGTCCCCTTTCTGGTTCCAGCCGAAGTTCGCCGCTCCGGGTGATGACATCTTGGTGCCGAACGCCGATGGGTTGCCGTCGAGTGAGGATGGCCGGTGGTGGGGGTCGTCGTTCGCGACGCCGATGGTGGCCGGTCAGGCGGCGATGGTGCGGGAGAAGTATCCGGACGCGACGGCGAATCAGGTGGTGCAGCATCTGTTGCACAACACTGCTCGTGCGGGGTCGGAGAAGGAGAAGCTGACCTGGTACGAGACGGGGTTCGGGTTGCCGGACACGAGTGAATTGTTGGCCAACGACCCCACCGTGTGGCCCGATGAGAACCCGTTCATGAAGGGGCCGGATCGGATGTGGAAGCGGTACCCCTCCTCGATCGCGACCGATCCCGCCGGGGTCGAGCCGGAACCCTCGGCGGCGGAGAGTGAGCCCGAGGCGGCCGACGAGGGTCGTGTTCTGCCCTGGCTCATCGGTGGGGGCGTCGCTCTCCTGGCTGTGGTCGCGGGGACCGTCGTCGGGCTGCGCCGACGCGCTCAGCGCTGAGGAGTCTGCTGATAGCCCGTGATGTCGATCTCCGGGCCACCCGGGTAGATGTCCACGCCCGCGGGTGCCTCGATGATCATCCGGGCATGCTCGGGATCGATCTCGCGCGTGCCCGTGTGGTCGACGAGGTAGCCACGTCCCTGCGGGGTGAGCCAGGCATAGCGGCCCTGACCGGACTGTCGCGCGCGATAGCCGGCATGGGTCTTCCATCGATGATGGGTGCGGGTGAGGGGCCCGGAGTTGTGGTCCCCGGTCTGGCCGGGCGGCCCATCGGGGTCGTAGGGCGTCGGATGGTCGTAGTCGACCCGGCGACTGCGGCCCGCAGCGAACGGGAAGTAGTCGCCGCCGGTCATCAGGTGGACGCGGGTCTTGAGTGACTCCGGGTGCTCGTAGGCGGCCGTGCTCACTCGGTCGTTGAGGTCGATCACCGGAGTGAGAGTGACCCGGTGGTGGCGCAGCAGCTCCTCGAGCTGGTTCACCAGCACCGGACCGAGACCCTCGGCGCGGGCCACCGCATCGGCCCGATCGCCGACCGCGGCCTCGTGCAGGTGCACGTAGAGGACCGACCGCGGTCGGAGGGCGGACAGGTCGGCCGAGCGCAGCGCGTCGAGCAGGTCGGCGGGGAACGCCAGGGCGCGGGGCAGCTCGGGCTCGGGCTCACCCTCGGGCTGCTCGTCCTGCTGCTCCGGAGGCTCAAGGTGCTCCAGCAGAAGCCTGAGCAGCTCAGTGGGTCGGGCGAGGTAGCCGATCGCCTCCGCGCGCAGCTCGTCGCTGGTGGCCTCCTCGTTGAGCGGGCGGAGGATCTCCGCGACCCGGGTGATCACCGCGTCGATCGCGGCGGCGTCGCCGGCGGTGACCCGGGCCACGAGAGTGCGCAGCCCGTGCTCGTCGCTGCGGCCGACGTGCGCGAAGCGCTGACGACGGGCCTCCTCGAGCCGGGCCGCGTGTGCGTCCTGGTCGGCCTCGATCACCTTCGCCTCGGCGACCTCGATCACCCGCCCGGCGGACTCGCGGGTGATGATCCGCGCGATCGCGGAGTCCACCAGCCCCACCCGGTCCGCGGGAAGGGCCCGGGAGAGCCGGGCCACCTTGCCGGCGACCCACGACTCGCACTCGCCGGCTCGGACGGCCGACCAGATGAGCGGCAGCCGGTGCCGGAGGTCGAGCAGGTCGGCCATCAGGTTGCGCAGCGCGACGACGCCCGTGCCACGGGCGATCGCCAGCTCGCCGAGGCAGAAGTCCTGCACGCCCGGTGTGCCGTCGCCGCCGAGCTGGACCAGCACGTTGCCCATGCTCCGCTGGAACTCGCCGTCCGGCCCCTCGCGGGGGTCCTCGGAATGCAGGTCGGCCCAGTGCAGCACCACCAGCAGCTCCTCGACCTCGGCCAGCCGGCGGGCCCGCAGGTTGTCGGTGGCGGCGGCCAGAGTGGCAGTGGCGTCCAGCTCGTCCAGCTCGACTGCTCCGCCGGGCGGTGCCGGCGGAGCGGTGAGGGGAGGCGGGAGCAGCATGGTTTGACTATACGCGAGCATAAGTTCGAATGTCATCAGACTTTGGCACCTGAATCGGGGGCCGATACCGGAGGGGCGTACCTTGCTGCCATGTCGCGCGAGGGCATCACCGTGGTGCTCGTCCGGCATGCCGACCCCGCGGCGACTCCCGACGCCGACCCGCGTCGGTGGCCCTTGTCGGCCGAGGGGCGTGTGGCGGCCGAGGCCCTGCACGAGCGCCTGCCCTCCGGCTTGTGGGTCTCCAGCACCGAGACCAAGGCGCGCGAGACGCTGGAGCTGGCCGCGCGGGGCGCCGTACCGGTGCTGCAGGATGAGGGCTTCAGCGAGGTACGACGGGAGGCTGAGCCCTTCGGCGAGCACTTCCAGGCCGGCCGCTTCGCCTGGGTCGACGGCCGGATCGACGAGCGGCACGCCGGCTGGGAGACGCAGCAGGAGGCCGCCGACCGGTTCGAGGACGCGATCGACCGGCACGCCGCGCAGGCGACCGAGGGCGTGCTGGTGGTCGGCACGCACGGCATGGTGCTCACCGCCTGGCTGGTCCTCGTCGCCCGGCGGCTCGCGCCCGAGCACGCCACCCGCTTCTGGGCCGACCTGCGGCTCCCGGACGTCTTCGAGGTCCGCTGAGCGAGGGCCCGGGCTCACGACGACGGGACGACCAGGTCCGCCCGACCGCGGGAGGCGGCGACCAGGCGGGCGTTGGGCTCGTCCACCCGCTCCACCCAGGCGGCGGCGTCCGAGGGCGACTTGCCGAACTCCACGTGCCGGGCGACCAGGCGGGAGCGACGTACGTCGTCGTCCAGGTCGAGGTAGCGCACCTCGTCCAGCTCCGCGGCCACCGCCCGCCACTCCGGCCGGTCCAGCAGCAGGTAGTTCCCCTCGGCAACCACCAGCGTGACCGACGGGGGCACCGCGATCGCGCCGGCCAGCGGCTGCTCCAACTCCCGCTCGAAGGCCGGCGCATAGACGGTCCCGGGGGCGCCGGGGGAGTCGGGCGAGGGGCGCAGCCGCCGCAGGAGCGCCGCATAGCCCCAGGCGTCGAACGTCTCCGGCGCGCCCTTGCGATCGCGCAGGCCGAGCGAGCGCAGCACCCGGTCCGCCAGGTGGAAGCCGTCCATCGGGACCACCACGGCCGGCTCGTCGGCGGCGGCGACCAGCGCGTCGGCGTACGTCGACTTCCCCGCGCCCGGCGGCCCCGTGACGCCGATCAGACTCCTCACGAGCGCTCGATCACCCCGCGGACGAAGGCCGCCTGCCCGACGTGCTGGGCGACCTCGTTCGCCACACTGGTGATCCGCGCGAGCAGGGTGACCGGCGGGGTCCAGCTGGTGTCGACGACCCGCTCCCAGTCGTCGTCGCTGAGCGTGCCCAGGAAGGCCCCGGTCTTCTCGTGCACGGCGTCGTAGTAGGCGACCAGCAGGTCTCCGGGCGCGCGCACCTGCCCGACCTCCTCGCTGGACATGCCGTAGCCGTGCGCCTCGGTCGGGAAGGGCAGGCCGAAGCGGTCGGCGAACCCATCGGCGACGTAGGCCTGCTCGGCCAGGTCGTCGCGGCCCAGCGCCTCGGCGGCCTTGCTGACGTGATCGTCCTCCACGCGCGCGAGGTGCCAGACCAGCCAGGCGATCGTGTTGGCGTCCGGGTCCAGGCGCCGGGCCAGGTCGTCGGCGGCAAGGTCGCCCACGGCGTCGCGCACCAGGGCGGGCATCCGGTCGAAGAGGGCGGTGAAGGCGTCGGCTGCAGTGGTCATGGACGAAACGGTACGCCGACCCTTGCGGCCCCGGCGTAGCGTGGAAAGCGTGACGGAATCCACCACCCCCCGCCCGTCCACGCTCGGCGAGCTGCGCGCCTCCGGGCACCGGCAGAAGGCCCTGCGCGAGGAGATCCGCGACAACCTGCTCGCGCGCCTCGCCGCCGGCGAGGACCCCTGGCCCGGCCTGCACGGCTTCGAGGACACGGTGATCCCGCAGCTCGAGCGCGCCCTCATCGCCGGCCACGACGTGGTCCTGCTCGGCGAGCGCGGCCAGGGCAAGACCCGGCTGCTGCGCACCTTGGTCGGGCTGCTCGACGAGTGGACCCCCGTGATCGAGGGGTCCGAGCTGGGCGAGCACCCCTACGAGCCGGTCACCGAGACCTCGAAGCGCCGGGTCGCCGAGCTGGGCGACGAGCTGCCGGTCGCCTGGCGGCACCGCGACGAGCGGTACGCCGAGAAGCTGGCCACCCCCGACACCAGCGTCGCCGACCTGATCGGCGACGTGGACCCGATGAAGGTCGCCGAGGGGCGCTCACTGGGCGACCCCGAGACCATCCACTTCGGCCTGATCCCGCGCAGCCACCGCGGCATCGTCGCGATCAACGAGCTGCCCGACCTGGCCGAGCGGATCCAGGTCGCGATGCTCAACGTGATGGAGGAGCGGGACATCCAGATCCGCGGCTACGTGCTGCGGCTGCCGCTCGACGTACTCGTCGTGGCGTCGGCCAACCCCGAGGACTACACCAACCGCGGACGGATCATCACCCCGCTCAAGGACCGCTTCGGCGCCGAGATCCGCACCCACTACCCGACCGAGCTCGCGGCCGAGGTCGCGGTGATCCGGCAGGAGGCGCATCTGACCGCGGAGGTCCCCGATCACCTGGTCGAGATCCTCGCCCGCTTCACCCGCAACCTGCGCGAGTCCAGCTCGGTCGACCAGCGCTCCGGCGTCTCGGCGCGGTTCGCGATCGCCGGCGTGGAGACGATCGCGGCCTCCGCGCTGCACCGGGCGACGTCGTACGGCGAGGACGAGGCCGTGGCGCGCCTGGTCGACCTGCAGACCGCCGTCGACGTGCTCGGCGGCAAGGTCGAGTTCGAGACCGGCGAGGAGGGGCGCGAGGCCGACATCCTCACCCACCTGCTCCGCACCGCGATCGCCGAGACGGTGCGCGAGCACCTGCGGGGCATCGACCTGCACCGGCTGGTCGACGCGATCGAGGACGGCCGGCTGATCACCACCGGCGAGAAGGTCACCGCCCGGGATTTCCTCACCGGGCTGCCGGCGCTGCCGCCGGAGGAGAGCGGCGAGACCGACGCCTACGACCAGGTGATCGAGGCGCTGGGCGCCCGCAGCGACGGCGAGCGGGCGGCGGCGATCGAGCTGGCGCTGGAGGGGCTCTTCCTGGCCCGGAAGATCGCCAAGGACGCCGACGCCGGGGAGACCGTCTATGGCTAGAGCCTTCTACCGCCCCTACGACGGCGGCGACCCGCTCGCCGCGCCGGTGGACCTCTCCGAGGCGCTGGACGCCATCGGCGAGGACGTGATGGCCGGATACAGCCCCGAGCGGGCGATGCAGGAGTTCCTCCGCCGGGGCGGCCAGGGGCAGGAGGGCCTGGACGACCTGGCCCGGCGGATCGCGGAGAAGCGGCAGGAGCTGACCAGCCGGCACCACCTGGACGGCACCCTGCAGGAGGTCCGCGAGCTGCTGGAGAAGGCGGTCCTGGAGGAGCGCAAGCAGTTGGCGCGCGACGTCGAGATGGACGACTCCGACCGCGCCTTCCGCGAGATGCGGCTGGAGAGCCTGCCCCTGAGCCCGGCGGCCGCGGTCAGCGAGCTGTCCTCCTACGACTGGCAGAGCGGCGAGGCGCGCGAGGCGTTCGACCAGATCAAGGACCTGCTCGGCCGGGAGCTGCTCGACCAGCGCTTCGCCGGCATGAAGCAGGCGCTGGAGAACGCCACCGACGAGGACCGCGCGGAGATCCAGCAGATGCTCTCCGACCTCAACGACCTGCTGGAGAAGCGGGCGATGGGGGAGGACACCCAGGAGGACTTCGAGGAGTTCATGTCCCGCCACGGGCAGCACTTCCCGGAGAACCCGAGCACCCTCGACGAGTTGCTGGACGCGATGGCCTCCCGCGCTGCGGCCGCCCAGCGGATGCTCAACTCGATGAGCGAGGAGCAGCGGCGCGAGCTGATGGAGCTCTCCGCCCAGGCCTTCGGCTCGCCCGCCCTCACCGAGCAGCTCGCCCGGATGGACGCCAACCTGCAGATGCTGCGCCCCGGTGAGGACTGGGGCGGCTCGGAGCGGATGGACGGCGAGGAGGGGCTCGGGCTCGGCGACGGCACCGGCGTGCTGCAGGACCTCGCCGACCTCGACCAGCTCGCCGAGCAGCTGGCGCAGTCCTACTCCGGCGCCCGGCTCGACGACCTCGACCTGGACACCCTGACCCGGCAGCTCGGCGAGGACGCCGGCGTCTTGGCGCGACGGCTGCAGGAGCTGGAGCGCGAGCTGCAGCGCACCGGATACCTCGACCGCACCTCCGACGGGCGGCTCCGGCTCTCGCCCAAGGCGATGCGCCAGCTCGGCCGCGCGCTGCTGCGCGACGTCGCGAACCGGATGTCGGGGCGCCAGGGCCAGCGCGACACCCGCAACGCGGGCGCGGCGGGGGAGGCGTCCGGGGCCACCCGGGCGTGGGAGTTCGGGGACACCGAGCCGTGGGACGTCACCCGCACCGTGACGAACGCGGTGCTGCGGGAGGCCTCCGCCGAGCAGCGGTCCCCCGGCTCCGCCGTACGCCTGCAGATCGACGACGTCGAGGTCCGCGAGACCGAGGCGCGCACCCAGGCGGCGGTGGCGCTGCTGGTGGACACGTCGTTCTCGATGGCGATGGACGGGCGCTGGGTGCCGATGAAGCGTACGGCGCTTGCGCTGCACACGCTGATCCGCCAGCGCTTCCGTGGCGACCACCTCGAGCTGGTCACCTTCGGCCGCGCGGCTCGCCGGACCACGATCGAGGAGCTGACCGCGCTGGACGCGCAGTGGGACAAGGGCACGAACCTGCACCACGGCCTGCTGCTGGCCAACCGGCACTTCCGCAAGCACCCCAACGCCCAGCCGGTGCTGCTGATCGTCACCGACGGAGAGCCGACGTCGCATCTGGAGCGGAACGGGGAGGTCTACTTCGAGTACCCGCCCCACCCGCTGACCATCGCGCACGCGGTGCGCGAGCTCGACACCGCCGGCCGGCTCGGCGCGCAGACGACGTTCTTCCGCCTGGGCGACGACCCCGGCCTGGCCCGCTTCATCGAGTCGATGGCCCGCCGGGTCGACGGTCGCGTGGTCGCCCCCGAGCTGGACGACCTGGGTGCGGCGGTCGTCGGCTCCTACCTCGGCTCGCGGGGCCCTGCCGGTGGGGCCGGACACTACGGCGACCTCTTCGGCGGCCGCGGCTTCTGGGTGAGCTAGCCCTTCGCCGGTCGGGCCCCTTCGCTGGTCGAGCCTGTCGAGACCAGCCGTCCGCTCGAGCCGGAATCGGTTCGGTGGTCGAGCCTGTCGAGACCACGAGCCGCTGGGCCAGATTCGTGCACCGCGGGGGCCTACCCAGGGAATCGCGGTGCTCCGGCCCGGGGTGCGACCGGTGACTTAGGGTGTCGGTCGTGCTGCCGCGACTCCCCGTCCTCGACCCCCGCGACGTGTGGAGGCTGCTGCCGCGGGTGCTGGTCCTGCTGCAGGAGGTCGAGGCGCTGATCGCGCGGATCGAGGAGACCCGGCTGGCCGCGGACGCGCTGATCGGGCGCATCGACGGCAGCGTTGACCGGGTCGAGGAGCCGCTGGCCACGCTGCAGCCGACCTTGGCTCGGCTCGCCGAGACGACGTCACCGGCCGAGGTGGACGCGCTGGTCGCCGTCATCGACGAGCTGCCGCAGCTGACCGGTGTCGTCGAGAGTCTCTCCAGCGTGGCCCCGGACCTGCGCGAGCTGCTCCGGATCGTCTCGGAGATCGACGACCTGGTGGTGAGGATCCCCGGCGTGGGGCGGCTGCGTCGCGACTGACCGGACCTTCGGTGCGCACGCGTGCGTGCAACAGTGGTCCGCGTCCACACCGAACCGACCCCAGGAGGAGACCGATGATCTTCATCTGCGTGAAGTGGAAGATCAAGCCGGAGTACGCCGACCAGTGGCCCGAGCTGTCGCGGGAGTTCACCGAGGCGACGCGGGCCGAGGACGGCAACCTCTTCTTCGACTGGTCCCGCAGCGTGGAGGATCCCGAGACCTACGTCCTGATCGAGGCGTTCAAGGACGACGCTGCCGAGGCGCACGTGACCTCCGACCACTTCAAGAAGGCCCAGGCCGAGCTTCCGCAGCACGTCCAGGAGACGCCGCTCATCCGCAACGTGCAGATGGAGGGCGACGGCTGGGACCGCCTTGGCGAGTTCGAGGTGGGCTGAGCGTCGTCAGTCGGCGAAGCCGGGGAGGAACTCCTCCATCAGGCTGCGGAACGGGGCCTCGCACTCCAGCTGGGAGAGCAGGCCGAGGCCGCCGAGCCAGGTGCGGTGGATGAGCAGGTAGGACGTCGGCAGGTTGAGCCGGGTCGCCACGGTGAAGGCCGGGTTGCGCGGGTCGTTGATCCGCTCGAACTGCTCACGCATCCACTCGCGGGTGAACCGGAACGTCTCCGCCTCGGCCGGCTCCACGAACGGGGCGAGGTAGGCGAGGACCAGCTCCGGGTCGACCTGGATGCTCTCCTTGATGAAGCCCTCCTCGCGCAGGCCGGCGACCAGGGTGTCCGCGTCGTTGTCGAGCGCCACCCGGATCAGCCGACCCATCGCGTCGGGCAGCCGCCGCTCCGGAAGCCGGGCGACGGCGCCGAAGTCCAGGACGCCCAGCCGGCCCAGGCCGCCGTCCTCGGCGGGGACCACCCGGAAGTTCCCCGGGTGCGGGTCCGCGTGCAGCATCCCCGAGCGCGACGGCCCGGCGAAGAGGAACCGCACGAACAGCTCGCCGTAGTGGTCCCGCTCCTCCTGGCTGCCGTCGCGGATCACCCGGGCGAGGCTGGACGCGCTCTCCAGCCACTCGGTGACCAGCACGGTGCCGCCGTGGTCGACCACGTCGGGGATCACGATGTCCGGGTCGTCGCGGAACGCCTCGGCGTACGCCGCCTGCGCCTCGGCCTCGAGGTCGTAGTCGAGCTCCTCGGCGGCCCGCTCCTGGATCTCGGCGACCAGCGGCTTGATGTCGATGCCGGGGAAGACCGGCGCCACGCCCCGCGCGACCCGGGAGAGCTGCCGCAGGTCGCTCATCAGCGCCTCCCCGGCGCCGGGGTACTGCACCTTGACGGCCACCTCGCGGTCGTCGACCCAGCGGCCCCGGTGCACCTGGCCGATGCTCGCGGCCGCGGTCGGGCCGCCGTCGAGCCAGACCAGCCGCTCCTTCCAGTCATCGCCGAGGTTCGCCGCGATCTCCCGGCGCACCGTCGCGGTCGGCATCGGGGGAGCGGAGTCCTGCAGGGCGGTCAGCTGCTCGCGGTACGGCGCCGTCAACTCGTCGGGCAGCGCCGCCTCCAGCACGCTCAGCGCCTGACCGAACTTCATCGCGCCGCCCTTGAGCTCGCCCAGCGTGCGGAACAGCTGCTCGGCGGTGCGCTGCTGGACGTCGGTCAGGACCTGCTCGGCCGGTTGGCCGCCCAGCCGCCGCCCGAAGCCGACGGCCGTGCGGCCGGCGTACCCCAGCGGCAGCGCCGCGAGACGCGCACCGCGTCGGACGGCCTTGCGCGGAAGGTCGCTCATGGGGCCATCATCCCAGCCCGGTGGTGAGTCTCGCGTGACCTCGGGCAGGTTCGGCTCGTTGCGTGTGGCATGACTCTCCAGCGCACCGCCCTGACGGTGGCCGCCGCGGCCGCCGTCGCCGCCGGTCTCGCCGTGCCGACCAGCGCGTCGGCCGCGGAGGACCCCGCCAACCTGTCCGACTACCTCTCCCGCCAGCTGGGCTCCCTGTCCGGGGAGACCACCGTGATGGTGCACGGCACCACGCTGGCGGCCGCCCGGGACGCCGTCGCGGCGGCCGGGCTGGACCGCACCGGCGCGTTCGAGCAGATCGGCGTGGTGATCGCCACGGGTGACCGGGCCGAGATCGAGGCGGTGCGCTCCGAGCCGGGGGTGACCTACGTCGAGGGCGGCGAGCAGCCGATCCGGTTCTTCCAGGAGACCTCCAACAAGGCCACCCGCGGCATCGAGGCCGCCCAGACCCTCACCGGCGCCGACGGGGCGCCGCTGGACGGGCGCGGCGTGAGCGTCGGCGTGATCGACTCCGGCGTCGATCCGACGCACCCGTACTTCAAGGAGGCCGACGGCAGCAGCGCGGTCGTGGCCAACCTCAAGGCGCTGTGCGAGCCGCTGACCGAGACCTGCTCGGTGCAGCGCCTGCCCAACAGCGTCGACACCGACACGCTCTCCGTCGGCGGTCACGGCACGCACGTCAACGGGATCGTGGCGGGCAATCCGACCACCCTCAGCGACGGGGCGAAGCTCCAGGGGGCCGCCCCCGGCGCGAAGCTGGTCTCGATCTCCACCGGCGCCGGCCTGGTCATCCTCGGTGCCGACTCCGCCCTCAACTGGGTGCTGGAGAACCACGAGGCGCCCTGTGGGGCCGGCGTCCCGGCGACCACCTGCCCGCCGATCAAGGTCACCAACAACTCCTACGGCCCCTCCGGCGGCGGCGAGTTCGACCCCGAGTCGGCGACGGTGAAGCTGCAGCGGGCCCTGGCCGCCGAGGGCGTCGTCACCGTGTGGGCCGCCGGCAACGACGGCGGCGACGGCTCGCAGAGCCTCACCAACCCGCCGGGACAGGACCCCACCGGCGGGGTCGTCTCGGTGGCGTCCTACAACGACCAGGAGACCGGCACCCGCGACGGCACGGTGTCGGACTACAGCTCGCGCGGCCGCGCCGGCGAGCAATCGACGTACCCCGACATCTCGGCCCCGGGGGAGAACATCACCTCGGCCTGCCGCCCCTACCTGCCGATCTGCTCGACCGGGCTGGACTTCCGCAACGGGCCGGGCCCGCTGGACGTAGGCACCTTCAACACGATCAGCGGCACGTCGATGGCCGCGCCGCACATCGCCGGCATCGTCGCCCAGCTGTTCCAGGCGAACCCCTCGGCCACCCCGGCGCAGGTCGAGGACGCGCTCAAGCAGACGGCGTACAAGCTCTCCGACGGCGCGCCCTACGAGCCCGCCCCGCTCGGCACCACGTCCTTCGACAAGGGCTACGGCCTGGTCGACGTGGTGGAGGCGGCCCAGGCGGTGCGCTGAGGCTCCCGCCCCACGACGTGGGCGGGCGGACGTTGCGTGGGGCCGCCCGCCCGCCCACTCCCAGCCTCAGCGCCGGGCGTCGAGCAGGTCCGCCTCGAGGGGTGCGCCGAGGAGCGCTCGGTCGGCGGTGAGGAGCGGCAGGCCCTCCACCAGCGCCTGAGCCACCAGCAGTCGGTCGAAGGGGTTGCGATGGGGGAGACCCTCGACCGTGCGCGTCGCCCACACGTGGTCGGCGCCCAGCGGAAGCCAGCGCAGCCCGGCCGCCTCCACCCGAGCCGGCAGGTCGTCGGGCACGGTCAGCTTCCCGACGGACTGCTTGATCGCGATCTCCCAGAGTGATGCCGCCGAGACGTGCACCGCGATCGCCTCGGTCAGACTCGCTCGAGCCTCGGGGCCGAGTCGCGGGTCATCCTCGAGCAGCCAGAGGACGACGTGGGTGTCCAGCAGCATCAGCGACGACCCTCGAAGAGGTCGGCGACCTCCGCGTCCGGCTCGTCGAAGGTGTCGGAGTCGTAGCCGAGCTCTCCCGCGGCGGTCCCGAACACCACATCCACACGTCGATGCGGGACCAGATCCGCGACCGGCGTCCCGGCCCGGGCGATGACGATGTGCTCGCCGGCGGCCACGCGCTCCAACAGCTTGGAGAGCGTGGACTTCGCCTCGTGCACGTTGACGGTGTGGACCATGGGTCAACCGTACCGGACTAAGGCGGGCTAAGCCCAGGGCGCGTGCGGCCGCTCAGGAGGGGAAGCGGACTCCGGTGTTGGCGTGGCAGCGGTAGCCGTAGGGGTTCTTCGCGAGGTACTGCTGGTGGGCGTCCTCGGCGTAGAAGTACGGCGTCTCGGCCGCCGGCCGGATCTCGGTGGTGACCTCGCCCAGGCGACGGCGCGCGAGCTCGTCGGCGTACACCTTCGTCAGCTCCCGTGCGGTCTGCTCCTGCTCGGGCGTGGTCCAGTAGATCGCCGAGCGGTACTGCGTGCCGACATCGTTGCCCTGGCGCATCCCCTGCGTGGGGTCGTGCACCTCGAAGAAGGTCTTGACCAGGTCGGCGTAGGAGATCCGCTGCGGGTCGAAGACGATCCGGACCGCCTCGGTGTGGCCGGTGCGGCCACTGCAGACCTCCTCGTACGACGGGTTCGGCGTCAGGCCGCCGGCGTAGCCCACGGAGGTGGAGTAGACCCCCGGCTTCTGCCAGTAGATCTCCTCCGCGCCCCAGAAGCAGCCGAGGCCGAAGATCGCGACCTCGAGGCCCTCGGGGACCTCGTCGGTGACGACCGGCGCGTCCAGCACGCGGTGTCGCCCGAGGTCGAACCAGCGCTCGTCGCGCCCGCGCAGGGCCTCGTCGGCCGACGGGAGGGTGGTCTGCTTGCCGAGTCCGAACATGCCTCCAGTATCCACAGGTTCGCCAAACCCGGTTGCGATACCACGGTGATACCATCAGGCTCGTGGCCATGACTCTCCGAACCGATGACGAACTGGATGAGGCGCTGACGGAGCTGGCCCGCCGCGAGGGGACCTCCAAGCAGGAGGTCGTTCGCCGAGCGGTGCTGGACCGGCTGGCCCGGGGCGAGCGCCGCGACCGGCTGGACGCGATCGCCCACCAGGCGCTGGAGGAGTACGGCGACGCGCTGGACCGCCTCGGCAAGGTCTGAGCCGTGGGGGTCGACTACCTGGACCTGGAGGATCTCCTTGTTCTGGCGCGGCTCCTGGGTGCCGGGCCGGTTCGCGATCCGGGGTTGCTCGAGTCGGCGGCGGCACGGCCGCGAACGAGTCTCTTCGGTGAGGATGCCTACCCCACTCTGGAGCTCAAGGCCGCTGCGCTGCTGCACTCGCTGTGCGGGAACCATGCGCTGGTCGACGGCAACAAGCGCCTGTCGCTTCTGGCCACCGTCACCTTCATCCGCGCGAACGGTGGGCGGTTCCGACTCACGAACGACGAGGCCTTCGACCTGGTGATGGCGGTCGCTGAGGGGCGGATGGACGTCCCGGAGATCGCCGCCGCACTGCGTCCTGAGTAACCTCGCCACGTGAGCGGATCCGAGCACCAGCACAAGTCCGGCTTCGAGACCAGGGCGATCCACGCCGGCTACGAACCCGACCCCGTCACCGGGGCGGTGATCCCGCCGATCTTCGCGACCTCGACCTACAAGCAGGACGGCGTCGGCGGGCTGCGCGGGGGCTATGAGTACTCCCGCTCGGCGAACCCCACCCGCACCGCGCTCGAGGGCGCGCTGGCCGCCGTCGAGGAGGGCGAGCGCGGATTCGCCTTCGCCTCCGGCCTGGCCGCCGAGGACACCCTGATCCGCGCGGTCCTGCGGCCCGGTGACCACGTGGTGCTGCCCGACGACGCCTACGGCGGCACCTTCCGGCTCTTCGACAAGGTCGCCACCAACTGGGGGATCGTGCACGACCCCGCGCCGGCCTCGGACCTGGACGCCGTGCGGGCCGCGATCCGGCCCGGCCAGACCAAGCTGGTGTGGGTCGAGACCCCGACGAACCCGCTGCTCAACATCGGCGACATCGAGGCGCTCGCCGCGGTCGCGCACGAGGGCGGCGCGCTGCTCGTGGTCGACAACACCTTCGCCTCGCCGTACCTCCAGCAGCCGCTGACGCTGGGCGCCGACGTGGTCCTGCACTCGACCACGAAGTACGTCGGCGGCCACTCCGACGTCGTCGGCGGCGCGATCGTGGTGCGCGACCTCGAGCTGGCCGACCAGCTGGCCTTCCACCAGAACTCCATCGGCGGTGTGCCCGGCCCCTTCGACGCGTTCCTCACCCACCGCGGGCTCAAGACGCTCGCGGTGCGGATGGACCGGCACAGCGACAACGCCGAGCGGATCGTCGACTTCCTGCTCGGCCACCCGAAGGTCGCTCAGGTGCTCTACCCCGGCCTGCCCGACCACCCCGGCCACGAGATCGCGGCCCGGCAGATGAAGAGGTACGGCGGCATGGTGAGCTTCCGGGTCACCGGCGGCCAGCAGCAGGCGCTGGACGTCTGCGGTCGCACGGAGGTCTTCACCCTCGGCGAGTCCCTCGGCGGGGTGGAGTCGCTGATCGAGCACCCCGGCCAGATGACCCACGCCTCGGTCGCCGGCACGGACCTGGAGGTGCCGGCCGACCTGGTGCGGCTCTCCGTGGGCATCGAGACCGCCGACGACCTGATCGCGGACCTGGACCGTGCCCTCGGCTGAGGTCTGCGTCTGCGCCGACTTCGGCTCGACCTTCACCAAGGCGCTGCTCGTCGACCTGGCCGACGGCCGGGTGCTCGCCACCGCGAGCGCGCCCACGACGATCGGGACCGACGTCCTGGACGGGTACGACGCGTGCCTGGCCGAGCTGGCGGCGACCGACCCCCGGGCGGAGACCGCGGCCGTGCTCGCCTGCTCCAGCGCCGGCGGGGGACTGCGGATCGCGGTGGTGGGCAACGAGGAGCTGGTCACCGCCGAGGCGGGCCGCCGGGTCGCGCTCTCCAGCGGCGGCAAGGTGGTGGGGGTGCTCGCGCTCTCCCGCGACGACGACTTCGCCGACCTGGCCGGCTGGGAGCCCGATGTGGTGCTGCTGACCGGCGGCACCGACGGCGGCAACCCGGACGCGCTGCTCGACGGGGCGCGCGGTCTCGCCGATGCCGGCTGGGACGGCCCGGTCGTCATTGCCGGGAACGTCGAGGCACGGGACGAGGCCGCGGAGATCCTGCGCGGTCGGGCGCCGTGCGTGCTCGCCGAGAACGTGGTCCCGCGGATCGGCGTCCTCGCCCCCGACGGCGCTCGCGCCGCGATCCGGGAGATGTTCCTCGAGCACGTGATCGGCGGCAAGCACCTCTCGTCGCGGACGACGGCTCGCGGAGAGACCTTCCTCGACCTGGTCCGCGGCGCCACCCCAGACATCGTGCTCCGCGGGGTCGAGCTGCTCGCCCGGGGCCTGGACGAGGCCCGGCCCGGTGCCGGGGACGTGGTCGTCGTCGACGTCGGCGGGGCCACCACCGACGTGCACTCTGTGGTCGAGGTGGACGCCGAGACCCGCGACTCCGGGCTCTCCCGCGAGGTCGTCGCCACCACGCCGGTCACCCGCACGGTCGAGGGCGACCTCGGCATGCGCTGGTCCGCGGTCAGCACGGTCGCGGCCGCCGCCGAGGCGGGGCTCCCGGGCGTCGAGGGGCTGGCCGAGCCCGCGGCCGCCCGGCGCGCGGACCCGTCGTACCTCCCCCTCGACGAGACCGCCCGCGACGTCGACGAGGCGATCGCCCGCGCGGCGGCCGCGCTCGCGCTGCGGCGGCATGCGGGCCGGGCGAAGGTCGTGGTGAGCCCGGAGGGGCGGGTGGTCGAGCGGACCGGCAAGGACCTGCGCGAGGTCGACCTGCTCGTCGGCTCCGGCGGCGTCCTGCGGCACGGACGCCCCGGCGTGGCCGACCGGGTGCTCGCCGGATCGACCGGGGAGGCGGTCGACGGCGGCTGGCAGCTCCCGAGGAACCCGGCGGTCGTGGTGGATGCCGACTACGTCCTGGCGGGGGTCGGGCTGCTGGCCGAGGACCACCCCCGGGCCGCCCACGCGCTGGCCGCGACACTGCGCTCCGGGGGGTGAGCAGACCTCGTCCGGGGCGTGAGAGATTGACCGGCATGACCGAGGATGACCGGGAGCGGCAGGACCGAGAGCGCCGACTGCAACGGCTCGGCCAGCAGTGGGCGGCCGGCCGTGCGGACCGCCGGCTGCCGCCCGCGCCGGTGCTCGCGGGGAGCACGAACTTCAGCCGCGCACAGGTGCCGTGGGGCCTCGACCTGGCCGCCGCGTGGTCGTGGCGGGTGCTGGTGATCGGTGCCGCCGGGCTCGCCCTGCTCAAGCTGCTCGCCCTGTTCGCGGTGATCGCCCTGCCGCTGGCGATCGCGCTGCTCTTCACCGCGCTGGCCTCGCCGGTCGTGAACCTGCTCGACCGCCTCTCCTTCCCCCGGCCGATCGCCGCGCTGCTGATGGTCGTCGTCGGGATCGGCTCGGTCGTCCTCCTGCTCACCTTCGCCGGGCAGCAGGTCGCGGCCGGAGCCCACGACCTCGCCGACGAGGTCGTCAAGGGCCTCGGGCAGATCAAGGCCTGGCTGAAGAACGGCCCGCTCAACGCCACCGACAGTCAGATCAACACCTACCTCGACCAGGCGCAGGACGTGATCCGGCAGAGCTCGGAGTCCGGCGGCGTCCTCACCCGGGTGACCGAGGTCGGTACCGCGGTCGGGCACGGCGTGGCCGGATTCTTCATCGTGCTGTTCGCGACGTACTTCTTCCTCGCCGACGGGCACCGCATCTGGTCCTGGTTCGTCCGGCTCGCGCCCCGCGCCGCCCGCGGGCACGTCGACGGCTCGGGTCGGGTCGCCTGGGTCAGCCTCACCCGGTTCGTGCAGGCCACCGTGCTCGTGGCCGCCGTGGACGCGATGGGGATCATGATCGTGGCGGCACTGATCGGGATCCCCTTCATCCTGGCGATCGGCGTGCTCGTCTTCCTCGGCGCGTTCGTGCCGATGATCGGGGCCACCATCGCCGGCGGCGTCGCGGTGCTCGTCGCCCTGGTCGACCAGGGCCCCTGGGCCGCCCTGCTGATGCTCGGCGGCGTCATCCTGGTCCAGCAGATCGAGGGGCACATCCTCCAGCCGTTCCTCATGGGCCGCTTCGTCTCCGTGCACCCGCTCGGCGTGATCGTCGCGATCGGCTGCGGCGTGCTCGTCGCCGGCGTGGCGGGCGCGCTGATCGCCGTACCTCTGGCCTCGATGGTCAATGCCGTGGTGCACTACCTTGCCCGGGAGACACCACCCACCGATCCGGTCGAGGCGCTCGAGCGCGACCTGGCCGCCGGCGACTCCGACGCACCCGAGCTGCCGGAGGAGGCCGAGCAGCTGGGGCGCGACGACGACGAGACCGCCGGGACGGGCGAGCACAGCGAGGGAGAGGCGCGCCGCGATGACTGAGCGAGTAGGCCTGGCCGACATCCGCGAGGCCGCCGACCTGCTGGAGGGGACCGCGATCCGCACGCCGATGGAGGGCGCGCGGTGGCTGACCGAGCGGGCGGGCGGCCCGGTGCGGCTGAAGTGCGAGAACCTGCAGCGGACCGGCTCCTTCAAGCCGCGCGGCGCCTACGTCCGGCTCTCGCGGCTCTCGCCGGAGGAGCGCGCCAACGGGGTGGTCGCCGCCTCGGCGGGCAACCACGCCCAGGGAGTCGCGCTGTCGGCCCAGCAGCTGGGCATGAAGGCGGTCGTCTACATGCCCGAGGGCGCGCCGATCCCCAAGGTGAACGCGACCCTCGGCTACGGCGCGGAGGTGCGCTTCCACGGGCAGTACCTCGACCAGGCGATCCTCGAGGCGAAGAGGTACGCCGAGGAGTCCGGCGCCGTGTTCATCTCGCCGTTCGACCACGTCGACGTGGTGGCCGGGCAGGGGACCGCCGGCCTGGAGATCCTCGAGCAGGCGCCGGAGGTCCGCACCGTCATCGTGCCGACCGGCGGCGGTGGGCTGCTCGCCGGCATCGCGATCGCGATCAAGGAGCAGCGGCCCGACGTCCGGGTGGTCGGCGTCCAGGCCGAGCAGGCCGCGGCGTTCCCGCCGTCCCTGGACCGTGGCGAGCCGGTGCCGCTGGAGCAGATGAACACGATGGCCGACGGGATCGCCGTCGGCCGGCCGGGCGACGTCACCTTCCCCGCGGTGCAGGAGTACGTCGACGACATGCTCACCGTCTCCGAGGAGTCGCTCTCCCGGGCGGTGCTCGCAGTGCTGGAGCGCGCCAAGATGGTCGTCGAGCCCGCCGGGGCCGCCGCGGTGGCCGCGGTGATGGACGACCCGACCGCCTTCGAGACCCCGGCGGTCGCCGTACTCTCCGGCGGGAACATCGACCCGCTGCTGCTGGGCAAGGTGATCCAGCACGGCATGGCCGCCGCCGACCGCTACCTCGCGCTGCGGGTGGTGATCTCCGACCTGCCCGGCGGGCTGGCCGGGCTGCTCGCCGAGCTGAGCGAGGTCGGCGCGAACATCATCGAGGTCACCCACGAGCGGATCTCCCCGCTGCTCGGCCTGCACGAGGTCGAGGTCGACCTGCAGCTGGAGACGCGCGGCCCGCAGCACGCCGAGCGGGTGCGCGCCCGTCTCAAGGACCTGGGGTACCGGATCTTCGAGTGACCGGCGCGGGAGGGGCCGTGTCAGCCGGTGTAGGGCACCGCGTCGACGACCTCGACCTCGATGCTGCGGCCGTTGGGCGCCTCGTAGCTGACCTTGTCGCCCTTCTTCGCGCCGATCAGCGCCTTGCCCATGGGGGACTCCGCGGAGTAGACCTCGATGTCCTCGTCCTCGAGCTCGCGGTTGGCCAGCAGGAAGGTCTCGGTCTCGTCGTCGCCGGCGAACTTGACGGTCACCTTCATGCCCTGCTCGACGACGCCGTCGTCCTTGGGGGTCTCGCCGACCTCGGCGCGGCGGAGCATGTCCTCGAGCTGGCGGATGCGCCCCTCGATCTTGCCCTGCTCCTCCTTGGCGGCGTGGTAGCCGCCGTTCTCCTTCAGGTCGCCCTCGTCACGGGCGGCGGAGATGCGCTCGATGATCTCCTGGCGCACGGGTCCCTGGAGGTTCTCCAGCTCGGCCTTGAGCTTGTCGTAGCCGTCCTGCGTCAGCCAGATCTTGTCCTGGTCGGTCGCCTGCGTCGTCATGTCGGTTAACTCCTGCGTGTTTCCTGCGTGGTGGTGTGCGGATGTGCCGCACCCACTGGTCGTGGTTCCTGCGTCCCGCCCGCTCCGACGCCGGACGTGAGCCAACCGCCGGCCCTCGTGGAGAGAGGTGGCCCTGCGGGGTCGTCCGGGGCGGACGGCGAGACAACAGGATAACAAGGAAAGTACGTCGGCCCGAAGTCTCGGCGTGACCGGGGTCACGCGGGCGGCCGGACCGCTCAGCGGTAGGCCGCGTGCCCGGTGAGCGCCTGCCCGATCATCAGCTGGTGCACCTCGGAGGTCCCCTCGTAGGTCAGCACCGACTCCAGGTTGTTGGCGTGCCGGAGGACGGGGTACTCCAGGGTGATGCCGTTGGCGCCGAGCAGGGTCCGGCACTCCCGCGCGATCGCCAGCGCCTCCCGCACGTTGTTGAGCTTGCCGAGGCTGACCTGCTCCGGCCGGATCGTGCCGGCGTCCTTGAGCCGGCCGAGCTGGAGGGCGAGCAGCATCGCCTTGCCCAACTCCAGGGTCATGTCGGCGAGCTTGGTCTGGGTGATCTGGTAGCCCGCGAGCGGCTTGCCGAAGATCTCGCGGTCCTCGACGTAGGCCAGCGTCGTCTCCAGGCACTCCCGCGCGGCGCCGACGGCCCCGAAGACGATGCCGAAACGCGCCTCGTTGAGGCAGGACAGCGGCCCGGAGAGGCCCGCCGCCTCGGGCAGCATCGCGGAGTCGGGGAGGCGGACGTCGTCCAGCACGATCTCGCCGGTCACCGACGCGCGCAGCGACAGCTTGCGGTGGATGACCGGGCAGGAGATGCCGGGGGTGTCGAGGGGTACGACGAACCCGCGGATGTCGCGGGAGGACTCGCCGGTGTTCGCCCAGACCACGGCGACGTCGGCGACGGGGGAGTTGGTGATCCACATCTTCGTCCCGTTGAGCACCCAGTCCTCCCCGTCGCGGCGGGCGCGGGTGCGCATGCCGGCGGGGTTGGAGCCGAAGTCTGGCTCGGTCAGCCCGAAGCAGCCGATCGCCTCGCCGGTCACCATCGGCGGCAGCCACTCCTGCTTTCTGCTCCTCCGAGCCGAAGCGGTGGATCGCGAACATCGCGAGCGACCCCTGCACCGACACCATCGACCGGATGCCCGAGTCGGCGGCCTCCAGCTCCAGGCAGGCCAGCCCGTAGGCGGTCGCGGAGGTCCCGGCGGCGCCGTACCCGGTCAGGTGCATGCCGAGCAGGCCCAGCTCGCCCAGCGTCGGCGCGAGCTCGCGCACGGGCACCTCGCCCGCGTCGTACCACTCCTGCAGGTGCGGACGCACCGTGTCGTCGAGCACCTTGCGCACCGAGGCGGCCATCGCCCGCTCGTCGGGGTCGATCAGGGTGTCGGTGGCGAAGAGCTCCAGGGGACCGGTCATGACCCCATCCTGACAGGCGTCAGCGCGGCCGCGACTGGTCCGGTGTCGTGCAGCCGACCTTCTCCACCGACGTCGCGCGGCGCTCGGTGCGCACCGTGACGTTGTTCGCCCCGTCGACGGGGCGGAAGGTGCGCTCGCCGACGACCGTGTGGTCCTCCGCGCTGGCGCGCACCGTGCAGGTGGCGTCGACGCCCTCCTGCAGGACCACGTCGAGGCGGGCCTTCGCGGTGTGCTCGTCCACGACCTCGTAGGTCACCAGCTCCGAGGTGGCGTCCGGGTTGCCGTGGAACCACGCGACCCAGCCGAGCCAGCCCAGGAAGACCACGGCCACGGTGACGCAGACGCCGACGAGGATCCGGCGTCGGGTCGGGGAGGGGGCGCCGTACCGCTCGGCGAGATCCTGGTCGTCCACCCCCACATCCTCACACCTAGACTCACACGACATGAGCGCCCCCCAGCAGCCGTCCCGCGAGGGCCTGCGCCTGATGCACGTGCACGCCCATCCCGACGACGAGTCCAGCAAGGGCGCGGCGTCGACGGCGAAGTACGTCGCCGAGGGCGTCGACGTGCACGTGGTGACCTGCACCGGCGGCGAGCGCGGCTCGATCCTCAACCCCAACATGGACCGCCCCGACATCCTGGAGAACATCACCGAGGTGCGGCGCCAGGAGATGGAGCGGGCGCGCGACATCCTCGGCGTGAGCCAGGACTGGCTCGGCTTCGTCGACTCCGGCTGGCCCGAGGGCGACCCCAAGCCGCCGCTCCCGGACGGCTGCTTCGCCCAGCTCGACGTCGAGGAGGCGGCCGCGCCGCTGGTGGCGCTGATCCGGTCCCTCCGGCCGCACGTGCTGACGACGTACGACGAGCGCGGGGGCTACCCCCACCCCGACCACATCATGTGCCACAAGATCTCCGTGCACGCCTTCGAGGCGGCCGGCGACCCCGGGCGATACCCCGAGGCGGGGGAGCCGTGGCAGCCGCAGAAGCTCTACTACCACCACAGCTTCAACCGGCCGCGGATGCAGGCGCTGCACGACGCGATGCTCGAGCACGGGCTGGAGTCCCCGTGGGGCGAGCGGCTCAAGGAGTGGAAGCCCGAGCCGGAGTGGGACGCGCGGATCACCACCAAGGTGCCGTGCGCGGACTACTTCGGCGTGCGCGACCAGGCCCTGCTCGCGCACGCCACGCAGATCGACCCCGACGGGCACTGGTTCGCCATCCCGCGGGAGATCCAGGCCGAGATCTGGCCGACCGAGGACTTCGAGCGGGTGGTCTCCCACGTGGACGCCGAGCTGCCCGAGGACGACCTGTTCGCCGGGATCGAGCCGGACGGACGCTAGGGGGCGACATGGACGCGCGGGCCTGGGACGAGCGGTACGCCGCCGCGGAGCTGGTCTGGTCGGCCGGCCCCAACCAGTTCGTCGAGGCCGAGTGCGGCGTCCTGACCCCGGGTCGCGCGGTCGACCTGGCGGCCGGCGAGGGACGCAACGCCCTCTGGCTCGCCGCTCGCGGCTGGCGGGTCACCGCCGTCGACTTCTCCCAGGTGGCGCTGGACAAGGGAGCCCGGGTCGAGGCGGCGCGGGACGGCGACGCGCCGCCCATCGCCTGGGAGTGCGCCGACGCCATCGCCTGGCGCGGTGAGGGCTTCGACCTGGCGGTGCTGGCCTACCTCCAGCTGCCGGCCGACGAGCGCCGTGCCGCGGTGCGCAGTGCCATCGAGGCGCTGGTTCCGGGCGGCACCCTGCTGGTCGTCGCGCACGACTCCAGCAACCTCGAGCACGGCACCGGCGGCCCGCAGGACCCGACGGTGCTCTACACCGCCGAGGACGTGCTGGCCGACCTCGACGGGCTGGCGGTCGACGTGGTCAGGGCCGAGGTCGTGGACCGGGTGGTCGGCGGCGACGCGTCCTCGCATCGCGACGAGGGGGTCGCCTCGGCGGTCGCGAAGGACGCGCTGGTCCGGCTCACTCGTCGGTGAGGCGCCCCTGGTCGGTTGGGTCGTCGGTGCGCTCGGGCTCCTCGGGGCCGCGCGGCTGGTCGCCGTACACCCCCGCGTTGCGGGCCGCGCGGGCCTTGCGCAGCTGCTTGGCGAAGCTGAAGCACAAGAACACGACCGCCGCGATCAGCAGGACGAACATCAGCGCACCCCAGGGCCCGGCGACCACGTCGTCGGCTTCGGGCACCTTGTCGGCGGCGCGCACCACGAACGGGGCGATCTGGGCGAGCATGGCTGCATTCTCGCAGGTCGCCGTCGGCGGTCGGCGTCCGGGCGCTCAGGGCCGCGGCAGGGTGACCCGGAGGAAGCGGGGGCGGTAGGCCGTCGGGTCCTGCTCGATCTCGCGCACGTCGGTGCGGTTGTTGCTGTAGGACACCAGCACCGTGCCGGGCGAGGGCAGCACGGCGGGGTGGGCCAGAGGCATGTAGCGCAGGCGGCCGGAGTCCAGGTCCGAGGGCAGGTCGGCCAGGGCGGGCCCCGGGGTGAACGGCCCGGTGGGTCCGGGCGCGGTCCAGGCCACCAGCTCGTCGCCGAGGAAGTCGTTGCGCTTGGACAGGGCGTACCAGACCCCGCCCTGCTCGAAGACCGACAGCGTCTGGGAGACGCCGTCCCGGGCGGGGATCAGCTCGGTGGCGTCGGCGGCGCGCCGGCTCCAGCGCTCGCCGTCCCAATAGCGCCACGCCGACCTGTCCAACACCTGCTCGGGGCGCATCCGCGCCACCCGCAGGGAGTAGCCGAAGACCAGGTCCTCCTCGGTGGTCGCGGTGCCGTAGAGGTAAAGCCAGCCGTCCGCGATCCACCCCGCCGCGCCCCACACGGGCCGACGTCGGTCGGTGGAGTCCGGCCCGATGTCGCGCACGCCGAGCAGCTGTGGGGTCCCCCCGCGCGGCACCAGGTAGACCGCGACCGCCGGCCCGAGGCCCTCGAAGTCGAACTCGTCGCCGCCCGTGGAGCGCACCCGCTGGGCGGTGACCGCGACCAGGTCGTATCCGGGCCGGGCGACCGCGCCCACCGCCATCGGCCAGTAGCCCACCTCCGCGTCCCGGTCCGGGATGATCGCGCCGCCGCCGGGCGGCTGCACGACCGCGATGCAGTCCCGGTCGAAGAGCAGCATCGAGTTGCGCACGAATCGCCCGCCGGGGGTGCCGGCGGACCGGACGGTGTCGCCGAAGAGCCACAGCTGCCGGTCGTCGGAGAGGCGTACGTCGGCTCCGACGTCGCCGCCGCCCCACGCGGGACCGCGGGCCTCCTCGATCATCTGATTGAGCTGGGGGACGGTGCGCGGCGAGCCCACCCGCATGCACTGCGTGGTGGTGACCAGCGGCTCGCGCACCGGCTCCGCCTCGCCCGTGTCCGGGAGCAGCACGACCGGCAGCAGCGCCAGCAGAGCGACCGGCGCCACCGCCACTGCCGTGCGCGCGACCCCGAACTCCGTCGGGCCGCCCTGTCGGCCGCGGAGCCGGAAGGCGACCAGGCAGGCCACCACGCCCACCACGGTCCATACCGTCAGCACGAGCAGCGGCCGGACCGCACCGCGGCCGTCGGCCAGCGCGGTCAGGGCGTCCCGGGCCGCGCCGGGCTGGGTCCAGCCGAACAGCTGGCGCCAGCCGCCGGGGAGCAGCCGGTCGTCCACGTGCCCGATGAGCGGGGCGGCCGTGACCAGCCCCACCAGCCCGGCGACGGCCAGACCGGCCGTGCCGGCAGACGTGCCGCAGGCGAAGACGAGCAGCGCGCCGCCGACCACGACGAGCGCCAGCGTCGCCACGCTCCCGGCGAGGGCACCCTCGGGGCGCAGCGCGGGGGTCGCGACCAGGGCCAGGGCCACCAGCAGCCCGCCGGCCGAGGCGAGGGCGACCGCCGTGGGTCGCCGTACTCCTCGCAGGCGGGCGCCGAAGCGCGACACGACCAGGGCGGCGCCGCCGAGAACGCCGGCGAGCAGGGCGGCGAGGGCGAGCCGGTCGAGCTGGACGAACCGGTCGGGGTCCGAGCCCACCGGGCGGACGACGACGGTGCGGCCGAGGCTGCGCTCGTCCTCCCGGACGGTGTCCTGGAGGAGGCGGCGGACGTCGGGGGAGGCGTGCCGGGAGAGCAGCAGCGTGTCCTCGGTCGCGGCCAGGTCGACGACCACGGCCCCGGCCAGCGTGCCGTCCGCGACCTGCTGCTCGGCCTCGGAGGCACGACCCACCGCGACGGTGGTCACCTCCTCGGGGTCCAGCTGGTCGCCGACGAGCTGGGCGACCACGGGAGGGCCGACGATCCCGACCGGGACGTCGTGCGGCTCCCCGGTCTCGGGGCTCGCGACCAGCCAGAGGACGGCGGCGGCGCCGAGGAGCAGGGCCAGCAGGTGCACCAGCGTCGCGGGTGCGCGCCGAGCCGACATGCGCCAATTCTGACCTACGGCGGCGACGGCGGCGGCGCCGGATCAGACGGCGGGGCGCCGCCGTGCGTTGAGCCGGTCCAGCCGGAGGGGCAGTCGCGGCTGGCCCAGCGGGTTGGCCGCGGCGACCGGCTCCATCGCCTCCAGGATGTTGCGGAGGTTGGTGATGAGCGCGCCCTGGACCGTCCAGGTGCCGGCGGTGGTCGCGTCCTGCAGCTCGCGGGTGAACCGCTCCAGGTTCTCCTGCACCGAGGCGACCGCACGCGGGTCGGCGGCGCCGATCGCCGTACCGCACTGCCGCAGCAGGTCGATCCACGGTCCGGTGAAGGCGGTGCCGCCGCCGCTCCACGGCGGGGTGTCCCGGCCCAGGGTCCGGGCCATGCTCCGCGTCTCCGCGATCGCCTGCTCCATCCCGCGGAGCAGGGGATACCAGTCCTTCGGGTCCCGCCAGGGGCGGGCCGAGCGGCGCGGGTTCATCCAGGCGCTCTCGCGGGCCTGGCGGACGAGGGACCAGGCGTGGTCGAGGTCCGCGTCCAGGGCCCGGGTCTCGTCGATCCACTCGCCGACCCTCTCCGTGAAGCCGTCGCGGTCCTCGGCAGTCGGGTCCGCCTCGAGCCCGTCGGCCATGTCGGTCAGCAGGGTCCCGATCCGGTCGTCGACCTGGTCCATCGCGGTGATCGCCGTGCGCTGGCGCAGCGGCGGCCAGACCACGAGATTGACCAGCAGCCCGGTGACGATGCCGACCGCGGTGTCCAGGAGCCGCGAGACCATCGCGCCCTCCTGCAGGCCGGTGGTGATGACCACCAGCGCGGTGGTGGCCACGGTGGTGCCCTCCGCACCGAGCCAGGGGATCGCGCCGAGGATCAGGCCGATGCCGAGGACCAGGGTCATCGCCATCGGGTCCAGCCCCATCAGGCCGCCGATGCCGCCGGCGATGAGCACGCCCATCACAGTGGCCGCGATCTGCTGGGCGCCGCGGGAGAAGGTGCGGTAGACCGTCGCGTGCACCACGAGCAGCGCCGACCAGGGAGCCAGGAACGGCTGGGGCAGGTGGAACACCTCGGTGGCCAGCACCCAGGCGCCCACGCCCGCGAGCACCGTCTTGAGCACCTGCAGCCCGTCGTTCCACGCCACCGGGTCTTGCAGCCGGGCGCGCAGCCAGGTCTCCATCCGTTCGATCACCGGTCGATCCTGCCATTCGCCGCCGACGTGCACTTCGGGGTGGCCCGGGGGGTCACTCCGTCCGGCCCAGGGCGGCCGGCTCGTTGTACGGCGTGACCACCTGCACCTGGGCAGGGACCGAGGCCGGGACGCCGGGCAGCACTCCCTGCGCCTGCATCAGCAACCGGCAGGCCCGGCGCACGTCGGCCCGCAGGTCGTGGTGCAGCACCGCCGAGACCCGTCGGGCGCGCAGCAGCGCCCGGTTGTCCCGGTCCAGGTCGTGGGCGACGAAGACCCGGGGGGCGCGTCCGGCGGCCTCGAAGGCGGCCAGCGTCGCCCGGTTGCCGCCGCCGATGGAGTAGACGCCGTCGATCGCGGGGTCCGCGCGCAGCGCGTCCCCGACCCGCTCCAGCATCGGCTCGTCCAGACCGTGAGCGCCGGCCACCTCGCGGACCTCCCGGCCGGGCGCCAGCTGCCGCATCGTCGCGCGGAACCCCAGCTCGCGCTCGTCCTCGCCGTGGAAGGCGGCGCTGCTGAGCGTCACCAGCACCGGCCCGCCGTCGGGGGACCACTGGGTGAGGAGGTACGCCGCCGTCGCTCCGGCCGCGCGGTTGTCGATCCCGACGTAGGCCACCCGCCGGCTGAGCGGGACGTCGGTGAACAGGGTGACCACCGGGATCCCGGCGTCGGCGAGCTCGGCGACCGCCTCGCCGACCCGGGGGTCGTCGGGCGCCTTGAGGAGCACCCCGTGCGAGCCGCGGCGCGCGATCCGGCGCAGGGTCTGCGCCATCGCCGCCGGGTCGCTCTCCTCGTCGAGGTGGAACCGCGCCCGCAGCACCGCCGGCCGCAACAGCGGCAGCTCGGCCTCCAGGGCGTCGCGGACCTGCTGGCTGAAGCGTCCGGGCGCCTGCATCACCAGGTCCAGCAGCAGGGTGTGGCCAGTGAGGCTGAGCTGGGAGCGCTGCCGGTCCAGCTCGGCGATCGCCCGATGCACCTCGGCGGCGGTGGACTCCCGCACCCCCGGCCGCTCGTGCAGCACCCGGTCGACCGTGGCCTCGCTGAGACCGGCCTGCTCGGCGATCTCGCGGATCCGGTAGGGGTGCGGCATCCGGACCTCCCGTGCTGATGGGCTGAGGGCTTTTTGATGGGTTCTCACCCCTCGGAGCCCTCACGAACGCCTCTAGCGTGGCAGACGCAGCCCCCGAGCCCCTGGAGGATCCCGTGACCACCACCGCCCCCACCACCACCGCATCCGGCCGCCTGCGGGCCGCCGACTGCCGCATCGAGGACTTCGTCGCCGTCGTCGACCGGGTCACCGACCTCGACGACTTCCCCCTGGCGGCCGAGGTCGTCGACAACGTGCTGGTCTACGACGCCGACGAGTTGCGCCGTACCTCCGCCACCCCGGAGGGCCGCGAGCAGGTGCAGGCCGAGCTGGTCCGGGCGCTCACCACGGGCCCGGGCGTGGCCGTCTTCCGCGGCGCGTTCACCGACCTGGAGCCGGTCGACCGCGCGACCGCGGCCTTCGACGCGATCATCGCCGACGAGCAGGCCGCCGGCGGCCCGGCCGGCGACCACTTCGCCGCCCCGGGAGCGAACAGCCGGGTGTGGAACGCGCTGGAGAAGCTCGCGGTGCGCGACCCCGAGACGTTCGTCGACTACTACGGCAACGACATCCTGGCGCTGGTCTCCGAGGCGTGGCTCGGGCCGGGCTACCAGATGACCTCCCAGGTCAACGTGGTCCGTCCCGGCGGGAAGGCGCAGGAGCCGCACCGCGACTACCACCTCGGCTTCCTGGCCAACGAGGTCGTCGAGCGGTTCCCCGCGCACGTGCACGCCCTGTCGCCGGTGCTGACCCTGCAGGGGGCGGTGGCGCACTCGGACATGCCGGTGGAGAGCGGGCCGACGATGTACCTGCCCTACTCCCACCAGTACCTGCCCGGCTACCTCGCGTGGCGCCTCCCGGAGTTCAAGGACCACTTCGAGGAGCACCACGTCCAGCTGCCGCTGGCCAAGGGCGACGCCGCGTTCTTCAACCCCGCGCTCTTCCACGGCGCCGGGACCAACGTCTCCGCCGACATCCAGCGCACCGCGAACCTGTTGCAGGTCTCGTCGGGCTTCGGCCGGGCGATGGAGGCCGTGGACCGGGCCAAGGTCGCCACGGCGGTCTACCCGGCCCTGCGCTCCCGCCGGGCCGCGGGCGTCGACGCGGCGACCCTGGAGTACGCCGTCGCCGCGGCCGCCGAGGGCTACCCGTTCCCCACGAACCTCGACCTCGACCAGCCGCTGGACGGCCGGCTCACCCCGGTGTCGCAGGTGGAGATCCTCACCGAGGCGCTCGCGGAGGACCGGGATCCGGACCAGGTCGCCGAGGCCCTGGCCGGCTATGCCGAGCGCCGCAGCAACGAGGCGATCCGTTGACCGAGCTCGCCCCGCCGCGCACCCCGGACCCGGCGCAGGCGCCGCCGCTGCGCTGGGGCGTCATGGGCACCGGGTGGATCGTGGAGCGGTTCGTCGGATCGCTGCGGCGGCACACCAGCCAACAGGTCGTGGCCGTCGCGTCGCGCGACGGCGCCCGCGCCCGGGCGGCGGCCGCCGGGCTCGACGTACCGAACGCGCACGAGGGCTATGCCGCGCTCGCCGCCGACGCGGGCGTCGACGTCGTGTACGTCGGGACCGGGCACCGCGAGCACGTCGCCTGCGCCCGGACCGCGCTGGAGGCGGGCAAGCACGTGCTGGTGGAGAAGCCGATGGCCATGGACGCGGCCGGGGCCGAGGAGCTGGTGGCCCTGGCCCGGGACCGCGGGCTGTTCCTGGCCGAGGCGATGTGGACGTTCTTCCTGCCGCGCTTCGACGTGGTCCGTCAGGTGCTCGACTCCGGGGTGCTGGGCGAGGTCCGCACGGTGCTGGCCGACAACGGCGAGCACTTCGAGCCCGACCACCGGATCTTGCGCGCGGACCTGGACGGCGGGCCGATGCTCGACCTCGGCAGCTACCCGATCGCGTTCGCGACCTGGGTCCTGGGCGAGCCGCAGCGGGTGACGGCGAGCGCGGTCGGCCACCCGGCCGGTGTCGTCGGGCAGGTCGCGGCGGTGCTGAGCACCGCGTCCGGCGCCCAGGCCGTGCTGCACACCTCGGTGTTCGGGGACACCCCGGTCACCGCGGCGGTCTGCGGGACTGAAGGGGTGCTGCTGCTCGACGGGCCGTTCTACCAGCCCGGGGACGTGGAGGTCCGCTTCGCCGACGGCCGGCCGCCGCAGCGGTGGACCGAGCCGCGGACCGCGCACGACGCGCTGTTCCACGAGGCCGCCGAGACGGCCCGCTGCATCGACGCGGGAGCGACCGAGACCCCGCTGCGGCCCTGGGCGGACACGATCGCGACGCTCCGGGTGATGGACGCCGTCCGGGAGCAGGCAGTGCCAGAGTGAGCCCATGCAGCTGCAGACTCGGGCCCGGCCGAAGCGGTTCTTCGACGGAGGGGTGCCCGCCTGGCTCGGGCTGCCGGAGATCCCGCCCGACCCGACCGCGCCGCCGCGGGTGGTCCTCAACCGGATCGAGGACGAGCAGGGCCGGGAGTCCTGGGAGATGCTGCGCCGGATCGCCTACCGCGACCCGGTCCTGGACACCGTCATCATCGTGCCCGCGCGGCTGGAGGAGTTCCGCACCGATCTGACCAGCGTGCCCCGGTGGTTCACCTGGCTGGTGCCCAAGTCCGGACGGCACCTGCCTGCTGCCCTCATCCACGACGGCCTGGTCGGCGGGGCCCGGGACGTCGCGTCGGCCACCACGGACCCCGAGGTGCCGATCGACCGGGTCGAGGCGGACCGGATCTTCCGCGACGCCATGCGCGACACCGGCACCGGGGTGATCCGCCGCTGGCTCGCCTGGGCCGCGGTGACCACCGTGTCCCTGGTCCTCGTGGGCCGGCCCGGCTGGTCGCCGCTGCTGCGCTGGTGGTTCCGGCTCGTGGTCCCGGCGACCTACCTGGCCATCCTCTACTGCGGCACCAGCGCCACGCTGGTCCTGCTCGACCGCCACGTCCCGGGCTTCTGGGACCTGCCCTGGATGCGCTCGGAGGACTTCTGGATGCAGGTGCTCGGCGGGCTCTCCGGGGCGATCGTCGTGCCGATCCTGCTCGGGGTGTTGTGGGGCGGCTACCTCCGGGTCGCCGCGATCGCCGGGGTCGCGGTCGCCACCCTTCTGCACGTCACGGTCGCGGTGGCCGTCGTGGCGCTGGCCTACCAGGCGGCGGAGTGGCTGGCGATGCACCTGCCGCCGGTCGCGACCGCCCTGATGGTGCTGGGGCTGATGGCCGCGGTGGCCGCCTTCCCGCTGTTCGTGCTGTGAGCGCTCAGCGCAGGGAGTACGTCGCCAGCGAGACGCCGACGTAGTGGGCGGCGAAGGCGAGGATGGTGAAGGAGTGGAACACCTCGTGGAAGCCGAACCAGCGCGGCCACGGGTTGGGCCGCTTGAGCCCGTAGACCAGACCGCCCAGGGTGTAGAGCAGGCCGCCCACGGCGACGAGCACCAGGACCGCCGTACCGATCCCGACGCCAAGGCCGCTGGCGCCCTCGACGAAGCCGGGGAAGAACGCGATCGCCGCCCAGCCGAGCGCGAGGTAGAGCCCCACGTAGAGCCAGCGCGGCGCGTTGGTCCAGAAGATCCGGAACAGCATCCCGAGGATCGCGCCGACCCAGACCACGGTGAGCATGACCGTCCGGTCGCGGCCTTGCAGCAGCAGCATGCTGAACGGGGTGTAGGAGCCGGCGATCAGCAGGAAGATGTTGGCGTGGTCGAAGCGCTTCCAGAAGCCGTGCAGGCGCGGGGACCAGGTGCCGCGGTGGTAGATCGCGGAGATGGTGAACAGCAGCAGCGCCGAGCCGGCGTACACCGCCGAGCCGACCCGCGTGGGGGCGGTCGGGGAGAGCACGATCAGCACGATGCCCGCGGCCAGGGTGAGCGGCACGTTGACCAGGTGCAGCCAGCCGCGCAGCCGGGGCTTGACGTCGGCGACGACGGTCTCGACCCGCTCCTGGGCGCGCTCGACCGAGTCCTGCACCCGCTCGTGGGCGCGCTCGACTCGGTGGCGCAACTGGTCGTTCACGACGACCACGGTACGTCCCTCGTCCACTGAACGGCGAAGAAGGCGATGAACATCATGTGCCCGACGAGGTGAACGAGAGGGGCTAGGCTGCCCCGGTGGGCTTCAAGAGCGCGGTACGACGTGTGCTCTACCCCGCCTACGAGTTCCGCGTGGCCCGCCGCCTGGGCGAGGAGCGGGTGCCCCAGCACGTCGGCGTGATGCTCGACGGCAACCGCCGCTGGGCGCGCGCCGTGGGCGCCGAGACCGCCCACGGCTACCGCGCCGGCGCGGACAACATCCAGCCGATGTTGGGCTGGTGCGAGGAGGTCGGCGTCCAGGTGGTGACGCTGTGGCTGCTCTCCAGCGACAACCTCACCAACCGGCCTCCCGAGCAGCTCGAGGGGCTGCTGACCATCATCGAGGGGGCGGTGGAGTCGCTCGCCTCGACCGGCCGCTGGCGGATCCACCCCGTCGGCTCCCTCGACCTGCTGCCCGCCGGCACCGCCGAGAAGCTCAAGGCGGCTGCGGACGCCACCCGGGACGTGGACGGGCTGCTGGTCAACGTCGCGGTGGGGTATGGCGGACGCCGGGAGATCGCCGACGCCGTCCGCGCCCTGCTGCTGAGCGAGGCCGCTCAGGGTCGGACCCTGGAGGAGCTGGCCGAGGTGGTCGACGTCGACCACATCGCCGACCACCTCTACACCAAGGGTCAGCCCGACCCCGACCTGGTGATCCGCACCTCCGGCGAGCAGCGGCTCGGCGGCTTCCTGCTCTGGCAGAGCGCGCACAGCGAGTTCTACTTCTGCGAGGCCCTGTGGCCCGACTTCCGCCGGGTGGACTTCCTCCGGGCGATCCGCGCCTACGCCGCCCGGGAGCGGCGCTTCGGGGGCTGAGGCCGCCCCGCCCTCACGAGCCGGGAGCGGCGCCGCGGCCCAGGTGGTCGAACCGGGTGCCCTGCTCGTCGTCGCCGCCGTGCTTGTGCAGGTAGGCCACCGCCCGCCGCAGGTCGGCGACCAGGTCGTCGGCCAGGTCGCGGCTGAGCCCGTTGCGCACCACCATCCGCAGGACGGTGCGGTCGGAGAGGTTGTCCGGCAGGGGGTACGCCGGCACCTGCCAGCCGCCGGTGCGCAGCTGGTTGGAGACGTCGTAGGCGTCCCAGCCGGTCACCTCCGGCGCCAGCCGCCAGGTGACCACCGGCATGGAGAGACGGTCGCCCACCAGCTCGAGCTCGGGCATCTGCGCCACCTGGTCGGCGATCCAGCGCGCGACGTCGAGGCTGGCCTGCTGGACCTGTCGGTAGCCGGTCCGCCCCAGGCGCAGGAACTGGTAGTACTGCACGGTGACCTGGGAGGCGGGCCGGGAGAAGTTGAGGGTCAGCGAGGGAGTGTCGCCGCCGAGATAGGCGACATGGAAGACCATCTCCTCGGGCACCACGTCGGCCGAGCGCCACACCACCCAGCCGACCCCGGGCGCGACCAGCCCGTACTTGTGACCCGAGGTGTTGATCGAGTGCACCCGGTCCAGCCGGAAGTCCCACTCCAACGACGGGTCGACGAACGGCGCGATCATCCCGCCGGAGGCCGCGTCCACGTGCAGCGGGACGTCCAGCCCGGTGTCGGCCTCGAGGGCGTCCAGCGCCGCCGCCAGCTCCGCGATCGGCTCGTAGGCACCGGTGTAGGTCACCCCGAGGATCCCGACCACGCCGATGGTGCGCTCGTCGACGTACCCCGCGAGCTGCTCCCCGCGCAGCATCGGGTGCTCGTCGTCGATCGGCACCGTGCGGGCCTCGACGTCGAAGTAGTTGCAGAACTTCTCCCAACACACCTGCACCGCCGAGCTCATCACCAGGTTGGGGGAGTCGGTCGACTCGCCGGCGGCGCGGCGGGCGGCCTGCCAGCGCTTCTTCATCGCCAGGGCACCCAGCATCGCGGCCTCCGACGACCCGACCGTCGAGGTGCCCAGCGCGTGCTCGGGGCTCGGTGCGTGCCACAGGTCGGCGAGCATCCGCCAGCAGCGGTGCTCCATCTCCGCCGCCATGGGGTACTCGTCCTTGTCGATCAGGTTGCGGTCGGCGGTCTCGCGGTAGAGGTCGTAGGCGCGCTCGTCCATCCAGGTGGTCACGAAGGTCGCGAGGTTCTGCCGGGCGTTGCCGTCCAGCTGCGCCTCGTCGTGGACGATCTGGTAGGCCGTGTCGGGCAGGGTCGGCTCGTCCGGCATCCGGTAGCGCGGCACCGTGCGCATCAGCTCCGGGCGCGCGAAGACCGGGCAGATCTCCAGGTCGGCAGGGCGGTCGGGGTCGAATCGGACCATGGCCCACCCTGCTACGCGGCCCGAGGACGTGGCAAGGACGCGGATGGTTGATCCGTCCACCGAACCTTCACCCCGAGTTCGGGCGTGTCAGCCACGGCGGCCCCTCGGACCGGCGTACGTTCGAGGCATCGGCAGGTGGGGAAGCCTGTCGTACCCGGGAGGCTCGTTCGTGAGATTCCACGACCACACCACGGTGGCTCCGCCCGCCGTGCGAGGAGGCCGGCACTCCGGCCTTCGAGCGCCCTGGTCCGCCCGCGTGACCTGAGTAGAGACAGGACCGGGCGGAAGGAGTGCCCGCGCCGGTCGGTGAGGGGTTTGCACGATGACCGCACCCGCACTGCGCACCTTCGTCCTCGACACCAGCGTGCTGCTGGCCGACCCCGGCGCCCTCAAGCGGTTCGCCGAGCACGAGGTGGTCCTCCCGGTGGTCGTGATCACCGAGCTCGAGGGCAAGCGCCACCACCCCGAGCTCGGCTTCTTCGCGCGCTCGGCCCTGCGGACGCTGGACGACCTGCGCGTCACCCACGGCCGGCTGGACCGCCCCGTGCCGGTGGGCGAGGAGGGCGGCTCGATCCGGGTCGAGCTCAACCACACCGACCCGACCGCCCTCCCCTCGGGCTTCCGGCTGGGCGACAACGACACCCGGATCCTGGCGGTCGCGCGCAACCTGGCCGACGAGGGCCACGACGTCACGCTGGTCTCCAAGGACCTGCCGCTGCGGATCAAGGCGTCGGCCGTCGGGCTGACCGCGGAGGAGTACCGCGCCGAGGGCGTGGTCTCCGACTCCGACACCGGATACACCGGGATGGCCGAGCTCGACGTACCCGCCGCGGCGCTCGACGAGCTCTACGAGGACGGGGTGCTGGACCTCGACGAGGCGCGCGACCTGCCCTGCCACACCGGCCTGGTGATGCTCTCGGAGCGGGGTACGGCGCTGGGCCGGGTCGGTCCGGACAAGCAGGTGCACCTGGTGCGCGGCGACAAGGAGGCCTTCGGCATCCACGGCCGCTCGGCCGAGCAGCGGATCGCGCTGGAGATGCTGCTGGACCCCGACGTCGGGATCGTGTCGCTGGGCGGCCGGGCCGGCACCGGCAAGTCCGCGCTGGCGCTGTGCGCCGGCCTGGAGGCCGTGCTCGAGCGGCGCCAGCACAAGAAGGTCGTGGTCTTCCGTCCGCTGTTCGCCGTGGGCGGGCAGGAGCTCGGCTACCTGCCCGGATCGGAGGGGGAGAAGATGTCCCCCTGGGCGCAGGCGGTCTTCGACACCCTCGGCGCGATCACCACGCGGGACGTGATCGAGGAGGTGCTGGACCGGGACATGCTCGAGGTGCTGCCGCTGACCCACATCCGCGGCCGGTCGCTGCACGACGCGTTCGTGATCGTGGACGAGGCGCAGTCGCTGGAGCGCAACGTGCTGCTGACGGTGCTGTCCCGGATCGGCGCGAACTCCAAGGTGGTGCTCACCCACGACGTGGCGCAGCGCGACAACCTGCGGGTCGGCCGGCACGACGGGATCGTGGCGGTGGTGGAGAAGCTCAAGGGCCACCCGCTGTTCTCCCACGTGACGCTGACCCGCTCCGAACGCTCGCCGATCGCCGCGCTGGTCACCGAGATGCTGGAGAACGTCACGGTCTGAGGGATCTCCGGGGCCCGTGGGGCTCCTGGGGCACGCTGGGCCGGTGGGAGCGACCTGGGTCACACCGACGCGCCGTCGGTTTGCATCGCCCCGCATGGTCAGTCAGTGTGGACGGCCGTGACCTCTCGGTGACCTGATGGTCGGTCACCGTTCACCGTTCACCGTTGCCCCCGAGCCCCCGTGAGACCACCTGTGAGATCCCCTGCGCCCAAGGCGGGCAAGCACCGCGGCCCGTCGGCCCGTTCGGCCTCCCACCCGCTCCGCACCTCGCTGGCGACCGCGGCCCTCGCGGCGACCGCCACGGGCGTGGCCGTCGCCGGTGGCCTGGTCACCGGCCAGGAGGCCTCCCTGGGTCACGGCTCCGCCGCTGCCGCCGGGGTCTCCACCCCGGTCGTGGAGGGCGCCGGGTCCTCCTCCTCCGGGGCGACCGCCGAGGAGCTGCGCGCCGAGCGCGCCGAGACCGTCTCGCGGTCCGACAACCGGGCGCCGCTGGACGCCGCCAAGCTGGACGAGCTCTCCACCCAGGAGGCCCCCGCGGCGTCGTACGAGGAGAACCTCGACGACGCCGACCCGCGGACCATCGCTCGTGCCCTGCTGCCGGAGTACGGCTTCTCCTCCGACCAGTTCAGCTGCCTGGACGCGCTCTACAACTCCGAGAGCGGCTGGAACATGTACGCCGACAACCCGACCTCGTCGGCCTACGGCATCCCGCAGGCGCTCACCCAGACCCACGACATGCCGCCCGGCTACTTCACCTCCGCCGAGGTGCAGATCCGCTGGGGGCTGAACTACATCCGCGGCTCCTACGGCAGCCCCTGCTCGGCCTGGTCCTTCAAGCAGGCCAACAACTGGTACTGAGCGATACAGCGCCGACTCGGCACAGTGGTGGGTCAGGGGTGGGTCATCGACTCCACGTCGAGGGCGGCGTCGAGCTGCTGCTCGGTGACCTCGCCGCGCTCGACGTACCCCAGGTCGATGACCGACTCGCGGATCGTCATCCCCTCGGCGAGGGCGTGCTTGGCGATCTTCGCGGCGGCCTCGTAGCCGACGTACCGGTTGAGCGGGGTGACCACCGACGGGGAGGACTCGGCGTAGGTACGCATCCGCTCGGCGTTCGCGGTGATGCCGTCGACGCAGCGCTCGGCGAGCAGGACCGAGGAGCTGGAGAGGATCTGCACCGACTCCAGCAGCGCCTGCGCCATCACCGGCATCATCACGTTGAGCTCGAAGCTCCCCGACGCGCCCGCCCAGCCGATCGTGGCGTCGTTGCCCACGACCCGCGCGCACACCATCAAGGTGGCCTCCGGGAGGACGGGGTTCACCTTCCCGGGCATGATGCTCGAGCCCGGCTGCAGGTCGGGCAGGTGGATCTCGGCCAGGCCGGTCGTCGGGCCTGAGGACATCCAGCGCAGGTCGTTGCAGATCTTCGTCAGGCCGACCGCGATGGTCCGCAGCACGCCGGACGCCTCGACCAGGGAGTCGCGCGTGCCCTGCGCCTCGAAGTGGTCGCGGGCCTCGGTGAACGGCTGCCCCGTGCGCTCCCCGAGCGCGCCGATCGCCCGCTCGGCGAACGAAGCGGGCGTGTTGATCCCGGTGCCGACGGCCGTACCGCCCAGCGGCAGCTCCCGCAGCCGCGGCAGCACCGACTCCAGTCGCTCGATGCCCAGGCGCACCGTGGCGGCGTACCCCCCGAACTCCTGCCCGAGCATCACCGGCGTCGCGTCCATCAGGTGGGTGCGCCCGGACTTCACCGTGGTCGCGAACTCCTCGGCCTTGCGCTCCAGCGACGTCGCGAGCGTGTCCAGCGCGGGCAGCAGGTCCTCGACGACGGCCAGCGTCGCCGCGACGTGGATCGACGTCGGGAACGTGTCGTTGCTGGACTGTGAGGCGTTGACGTGGTCGTTGGGGTGGACCTCGACGCCGGCGTGCGCGGCGAGGGAGGCGATCACCTCGTTGGTGTTCATGTTCGAGCTGGTGCCCGACCCGGTCTGGAAGACGTCGAGCGGGAACTCGTCGTCGTGCCGGCCGGCGACGATCTCGTCCGCGGCCGCGACGATGGCGTCGGCCTGCTCGCGGGTGAGTACGTCGAGCCCGGCGTTCGCCGTCGCGGCCGCCGCCTTGACGTGCCCCAGCGCCTGGATGTGTCGCGGCGTCAAGGTGGTCCCGCTGATCGGGAAGTTCTCGATCGCGCGCTGGGTCTGCGCGCGCCAGAGGGCGTCGGCGGGGACTTCGACCTCGCCCATGGAGTCGTGTTCGATGCGCGTCTTGGTCACGGCTCCGACGGTACTCCCGGGGCCTGGCCCGGTGGCGGTTCACCCCCGGGCCGCGGTCACCCGGCTTCCAGGTCGACGGCGACCAGGTCGATGCCGAAGCCTCCGACGTTGGCCGCCAGGTTGCCCAGGCTGGTGGACATGGTCTCGAGGGAGACCGACCAGGAGAGCTCGAAGCCGGTGGCGTCACTGCCGAGGTCGGGGGCGAACTCGCCGGCTCCCTCGGTGATCCTGGCGACCACCGTGCGGACCGGCTCGGGGAGCTCGGCGAGCCGCACACCGCTGCGGCTGAGGCTGTCCCGCACCCGGGCGATGGCGGCCGGGTCGGCGCGGATCGGCTCCTCGGTCACGACTCGGCCCCCCAGCGGATCAGATAGTTCACCGAGACCCGGCCCTCCGCGGCGGTGACGACCGGCTCGATCACCAGCTCCTCCTCGCCGCGGACCCCGGTCGGGATGGACCGCACGACGTCCGCCTGCTGCTCGGTCGCCCGCGCGGCCTGGGCGAGGTAGGAGTCCACCGCGGCCCGGTCCGCGCCCAGCTCCTCGGTGGCGTCCCGGAGCAGCCGCTCGAGCTCCGCCAGCGACAGCCCCCGGCGTCGCAGGGCCAGCCGGTCGGGGGCGGCATCGCCCCCAGGGGCCTGTACGGCGGCGGCGTAGGCCCGTGTGTCCAGCACCCGACCGTCGGTGAACCGCACCGTGGCATCGAACTCCGAGCGGTCTCGGTTCTGCAGCACCGTCGAGCTGCTGCCCTCCGGGAGGGCGAGGTCCGCCCGGGAGGGTGGCGAGGACAGGTCGACGTCGAGTCCTCCGTCCAGCACCTGTCGTGCGGCCTCTCGCTGTTGGGCCCGGGGGCCGGTGTCGCTCACGCTGCATCCTCCTGAGATGACGGCCAACGCGGCCAGCACGATGCCGACCCGCCGCCCGCGGTGGTCACTGGTCAACGTCCACTCTCCAGTTGGCGAGCTGGGCCAGGATCTCGTCGATCCGCTGCTCCAGGCGGTAGTCACCGATCCGGTCCCCGACGTTCTGCCCGATGAGGTCGCGAGCGCGCTGCGGGTCATCACGGAGCAGCTGCTGGAAGGCGGGCAGCGTGTCCTGCTCGATCAACGCCCAGCGGTCGTCGAAGTCGGCGATGTTCCCGTCCGGGAACGGGGTCTGCACCGTCACGGTCCCCTGGAGCGGGTTGTCGACGTCGATGTCGGGAAGGTCGATCGGGCCGATCTTGTCCGGTGTGCCGAGCCGCTCGGGCCCGGGCGTCTCCGCGGTGACCGTCAGCGGGAACACCTCGGGATAGCTGCGGGCACCGGGGATCGACGGCGCGCCGATCAGGGTCATCAGCCAGGTCATCGCCTCTCCGGTGGGGGCGTGGTCGAACATCCGCTGGTAGTCGTCGTCGATGACCACCAGCTGCTCGCGCATCAGGAACTCCTCGTTGGCCGACTGGACCCGCTCGGGGTCGCCGGAGTCGAGGTCGGCCCAGGCGTCGGCGATCTCCGGCGGGTAGAGGCCTGCCGCCTCGAGCTCGCGGATGGCCTCCATCCCTCCGTCGACGTAGGCCTGGTGCAGGCTGCCCTGGTCGAAGAAGATCTGGCGCTGCATGTCCAAGAAGCTGCTCTCGAAGAAGCGCAGATCCTCCTCGGTCCAGTTCGCGATGTCCTGCATCCCCGGAGGCAGCTGGCTGCGGAGCGGCTCGGGCAGGTCGCCCAGCGAGCCGGCCATCCGACGGAACAGGTCGAGGTCGAAGAAGCCGGCGGCGAACGAGGGCCCGATCATGTTCGCCATGCCGGCCCACTGCAGGTCCGGGTTCTGCAGGTAGAGGTCGCCGTAGTAGCGGTAGACCGCCTCGATGATCGCCCGGTTGGCCTCGGCGCCCTTCGACGGGTCCCACTGGGACAGGTCGATCCCGGCGGCCTCGGCCGCGCGGAACCGCCAGTACGACTGCAGGGTGGTGGCGTACTGGTCAGGGGGGAGCCCCAGCTCGCGGGCCCGGTCCAGGAGCGCCTTGACCTTCTCGTAGTCATCTGGCGGAGCGGCGAGCTGCTCGGCCAGCTCACCGAGTGGCCCGCCGTTCTCCGAGCGGGCGCGGCGAGCCAGCGGGGAGGTGGGGCCGAACGCGCCCATCCCCAGGAGTCGGTAGAGCAGCACGTCGGTGGCACTGACCTGCAGGGCCACCGCGCTGCCCAGCTCGTCGCCGAACCGGACGGTACGGCGCCGGAGCCGCTCCTTGAGGTCGTCGTACTCCGTGGTCAGCTTCTCGCGTGCCGCGGTGAGGTCGGCGGACGCGGCGCCGATGGCTGCGTCCCTCGCCTCGTCATAGCTCCGCTCCTCGTCCCGCCGGATCCCGCTGGGGAGGGTGGGATCGAGGTCGTCCACGGAGGACTGGCGACGCCGGTCGGCGGCGGCGACGGCGTCGTCGTAGGTCGCCTGCGCCTCGCGCCAACGGCGGTTGAGGTCGGCGAGGTCGACGCTCACCGCGGTGTCGAGGTCGTGGGCGTAGCCGCGCAGCGCGGACGCGGCACCGCCGAGCCGGCGCCGGAAGACGCCGAGCTCGCCGCCCAGAGCGACGGCCTGCTCGCCGAGCGACGTCGAGCTCGCGCTGCTCCACCCGGCCCGCCAGCGCTCGGGCGCGGTGCGCACCTTCTCCGCCTGGTCGCCGCACACCTCCGCGACCTCGCCCAGCCGCCGCGCCCCGGCCAGCAGCGGGCCGGGGTCAACGTCGAGAGTGAAGTGATCCCCCATCGCGGGAACTGTACGGTCAGCGGCGGCTGACGTACAGGTAGTAGTGCTCGGGGCGGTCCTGCAGCAGCACCTGCTGGGGGAGCTCCTCGGCGTTGCCGAACACCCCGTCGAGCGCGCCCAGCAGCTCGGGCGCCGGGTTCGCCGACCAGATCACCACCACACCGCCGTCCGCGAGCAGGCCGCGGCACGGCTCGAGCATCGCGGGGGAGTAGAGGCCGGCGTTGTCCTCGTGCACCAGGTAGCCCGGGCCGTTGTCGACGTCGAGCAGCAGCAGGTCGTGCTTCTCCCGCGCCTCGGCGATCGCCATCGCGATGTCGGCGTTGACGATCCGCACCCGCCGGTCGGCGAGGAGGGCCGGGCCGTGCGGGACGGTGCCGTCGCGCATCCAGCCGATCAGCGCCTCCTCGACCTCGACCACGGTCACCCGCTCCACCCGCGGGTCGGCCAGCACGCGGCGCAGCGTGTAGCCGAGCCCCAGCCCGCCGATGACCACGTCGCGCGGGTCCTCGACCAGACCCAGCGCCAGCGCGCCCAGCTCGGTCTCCGAGGAGGTCTCCTCCGTGTCCATCACGAAGACGCCGTTGGCGCGCAGCTCCAGCACCGGCCGCGACCCGTCCTCCCGGCGCTCGCGCAGGACGAGCTCGCCGCGCTCGGAGTCCGCCCGCGCCACCTCGGTGTACTGCATGGCCTCACGGTAAGGCGGGTGGGCCCTCGGGGGCGTCCTCGGGGCGTCCGGCGCGGCGGCCGATCCGCGACGTCATACGAAGCGGAGGAGCGGTTCCCCGGAACGTATGACGTTGCGCGGGGGCCGAGCCGCGGCGGCGCCGGGGCCGTCACGTGCACATCGCCCTGTGGATACCGACCGCGCACGGGCGGTTCTCCACAGCCTGCTCATCGGTGGTGGTGACCGGCCGGCCTCGCGGCCACGCTCGTGTCATGCCCCAGCAGACGCGGTACGACGACCCTCGCCTCATCCGTGCCCGCTCCCTGGCCGCCGACCAGGGCGGAGTGACCGGTCAGCGGCAGCTGCTCAGGCTGGGGATCCCGCGCTGGCTCATCCGCGCCGAGGTCAGCGCCCACCGTTGGCAGCGGATCTCCGACCAGGTCGTGTGCCTGCACAACACCGAGCTCACCCCGCTCGGGCACGCATGGGCCGCCGTACTGCAAGGGGGTCCCCGGGCCCGGCTGGACGGTGCCTCGGCGCTCATCGCGGCGGGGCTGAAGAACTTCGAGGTGGATCGGATCCGGGTGTCGGTGCCGCGTGGCGCCCGCGTACGACGTACCCGCCTCTACGACATCCGCCAGACCCGGCGCTGGCGGGCCGAAGACCTGCATCCCGGGTCGGGGATCCCCCGCGCTCGCCCCGCCGTGGCCGCCGTCCACGCCGCTCTCTGGGCGCGGTCGAACCGGCAGGCCGATCTGCTGCTGACCATGCCGGTCCAGCAGGGGCTGGTGCTGCCGAGTGACCTGGCCGCCCAGCTTCTGCTGGTACGTCGCCACCGTCGACGCACGGCACTGCAGGAGACCGTGCTGGAGCTGGTGGGTGGCATCCGATCCCTCAACGAGCTGGACGTGGTGCGTGGCTGCCGGGCGCGTGGGATACCGGAGCCCGACAAGCAGGTGCTGCGGCGTACTCCCAACGGGACCTACTACCTCGACCTCCGCTGGAACGACTTCGGTGTCAGCCTGGAGATCGATGGGATCCAGCATGCGTGGGTCGAGAACCTGGTCGCGGACGCGCTGCGGCACAACGCGGTCGCGCTCGAGGGGGATCTGGTGCTGCGGCTCCCGGTGATGGGGATGCGTGCCTGCCCGGACGCGTTCTTCGAGCAGCTCGAGCTGGCGCTCGTGTCCCGCGGCTGGGTACGCGGCACCGCAGCCTGACACGGTCTGGCGGGCGGCTCGGCGGGCGTCGACGTGCGCCCGGGCGTCCGGGACGTCATACGAAGTGGGGAAGCGGTTCCCCGGAGCGTATGACGTTGCGCGGCGGCTACTCCGCGGAGCGCACCCGGATCCCCGAGATCGGCACGGTGACCGCGCCGGAGGGGTCGGTGAAGAAGTCGTTGCCCTTGTCGTCGACCACGATGAAGGCGGGGAAGTCCTCGACCTCGATCCTCCACACGGCCTCCATGCCGAGCTCCTCGTACTCCAGCACCGAGACCGAGGTGATGCAGTCCTGGGCGAGCCGGGCGGCGGGGCCGCCGATCGACCCGAGGTAGAACCCGCCGTGGGCGGCGCACGCCTCGGTGACCTGCTGGGAGCGGTTGCCCTTGGCGAGCATCACCATCGAGCCGCCGGCCGCCTGGAACTGCTCGACGTAGGAGTCCATCCGTCCCGCCGTCGTCGGCCCGAAGGACCCCGACGGCATCCCGTCGGGGGTCTTGGCCGGGCCGGCGTAGTAGACGGGGTGGTCGCGGAGGTAGTCGGGCATCTCCTCACCGGCGTCCAGCCGCTCCTTGATCTTGGCGTGCGCGATGTCGCGCGCCACCACCAGCGGCCCGGTCAGCGAGAGCCGGGTCTTCACCGGGTGTTGTGACAGCTCGGCGAGGATCTCCGGCATCGGCCGGCGCAGGTCGATCGGCACGACCTCGCCGCCGGCGATCTCGTCGGAGACGCCGTCGGTGGGCATGAACTGCGCCGGGTCGGTCTCCAGCTGCTCCAGGAAGACGCCCTCCGGCGTGATCTTGCCCAGGGCCTGCCGGTCCGCCGAGCACGACACCGCCAGAGCCACCGGCACTGACGCGCCGTGCCGCGGCAGTCGGACCACCCGGACGTCGTGGCAGAAGTACTTCCCGCCGAACTGCGCCCCGATCCCGAAGGACTGGGTCAGCTCGAAGACCTGTTGCTCCAGGTCGGTGTCCCGGATCCCGTGCGCGCTCATCGAGCCCTCGGTCGGCAGGTCGTCGAGGTAGTGCGCGGAGGCGAGCTTCGCGGTCTTCAGCGCGTACTCCGCCGACGTACCCCCGATCACCACCGCGAGGTGGTACGGCGGGCACGCGGCCGTGCCGAGGGAGCGGATCTTCTCGTCCAGGAACTCCATCAGCCGGGTGGGGTTCAGCACGGCCTTGGTCTCCTGGAAGAGGAACGACTTGTTGGCCGAGCCGCCGCCCTTGGCCATGAAGAGGAACTTGTACTCCGGCACCTCGGTCGCCGGTGTGGAGTAGATCTCCACCTGCGCCGGCAGGTTGCTGCCGGTGTTCCTCTCCTCGAAGGTCGACAACGGAGCCAGCTGGGAGTAGCGCAGGTTGAGGCGGGTGTAGGCGTCGTACACCCCGCGGCTGACCGCCTCCCCGTCGTCGGCGCCGGTGAGCACCCCCTCGGACTTCTTGCCCATGACGATCGCGGTGCCGGTGTCCTGGCACATCGGCAGCACGCCGCCGGCGGAGATGTTGACGTTCTTGAGCAGGTCGAGCGCGACGAAGCGGTCGTTGCCGGAGGCTTCCGGGTCGTCGATGATCCGCCGCAGCTGCGCGAGGTGGCCGGGGCGCAGGTAGTGGCTGATGTCGTGCATCGCCTCCTCGGTCAGCCGCCGGATCGCCTCCGGCTCCACGGTGAGGAAGGTCCGCCCGTCGACCTCGACCGTGGAGACCCCCTCGGTCGTCAGGAGGCGGTACGGCGTCTCGTCGGCGCCGTTCGAGCCCGCGGTCGGTAGGAGGTCGGAGTATCGGAACTCTGCGTCAGCCACGGGCGACAAGATATCCGGCGACGTCGGTCCCAGCGCGGCATGGATCGAGCCGCGACGGTGTTGACCCGCCATGGAGATCTGGGACTCGATCGTGGTCGGCGCCGGTCAGGCCGGTCTCGGGGCGTCCTACCACCTGCGGCGCAGGGGGATCGAGCACCTGGTGCTCGACGGCAACCCGGCGCCCGGCGGCGCCTGGCAGCATCGCTGGGACTCGCTGACCATGGACGACGTGCACGGGGTCGCCGATCTGCCGGACGCGGTGGCGCCGGACCGCTCGGAGCGGCGCGCGAACGAGGTCGTGCCCGGATACTTCGCCGACTACGAGCGGCTGCACGACCTGCCGGTGCTGCGCCCGGTGCGCGTCGACCGGGTCGAGCCCGACGGGGACCTGCTGCGGGTCCGGGCCGGCGACCGGTCGTGGCGGACCCGCACCCTGGTCAACGCCACCGGCACCTGGACCCGGCCGTTCGTGCCGCACTACCCGGGGATCGAGACCTTCGCTGGGGAGCAGTTCCACACCGCGAGCTACCCCGGGCGCGAGCACCTGCGGGGGCGCCGGGTGCTGGTCGTCGGCGGCGGCGCCTCGGCGGTCCAGTTCATCGGGGAGCTGGCGCCCATCGCCGACACCCTGTGGGTGACCCGCCGACCACCCGTGTGGCGCGAGGACTTCGACGCCGCGGCCGGCCTGCGGGCGGTCACCGCGGTCGAGGAGCGGGTACGGCGCGGCCTGCCGCCCGCGAGCGTCGTCAGCGTCACCGGCCTGGCGCTGCGACCCCAGGAGCAGGAGGCCGCGGAGCTCGGGGCCTACGACCGGCACCCGATGTTCGCCCGGATCGAGCCGCGCGGAGTCCGGTGGGCCGACGGCGCCTTCGAGCCCGTGGACGTGATCGTGTGGGCCACCGGCTTCCGGCCGGCCGTCGACCACCTGGCGCCGCTGGCGTTGCGCTCGCCCGAGGGCGGGATCGCGCTCGAGCCGGTGCCGGGCAAAGTGCAGGGCGCGACGACCGCCGTACGCGACCCGCGGATCCAACTCGTCGGCTACGGTCCCTCGGCCTCCACCATCGGCGCCTCCCGGGCCGGGCGGCAGGCCGCCTTGGCGGTCGAGCGAGCGCTGCGGGACGCCGCCGGGGTCGAGCGCGCCGGCTGACGCGGACCGTGGAGCCTAGCTGTCACAGGTTGTCAGTCAGACTCCACGGTCGGCCGCCGAAGCGGCACGACACGAGCCTAGGGAGCGCCCGCGGCCCGCACCATGGCCCGGCCGGCCCATTTCCGACCGGCCCGATCAGGCCCCGTGGACCACCCGGGGTGACTAGGGCGCAGGCGCATCACACCCGATGAGGGGGAGAGCGGCTTGTCTCGCGTCTGCTAGCGTCGATGACGTCCACACGGGAGTCCGCGGCAGCGGGCTGAGAGGGAGCTGGAGCCGCTCCGACCGTCGTACCTGATCCGGATCATGCCGGCGAAGGAAGTGATTTCTCGATGGTCACCACGTTCTCCGACACGGGGAGCACCCGCCCCGCGCGCGCTGTCCCGCGGCTGTTCTGCCTGGTCTCGGGCGCCGACCAGCTCGCCCTGCTCCCGGCGCTCGCCCTGGCCGGCGTCGACGGCTTCCAGGTCCGGGAGAAGGGCGGCAGCACGCGCGACCTGGTGGGCCTGACCCGCCACGTCATCGGCGCGGTCCGCCCGCACGGCGCCGCCGTCGTGGTCAACGACCGGCTCGACGTGGCCCTCGCCGTGGGTGCCGACGGGGTGCACCTGGGCCAGGACGACCTCCCGGTCGCCGCTGCGCACGCGATGGCGCCCAACCTGCTGGTCGGCGCGACCTGCCGGGACCGCGGCGACTGCCGGAAGGCGGTGGCCGAGGGAGCGTCGTACGCCGGCTTCGGGCCGCTGTTCGCGACGACGTCCAAGGACGGCCTGCCCGACCCGCTCGGACCCCAGGCGCTCACCGGCGCCGCCGGCCTGCTGCCGCTCATCGGCATCGGCGGGGTCGACGCGGCCGGCGCCAAGGAGGCCCGCGACGCGGGCGCGCACGGGGTCGCGGTGATCGGCGCGATCTGGCGACAACCCGACCCACTCTCGGCAGCGGAGGAGCTGGTGCGGGCGGTGGCCTGATGCGCGTCCACGTCCTCGGCGCCGGCATCGTCGGCCTCGCCTGCGCCGACGAGCTCCGGCGGCGCGGCCACGATGTCGCCGTCGTCGACCCCGCCCCGGGCAGCGGCGCGACCTACGCCGCCGCCGGCATGCTCTCGCCGGCCGGCGAGGCGTGGTACGGCGAGCCCGACGTCCACCGCCTGGGCCTGCGCAGTGCCGCGATGTGGCCGGAGTACGCCGACCGGCTGGGCGTGCCCCTGCAGCGGAACGGCACGCTGCTGGTCGGGCTCGACCCCGGCGACCTGCAACAGGTGCAGCGCCAGGCCGACCTGCTCGCCGGGCTCGGCGTTGCCGTCGACCTGCTCGACGGGCGCGAGGCGCGCCGGCTCGAGCCCACGCTCGCCCGGGTCGCCGGCGCCGCGACGCTCCCGGACGACCACAGCGTCGCCCCGCGCGCCGTGGTCGCCGCGCTAATGGAGCGGGTCCCGGTGACCGCCGCGCCGCCCGACGAGGTCCCCGACCTGCGCCTGGTCGCCACCGGCGCCTGTCTCCCGGAGCCGTGGCGGCACCTGGTGCACGGTGTGCGCGGGGAGATCCTGCGCGCCCGCACCGACGATCCGCCCACCCGGGTGCTGCGCTCGTGGGTGCGCGGCGAGCCGGTCTACGTCGTCCCGCGGCCCGGCGGCGAGGTCGTCGTCGGCGCCACGGTCGAGGAGCACGACGAGCCGCCGGTCGCGACCCTCGGCGGGGTCGAGCGGCTGCTCACCGCCGCTCGCCAGCTCGTGCCGGGCCTGGACCGCGCCGAGCTGCTCGAGGTCACCGCCCGGGACCGCCCCGCCACCGCGGACCGGCTGCCGCTGGTCGGCCCGGTCGACGAGCGCACCTGGCTCGCCGCCGGCCACTTCCGCCATGGCGTCCTGCTCGCACCCCTGACCGCACAGCTGGTGGCCGACGGCGTCGAGGGCGGCGCCGTCGACCCCGCACTGGATCCCCGACGACTGGAGGAGACATGAGGATCACCCTGAACGGCGAGCCGGCCACCACGCCGGCGGCCACCGTCCACGAGCTGCTGGGCGAGCTGCCCGACGGCCAGGCGGTGGCGATCAACGGCGAGGTCGTGCCGCGCTCGGCGCACGCCGAGCACCGGCTGGCCGACGGCGACGAGGTCGAGGTCGTGCAGGCGGTGGCGGGCGGATGAGCGCGCTGACCATCGCCGGGGAGACCCTGGGCTCCCGGCTGTTCCTGGGGACCGGCGGGCTGCCGCGGCCGGCGCTGCTGGGTCCGGTGCTGGAGGCCGCGCGACCCTCGCTGGTGACCGTCTCGGTCCGCCGTACCTCCTCCCTGGCCTCCGGCGGCCTGCTCGGCACGCTGCGCGAGCACGGCGCCCGGCTGCTGCCCAACACCGCCGGCTGCCGGTCCGCCCGCGAGGCCGTCACCACCGCCGAGCTGGCCCGCGAGGCGCTCGGCACCGACTGGGTGAAGCTGGAGGTCATCGGCGACGAGACCAGCCTGATGCCCGACGTGGTCGAGATGCTGGAGGCCGCCGAGCAGCTGGTCGCCCGCGGCTTCACCGTGCTGCCCTACTCCACCGAGGACGCGGTGGTCGCGCGCCGGCTCGTCGACGCCGGCTGTGCGGCGGTGATGCCGCTCGGCAGCCCGATCGGCTCCGGCCTGGGGGTGCTCAACCCGTATGCCATCGAGGCGGTCGTCGCCGCGGTCGACGTGCCGGTGGTGCTCGATGCCGGGGTCGGCACGGCGAGCGACGCGGCACTCGCGATGGAGCTCGGCTGCTCCGCCGTCCTGGCGGCGACCTCGATCACCCGCGCGGACGACCCGGTGGCGATGGCGACGGCGCTGCGGCTGGCCGTCGAGGCCGGGCACACGGCGTACGGCGCGGGCCGGATCCCGCGGCGCGCGGTGGCGCGAGCGTCGAGCCCGATGGCCGGGAGGATCGCATGATCCCCCGGGTCGTGGTGCTCACCGACCGCACCCAGCTGCCGCCCGGTCGTAGCCTGGCCGAGCAGCTGGTGGCCTGCCTCGGGGCGGGGCTGGACAGCGTGATCCTGCGCGAGCACGACCTGCCGCCGGTGGAGCGGTCGGGGCTGCTGACCTACCTCAACCACGCGGGTCTGTGCGTGCTGTCCTCCCGGCTGCCCGACCCGGTGGCCGCCGGGATCCACCTCGCCTCGGACCAGCCGGCTCCGGTGCGCGGGTCCAAGCAGGTCCGGTTCGGCCGCTCCTGCCACTCCGCCGAGGAGGTGTGCCGGGCCGCCGCGGAGGGCGCCCGGTGGGCGACCCTCTCGCCCTTCGGCGCGAGTGACAGCAAGCCGGGGTACGGCCCGCCCGTCCCCGCGGAGGGCTTCGCCACCGAGGCGGACATCCCGGTGCTCGCCCTCGGCGGCATCGATCCCGACACCGCCGCGGACGCCCGGGCCGCGGGCGCACACGGCGTCGCCGTCATGGGTGCCGTGATGCGGGCCGACGACCCCGCCCGGGTCGTCGCCGAGCTGCTGGAGGCGACGCGATGAGCGGCACGCCCCCCGTCGTCCTCACCGTCGCGGGCACCGACTCCGGCGGCGCCGCCGGGATCACCGCCGACGTCGCCACCATCGGCCACCTCGGGGCGCATGCCGCCTGCGTGGTCTCGGCGGTGACCGCCCAGGACACCACCGGCGTGAGCGCCGTCCACCCGGTCCCGCCGGACATCGTGGCCGCCCAGGTCGAGGCCGTGCTCGGCGACCTGCCGGTGACCGCGGTCAAGACCGGGATGCTGGGCTCCGGCGAGGTGGTCGCGCTGATCGCCGAGCGCCTGGGTCACCTCCCGCTGGTCGTCGACCCGGTGCTCGTGGCCACCAGCGGCGCCGTGCTCGGGGACGAGGAGGTGGTCGGGGCCTACCTCGAGCACCTGCTGCCCGCCGCGGCGGTCGTGACCCCGAACCTCGACGAGGCACGCACCCTGGCCGGCCACGACGCTCCCCCCGAGGAGCTCGCCGAGGAGCTCGCCGGGCTCGGGTGCGCGGTCGTGGTCACCGGCGGCGACGAGGGCGGCACCGACTGGGTCGCCGTCCCCGGCGGCAGCGCCGTACCCCTGGCCCACGAGCACGTCGACACCGCCAACGACCACGGCACCGGGTGCACGTTCAGCAGCGCCCTGGCCGCCGCGCTCGCCCACCGGCCCGGCGGAGGCCGGCTGCCCGACGCCGACGAGCTGACCGCGGCGGTCCGCCGCGCGGCGGCGTACACCACCCACCAGCTGCGCGCCGGCTCCGGCTGGCGCCTGGGCCGCGGTCGCGGCCCGATCCCGCACATCCCACCCGCAACCGAGACAGAGGAGATCGCATGACCGTCCACCCCGCCCACGAGCGCGTCCTGGTCGGTGACCGGCAGGTCCCGGTCACCCGCGTCACCCTGACCAACGGCGACACCTTCGACCGCTACTGCACCGAGGGCCCCGGCTCCGACCCCGAGCGCGGACTGCCGCCGCTGCGCGCCGACTGGCTCGCCGGCCGCGGCGACGACGAGGCCGTCCCGGGGCGCAACGTCACCCAGATGCACCGCGCCCGGCAGGGGGAGATCACCGAGGAGATGCAGTACGTCGCCGCGCGCGAGGGCTGCGATGTCGAGCTGGTGCGCTCCGAGATCGCCGCCGGCCGGGCGATCATCCCCGCGAACGTGAACCACCCGGAGTCCGAGCCGATGATCATCGGCCGCCGGTTCCTGGTGAAGGTGAACGCCAACATCGGCAACTCCGCGGTGAAGTCCAGCATCGCCGAAGAGGTCGAGAAGCTCACCTGGGCGGTGACCTGGGGCGCGGACACCGTGATGGACCTCTCCACCGGCAAGGACATCCACGAGACCCGCGAGCACATCCTGCGCAACAGCCCGGTGCCGATCGGCACGGTCCCGCTCTACCAGGCGCTGGAGAAGGTGGGCGGGGACGCCGAGAAGCTGAGCTGGGAGGTGTTCCGCGAGACCGTGCTGGAGCAGGCCGAGCAGGGCGTGGACTACATGACCATCCACGCGGGCGTGCTGTTGCGCTACGTGCCGCTCACCGTCGACCGGGTCACCGGGATCGTCTCCCGGGGCGGCTCGATCATGGCCGGCTGGTGCCTGGCCCACCACGAGGAGAACTTCCTCTACACCCACTACGACGAGCTTTGCGAGATCTTCGCGGCCTACGACATCTCCTTCAGCCTCGGCGACGGGCTGCGGCCCGGCAGCGTGGCGGACGCCAACGACGACGCGCAGCTCGCCGAGCTGCGCACGCTGGCCGAGCTCACGCAGCGGGCCTGGGAGCACGACGTCCAGGTGATGGTGGAGGGGCCCGGGCACGTCCCGCTGCACCTGGTGGAGGAGAACGTCAGGCTGCAGCAGGACTGGTGCCACGGTGCGCCGTTCTACACCCTCGGCCCGCTCGCCACCGACATCGCGCCCGGCTACGACCACATCACCAGCGCGATCGGTGCGGCGGCGATCGCCATGCACGGCACCGCGATGCTCTGCTACGTCACGCCCAAGGAGCACCTCGGCCTGCCGGACCGGGACGACGTCAAGACCGGCGTCATCACCTACAAGCTCGCCGCGCACGCCGCGGACGTGGCCAAGGGGCACCCGCGGGCGCGGGAGTGGGACGACGAGCTGTCCAAGGCGCGCTTCGAGTTCCGCTGGCGCGACCAGTTCGCGCTGTCCCTGGACCCGCACACCGCGGAGGCCTTCCACGACGAGACGCTCCCGGCCGAGGGCGCCAAGACCGCGCACTTCTGCTCCATGTGCGGGCCCAAGTTCTGCTCGATGCGGATCAGCCAGGACGTGCGGGAGCGCTTCAAGGAGAAGTCCGAGGAGTTCCTGGAGCTCGGCGGGACGGTGTACGTCGACAGCTGAGCCGCCCGGCCGGAGGAACCAGCCGAACGGCCGGGCCCCCGCGCGGGGTTCCGGCCGTTCGGTCGATGGGGGAGGGCCGGGCGCGAACCTAGTGTCTGGAGCATGCGAATCTTCCTCACCGTCCTGCTCGGCCTGCTCGCCCCCGTAGCGGTGGTCGGCGGCGGACTCGTCGCCGAGACCGTCAGCCACGACAACCTGACCGACGAAGTGGTTGATCGGGTCGAGGCGACCTATCCGGGCTGGCGGATCACGGACTCCAACGTCCGCGGTCGGCCCTACGTCGTCTCCGCCGCCCAGGACCGGGTGTCCACCGCCTACGTCGACCTGGCGGTGCGGGAGGGGTCGGCCTCGCTGCTGGTGCAGGAGCTGGATCTCGCCACCGACGTGGCCGAGCGCACCGCTCTGTTCGTCACCGTCCCCTACCCGGCGCCGGCCACCCCCGTGGCCGGCCCGAACGAGATATCGCCGCGCGCCCGGGTCGGCGGGCAGGTCGTGACCTTCTCCGCCCGGCTGCAGGGGGAGCGGCTGCGGGTCGGGGCCTCGGCCGGTCCGTCGCCGCGCTCGGTCGACCTGCCCGGCTTCGCCGGGATGCGGATCGCCCGGACGCCGGTCGCGACCGACCAGGGCGTCGTGGTCGAGCTGGAGGCGCGGCGCGTGCCGCTGCGCCGCGCCTGACCGTCCCGCCGAGGGGCCGCTAGGCTGCCCGGCATGGGCGAGATGGACCGGCGGCCTCCGCACGACCCGTCCCAGCTGCGCGTCTCCGACGCGGACCGGGAGAAGGTCGCCGAGGTGCTGCGCCGAGCCGCGGGGGACGGGCGGCTGGAGATGCACGAGCTGGACGAGCGGCTGGGGGCGACGTACGCCGCCAAGACCTATGCCGACCTGGTGCCGATCACCGTCGACCTGCCCGAGCATCCCGGCCGCGTCGGTCCCGCCGCCCCTCAGCGCCGTCCGGCCTCGGCCCCGGCGACGGCGAGCCACGCGAGCTCGTGGGCGGTCATGGGCGACTGCAAGCGACGCGGGTCGTGGCGGGTCCCCGAGCGGCACACGGCGCTCTCGCTGATGGGGTCGGTGCTGCTGGACCTGCGCGAGGCGACTCTGGACGCCGACACCACCCACATCACCGCGAACGCGGTCATGGGAGACGTGAAGGTGTACGTCGACGCGCACACGCACGTGGTGGTCGACGGCGTGCCGATCATGGGGGACTTCAAGCAGTCGCGGGACAAGGTGCCCTTCGAGCCGCGAGCCGGCTCGCCGACGGTCGTGGTGAAGGGGATGTCCCTCATGGGCTCGGTGAGCGTCGTACGCCTGCCTCCGCCCGGCACGCCCCGGAAGATCCTCGGGACCTACTGAGCGGCGGGGGCGGAGACAGACGACCGGCCCGCCCCTGCTGAGGACGGGCCGGTCGATGTCCGCGGGTCAGGCCGGGGCCGCGTCCCCGGTGTGGTCCTGCTCCTCGCCCACCTTCTCGGCGTGCACCATCGCGTTGTCGCCCGGCACGATGCCAGCGTTCTCGCGGTCGATGGTGAGGTTCTCGCCGGTGGCCGGGTCGAAGAGGTGGATCTTGCGGGCATCCACCCAGATGGTGGCCTGGTCGCCCTCGGAGATCCGGCTGGACCCGTCGAGGGAGATCACCAGCTGGGTGCGCATCGACTCGCCGTCCAGATCCTTCTCCAGCTGGTTGAGCTGGTCCTGGACCTCCGGCGGCGCCTCGAACGGCACGTAGGCGTAGGCCTCGTTGCCCAGCCACTCCACCACGTCCACCTTGGCGTCGAAGGTGTCGCCCGTGGCGGACTTCTCGGCGTCGATGACCTCGGCGTCCTCGAAGTGCTCGGGCCGGATGCCGGCGATCAGCAGCCCCTTGCCGGCGGCCTTGCGCGCCTTCTCCTCCGGGATCGTCACCGTGCCGAACGGCAGCTCCAGCTGGTTGCCCTCGACCGTCGCGGGCAGGAAGTTCATCGGCGGGGAGCCGATGAAGCCGGCCACGAACAGGTTGGAGGGGTTCTCGTAGAGCTCCCGCGGGGTCGCGTGCTGCTGCAGCACGCCCCGCTTGAGGACGACGACCCGGTCGCCCAGCGTCATCGCCTCGGTCTGGTCGTGGGTGACGTAGACCGTGGTGATCCCCAGGCGCTTCTGCAGCCGGGAGATCTCGGTGCGCATCTGGCCGCGCAGCTTGGCGTCCAGGTTGGACAGCGGCTCGTCGAAGAGGAACGCCTGCGCGTCCCGGACGATCGCGCGGCCCATGGCGACCCGCTGGCGCTGACCGCCGGAGAGGTTGCCCGGCTTGCGCTCCAGGTGCTCGTCGAGCTCCAGCGTCTTCGACGCCTCGCGCACCTTCTTGTCCACCTCGTCGTTCGGGGTGTTGGAGAGCCGCAGCGGGAACGCGATGTTCTCGTAGACGGTCAGGTGCGGGTAGAGCGCGTAGTTCTGGAACACCATCGACAGGTTCCGGTCCCGCGGCGCGAGGTCGTTGACCCGCTTCCCGCCGATGATCATGTCGCCGGAGGTGATGTCCTCCAGGCCGACGATCATCCGCAGCAGCGTGGACTTCCCGCAGCCGGAGGGCCCGACCAGGATCAGGAACTCCCCGTCCTCGACGTCGACGCTCACGTCGTTGACGGCCGGGAACCCGTCGCCGTACTTCTTCACGATGTTCTTCATCTCAATGGCAGCCATGGTCGGCTTCACCCCTTCACTGCGCCGTTGGTGAGACCGGCGACGATCTTGCGCTGGAACAACAGGACGATGACGATCACCGGGATCGTCACGATGACACTGGCGGTGGCGAGCTGTCCGTACGGCGGGTTGAACGGGTCCGGGCCGACGAAGAAGCTCATCTGGGCCGGAACCGTCCGGGAGGCCGTGGTGGACGTGAGCGAGATCGCGAGCACGAACTCGTTCCACGCGAAGAAGAACGTCAGGATCGCGGCGGTGAAGACACCGGGCGCCGCGAGCGGGACGATCACCTTGCGGAACGCCTGCCACGAGGTGGCGCCGTCGACCTGGGCGGCCTGCTCCATCTCCCACGGGATCTCCCGGAAGAAGGCGGACAGGGTCCAGATCGCCAGCGGCAGCGTGAACGACATGTAGGGGATGATCAGGCCCGGCCAGGTGTTGAACAGGCCGAACGTGGTCCACATGTCGAAGAGCGGGCCGACCAGCGACACCACCGGGAACATGGCGATCGCCAGCGCCAGCGAGAGCACCAGCCGCTTGCCCTTGAACTCCAGCCGCGCGATGGCGTACGCCGCCAGCGTGGCCAGGATGACCGACAGCACGGTCGCGATCAGCGAGATGCCGAAGGAGTTGATCAGCGCTCGGGTGAAGTCGCCGTTCTCCAGGATCGCGGTGTAGTTCTCCGTGGTGAAGTCCCGCGGGAGGAACTGCGGGCTGCCGACGGCGGTCTCGTCGACCGACTTGAACGACAGCGAGATGATCCACGCCACCGGGAACAGGCACCAGAGCATGATGAGGACGAACCCCACCCACACTCCGATCACGTTCTTGCCCTTCATCAGCCTTCACCTCTCGCCTGGGCCAGGTCGACCTTGAAGATCTTCACGATCAGCCAGGCCAGCAGCAGCACGGACAGGAACAGCAGCACCGAGAGGGCCGACCCCATGCCGAGCTGCATCTGCTCGATCACCTGGCGGTAGGTGAGGAACGAGATCGACTCGGTGTCCTGGGCGCCCTTGGTCATCACGAAGATGTTGTCGAAGATCCGGTAGGCGTCCAGCGCCCGGAACAGCACCGCGACCATGATCGCCGAGCGCATGTTGGGCAGGATCACCTTCCACAGCCGCTGCCACCACGAGGCGCCGTCGACCTTGGCGGCCTCCAGCATGTCCTCGCTGACCTGGGACAGGCCCGCCAGCAGCAGCAGCGCCATGAACGGCGTGGTCTTCCAGATCTCTGAGACCATGATCGCGAACATCGCGTGCCAGTGGTCGCCGAACCAGTTGGTGTCCTGACCGATCCAGGGCAGCCAGTGGAACCAGGCGTTGACGAACCCGTTGTTGAGCGAGAACGCGAACTGCCAGGCGAACGCCGAGACCACGGTGATGATGCCGTAGGGGATGAGGATCGAGGTCCGCATCAGTCCGCGGGCGAAGACGATCCGGTGCATCACCATCGCGAACGCGAAGCCGATGACCAGCTCCACGGCCACGGTGACGACCATGATCAGCACCGTGTTCCACGTGTCCCGCCAGAACAGCGAGTCGGTGAGCACGGTGACGTAGTTGTTCAGACCGATGAACTCCCGGTCGTCGGGGGCGGTCAGCCGGTAGCGGAACAGCGACAGGTAGAGCGCCTGGATCATCGGCCAGGCGGTCACCAGCAGCATCAGGACCACCGCCGGTGCGACCAGCTTCAGCCCGAGTGCGTTCTCGGCCTTCGCCCGGTCGCTGGCGTCCTTGGTCTGCTGGGACCGGTGCTTGCCGGTCTGTTCGGGTGCGACGGTGGCGCTCATAGCAGCGTCCCTCCCTTCAGCACGTCCTCGATGAAGGCCTTCGATCTCTCCGGGGTCCGGTCGGACACGCCGCCCGGCGGGTGCCAGGTGCTCTGGATGGCGCTGGAGATGTCGGACCAGTACGGCGTCACCGTGCGCGGTGCGGCGTTGTCCACGCTCTGCTGGAACAGCTCGAGCAGCTCGGGCGGGTAGAGCTTCTTCAGCGCGGGGTAGTCATAGCCGTCGGTCGAGGCCGGCATGTTGCCGGTGAGCTCGGCGTTGACGCCCTGGTTCTCCGGGCTGACGATGCACTGCGCCGCTTCGGTCGCGAACTCCCGCTGGTCGGAGAAGGCGCTCACCCCGATCCCGATGCCGCCGTACGGCGGACGCGCGTCCTTGCCCTCGACGGTGCTGGGGTACGGCGCGAAGCCGATGTCCTTGGCCACGGCCGGGTCGGTCTCGTCGTAGTTGTGCCAGATGAAGGTCCAGTTGACCATGAACGATCCGGCGTCCCCGGCGAAGGTCGCGGCGGCGGTGCCCTCGTTGGACACGCTGAGGTCGCCCGGCGCCGCGTCGGACTGCGCCAGCTTCTCGATGACCTTGGCCGCCTGCACGCCGGGCTCCTCGGCGATGGTGATGTCGGCGTCCACGCCCTTCTCGGTGTTGTCGGCGATCTGGCCGCCGGCGCCCTCGATCAGCGCGTTGATCCACACGACGTAGCCCTCGTACTTGTTCGCCTGGACCCCGAGCTGGCCGCCGTTCTCGGCGGCGTTGTCGATGATCTGGTCCCAGGTGACCGGCTTGCTCATGTCGATGCCGGACTTCTCCACGAAGGACTTGCGATACCAGAGCACCTGGGTGTTGGACCAGAACGGGAAGACCACCAGTCGGTCCTTCCACGTCGCCGCGTCCAGGGCGCCCTGGAAGGTGCCCTGCTCCTCCAGCTGCTGGCGCGCCTCCTGCGGCACGGGTGCCAGGAAGCCGGCGTCGGCGAACTCCGCGGTGAACGGCGGGTCGATCGACATCAGGTCGATCTCCGGGTCCTCCGCGGCCAGTCGCCGGGCCAGCTGGATCCGCTGCTGGCTGGCGTCCTGCGGCAGCACCTGGGTGCTGATGGTGTAGTCGTCGGTCGAGCAGTTCTCGGCGACCTTGGCCTGGCCCCCCGCGTCGGGGTTGATGTACCAGGTCAGGGTCGGCTTTCCGGTGTCCGCCGAGGCCGAGCAGGCGGCCAACAGCCCCGAGAGCAGGCCGAGTGTCGCCAGGGCCGTCCCCGTGCGACGCGCCCCCGAGCGTCGGCGGGGTGGGGATGAACCGTTCATGCGCCCTCCTGATTGTGATGTAGGTCTCTTTCTAATGCGGGGGAGCCGCTATTGGCAACTGTTGTGCCGTGTGAGTCGCATGGGACAACCCTTCGGGGTGGTCTCGGGGCGTCAACCGGTGGAGGGGGTGGCCCGGTCCGCCGTACGCCGGATCGCGGCGACCAGGTCGGCGTCGAGCTGGCGCGGCAGGTCGTGCGCCATGCCGGGGACCAGCAGCAGCTCGGACCCCGGGATCGCCGCGGCGGTCGCCCGCCCGCCCGAGACATGCACCATCGGGTCCGCCAGGCCGTGGATCACCGTGGCGGGGATCCGCAGCGAGCGCAGCCGCGGCCCGCGGTTGGGCTGGGACAGGATGGCCATCATCTGCCGGAGCACGCCGCCGGCGTCGAAGCCGCGGTCGAAGGTCTCGCCGGCGCGGATCCGGCTCTCCTCGAGGTCGGTGGGGTAGTCCGGCGAGCCGATCAGCCGCCACATCCGCGCGGACGCCTCGATATAAGCCTCCCTGCCGGCGTTGCGCGACCACAGCAGCTGGGGGAGGAGCTTCGGGTGCTGCCAGCCCACGGTGCGCCGGCCGGTCGTGGACATGATGCTGGTCAGGGAGAGCACCCGCTGGGGGTGTTCGATCGCCAGCGTCTGGACGATCATCCCGCCCATCGAGACGCCGGCCAGGTGCGCGGCCGGGATGCCGAGATGGTCCAGCAGCCCGACGGCGTCCTCGGCCATGTCGGACAAGGTGTACGGCGGGGTGCCACCGCGGCCGGCGAAGGCGCGGACCAGCGCCCCGCGGCGAACCCGGTCGCTCAGGTGGGTCGAGCGGCCGGTGTCCCGGTTGTCGTAGCGGATGACGAAGAAGCCCTGCCGGGCCAGGTCCTCGCAGAAGTCGGGATGCCACCAGGTCATCGGGCCGCCGAGCCCCATCACCAGCAGCAGCGGCTCGCCCGTGGGCTCGCCGAAGGTCTGGTAGCACAGCTCGATGCCCGGGCTGACCGGCGCGAAGAGCTCCTCGGACCGGGTCACGGGAGCATCGGAGCGGCTGCTCATGGTCGTATCAAAGCATCGACGACGCGCGGACACGTTCGGGTGTACGCCGGATGACCCGGGTGTCGGACGTACGGTGACCCGTCATGGACACCCTGGCGTCGTTCCTGCGCCCCGAGGGATTCGTCCGCCCGCACGTGGCCGCGGTGGCGCGGGAGGGCCTGATGGTGGCCGAGGCCGCCCGGCTGGTGGCGCGCAGTCACCGGGACCGCTCCACCCGCCGCTCCCGGTCCTGGACCGCCCGGGTGCACCCGCGGGCCGACGACCCGGTGCTGCTGGTGCCCGGCTTCCTGGCCGGGGACGGCACCCTCGGTCTGATGGCCGCCGCCCTGCGCAGGGAGGGTTTCCGCACCTACCGGTCGGACATCCACGCCAACGTCGGCTGCACCCTGGAGGCCGGCGCGGCCCTGGAGGCCCGGCTGGAGGCGATCGCCATCCGCCGGGACAGCCGGGTGCAGGTGGTGGGGCACAGCCTCGGCGGCCTGTTGGCCCGCGGGCTCGCCGTACGCCGTCCCGACCTGGTCTCCGGGGTGGTCACCCTCGGCAGCCCCCTGCTGGCCCCCGGCGCCCACCACGTGTCGCTGACGGTGATGGTCGAGGTGCTCAACCGGCTGAGCCGGGCCGGGGTCCGCGGCCTGATGGGAGAAGAGTGCGTGTCGGGCGAGTGTGCGCGTGCCTCGTTCGCCGAGGCGCGGCAGCCGCTGCCGGACGGGATACGCCTCACCTCGATCTGGTCCCCCCGCGACGGGATCGTCGACCCCGCCTCCTGCCAGGACCCCGAGGCGCGACTGGTCGAGGTGGCCACCTCGCACTGCGGCATGGCGGTCGACCCCCGCGTGCGCGACGAGGTGGTCGCCGCCCTGCACGCGGAGCGGAGCGCCGAGGGTCAGTACCTCACATCGGCGGAGGCGTAGCCGCGCAGCTTCTCCAGCCGGTGCTCGGAGGTGATCGAGCGGATCGTGCCGCTGCGCGAGCGCATCACCAGCGAGTGCGTGGACGCCCCACCGGCGCGGTAGCGGATGCCCCGCATCAGCTCGCCGTCGGTGATCCCGGTGGCGGCGAAGAAGCAGTCGTCGCCGGTGACCAGGTCGTCGGTGGTCAGCAGCCGGTCCGGGTCGAGGTCCAGGCCCGCGGCCTCGGCGCGCTCCCGCTCCGCGTCGTCCTGCGGCCACAGCCGACCCTGGATCACGCCGCCCATGCACTTCATCGCGCAGGCGGCGATGATCCCCTCCGGGGTGCCGCCGACGCCGAGCAGCAGGTCGACGCCGGTGTCGGTGCGGGCCGCCATGATCGCGCCCGCGACGTCGCCGTCGGTGATGAACTTGATCCGCGCGCCGGTCGCCCGGATCTCCTCGACCAGGGTCTCGTGGCGCGGCCGGTCGAGCAGCACGACCGTCACGTCGTCGGGTCGGGACCCCTTCGCCTTCGCGACCTGCGCGATGTTCTCCGCCACCGGCAGCCGCAGGTCCACCACGTCCGCGGCCTCCGGGCCGGTCACCAGCTTCTCCATGTAGAACACCGCGGAGGGGTCGAACATGCTGTGCCGCGGAGCGACGGCCAGCACGGCGATCGCGTTGTTCATCCCCTTCGCGGTCAGCGTGGTGCCGTCGATCGGGTCGACCGCCACATCGCACTCCGGCCCCGTGCCGTCGCCGACGCTCTCCCCGTTGTAGAGCATGGGCGCGTTGTCCTTCTCGCCCTCGCCGATGACGACGACGCCGTTCATGCTGACCCCGGAGATGGTCGCGCGCATGGCCTGCACGGCCACGTCGTCGGCGCCGTTCTTGTCACCGCGGCCGACCCACCGGCCGGCGGCCATCGCGGCCGCCTCGGTGACCCGGACGAGCTCCATGGCCAGGTTGCGGTCGGGCGGCTCGGGGTGCGTCTGCTCCGCGGTCATGGCGCGACTCTAGCGGCCCTCGGGGACGGCGTCGTACCACCTCACGGCGGTCTCCTTCACCGACAGCCAGACCGGTCGGCCGGCCTGCAGGCCGAGCTCGGCCGTGGCGGCGGGGGTGACGTCGGCGAGCAGGTCGGGGCCGGCGTCCACATGCACGCGTACGGCGTCCCCGTGCGGCGCCATGCCGAGCACCGGCCCGCTCCACCGGTGCCGCGCCGAGCCGCTGGGCGGCTCGGTGGAGACGGTCACGTCCCGCGGCTCGAAGGCGCCCAGCCGGTCCCCGTCGCGGATCACGTTGAGCCCCACCAGCCGGGCCACGTGCCGGGTGAGCGGGTGGGCGGCCACCTCGGCCGGCGGTCCCTGCTGGACCGTCTCGCCCTCGTCCAGCACCACCAGGTGGTCCGAGAGCAGGGTGGCGTCGATCGCGTCGTGGGTGACCAGCACGCTGACGCCGGCGAAGTCGGCCAGGTGCCGCCGCAGCTCCAGCCGCAGCGTGGTGGCGACCCGCACGTCCAGGCCGGCGAACGGCTCGTCGAGGAGCAGCAGTGCCGGGCCGGGGGCCAGGGCGCGGGCGATCGCCACCCGCTGCGCCTGGCCGCCGGAGAGCTCGCCCGGGCGCCGACCCGCCAGCTGCCCGACCCCGAGCCGGTCCAGCCACTCCCGGGCGCGGGCGTCCGCCGCGGCCCGGGCGACCCCGCGGGCGCGGGCACCGAAGGCGACGTTGTCCAGCGCGGACAGGTGGGGGAAGAGCAGCCGGTCCTGGAAGACCAGCCCGACGTCGCGGTGCCGGGCCTCCAGCCGCATCAGGTCGCGGCCGTCGAGGAGCGCCCTGCCCCGGGCGGGGGTGAGGCCCGCCAGCGCGCTGACCAGGGAGCTCTTGCCCGCCCCGTTGGGGCCGATCAACCCCACCACGCTGCCCGCGGGGGCGGTGAAGGCGCTGCGCACCCGGCCGGGGACCTCGACGGCGACCTCGAGGCTCATGGCGTGCCCCACCAGCGGTCGCGCAGCGCCAGCAGCACGAGCAGGGAGACCGCGAGCATCACCACCGACAGCGCGAGCGCGGCGTCCTGGTCGGACTGGCGGGCCTGATAGATCAGCGTCGGCATGGTCTGGGTGGTTCCGGGGTAGCTGCCGTTGAAGGTGATGGTGGCGCCGAACTCGCCCAGCGAGCGCGCCCAGCCGAGCATCATCGCGGCGGCGATCCCCGGCGCCGCCAGTGGCAGGGTGATCCGCCGGAAGATGGTCCAGGTGCTGGCACCGAGACTGGCCGCGGCGGCGTCGTAGGCCGGGCCGGCGGCGCGCAGCGCGCCCTCCAGGGCCAGCACGACGAAGGGCAGCGAGACGAAGGTGTGGGCGAGCACCACGCCGGCGGGGGTGTAGGGGAAGGCGAACCCCGTCCACTCCAACAGCGGTGCGCCGAACAGGCCGGAGCGGCCGAACGCCTCGCGCAGTGCCACCCCCGCGACGACCGGCGGCAGCACCATCGGCACGGTGACGGCCGCCCGCAGCAGGGTGCGCCCGCGGAAGTCGCGCCGGGCCAGCAGCCAGGCGAGCGGCAACCCGAGCACCAGGCAGACCGCCATGCAGACGGTGGAGGTCCACAGCGAGAGGACCAGCGCCTGCCGCACCGGCTCGGAGGCGAGGGCCGCGGTGAAGGCGGCCGGCCGCACGGCCGCGACCATCGCGAGCAGGGGGAGGACCAGGAGCGCCGTACCGACGACGGCGGGGACGAGGAGTGCGACGGGAGGTCGCCCCAGGCGGACCTGCGCCAGTGCGGTGTCGGAGGTCGAGCGGGCCGTGGGGGACGACGTCACGGGAGGGTGAAGCCCGCGTCGGTGAGCGCCTGCCGGCCGACCTCGGAGGTGACCAGGTCGACCCACTGCCGGGCGGCCTCGCCGCTGCCCTCGAGCGGTGCGATCCAGTACGTCGTCAGCGCGCGGTCCGCGCCGTCGATCGGGACCATGGTGACGTCCTCGCCTGCCGCGACCGCGTCGCTGGCGTAGACCAGCCCGGCGTCGGCCTCGCCGGAGGTGACCTTGTCCAGCGTGGACTTCACGTCGACCTCGAGGGACGCTGACTCCCCGGCCCCGTCGACCCCGTCGAGCAGGGTGAGCGCGACCTTGCCGCAGGGCACGTCGTCCGCGCACCGGACCCAGGTGGTGCCGCCCAGGTCCGCCAGGCCCTGGATGTCGTCGGGGTTGCCGGGGGCGGTGACGATCGCCAGCTCGTTGGTGGCGAACCGCACCGGCTCGGCCGCCGTCACGCCGGCGTCGACGGCGATCTGCATCGACTCCTCGTCGGCGGTCGCCAGCACGTCGCCCGGCGCCCCGTCGGCCGCGGACTCCGCCAGGTCGGTGCTGGAGCCGAAGGACTCCTGCACGCTGCCGCCGTTGTCGTCGGTGTAGTCCTGCTCCAGCTGCCCGAACACCTCGGTCAGCGAGGCGGCCGCCAGGACGGTCAGCTCGTCGCCGCCGTCCCCGGAGGCCTGGGAGTCTCCGCCTCCCCCGCAGGCGGAGACTCCCAGGGCGAGGGCCAGCACCAGGCCGGCGGTCGGTGCGTGCTTCATGGATGCTCCTGTCTCAGGGCTTCTCGACGACGACGTTCGTGGACTTCACCGACGCGATCGCCCGGACGCCGGGCTCCAGGCCGAGCTCGCCGGCGGCGTCGCTGCTCATCAGGCTCACCATCCGGTAGGGGCCGCAGACGAGCTCGACCTGGGCCATCACGGTGTCGGCCTTGACCCGGGTGACGATCCCGGACATCCGGTTGCGCGCGCTCACGGCGGCGGCGCGGGTCCGGTCGCGCTCGGAGGCCTCGGCCTGCTCGATCAGCTGCTCGGCCAGCGTCGCCAGGTCGCGGCCGTCGACCACGGTCCGGCCGTCCCCCTGGGCCGCGGGGAGGCGTCCGGCCTCGATCCAGCGGCGGACGGTGTCATCGCTCACGGCCAGGATCTCGGCGGCCTCGGCGATCCGGTAGCTCGGCACTCGGTCCTCCTGCGCGGGCGATATGACGGCTCGTGGGCGTGCGTGCGGATGAATTCAAGCACATGGCGCCGCATCTGCGGCAGGAGCGACGGGGCGCGGGATGCTCGCGTAGGGACCGGCCGCGGGGCTGCTGGGGGCGCGTTGGCAGGATGTCGGGGTGAGCGGTCAGGCAGGCAGGTACCAACGGTCGATGTCGGGGCTGTTCGGCGCGCTGCTGGTCAGCCTGCTCGTGATCGGCGGGTACGTCGGCTTCCGGGCCCTCAACCGGGACGAGCTCGACGTGCGCCCCGAGCCGATCGAGCTCGCCGAGGCGGTGACCGTCGGCGAGCAGGCCGGCGCCCGGCCGACGTACCCCGACCCGCTGCCGAAGGGCTGGACCGCGACCAGCTTCGACACCGGGTCGCCCGACGCGCCCGCCTGGGGGCTCGGGCTGAACACCCGCGAGGGCGCCTATGTCGGCGTCCGGCGGGAGGACGCGGAGCTGGACCAGCTGCTGGAGACCTACGTCGACAAGGCCCCCGAGGAGGGCCGCACCGTGCGCCTGGGGGGTGAGCTCGCGGGCCGGTGGCAGACCTGGACCGACGCGGGCGGGGACAGCGCCTACGGCCGGAAGGTCGGCCAGGACTGGCTGCTCGTCTACGGCTCCGCCCCGTCTCGCGACCTGCGCCGGGTGGTGGAGTCGCTGACCGAGAAGGTCACTCCTCCGACGCCTGCTCCATGACCTCGTCGAGGCGACGGCGGGCGCCGTCCAGCCACTCCTGACACCGCCGGGCGAGCACCTCGCCGCGCTCCCACAGGGCCAGTGACTCCTCCAGGGTGATGCCGCCGGCCTCGAGCCGCCGGACCACCTCGACCAGCTCCTCGCGCGCCTCCTCGTAGGACTGGGCGTCCTCGGGCGTCTCCTGCTCAGTCATCGGGCTCCTCCTCCAGGGCCGTGGTGGTGGCCTGCACGCGGCCGTCGGCGACCCGGGCCGAGACCGGGTCGCCGGGGGACAGGGCGGTGACGCTGGTGACCACGTGCCCGTCGGCGTCCTGCAGGACGGCGTACCCCCGCTGCAGGGTCGCCAGCGGCGACATCGCCCGCGCCCGGGCCCGCTGGTGCTCCAGGTCGTCGGCGGCACGGTCCAGCGCGTGCCGCAGGCTGCGCCGCGACCGGTCGGCGAGGACGTCGACCTCGTCGCGGCGGGTGTCGACCAGCGAACGGGGGTCGGCCATCGCCGGGCGGGAGCGCAGCTGCTGCAGCATGGCGAGCTCGCGGTCCAGATGGCCGGCGAGCGTGCTGCGCAGCCGGTCGCGCGCCTGGGTCACGCCGCGCAGCTCCTCGACCACGTCCGGCACGACGAGCTTCGCGGCATCGGTCGGCGTGGAGGCGCGCACGTCGGCCACCAGGTCGAGCAGCGGAGTGTCGGGCTCGTGGCCGATCGCGGAGACCACCGGGGTGCGCATCGCGTGGACCGCACGGACCAGCGCCTCGTCGGAGAACGGCAGCAGGTCCTCCACCGAGCCGCCGCCGCGGGCCACCACGACCACCTGCACCTCCGGGTGGCGGTCCAGCCGCTCGAGCGACTCCAGGATCTCCGGCACCGCGCGGGTGCCCTGCATCGCGGCGTAGGCGACCTCGAAGCGCACAGCCGGCCAGCGGCGCTGCGCGTTCTCCAGCACGTCGCGCTCGGCGGCGCTCCTCGGGGCGGTCACCAGGCCGACCCGGGTGGGGAGGAAGGGGAGACGCTGCTTGAGCCGGGCCTCGAAGAGCCCCTCGGCGGCCAGCAGCTGACGGCGCCGCTCGAGCCGGGCGAGCAGCTCGCCCAGGCCCACCAGCCGGATCTCGCGCACCTTCAGCGACAGCGAGCCCCGGTTGGGGTAGTAGTCCGGGCGGCCCAGCACCACGATGCTGCCGCCCTCGACCAGGGGCGGGTTCAGCCCGTCGACCAGGGTGCGCGCGCACGTGACCGGCACCGAGACGTCGGCGTGGGTGTCGCGCAGGGTGAGGAAGACCGTCTGCAGGCCGGGACGCCGGCTGATCTGGGTCACCTGGCCCTCGATCCACACCGAGCCGAGCCGGCCGATCCAGTCGGTGAGCGCCATCGCCAGGGCGCGCACGGGTGCCGGGGACTCGGCGGTGGCGTCGCGCAGGCTGGGCACGGACGCGACTCTAGGGGAGGGCGCCGACGGTTCGGTCGCGCGCCGTACTCACAGCTGCAGGTGCAGCCTCAGCGCCGCGTCGACCTGGCCCATCAGCGACAGGGGTACGACGCCGATGGCCGGGCCGACGCCCTCGAGTGCCACGGACCGCACCTGCTCGGCCTGAGCCTTGGAGTCCACGCGCAGGCCGGTCTCCTCTGATGGCAGCAGCACCTGGAAGGGGAACACGCGCTCGACGCTGCTGGTCAGGGGCACGACGGTGACGACCCCACGGCCCAGGCGCGCTGCCGCGGCGTTGGCTCGGTCGTTGCTCACGACCACCGCAGGGCGGCGCTTGGTCGACTCGCTTCCCCTGGCGGGATCCAGGTCGACCAGGCGCACCTCCCCACGGAGCATCAGTCGAGGCCGTCGGCGGTCGTGGCCTCCCAGGCGGCCGCGTCGGAGGCGTCCTCCCATTCCTCGAAGGCGGCGGCGTAGGCGGCCGCGAGCTCGGGACCTCGAAGCCGCCGGATGGCCTGCTGGATGCCGGCCGACCTCGAGTCGAGCCCCGTCTGCTCGACGAAGCGGTCCAGGGCCGCCACGTCCTCCTCGCTCAGGCTGACGCTCAGCTTCATGCCAACGATGCTACCTCGGTGGCACCGGGATTCCCACCAGGCAGAGTGTCCCGCACGACCGACGTACTCACCGCCCTCCGGGCGCACGCGCCGGCTCGCGCACCGGGCACCTAGACTGGCGCCATGAGCACCGATCTGGGCACCCCGCCCGTCCTGAGCCCCGAGGAGGCCGAGCGCGCCGTGCTCCTCGCCGCCCCGCGCGGCTACTGCGCCGGTGTGGACCGCGCGGTCATCACCGTGGAGAAGGCGCTCGACCTCTACGGCGCGCCCGTCTACGTGCGCAAGCAGATCGTGCACAACAAGCACGTGGTCTCCAACCTGGAGTCCCGCGGCGCGATCTTCGTCGAGGAGCTCGACGAGGTCCCCTCGGGCCAGACCGTGGTCTTCTCCGCGCACGGCGTCTCGCCGCAGGTGCACGAGCAGGCCGTGGCGCGCGGGCTCAAGACCATCGACGCGACCTGCCCGCTGGTGACCAAGGTGCACCACGAGGCGAAGCGGTTCGCCGCCGACGACTACGACATCCTGCTCATCGGCCACGAGGGCCATGAGGAGGTCGAGGGCACCTCCGGCGAGGCGCCGATGCACATCCAGCTGGTGCAGGGCCCCGACGACGTCGCGAACATCGATGTCCGCGACCCGAAGAAGGTCGCCTGGCTCTCCCAGACCACGCTCAGCGTGGACGAGACGATGGAGACGGTCGCCGCGATCCGCGAGCGCTTCCCCGACCTGCTCGACCCGCCGAGCGACGACATCTGCTACGCCACCCAGAACCGGCAGCTCGCGATCAAGGAGATCGCGAAGGATGCCGACCTGGTGATCGTCGTCGGCTCGTCGAACTCCTCCAACTCGGTGCGCCTGGCCGAGGTCGCGCTGGAGGCCGGAGCGAAGGCGGCCCACCGCGTCGACGACGCCACCGAGATCCGCGAGGAGTGGCTCGAGGGGGTCGACACCGTGAGCGTGACCTCCGGGGCGAGCGTGCCCGAGGAGCTGGTCGAGGGCGTGCTGGCGTTCCTCGCCGAGCGGGGCTATCCCGACGCCCAGGCCGTGCACTCCGCGGAGGAGTCGCTGATCTTCGCGCTGCCGCCCGAGCTGCGCCGGGACCTGCGGGCCGCGGGCCGGAGCTGAGTCCGCGATGGCGCGGTACGTCGACATCCACCCGGTCAACCCACAGGCCCGGCTGATCTCCCAGGTCGTCGACGCGCTGGCCGACGACGCGCTGATCGCCTACCCCACCGACTCCGGGTACGCCCTCGGCTGCCGGCTGGGCAACCGCGACGGCCGGGACCGGATCCTGCGGATCCGCGACCTCGACGAGAAGCACCACTTCACCCTGATGTGCCGCGACTTCGCCCAGCTCGGGCAGTTCGTGCACGTGGACAACAACGCGTTCCGGTCGGTGAAGGCCAGCACGCCGGGGCCGTACACGTTCATCCTGCCGGCTACCTCCGAGGTGCCGAAGCGGCTGATGCACCCCAAGAAGCGCACGGTGGGCGTCCGGATCCCCGACCACGTCGTCGACCAGGCGCTGCTCGAGGCCCACGGTGAGCCGCTGCTGACCAGCACGCTGATCCTGCCCGGCGAGAGCGAGGCCCGCACCCAGGGCTGGGAGGTCAAGGAGGAGCTGGACCACCAGGTCGACCTGGTCATCGACGCGGGCGAGGTGACCGCGGAGCCGACCACGGTGGTCGACTGGTCCGAGGGGTTCCCTGAGGTGCGCCGCTACGGCGCCGGCGACCCGGCGCGCTTCGAGGGCTGAGGCTGCTGGAGCCGGTGGCGGTCAGTGCCGGGTGAGCAGGCGGTGCCGGTAGGCCAGCACGCCCAGGCACACGGCATAGCCGGCGGCCAGCGCGGCCGAGTGGCGCGCCAGCCCGGAGATCACCGCCTGGGTCGGGCCGTCGCCCACGGCGGCGATGCTGGTGCGCTCGGTGAACGCCAGCAGCACGAAGACGCCGAGCATCATCAGCGGCGGCAGCACGCCGACGGTGAAGAAGTCGTGCGGGCGGACGCGCAGCGCCAGGAACAGGCACAGCGCAATGAAGCACAGATCGAAGAAGATGCTCACCCGGCCCGAGAGCAGCACGTCGAGGGCGGTGACGCTGAGGGCGATCGCGACGCCGAGCACCGCGACCTCGTGGCCGGGCTCGCGGCCCTGCTCCCACAGGCTGGGTGCGCCGGTGACCTGCACGTTCACGCCTGCCACGCTAGGCCCATCCTCACGCCCCGTGCGCGCGGCGCGCCGGGGTCTCGTCGGCTTCCGTGGCCAGGGTCAGCGCGCGCGGCACCGCGTCCACCCGGTCCGGCGACGACGTCTCGGGCAGGTCGCCGAGGTCGCCCAGCCGGCGGGCGGAGACCAGGACGCGACTCTCCAGCGAGCCGATCGCCGCGTTGTAGGCCTCCACGGAGGCCCGCAGGGACCGGCCGACCTTGTCCAGGTGGCCGGCCATCGTGCCCAGCCGCTCGTGCAGCTCCCGGCCGAGGCGGTGCACCTCGCGGGCGTCCTCGGCGAGCGCCTCGTGCCGCCAGCCCTGCGCGACGGTGCGCAACAGGGCGACCAGCGTCGTGGGACTGGCCAGGACCACCTGCCGGGTCGCCGCGTGGTCGAGCAGGTCGCGGTCCTGCTCCAGCGCGGCGGACAAGATGGCCTCGCCGGGCACGAACAGCACCACGAACTCCGGCGCCGCGGGCAACGCGGTCCAGTAGCGCTTGGAGGCCAGCTGCTCCACGTGGGTGCGCAGCTGGCGGGCGTGCCGGGTCAGGGCGGCGGTCCGATCGGCGTCGTCGGTGGCCTCCACGCCGTCGAGGAACGCGTCGAGCGGCACCTTGGCGTCCACGACGATGCTGCGCCCGCCGGCCAGGTGCACGACCAGGTCGGGGCGCAGCGCGCCGCCCTCGAGCCGGTGCTGCTCGGTGAAGTCGCACCGGTCGGTCAGGCCGGCCAGCTCGACGGTGCGGCGCAGGGTCATCTCGCCCCACCGCCCGCGCACCTGCGGCTTGCGCAGGGCGGTGCTGAGCGCGCCCGTCTCACGCCGCAGCGACTCGGTGGCGTGCTGCACGCCGAGCACCTGTTGGGTGAACTCGCCCTGCCATCGGGCCCGGGCCCGGTCCAGCTCGTGCAGCTGGTCGCCCAGCCGGTCGAGCCCCTGGAGCACCTCGGCCCGGTCGACGAGCTCGCGGGTCGCGGCGGGCCGGGACCGGGCCCAGAGCACGCCCAGCGCGCCGCCGAGCAGCAGCCCGAGGGCGAGCACGAGCGCCAGGGGAAGGAGCGTGGTGGTGTTCATGGCGGGCATCCTGCCCGGGACCGCCGACACTTCGTGGGACGTCCGTCCGCGTAGGCTCTCCGCCGATGAAGACCGGGCTGCGCTCCACCTCCGCTCTGGCCGTCGGCTCGGCCGCCAACGGCGTGCTCGCCTACGTCTTCTTCGCGCTCACCACCCGGGGACTCGGCGCGGAGGCCGCCGCCCCGGTGTCGGTGCTCTGGGCGTGGTGGGCCTTCGCGGCCGCCGCCTTCACCTTCCCCGTGCAGCACTGGATCGCCCGGTCCGTCGCGACCCACGGCGGCGAGGGCGGTGTCCGCGCCGCGCTGGCCCGCGTCGCCGTGCTCGTCGTGCTGGTCTCGCTGGTCGTGGGCGGGGCGGCCTGGCTGCTGCGGCAGCCGTTGTTCGGCAGCGACGGTACGGCGTTCCCGCTGCTCGCCGCCGCCGTCACCGCGGCCTCGGCCCTCACCGGCTACGTCCGCGGAGTGTTGACCGGGCGGCGCCGCTTCGGCGCCGTGGCGGTCGCCCTCACCGCGGAGAACGGGCTCCGGGCGGTGCTCGCCGCGGCGCTCATGGTGGCCGGGGTCGGCGACCCGCTGGCCTACGGGCTCGCGCTGCTGGTCGGCTTCGCCGGCGCGCTGGTGTGGCCCTCGACCCTGCGGCTGCACGAGGACGGCACCGGCCCGGCCGACGGCACCCTGGCCTTCCTCTCCGGCGCGGCCGGCGGCCAGCTGGTCGGCCAGGCGGTGCTGACCGGCGGCCCGGTCGTGCTGTCCCTCGCTTCGGGGGCCCCGCACGAGGTGACGGCGCTCTTCGCCGGGCTCGCGCTCTTCCGCGCGCCCTACACGCTCGCGATCGGCATGGTCGCCCAGCTCACGGGATGGGTCACCGGCCTGCTGGTCGCCCGGGACTGGGCGGCTCTGGCCCGGGCCCGCTGGCTGCTCCGCCTCGCGGTCGTCGCCGGCACCCTGCTGGCGGTGCCGGTCGGCTGGTGGGTCGGGCCGCCGCTGCTGCGGCTGGTCTTCGGCGCCGACATACGACTCGGCAGCGCCGACTGCGCCCTGATCGCCGTCGGCAGCGCGCTCGCCCTCGTCAACCTGGTCGCGACGGTGATGCTGCTGGCCCAGGGCCGGACCCCCGTCCTCGTGGTCACCTGGCTGGCCGCCCTGCTCCCCGGCGCCGCGGTGCTCGCGCTGCGGAGCGGCGAGGAGCCGCTCACCACCGTCTGCCTGGCGTTCCTGGTGGTAGAGGCGGCCGCCACCCTCGGCCTGCTGTGGGAGGAGTGGCGCGGCGTACGGCGGCTTCGCCGGCGGGCCGAGCAGCCCGCCTGAGCGGGGTCAGCCGCGCATCGCGGCGGTCAGCGACGCCATCACGCGCTCGACGTCGGCGTCGCTCAGGGCGTTGTGGAAGGGCAGCCGCAGCAGCCGCCGGCTGATGTCGGTGCTCACCGGGCACTCGGTCTCCCGGGCTGAGAACCGCACCCCCGCGGGCGCGCTGTGCAGCGGCACGTAGTGGAAGGTCGTCTGGATCCCGTCGTCCTTCATCGCCGCCATCACCCGCGTGCGGGTCTCGTGGTCGGGCATCAGCAGGTGGAACAGGTGGTAGGCCGGCACACAGTGGTCGGGCACGACGGGCAGGCTGAAGCCGAGCTCGCCGGCGTACGGCGCCAGCCCCTCGGTGTAGGCGTCGTAGATCGCCTTCCGGCGGGCCTGGATGGACTCCGCGTGCTCCAGCTGCGCGGTGAGGTAGCCCGCGAGCACCTCGGCGAGCGCGAAGGAGGAGCCGGTGTCGCGCCAGGAGTACTTGTCCACCATCCCCTGGAAGAACGCGCGCCGGTCGGTCCCCTTCTCATAGAGCACCCAGGCGCGCGCGTCGTCGGCCTCGTCGTTGAGCACCAGCGCCCCGCCCTCCCCGCACACGATGTTCTTGGTGTCGTGGAAGCTCTGGGTGGCGAACCGGCCGAGGCTGCCCAGCGGCTGGTCGCGCCACCGGCCGAAGAGCCCGTGTGCGTTGTCCTCGACCACGGCCACGTCCGGCCGGTCGGCGAGGACGGCGCGCAGCCCGTCCATGTCCGCGGCGACGCCCGCGTAGTGCACCACGACGACGGCGCGCACCGTGTCGTCGAGCAGCTCGGCCACCGATGCGGGGTCCGGCCCCAGCGTCTCCGGCTCGATGTCGCAGAACAGGATGCGCGCACCCTCGCGGGCGAACGCGAGCGCGGAGGAGGTGAAGGTGTAGGACGGCACGATCACCGTGTCGCCGGGCTGCAGGTCGAGCAGCAGCGCACTCAGCTCCAGGGCGGTCGTGCAGGAGGTGGTCAGCAGGGCGTCGCGCGCGCCGGTCGCCTGCTCCACCAGCTCGGCGGCGCGGGTGGAGAACGGGCCTCCCGAGGAGGTGTGACCGCTCTCCATGGCGGTCTGCATGTTCTCCAGCTCGCCCCCGACCTGGACGGCGCGGGTGAAGGCGATGGGCTCGGTCACGAGGTTCCTTCCGGGTCGGTCGTGGGCCAGGGGAGGGGGCGCCCGAGCAGGTCGGCGAGCGCGGCGTCGCTGTCGGCGAACCAGGCGCGCAGCCGCTGCTCGAGCTCCGACGGCACCGCGGGCGCGTCGGCGGCGCTGGCGTTGACGGGGGAGTCCGCAGCCGAGGGGCGGAACGCGTCGTCGACCCCGAGGAACCGGTAGGTCCCGCCGATCGCGTCGCGGTCGGCGGCCAGGTCCTCGAGGAACCCGATCCGCAGGTCCTCGCCGTACTCCTCCAGCCAGGGGTGCAGGTAGTCGACGTAGCGCCCGCGCTGGAGGTAGGCGAAGGGGGAGACCGACGTGCCGTTGCCGTCCCACGCGTCGGGGGCTTCGGCGAGCCCGGCCTCCAGCGCCTCGGCCAGCGGGCGCCGCTCCAGCCCGTTGTCGCTGCTGAAGGCCCAGTTGGAGATCGCCCGCTGCACCGGGTCGCGCAGCTGCACGAGCACCAGCGGGCTCCCCAGCATCGCGCGCGCCCGGCCGGCCGCCTCCGGATGCTCGAGGTAGGAGGTGGACTTGTCGCCGAGGACGTCGGCGTCGCCGGCGTCGGCGAACCAGGTCTCGACGTACCACTCGCGGCCGCGGGCGGAGAGCTCGGCGTCGATGAACACCTTCGGCTCGGGGCGCGCCGGGCGGGCCATGGCGATCTGCGGGTGGGCGTCCAGCAGCGTGTGCAGGTACGTCGTCCCGCAGCGCTGGGCGCCGATCACGAGGAGGTGCCGGGTCACTCGGCGCGCCCCTTGAGGTGGTAGATCTCGGTGGCGCTGACCGCGTTGAGGGTGCGGACGAGGTACTCGCCGAGCATCGAGAGCATGCCGATGGTGAAGCCGTTGAAGACCGAGAGCAGCACGATGGTGGACGTCCAGCCGGGGGTCCGGATCTGCCCCAGCAGGCCGAGCACGAGGTAGACGGCGCCGATCAGGAAGCCGACGCCGGCGACCCCGAAGCCGATCGTCGCCAGCGTGCGCAGCGGCCAGCTGGAGTAGCTGAACAGGATGGTCAGCACCAGCTTGAGGATGCGGGAGAAGCTGTAGTTGCTCTGGCCCTCGGCGCGCGACTCGTGTCGCACCAGGACGTTGGCGCGGTGGGAGGAGTAGAGCAGCGCCTGCCCGGTGATGTAGGGGTGAGCGGTGCGGGAGGCGGAGATCCGATCCACCACGTCGCGGCGCAGGATCCGGAAGTTGGACACGACCAGGTCGTCGGGCAGGCCGAAGATGTTCTTGTTCATCATCCCGATCACCTTCGTGCCCAGCCGCCGGTAGCCGGCCGCCTGCTTCTGCTCGAACTGGGCGAAGACGCAGTCGTAGCCCTCCATTGCCTTGTCGATCAGCACCAGCGCCTGGTCGGGCGGGTTCTGCAGGTCGTCGTCCATGGTGATGACGTAGTCGCCACGGGACTCGCGGAAGCCGGCGAGGTTCGCGGTGTGCTGGCCGTAGTTGTGCAGCAGGTTGAGCGCCACGACCTCGTCGTACTCCTGGGCCTTGGCCTCCAGCACGGGCCAGACGTTGTCCGGGGAGCCGTCGTTGACCAGCACCAGCTCCAGCCGCAGTCCGGCCTCGCGGAAGGTGCGGACGACCTCGTCGACGGTGCGGCCGACGAACGCCTCGGAGTTGTAGACGGGGATGACGACGGAGTAGAGGAAGGCGTGCTTGTCCAGCACGTCGGGGGCCGCGGTCATGGTGTCCGATCCTCGCACAGGGTCAAGCGATCTCGACGATCACCGGGGCGTGGTCCGACGGGCTGCTCGAGCCCTGGGCGGGGTCCCGCTCGTCCCGGTCGATGCTCGCGCCGGTGATCCGGGCGGCGAGCCCTGGGGAGGCCAGTGCGAAGTCGATCTTCAGGCCGCGGTCGCGCTCGAAGCGCTGGCGGTAGTAGTCCCAGTAGGTGTAGCCCGGTGCGTGCTCGCGGGTCACCTCGGCGTAGCCGTCGTCGATCAGCGCTTGGAAGGCCGCCCGCTCGGCCGGGGTGACGTGCGTGGAGCGACGGAACTGTGCCGGGTCGAAGACGTCCTCGTCGGTCGGGGCGACGTTCCAGTCGCCGACCAGTGCGGTCTGCCCGGCCAGCCAGGGCCGGGCGGCCTCCCGCAGCCGGGCCAGCCACTCGAGCTTGTAGACGTAGTGCGGGTCGTCGGGCTTGCGGCCGTTGGGCACGTACAGGCTCCAGACGCGTACGTCGCCGCACGTCGCCCCGATCGCCCGTGCCTCGACCGCCCCGTCGTCGCCCCAGCCGGGCTGGCCGGGGAAGCCGCGCTCGACGTCGGCCAGGCCGACCCGGGAGGCGATCGCGACGCCGTTCCACTGGTTCAGCCCGTGGACGGCGACCTCGTAGCCGGCACCCTGCAGGCCCAGCAGCGGCAGCTGGTCCTCCCGTGCCTTGGTCTCCTGCAGGGCCAGCACGTCGATCTCGTGACGGAGGCAGAACGCCTCGACCCGGTCGATGCGGGAGCGGAGGGAGTTGACGTTCCAGGTGGCCAGGCGCACGCGTCGAGCCTAGAGGCCGGAGGCGCTTGCAGAAACATGAAGTGCGAGAAGCTGAGGGTGACAGCGGGGAACGTCCGGGAGTTGGCTTACGTCTCGACAGATTCTCCGCATCCATTCCTTCTCGGGAGGACACTCCATGTTCAAGCCCCTCTCCAAGGCCGGCCTGGTCGCCGCCGCTCTCACCAGCCTGGCCGTCGCCGCCCCGGCCTCCGCCCAGGTCTCCCAGACCACCAGCGGCGACGTGCCGACGTACAAGGAGTTCCAGTCCAGCACCTACCGGGACGCCGACCGGCAGTACATCGTCAACGGCGACGAGCCGGTGCGCACCACCGGTGAGCTGCGGGACTTCTACGACCGGATGGTCGGCGGCAAGACCGAGAAGGACGGGCTCATCGTCAACACGGTCAACGGCGTGGACGACAAGTGGAGCCAGACCCAGGTCGGCAACCTGACCTACTGCGTGTCCACCCGCTTCGGCACCGACTACACCAACGTCGTCAACGCGATGAACGCCGGGGCGGCCCTGTGGGAGAGCGCCTCCTCGGCGATCGACTTCCGCTACGTCCCGAGCCAGGACGGCAACTGCACCACGCGCAACACCTCGGTGGTGTTCTCCGTCGAGCCGACCTCGACGACCTCCTACATCGCCCGTGCGTTCTTCCCCAGCTCGCCGAAGAGCAGCCGCAACGTGCTGGTCAACGCACGCTCGCTGATGACCGCCGGCTCCTGGACCCCGGGCAACATCATGGGCCACGAGCTCGGCCACACCCTGGGCTTCCGGCACGAGCACACGCGGCCCGAGGCGGGCACCTGCTTCGAGGACAACAACTGGCGGCCGCTGACGCCGTACGACTCCTCCTCGATCATGCACTACCCGCAGTGCAACGGCACCTCGTCCAACCTCAGCATGACCGCGACCGACCGGGCCGGAGTGCAGGCGCTCTACGGCCAGTGAGACCGCCCTCCTGACGGGCGCGACGACGGCGGCCGGGAGCGCTCCCGGCCGCCGTCGTCGACGTGGGCCCGTCGGATTGCATGATTCTGCATTGCACAGACATGAGGGTGACACCGGCGATCTTCAGGGAGTTGGGTGACAGGTCGAAGGTTCTGCTGAGAGAACCCGCCCCCGGGAGGAAGATCCACTCATGCTCACACCCCTACGCAAGATCGCACTCGCCACCGCGGCGCTCACCAGCCTCGCGCTGGCGGCCCCGGCGTCCGCCCAGGTCACCGAGACCAGCGACGGAGTGCCGACGTTCAAGGAGTTCCAGGCCAGCACGTACCAGGACGCGGACCGCAAGTACATCGTCAATGGCGATGAGCCGGTGCGCAACACCGGCGAGCTGCGGGAGTTCTACAACCGCCTGGTGTCCAACAGCAGCCCGCAGATCGACGGCCTCATCGTCAACACCGTCAACGGCCAGGACGACCGGTGGAGCCAGACCCAGGTCGCCAACCTGACCTACTGCGTGTCCACGAAGTTCGGCAAGGACTACACCTCCATGGTGAACACGACGGCCAACGCTGCCGCGCTGTGGGAGCGGGCGTCCTCGGCGGTCGATTTCCGCTACGTCGCAAGCCAGGACGGGAACTGCACCACCAGCAACAACTCGGTGGTCTTCTCGGTCGAGCCCACGAAGTCCCAGTCCTACATCGCTCGGGCGTTCTTCCCCAGCTATCCCAAGAGCGACCGGAACGTGCTGGTGAACGTGCGGTCGCTGAACAACAGCAGCCTCGGGACGCCGACGAACATCATGGGTCACGAGCTCGGCCACATCCTGGGCTTCCGGCACGAGCACACCCGGCCGGAGGCGGGCACCTGCTTCGAGAACAACAGCTGGCGGCCGCTGACGCCGTACGACTCGGCCTCGATCATGCACTACCCGCAGTGCAACGGCACCTCGTCGGACATGAGCATGACCGCGTCCGACGTGGCGGGCGTGCAGGCGCTCTACGGCCCGTGAGCCGGTGAGTCAGCCGGGCTGAGGCACCAGGAAGTCTCCGACGGCGGTCGGGGTGACGGTCGACGTCACCTCGACCGCCGTCGCACGTGGCACGTCGTGGATCACGACGTGCTCGCTGCCGGCCGCGGTCGTGGCGGTGAGGGTGACCAGGCCGACCCGCCGCTGGAAGATCGTCTCGGAGACCACCCAGCCGATGACGCCGTCGCGCTCCAGCACGGTGCGGACGGTGGCCAGGGCGCCACCCGTGCTGACCAGGTGGCCGGGCGTCACCGCGTGCCCGAGGTGGCGGTAGGTCGCCAGGCCGATCAGCACGTTGAGCACCGCGAGGACGCCCGCGACCACCGCGAGCAGCCACCAGGGACGGTCGAGCCACCACAGGAGGGGTACGGCGAATCCGGTCAGCGTCAGGGTCCACCACTGCCGGCGCAGCAGGATCCGGCGTCGGGCGGCGGGGCCGTGCCGGAGCGTGGTGACGTGCAGGGGCTCCTCGTCGCCGAGGATCAGCCCCGCGACCCGCTGGTTCTCGCGCAGCGGGCTGGGCGGCATGACGCTGGTGGTCCCGCCGGTCCCGACGCCCGTGGCCAGGGTGGACAGCTCGGCGCCGCGCGCCAGCCGCATCAGTGTGGGCTCGGTCAGCTGGACCCCGCGCACCCGCTTCTCCTCCACGCTCGTCGAGCGGGTGGTGAGCAGACCGGCCTGCAGCCGCAGGGTGTCCGCGTCGCGGGTGAGCCGCATCCCCGACCACTGCAGGACGTAGCCGATGACCGACAGGAGCAGCCAGCCGACCAAGGCCGCGAGCGCGACCATCAACACCAGCAGGGGGATCGCCACCGCGCTGACCTGCTCCCAGCCGGAGCGGAGCCGGTCGGTGGTCAGGACCGGGATCTCGTCGACGAACTGGCCCAGGAAGCCGAAGGCGGCCGCCACGACGACCAGCCGGGCCAGGTTGAGGGGCGCGAACCGGAGCCAGGACCAGTCCAGCTCGGCGAGCACCTGGGGCGGCTCATTGGCCATGCCCTCTCTCTCCCCGCCGTCGGCACCCTCCGCCGGCTCGGGTGCGGTCCGGGGCATCGAAGAGCGTGCGTGACTGAGCAGGGCGACGCGCAGCGCCTCGGCCCGGTCCCGGCCGAGCGCGTCCAGCTCGATCTTGGTCTCGTCCACGCCGGTGCCGATCTCCACCTTGGTCAGGCCGAGGATCCGGTGCAGGAGGCTGGACTCCAGGTCGACCGAGCGCACCCGGTCCAGCGGCGCGGTGAGCTGCTTGCGGGACAGCAGCCCGCTGCGGCGTTGGAACTGGGTGTCGGTGAACCGGTAGGTGGTGGTCAGCCAGGGCAGCAGGCCGGCCGCGAGCACGCCCAGCAGCACCAGCGGCGCCCACCAGGGGATGCCGCCCTGGGAGCTGCTGAGCCCGACCAGGCCGATGACGGCGGGCAGGGCGAACTGGCGCAGCGCGCTCACCGGGCCGACCAGCAGCATCCGCGGGTCGAGCCGGTGCCACTCGGCGTCCGGGACGGCCGGGCCGGTCGGCGGGTCGACCAGCCGGTCCTCGGGGTCCGGCGGTAGCCACTCGCTCACGTCGCGTCGCCCTCGTCGGCCGCGGTACGCTCCGTCAGGTCGGTCACCAGGCGCCGGGCGACCTCCTCGTCGAGGCACTTGACCGAGATCGCGCCGAAGGAGCTGGCGGTGGAGACGGTCACCGACATGAGGCCGAACGCGCGCATCAGGGCGCTCTGAGTGCTGTCGACGGTCTGCACCCGCGAGAGGGGAGCGATCGACAGCGTCCGGGTCAGCCACCCCTCGCGGGTGAACACGGCCTCCGGGGTCATCTCCCAGCGGTGCACGCGGTAGCGCAGGCCGGGCATCACGATCACCGGGACCAGGCACGCGAGCACGAGCAGCGCGCCGAGCAGGTGGGCCCACCAGGGGCGGTCGCTCCAGAAGGCGTAGCTGACGGCGAGGCCCACGACCACGACGCCGAGCCGGATCAGCGCGCCGGTGCGCCAGTAGGCCGGGGCCCGGGAGCTGACCTGGTGGGCGGGCTCTCGCAGTGCGTCCCCCAAAGCAGTGCTCGTCACGGGACGAGCCTCGCATACCCCTTACGACAGGCGATCGAGGGCGTCGCGGATCTCGGCGCGGGTCTGCCGGTCCACCGACTCGTGCAGGAAGATGTAGAACCGCGGCCCGCGGCCGACGTAGACGTACTCCTTGCGCACCGCCGGGCGCATCCACTCCGGGACCCCGTTGTGGTCGGTGGTCAGCACGGTCGCGTCCTGGTCGGCGATCCACTGGGCATAGCCCTCGAGCCCGCCCGGCCAGTTCTCGTCGATGTAGACGTCCATGCCGTTGGTGAACAGCTGGTAGCGGCTGATGTTGCGCACGCCGGACAGCGCGAGCGGCTGCGGCGCCTGCGAGGTGATCGCCGTGGCGTCTGCGGGCAGTCGGGAGAAGACGGCGTCGGTCGCCGCCTGCTGGGTGAGGAGTACGTCGTTGCGGGTGCGCCACTGGTCCCACGCGGTGGCGCCGACGGCGGCGACCGCGCAGACGCCCGCCAGGACCGCGGAGGGCAGGGCCGCCCAACCGTGGGACAGCCGTCCGACGAGCGCCCCGAAGCCGAGCGCGGCGATGGGCAGCAGCAGGAACGCGTCGGCGTACCCGTTGAAGACGCTGTAGGACCAGATGCTCCCGCCGACCAGCCCCGCGAAGAGCACCAGGGTGGAGGCGCGCACCCACCGGGCATCCTCGCCCTGACGCGGCACCAGCGCCACCAGGCCGAAGACGGTGAGCAGAACGAAGCCGACCACGAAGATCCACGACGACCAGGTGAAGCCGCTCGTGAACAGCTCCCAGGCGGCGAGCCACTGACCGTCGATGCCCGACTGCTCGGTGTACTGCGCGTTGGCGAGCAGGAACCCGTCGAGGAACTCGGGGAAGGCGCGCATCGCGACGAAGTAGGCCGAGGTGGCGACCAGGGTCAGCACGCCGCCGAGGCCGTAGAGGAGCAGCGCCTTGAGGCGGGCGCGGCCGCGCGCCTCGCCGGGGGCGAACCAGCAGGCCACCAGGGCGGCGGGGGCGGCGGCGAAGAAGACGGGCTGCCAGGTCAGTGTGGCAAGGCCGGTGACGATGCCGGCGGCGAGCCAGCGGTGCCGGACCGAGAGCAGCAGGCTCCAGGCGATGAAGGTCGCGACCGGCGTCTTGGACTGGGGGCCGGTCGTGGCGAAGGCGGCGTAGCCGGTGAAGCAGAGCATCGCGGCGGCCGCCACGTGGCCGGCGTTGCGGCTGGCGAACGCGGCGCTGGCGAGGCGGTAGACCAGCGGCACCGTGGCGGCGGCGATCACCCAGAAGACGATCCGCACGCCGTAGACGTCGGCGATGTCGACGGCGTTCGCCAGCAGCACGCCGAGGGCGGGGAGCAGGTGCGCGAGCGGTCCAGCGCGGTTCATCAGCTCGACGTACGGCGCCGCGCCCGCGGCGACCTCCTGGCCGGCGTACACGTAGAACGAGCTGTCCCTTGTCAGCTCGCCGTCGAAGCCGTGCACCACGTAGGCGCCGAGTGCGGCGAGGAACCAGAGGAAGGTGAACACGTCGTGCCGGCGGGCGCGCTCCTCGCCGGCGGCCAGGTCGGTCTGCTCGTTCACGTTGATGAAGCGTGCCACACGGGTCCTTGCGATTCGTGGGGCGCTCCGGGGCTTTCGTAGACTCGCACCCCGTGGCACTCACCATCGGCATCGTCGGGCTCCCGAACGCGGGCAAGTCGACCCTCTTCAACGCCCTCACCAAGAACGAGGTCCTCGCGGCCAACTACCCGTTCGCGACGATCGAGCCGAACGTCGGCGTCGTGGGCGTGCCCGACGACCGGCTGCCGGTGCTGGCCGAGATCTTCGGCTCGGCCAAGGTGCTGCCCGCGACCGTCGAGTTCGTCGACATCGCCGGGATCGTCGCCGGCGCCTCGCAGGGGGAGGGGCTCGGCAACAAGTTCCTCTCGCAGATCCGCGAGTCCGCGGCGATCTGCCAGGTGACCCGGGTGTTCCGCGACGAGGACGTGACCCACGTCGACGGGAAGGTCGACCCAGCGTCCGACATCTCCACGATCCAGACCGAGATGATCCTCGCGGACCTGCAGACGGTGGAGAAGGCGGTCCCGCGGCTGGAGAAGGAGGCCAAGGGCAAGAAGGACCTGCTGCCCGTGGTCGCCGCGACCAAGGAGGCGCAGGCGGCGCTCGAGGCGGGGACGCCGATCATCGCCACCGACATCGACCGGGCGCTGATCCGCGAGCTGTCCCTGCTGACGGCCAAGCCCTACCTCTACGTCTTCAACTGCGACGCCGACGAGCTCGCCGACGAGGAGCTCAAGCAGCGGATGCGCGATCTGGTCGCGCCCGCCGAGGCGATCTTCCTGGACGCGAAGTTCGAGTCCGAGCTGGTCGAGCTGGATGACGATGATGAGGCGCACGAGATGCTCGCCGAGATGGGCATCTCCGAGTCCGGCCTGGACCAGCTGGCCCGGGTCGGCTTCGACACCCTCGGCCTGCAGACCTATCTGACCGCCGGACCCAAGGAGACGCGGGCCTGGACGATCCGCAAGGGCGCCACTGCCCCCGAGGCCGCCGGCGTCATCCACACCGACTTCCAGAAGGGCTTCATCAAGGCCGAGGTCGTCTCCTTCGACGAGCTGGTCGCCGCCGGGTCGATGAGTGAGGCCAAGGCGGCCGGCAAGGTCCGGATGGAGGGCAAGGACTACGTAATGGCCGACGGGGACGTCGTGGAGTTCCGGTTTAACGTCTAGCGTTAATGACGGTTCGCGTTATACCCTGGGTAGGTGATCAGGTCGTTCGCTGACCGCGATACCGAGCGGGTATGGCGTCGTGAGCCGGCGAAGCGGCTGGATCCGCGCATCCATAAGACCGCGAACAGGAAGCTGCACCTGCTGGACGCGGCCACGGCACTGGACGCACTACGAGTGCCACCCGGCAATCGCTTCGAAGCGCTCAAGGGTGACCGCGCCGGTCCGCACAGCATCCGGATCAACGATCAATGGCGGATCTGCTTCCGATGGACGGATGCAGGTCCAGAGGATGTCCAGGTCGTTGACTACCACTGAGGAGGGGCGATGCCCGAGAAGCTCTATCCGCCGATCCATCCCGGCGAGGTCTTGATGGAGGACTTCATCGAGGGGTTCGGCATCACTCAGCACAAGCTCGCTGTCTCGATCGGCGTTCCGCCGCGCCGTATCAATGAGATCGTCCACGGCAAGCGGGCCATCTCAGCCGACACTGCCCTTCGCCTTGGACGGTACTTCGGGGTGGACCCGCAGTTCTGGCTGAACCTGCAGACGCGGTACGACCTGGAGGTCGCGCAGGACCGGGTGGCTGACCAGGTCGAGGCGATCGCGCCTGTCCGCACCGCCTGATCTCGCTCGACTGGCGGTGGGACCATCCTGAGTACGTGGCGCAGCGGTGGCGGGTGACGACCCGAACTTCGGTCTATACCTCGGGCGTCGCGATCGTCGGTTCGAGTGGGACCACGAGTGGCTGTCGTGGCCGGACTTCTGGTTGCCTCGCGGGCGCGCGGCGTTCGCCCGGGCCGTGCTGGCAGCGTGGGAGCGCTCGGCGCTCGGCGCTCGGTGCTCGAGCGAGTCGAGGTGGCGTGCGCGGGTGGTCGGGGCCGCACCGGCACAGCCCTGGCCTGCATCGCCATCGCCGACGGCGTCGCGCCGGCAGACGCGGTGGCGTTCGTGCGGGCGCACTATGACCGGCATGCGGTGGGGATGCCCTGGCAGTGAGCGTTCGTCCGGCAGTTCAGCGCCCCACAACCTCACCCAGACTGACGTCGCGGCAACAACTGGCGGCTCCACGTGCGGCAATGCTCCCACTGCCGGTTGATTCGGTCCCAGATGGTTCTTCGTGTGGCGACACGGTGAAGTTCCGCTGCAAGTCGTGAGGGGCGAGCCAAGTGCCTAGGGACGAGCAGGGTGACTTCGTAGTCTCACCGCAGGAGATGTTCGTTCTCCGGCAAGGCTTGTTCATCACGAATTACCACTTGGACCCGACGTTTTGCTGACGACCTGCCGTCACAATGGGCCGGTGGCTCGCGCAGAGATCTTCGACGGACGGGCGCGGCTGACCTTTGCGGAGCCGGTCGGTTCCGGCAGCGTTGTGGACTACCTCACCGTCCGCGTCGAAGGGCCGGACCTGTCCGCGAGCCGTCAGGTCTACGCCGGATGGGAGAGCGGTTTCTCGGGCCTTGCTGTCTACTTCGAGACGTTGGTGGCGTCGTGGCGTGGTTGGGACGGCGAGCAGGTGTTTGAGTCCATCGAGCATGACCTCCGGATCGTGGCGACGCACGACGGGCATGTTCACCTGGAGGTTCGCCTCCGGGAGTCAACTGAAGCGCGCGGCTGGCAAGTACGAGCAGAGCTGCGGATCGAGGCTGGGGAGCAGTTGGCTTCGGCCTCGCGCGATGTCGCGGCGCTCGTCCGACGCTGACCTTGAGGTCGGACCGTTCCTGCACAATGGCGCGCATGACGAAGCTCGATGTTGTGTGGGCGACCAAGGAGATCGACCAGTTCCTCTACGTTACGGACCAGGTCGTCCCGAACACGGGTCCAGGCATCGCCTACCTCGGCACGGTGATGCGCGGGCCCAAGACCGAGGCGTCGGCGCGGGCGCACGTAGTGGAGCAGATCCTCGATCGAGCCTTGCCGGGCTGGAAGCAGGGGCGACCGGCCAAGGACCAGGAGTACAGCTGGCTCCGGGATCAGGCATCGCGGGCCAAGGCGGCGCTGCAACGGCAGGCCGAGCTGGCCGAGAAGCTCGGCGACAACGCGCCGGACATGGACGCGGCCAACCTTCACCCGTGGGCGTGGGAGAACGGCAAGAGCTACTGGGACACCGGCCACTACCACCAAGCCGTGATGCAGGCGGCGATCCGAGTCAACGCAGAGACCCAAGCCAAGCTCAGCCGCATGGACGTGTCGGAGACAGCGCTGTTCAATGAGGCGTTCTCCCTCAACGACCCCAAAGGCGATGCGCCGCGCCTCCGGCTCATGGAGGACGACGGCAGCAAAACCTACGAAAACCTGCACCGGGGCGCCCGCGCGTTCGCGGAGGGCCTGTACGCGGCGATCCGCAATCCCGGCATGCACGTGCCGCACGACGGAGGCGAGGAACAGCTCGCGCTGGAGCAACTCGCGGCGTTCAGCCTACTGGCCCGGTGGGTCGATCAGGCGGAGGTCGTCACTGCGTGACTCCTCAGCCCCACCGCTTGCGCTTGCCGGGCCACGCGTCCTCGTGGGGCGCAGGAACTTGCGCGGCAGGTAGCCAGTCCGAACGAGATGCCGTTGAGCGTCGGGTCACCCGGTTGGGCCATCCGGCGTGTCCGGGTCGCCAGGTTGCGGACCGGGGCGCGAGCCCTTGCCCTTCCAGTGCAGCAGCGGCCAACAAAATTCCACGCCTTCGGGCCACTCCGGGTCGTTGCCGTAGGCGGGGTCGCGGAACGGCTTGCAAGGCGCACCGAGCGGGCGGGCCGGCCGCGCTTGGCGTGCTCGATGAAGTGCACCAGCTCGTCCCGATCAACGCTACGTCGCACTCCATGAGGACGATGTCGTCGTCGTGGTCAGCCAGCCCTCCGTAGTCGCACATGACCTGCATGACGTTCCTCGAACGGTCCCTTCATCCGCGCCGATCGATGCGGCACGGACGGCAGGCCCGGCTTGAACTGTCAGTCGACGGCGGTTCCCTCGAGCTCGACCAGCTGTCCAGGAATCGCCAGTCGAGTGACCTCGAGCATCGTGGTCGTCGGCGCGACTCCGGCGGTTCCGAGCTTGCCAGCGAGGAGGCCGTAGTGCGGGAACAGCGCATCCACGTCGGTGGTGTAGACGTTCAGCCGCACCAGGTTCGCCAGCGACATCCCAGCCTCGGCGAGCACGGCCTCGAGATTAGCCACCGCCAGCGCTAGTTGGGCGGCAATGTCCCCCTCGTGCTCGGGCCGACCGTCCGTGCTCATCGCTGTCTGCCCGGAGATGTACAAGGTCCGAGACTCGCCAGAGACCAACTCGCCCTGGTTGAAGCCCATCTCGAGCGACCACGTCACCGGGTTCACTGCGCTGCGCTCCATTCCTGCTCCGATCTCGATGTGTCCCAGCGCCGTTCTGGCGCTTGCGCACCGAGGCTCGCAGCGAATCACGACACCTCCTGTCATGATTTCTTGGGAAGAATGGATTCATGCGTGCGGATCGGCTCGTCTCCCTGGTGTTGCTGCTGCGCCAGCGCGGCCGGATGACCGCCGACCAACTGGCCGGCGAGCTGGAGGTATCCGCGCGCACGGTGCTGCGTGACATTGATGCGCTTTCCACCGCAGGCGTACCGGTCTACGCAGATCGCGGCCGACGCGGCGGCTATTCGCTGTTGCCAGGCTTCCGCACGGAACTGACCGGACTGAACCACGACGAAGCGCTTGCCCTGCTCACGGCCGGATCAGACCGCGGCCAGAAGGTCTTCGGCCTGAGCGCGCCACTGGCCTCGGCGATGCGCAAGGTCATCGACGCCCTTCCCGATGGGCACCGCGAGAATCTCGACGACGCCGCTCAGAGGTTCCTGGTCGAACCGGAGACAGATCTGCTGTCCCGACGAGCGACCACCGAGGACTTGGCCGACGGCGTCATGCACGAAGTCCGCCGCGCTGTCCTGAGTGGCCGTCGCCTGCGCTTTGACTATGAGGCCGTCGGCAAGCCGGTCAGTACGCGCGCTGTCGACCCGGTCGGTCTGGTCACCGTCAGGAACCGGACGTACCTGTTGGCGATCAGGTCCGGCCAGGACCGTACCTATCGCCTGTCGCGGATACTGCGCGCCGAAGCGTTGTCCGAGATGGCTCAGCGCCCGGAGAAGGTCGACCTCGACCGCATCTGGGCCGACCGTGCCGTGCAGTTCCTGTCGGAGAACCACGTCCCGGTCACCGTCAGGGTCCGATCGGTGCGACGCGAGGAACTCCTCGGCTCCGCACGAGCGGTCCGGGCTGAAGAGCAGGAGCCGGAGGGATGGGTGCGGTTGGACGTGTTGTTCGAGGACCTGCGACATGCGGTCTGGGCAGTGTGGCAGCTCGGGGACGATGCAGAAGTGTTGAAGCCGAACTCCGTGCGCATGGCCATACGAGACCGGGCCGCACGGCTCATTGCGCAGTACGACTGACATCCGTGGTGGTGATCGAGTACGACACGGGCATCGGTCCCCGCGACAGGTGAGTTCGGGTGAGCGCTATCATTGATGCAATCAATCCCGGGGAGGTGCATGACGGTGTCATCAATCGTCGTTCGCGGGCTCGACGAGTCCGTCAAGGCCCGCCTCGCGGCTCAGGCGAAGGAGCATGGTCGCTCCATGGAGGCAGAGGTCCGCGACATCCTGACGAAGGCCGCTACTCGCCCGAACATCGGGTTGGCGCTGTTGCAAGCCGGACAGGCCGCCGGTGGCGTCGAGGAACTGCCGGTTCCGGAGCGTTCCGACGCAGCGCGGGCGGTCGACTTCTCGTGATCGTCCTCGACACCAACGTTGTGTCCGAGGTGCTCAAGCCTCAGCCCGACAGGCGTGTCGTCGCCTGGTTGGAGTCCCTGACAGATGACGTGGCGATCACGGCAGTCACGCTCGCCGAACTGCTGGCGGGCCTGCGAAGGCTGCCCGACGGCAAGCGGAGAGAGGACCTCGCGTCGCGGGTCGAGGGTGCGATCCGGCCGTACCTCGACGCCGGGGAGGTATTCGCTTTCGATGCCGCGGCAGCTCCCCGCTACGCCGACATTCTCGCCGCGCGGGAGCAAGCGGGCATGCCGATCGCGACGGGCGACGCACAGATCGCGGCCATCTGCCGATCCCGGGACGCGCTCTGCGCCACACGCAACGTCAGGGACTTCATGCACGCCGGAGTCGCGCTCATCAACCCCTGGACGGGGGAGGAGTGGCCGCCGACGCCGTGATGAGGATGCGGTCGCCACGATCGAGTCGCTGCAGTCTGCGTGACCGCAGACAGGAAGCGCTCGAGCAGGCCGGGGTATCGTGTAGGCATGTGCCTACACGTGAGGTGGTGACGATGACGACGATGACCGCGCGCGAGTTCAACCAGGACGTCAGCGCGGCCAAACGCGCTGCGGTCGAGGGGCCTGTCGTGATCACCGACCGGGGCGAGCCGGCGTACGTGCTGCTGACGATCGACGAGTACCGGCAGTTGCACGGTGACGGCAAGGATCTGGTCGCACGGTTGAGCATGGACGAGGAGTACGACGACGTCGAGTTCGAGCCCGCCCCGCTGCAGGTCGGCCTGAAGGTGCCCGAGCTGTGAAGTACCTCCTCGACACCAACGTGTTGAGCGAACTCCGCAAGTCCGAGCGCGCTGCAGATCCCCGGGTGCGGGCCTGGGTCGCAGCGAGGAGGCCGTCCGATCTGTTCCTGAGTGTCATCACCGTTCTGGAGGTCGAGATCGGGATAGCCCGACTCGAACGCAGGGACAGGCGACAGGCGCAGGCGATTCGTACGTGGCTTGACGAGGACGTCCTGGACAGCTTCTCCGGCCGCCTCCTCCCCATCGATCTCGCGGTGGCGAGACGAACGGCCCAGCTGCACGTGCCCGACCCCAGCCCTGAGAGAGACGCGCTCATCGGCGCCACCGCCATCGAGCACGACCTCGCCGTCGTCACCCGCAATGTGCCCGACTTCGATGGGGTGGGCGTGGCCGTCATCGACCCGTGGTCCTGATGGCCTTCCGTGACGGGGATGTCGTGGAGTTCCGCTTCAACGTGTGATCCCGCCGTCGGGCGTGACGCGGGGCCGGGCAGGAGGGCCAGATTCGCGCACGGCGCGGGTGGTGGCCCCTAGGGTGCGCGCATGAGCGACTGGCGCGAGGAGCGGGTGCGGAGCGCGGTCGAGGGGCGCAACCCGATGGTGTTGGCCGCCCTGGAGGCGTCGTACGCCGTCATCGGGGACGTGCAGTTCCTCCCCGGCTACTCCCTCGCGCTGGCCACCGATCCCGGGGTCGATCGGCTCTCGGACCTGCCCCGGCGGGAGCGCGTGCGCTACCTCGCCGACGTCGACCTGCTCGCCGACGCGGTGGAGAGCGTGTGCCGGCGGCTCGACCCGGCCTTCCGCCGCCTCAACATCGAGATCCTCGGCAACACCGACGCGTTCCTTCACTGTCACATCTGGCCGCGCTATGAGTGGGAGCCGGCCGACATCGTCGGCAAGCCGGTGTGGCACTACCCGCCCGAGCGGTGGCAGGACCCGGCGAACGCCGTCGGGCCGCAGCACGACCGGCTGCGCGCCGAGCTCACCGCCGAGGTGGAGGCGCGGCGCGCCTCCGAGGAGTTCCGGCTCGATCCCTGAGCCGGGTCCGGCTACTGCACGGTGCGGGCCTGACCCGACCTCGGCCGGCCCGTCCGGATCGCCAGCCAGGTCCGCCGGGCCAGGACCAGCCAGCACCCCACGGCCAGGGCGGCGAGCGCTGCCGGCACCCAGTGCCGCAGCAGCGAGGACGCGCCGACGGCGGAGGAGAACGCGATCAGGTTCGCCACCACGTCGTAGACCGGCGCCACGAAGCGCGTGTTGACCACGTGCGCGACGGCCACCACCAGGCCGCAGGTGAAGGTGACGGACAGCAGGAACTCGACCATGCGCACATGGTGCCCCCGGCCGCCGACTCACACCGAGCGGGCGACCCGCACCGACCCGTGCGTGCCGTACCCGGCCAACGGGCCGCCGGCGGGCTCCCCGTCGAAGCCGACGAGCAGCCAGCCGTCGTCGGTGGGCAACAGCGTGGGCCACGGGATGTTCGAGGGGTACGGCGCCTCCAGCCGGCCCACCTGCCGCATCCCGAGGTCGAAGACCGGGTAGCTCTTGTCGACGCCGTCGCTGGCCAGCAGCCGCCACGCCCCGTCGACCCGCAGCAGCGTCGACCCCTCCGTCTCCTTCAGCTCCGTGGCCGCGCCGAGCACGGAGAGGTCGTCGAGGCGCGTGCCGGCCGCCAGCACCGGATGGAACCGGAAGAACCGGCGCGCGCTCACGTAGGCGACCAGCCACGACCCGTCGACCCGCACCAGATGCGGGTCCCACACCCCGACGGAGGAGAAGCCGGTCGTCGGCAGCGACAGCGGCCGGGTGTCCAGCACGTGCCGCCCGGCCAGCAGGTCGGCGGTCGTCTCGGCCAGCGTCACCCCCACCGTGGCGCCCTTCCGCTTCGGGTCGAAGTCGCCCCACGTGCTCGTGTTCATCAGCCACCGGTCGCCGTCGCGGACCAGGTGGCTCGCGTGGTCGCCGTACACCCCCGGCCGGTCCGGCCGCCGGAAGAACACGTCGCTGCGATGCTCCAGCGACAGCCCGTCGGGGTCGAGCGCCCAGACCGAGGTGTGCGCGGTGTTGAAGAACCCCGGCCCGGCGCTGGTGGCGGTCAGCATCGCCCGCCCGTCCTCGAGGTAGGGCGTCCCGTCGGCGTGCGAGACCAGGCGCAGGTCGCGCAGCCCGAGCTCGCCGTACCCCCGGAGCTCGCCGCCCTCGGCCGACAGTGCGGCGAGCCAGGCCTCGTCGTGGGTGGCCAGCCGGCCGCGGAGGCCGGCGACCGCGCGGACGGTCCAGCGGCCGTCCTCCCGGACCGCCAGCGTGGCCCGCGACCCGGTGAGGGTGAGCGCGACCTGCGCCACCTCGCCCCGCGGCCTCGCGTGCCGCGGGCGCCGGTGCCGCAACCTACGCCCGTCGCCGGTCACCTCCAGCCAGCAGGACTCGCCGTCGTAGTGCGCCTCGATCCGGTCCTCGCCGCTGGCCAGCGCGAGCCGCGCCGGACCGCCACCGTCGGCGAGGACGGTCACGTACGGCGCCCCCACGGCGCTCAGCGGCTCCTCGCGCGCGAGGCGGAAGGGGCGCAGCGTGGCGGCGGGCTCGAAGCGGGGGAGCGGCATGGGGGCCAGCATGCCTTGACCCCGGCGGTGTCGACCGGCCACCGTGGCGGCATGTTCCGGGCACCGCACGAGACCGTGGCGACCGTCCTGGTCGACCCGCGCGTGCTGGTCGGGCTCGAGGTGGAGCTGATGGCCCGGGACCTGTGGCTGTGGCCGGTCGCGACGGCGCCCAACAGCGTCGACGGTCCGCGGCAGGCATTCCAGCTGCGCCGCCGGATGGTGACGGCGCAGCAGGGCGCCTGGGACGACGCGGCCGGCTGGACGGTCTCCTGGGTCTCCTTCGGCGCGACCTGGCGCCAGCCCGGAGAGCCGGTCGCGTGGCCGGCGCGGCGCGAGCTCTACGCCTTGCTGGACCAGTACGGCGAGCGCGTGCGCTACCGCCGCGGCCTGGTCGGCGTACCTCCCCTCCACGCCCCCGGCGAGCGGGTGAGCCCGCACCCCTGAGCACCCCATGATCCGGACCCCGCGGGAAAAGTCACCCTCTTTGGTGCACTATGGCGGGGAAGGCAACCATCGACGATGAGGAGCATCCATGGCGCTGCAGCTGGGCGACACCGCCCCCGACTTCACGACCGACACCTCCCAGGGCGAGCTGTCCTTCCACGACTGGGCGGGCGACAGCTGGGTGGTGCTGTTCAGCCACCCGGCCGACTTCACCCCGGTCTGCACCACCGAGCTGGGCCGCGTGGCGCAGCTGAACGACGAGTGGAACGCCCGCGGCGTGAAGACCATCGCCGTCTCCGTGGACTCCGCGGACGACCACGTGAAGTGGATCGCCGACATCAACGAGTTCGGCAAGACCGACGTGGGCTACCCGATCATCGCCGACCCCGAGAAGTCGGTCGCCGAGGCCTACGACATGATCCACCCGGGCGAGGGGGACACCTCCTCGGTGCGCTCGGTCTTCATCATCGACCCGGCCAAGAAGGTCCGGCTGACGATGACCTACCCCAAGTCCGTGGGCCGCAACTTCGACGAGATCCTGCGCGCGGTCGACGCGCTGCAGACCACCGACAAGGCCGCCGTGTCCACGCCCGTGGACTGGAAGCAGGGCGACCGGGTGATCGTGCCGCCGACGGTCTCCACCGCGGACGCCAAGGAGAAGTACGACGACGTCGAGGAGCACTTCCCCTACCTGCGCACCACCACCGGCCCGAAGCAGGGCTGAGCGCGGCGCGCCGGCGCCCGGGCGGTCAGGTGCTGACCTGCCCGGGCGCGAGGTGCGGCAGCCACCCGATCCGCAGCGCCTCGGTGCCACTCCACGGCTCGCGCCGGCCCAGCTCGGCGAGCATCGAGACGGCGGTGTTCGGGATCGCGAACCAGCCGCTCATCTCACCGATCCCCAGCAGCTCGCGCAGCAGGTACTGGGTGAACCAGCCGTGGGTCACCAGCCCGACCGTCGCGTCGGCGGGCAGCGTGACGCGCAGCCGCTCGACGACCCGGCGCGCGCGGTCGACGTACTCCTGCTCCGTCGACTCGACCTCCGCGGTCCACCAGCCGTCCTCGGTGACGTCCTCGGGCAGGACGAGGCGGGAGGAGTACGACGTCAGCACCGACCGTGGCGCCCCCGGGTGCGGCACCCGGGTGCCCGAGTCCGGCAGCACGTCGTAGGGGCCGAGGCACTCGTGCAGCTCCGTGTCGCCCTCCAGCGGCAGGTCGAGCGCGTCGGCCAGCGGGGCGGCGGTCTGGACCGCGCGCGCCATCAGCGAGGTGCGCAGGTGGGTGAGCTCCCACGGCAGCCGGTCCTGGGAGGCGTACGACGCCAGCGCGGCCGCCTGCTCCTCACCCAACGGCGTGAGCAGCGGGTCCGGCTGCCGCCCCTCGTCGCCGCCGGTGGTCTCGATGATCAGGTTGTTGCCCGACTGGGCGTGGCGGATCAGCACGAAGCGCATGACGCCCATCCTGGCCCGTAGGCTCGCCAGGGTGCACGTCACCCGCCTGGCCACCTACCCGCTCAAGTCGGCCTCCGGCGTGCTCGCCGACCGGGCGACGGTCACGCCGATCGGCCTGGAGCACGACCGGCGCTGGGTGGCGCTGGACCCCGATGGTCATCGGGTGTCGGCCCGGGAGTGCCACGCGCTGCTGGGCGTGACGGCGACCCCGACGCCCGAGGGCCTGCTGCTCGGCGACCGGTCCGGTGCCTCGGTGCGGGTCGCGACACCGGGCCCGGACGCGACCGAGGTGCCGGTGCGGATCAGCCGCCTCGAGCGGCTGACCCTGGCGGCCGACGAGGCGAGCGCCTGGCTGAGCCGGACGACCGGACGGGAGCTGAGGCTGGCCCACCTGGGCGACATCCGCGCCCGCGAGATCGGCGAGAGCCACGGCGGGCGGCCGGGGGAGACGATGAGCCTGGCCGACGCCGGGCCGATCCTGCTCGTCACCGAGGCCAGCGTCGACCGGCTGCGCGACCTGGTCGCCCAGGAGTCGGGGGAGGCGTGGCTGGGGCGGGAGGAGGCGCTCGAGCGGTTCCGGCCGAGCATCGTGGTCGACGGCGAGGAGTCGTTCGTCGAGGACTCCTGGCGCCGGGTCCGGATCGGCGGGACGACGTACCGCTTCGGCGAGCACTGCGACCGCTGCGTGCTGACCACCATCGACCCGACCAGCCTGGAGACCGGCAAGGAGCCGATCCGGACGCTGGCCCGGCACCGGGCGTGGGACGGGGCCACCTGGTTCGGCATCCGGCTGATCCCCGAGCTCGCCGCCGGCGCGACCGCCGAGGTCGCGGTGGGCGACGAGGTCGAGGTGCTGGAGACGGCGGCGCACCCGGTCTGAGAGGCTGCCCCCATGAGGATCGCGATCATCGTCGGCAGCATCCGGGAGGGCCGGCACGGCTCCAGCGTGGGCCGGTGGGTGCACTGGCTCGCCGAGGAGCACGCCCAGGACGACCAGAGCTTCCACCTGCTCGAGCTCGCCGACTTCGACGTGCCCCTGCTCACCGACGCCGTCGTCCCCGGCGCCGCGAACCGGCAGTACTCGTCCCCGGAGATCCAGCGCTGGGGCCGGGAGATCGACTCCTACGACGGGTTCGTGTGGATCACCCCGGAGTACAACCACGGCGTGCCCGGCGCGTTCAAGAACGCCTTCGACGCGATCTATCCCGAGTGGATGCACAAGGCGGTCGGGTTCGTCTCCTACGGCGCCGACTCCGGCGTCCGCGCGGTCGAGCAGTGGCGGCAGATCGTGGCGAACGCGCAGATGGTCGACGTGCGCGCCCAGGTCGCGCTGAGCTCGTTCGCCGACTTCGACGACGACGGCTTCGCCCCGCAGGAGCGGCGGCCCGACGAGCTGCGCACCATGCTCACCCAGCTCACCACGATGACCGAGGCGCTCCAGCCGCTGCGCTCCTGATCCGGGCGCCGTGAGCCTGCCGCGGGTCACCGGGCGCGTGTCCTGGTGGTACGACGACCTCGGCCACCCCACGCCCGCCGACCCGCTCGACGGCGACACCGCCTGCGACGTCGCGATCGTGGGCGGCGGGTTCACCGGCCTGTGGGCCGCGTACTACCTCAGCGTCCTCCAGCCCGACCTCGACGTGCGCGTGCTGGAGGCGCGGACTGCGGGGTACGGCGCCTCCGGTCGCAACGGCGGCTGGCTGACCGCCACCGTCACCGGCGGCCTCGACGGCTGGGCGCGCACCCACGGCCGGGACGCCGTACGGCGCTTCCAGCTGGCGATGAACGACACCGTCGCCGAGGTCGCCGACGTCGCCCAGCGGGAGGGGATCGACGCCCGGATCCGGCGCGGCGGCACCCTGCTCGCGGCACGCAACCCCGCCCAGCTCGGCCGCGCCCGCGCGCTCGCCGAGCACGGCCGGGAGTGGCCGGAGACCGGCGCCCGCCTGCTCACCGCGGAGCAGGCGGCCGATCGGGTGAACGTGGCCGGGCTGCTCGGCGGCGTCCGAGAGCCGCACTGCGCGCGGGTCGACCCGGCCCGGCTGGTCCGCGGGCTCACCGAGACGGTGCGCCGCCGCGGCGTGCGGGTGCACGAGTCCACGGCCGTGCGCTCGATCGAGCCGGGTGCCGCGCACACCGAGCGGGGGACCGTCCGGGCCCGGCACGTGCTGCGCTGCACCGAGGGGTTCACCGCCGACCTCGCGGGGGAGCGCCGTACCTGGGTGCCGATGAACTCCTCGATGATCATCACCGACCCGCTGCCCGAGGACGCGTGGGCGGCGATCGGCTGGGAGCGCTTCGACACCCTCGAGGACCTCTCACACGTCTACTCCTACGCCCAGCGCACGACCGACGGGCGGATCGCGATCGGCGGCCGCGGCAACCCCTACCGCTTCGGCTCGCGCACCGACAACGACGGCGGCATCGACGCCCGGACCGCGGAGACGCTGCACGCGATCCTGTGCTCGTGGTTCCCGATGATCCGCGACGTCCCGGTCGCGCACGGCTGGTCCGGGGTGCTCGGCGTGCCGCGCGACTGGCGGGCCACCGTGGCACACGACCCGGTCACCGGGCTCGGCCACGCCGGCGGGTACGTCGGCACCGGCGTCGCCGCCACCCACCTCGCCGGACGCACCCTCGCCGACCTGGTGCTGGGCCGCGACACCGACCTGGTCTCGCTGCCGTGGGTCGGCCACCGGGTGCGCCGCTGGGAGCCAGAGCCGCTGCGCTGGCTGGGCATCCACGGGCTCTACGCCGCCTACCGCCTCGCCGACCGCCGCGAGTTCGCCGGCGCGCGCCGTACCTCCCCTCTCGCTCTCCTTGCCGACCGGGTGAGTGGGCGGGGGTAGTGGGACGTTTCCCCGGTGCACCGGGGAAACGGCCGCTCCCCGGCTGAAACCTCGGCCGACAAGCGCACGCTTTCCCTGACAACCTCCCGGCGCCCGGCGGCGCGCCCGGGCCCCCGCTCCGGCGCGGTCGCAAACAACGTCATCCGGAGTGGGGAACCGCTTCCCCGGTTCGTATGACGTCCCGGCGGAGCCGACCGACATGAGGCCGGCTACCGCTCGTCGACGATCCGCCGCATCTTGCCCATCGAGCGCTCGATCGCCTCGGGGTCGACGACCTCGACGGCGACGGTGACCCCGAGGTTGTGCTTGCACAGCCCGGCCAGGCGGCGCCCGGCGTCCTCCGCGGACTCCGGGGAGGCGTCCGGCCGGCGCTCGACCCGCACCGTCAGGTCGTCCATCCGGCCGGGGCGGGTCAGCACGCACTGGAAGTGCGGGGTCAGGGCGGGCGTGCGCAGCACGAGCTCCTCGATCTGGGTCGGGAAGAGGTTCACCCCGCGCACGATCATCATGTCGTCGCTGCGGCCGGTCACCTTCTCCATCCGCCGCATCGGCCGGGCGGTGCCGGGCAGCAGCCGGGTCAGGTCGCGGGTACGGTAGCGCACGATCGGCATCCCGACCTTGGTGAGCGAGGTGAAGACCAGCTCCCCCTCCTCGCCGCCGGGGAGCACCGCCCCGGTCACCGGGTCGATCACCTCGGGATAGAAGTGGTCCTCCCACACGTGCAGCCCGTCCTTGGTCTCCACGCACTCCTGCGCGACGCCCGGCCCGATCACCTCCGAGAGCCCGTAGATGTCGACCGCGTCGATCCCGAGCCGCTCCTCCATCTCCCGGCGCATCTCGTCGGTCCACGGCTCGGCGCCGAAGATCCCCACCTTGAGCGACGACGAGCGCGGATCCATGCCCTGCCGCTCCATCTCGTCGGCGATCGCGAGCATGTAGGACGGCGTCACCATGATCACCTCGGGCTCGAAGTCCCGGATCAGCGTCACCTGACGCTCGGTCATGCCGCCGGAGACGGGTACGACGGCACAGCCCAGCGCCTCCGCGCCGTAGTGCGCTCCCAGCCCGCCGGTGAACAGGCCGTAGCCGTAGGCCACGTGCACGGTCATGCCGGGTCGCCCGCCGGCCGCCCGGATCGAGCGCGCCATCACGCCGGCCCACAGGTCCACGTCGGCGCGGGTGTAGCCGACCACGGTCGGCCGGCCCGTCGTACCGCTGCTCGCATGGATGCGGGAGATCTCCTCCCGCGGCACCGCGAACATGCCGAACGGGTAGTTCTCCCGCAGGTCGGCCTTGGTGGTGAACGGGAACCGCGCCAGGTCGGCCAGCGAGGAGACCTCCGAGGGGTGGACGCCGGCCGCGTCGAAGGCGGAGCGGTAGTGCGGCACGCGGTCGTAGGCGTGCTCCAGCGACCACCGAAGCCGCGCCAGCTGGAGCTCTCGCAGCTCCTCGATGCCGGCGCGCTCGATCGGCTCCAGGCCGGAGGGGTCGCCGTGACTCACGTCACGGACTCTAGCCGGGAGCGCGGCCGTAGGCTGCGGCTCATGACGCTGGCCGAGTACGACGCCCACATCGCCGTGACCGCAGCCGAGGACGGCGTCTACGCCGCCCGGCTGGAGGACGGCTGGCGGGTCGGCGGCGGCGTCAACGGCGGCTACGTCCTCGGGGTGATCGGCAACGCGCTGCGCGCGGCCAGCCCCGAGCGCCCGGACCCGCTGGTGGTCTCGGCCTACTACCTCGGCCCGACCGTGGCGGGGGACGCGGTGATCCGTACGACGCCCCGGCGCGTGGGCGGCTCGACCGCCACCTACGCCGCCGACCTGGAGCAGGACGGCCAGACCCGGGTCACCGCGCTGGCCACCTTCGGCCGGCTCGGCGACCTGCCGGATGACGTCGGCACCACCGCCACGCCGCCCGACCTGCCTCCGCCGGAGGAGTGCCTCGGCAACGACCTGGCTCCGCCGGAGTTCCTCGAGATCGCGCCGATCCAGGAGTGGGTGGACATCCGCTTCGATCCCGCCAGCGCCGGCTGGGCGATCGGCAGGCCGAGCATGCGCGGCGTGCTGCAGGGCTGGTTCCGGCTCAACGACGGGCGCGAGCCCGACCCGATCTCGCTGCTCACCGTCGTGGACGCGCTGCCGCCGGTCACCTTCGACCTCGGCCGGATGGGGTGGGCGCCGACGATGGAGCTCACCGCGCACGTGCGGGCGAACCCGGCGCCGGGTTGGCTGAAGGTGCGGATCACCACCGGCAACATGGCGGGCGGGATGTTCGAGGAGGACTGCGAGGTGTGGGACTCCGCCGGCCGGCTGGTCGCGCAGTCGCGGCAGCTCGCCCGCCAGCCCCGCTGACCGTCGTACTCACCCCGACTCGCCTCCCGTCGCGGGAGGGGAGCGGGACAGCGCCGGCTACTCCTTGCCGGGGCGGGCGAACCGCTCGAGCAGGGGCCGGAGTCGCCGGGGCACCCGGCGCGGCACCCAGGGGGTCGGCTTGTGCCGGCCGAACCAGCGGCGCGGCATCGCCACGATCCAGCGGCGCCGGGGGTGCTCGGTGACCGACCACAGGGTGTCGGTCGAGGGCCACCACGAGAGGTCCTCGGGGCCGAACGGGAGCGCGAAGGAGTGCGGCTGCAGGTCGCCGGAGCGGCCGACGTACATCGCCCCCGACATCCAGGCCCCCTGCGACACCGAGGCGTAGAAGGTGCCGTGCACCTGGACGACGCCCTGCATCTGGCCGACGCCCTTCTCCAGGACCGCCGGCTGCGAGCGGCCGTCCTCGTCGGTGGCGAGCAGCTGCGTCTCCGGGTCCAGGGGATAGCGGGCGATCCGGGTGGACTGGCCGCGGCGGCCGTACTCCCCGGCGAGTAGCTCGGGCGGCTGCTGGCTGCGGTCCAGGGAGAGGAAGGAGTAGCGCAGTCGCCGCTTGGGGTTGTCGGCGTAGGCGCGGTAGCGGAACCGTACCGGCAGCACGAAGTGGTGGCCGAAGGAGGCGATGCTGCCGTCGTCGAGCACGCCGAACCGCTCGGGCAGCCGGTCGTCGCCGTCGACCCGCATGATGTCGTCGACCCGGCAGGTCACGAAGCCCTTGGCGGTGGCGGCGATGTGCAGCCACGGGCCGTACCAGACGACCCCGCCGGCGTGGATCCGCACCGGCTCGAGCGACAGGTTGCCGTCCCGGTCCAGCCGCGGCTCGACCAGCAGCACGTGGCGGTACTTCAACGTCCTCAGGTCCAAGAAGGTGAGCCGCGAGCCCTGCTCGACGCCGTCGACCGGCTTGGCGTACCACGTCGTGACGATCACCCGGCGGCCCCCGCAGACCACCTCGTCGTCGCTGGCGTCGGCGCTGGTGGAGATGCCCTGCGGCCACCACCGCTCGTCCTTCTGGTCGTAGCGGTCGAACCGGATGCCCCGTCCGACCGCGCGCCCCAGCACCTTGGGCACCCAGGCTCGGCGGGCCTGGTACTTCAGGTTGTCCAGCACCCCCTCCAGACCGGCCGCGCCGCCGAGGCGCTCGGCGAGGGCGTCGATCTCGCGGGTGTTCTCGTCGGTGCGCCGTAGGTGGATGGGGAAGCTCGGGCGCGTGCCGGGGTCGGGCGCTGCTGCCATGGGCTCACCTCATCACACACCACCGCCGTGCGTCGCGCGGACGCGGCTGGGAGGATCGGGCCGTGCGCGCGATCCTCTTCGATGCCGACGACGCCGAGGCGATGGCCGCCCGGCTGCGGGCCGACGGCTACCAGGCGAGCGTGCTGCGCGAGCGGCTGGCCGGGGAGGACGACGACGAGGACCACCCCTGGGCCGTGCTCACCGACGCGCCGCTGCTGATGGTCGAGGTGCTGGTCGACGAGTACGACGGCTGGCTGGACGCCGACGAGCCCGCAGCGGCCCGCGACCTGCCGCCGCTGCCGCCGCTCCCGGAGGCGCCGCGGCGGGTGAAGCGGCCGCCTCTAGGCTGAAGGCCATGACCGCCGATCAGCGCCTGCTCCTGGTCCATGCCCACCCCGACGACGAGACCATCGGCCAGGGCGCCACGATGGCGAAGTACGCCGCCGAGGGCCGCGGCGTGACCCTGGTGACCTGCACCGCCGGCGAGATGGGGGAGATCCTCGTCCCCGAGCTGGAGCACCTCGCCGCCGACCGGGACGACGGCCTGGGCGAGCACCGCCGCGGCGAGCTGGACGCGGCGATGGCCGAGCTGGGGGTGACCGACCACCGGTTCCTCGGCGGGTTCGGCACCTACCGCGACTCGGGGATGAAGTGGCACCCCGACGGCTACGCGGTCCCCGCCGACCAGAGCAGCGACAACGCGTTCTGGCACGCCGACCTGACCGAGGCCGCCACCCACCTGGTCGCGGTGATCCGCGAGGTCCGGCCGCAGGTGATGGTGACCTACGACCAGTTCGGCAACTACGGCCACCCCGACCACATCCAGGCCCACCGGGTGGCGATGTACGCCGCCCAGCTCGCCGCCGTGCCGTCGTACCGTCGCGACCTCGGCGAGCCGTGGGAGATCGCCAAGATCTACTGGAGCGCGATGAGCGAGTCCCGGATGCGGGAGGGGCTGCGCCGGCTGCGCGAGGCCGGCGACACGACCACGTTCGAGGGCATGGATCCCGAGGGGGCGCTGCCGATGACGTCGCCGGACGCCGACCTGGCGGCCAAGGTCGACGCGTCGGACCACGTCGCCGCCAAGATGGCCGCGATGCGCGCGCACGCGACCCAGATCGCCACCGACGGGCCGTTCTTCGCGCTCTCGAACAACCTCGGCAACGAGGTCTGGGGCGTCGAGTTCTTCCGCCTGGCCCACGGGCGCCAGGGGCCGGTCGGCCCCGACGGGCTGGAGAGCGACCTGTTCGCCGGACTGTGAGCCGCGTCCTGCGGGGCCTGGGCGCGACGCTCGTGGCGGTCGTGCTCGGTGTGCTGTCGGCGGTCCCGGGAGTGCTGCTGCACCTGCGCCCCTGGACGCTGCCGTTGACCGTCCTGGTCGCCCTGGCCTGGCTGGTCGCCCTGCCCCCAGGAGCGGCGCGGCTGGCGTACGCCGTCAGCTGGGCGGGCGTGGTCGCGCTCTTCGCCGCCCCGCGGGCCGGGGGCGACCTGGTCGTGGTCAGCTCCCTGACGTCCTACCTGCTGATCGGGTTCGCCCTGGCCCTGGTGGCGGCCGCCCTGGTGAGCCTTCCCCGGACGTCTCGCGATTCCTAGCCGTAAGGATCACCCCTCTAGGATGGCCCCGATGTCGGACCAGCTCATCTTCAGCGAGGACGCTGACCAGCCGGAGAAGAAGGGCGGTCGCGTCGTCGCTCTGGTGCTCCTCCTGCTGGTCCTGATCGTCGCCGCCGCCTACGTCTGGGCGTGGTCCCAGGCCGAGGACGGGGTGCCGCGGGGCACCACGATCGAGGGCGTCTCCGTCGGCGGCCAGTCCCGCTCCGAGGCGATCGCGACGCTGAAGGACGAGCTGGGCGGCAAGGCCTCCCGTCCCATGGACCTTCAGCTCGGAGACCGGACCGCGTCGCTGGTCCCGGCGGACGCGGGGCTCTCGGTCGACTACGCCGCATCCGTCGACGCTGTCGGCTCCGAGCGGAGCTGGAGTCCGGCCTGGCTGTGGGCCTACTACACCGACGGCTCCAACGAGGACGCCGTCGTGACCGAGGACTCCGACGCGCTGGACGACGAGCTGCGACGGCTGGCGAAGCCGGTCGAGCGCAAGCCCGTGGAGGGCGCGATCGCGTTCAAGCAGGGCGAGGCGAAGGTCACCGAGGCCAAGAACGGCCGTGAGCTGGACGTCTCAGCCGCGCGGGACGCCGTACTCGCGGCGTATCTGAGCGACGACACGGTCCAGGCGCCGCTGCGGACCGTGGAGCCGGAGATCACCGGGGGCGAGCTCCGGCAGGCCCAGCGCGCGTGGGCGAACCCCGCCACCTCGGGGCCGATCACGCTCCGCTTCGGCCAGTCCAGCGTCCGGCTCACGCCGGAGGAGTACCTGCCCGCGGTGAAGATCGCCGAGTCCGACGGTGCGCTCGCGCTGCAGGTCGACCGGAAGCGGCTGTTCGGGGTCGTCGACGAGCACGTGTCGGGCGAGGGCACGCCCCAGGACGCGCAGGTCGTGCTGCAGGACGGCCGGCCGCAGATCATCCCGGCGAAGACCGGCGTGACCTACAAGAAGGACCCGTTGGTGCGGCGCTTCCGCGCCGCGATCACCGCCCAGGGTGAGGGTCGCAGCCGCAAGGTCGGCACCACCGTCGCCCAGCCGGAGTTCACCACCGCCGACGCCAGGAAGCTCGGCATCAAGCAGCAGGTCAGCACCTTCACCACCTACTACCCGCACGCGAACTACCGCAACGTGAACCTCAGCCGGGCCGCCGAGCTGATCGACGGCACCGTGCTCAAGCCGGGGGAGACCTTCAGCCTCAACGACACCGTCGGCGAGCGCACCGTGGCCAACGGGTTCACCGAGGGCTACATCATCTCCAACGGCATCCTCACCGGCGACCTCGGCGGTGGTGTCTCCCAGATGGCGACCACGCTCTTCAACGCCGCGTTCTTCGCGGGCCTGAAGGACGTCGAGCACAAGCCGCACTCCTTCTACATCGACCGCTACCCGGTGGGGCGCGAGGCGACGGTCGCGTGGGGGTCGGTCGACCTGAAGTTCAAGAACGACACCCCCTACGGCATCCTGATCGACGCCAGCGTGAGCCCGTCGTCGTACTCCTCCAGCGGGGCGGTGACGGTCTCGATGTACTCCACGAAGTACTGGGACATCACCACCCGCACCGGCGAGCGCTACAACTTCACCTCCCCACAGACGCGGGAGATCGACAGCGCCACCTGCACGCCGAACACGGGGTACGGCGGCTTCGACATCGACGTCTGGCGCTACTTCCGCAAGGCCGGCAGCGACGAGCTGGTGAAGACCGAGAAGATGCACACCACCTACACCCCCAGCGACACGGTGGTCTGCACCAACCCGAACGCGAGCAGCGGCGTGTCGTGACCTGGGACACTCCGGCTCGTTGACCGGGGCATGCGACGGATCCTCTCGGCCCTGACCCTCCTTCTCCTCCCCCTGGCGCTGCTCCTGGCGCCCACCTCCCCGGCGAGCGCCACGATCGGCGACCCGATCGGCTCCAACGACTGGTCCTGCCAGCCGACCGCGCAGCGCCCGACGCCGGTGGTGCTGGTGCACGGCACCTTCGGCGACCGGCGCAGCCTCCTGGACCGCCTCTCCGGGACGCTCAAGAGTCGCGGCTACTGCGTCTACTCCCTCGACTACGGCAACCGGGCGACCGGGCCGATCGAGGAGTCGGCGGCCCAGCTGTCCACCTTCGTGGACAAGGTGCTCGCCTCGACCGGCGCGGCCAAGGTCAGCATGGTCGGGCACTCCCAGGGCGGGATGATGCCGCGCTACTACATCAAGAACCTCGGTGGTGCCGGGAAGGTCGACGACCTCGTCGGCCTGGCGCCCTCCAACCATGGCACCTACAACTCCGCCGCGCTCGCGCCCCTGGCGCCGGTCTGCTACTCCTGCACCCAGCAGGCCTCCGACTCCCAGTTCCTCGCGGAGCTGAACTCCGGCGACGAGTCGCCGGGCGACGTGAGCTACACCAACGTGGTGACCCGCTACGACCAGGTCGTGGTGCCCTACACCTCCGGCTACCTGAAGCCTGCGCGGCAGGTCACCAACGTCACCCTGCAGGACACCTGTCCCACCGACCTCACCGAGCACCTCAACATCCCGCAGGACGGTCCGGCGATCCGCTGGGCGCTCAACGCCCTGGGTCGCCCCGGACCGGCCGACCCGGCCTTCCGCCCGCTCTGCCTCCCCTAGCGCCTGTCGGGACGTCATGCGTTCCGGGGGACCGGTTCCCCGGAACGTATGACGTCCTGCGCGGTCGCCGTACTCTGGCCGGGTGCCCGCGAACGACCTGGCCGAGGTGACCGGCCGCCGCCCCGTCGTGCTCGACGGCGGGCTGGCGACCCTGCTGGAGGCCCACGGCCACGACCTCACCGACGGCCTGTGGTCCGCGCGGCTGCTGCGCGACGATCCGGCGGCGGTCGAGCGGGCGCACCGCGAGTTCTTCGCCGCGGGCGCCGAGGTCGCGACGACGGCGTCCTACCAGGCCTCCTTCGAGGGGTTCGCCGCCGCCGGCATCGACCGCGACGAGGCGGAGCGGCTGATGCGGCTCAGCGTCGAGGTCGCCCGGCGGGCCCGGGACGCCGAGCGGCCCGAGGGCTGGGTCGCGGCATCGGTCGGGCCGTACGGCGCCATGCGGGCCGACGGGTCGGAGTACTCCGGCGACTACGGGCTCACCGTCGCCGAGCTGCGCGCCTTCCACGCGCCCCGGCTGGCGGTGCTCGCCGACGCGGGGGCCGACGTCCTCGCCGTCGAGACGATCCCGAGCCTCGCGGAGGTCGAGGCGGTGCTGGCCGAGGTCGCCGGGACCGGGCACCCGGCGTGGCTGTCGGTGACCGCGGCCGGCGGCCGGACCCGCGCGGGGGAGCCGCTGGCGGAGGCGTTCGCGATGGCCGCCGACGTGCCGGAGGTGGCCGCCGTCGGCGTGAACTGCCTGGCGCCGGCGGACGTGCTGCCGGCGCTGGCCGCCGGGGCGACGCTGGCCTACCCGAACTCCGGCCAGGGGTGGGACGCCGACGCGCGCGCGTGGACCGGGGAGTCCGCCTTCGACCCCGCGCTCGTGGGCTCCTGGCTCGCCGGGGGCGTCCGGCTGGTCGGCGGCTGCTGCCGGGTCGGGCCGGCCGACATCGCCGCCGTCCGGGCGGCGCTCGGTCGGGCGGGGGACCCGGAGCAGGGGGTCAGCCGGCCACCGCCGCGGCGCGCCAGTGGTCGCCGCCGCGCGGGACGATGAGGGGCCGGCCGGTGTCCGGGTCGGGGAGGACCTGCGCCTCGACGTCGAAGACCGCGCGCAGCATCGCGGGAGTGATGACCGCGTCCACCGGGCCCGCCTCGACCACCTGACCCTCGCGCATCGCGATCACGTGGTCGGCGTACCGCGCGGCGAGGGTCAGGTCGTGCAGCACCATCACCACCGTCACGCCGTCGCGGCGGTGCAGCTCGGCGACCGTGTCCAGCACGTCGAGCTGGTGGGCGAGGTCGAGATACGTCGTCGGCTCGTCGAGCAGCAGCAGGTCGGTGCGCTGGGCGAGCGCCAGGGCCACCCACGCCCGCTGCCGCTGCCCGCCCGACAGGGTCTCCAGGGGGCGGTCGGCGACGTCCTCGAGGCCGGTACGGCGCAGCGCGTCGGCCACGATGTCCTCGTCCGGCCGGGACCACTGGTCGAACCACCGGCGGTAGGGGTCCCGCCCGCGCGCCACCAGGTCGATCACGCTGAGGTTGTCCGGAGCCTGCGGGCCCTGCGGCAGCAGCGCCACCTGACGGGCGAAGGCGCGCCGGTCGATCCCGGACACGTCCCGGCCCTCCAGGAGCACCCGGCCGATGCTGGGACGGATCAGCCGCGCCAGGCTGCGCAGCAGGGTCGACTTGCCGCAGCCGTTGGGTCCGAGGATGACGGTGATCGCGTTGCGGGGCAGGTCGGCAGCCACGGCGTCGAGCGCGGCGCGGTCGCCGTACCGGACGGTCACGGTGTCGACGTGGAAGGCGGTCACGAGGAGTACCCCTTTCGGGCGAGGACGAGCAACCAGATGAGGAAGGGGGCGCCGACGGCGGCGGTGACCGCGCCGGTCGGGAGGAGCAGCGGGGCGAAGGCCGCGCGGGCCACCAGGTCGCTGGCGGTCACCAGCGCCGCGCCGACCAGCGCGGAGGCGATCAACGGCGGCCGGGGTGCGCCGCTGGCCATCCGGGCCAGGTGCGGCGCGACCAGGGCCACGAAGCCGATCGGCCCCACCATGGCGACCGTCGTCGAGGTGAGCCCGACGGCGCACAGCAGCAGACCCGCCTCCGATCGCCCCGGCCGGTGGCCCAGCGCCGCGGCGACGTCCCGGCCGAGCTCGAGCGAGGGCAGCCGGGCGGCGAGCGGCAGCAGCACCACGGTGGTGAGCATGAGCGTCACCGCCAGGACGATCGCCTCCGTGGCGCCGCGCTCGTTGAGCGAGCCGGTCAGCCAGGCGTTCGCGCGGGCCAGGTCGTCGATGCTGGCCACGATGAGCAGCCAGCTGGTGAGCCCGCCGAAGAAGGCGGAGACGCCCACGCCGACCAGAAGCACCTGCAGGCCGGTGCCGCTGGTCAGGCGCAACAGGAGCGCCACCAGCGCGGCGGCCGCGAGGCCACCCACGAGCGCGGCGGCCGGAGTCCCCACGGGCCCGCCGATGCCGGGGAGGACCAGCACCGCCACGGCGCCCGCGCCCGCACCCGCCGTGACGCCCAGCAGGTCCGGGCTGGCCAACCCGTTGCGGGTCGTGGTCTGCACGATGGCGCCGGCCATCCCGAGCATCGCCCCGGCCACCAGGCCCAGCAGCACCCGGGCGAGCCGCAGGTCGATCACGATCATCCGCGTGAGCCGGTCGCCGCCCCCGAGCAGGGTCGCGACGACATCGGCGGGGGCGATCGGGTAGTCGCCCGCCGCGAGGGCGAGCACCGACACGACGCCCGCCGCCAGCGCGGCCCCGCACGCCACGAGCACCGTCCGCGGCGCCACGCGCGCGGAGACCGGACCCACGCGCACCGACACCCGGCCGCTCAGGGCGCTCATCGCCGACCTCGCAGCAGCTGGACCACGATGAGGAGGAAGATCGGCCCGCCGACGACGGCCAGGACGATCCCGACCGGCAGCTCGGCCGGGCTGATGATCACCCGGCCGACCACATCGGCCAGGACCACGAGGCTCGCGCCGGCCAGAGCACAGACCGGAACGAGCACCCGGTGGTCGGGTCCGCTGAACCGCCGTACGACGTGCGGCGCGATGAGCCCGATGAAGCCCAGCGAGCCGACCAGTGCCGTGGCGGAGCCCACGAGGAGCGTCACGGCGGTGAGGCCGACGAGCCGGGCCGACACCAGGCCGCTGCCGAGCGAGCGCGCCACGTCGTCGCCGAGGGACAGGGTGTTCAGCGTCGGTGCGTGGGCCACGGCGAGGAGCAGTCCTGCGGCGAGCAGTGGAGCGACGGGGGCGATCACCTCGGGGCCGCGACCGCCGGTGAGGGAGCCCACGGTCCAGAACCGGAAGAGGTCGAGCGTCGTGACGTCGAGCAGGAGCACCACCCCGGTCACCGCGCTCAGGAACGCCGAGACGCCGGCGCCGGCCAGCACCAGGGCGGCGGGGGAGCCGTCCCGGCGCCGCCCGGTGGCCAGGCCGAGGGCCGTGACCAGCGCGGACCCGAGTGCGGCGCCCCCGAAGGCGAACCAGAGGTAGCCGGCGGGACTGGTGAGGCCCAGCAGTGACACGGCGAGCACGACCGCCAGGCTCGCCCCGGCGGTGACGCCGAGCAGGCCGGGGTCGGCCAGCGGGTTGCGCGTGTGCCCCTGGATCACGGCCCCGGCCGTCGCCAGGGCCGCGCCCCCCAGGATGCCGAGGATCGTGCGCGGTATCCGCTGCCCGACCACGACCGCCTCGGCCTCGGCGGCGGCCGAGCCCTGCAGCGCCTGCCACACCGTGGCCGGGTCCAGGGCCAGGCCGCCCACGAACATGCTCAGGACGACCGAGACCGCGCAGGTCCCGAGCGCCCCGAGCAGCAGCGGCTGCCACCGGACCGGTGCCGGTGCGAGCGTCGCGCTCGTCACGCTCGGTAGGTCTTCAGCAGCTGCTCGACCACGTCGAGGGCGTGGTCGGCGGTGAGGGCGGCGCCCTCGTGCGTACGGCGATCCGAGCGGACCACGTGGCCCTTCTTGACCGCCGGCAGCTGCTGGTAGAGCGGCTTGTCCTGCACCGAGGCCCACGCCTCCGGCTCGCTCACCAGGACCACGAGCCCGTCGGCGTCGCCGTACCCCTTCTTCATCTGCTCGGGGCCGTAGATCGCCTGATCGTCGTCGACCGACCTGGTCCAGGCGGCCGAGGGCCTCATCCCGACGTCCTTCATGACGGTGGTCAGCAGGCGGTTGTCGCGGGTGTCGGTGGAGTCGCTCTCGAGGTCGTAGTTCATGGGGGCGAAGGTGTTGGCGGCGAGGACGTCGGCGTACGTCCTCTTCAGGTCCGCGACGCGCTTGTCGTAGGCGGAGATGAGCCTCTCGGCGCGGTCGGTGCGGCCGGTCGCCTTCGCGACCAGGCGCAGGTCCTTCTGCCAGGGGGAGGTGTCCTGGTCGCCGATGGCGAGGACGGGTGCGATCGCGTCGAGCTCGGCGCGGACCGGCTCGATGTCGGAGAAGCGGCTGATGATGAGGTCGGGGGCGGCCGCCGCGATCGCCTCGACGTTGATCTGGCCGCGCAGGAAGAGCTTCTCGGCGTCCTCGGTGCGCTCGGCGGGGATGGGCGCCGGCAGGTCCATCGTGCCGGGCTCGAGGGCGGGCACGCCGGTGACGGGAAGGCCGAGCGAGAGGGCGATGTCCAGGTCGCGCCGTCCTTCGAGCACGACCACCTTCTCCAGCGCGGTCGGGACGGCCACGTCGCCGAGCATGGTGGTCACGGTGCGGGTCTCGGACTGCTGGGACGAGGCGGTCTGCTCGGTGCTGCCGCAGCCGCTGAGGACGACGACGGTGAGGGCCGTTGCGGCCGCGACGAGGGGTCGGAGGATGGATGAGGGGCGAGGGATTCGTGGGGAGAACACGATAGGTAAGGCTAACCTAAGTCAATCCGGACCCCTCCCTTGGGGTGGGTCCGCCGGGTCGACGGTCTCGTTCCGACGGAGCGCGGGCTCAGGAGCCCGGGGTCAAATAGCGGCACCCGTGGTGCGCGCGGAAGCCCAGGGCGTCGTAGAACGCCCGCGCGGGCGCGTTGTCGGTCTCGACGTGCAGCCACAGGGTGCGGGCTCCCCGGACCGCGCCCCAGTCGAGGAGCTCGGCGAGCACCTGGCGGGCCAGCCCGCGGCGCCGGAGCGGGGGAGCGGTGGCCAGGGCGTGCAGGCCGAGCCAGTCGTCGTCGTACGCCGCACGGCCACGCGCGCCCACCCGGCCGTCCACGAGCAGCTCGGCGAGCACCCGCGGGCCGTCCTCGCTCACCCGGACGTCCTCCGGCGGGGACGGGAGCAGGCGGGCGACCGATCCCAGCGGCGCGACGAGGAAGTCGGTGTCGCCCTCGCCGAGCGGCGTCCACCCGGCTCCGGCGAACGCGGCCTCGGTGTCGGAGTCCCGCTCCACCTGCACCAGCGGCGGCCGGCCGCGGAGCCCGTAGAACTGCCGGATCTGCGCCTCCGCGTCGTCGAACGGCATCCCCGGGTCGCCCATGGCCAGGCAGGAGTTGGCGCGCTTGAAGAGTCGCTCGGCCGGCTCCGGATCGCTGCGGACCAGCCAGTCGCCGACCTCGACCAGGTCGAGCCCGGGGAACACCACCAGCCCGTGCAGCTCGGCGTCCCGGGCGCTCACCCGGGCGCGCACCGACGCCCGGGGCGGCACCGGCTTGCCGGTGACCACGTCCGCCAGCGGCACCGTCACCGGACCGTCGTCGGTGTCCACGGTCAGGGAGTCCGCGGTCCACGCCGTACACACCCCGAGGACGTCGGTGGCGCGGCCGTCGGGCAGCAGGTGACGCACCACGACGCGCTGTCCGACGACGTGCGGACCGAGCCGGTGTCGGCCCGTGTTCGGATCGTGGGGCTCTCCGGTTCCGGGCATGAGGGGATATTAGGCTGGGGGCACTCGGCCCCCGTGGCCGCCATCCGCGCGCATCGCGTGAGTTGTCAGGAGGAACTGGTGACCTACGTCATCGCCCAGCCCTGCGTCGACCTGAAGGACCGGGCCTGCGTCGACGAGTGCCCCGTCGACTGCATCTACGAGGGCAAGCGGATGCTCTACATCCAGCCCGACGAGTGCGTCGACTGCGGCGCCTGCGAGCCGGTCTGCCCTGTCGAGGCGATCTTCTACGAGGACGACACCCCGGAGGAGTGGAAGGAGTACTACGACGCCAACGTGCACTTCTTCGACGAGATCGGCTCCCCCGGCGGTGCGGCCAAGATGGGCGAGATCGACTACGACCACCCGATCGTCGCCGCGCTGCCCCCGCAGGAGCACGACGAGTGAGTCCCGTGGAGGTCGGGGGAGTCTCGCGGAGGCTCCCCGACTTCCCGTGGGACGCGTTGGTCGCGTACGGCGACCGGGCGCGCGCCCACCCCGACGGGATCGTCGACCTGTCCATCGGCACGCCCGTCGACCCCACCCCGGACGTCGCCCGTGAGTCACTCGCCGCGGCCGCCGACTGGCCCGGCTACCCGACCACGATCGGGTTGCCGGCGACGCGGCAGGCCGCCCTGGACTGGCTCTCCCGCCGGCTCGGCGTCGACGGTCTCGGCCTGGACTCCGTCCTGCCGGTGACCGGCACCAAGGAGCTGATCGCGGACCTGCCGCTGCAGCTCGGCGTGGGTCCCGGCGACCTGGTGGTGCACCCGGCCTTGGCCTATCCGACGTACGAGGTGGGCGCCGCGCTGGCCGGTGCACGGGCGCTGGCCACCGACTCGCTGACCGCGATCGGCCCGGAGCGGCCGAAGGTGCTCTGGCTGAACTCCCCGTCCAACCCGACCGGGCGGATCCTGCCCGTCGAGCACCTGCGCAAGGTGGTCGAGTGGTGCCGGGACCGCGGCACCCTGCTGGTCAGCGACGAGTGCTACATCGAGATGGCGTGGGACGCCGAGCCGGTGAGCGTGCTGCATCCCGACGTCTCCGGCGGCTCGCCCGAGGGGATCCTGGCCGTGCACTCGCTGTCCAAGCGCTCGAACCTCGCGGGCTATCGCTGCGGCTTCGTGGCCGGCGACCCCGCCGTGGTCGGCGAGCTGCTGGCGGTGCGGAAGAACCTCGGCCTCCAGCTGCCCGGTCCGCAGCAGGCGGTGATGGTCGACGTCCTCGCCGACGACGCGCACGTCGAGGAGCAGCGCGAGCGCTATCGGTCGCGCCGGGCGACCCTGCGGACCGCGCTGGAGGGCGCCGGCTTCCGGATCGACGACTCCCAGGGCTCGCTGTATCTCTGGGCGACCCGCGACGAGGACTGCTGGGCCACCGTCGGCGCCCTCGCCGAACAGGGGATCCTGGTCGCCCCCGGCGCCTTCTACGGCCCCGCCGGCGCGCAGCACGTCCGGGTCGCCTTCACCGCCACCGACGAGCGGGTCGCCGAGGCCGCCTCCCGCCTCGCCCGCCTCTCCTGACCGCTTCTCTCCTGACCCCCTCCTTGCCGACTCGGCGGGATGGGGGACGGGGGCTGGGTGACAAGAGGGTTAGCCGGGGACGTCGATGTGGACGTGCTCGCGGTGCAGGAGGACGGCGCGGTCGCCGGGGCGGGAGCGGGAGACCTCGTAGTCGCGCCAGCCCTGGCCGCTGCGCCAGGCGGTCCAGATCCGCGCGTCGAAGATCACCGTCGCGATCCCGAGCCGGTCGGCGTTGGCCACCGCCCAGGCCGCCATCGCCCAGCCGCGCTGCTTGTTGGCCGGATTGATCGGGCGGACGAACACGTCGAGCGCCCGACCGGAGTAGTGCGTCGACCCGCTCCGGTGGCCCGAGTCGACGCCCTGCGGAGCGAACCCGCCGAGCGACTGCTGACCGAAGGCCGCCTCCAGCTCCGTCCGGACCCGGGCGGCCGCGGGCACGAGCCCGTCGTCGTTGAGCTCGAGGCTCCCGCCGTCGGGGGTGCCCCGCAGCTCACAGCTGAACGCCCCCGGCCGGGTCTGGCCGGTGAGCGTGGAGGCGAGGACGCGCGCGTCGGCCTCGTGGCCGGCGTACGCCTCGGGGAAGCCCGAGCGCTGCACCTCCTGCGCGGCCTCGGTGATGGGCATCGACTCATAGCCGGGCACCTGCACCAGCTCGTCGTAGAACCGGTTGATGGAGTACTCGGTGTCCATGATCTCCTCCGCCGTCCCCCAACCCTGGCTGGGCCGCTGCTGGAAGAGCCCGAGCGAGTCCCGGTCGCCGTAGTCGATGTTGCGGATGTCGGACTCCTGGTACGCCGTCGCCAGGGCGATCGACGCAGCCCGCGGCGGAAGCCCACGGCGTACGGCGACGGCCGCGATCAGCGACGCGTTCTCCGCCTGCTCCAGGTCGATCTCCACGGTCTGGTCGCCGACCGTGGCGGAGCAGAACTCCCGGCCGGGGATGAGGCTCGGCGCCTGACGGGACAGGATGCCCACACCCGCGAAGACGACCGCGATGACCCCGAGGACCAGCAGCGCCTTCGCGCCGCGACTCACGTCAGTTCGCGTGCAGCGCGGTGTTGAGGGCGATGCCCTCCCCCTGCCACGGCACGGCCTCGATCGTGCCGGTGACCGAGTTCCGGCGGAAGAGCACGTTCGACGCGCCGGAGAGCTCCAGCGCCTTGACCACCCGCTCGCCCTCGGCGTCCTTGACGGTCACCTTGGTCCCGGCGGTCACGTAGCAGCCCGCCTCGACCACGCAGTCGTCGCCGAGCGAGATGCCGATCCCGGAGTTGGCGCCGAGCAGGCAGCGGCGGCCGACGGAGATCACCTGGGTGCCGCCGCCGGACAGGGTGCCCATGATCGAGGCGCCGCCGCCGACGTCGGAGCCGTCGCCGACCAGCACGCCGGCGGAGATCCGGCCCTCGACCATCGAGGAGCCGAGCGTGCCGGCGTTGAAGTTGACGAACCCCTCGTGCATGACGGTGGTGCCCTCGGCCAGGTGGGCGCCCAGGCGCACCCGGTCGGCGTCGGCGATCCGCACGCCCGCGGGCAGGACGTAGTCGACCATCCGCGGGAACTTGTCCACGCCGTACACGATCACCGGCCCGCGGGCCCGCATCCGCGCGCGGGTGAGCTCGAAGCCCTCGACCGCGCACGGGCCCTGGCTGGTCCACACCACGTTGGTGAGCAGCCCGAACACGCCGTCCATCGAGATGGTGTGGGGTACGGCGGCCCGCGAGGACAGCAGGTGCAGTCGCAGCCAGACGTCCTCGGTGCCGGCGGGCGGCTGCTGGAGGTCCTCGATCTCGACCAGCTCCACCTCACGGGTCACTCCCCGGGCGTCGTCGGTGCCCGCGAGGGCGGTCAGCTCGGCGGGAGCCTCGCCTCCGTCGGAGGCGCCCAGCGAGGGAGCGGGGAACCACGCGTCGAGCACGGTGTCGCCGTGGCGGGACACCAGCGCCCAGCCGTGGGCGGAGCGGGGGATTTCGGCAGGTGCGGTCACGTCCCGCATCGTACGGGGCACGACTGAGCGCCGGCTGAGGGCCGGCCGTGGTCTCAGGCGCTGGGCAGGGTGAAGGTGAAGGTCGCGCCGCCGTGCCGGTTGTCGCCCGCGCGGATCCAGCCGCCGTGCCGGCGTACCGCCTCCCGGCACACCGCCAGGCCGATGCCGTGCCCGTCGGCCACGGCGGCGTCCCGGTTGCTGCGGACGTAGTTCTCGAAGATCACCTCGCGATCCTGCGGCGCGATCCCGCATCCCTGGTCGGCGATCTCCACGACCACCCACCCGGAGCCGCCGTCGTGGCTCGCGATCCTGATGCAGGGGTCGCGCTCCTCGGGGGTGTACTTGATCGCGTTGGCGACCAGGTTGGCCAGCAGCTGCCGGGCCAGGTGGTGGTCCGCGCACACGTGGTGCGGCAGGTCCAGCGTCACCTCGGGGGCGCGGTGGCACGCGGCCGCGACCGCGTCGCCCACCACGTCCTCGGCGAGCCGGTCGAGGGAGATGACCACCGGGTTGAGCTCGCTGTGCCGGGTGACCGTGAAGGCCAGCCACTCATCGATCACTCGCCCGACTCCGGCGGAACCGCGCTGCAACCATCTCACCGACTGCGCGCCGCCCTCGAGGTCGCCGGACGCCAGGGCCAGGTCGAGGTGACGCAGCCACATGTCCATGCCCGCCATCGGGCTCTTCAGGTCGTGGGCGACGCTCTCGGCGAAGCCGAGGAGCTGCTCGTGTCGCTCCCGCTGCTCGGTGACGTCGCGGACGAGGATCAGCGCACGCGGCCCCTCGGGCGAGCGCAGCCCGCGGGCGCGGACCGAGAGCACCCGCAGCTCGCCGGTGTGCGGATGGATGAGGCTGACGTCGCCGGAATCCACGCCGCCGGACTCGATCACCGCGGCGATCCGCGCGACCTCCGACTCCTCCAGCGGGGTCAGCCCGTCGGCGGTCCGCAGGCCGAAGTAGCGAGACCACGAGTCCGGCGGGTCCTCCGGAACGGTCGTCCCGAGCACCCACTGGGCCGCCGCGTTGGAGAACAGCACCCGGCCCCGGTCGTCGACCAGGAGCAGGCCGTCGGACATCGACTGCAGCACCGAGTCCTGCAGCTCGCTGAGCGCCTGGGCGTCGGAGCGCTCGCGGCGCAGCTCATCGAGCACCTCCTGGCGCATCTGCCGCAGAATCACCAGCAGCAGGGTGGTCGCCACGGCGGCCGCCGAGGCCGCGTGCACGATCACCTGGCCGTAGACGTCGTCCAGCCCGTGCGGCACGATCGGGCCGCTGGACAGCACCACCAGGGCGACCGCGGCGGTCGTCATGAACACGACCGCACTGCGGTAGGACAGCAGCAGGCCGGCCCACAGGGCGGGCGCCAGCAGCAGCCAGGCGAGCGGGTACTCACGGTGCGCCGAAGCCACCGCCATCGCCACCAGCGTCACCACGGTCAGGGCGACGAGCTGGTGGAGGAGGTACGGCGGCCGCGGGACCCGCCGCTCCGCCGTGGGGAAGTGCGGCAGCATCACCAGCAGCAGGCCCAGGGAGCACTGGACGAACAGGTTCGCCAGCCACCACAGGCCGTCGGTCATCGACAGCCGCGCCGGGTCGATCCCGGGCACGCCGTCGAGCACGATCAGCCACGCGGCCGCACCGAGCGTGGCGAGCTGGCCCAGCCCGAGCTCGACCGGTGTCGAGGGATACCACCGGTTCCCCCAGGCCCGGCGCAGAGCGGTTCCGAGCAGTACGGCGACGCCGACGTTCGCCGCCCCGAGGGCCGCGGCCTCACCGCCGTTCCAGCCGCGGAGCACGGTGATGGTCCCCGTGACCAGGACGGCCTCGGCCACCAGGACCGCGCCCATGGAGCGTCCCTCGGGCAGGGTGCGGGGTCCCCACACGAAGGTGAGCGGGATGAGGACCGCGACGGGGGCCAGCCACAGCGTCCAGAGGGGGTATCTGTCGGAGGCCACGAGCAGGGACAGCGCCGTGAGGGCCACGACGCTCAGACCTCCCAGGAGGGCCTGGACGGCCGTCTTGCGGTGATGGTCGCCCAACGCGAGGCGTGTGGCGACGACTCGGGGAGTGGCTGTGATTGTCACCTTGGCGGACCTTTCCGCCCCTCCCTTTCGATTGTAGGGGCCGCACCGCAGGTCACAAGGGGGGAACCGGCCCCGGCGCAGGCCGTGCGGGGGCTCGCCACCGTGCCGCTCTTCTGGTGGAATGGGCGGGTCACTCTGGGGGGAGAGGCATTGGGGAGCGTCGGATCGCGCCTCCGGCAGCGCCGGATCGCGCGGCTATGGGGATGGCCGCGCTGGGCCGCCCTGCCCCTTCGCCTGTCCCTCATCGTCGGGCTGTGGGTGGCGATGCTGGCCGTCGCGCTCGTCCTCGAGCCACCGCGGGCCGTCGAGGTGCTGGCTCGCGCCGGTCACGTCGTGGCGCTGGCGGTCGCGCTCGGCGCGATCCTGGTCGTCGACTGGCACGGGCTGTTGTGGCTCGCCGGGCGCCGGTCGGTCACCGACGTGCTCCGGGTCTCGGCCGCGACCGGCCCGCTGGTCTGGATCGGGCTGGCCGGCCTCTGCGCCACCGGTCCACTGCTGGTGCCGGACCTGGGGGCGACACCTGCTCGGGTGAAGATGCTGCTGGTCCTCGGCGCGGCGGTGAACGGCGCGCTCCTGCCGCTGACCACGGCCCACCTGCGCGACGTACCCGTCGAGACAGTGATCCGGCAGCTGCCCCGCGCCGTACGCCGTCGCATGGTGCAGGCCACCGTGGTGTCTCAGCTGTGCTGGTGGGGTGCGGTCGCGGTGGGTCTGTGGACGACCGCGTCGCGCCACTACTGAGCCCGCCCGGTCACTGGCCGGTGCGGCCGTCGATGGCCTCGCGCAGCAGGTCGGCGTGCCCGACGTGCCGGGCGTACTCCTCCACCATGTGCACCACCACGTCGCGCACCTCGTGCTGCTCGCCGTGGATCTCGACCGGCGCGTCGAGGTCGAGGGCGGCGTAGACCTCCCGCGCATGGTCGACCTCGCCGTGCCAGAGCTCCCAGGAGGCGGCGACCAGCTCGGGCGTGGGCGACCCGAAGGAGAAGCCGGCGTCCTCGTCGTCGAGGAGCCGGGGCAGGTCCTGTCCCTGCAGGATGCGGCGGAACCAGTGCTGCTCGACCCGGGCGAGGTGCCGGACCAGTCCGAGCAGGGAGAGCGCCGAGGGCGGCACGGACCGCCGCCCCAGCTGCTCGGGGTCGAGGTCCTGGCACTTCAGCTCCAGGGTCATCCGGTAGCGGTCGAGGTAGCCGGTCAGCACCGCCTTCTCGCCCCGGCCGTCCGGGATCGCCGTACGCGGGTCGGCCTCGGGGTCGGCCCACATGTCGTGCTGCTGGCGCGGTTGCTCGCTCATGGGCCCAGCCAACTCGACCGGACGACTGCGGGACAACCCCGGGAGGCCGTCCCAGCCGGCCGGCCAGCCGGGACGGCACACGGGTCAGTCCGCCTGGGGGAGCGGCTGCTTGAAGCGGACCATGTTGCCGACCGGGTCGCGGAGGGCGCAGTCGCGTACGCCGTAGAACTGGTCGGCCGGCTCCTGCAGGACCTCGGCGCCGGAGGCCCGGACGTGCTCGAAGGCGGCATCCACGTCGGCGACGTCGAAGATGAGCGGTGAGAGCAGGCCCTTGGCGAGCAGGTCGTGCAGGTGCTCGGCGTCCGCGCCCGACATCGGCATGCCGCCGCCGGTGTAGTTGTGCAGGACCATCTCGACGTCCGGCTGGGTCGGCGTGGTGAGCGTGCACCAGCGGAAGTCGCCGTTGGTGACGTCGGTCCGGACCTCGAAGCCGAGCACGTCGCGGTAGAAGCCGAGAGAGGCCTCGGTGTCGTTGGTGAAGATGAAGACGTTGGCGATGGACAGGGACTGGATGGTGTCGGTGGTCATGTCCTCGACGCTAGGCCGTCGCGAGCGTCGGGCGCTTCTCCGATCCTGACCGGTTGGCGGTCAGGACCGCCGCGGCCGGGTCGCGTGCTTGACGATGCAACCGGGGACGCCGGCCAGCTCGGCGTGGTCCCGGGCGCGGTAGGCGGTGGGCGTCTCGCCGACCAGCTCGGTGAAGCGGGCGCTGAAGGAGCCCAGCGAGGTACACCCCACCGCCATGCACACCTCGGTCACCGGCATCGTCGTGTTGCGCAGCAGCGACATGGCCCGCTCCACGCGCCGGGTCATCAGCCAGGAGTACGGCGTCTCGCCGAAGGCCGCCTTGAACTGTCGCTGGAAGTGCCCGACCGACATGTGCGCCTCCCCGGCCAGGAGGGGTACGTCGAGGGGCTGGGCGTAGTCGCGGTCGATCCGGTCGCGGGCCTGCCGCAGGCGGATCAGGTCATCGCGCTCCATGCGCTCAGTGTGGCGTCGTCGAGCCGGGACGGCCAGCGACCCGCGGCGGTCGCCGGGTCGCGAGCGCGACGCCGGCGACGGTGATCACCAGGCCCGCCAGCTCGCGGAGCCCGAGGGTGTCGCCGAAGATCGCCCACGCCATCACCGCGGTCACCGGCGGCATGAGGAAGAAGATGCTCGACGAGGCGCCCGCACCGCCGCGCCGCACGACCGCGCCCAGCAGCACCAGGCCCACCACGGAGTTCACGACCGCGAGAAGCACTAGCACCACCGCGCCCTGCACAGGGTCGTGGACCGGGTCCCGCTCGACGAGCAGCGCGAGCGCCAGCAGCGGTGGCGTGGCCACGGCGAACTGCAGCCCGGCCGCCCACCACGGATCCACCCGCGGCGGGATCCACCGCTGCCCGAGGGTGCCCAGGCTCAGGCTGAGCACGCCGAACAGGGCGAGCGTCAGCCCAACCGGGCCGCCCGCCTGCTCGACCTCCGGGCCGAGGACCAACACCACGCCGGCCACGCCGATCGCCAGCCCGAGCACCTGGACCCGGCGGACCCTCTCGCCGAGCAGCAGCCCGGCGAGGACCACCGTGAGCACGGGCGACAGCGAGTGCAGCAGCGCCCCCAGGGTCGGCTCCAGCCCCGCGCGGAAGGCGCCGAACATGAAGCTGAACTGGACTGCGTTCATCATCAGCCCGACCAAGCACACCCGCACGAGCGCGGACCGGTCGATCCGCAGCGGGCCACGGCGCCATCGGGCCAGGGGCATCAGTACGGCGGTGGCCAGGGCGAACCGGGCCGCGAGCAGGCTGAACGGGTCGACCGCCTCCACGCCGAGCGGTCCGAGGATGTATCCGGAGGACCAGACGACCACGAACGCGGCGGCCGGCAGGTAGGGGAACGGCGCCTCCTCGGTCGGTGCGCCGACCGGCCGCCTGCTCGCCGTCACCCCCGCAGCCTCGCACGGCTCACGGATGCTGGCGGAGGGGTGTCCGGAACGGATTGGTGCGGGTCGCGGGAGACGCCGTACGATCGAGGAAGAGGCACCTGAGCCGTCATCAGCGGCGAGCCTCCGGAAGAACAGGTCTCGACACGGCCCGGACGGGCCAAGCCGGTCGTTGCCCCAGTAGACCCGGACGGGCCGGCCCGTCACAGCCGAGAACGAAGTGGCCCCGCCGCTCGGCAGAGCAGCGCGGCAAACGAGGTGGTACCGCGGCGAGAGTCGTCCTCGTGCGAACACACGAGCTGACGAACCCCGCAGGAGCCAGACGATGACCTACCCGAAGGTCTCCCACCTCGCCGAGGACGCCGTGGCGTCCGGCGTCCCCTCCAGCCCGCGCTTCCCCGCGATCGAGGAGAAGGTGCTGGACTACTGGGACGCCGACGACACGTTCCGCGCCAGCGTCGAGCAGCGCCCGGCGGGGGAGAACGGCGAGAACGAGTTCGTCTTCTACGACGGCCCGCCGTTCGCCAACGGCCTCCCGCACTACGGCCACCTGCTCACCGGCTACGTCAAGGACCTGATCCCGCGCTACCGGACGATGCGCGGCCAGCGCGTGGAGCGGCGCTTCGGCTGGGACACCCACGGCCTGCCCGCCGAGCTCGAGGCGATGCGCCTCAACGGGATCAAGACCACCGACGAGATCCTCGAGCTGGGCATCGAGAGGTTCAACGCCGCCTGCCGGGAGTCGGTGCTGAAGTACACCGGCGAGTGGCGCGACTACGTCACCCGCCAGGCCCGCTGGGTCGACTTCGACAACGACTACAAGACGATGAACCCCGAGTTCATGGAGTCGGTCATCTGGGCCTTCCAGCAGCTGCACGAGAAGGGCCTGATCTACGAGGGCTTCCGCGTGCTGCCCTACTGCTGGAACGACGAGACGCCGCTGTCCAACCACGAGCTGCGGATGGACGACGAGGTCTACCAGATGCGGCAGGACCCGGCGGTCACCGTCGGGCTGCGGCTGGACGACACCGGCACCGACCCGGTCCTCGACGGGGCGCTGGCCCTGGTCTGGACGACCACGCCGTGGACGCTGCCGTCGAACCTCGCGGTCATGGTCGGCGAGGACATCGAGTACGTCGTCGTCGAGGCCGCCGTGCCCGGCACCGAGGAGACCGCTCGCTACCTGCTCGCCGAGCCGCGCCTGGCGGCGTACTCCCGCGAGCTCGGCGAGGAGCCGACCGTGGTCGGCCGCTACCGCGGCGCGGACCTGGTCGGGCGGGCCTACACCCCGCCGTTCTCCTACTACCTGGGCCACGAGAACGCCTTCCGGCTGGTCCCGGCGGAGTTCGTCACCACCACCGACGGAACCGGCCTGGTGCACACCGCCGGCGCCTTCGGTGAGGACGACAAGGTGGTCACCGACCGCGAGGGCATCGACCCGGTGATGCCGGTCGGCAAGGACGGCCGGTTCACCGCGCCGGTCGTCGACTACGAGGGGCTGCTGGTCTTCGACGCGAACCTGCAGATCATCGACTCGCTCAAGGAGACCACCCGGGCGTTCGCGGACGAGGAGGGCGGCGTCGGCGGCGTCACCGGCGGCACGGTGCTGCTGCGGCGGGAGACCTACGACCACTCCTACCCGCACTGCTGGCGCTGCAAGCAGCCGCTGATCTACAAGGGCGTCTCGTCCTGGTTCGTCGCGGTGACCGCGGTCAAGGAGCGGCTGCTGGAGCTCAACCAGGAGATCCGCTGGGTGCCCGACCACATCAAGGACGGGATGTTCGGCAAGTGGCTGGAGAACGCCCGCGACTGGTCGATCACCCGCAACCGGTTCTGGGGCTCCCCGGTGCCGGTGTGGAAGTCCGACGACCCGGCCTACCCCCGGCTCGACGTCTACGGCTCCTTCGAGGAGCTCGAGCGCGACTTCGGCCGGCTCCCCGTGGACGCCGACGGCAACCCGGACCTGCACCGCCCGTTCATCGACGAGCTCACCCGGCCCAACCCCGACGACCCGACGGGCCGGTCGACGATGCGCCGGGTGCCCGACGTGCTGGACGTGTGGTTCGACTCCGGCTCGATGAGCTTCGCCCAGGTGCACTACCCGTTCGAGAACACCGACTGGTTCGAGGACCACTTCCCCGGCGACTTCATCGTCGAGTACATCGGCCAGACCCGCGGCTGGTTCTACACCCTGCACATCCTGGCCGGCGCGATCTTCGACCGGCCCGCGTTCGAGACCTGCGTCAGCCACGGCATCGTGCTGGGCAACGACGGCCAGAAGATGTCGAAGTCGCTGCGCAACTACCCCGACGTGCGGGAGGTCTTCGACCGCGACGGCGCCGACGCGATGCGCTGGTTCCTCATGTCCTCGCCGATCCTGCGCGGCGGCAACCTGATCGTCACCGAGCAGGGCATCCGCGACTCGGTGCGGCAGGTGCTGATCCCGCTGTGGAACAGCTGGTACTTCTTCTCCCTCTACGCCAACGCGGCGGGGGAGCGGGGGTACGACGCCCGCCACCGGACGGACAGCGCGAACCCGATGGACCGCTACCTGCTGGCCAAGACCCGCGAGTTCGTCGAGGCGATGACCGAGCAGCTGGACAACTACGAGGTGGCTGCGGCGTGCGACAGCACGCGGTCCTTCCTCGACGTCCTGACGAACTGGTACATCCGCCGCTCCCGCGAGCGCTTCTGGGCCGCCGACGGCCGGGTGGACGAGGACGCCTTCGACACGCTGTACACCGTGCTGGAGACGGTCGCCCGCGCCACCGCGCCGCTGATGCCGCTGGTGACCGAGGAGGTCTGGCGCGGCCTGACCGGCGGACGGTCGGTGCACCTCACCGACTGGCCGTCGGTGGACGGCCTGCCGGCCGACGCCGACCTGGTGGCGGCCATGGACAAGGTCCGCGAGGTCTGCTCGGCGGGCTCGGCGCTGCGCAAGGGCGCGGGGCTGCGCAACCGGCTCCCCCTGCCGTCGCTGACCGTGGTGGTCGCCGACCCGGCCGCGCTGTCCGGCTTCGAGCCGCTGATCGCCGACGAGCTCAACGTCAAGCAGGTGCGGCTGGTCGACCTCGGCAGCGACGAGGCGGCGTCGTACGGCGTGCAGCAGCGGCTCACCGTCAACGCCCGCGCCGCCGGCCCGCGGCTCGGCAAGGACGTGCAGGCGGCGATCCGCGGCGCGAAGTCCGGCGACTGGTCGGTGGCCGAGGACGGCACCGTGACCGCCGGCGGGCTCGAGCTGGTCGAGGGGGAGTACACCCTCGAGACGGTCGCGGGCGGCGAGGGCGCCACCGGCGTGCTGCCCGGCGGCGGCTTCGTCGTGCTGGACACCGACGTCACGCCCGAGCTCGAGGCCGAGGGCACCGCCCGCGACCTGGTGCGGTCGGTGCAGCAGGCCCGCCGGGAGGCCGGCCTGGACGTCTCGGACCGGATCGCGCTCACCGTCACCGGTCCCGAGCCGGTGCTGTCGGCCGCCCGGGCGCACGAGGCGCTGCTCGCCGCGGAGACGCTGGCGACGTCGGTGGACTACGCCGACGCCCCCGCCACCGCGGTGCGGGTCGCCCGGGCGTGAGGTCGCCGTCGATCTCCCCTCAGAGGCGGGGGATGTCGCGGCGGCGGAACCCGACGAGGGCGGCGAGAACGAGGACGGCGGTGACGCCGAGGAGGACGCCGATGGCGGTGCGGTCGGCGCCCGCCGAGATCAGGTCGGCGCCGTCCGACTGGAAGGGCGAGGCGCGCACCACCCACGTCGGCAGGTCGAAGCCGGGGCCGAGGTAGGCCACCACGGCCGCGACCCCGAAGAGCGCCCAGGCCGGGCCGCGGGCCTTGCCCATCAGTCCGAAGGCCGCGGCGGTGAGGGCGAGGAAGACCAGCGCGGCGGGCAGGTAGCGCACCGCGCCGCGCAGGATCTCGCCGAACCACGCGTCGTCCCCGGTCGAGGCGGCGGTGGCGGCGGCCAGGGACAGGGCGCCGGCGGCACCGACGATGAGCAGGCCGAGGGCGGCGATCGCGAGGTGTACGCCGAGCCAGGCGGTGCGCGACTCGGGGCCCGAGAGCTGCGCCTCCAGCCGGCCGGACTCCTCCTCGCTGCGCAGGGACCCGAGCGCCATCACCGCGAAGGCCGCCGCGAGCATCGCCAGCATCATCAGGAAGGTCGACATCACCGTGGCCAGCAGCTGGTCCGCCGCGCCGGGCGTCGCGCCCATGGCGTCCCCGAGCGCCGGGTTGTCGGCGATCGCGTCCAGGATCTCCTGCGACAGCGAGCCGTAGGTGCCCATCAGGACGGCGCTGCCGACGGTCCAGCCCACGATCGCGCCGCGGTGGTCCCGCCACGCCAGCCCGATGGGGCTGCGGAGGAACGCCGATGCCCGCGGCCGCGCGCCGCGCGACTGGATCAGCGCACTGCCGACGTCGCGCCGCGTGCTCAGCCAGAAGGCCAGCCCGACCAGCGTCAGGCCGGCCCCGAGGGTCAGCAGCACCGGCCACATCCGGGCGTCGTCGCCGAAGGAGCGCACCTCGTCGAACCAGCCGTGCGGGGAGGCCCACACCAGGGCGCTGTCCTGCACCGACCCGACGCCGCGCAGCAGGTAGGAGACGACCACGACCACCAGCGCCAGTCCCCACACGGACCGGTTGTGCTCGACCAGCTGCGCAGCGAACGCGGTGACCCCGACGAAGAAGAGGCCCAGGGCCGCCATCGCCAGGCCGTAGAGGAGGCTCGGCCCCGGCGCGGCGCCGACGGCGACCATCACCGCCGTACACCCCAGCCCGGTCGCGAGCAGCCCGGCCGTCGCCACCAGGACCGCGGCGAGGATGGGCGCGTGCCGGCCGATCGCGGAGGCCAGCAGCAGCTCCAGCCGCCCGGCGGCCTCGTCCTTCCGGGTGGCGCGGGAGGTGAGCGCGATCGCCATGAGGGGTACGGCGAAGCTCACCACCGAGCCGAACTCGCTGGCCACCACGCCGCCGAGGGTGTCCACCCCGGCGACCCGCCCGTTGATCATGTAGATCGCCCCGCCGGTGAGCGTGTCGGCGTACCCCTTCAGCTTCTCCGGGGTGTCGTAGAGCGAGGTGATCGAGGAGCCCGTGACGGCCATGATCCCGACGAGACCGACGATCCAGGCGAGCATGCCCTTCCAGCCGGTGCGCAGGTCGATCCAGGCCATCGTGCCCACGCCGTGCCAGCTCATCGCACGCTCTCCTGCTCGCGAGCGCCGGTGGCGGCCTGCCCCTGGTAGGCCTGCAGGAACAGGTCGTCCAGGCTGGGCGGCGTGACGGTCAGGGTGTGGATGCCGGCGGCGTGCAGCAGCCCGACGAGCGGCCCGACTGCGTCCGGCTCGGCCGAGGCGTGCACCTCGGTGCGGCCGTCGTTCTCGGTGAGCTCGACGTCCAGCACGCCCGGCAGGCCGTCCAGCCCCTCGGGGGCGCGGTCGGTGACGGCGCGGACGGCGCTGTGCGTGTGCCGGCGCAGGTCGGTGAGGGTGCCAGAGGTGACGGTCCGGCCGGCGCGGATGATCGAGACCCGGTCGGCCAGCGCCTCCACCTCGCCCAGGATGTGGGAGGAGAGCAGCACGGTGACGCCCTCGTCGCGCCGCTCGGAGACCACCTGCTGGAAGACCTCCTCCATCAGCGGGTCCAGCCCCGAGGTGGGCTCGTCGAGGACGAGCAGCTCCACGTCGGAGGCGAGCGCGGCGACCAGCGAGACCTTCTGCCGGTTGCCCTTGGAGTAGTCCCGCGCCCGCTTCGTCGGGTCGAGGTCGAAGCGCTCGATCAGCTCCGCGCGCCGGGTCTCGTCGATCCCGCCGTGGGCCCGGGCGAGCACGTCGACGCACTGGCCGCCGGTGAGCCCCGGCCACAGCGTGACGTCGCCGGGGACATAGGCCAGCCGACGGTGCAGCCGGACCGCGTCGTGCCACGGGTCGGCTCCGAAGAGCTCGGCGACCCCGCCGTCGGCGCGCATCAGCCCCAGCAGGATCCGGATGGTGGTGGACTTCCCGGCACCGTTGGGGCCGAGGAAGCCGTGCACCTCCCTGCGGCGCACCTCGAGGTCCAGTCCGTCCAGCGCGGTGATCGTGCCGAACTCCTTGCGCAGGTCGCTGACCCGGATCAGCGCCTCTCCGCTCGTGCTCATCGGGTTCCCTTCCTCGTGTCGGTCTCGGGGTCGTTCGTCGGCTCGGCGAGCGCGGCGCCCTCCTCGGTGAGCATCAGCGAGGTGAGGGCGTAGCTGTCGGCCGCCCAGCGGCGGACGCCGTCGGGGGCCAGCGGGTCGAAGCCGAGTACGTCGGTCAGCGCGCCGCGCAGCAGGATCACCCCGAGGTCGGCGCTGAGCAGCAGCGCGGCCCGGACCGGCAGGTCGGGCCCGGGGTCGAGCACCCCGCGCTCGGCCCACTGGCCGAGCATCCGGACCGACATCTCGTGCCAGTGCCGCACCAGCCGCCGCGCCGCGTCGTCGTCGGTGAGCAGCATCCGGCGCAGGTAGTCCAGCACGTGGGGCTCGAAGGACATCTGCTCGATGAACAGGTCCAGGCCGCGGGTGTCCGTGCCCTCGAGCGCGGCGACGACCTCCTCCTCGGTGGGCTCGCCGACCAGGTCGTCGAAGGAGGCGATCACATACTCGTCGACGGCCTGGCGCAGCCCGGCCTTGCTGCCGAAGTGGTGCAACACCAGGCCGGGGGAGACACCCGCCTCGGTGGCGATCCGCCGCACGCTCACCGCGTCGAAGCCGTCGTGGGCGAAGAGCCGCAGCGCGGTGTCGCGGATCTGCGCCTTCGCGGTGAGGTCGCTCTCGGTTGAACGCATGTTCAATAGACTAAACGTTTGTTCAGGACTGGGCAAGCGGGGGTGGTTCCCCGGGGCATGGCAGAGTCGTCGGCGTGAAGAGCGGAACGGACACGACCCCGGCGCCGGTGCTCGACCCGGCCACCGACGTGGTCACGCTGACCCAGCAGCTGGTGGACATCGAGTCGGTCAGCCGCGACGAGCAGGCGATCGCCGACGCGGTGGAGCGGGCCTGGTCGGCGTACCCCCACCTCACCCTCACCCGGCGCGGCCACACGATCGTCGCCCGGACCGACCTAGGGCGCGGCGAGCGCGTCGTGGTCGCGGGCCACCTCGACACCGTCCCCGTCAACGACAACCTCCCCGCCCGGCGCGAGCAGACGCCCGACGGCGAGGTGCTGCACGGCTGCGGCACCTGCGACATGAAGGGCGGCGACGCGGTCATCCTCAAGCTCGCCGCCGAGCTCTCCGAGCCGGTCCGCGACGTCACCTGGATCCTCTACGAGGCCGAGGAGATCGAGGAGCGCTACAACGGGCTGCGGCTGCTCGCCGAGAGCGACCCCGAGCTGGTGCGGGCCGACTTCGCGATCCTGATGGAGCCCTCGAACGCGGGCGTCGAGGCCGGGTGCCAGGGCACCCTGCGGGTCGACGTCCGCACCACCGGCGTGCGCTCGCACTCGGCCCGGTCGTGGAAGGGCGTCAACGCGATCCACGGCGCCGCCGAGGTGCTCAACCGGCTCACCGCGCACGAGCCGCGGCAGCCGGTGATCGACGGCCTGACCTACCACGAGGGCCTCAACGCGGTCGGCATCAGCGGCGGGGTCGCCGGCAACGTGGTGCCCGACGAGTGCGTGGTGTCGGTGAACTACCGCTACGCGCCCGACCGCAGCCCCGAGGAGGCCGAGGCGTTCGTTCGCGACCTCTTCGAGGGGTACGACGTCACGCTGACCGACCTGGCCCCCGGCGCGATGCCCGGGCTGGACCGTCCGGCCGCGCAGGCCTTCGTCGAGGCCACCGGCAGCGAGCCCGGGCCCAAGTTCGGCTGGACGGACGTGGCCCGCTTCAGCGCCCTGGGGATCCCGGCGGTCAACTTCGGCCCGGGGGACCCGATGTTCGCGCACAAGGCCGACGAGCACGTGCGGACCGAGGAGATCGTGCACTGCGAGGATGTGCTGCGTCGCTGGCTCACCGAGCCGGCGGGCGGCGAGGGGGGAGAGCGATGACGACCGAGCGCGGGCAGGACCAGCCCACCGAGCGGATGAAGTACAAGGGCCCGGAGCTGATGCGCCGCTCCCAGGTGGACGGCAGCACCACCGACCAGCGGCTGCTGGACACCCGCGGGCCCAGCGACTGGGTGCACACCGACCCGTGGCGGGTCATGCGGATCCAGTCCGAGTTCGTCGAGGGCTTCGGCGCCCTGGCCGAGCTCGGCCCGGCCATCGGCGTCTTCGGGTCGGCCCGCACCGCGCCCGACCACCCCTACTACGCGATGGCCGAGGAGGTCGGCGCCAAGCTGGTGCAGGCCGGCTTCGCGGTGATCACCGGGGGCGGCCCGGGCGCGATGAAGGCGGCGAACAAGGGCGCGTCCGAGGCCGGCGGGGTCTCGGTCGGCCTCGGCATCGAGCTGCCCTTCGAGACCGGCCTCAACCGCTGGGTCGACAAGGGGATCAACTTCCGCTACTTCTTCGCCCGCAAGACCATGTTCGTCAAGTACGCCCAGGGCTTCGTCGTCCTGCCCGGCGGGCTGGGCACCTTCGACGAGCTGTTCGAGGCCCTCACCCTGCGCCAGACCGGCAAGATCACCCAGTTCCCGATCGTGCTGCTGGGGACGTCGTACTGGTCCGGCCTGCTCGACTGGCTGCGGGACACCGTGGCGGCGGAGGGCAAGATCTCGCCGGCCGACCTGGACATGATGACGCTGACCGACGACGTCGACGAGGCGGTGCGGATCATGGTCGAGGCGACCGACCACGACCTCGCCGGCGACGGCGTCGGCCGCCGGGACGACGGGGAGTGAGCCGGCGATGATGTGGCTCTTCGCGGTCCTCGTGGTCCTCGCCCTCGGCGGCGTCGCGGCCGTGGCGGCCGGTCGCGGCCGGCCGATGGCCGACGAGCAGCCCGACCGGCCCGACGTGCTCGTGCCGGCCGACGGCCCGCTGCGCGGGGACGACGTACGGCGCGTCCGCTTCTCCCTGGCGTTCCGCGGCTATCGGATGGACGAGGTGGACGCGCTGCTCGACCGGCTGGCGACCCAGCTCGAGGAGCGCGAGGGACCCCGGGGGCGCTGAGCGGTCAGCGTCCCTCGAAGACCGGCTTCTCCTTGCGGACGAAGGCGTCCACGGCGGCGCGATGGTCAGCCGTCCCGCCGGTGAGCGCCATCTTCTCCGCCTCGAACGCGACCGACTCCTCCAGCGAGTGGTTGGAGGAGAACTGGATCGCCTGGCGGATCGAGCCGAGGGCCACGGTCGGCCCGGCGGCGAGGCGTACGGCGAGCTCGCGGACCGTCTCCTCGAACTGCGCCGCGGGCACCACCTGGGTCGCCAGGCCGAGGTCGAGGGAGGTCTGCGCGTCCAGGGTGCGCGGGAAGTAGAGCAGCTCGATCGCCTTGGCGCGGCCGACCAGCCGGGGCAGGGTCCACGACGAGCCGGTGTCGGCGGAGAGGCCGATCCCGGCGAAGGCGAGGTTGAAGCCGGCCGAGTCGGCGAGGATCCGCAGGTCGCAGGCGAAGGCCAGACTGGCGCCGGCACCGGCGGCGACGCCGTTGACCGCCGCGACGACCGGCTTGGGCATCGAGGCGAGGGCGAGGACGATGGGGTTGTAGTGCTGCTCCACGGTGTCCGACAGCGGCACCGAGTCGTCGCCCTGCAGGCCGGCCTGGTGCTCCTTGAGGTCCTGGCCGACGCAGAACGCGCGGCCGGAACCGGTGAGCACCACGCAGCGCACGGCCGGGTCCTCGGCCACCTGCTGGACCGCGTCGCGCAGCGCCTCCTTGAGCGCGACGTCGAGGCTGTTCATCGCCTCCGGCCGGTTCAGCGTCAGCGTGGCCACCCCGTCGGTGACGTCGAGGAGCAGCGGGGGCGAGGACTGTTCGGTCTCCGAGGTCATGGCCCCGAGTCTGCACCACCGTCGAGGCAGCGCTGCAGGAACCGATCGGATCCGGGCTTGAGCCGGGCCGCCTCACCGGTGAAGTAGTCCGCCGCCCGGCGCCCGGCCCAGTCCTCGGGGAGCAGCTCGTCGGGCAGGCCGGGGTCGTCGAAGAGGAACTTGCGCCACTCGTGCACGAGCAGGAAGCGCGCGGAGAACGCCGCCTCGTCCGGGTCCTCGTGGGCGGCCAGCTGCGCGGCCGTCGTGTCCGCGGCGGTCGCCAGCCACGCGTCGTAGGCGCTCGCGAGGGCGTCGAGGTCCCACGCCCGGCGCGGCGCGTCGGGCGGTTCGAACCGGTCCGCGCTCGCCACGGTCAACTCCGCGCCGCTCTCGCGCACCACGTCGGCGAGCTCCTCGCGCGGCCACGGGCTCACCCACAGCTCGTCGGTCAGCGGGGCGTAGCCGAGGAAGCCCAGGTCGGCGCGCAGCCGCTGCCGGGCCGAGCGGTCGCGGGGGAGGGAGAGCACGGCGAGGTGCCAGCGGCCGTCCCACCGGCGGTCGGCTCGGCCGTAGACGCGGTCGCCGGTGTCGGAGAGGCGTCGTACGGCGTGCCCGGTGGCGCGGTAGCCGCGCCCCTCGGCCAGGCTCACCGGCTCCAGCCAGCCCTGGCCGACCATCCGGGAGACCGCGGTCCGCACCGCCGGCGCGGCGATCCCCAGCGGCTCGAGCAGGCGCACCAGGGCGGCCACCGGGGCGACGTACCCACGATCGCCGAGGTGGTCGCCGTAGACGTCGAAGAGGGCGGACCGAGCGCGCATGGGGCTGGAGTCTGCCAGTCGGCGGGGACTGTGGTCGTCGTCACGCGGGGCATGGGGGATAATGGGTCCGCGCGAAGGACGTCGCCGGGCGGAGACGGCAGGACCCGGCGGGTCGAGCAAAGGGAAGAGGTGCGCAGATGGCGGCGATGAAGCCCCGCACGGGTGACGGCCCGCTCGAGGTGACCAAGGAGGGACGCGGCATCGTGATGCGGGTTCCGCTCGAGGGTGGTGGCCGACTCGTGGTCGAGCTGAACGCCGAGGAGGCGACCGCGCTCGGCGACGCGCTCAAGGGCGTCACCGGCTGACGTGGCGAAGCACGCTCCCGACCTCCCCTCGCAGGTCTCCCCACCGCAGTTCGCCCTCAACGCGACCGACCTCTCCGCCGTCCGCGGAGCCGACGCTCTCGGGGTCGCCGCCTATCCCGGACCCGACGGTCCGCTCCTCGACGCCTCCGGCGACGATCTCGCCGAGTCCCTCGGCGTCGACCTCCTCGGTGCGCTCGAGCTGGCCGGAGCCACCGGCAGCGCGGGCGCGCTGACGACGACGTACGCCGTCGTCGAGGGCCGGCCCGTCGCCGTGCACGTCGTGGGCGTCGGCGACCAGACGCTGCGGGACTACCGTCGGGCCGGCGCCGCGCTGGCGCGCGCCGCCCGCGACCGCACCTCGCTCGCGACCTCGGTGGTCGCCGAGGCACCGGACGACGCGCTGGGTGCGTTCGTGGTCGGTGCCGTGCTGGGCTCCTTCGGCTTCAGCTGGCGGTCCGAGGGCCCCGAGCACCGGCCGGTCGAGCGGATCGTGCTGACCGGGCTCGAGGGCGACGACGCCGACGCCGAGCTGCACCGGGCCCTCGCGCTCGGCGGCGCCGGCTGGATGGCGCGCCGCCTGGCCACCACGCCCTCGAACCTCAAGGACCCGGCCTGGCTGGCCGGACAGGCCGAGCGGGTCGCTGAGGACAGCGGCCTGTCGGTGGAGGTGTGGGACGAGCAGCGGCTCGCCAAGGAGGGGATGGGCGGCATCCTCGGGGTCGGCCAGGCCTCGGTCTCGCCGCCGCGGGGCTGATCCGGCTCGACTACAGCCCCGCCAGGGCCGGGCGCCGTACCCCCCACGTCGTGCTCGTCGGGAAGGGCATCACCTTCGACAGCGGCGGTCTCTCGATCAAGCCCGCGGAGTCGATGCAGACGATGAAGCGGGACATGACCGGCGGAGCCGTGGTCATCGCGGTGCTCGGTGCGCTCGCGGACCTCGGCTGCCCCGTGCGGGTGACCGGCCTGGTCGCCGCCGCCGAGAACGCGGTCAGCGGCAACGCCCTGCGTCCCGGCGACGTGGTCACCCACTACGGCGGACGGACCAGCGAGGTCACCAACACCGACGCCGAGGGGCGGCTGGTGCTCGCCGACGCCCTGGCGTGGGCGGTCGGCGAGCTGAAGCCCGACGCGATCGTGGACATCGCCACCCTCACCGGCGCGATGAAGGTCGCACTCGGCCAGGGGATGGGCGGCTTCTTCGCCAACGACGACGCGCTCGCCGAGGCGTTGCAGGTCGCCGCCGCCGAGGCGGGCGAGCCGCTGTGGCGGATGCCGCTGGTGGCCGACTACGAGGAGAAGCTGTCCTCCAAGGTCGCCGACGCCGACAACGCCCCCGGCGGCGCCGGCGCGATCACCGCGGCGCTGTTCCTGCAGCACTTCGTCGGCGACGTGCCGTGGGCCCACCTCGATGTGGCCTCGGCCGGCGACTCGCCGAAGGAGAGCTTCGAGTGGACCGAGGGTCCCACGGGGTACGGCGCCCGGGCGCTGCTGGAGTGGCTCTCCACCGACGAGCCGCTCGCCGACGTCGGTCGCTGAGCCCGGCGCTCGCCGGCCGGGACGTCATACGAAGTGAGGAACCGCTCCTCCGGGGCGTATGACGTTGTGCCCCGGCCCGGCGGGGTCAGACCTTCTTCGCCAGCAGCAGCCCGTCGCCGACGGGCAGCAGCACGGGCAGGAGGGACTCGTCCTCGGCGATCCGCAGGCCCAGGTCGCGGATCGCGACGGTCTCCTCGTCCCGCTGGGAGGGGTCGGCGACCCGGTCGTTCCAGAGCGCGTTGTCGAAGGCGACCACGCCGCCGGGGCGGAGCAGCCGCAGGGCCTCGTCGAGGTAGGCGTCGTACTCCCGCTTGTCGCCGTCGCAGAAGACCAGGTCGTAGTGGCCGTCGGTGAGGCGGGGCAGCACGTCCAGCGCCGCACCGGCGATCGTGCGGGCCCGGTTCGACGGGAAGCCGGCGTCGGCGAAGGACTGCTTGGCCAGCCGCTGGTGTTCGGTCTCGACGTCGACGGTGGTCAGCACGCCCTCGGGACGCATCCCGCGCAGCAGCCAGACGCCCGAGACGCCGGTGCCGGTGCCCACCTCGACGACCGCCCGGGCCTCGAGCACGCCGACCAGGAAGCTCAGGGTCGCGCCCACGCCGGCGCCGATGGGGACGATCCCGACCTCCTCGGCACGGGCTCGCGCGTCGGCCAGCACCTCGTCCTCGGCGATGAAATCGTCGGCGTACTTCCAGCTCGCGGGCAGCATGGCGGCACCCTATCGCGGGAACATCGCCGGTCCGTCGCTCGTTCACCCCCACACCGGCCCGCGGTGCTCGCGGCGGTCACCGACCACGGCTCACAGGTTCCTCTCAGCCGGGTCCCCTACCGTGAGGAAGGCCAGCATCCTGACCCCCAACCTGGAGGACTACGTGACCAGCGACGCGGTGCCGACGTGGGACGAGATCGTCGAGCAGCACTCCGACCGTGTCTACCGGCTGGCCTACCGCCTCACCGGCAACCGCCCCGACGCCGAGGACCTCACCCAGGAGGTCTTCGTCCGGGTCTTCCGCAGCCTGCACACCTACCGCCCCGGCACGTTCGAGGGCTGGCTGCACCGGATCACCACCAACGTCTTCTTGGACCAGGCGCGCCGCAAGCAGCGGATCCGCTTCGACGCCCTCTCCGACGAGCGGGCCGAGCGGTTGCACAGCGCCTCGCCCGCGCCCGACGCGGCCTATGCCGACCGCACCTTCGACGCCGACGTCGAGCAGGCGCTCGCCTCGATCCCGCCGGAGTTCCGCGTCGCGGTGGTCCTGTGCGACGTCGAGGGCCTGACGTATGAGGAGATCGCCGAGATCACCGACAGCAAGATGGGCACCGTGCGCAGCCGGATCCACCGGGGCCGCGGGATGCTGCGCACTGCCCTGGCCCACCGCAGCCCGAGCGAGGGTCGCGAGCGGTACGCCGGCCCCGAGGCGCCGCCGCGTCGTCGTCGCCGGCCGGGGGTGCGGGTCTCGTGACGCACCTCGGCAACCGGGTCAGCGCACTGCTCGACGGCCAGCTGGGCCCCGAGGAGGAGGAGCGTGCCTGGCAGCACGTCCACGCCTGTCACGCCTGCCGGGACCTGGTCGAGCGCGAGGGCTGGGTGAAGACCCGGCTGCTGGGTCTCTCCCTGGGTGAGGAGTCGGCGCCCAGCGGGCTCAAGGGGGCGCTCGTCGACCCGACCGGATGTGTCGACCGCCGGCAGGCGGGGCCTGTCGAGGCGCGCCGCTACGGGATGGTGGCGCTCAGTGGCGGAGCGCTCGGCGCCGCGTTCTTGGGGGTGCTGGCGCTGACCGTGACACCGGGTCCGGGGTCGGTCTCCGAGCGTCGGGCGCCAGTCACCACGATCGCCACCCCCGCGGCCCGCTCGGGGTCCGCAGTGGGCAACAGCGTGACGCCGGTCGCGGACCGGGTAGGGCCCCACCGTGGCCGAGCGGGGGTGTCCGGGGTGAGGATGGTCCCGTGAGCGACCAGTACCGCCCCGGCCACGATCACCCCTCCGGCCCGGACGACACCGAGCCCACCGAGCCGATCCGGCCGGTGAGCGGCTCGCCCGATGCCGAGCCGACCCGCCCGGTGCCACCGGCGGAGCAGGCTCCCCAGCCCTACTGGCCCACGCCCGACCCCCAGACGTCGCGACCCGAGCCCGCGCCGACCGGCCCTCCCGTGAGCCCGCCGCCGGGGCCCGGCTACGGCCCGCCGGAGTACGCCGGCCGGCACTACGGCTCACCAGAGCCCCGGGGTCGGGTCTCCGGCTGGATCTGGCCGACGATGGCGGCCCTGGCCCTGGTCATCGGGCTGCTCGGCGGCATCGCGGGCAGCGCACTGTGGGGGCGCCTGACCGACGACTCGCCGGTCGGCGGGTCCAGTGGCGGGCTCGAGGGTGTCGACACCTCCACCACGCCGCCGCTCCCGGCCGACAACGGCTCCATCGCGGCGGTGGCGGACAAGCTGCTGCCCAGCACCGTCCAGATCAGCGCCGAGGCCGACGGCCAGCCCGGTGGGGCCACCGGCTCCGGGTTCGTCCTGGACCGGCAGGGCCACGTGGTGACCAACAACCACGTCGTCGCCGGCGCCGCGGACGCCGGCGGCAAGATCGAGATCGTCGACCAGAACGGCGAGCGGCACACCGCGCGCCTCGTCGGACGCAGCCCCGTCTACGACCTGGCCGTGCTCTACGTCCCCGATGCCAAGGACCTGACCCCGGCCTCCCTCGGACGTTCGGAGAGCCTGCGGATCGGGGAGGGGGTCGTCGCGATCGGCTCGCCGCTGGGGCTCAGCTCGACGGTCACCTCGGGCATCGTGTCGGCGCTGGACCGACCCGTGACCACCGGCGGGGCGGAGGCGGACGACCTCTCCTATATCAACGCCGTCCAGACCGACGCCGCGATCAACCCCGGAAACTCCGGCGGGCCGCTGGTCAACCTGCGCGGCCAGGTCGTCGGGGTGAACTCCGCGATCGCGACGGCCGGCGGCGGGTTCGGCGGGGAGGCCGGCAACATCGGCGTCGGCTTCGCGATCCCGGTGGAGCAGGTCCGGGTGACTGCCGACCAGATCCTCAAGGACGGCGAGGCGCGCTATCCGGTCATCGGTGCCCAGGTCAACACCGGTCGGGCCGACCAGGAGGGCGCGCCCGTGGTGGAGGTCATGAGCGGGACACCGGCCGAGAAGGCGGGCCTGCGCGAAGGCGACCTGATCACCGCGGTCGACGGTGAGCGCGTCACCGACGGGATCGCGCTGATCGTGTCGATCCGGACCCACCAGCCCGGAGAGACGATCGAGTTCACCGTGGAGCGCAACGGGCGCGAGCGCACGGTGCCGGTCACCCTCGACTCCGAGGTGGGCTGACCGGGGCCGGGCGCCCCGTCAGCGCTCCGCGCCGTCCTCGGCCGCGATCTCGGCGCGGGTCTGGGCATACATCCGCTGGATGTAGTTCTCCAGCTCGACGCCCTCGACGCGCCACTGACCGCGTCCGCCGATCTTGATCGCCGGAAGGTCGCCGCGTCGCACGAGGGCGTAGACCTGCGCCTGCGACGTGTTCAGCATCTCGGCCACGTCGGCCAGGGTCAGGAAACGGGGTGTGCCTTCCATGCCCCTATGGTGGCATTGCGGTGGTCATCGGTCAGGAGGCGCGACCGCGGTCTGTGGAGAACCGCCTGCCAGGAACGCGATCCTGACGCACAATGTCGTGCATGACCGCCACTCTCGGGACCTCAGACCCCGTCTCTCCACCCGCTGCGCCGCCGGCGACCCGGACCCGACCGCCGGGCTGGCGGGACCCGCGGATGTGGATCGGGGTGGCCATCGTGGTGCTCTCGGTGATCGCCGGCGCCCGGATCATCGGGGCGGCCGACGACACCATCGAGGTGTGGGCGGTGAGCTCGGACATGGCGGCCGGACAGCCGCTGACCGCCGACGACCTGGTGCCCACGCAGGTCTACTTCGGCGACACGGGGGAGGCCGAGTCCTACGTGCGCGTCTCCGACCGGCTGCCGGCCGACGCGCGTCTCAACCGGGCGGTCGGCGCGGGAGAGCTGGTGCCGCGTACGGCGCTCCAGCGGGCCGGTTCGGGCGGGGTCTCCACCCTGCCGCTCGTCCTGCCCGCCCTCGCCATGCCGCCGGACCTGACGCCGGGCACCCGGGTGGACGTGTGGTCGGTCAACGAGTTCGGTGACCGCTTCCGGTCCAAGGTGATCCTGGAGGACGTCGAGGTCGTCGGGGTGCCCGCGGGTGCGGACGGGTTCGGTGCGACCTTGGAGCGCCAGCTGCTGTTGGGAATCGAGGCCGACCAGCAAGAAGCCGTCGGAGCGGCCCTGGAGGCGGCGGCGGACGGCACCTTGACCATCCAGAAGCGGGGCTGACGTGACCGGTGACCGCGTCGTCGCACTGGTGGTGGCGGCCGGGGCGGCGTGGGAGTCCCGGGCCCTCGGGCTGCTGGAGGAGCACCCCGACCTGAGCCTGCTCAAGCGCTGTGTCGACGTCGACGACCTGTTGGCATCGGCATCGACCGGGCAGGCGGACGTGGCCGTGGTCGCGCTGGACGCACCCGGCCTGGACACCCGGGCGGTCGCTCACCTGGAGCGGCACGGCGTGCGGCCGGTGGGTGTGGTCGGCGGACGCCGGGACCCCGATGCGAGCCGTCTGCACGCCGCCCGGATCGGGGTCGCGCAGCTGGTGCCCGAGACCGGCCTGGAGGAGCTGCCGGCCGCGCTGCTCGCCGGCCCAGCATCGGACCAGGACGCGCCACCGGCTCACGAGCCGGACGACGACCTCCCACCGATCCCGGCGCCGCCGGGGGACCCCACCGAGGGCCGGGTGATCGCGGTCTGGGGTCCCCAGGGGGCGCCCGGGCGCACCACCGTCGCGTGCGGCCTGGCGGCCGAGCTGGCCCGCCGCGACGAGCGGGTCGTGCTGGTCGACGCCGATCCCTGGGGCGGGTCGGTCGCGCAGCAGCTCGGGATCCTGGACGAGGCCTCCGGCATCCTCTCGGCCGCCCGGCTCTCCACCTCCGGCGCGCTGGCCGAGCGACTGCCGGACACTCAGCGCGCGATCGGGAGCCGACTGAGCGTGATCACGGGCCTGCCGCGCGCCGACCGCTATGTCGAGGTGCGCTCCGGCGCGGTCGAGCACATGCTGGAGACGGCGCGCCGTGGTGCCACCGTCGTGGTGGACACCGGCTTCAGCCTGGAGGACGACCCAGGGGCCGACTTCGGCACCCGCCCGCCGCGGAACACGATGACCCTCGGTGCCCTGGCCGTCGCCGACGAGGTGCTGGTCGTCGGCAGTGCCGACCCGGTCGGGCTGTCCCGCCTGGCCCGGGCGCTGGTGGACCTGCGCGACGTGCTCGCCGGCGCGCCCGTGCGGGTCGTGGTCAACCGCAACCGTCCCACGCTGGGCTGGTCGGAGAAGGACATCGCCGGCATGGTCGAGGGCTTCGCGCGCCTGCTCGGGCTGCACTTCCTGCCGGAGGACCGGACGACGGTCGACCGCGCCCTCGTGGCCGGCGAGCCGGTCGGCGGCGACGGGCCGCTCGTGCGGGCCTTGAGCGAGGTCGCCGACGCGGTGCTGCCGGCCTCGGTGGCGGAGGCGGACTCCGGCCGTCGCCGGATCGTGCCGCGCAGGGCAGGGGGAGCCCGCCGCCGATGAGGCGGATGCGGACAGCACACCGACCGCGGCTGCGATCAGACGCCGCCCTCTGTCAGAATCACGACCGGGGAGAGCGGACGAAGGGACGTGTGGATGAGTGACCGGCTGAGGCCGCGCGACCTGGGCCTGCTCGCCCTCGAGACGGGGTCCTCCCCGATGCACAACGCGACGGTCGAGATCTTCGACCCGGGCGACTCTGGCTTCGACTACGCCAGCCTGGTGAGCCTGATCGGCGACCGGATCTCCTTCGTGCCGCGCTACCGCCAGCGGCTGGTCCGGGTGCCCGGTCGGCTGGCGAACCCGGCGTGGGTCGACGACCCGGACTTCGACCTCGCCTACCACGTCCGCCGCTCCGCACTGCCCCGCCCGGGCAGCCACGACCAGCTGCGTGAGCTGGTCGCCCGGATCATCTCCCGGCCGCTGGACCGGCACCGGCCGCTGTGGGAGGTCTACTTCGTCGAGGGCCTGGAGGGCGGCCGGGTCGCGGTGCTCGCGAAGTCCCACCAGGTGCTGGTCGACGGCGTGGACACCGTCGACCTCGGGCAGGTGCTGCTCGACACGGTGCCGGAGCCGAAGGCGATGGAGTACGACCAGTGGCGCCCGCGCGGGCGCCCCACCTCCGCGGGCATGGTGGCCGAGGCGCTCGCCGACACCCTGCAGCACCCGAGCACGGCGCTGTCCACCGCGGTCGCCACGACCGAGTCGGCCGTGCGCACCGCCGTCCATGCGCTGGCCAAGGCGGGGGAGCTGAGCAGCGCCCTGGCCGGGCGGCGGCCCGTGCACGAGTCGCCGATCAACCGGCCGCTGTCCCAGCAGCGCCGGTTCGTCACCGTGAAGACGTCGCTCGCCGACTACCGCACCGTGCGCAAGGCCCACGGCGGCACGGTCAACGACGTCATCCTCGCCACCGTGGCGGGGGCGGTCCGCACCTGGCTGATGACCCGTGCCGAGTCGCTCGGCGGCCTGCGCAAGCTGCGGGTGATCGTGCCGATGTCGGTGATCGACGACGAGCTGGAGGCGACCTCCCTCGGCACCCAGATCACCGGCCACCTGGTCGACCTGCCGATCGGGGAGGCCAGCCCGGTCGTGCGGCTGCACCAGGTCTCCTACTCCTTCCGTGCGCACCGCGAGACCAGCCGCGCGGTCGCGGCGAACCGGCTCGCCGGCATCGCCGGCTTCGCGCCGACCACCTTCCACGCCCTGGGCGCCCGGCTGGCCGCCGACGAGCTCCGCACCGGCTTCCAGCTCTCGGTCACCAACGTCCCGGGGCCCCAGTTCCCGCTCTACGCCGCCGGCGCGCAGATGCTGGAGACCTACCCCGTGCCGCCGCTGCTCCCGCAGCATGCGCTCGCCATCGGCGTGACGTCGTATGACAACAACGTCTACTACGGCATCACCGCCGACCGGGACGCCCTGCCGGACGTCGACGTCCTCGGCGACTGCCTCACCGAGGCGCTGGTCGAGCTGGTCGACACCACCAGCGGCACCCGCACCCGGGCGCCGCGGGGGCGCCGTACCCCACCGAAGAAGTCGGCCTCGCGCGCTCAGGGGAGGAAGTCATGAGGATCTACATCCCCGCGACCCTGCCGCTGCTCGCGGAGTGGCGCGCCGCCGGCCGGGTCGTGGTGGCCGAGGCCGACGACCCCGACGCCGACGTCGAGTTCCGCCGGGTGGCCGCCGTGCACGCCGACGTCGAGGACCGTCCGGCCGGCGCCGATCCGGACGAGGACCTCGGCTGGTACGCCGTCCAGGAGCTCGACGACCTGCTCCGCTGAGGGAGGCCGCCACCGCGTTGGTCCGCTCCGTCGTTGTCTGAGAACATCAGTCCCATGGACGCGATCACCTTCCCGCCGGCACCGATCAACGAGCCCAACCTCACCTACGCACCGGGGACCCCGGAACGGGAGGAGCTGCTCGCCGAGCTGGGCCGCATGGAGCGCCGCCAGCACAACCTGAAAGCGGTCATCGGCGGTCGCCGGCGCAACGGCTCGGGTGCCGAGATCAAGGTGGTGCAGCCGCACGACCACCAGCACGTGCTCGGGACCTTCCGCAACTCCGGCGTCAAGGAGGCCGAGGCCGCGGTCAAGGCGGCCGCCAACGCCGCCCCCGGCTGGCGGGCGCTCTCCGCCGACGAGCGCAGCTCGATCCTGCTCAAGGCCGCCGACCTGCTCGCCGGCCCCTACCGCCAGCGGCTGAACGCCGCCACGATGCTCGGCCAGTCCAAGACGCCGTTCCAGGCCGAGATCGACTCGGCCTGCGAGCTCATCGACTTCTGGCGCTTCAACGTGCACTACGCCCGGCAGATCCTGGCCGACCAGCCGATCGCGAACGCCCCCGGCGTGTGGAACCGGACGGACCACCGGCCGCTCGAGGGCTTCGTCTACGCGATCACCCCGTTCAACTTCACCGCGATCGCCGGCAACCTGCCCACCGCCCCGGCGCTGATGGGCAACACGGTGATCTGGAAGCCGTCGCCCACCCAGCAGCTGGCCGCCTCGGTGACCATGGAGCTGCTGGAGGAGGCCGGCATGCCGCCGGGCGTCATCAACATGCTGCCCGGCGACGGGATCGACGTCTCCCAGGTCGCGCTCAACCACCGCGATCTGGCCGGCATCCACTTCACCGGCTCGACCCCGACCTTCCACAAGCTGTGGCGCACGGTCGGCGACAACATCGACCTCTACCGCACCTACCCGCGCGTGGTGGGGGAGACGGGCGGCAAGGACTTCATCGTCGTCCACCCCAGCGCCGACCCCGACGTGGCCCGGGTCGCGATGATCCGCGGCGCCTTCGAGTTCCAGGGGCAGAAGTGCTCGGCGGCCTCGCGGGCCTACGTCGCCAAGTCGGTGTGGAACAAGATCAAGGACGACCTGATCGCCGAGACCGAGGCGATCCCGATGGGCGACGTCACCGACTTCTCCAACTTCATGGGCGCGGTGATCGACGAGCGCGCCTTCGCCAAGCACCGCAAGGCGATCAACCGGGTGCGCGCCAACAAGCACCTGACCCTGCTGGCCGGCGGCCAGACCGACGACTCGGTGGGCTACTTCGTTCGGCCGACGATCGTGCAGTCCACCGACCCGACCGACCCGATGTTCTCAACGGAGTACTTCGGCCCGATCCTCGCGGTCTACGTCTACGACGACGCGCGCTTCGAGTCCGTGGTGCAGCAGATGGAGTCGTTCGCGCCGTACGCCCTCACCGGCGCCATCATCGCCCAGGACCGCGACGCCGTCGCCTGGGCCGGCGAGGCGCTGCGCGACGCGGCGGGCAACTTCTACATCAACGACAAGCCGACCGGCGCGGTCGTGGGGCAGCAGCCCTTCGGCGGCGCCCGGGCGTCGGGCACCAACGACAAGGCGGGTGCTCCGCAGAACCTGATGCGGTGGACCTCGACCCGGTCGATCAAGGAGAACTTCGTGCCGCCGAAGGACTACCGCTACCCCCACATGGACTGACGTCCCGACGCGACCGACGAGCGCCTGCGCCTCAGCGCAGGCGCTCGTTCGCCGTCTGCTCCTGGATCTTCAGCACGTGGCCGACCACGGAGCCGATCAGCTTCTCCACCTTGCCGCCGACCAGCGGGATCTTGACCGTGACCTCCGCGTCGACGGTCTGCACGACCACCCCGTTGCGGTCCTCCAGGGTCACGGTGCCCTCGACCCGGCCTGGCTGGCCGGGGATGGTCACCAGCATGGTGCCGGACTCCGGGGCGGCCCACCGCTCCTCCTGATGGACGGCGAGCTCGCCGCCGAGGAACTTGGTCGCCAGCGCGGGCATCCCGGTCGTCGGCTGCCGGGTGTCGATCGTGGCGACCGCCGACCCCGACGCCTGCTCGTCCACCGACACGACGACCTCCTCCGCCCCGGCCTCCCGGGCCACCTCCTCGCGGAAGGCGGGGTCGAGCAGCAGCTCGCGGACCTGGTCGAAGGAGCCGGTGAACTCGATGGCCTTGTGGAACCTCATGGCCTCATCATGCACCGCCGTGTGCGTGTCTCGTGGCCGAGACCCGCATGCGCGAGCCAGGTTGTCCGGCGGTGCGCCCGCGGCCTAGGGTCGGAGCCGTGGCGACACTGATCGAGGAGTCGAAGAGCGAGCTGCTCACCCAGGCCGCCGAGGGGGCCGCGTCGCGCAAGGGCAAGGGGGGACCGCCGGTCGGCGAGCTGCCCGACCTGCTGCGCGCCTACTACCGCCACGTCGCGGCCGAGGACCTCGAGGACCGCAGCCCCGACGACGTCTACGGCGCGCTCGCCTCCCACTACCGGCTGGCCGGCTCGCGACCCGAGGGCACCGCCCGCGTCCACGCCTACACCCCGAGCGTCGCCGAGCACGGCTGGTCCGCCGGCGGCCACACGGTGGTCGAGATCGTCACCGATGACATGCCCTTCCTGGTCGACTCGATGACCATGGCGCTCGGCGACGAGCACCGCACCGTGCACGTGGTCGTCCACCCGCTCTTCGAGGCCGAGCGCGACGTCGCCGGTGAGCTGCGCGCCATCCGGGTCCCCGAGGACACCCCCGACCCCGTCCCCGGGACGGGCGGGGTGATGGACGAGGCGACCGGGCTGGTCCGCCTGCGCGAGTCCTGGATGCACATCGAGATCGACCGGGTCGGCGACGACGAGCTGGCCGGGATCGAGCGGCACCTTCAGGAGGTGCTGCGCGACATCACCGACGCGGTCGACGACTGGCCGCGGATGCGCGGGCGGCTGCTCGACCTGGTGCAGGAGCTCCAGACGTCGCCGCCCAAGGACCTGCCCGCCTCCGAGGTGGCGCCGGGGACCGAGCTGCTGCAGTGGCTCGCCGACGACCACTTCGCCTTCCTCGGCTACCGGGAGTACGACCTGGAGGGCGAGGGCGAGAAGATGACGCTGCGGGCGGTCCCCGGCAGCGGCCTGGGCATCCTGCGCAGCGACCCGGACCAGTCGCAGGCCGGCCGCCCGCTGCCGGAGGCCGTGCGCCGGCGGGCCCGGGACAAGAAGCTGCTGGTGCTCGCGAAGGCCAACTCGCAGTCGACCGTGCACCGCTCGGCCTACCTCGACTACGTCGGGGTGAAGAAGTTCGACGAGAACGGCGAGGTCGTCGGCGAGCGCCGCTTCCTGGGGCTGTTCAGCAGCGCGACGTACACCGAGTCGGTGCTCCGCATCCCGGTGCTGCGCGACAAGGTCGCCGAGGTGCTCGCCGCGGTCGGGATGGACGGCGCCAGCCACACCGGCAAGACGCTGGTGAACATCTTGGAGAACTACCCCCGCGACGAGCTCTTCTACACCCCGACCGACGAGCTGGTCCCGATCGCCGCGGCCGTGATGATGACCCGCGACCGCCGTCAGGTCCGGCTCTTCACCCGGCGCGAGACCTACGGCCGCTACCTCTCCTGCTTGGTCTACCTGCCGCGCGACCGCTACAACACCGCCGTCCGCGAGCGCTTCGCCACGATCCTGCGCGAGGCCACCGACGCCGAGGACGTGGAGTTCACCGTCCGGGTGAGCGAGGCACTGACCGCCCAGGTGCACTTCGTGGTGCGACCCCGGCCCGGCGAGCTGATCCCCGAGGTCGACGCCGTCGCGCTGGAGCGGACACTGGCCGAGGCGGCGCGATCCTGGCGCGACGACCTGGTGGCCGCGGTGACCACGGAGTACGGCGAGGAGCGCGGCTCCCAGCTCGTCCGCACCTACCAGGCCGCGTTCCCGGAGGCCTACAAGGAGGACTTCTCCCCGCGCGTGGGCGCCGCCGACATCGGCCGGCTCCAGGCGATCCGGGACGGCGGGCTCGACCTCGCGCTGACCGAGGACATGGACGCCAGCCAGGGCGAGGTCCGCCTCAAGGTCTACCGCGTCGGGTCGCCCCTGTCGCTGTCCGAGGTGCTGCCGATGCTCTCCTCGATGGGCGTCGAGGTGATCGACGAGCGGCCCTTCGAGCTGGTCGGCCTGGACCAGCCGACGATGGTCTACGAGTTCGGCCTGCGCTACGGCCAGGCGCTCCCGGAGGGCTCGCGCGACCTGTTCCTGGACGCCGTGCGTGCGGTGTGGGACGGGCTCAACGAGATCGACGGCTTCAACCGACTGGTGCTCGCGGCCGGGCTGACGTGGCGGCAGGCGACCGTGCTCCGCGCCTATGCGAAGTACATGAAGCAGGGCAACAGCCCGTTCGCGGTCGACTACATCGAGGAGGCGCTGGCCTCCAACGTGGACCTGACGCGGCTGCTGGTGGAGCTCTTCGAGACCCGCTTCGACCCCGCCTTCGCCGGTGACCGGGAGCAGGCCCAGGAGAAGCTGCGGGAGCGGATCGACCGGGCGCTGGACGATGTCTCCAGCCTCGACCACGACCGGATCCTGCGGTCCTACCTCACCCACATCAACGCCACGCTGCGGACCAACTACTTCCAGCCCGACGCCGACGGCGGCGTGCGTCCCTACATGTCCTTCAAGCTGGAGTCCTCGGAGATCCCCGAGCTCCCGCAGCCGCGGCCGAAGTACGAGATCTTCGTCTACTCCCCGCGGGTGGAGGGCGTGCACCTGCGCTTCGGCTCCGTCGCGCGCGGCGGCCTGCGCTGGTCGGATCGACGCGACGACTTCCGCACCGAGGTCCTCGGCCTGGTGAAGGCGCAGATGGTGAAGAACACCGTCATCGTCCCGGTCGGCGCCAAGGGCGGGTTCTTCTGCAAGCAGCTGCCCGACGCCTCCGACCGGGACGCCTGGCTGGCCGAGGGCGTGGACTGCTACAAGACCTTCATCTCCGGGCTGCTCGACATCACCGACAACCTGGTCGAGGGCGAGACGGTGCCGCCGCGCGACGTCGTACGCCACGACGGGGACGACTCCTATCTCGTGGTCGCGGCCGACAAGGGCACGGCCACGTTCTCCGACATCGCGAACGGGGTGGCCGCCGACTACGGCTTCTGGCTGGGCGACGCGTTCGCCTCCGGCGGGTCGGTCGGCTACGACCACAAGGCGATGGGCATCACCGCCCGGGGTGCGTGGGTCTCGGTGCAGCGGCACTTCCGCGAGCGCGGCATCGACTGCCAGACCGAGGACTTCACCGCCGTCGGCGTCGGTGACATGTCCGGCGACGTCTTCGGCAACGGGATGCTCTGCTCGGAGCACACCCGCCTGGTGGCCGCCTTCGACCACCGCGACATCTTCGTCGACCCCGACCCGGACGCGGCGACGTCGTACGCCGAGCGCAAGCGGCTCTTCGAGCTGCCGCGCTCCTCGTGGCAGGACTACGACAAGAGCCTCATCTCCGAGGGCGGCGGCGTGTGGCCGCGCAGCGCGAAGTCGATCCCGATCTCGACGCAGATGCGGACCGCGCTCGGGTTGGCCGACGACGTCACCCGGATGACGCCGGCGGAGCTGATGAAGGCGATCCTCCTGGCGCCGGTCGACCTGCTGTGGAACGGCGGGATCGGCACCTACGTCAAGGCGTCCAGCGAGACCAACGCCGACGCCGGCGACAAGGCCAACGACGCGATCCGGGTCGACGGCCGCGACCTGCGTGCGCAGGCCGTCGGCGAGGGCGGCAACCTCGGCCTCACCCAACTGGGCCGGATCGAGTACGCCCGCAGGGGGGTCGACGGCGCCGGCGGGCGGATCAACACCGACTTCATCGACAACTCCGCCGGGGTGGACACCTCCGACCACGAGGTGAACATCAAGATCCTGCTCGACCGGGTGGTCCGCGACGGGGACCTGACCGGCAAGCAGCGCAACAACCTGCTGGCCGCGATGACCGACGAGGTCGCCGACCTGGTGCTGCGGGACAACTACGAGCAGAACCTCGCCCTGGCCAACGCCGCGGCGAACGCGCCCGGGCTGCTGCACGTGCACGAGGACTGGATGCGCCGGCTTGAGCGCGACGGCGTGATCGACCGCGAGCTCGAGGGCCTCCCGTCCTCCCGCGAGGTGCGCCGGCGGCTCGAGCGCGGGCAGGGGCTCACCGTGCCCGAGCTCTCGGTTCTGCTGTCGTGGACCAAGATCGTCCTGGCCGACGAGCTGCTCGCCTCGGACCTGCCCGACGACCCGTTCCTGCGCTCGGACCTGTTCGCCTACTTCCCCTCTCGGATGCGGCAGGACTACCGCGGCGCGATGCTGGACCACCCGCTGCGCCGGGAGATCATCGTGACCCAGGTGGTCAACGACCTGGTCAACGGCGCCGGCCTGACGTTCTGGCCGCGGCTGGGTGGCGAGACCGCGGCCAGCGCCGCGGACCTGACCAACGCCAACTTCGTGGCGCGGGAGATCTTCGGATCGCTGGCGCTGCGCGAGGAGATCCAGAAGTACGACAACGTGCTGCCCGCCGAGGTCCAGACCCGGATGCGGCTGGAGATGCGCACCCTGTGCGAGCGCGCGTCGCGGTGGCTGGTCACCCACTTCCGGCCGCCGCTGGACAGCGAGGCGATCGTGGACTCCTTCGAGGTCCCGGTGCAGCGGGTGATGAGCGAGCTGCCGCAGCTGCTCACCGGCGGCGAGCTCACCGCGTTCGAGAAGCGCCGGGACAAGCTGGTCGCGGCCGGCGTGCCCGAGGACCTCGCGGTCCGGGTCGCGGCGCTCAACCCGTCCTACATGCTGCTCAGCATCGTGCAGACCGCGGAGCGGCTGGGTCTGGACCCGACCGACGTCGCGCGCGTGCACTTCGTGCTGGGAGAGCGGCTCGGGATCCCCGCCCTGGTGGGCAAGATCCTGGAGCTGCCGCGAGAGGACCGTTGGCAGACGATGGCGCGGGCGGCGCTGCGCGACGATCTGTACGCCGTGCACACCGAGCTCACCGCCCAGGCGATCGAGGCGACGTCTCCCGACGACTCCGCGGCCGCTCGGGTGGCCGCCTGGGAGGACCAGGAGGGCGAGGTCGTGCAGCGGGCCGCCGGCACGCTGCGCGAGGTCTGCCGCGACGAGAACGCCGACCTGGCGCGGGTCTCGGTCGGACTGCGGTTGGTCCGCGGCCTGCTGAACTGACCCGCGGGTAGGTTGGGCGGGTGCCCGCCCGCCTGCTGACCCACACGCCAAGGTCCCGTCTCCGCCGTCTCCTGAGCCGGGTGACCGGCCGGGCGGATGCACCCAGCCCGCTGCGGGGCCGCACGGTCCTGGTGACCGGGGCGTCCTCCGGGATCGGCGAGGCGACCGCCCGCGCGGTCGCCCGGCGGGACGCGCGGGTCGTGCTGGTGGCCCGGCGGGCCGACGAGCTGCGGCGGGTGCAGGGCGACATCGTCGCCGAGCTGGGGGAGCGGCTGCCCGACGGCGGCCCCCGCGTGGCGTCGTACGCCTGCGACCTCACCGACGCCGCGGCGGTGGACGACCTGGTCGCCCGGGTCGGGGCCGAGCACGGCACCGTCGACTACCTCGTCAACAACGCCGGCCGCTCGATCCGGCGGAGCCTGCACCTGTCCTATGACCGGATGCACGACGTCGAGCGCACCATGGCGATCAACTACCTCGCGCCGGTGCGGCTCACCCTGGGCCTGCTGCCCGCGATGCGGGCCCAGCGGTTCGGTCACGTGGTGAACATCGTGACCTGGGGCGTGCAGATCAAGGCGCCGAAGTTCTCCGCCTACATCGCCTCCAAGGCGGCGCTGGACACCTGGTCGCGGATCGCGGGCCGGGAGTGCTACGGCGACAACGTCACCTTCACCAACGTGCGGGTGAGCCTGGTGCGGACGCCCATGGTGACGCCGACCGATGCGTACGACGGCCGCGGCGCCAGCCCGGAGCAGGCCGCCGAGCGGGTGGTGCGGGCGCTGGAGGACCGGCCGGTGACCGTCGACGTCCTGACCGGCCGGTTGGGCGAGCTGGCCAACCTGGCGATGCCGCGGCTCAGCGACGCCGCCTTCCACCGGATCGACCGGCGCTTCCCCGACAGCGCCGCCGCGCGGGGGGAGAGCCGGGCGGGCTAGCGTCCGCCGGGTCGGCGTACCCCCCGCCCGGCCGGGGGCGGTGCGTCGTACCGAACGGTACGCACCAGCCAGGACGTCGTACCGAACAGTACGCACCGAAATCTCGCGAGAAAGGTGCCTACCGTTCGGTACGACGGACCCGGGGTACGACGGACCCGGGGACGACGAGGCGCGGCCGAGCCAGCCCTCACCGCAGCATCAGCAGCGCGGCGGTGACGCCGGCGAGCACCACGAAGACCCGGAAGAGCAGGTCGGGGAGGCGGCGGCCGATCCGGGCGCCGACGTACCCCCCGACCACCGAGCCGCAGGCGAGCAGCGCCGCGGCCCACCAGTCGACGTCGGCGACCACGGCGAAGATGAGCCCCGCGATCACGTTGCCGACCATGAGCGACATCGTCTTCAGGCCGTTGATCACCCGCAGCTCGATGTCGGTGCCGAGCACGAGGACCGCGACCATCATCACGCCCGACCCGGCGCCGAAGTAGCCGCCGTAGACGCCGACCAGGCCGGTCATGAGCGTGGTGACCGGCCCCAGGTGCACGCGCGGCCCGGCGTCCTCGCTGTGGTGGCGGCGCAGCCAGCGCGCGAGCCACGGCTGCAGGCCGACCAGGGCGCAGGTGAGGAGGATCAGCCACGGCACGATCGCCTCGAAGACCCCGGGCGGCAGGGACAGCAGCAGTGCGGCTCCGGCGACCGCGCCCACGGCGCACACGACCAGCATCACCCGGGTGGCGCCGGGGTGGGCGCGCAGCTCCTCGCGGTAGCCGAAGGACCCGCTGATCCCGGCGGGCGCCATCCCGATCGTGTTGGAGACGTTCGCGACCACCGGGGGCAGCCCGAGCGCCACCAGCACGGGGAAGCTCAGCAGGGACGCGACCCCGACCGTCGAGGTGAGGATGCCCGCCCCGAAGCCGGCGGCCAGCACCCCCGCGATCTCGCCGCCGGTCATCGGTCGGTGAGCAGGGCGACGTCGCTGACCAGCGCCACGTGCTCGTGCATGGCCGCGGCCGCCGCCGCGCGGTCCTGCCGCCGGATGGCGTCGGCGATCCGGCGGTGCCCGGCCAGGGACGTCTGGGGCCGGTCCGGCTGCGAGAGCGACTCGATCCGGGACTCGCGGATCAGCTCGGCGAGGGTGCCCATCAGCTGCTCGAGGAGCGAGGAGTGGCCGGCTGCGGTCACCGCGGCGTGGAAGGCCTCGTCCCCCTCCACGCCACGACCGCCGGACCCGATGTCCTCGGCCATCGCCGCCAGGGCCGCGTCGATCCGGGCCAGGTCGTCCTCGGTGCGCCGCTCCGCGGCCAGCGCCGCCAGCTTGGTCTCCAGCGCGTCGCGGGCCTCGATCACCGCCGGCAGCCGGTCCGCGTGGGCGCGGACGTCGGCGGAGATCTCCCGCGGGCCCCGCCCGGTGATGAGCGTCCCGTCGCCGTGCCGGACCTCGACCGCGCCGACCACCTCGAGCGCCACCAGCGCCTGCGCGAGGGTGGCCCGGCTGACCCCGAGGCGTGAGGCCAGCTCCCGCTCGGCGGGCAGCCGGTCGCCGGCGCCGAGCCCGTTGCGGGCGATCCACTCGGTGATCTGGTCGGCCACCTGCTCATACAGCCGGGTGCGCGGCAGGGGAGCGGGGAAGTCCTGGGGCATGGGGACACCCTATTGACAGGTGGCACGTTGTCCTATTGGCTAGGCCACTCATCCACTATCGTGACGCGCGTCACGTGCGGCGGCCGCCGTCCGGCGTACCCCGCGAGAGAGTCGAGGGATTCGCATGGGTCCGGAATGGGTAGCGATCATCGGGCTGGTCGCGCTGTTCGTGGTCGGCACGGTCTGGCCGATCAACATGGGAGCGCTCGCCTACGTCGCCGCGTGGCTCGTGGGGATGTACTCCCTCGGCCTGGACGAGAAGGAGATCCTCGCCGGAGTCTCCGGCGACCTCATCCTCACGCTGATCGGCGTGACATACCTCTTCGCCATCGCCAAGCACAACGGCACGGTCGACCTGATCGTGCGTACGGCGGTCCGCGCCGTCGGCGGCCGGGTCGCGCTGATCCCGTGGGTGATGTTCGGGGTCACCGCGGTGCTCACCGCGATCGGCGCGGTCAGCCCGGCCGCGTGCGCGATCATCGGCCCGATCGCCCTCGGCTTCGCCGGCCGCTATGGCATCAGCCCGCTGATGATGGGGATGATGGTCGTGCACGGCGCGCAGGCCGGCGGCTTCTCGCCGATCAGCATCTACGGCTCGATCACCAACGCGGTGATGCGCGAGAACGACCTGCCCAACGCCGAGTTGGTGATCTTCCTGTCCAGCCTGGTCGTCAACACCCTGCTCGCCACCGTCCTCTTCCTCGCCCTGGGCGGGCGCCGGTTGATGTCCCTGCGGATCGACGCGGAGGACGAAGCGCTCGTGAGAGCCGAGCTTCACCAGGGCGGGCGCGGGGTACCGGCCCGCGGCACGGGCGCCGATGCCACGGGCGGCACCGAGGACGAGGGAGACCGGCGCGACCGGGTCTTCACCCTGGTCGCCTTCGTCGCGGTGGCGGTCGTCGCGCTGGTCTTCGACAAGAACATCGGCTTCGTGTCGATCACCGCGGCCGTGCTGCTCGCGCTGCTCAACGCCGAGAAGTACAAGAACGCGGTCAAGCAGATCGCCTGGCCCACGGTGCTCCTGGTCGCGGGCGTGACGACGTACGCCACCATCCTCACCGAGGCCGGCTCCCCGGAGTTCGTCGGCACCTGGGCCGCCGGGCTGGGCGCGGCCGCGATCGGCGCGCTCGTGCTCTGCTACGTCGGCGGTGTCGTGTCGGCCTTCGCCTCCTCCACCGCCCTGCTGCCGGTGATCATCCCGATCGCGATCCCCCTGGTCGCGGAGGGCGGCATCTCCGCGGCGTTCTTCGTCGCGGCCCTCGGCGTCGCCTCGACCATCGTGGACGTCAGCCCGTTCTCCACCAACGGCGCGCTGATGCTGGCCAACCGGCCGGACACGATCGACGAGCAGGTCTACTACAAGCAGATCCTGGGGTACGGCGTCCTGGTCACCCTGGTCGGCCCGCTGCTCGTGTGGGCCGCGCTGGTGCTGCCCGGGTGGGGCGTGTGATGACCTGGCACCCCGAGCACCGTGACGACCGAGGCGAAGGAGATCGATGAACGCCCGACTGACCGCGCACGAGCTGATCGACCTGGTCCTCGACGAGGGGTCCTTCGAGTCCTGGGACGAGCCGTTGGACCTCGACGGCTTCGATGAGGAGTACCGCGCCGAACTGGCCGAAGCCGCCGAGCGGGCGGGCACCGACGAGTCCGTGCTCACCGGCCGCGGCCGGGTCCGCGGCCGCCCGGTGTGCGTGGTCGTCAACGAGTTCGGGTTCCTCGCCGGGTCGATCGGCCGCTCGGCGGCCGACCGGATCACCTCGGCCGTCCGACGGGCCACCGCCGAGGGGCTCCCGGTCCTGGCCAGCACGGCCTCCGGCGGTACCCGGATGCAGGAGGGCACCCCCGCCTTCGTCCGGATGGTGGAGATCTCCCGCGCTCTCGAGGCCCACCGGCTGGCGGGCCTGGCCTACCTGGTGCACCTGCGACACCCGACCACCGGCGGCGTCTACGCCTCCTGGGGGTCGCTGGGGCAGGTGACCGTCGCCGAGCCCGGCGCCCTGGTCGGCTTCCTCGGGCCGAAGGTGTTCGAGGCGCTGCACGGTCGTCCGTTCCGCCCGGGCGTCCAGACCGCGGAGAACCTCGCCGCCGCCGGCGTGATCGACGGCGTGGTCACCAGTGCCGACCTGCCGGGGCTGGTGGAGCTGGCCCTCCGGGTGCTGGTCGACCCGCCCGAGGAGGGGCGGCTGCCGCGGCGAGCCGACCGCGAGCTCGGCACCCGCTCCGCCTGGGACTCGATCGAGGAGACCCGTCGGCCGGGCCGGGCCGGCGTCCGCGAGCTGCTGGAGTACGGCGCCTCCGACACCGTCCAGCTCCGCGGCACCGACGAGGGCGAGCGGGACTCCACGCTGCTGGTCGCCCTGACCCGGATCGACGGGCAGCCCTGCGTCGTCGTGGGCCAGGACCGCAGCCGGCAGACGCCCAGCCACCCGATGGGCCCGGGTGCGCTGCGCGAGGCCCGCCGCGGGATGCGACTGGCCCAGGAGCTCGGCCTGCCCCTGGTGGCGGTGATCGACACGCCGGGTGCCGAGCTCTCCCCGCGGGCCGAGGAGCGGGCGATCGCCGGCGAGATCGCGCGGTGCCTGGCCCGGCTGACGGCGCTCACCGTGCCGACGGTGTCGGTGATCCTCGGGCAGGGCTGCGGCGGTGGCGCACTCGCCCTGCTGCCCGCGGACCGGGTGATCGCCACGGAGAACGCGTGGCTCTCCCCGCTCCCGCCCGAGGGAGCCTCGGTGATCGTGCACGGCGACGTCGACCATGCTCCGCAGATGGCCGAGGACCAGCGGGTCCGGGCGGCCGACCTGCTCGCCGACGGCGCCGTACACCGCGTCGTACCCGAGATCCCGGGCGAGAGCGCGGAGGACCTGGCCGTCGCCGTGGCCGCCGAGGTGGGGGCGCAGCTGCGCTCGCTGACCGACGCCGGCCGGGACGTCATACGAGACGGAGGAGCGGTTCCTCGGAACGTATGACGTCCGGTGCCGGGTGAGCGGGGTCGAGCCGGGGAGGGAGCCGGGTCAGCCGGCCTTCTTCTTCGCGGCGGTCTTCTTCGCCGGCTGCTTCTTCGTGGTCTTCTTGGCCGCCTTCTTCGGCTTCTTCTCCGGCTCGGCGTCCTCGTCGTCGGACTCCCCGCGGGCGGTCTTGGCCGCCTCGACCGACTTCTGCAGCGCGGCGAGCAGGTCGACGACCTCGCCGGAGGACTTCGTCGAGGTGGCGGTCCGCTGGACCTCGCCGCCTTCGATCTTCGCCTTCACCACGGCCTCGACGGCCTCGGCGTAGTCGTCCTCGAACTCCTCGGGATCGAAGTCCCCGGCCAGCGTCTCCACCAGCATCTGGGCCATCTTGACCTCGGCGTCCTTGACCTCGCCGGCGTCGATCTCGAAGTCCGGCGTGCGGACCTCGTCGGGCCACATCATCGTCTGCATGACGATCACATCGCCGGCCTCGGTCTCGCGCACTCGCAGGGTCGCCATCGTGGTGCGCTGGCGCAGCGCCACGGTGACCACGGCGACCCGGTCGGAGTCCTTGAGGGCCTGCACGAGCAGGGAGTAGGGCTTGGCGCCGCTCTTCTCCGGCTCGAGGTAGTAGGACTTCTCGAACAGCAGCGGGTCGATCTGCTCCCGCGGGACGAACTTCTCCACCGCGATCTCCCGGGAGGAGGAGACCGGCAGGTCGGCCAGGTCGTCGTCGGTGAGGACGACCATCTCGCCGTCCTCGGTCTCATAACCCTTGGCGATGTCGGCGTAGGCCACCTCCTCGCCGTCGATGGAGCAGACGCGTTGGTACTTGATCCGCCCGCCGTCCTTGGCGTGCACCTGCCGGAACGACACGTCGTGGGACTCGGTGGCGGAGTAGAGCTTCACCGGGACGCTCACCAGGCCGAACGACACCGAGCCCTTCCAGATAGCACGCATGGGTCGAGGGTAGCCCCCGGCAGCGGACACGCACCGTCCTCGGCGGGGCGTGCCCGGTCGGGGCCTGAGAGACTGCGCGGGTGCCCGCACCCCGCCCGATGCTCGCGACGCCCACCGAGCACGTCCCGCCCGGTGAGGACTGGGTGCACGAGGTGAAGTGGGACGGGGTGCGCATCCTGCTCGACGCCGGGCCCGACCGGGTCCGGATGCTCAGCCGGAACGGCAACGTGGTGACCGCCGCGTGGCCGGACGTCGCGGCGCACCAGCTCGGCGGACGCGACGTACTCCTCGACGGCGAGGTGATCGCCCTCAACGAGCGGGGCGTCCCGGACTTCCGGGTGCTGCAGCACCGGATGCACGTGCGCCGGGCGAACGACGCGGAGCGGCTGGTGGAGCGGATCCCGGCGACCTACATGGTCTTCGACCTGCTGCGCCTCGACGGCGCGGACGTGACGGCGCGACCGCTCGAGGAGCGGCGGGCGCTGCTGGAGGGGCTGGGCCTGGAGGCGACCCGCTGGCAGGTGCCGGCGCAGTACGACGACGGTGCGATGCTCTTCGACGCGACCCTCCAGCAGGGGCTCGAGGGCGTGGTGAGCAAGCGGCGGGGCTCCCGCTACCGTCTCGACACCCGCAGCCGCGACTGGCTCAAGAGGGCGCACCGGCACCGCGGCTCGTTCGTGGTGGGCGGCTGGCGGCCGCAGGAGGGTACGACGAACCGGCTGGCCGCGCTGCTGGTGGGGGAGATGACCCCCGACGGGCTGGCCTACCGCGGGCGCGTCGGCAGCGGGATCGCCGGGGCCCGCGCGCGGGCGCTGCAGGACCTGCTGGAGCCGCTGACGCGCAGCGACAGCCCGTTCGCCGACGAGGTCCCCCGGGTCGATGCCGCGGGAACCACCTGGGTGGAGCCGCGGGTCGTGGTGGACCTGGACACCCACGGGCTGGGCTACGACCGGCTGCGGCAGCCGTCCTACCGCGGGGTCCGGACCGACCTGGCGCCGGAGGACCTGGGCTGAGTCATCGCTGCTCGCGGTGCCGCAGCCGTCGGGCGACGAAGACCACGAGGGCGATGGCGATCAGCACGTAGACGACCTTGGAGGCGGTGCCGACGTACTGGTCGACCAGGCCCCACTGGGCGCCGAGCGCGTAACCCCCGCTGATGAGCAGCGCGTTCCAGACCAGGGAGCCGATCGTGGTCCACAGAAGGAACGTGCCGAGGGGCATCCGGTCCACGCCGGCCGGGATCGAGATCAGGCTGCGGATCCCCGGCACCATCCGGCCGAACAGCACCGCCATCCGCCCGTGCCGGGCGAACCACGCCATCGCCCGGTCGACGTCGCCGGAGTCCACCAGGGGGAGGCGGTCCGCGGTCGCCCGCACCCGCTGCACGCCCCAGTAGCGTCCCGCAAGGTAGAGCAGCCAGGCGCCCACCACCGAGCCGACCGTTGCCCACAGCACCGCGGAGAGCAGGGTGTAGTGGCCGCGGTAGGCGGTGTAGCCCGCCAGGGGCAGCACCAGCTCGGAGGGGATCGGTGGGAAGACCGTCTCCAGTGCGGTGGCGACGCCGACGCCCGGCGCCCCGATCAGTCTCATCAGCTCGACAAGCCAGTCGACGACGGTGTCCATGGGTCCTTCCGTTGGGCCCGCGACGGGGGAGGGGAGACGGTGCGCTGTCGAGTATGGCGGGTGGGCGGTGGGATCGCCGGATCGTCGTACCCTGACGCCATGGCGGACAGCGAGGTGCGGGTCGACGTCGACGGCCGGACGCTGAGGCTGACGAACCTGGAGAAGGTGCTCTACCCGGCCACGGGGACGACCAAGGGCGAGGTGCTCGACTACTACGCCCGCATCTCGCCGGTCCTGCTGCCGCATCTGGCCGACCGCGCCGTCACCCGCATCCGGTGGCCGCACGGGGTGCAGGGGGGAAGCTTCTTCGAGAAGAACCGGCCCGCCGGGACGCCGTCGTGGGTGCGCACGGTGACCGTGCCGACGACCGGCTCGCGCACCGACGGGCAGGCGGGGGAGCTGACCTTCCCGATCGTCGACGACCTCGCGACGCTCACCTGGCTGGGCAACCTCGCCGCGCTGGAGCTGCACGTGCACCAGTGGACGGTGGCCGAGGACGGCGAGGTGCGCAACCCGAACCGGCTGGTGATCGACCTCGACCCCGGTGAGCCCGCCGGCCTGTCGGAGTGCTGCCAGGTGGCGCTGCTCGTGCGCGACCGGCTCGCCGAGCACGGGCTGGAGGGAGCCCCGGTGACCAGCGGCTCCAAGGGGCTGCACCTCTACGCCGGGCTGCCGGGCGAGCTGGACTCCGAGGGCACCACGGCCCTGGCCAAGGAGATCGCCGAGGCGCTGCAGCGGGACCACCCGGCGCAGGTGACCGCGACCATGACCAAGGCGCGGCGTGGCGGCAAGGTGTTCTTGGACTGGTCGCAGAACTCCGGCTCCAAGACCACCGTGTCGCCGTACTCCCTCCGCGGGCGCGAGCGGCCGACCGTCGCCGCGCCGCTCACCTGGGACGAGGTCGCCGCGGGCGCCGAGGACCCGCTCGCGGTGGACCAGCTCGACTTCACCGAGGTGCTCGCGCGGGTGGAGGAGTACGGCGACCTCTTCGCCGCGCCCTGAGCTTTCTGCGCGGCCGGCCCCGGGGGCTCAGGCGAACGGGTTCGGCCGCAGGCCGGGCTCCTCGCCGAGCAGCTGCTGGGCCTGCGAGAGGAGCGAGTGCTCGACCAGCACCTCGTAGCGGGTGGCGACCACCGCGGAGACCGCGGAGAAGTCCCGCTGGCCGCGGGTGAGCGCGTAGCCCACCAGCGCCCACAGCAGACCGAACAGCACGCCCATCACCGCACAGGTGAGGATCAGCTGGAGCACCCCGTCCTCGCCGAACAGGGAGAGGATGAGGCCGATGAACACGCCGAGCCAGAGGCCGGAGAGGGCGCCGGCCAGCGCCACCTTCCCGGTGGTGAGCCGGCCGGTGATCCGCTCGACCTGCTTGAGGTCGGTGCCGACGATCATCAGGTTCTGCACCGGGAACTCCCGGTCCGAGAGGTGGTCCACGGCCTTCTGCGCGGACTTGTAGTCGTCGTACACCGCCAGCGACTGGGGGAACTCCAGGGAGAGAGGGGAGCGGGCGTTGGGTGCGCCGGGGCCGGGCTGCTGGAAGCTCATGCCCCCATTGTGCCGTGTGCGTGCCCGGATCACTCCGCCCGCGGGAATGTGCCTCGGCGCCCAGGGCCCCCGCACACTGGGTGGGTGATCCACCGCCACCCGTTCCTCACCGTCCTGACCCTGGGCTACCTGGCCTTCGTGGGCTGGCTGACCCTGACGCCGCAGCCGATCGACGCCGGCGACCAGGAGACGATCGGGCGGATCCTGGCGGCGCTGCACCGGCGCGGGCTGTTCGAGTCGGTCGACTACGACCGGCTGGAGTTCCTCGCCAACATCGGCCTCTTCGTGCCGATCGGAGCCTTCCTGGTGCTGCTGCTCGGCGCCCGCTGGTGGTGGGTCGCCGTCGCCGGCTGCCTCGCGCTGACCGCCTTCATCGAGTCCGCCCAGCAGGCGATCCCCGGGCGCGTCCCCGACGACCGCGACCTGCTCGCCAACGGGCTCGGCGGGGTCGCCGGGGTGCTGGTCATGCTGGTGCTGACCGCGCCCGGAGAGGTACGGCGCGCCCGCGACCGCCGGACCAGGGCCCGGGCGCGCCGCGAGCCCGCCCTCACTCGCTGACGCGGATCGCGATCTTCCCGCGGGTGTGGCCCTCCTGGCTGGCCCGGTAGGCGTCGGCCGCCCGCTCCAGCGGGTAGGTCTCGGCCACCGACACCGCCAGCTCGCCGTCGTCGACCAGCTGGGCGAGGGTCTCCAGGTCGTTGACGTCGGGGCGCACCCAGACGTAGAGCCCGCCCTTCTCGGCGACGCTCGGGTCCGCGATCGAGGCGTGCCGGCCGCCGTCGGCGAGCACCGCGAGGGTGCCGTCGAGGACCCCGCCGACGTAGTCGACGACCACGTCCACCCCGTCCGGGGCGAGCTCGCGCACCCGGTCCACCAGGCCGTCGCCGTACTCCACCGGCTCGGCGCCGAGCTCGCGCAGGTAGTCGTGGTTGGCGGCGGACGCGGTGCCGATCACCCGAGCGCCGAGGCTGCGGGCGATCTGCACGGCGAAGGAGCCGACCCCGCCGGAGGCGGCGTGCACCAGCACGGTGTCGCCCTCGCTCACGCCGAGCCGGGTCAGGGTCTGGTAGGCGGTCAGCCCGGCGAGCGGCAGCGAGGCCGCCTGCTCCCAGGTCAGCCCGGCCGGCTTGCGCCCGACGGTGCGGACCGGGACGGTGATGAGCTCGGCGAGCGCGCCGCCCTGGATCACGTCCTTGCGACCGTAGGCGACGACCTCGTCGCCGACGCCGAACTCCTCGACGTCCAGGCCGACCGACTCCACGACGCCGGCGACGTCCCAGCCCGGGATCGCGGGGAAGACCGTCTCCATCATCGGGTCGAGCAGACCCTGCACCAGCTTCCAGTCCACCGGGTTGACCGACGCCGCGCGAACCGCGATGCGCACCTCGGCCGGCCCGACCTTGGGCTCGGGTGCGTCCTCGGTGAGCTGCAGGACCTCGGGGCCGCCGTGCTGGTCGTAGGTGATCGCCTTCATGGGTGTCCTCCCTCTCGTCGACGTCTCTACCCACTCACAACAGGGGCGAGGCCGGGGTGTTCCAGCCCCGGGACGTGGCCTACCTCTCGCCCCTCTCCGGCGACGGTGGCACGAGCGCCGAGCGCGGGTCCACCCCCGGCAAACAGCCGAGGTCGGTGCTGACCGCCGCCGCGGCGCTGAGCACGTCGGGGAGCAGCTGCCCGATCCGCTCGTCGGTCAGCCGGATGCTCGGCGCGGTGAGGGAGAGTACGGCGACCAGGTCGCCGGCCGCCCCGAGGACGGGCACCGAGATCGTGCTCACCCCCGGGAGCGTCTCCTCGAAGGCCCGCGCGACCCCGGTGGCGCGGACCCGCTCGACGTCGGCGCGCAGGGCCTGTGCGGTGGGCGGGTTGGCCGGCTCGACGTCGACGGTGGCCCGGTCGGCGAGGATCCGTTCGACCTGCGCGGGGCTGCGCACGGTGAGGAGCAGCCGGGCGGGTGCGCCGTACCACAGCGGCAGGGGGCGGCCGATCTCCAGCTGCGCGCGCAGCCGGGACTCGCTCTCCACCTGGTCCACGTGCACCACCTGGTCGGCGAGACCGACGGAGATGCCGACGGTCTCCCCGGTGGCGTCGCGGAGTCGCCGCAGGTGGGGGAGCGCGGCCCGGCGTACGTCGACCCGCCGCTGGTAGGCCATGCCCAGCGCCAGGGTGCGGGGGCCGAGCGCGTAGTGCCGGGTGGCGGGGTCGCGGGAGGCCAGGTCGGTGTCCACCAGGTCGGCGAGGATGCGCTGGACCGCGCTCTTGGAGAGCCCGGTGCGGTCGGCCAGGGCGCGGACGGTCTGCGGCGGCCGGCCGGCGGCGAGCGCCTCCAGCACCCGGACCGCGCGGGCGAGCATGCCCTCGCTCATGGGCGGGCCGTCGCTCGTCGCGTTTCGATCACCGGTGCGCCTTTCTCTTGACGGTCCCGCGGGCCGACTCCACACTGACGTGCATTGTCCCGCTCAACGAAGTCCTGTCCCATTCTATGGGACAATGAAGGAGTAGCCCGATGGCCACCTCAACCCCCGCGGTCGACGAGGCGTCGATCCGCAAGGTCGCGGGCGCCAGCCTGCTCGGCTCCGTCGTGGAGTGGTACGACTTCTTCCTCTACGGCACGATGGCGGCGCTGGTCTTCAACACCCAGTTCTTCCCCGAGTACGACCCGCTGGTCGGCACGATGATCGCCTTCGGCACCTTCGCCGCCGGGTTCGTCACCCGGCCGCTGGGCGGCTTCATCTTCGGTCACTTCGGCGACCGGATCGGCCGGAAGCGGATGCTGGTCCTGACCATGCTGATCATGGGCCTGTCCACCTTCGCCATGGGGCTGCTGCCCAACTACGCCGCCATCGGCGTCGCCGCGCCGATCATCCTGCTCATCCTGCGGATGCTGCAGGGCATCGGCCTGGGCGGCGAGTGGGGCGGCGCGGTGCTGCTCACCGTGGAGCACGCTCCCGACGGCAAGCGCGGGTGGTACTCCAGCTGGCCGCAGCTCGGCGTGCCGATCGGCCTGCTCTCCTCCACCCTCGCGGTGACCGCGGTGACGATGCTGCCGGAGGAGGACTTCCAGGCGTGGGGCTGGCGGATCCCGTTCCTGATCAGCATCGTGCTGGTCGTCGTCGGGCTGGTCATCCGGCTGAAGATCGAGGAGCCGCCCGCCTTCAAGCAACTGGAGGCCGCGGAGGAGAAGGCCCAGCTCCCGCTGGTCGAGGTCTTCACCCGGCACCCGAAGGTCACCCTCCTGGCGATGGGCGCCCGGGTGAGTGAGAGCGTCACGTTCAACATCTACAACGCGTTCCTGGTGACCTACACCGTGACCGTCCTCGGGCTGGACAACTCGATCGTGCTGGACGCGCTGCTGGTCGCCTCGGTCGTGGGCTTCTTCGTGATCCTCGCCGCCGGCCGGCTCTCGGACCGGATCGGCCGCCGGCCGGTCTTCGGCGCCGGTGCCGCGCTCGCCCTGGTCAGCGCCTTCCCGATCTTCTGGCTGGTCAACACCGAGAACCCGGTGCTCATCACCATCGGCGTGGTCATCGGCTGGGGCATCGCGGCCTGCACCATGTTCGGCCCCGAGGGCGCCCTGTTCGCCGAGGTGTTCCCGACCCGGGTGCGCTACTCCGGGATGTCGGCGGTCTACCAGATCGGCGTGATCCCGACCGGCGCCGTGGCACCGCTGATCGGCACCTCGCTGGTCTCGGCCTACTCCGGCTCGGTCTGGCCGGTGGCGATCTACGTGATCGCGATGGCGGCCATCACCCTGGTCTCGCTGTTCTTCCTGCCCGAGACCCATCGCCGCGAGATCAACGACGTGCGCACCACCGCCGGCGACGACACCGTCACCGCCGCCCCCTGAGCCCTGGAAGGACCCCGATGACCGACCCCTCGACCACCGCCCGCCGCCCCGACGTCCTGCTGGTGCTGGCCGACGACATGGGCTTCTCCGACATCGCCAGCTATGGCGGGGAGATCCGCACGCCGTCGCTGGACCGGCTCGCCGAGGGCGGGGTGAAGCTCACGCAGTTCTACAACACCGCGCGCTGCAGCCCCTCCCGTGCGTCGCTGCTCACCGGGTTGCACCCGCACCAGGTCGGCATCGGGATCCTCAACTTCGACGACGCCCCCGACGGCTATCCCGGCAACCTGGCCGAGGAGTGCGCGACCGTGGCGGAGGTGGTCCGCGAGGCCGGCTACTCGACGTACCTCTCCGGCAAGTGGCACCTGGCCGTCGACATGGACAACCCCAACGACGCCTGGCCGACCCGCCGCGGCTTCGACCGGTTCTTCGGCACGCTCGAGGGCGCGGGCAGCTTCTACCAGCCGCGGACCCTGGTGCGCGGGGAGGAGAACATCGAGCACGAGGCGGAGCAGGAGGGCTGGTTCTACACCGACGCGATCGCCGACCACGCGGTGCGGTTCCTCGCCGAGCACGACGCCGAGCGGCCCGACGACCCGTTCTTCTGCTTCCTCTCCTTCACCGCGCCGCACTGGCCGCTGCACGCGCACCCCGAGGACATCGAGAGGTACGCCGGCCGGTTCGACGCCGGCTGGGACCGGCTGCGGGAGGAGCGGCTCGAGCGGCTGGTCGAGGCCGGCATCATCGACGCCTCCTGGCCGCTCACCGACCGCGATCCGCGGGTGCCGGCCTGGGAGGACGCGCCGGACAAGGAGTGGGAGGCCGCGCGGATGGCGACCTACGCCGCGCAGGTCGACCGGATGGACCAGGGGATCGGGCGGGTGCTCGCCGAGCTCGAGCGCACCGGCCGGCTGGAGAACACCCTGGTCATCTTCCTCTCCGACAACGGCGGCTGCGCGGAGGAGATGCCGCCGGAGTCGGTCAAGGAGTTCGTGGAGTCCTTCGTCCCGATCAAGATGGTCTCGCGCACCGGCGGCGAGGTCGTCCCGGGGAACGTGCCGGGCCTGATGCCCGGCCCCGAGGAGACCTACCAGAGCTACGGCAGGTCCTGGGCGAACCTGTCCAACACCCCGTTCCGGGAGTACAAGCACTGGGTGCACGAGGGCGGCATCGCCACGCCCTTCATCGTCCACTGGCCGGCCGGCCTGAGCGGATCCGCGGGGGAGCTGCGCACGGAGCCGGCCCAGCTGGTGGACGTGCTGCCGACGATCGCCGAGGTCGCTGGGGCGTCGTACCCCACCGAGCGCGACGGGCACACGGTGCCGCCGGCCGAGGGGCGCAGCCTGCTGCCGTCGCTGCGGGGCGAGCAGGGGGCCGAACGCGACCTGTTCTGGGAGCACGAGGGCAACAGCGCGGTACGGCGCGGCCGGTGGAAGCTGGTGCGCAAGCACGCCCGGCCGTGGGAGCTCTACGACATCGAGGCCGACCGCACCGAGCTCGACGACGTCGCGGCCGAGCACCCCGACCTCGTCGCGGACCTGGAGCGGGCCTACGACGCGTGGGCGGAGCGCTGCGGCGTGATCCCGCGGGAGACGGTGCTGAAGCTGTACGCCGAGCGTGGGCACGGACTGCCGGAGGAGTGAGCGGCCCTCACATCAGGCCGAGGTCGACGGTGACGCCCGGCTCCGGCGGGGTCACGGCCTCGTCGGGCTTCTGGGTCAGCACGGTGTCGATGTAGTCGCGCGCGGTGTCGAAGATGTCGATCTCGCGGCCGGCGCGCTCGGAGAGGTACCACCGGTGCACGAGGATCTCGTGGAAGAGCTCGGCGGGCTCGAGCTTGCCGCGCGCCTCCTTGGGCACCATCGCCATGATCGGCTCGTAGATCTGGGTGAGCCACCGGTTCGCGACCAGGTGCCGGTCCTCCATGCCGAGGCCGAGGTGGGCTGTGTAGGCGGCGAGGTCGTTGAGCAGCCTGCGGGCCTGGTTGTCCTCGACGTTGAGGCCGGTGAGCGCCTGGAGCTCGCGGCAGTGGTGGCCGAGCTCGACGACCCGCGGTGAGAGGTGCACCTGCTGGCCGTCGAAGTCGGTGACGATGTCGAGCTCCTCGACGTCGAAGCCGAGCTCGTTGAGCCGCTCGATCCGCTGCTGGATCCGCCACATCTCGTCGGTGCCGAAGTGCTCGGTGCCGGTCAGCTCGGCCCAGAGGGCGTCGTACCTCTCCTTGACCATGGCGATCACGTCGTGGGCGGGCAGGTCGGCGTAGGCCTCGTCGCTGGCCTGCAGGTCCAACAGCTCGGCGAAGATGTTCTCGCAGCCGACTGTGACATCGTACTCCCGCATCTGCGGGGAGAGCTCGGGGCGCAGCTCGCCGGTCTCGGCGTCGACGAGGTAGGCGACGAAGGCGCCGGCGTTGCGGCGGAACAGCACGTTGGAGAGCGAGACGTCGCCCCAGTAGAAGCCGGCGAGGTGCAGCCGGACGAGCAGCACCACCATGGCGTCGACCAGGCTCGGCAGGTCCTCCATCCGGATCCCGTGGGCGAACAGGGCGCGGTAGGGCAGGGAGAACTGCAGGTGCCGGGTGACCAGGGCGCTGGGCAGCGGCTCGCCGTCGGCGTCCTCGCGGCCGGTGACGACGGCCTGCGGCACGACCGCGGGGAGGCCCATGCGCTGGAGGTCGCGGAGGAGTCGGTACTCCCGGAAGGCGATCTCCTCCTGGGTCTCCTTCACCGCGTAGTTGCGCCCGCCGAGGCCGATGATCCGGACCACGTGGCGCGACAGGCCGCGGGGGAGCGCGACGAGCACGTCGTCGGGCCACTCCTCGAGGGGGAGCTCCCAGGGGAGGGTCACCACGGCCGGGTCGGGCCGGTTGGCGACGAAGCGCAGCGCCATGGCGGTGAAGACTAGTGGCTGCTGTCGCCGGGGTCACCCGGCTCGAGGTGTACGGCGCCCGTGCCGCGCGCCGCGGCCGCGTCACCGGGGTTGCGCAATGCGCAGGTCTTCAGGCTCAGGCAGCCGCACCCGATGCAGCTGTCCAACTGGTCGCGCAGCCGGACCAGGCGCTCGATCTGCTCGTCCAGCCGCGGTCGCCAGGACGCGCTGAGCCGGCTCCAGTCCTCCGCGTTCGGCGTCCGCCCGTCCGGCAGGGTCGAGAGCGCCGCGGTGATCTCCTCCAGGGTCAGCCCGACCTGCTGGGCGGCCCGGATGAACCCGAGCCGGCGGAGCGTCGCCTGCTCGTAGCGGCGCTGGTTCCCACTCGTGCGCTTCGCGGCGATCAGGCCCAGGTCCTCGTAGTAGCGCAGCGCGCTGTGGGCCAGCCCGGATCGCTTCGCCAGCTGGCCGATGGTCAGATGCGCTGAGGTCACGCCTCCACCTTAGGATTGGTCCGCCCGCCGGCCCCGCCGGCCGGCAGGCCGGTGTAGCTCAGTTGGTAGAGCGCCTCTCTTGTAAAGAGGATGTCGCGGGTTCGAATCCTGTCACCGGCTCTCCGCTTCGCTGATCGAGCCTGCCTCGTCGGTGGTCGAGCTTGTCGAGACCGCCACCGGGCCCTCGCTGGTCGAGCCCGCCTCATCGGTGGTCGAGCTTGTCGAGACTACGGCGGACCCGGGGGTGAAGAATCGACCACGGGCGGGGGTAGTGCACCCGGTCGGCGGCTGGACGCGTGCATTTCTGCACACGACGCAGGGTTCTTCACGCGGGCGCCAATTCGGTGGTCGAGCCCGAGTATCGGTGGTCGAGCCGGAGTATCGGTGGTCGAGCTTGTCGAGACCACCCAGGCCTATCGGTGGTCGAGCTGGTCGAGACCAGTCTTCGTCGGCGGGTGGCTGGTCACGTGCGTCGGGTGAAGCGGACTTTGCCGTGTTTGTCGAGGTGGTGCTGGTAGGTGGGGTCGTGGATCATCTGGTGGTGGGTGGGGCAGTAGAACCTGCCGTCTTTCACGCTGGTGGAGCCGCCTTTGGACCACGGTGTCTCGTGATGGGCCTGGCACTTGTCGGCGGGCATGTCGCAGCCCGCGGCGGAGCAGCCGCCGTCGCGGACGCCCATGGCGATCCGTTGCGCGGGGGTGTGGAACCGTCTCTTGCGGCCCATGTCGAGCACGACGGAGGGTCCGCCGAGGACGATCGGGATGATCCCGGCCTCACAGGCCAGGCGTCGGGCTTGGCCGGCGGTGATCTTGGACCCGGTGTCCAGGGATGCTGCCTTCAACCCGCCCAGCAGGGTCTCCAGCTCCATGGTGACCACCACGGTCGCGGAGATCCCGCCGCTGGTGGGGAGGGTGTCGGCGGGGCGGGACTCGATCAGCTCGCAGAACGCCTCACCCAGTCCCTTGCGCGACAGCGGCCGATGCCGCGGGGCCTGGACCGGGTCGACCGCACCGTCCACAGCGTCGGCATCGGCCGCGGCGGCGTTGGTCTGCTCGGTCACAGTCGTGGTGGGGTGGGTGTGTTTGGATCAGGCGATCGCGTGGACCTGGCGGCGCAGCATCTCTCCTTGGGCGACCGGGAGGGTGAACCAGCCCCGCATGGTGCCGTCACCGGAGTCCCGGATCCCGAACCCGACCCGCTCCCGTGCGGCGCGTTCTTCGGCCTCGAGTCGTCGGGCTTCTTCGGCGTCCGCGGTCGCGGGGTCGATGACCTCCAACAGCCGCCTGCCCAGGATGCGGAGGTCTTTGGCGTCGTGATCGGCTGCGAGGTCCAGCATCCGCTGGGTGGCGGCGGGCAGCACCCACGCCTCCGCGTCGGCGGGCACCTGCTCCAGGGCGTCGGTGATCGCGCGGGCCTGGTCGGTCAGGATCCGACCCGACTCCAACGCCTCGGCGACCGCGGGGTGGGCCTCGACCTGGGTCGCGAGCCGGCGCAGGGCGTGCGCGTCGCGGCGGACCATTCGCATCCGGTGGGCCCACCAGTTCGTCGTCGACGTCGCGCCGGTCTCCAGACCGGTCTCCACCGACTCGGCCTGGCGCAGCACCCGCAACAACAGCGCATCGGCCTGCGCCCGGGCCCGGGTCAACGCCTCCAACACCTCCCCGGCCTCGCCCGCGGCCATGGACCACACCGGCACCCCGGCCGCCTGCGTGAGTTCGGTCTCGATGCGCGCGACCGCAGCGGCCACCGGGTGGCTCGGATGCAGCGGCTTGGTCGACATACCCGGACTCTTCCAGGCGGCACCGACACTCCCACCCGGCCAACGACCCTCATCCACACCGATCCGGGTCACGATCAGGTCACAGGCGTCAAACCGCGCCACGGGGGTGGTCTCGACGGGCTCGACCACCGAAGGCAGCTCGACCCGGACGGAGACCTGGTCGCGACAAGCTCGGCCACCGAGGGCGGCTCGACCAGCGGCGGAGACCTGGTCTCGACAAGCTCGACCACCGAAGGCAGCTCGACCACCGAAGGCGGCTCGACCACCGAAGGCGACTCGACCACCGGACGGAGTCACGGGCGGGGCGGGAACCACGCCATCAGCACGTCGTCGGCGAAGCCGTCATCCAGCTCGAACTCCTCGCGCAGGACGCCCTCGGTGACGAACCCGCAGCTCTCGTAGAGGTGCACGGCAGAGGGGTTGGTGCTGAGCACGCGGAGGGAGAGCTTGCGCGCGCCGCGGCGTACTGCCTCGTCCTGCGCCGCCCGCACCAGCCGGCGTCCCAGGCCCCGACCCTGCAGGGCCGGGTCGACCGCGACGCCGTTGACCATCAGCACGTGGCCGTGCGAGGGCATCAGCGAGGTGCGCTGCACGATCGCGTACCCGACCACCCGGCCGTCCTGCTCCGCGACGATCACCTCGTCCGCGCTGCGCCGGTCGGAGAAGAACGTGCCGCCCTCGGGAGGGGCTGGCGTCGGAGTGGTCTGGGGCGACCAGGTGGTCCGGTCGAGCGCGACCAGGTCCGCGTCGTCGGCCTGCGTCGCGGGTCGAAGCTCCATGACCGGAGCATCCCACGGAGTCCGGCGATCAGCCCTTCAGCATGCCCCGCATCTGCTCGATCTCGGCCTGCTGGCCGCCGACGATCTCCTGGGCGAGCTTCGTGGCCTCGGGGGACTTCCCGCGCTCGACCTCGTCCCGCGCCATCGCCACCGCGCCCTCGTGGTGCCGGATCATCATCTCCAGCCACATGTCCTCGAATCGCGCGTCGGGTGCCTTCTCCAGCCGGGACATGTCCTGCTCGGTCATCCCGCCGGCCATGTCGTGGCCCATCCCCTCCTCCGGGACCGGCTGGCCCCAGGCGCGCAGCCACCCGGACATCTGCTCGATCTCCGGCGCCTGGGCTGCCCGGATCTGCTCGGTGAGGTCGACGAACTCCGGCGACAGCCCCGGGCGGCCCTGCGTGAGGTCGACCATCGAGAGCGCCTGCGCGTGGTGCGGGATCATCATCGTCGCGAAGTCCACGTCGGCGTCGTTGAAGGCCTGCGAGGAGCCGGGCGACGAGGACTCCTGGGAGGAGGAGTGCCCGGAGTGCCCCGAGCCGCCGGCGCCACCGCCGTCCTCGTCGTTGCCGCAGCCGGCCAACAGGCCGAGGGCGAGAGCGGTGGAGGCGAGGACGGAAGAGGTACGACGAAGGCTCATGCCCTCACGGTACCTATAGGGGGTAGGGGTGAGTCAACGGCCTCGGGTCAGCGGACCTGCGACACCTCGAAGGCCATGCTCGGCTCGGCGATCGCCTGCTGGGCGTCGATCAGTCGCAGCTCGCGCTCGCCGGACTCCAGTGTGGTCCGGAGGACGTCGAAGACCGACGAGGTGGTGCGGGCGAGCGCCTCGGCCGGTGACCCGGTCTCGTGCAGGTGCGCGGTGAACAGCGCGGCGGTGATGTCGCCGGAGCCGTTGGCCTTCAGCGGCAGCCGCGGCGTCTGCACCAGCCAGGCGCCGTCACCGGTCACCGCGAGCATCTCGATCGTGTCCTCGGGGGCGTCGGCGCGATCGACCGAGGTCACCAGGATGGTGCTCGGGCCCAGCTCGCGGGCGGCGTCGGCGCCGGCCAGGATCTGCTCCAGCGACGACGGCGCGCTCAGGTTGTCGTGGCCGGTCATGAAGCCCAGCTCGAACTGGTTGGGCGTGAGGATGTCGGCCACCGGGACGACCTTCTCGCGGATGATCGGCGGGATCTCGGGGTTGACGAAGCAGCCGGACGTGGCGTTGCCCATCACCGGGTCGCAGGTGTACGTCGCCGCCGGGTTGGCCGCCTTGACCCGCCGTACGGCGTCCACGACCACGTCCGCCACCGCGGGCGAGCCCTGGTATCCCGAGAGCACCGCGTCCACCTGGCCGAGCACGCCGCGCTCCTCGATCCCGGTGATCACCGCGCGCACGTCCTCGGGGTCGATGAGCGGACCGCGCCACGCGCCGTACCCCGTGTGGTTGGAGAAGTTCACCGTCAGCACGGGCCACACCTCGTGGCCGAGGCGCTGCAGCGGGAAGACGGCCGCGGAGTTGCCGACGTGCCCGTAGGCGACGTGCGACTGGATCGAGAGGATGCGCATGGGCCCATCCTCCACCCGCGCCGACGGGTGCGGGAACCCAGGTCAGGCGACCTGCAGGGAGCGCTTGGAGAGGCCCAGCCAGAACCCGTCGAAGAGCTGCTCGCCCGGCGTACCGGGGTCGGTCGCCGCGCCCAGGGTGATGAACAGCGGGGTGAAGTGCTCCACCGTCGGGTGGGCGTAGGGCATGCCGGGGGCGCGGGAGGCGTACGCCGCCAGCTCGTCGACGTCGCCGCGGGCGAGCGCCTCGCCGGCCCACGCGTCGAAGTCGCTGGACCAGCCCGGCGCCTCGGCCTCGATCCGCCAGTCGGTGAGGAACGGCAGGCCGTGGGTGAGGAAGCCCGAGCCGACGACCAGCACGCCCTCGTCGCGCAGCGATCGGAGCCGGGCGCCCAGGCCGAGGAGGGTCTCCGGGTCGTGGGTCGGCAGGGACATCTGCACGACCGGGATGTCGGCGTCGGGGTACATGATCTTCAGTGGGACCCACGCGCCGTGGTCGAGCCCGCGGGAGGTGTGCTGGTGCACCTCGCCCGGCAGCAGCGCCTGCAGCCGGGCGGCCAGGTCGCTGGCGTGCGGGGCGTCGTAGGTCTCCTGGTAGTACTTCGGGTCGAAGCCGCCGAAGTCGTAGACCAGCGGAACGTCCGGCGCGGAGAGGGAGATCGGCGCGGACTCCCAGTGTGCGCTCACGATCAGGATCGCCGTGGGACGGGGCAGGGCGGCCGACAACTTGCCCAGCTGGCCGGACCACAGGGCGTCGTCCAGCAGCGGCGGGGCCCCGTGGCCCAGGTACAGCGCCGGCATCCTCTCCATGCGCTTATAGTTTCATGTTCAACTAGTTTTGTCGAGGGTGCTCGGTCAGGGGAGGGTCCAGTCGACCGGCGTGCCGCCCTGCTCCTCCAGCAGCCGGTTGACCCGGGTGAAGGGGCGCGAGCCGAAGAAGCCGCGCGAGGCCGAGAGCGGCGAGGGGTGCGGCGACTCCACCCACGGGATCGGGCCGAGCAGCGGCTTGAGCGACTGCGCGTCGCGGCCCCACAGGATCGCCACGCACGGGCCGCCGCGCCGGGCCAGTGCCGTGATGGCGCACTCGGTGACGCTCTCCCAGCCGCGGCCGCGGTGCGAGGCCGGCTCGCCGGGCCGCACGGTGAGGCTCCGGTTCAGCAGCATCACGCCCTGGTCCAGCCAGGGCGTCAGGTCGCCGTTGCTCGGCGGGGCGACCCCGGTGTCGTTGACCAGCTCGCGGTAGATGTTGACCAGCGACCGGGGGAGCGGGCGGACGTCGGGCGCCACCGCGAAGCTCAGGCCGATCGGGTGCCCCGGCGTGGGATAGGGGTCCTGCCCGACGACCAGCACGCGTACGTCGGCCAGCGGGCGCGAGAACGCACGCAGGATCTGGTTCCCCTCGGGGAGGTACTGCCTCCCGGCGGCGATCTCCTCCCGCAGGAAGCGGCCCATCGCGGCGATCCGGTCGTCCACCGGAGCCAGCGCCTCGGCCCAGTCGGGAGCGACCAGGCCCTGGTCCACGAGTCCGGAGAGCGCGCTCACGCCCGTCACCCCGGTCAGCGGGCCAGGGCCCGCGAGCCGGAGGAGCCGTAGCGCCGCTGGGTGTTGGAGCCGATCGCCTCCCTGCTCGGACGGGCCGAGGAGCGCTTCGCGCCCTTCTTCGCGGGCGTCTTCCTCGCCGTGGCCTTCGTCGCCTTCGCGGGCGTCTTCTTCGCTGGAGCCTTCGCCGCCTTGGCGGGAGCCTTCTTCGCTGGAGCCTTCTTGGCGGTGGACTTCTTCGCCGCGGACTTCCTGGCAGGTGCCTTCTTCGCCGTCGACTTCCGGGCCGTCTTCTTCGCCGCGGCGCGCCCGGACCACTCGGTCAGCCACTCGTCCAGGGTCACCCAGGTGGTCTCCCGGGCGGCGCGGCCGGTGAGCATCCCCAGGTGCCCGCCCGGCACGATCTCGAAGCGCACCTCCTCGGCGCCGGTCAGCATCGGCAGCACCGTGCGCACCGAGGCGACCGGCGCGATCCCGTCGGTGGCGCCGGCGAAGACGAGCACGGGCACGGTGATCGCGGCGAGCTCGATCGTGCGATGGTCCAGCTCGACGGCACCGTGCCGGAGCTGGTTGCCCTTGACGAACCGGTGGTAGAGCTGCCCGAAGGTCCGACCGGGGTAGGCGATCATGTTCGCCGCGAACCGGTCCACCGCCTCGATCTGGGCGAGGAAGTCGGCGTCGTCCAGGTTGCGGGCCAGCGCCAGCGGCTTGGTCACCAGCTTCTGCACCGAGGTGAGCTGGAAGGCCCACTTGACCACCGGCTTCGGCGCGCCGCCCACCGCCTGGTAGACCCGGGTGATCGCCCCGCGCTCCAGGCCCGGCACGGTCAGCAGCGGGCGCAGGGGAGCCACCAGCGGCACCTGGGCCACGTCGAACGGCGCCCCCAGCGAGGTCACCGAGGCGATCGGCAGGTCCGGCGAGTCGGCCGCGGTGAGCAGCGCGAAGATGCCGCCCAGCGACCAGCCGACCAGGTGCACCGGGCGACCGCCCGCGTGCTCGGAGGCGGCGCGGACGGCGTTCGGCACGACCTCGTCGATCCAATGCTCGATCCCCAGGGCGCGGTCCTTGAACTGCACCTCGCCGTACTCCACCAGGTAGGTGGGCCGTCCCTGCTGCACCAGGTGCTCGACCAGCGAGCACGACCGGCGCAGGTCGTAGCAGAGGGCGGGGGCGGCCAGCGGGGTGATGAGCAGGACCGGGTCGCCGGTCTCCTCCACGCCCGGCGCGGGCCGGTAGTGGTAGACCTCGCGCAGGTTGCCCTCGTCGATCAGCGTGCGGGGCATCGCGCGCAGGTCGGCGACGCTGCCGTAGATCAGCTTGTGCGCCACGTTGCTGGCCGCCGCGACGACCTGATCGGGCTTGGGGATCAGATCCATACGCCGAAAATACCCGCCCGCCCGCCGGGACGTCGTACGAGCCTCGGCGCAAGCCCCCGGGGTGGTCGACAACGGCGCAGCGGAGGGATAGGACAGGGGGATGAAGTGGACCCGTGCCGCGGGCCTCGGTGCGGCCGCCCTGGGGGCGGTGGCCGTTCGGGACCTCACCCAGAAGGAACATGCCCTCAAGCGCAACTACCCCGTCGTGGCGAACGCGCGCTACTGGCTCGAGCGGATCGGCCCCGAGCTGCGGCAGTACATCGTCACCAGCAACGACGAGGAGCGCCCGTTCAGCAGGGATCAGCGGGCCTGGGTCTACCAGTCGGCCAAGCGGCTGGACAACTACGTCGGCTTCGGCACCGACAACGACGTGGAGCACCTCGACGGCTATCCGATCATCAAGCACACCACCTTCATCGGCCGCGGCGCCGCGACCGGCCGGCACGCCGGCGAGGGCGTCCCGATCCCGGCCGCCAAGGTGCTCGGCGGCCCCCGCGGACGCGCCAAGGCGTTCCGCCCCGCGTCGGTCATCAACATCTCTGCGATGAGCTTCGGCTCGCTGTCCGCCCCGGCCGTGACCGCCCTCAACAAGGGGGCGCAGCTGGCGGGCTGCCTGCACAACACCGGCGAGGGCGGGATGTCGTCCTACCATCTCCAGGGCGGCGACCTGATCTACCAGATCGGTACGGCGTACTTCGGCTGTCGCGACGAGCAGGGCCGCTTCTCCCTGGACCGCCTGGTCGAGCGGATCGAGGGCTCGCCGGTGAAGGCGATCGAGATCAAGCTCTCCCAGGGCGCGAAGCCCGGACTGGGCGGCATGCTGCCCGGCGCCAAGGTGACCGGCGAGATCTCCGAGATCCGCGGCATCCCCGAGGGCGTCGACTGCGCCAGCCCGTCGCGGCACTCGGCCTTCCACGACACCGACTCGATGCTGGACGTGGTCGAGCAGATCGCCGACGCCACCGGCCTGCCGGTGGGGATCAAGTCGGCCGTCGGCAACCTGCAGTTCTGGGACCTGCTCGTGGAGCATATGGCCGACCGGCAGCGCGGCGTCGACTTCGTCACCATCGACGGCGGCGAGGGCGGCACCGGAGCCGCGCCGCAGGTCTTCTCCGACGCCGTCGCCTACCCCTTCCGGATCGGCTTCTCCCAGGTGCACCGCCGCTTCGTCGAGGCGGGCCTCGCCGACGACGTGGTGTTCATCGGCAGCGGCAAGCTCGGCATCCCCGAGAACGCGGTCGTCGGCTTCGCGCTCGGCTGCGACCTGATCAACGTGGGACGCGAGGCGATGCTGTCCATCGGGTGCATCCAGGCACAGAAGTGCCACACCGACCACTGCCCGACCGGGGTGGCGACGCAGAACAAGTGGTTCATGCGCGGCCTGGACCCCGAGGACAAGTCGGTGCGCTGCGCGAACTACATCGTCTCGCTGCGGCGCGACCTGCTGAAGCTGTCCGAGGCCGTCGGGGTCGACCACCCGGGCCTCATCACTCCGGACGACGTGGACATCGTGGTCGCCCAGAAGGGCATCCGCCCGCTCGCCGACGTCTACGGGTACGACGGCGCGGCCGCCTGTGGGGTTCTCGGTCCCGAGCTGGCCGAGGAGATCGCCGAGATCATGCGGCGCCAGGCCGACGAGGCGGAGCAGAAGGCGCGGGAGGCGAGCCCTTCACACTGACCCGCGGAGCGGGTCACTCCGCAGTCTCGACCTCCAGGGCCTCCCCGTCGCCGAGCTCGGTGAGGTCCTCCAGGAACGTGGTCGCCCAGTGCTTCACGTCGTTCTCGGTCACGGTCTTGCGCATCGCGCGCATGCGTCGGCCGATCTCCTTCGGGTCCGCCGTGGCGGCCTCCAGCAGCGCGGCCTTCATCCCGTTGAGGTCGTAGGGGTTCACCAGCCACGCCTGCTTCAGCTCCGCGGCCGCGCCGGCGAACTCGCTGAGCACGAGCGCGCCGTCGCCCTCGAAGCGGCAGGCGACGTACTCCTTGGCGACCAGGTTCATCCCGTCGCGGTACGGCGTCACGACCATCACGTCGGCGGCGAGGTAGAGCGCGGCCATCTCCTCGCGCGGGTAGGAGGTGTGCATGTAGACGATCGCCGGCCGGCCGATCTGCCCCAGGTCGCCGTTGAGCCGGCCCACCAGCCGGTCGATGTCGTCGCGCAGGATGCGGTACTGCTCGACCCGCTCGCGGCTCGGGGTCGCGACCTGCACGAACATCGCGCGGCCGACCTCCAGGTCGCCCTCGGAGAGCAGCTCGCCGAACGCGCGCAGCCGGGCGTAGATGCCCTTGGTGTAGTCGAGCCGGTCGATGCCGAGGAAGATCGTCTCCGGATCGCCCAGCGCCTCGCGGATCTCCTTCGCCCGCGCCTGGACGCTCTCGGAGCGGGCCAGCTCCTCGAAGCCCTCCACGTCGATGGAGATGGGGTAGGCCTTGGCCCGCACGATCCGGCCGTCGGGGAGATAGACGCGGTCGCGGTGGGTCTTGTGGCCGACCCGCTGGCGCACCAGGCGGACGAAGTTGGCGGCGCCGCCGGGCAGCTGGAAGCCGATCAGGTCGGCGCCGAGCATCCCCTCCAGCAGCTGCCGCCGCCAGGGGAGCTGCTGGAACAGCTCGGTGGGCGGGAACGGGATGTGCAGGTAGATCGCGATCCGCAGGTCCGGCCGCAGCTCGCGCAGCATCTGCGGCACCAGCAGCAGCTGGTAGTCCTGCACCCAGACGGTGGCGCCCTCCGTGGCCACGTCGGCGGCCTTCTCCGCGAACCGCCGGTTGACCCGGACATAGGCGTCCCACCACTCGCGGTGGAACTCCGGCTTGGCGACCAGGTCGTGGAAGAGCGGCCACAGCGTGCCGTTGGAGAAGCCCTCGTAGAACTCCTCGACGTCCTCCTCGCTCAGCGAGACCGGCACCAGCTGGAGCCCGTCCTCCTTGAAGGGCTTCAGCCCCGTCTCCGTGCCGCCCGGCCAGCCGATCCAGGCGCCGTCGTTGGCCCGCATCACCGGCTCGAGCGCGGTCACCAGGCCGCCGGGGGAGCGGCGCCACCCGGGCTGGCCGTCGCCCCCGACCACCCGGTCCACCGGGAGCCGGTTGGCGACGATGACGAGGTCAGCCTTGGCCACGGCCCAACCCTAGCCAGCCCGGTCCGAGGGGTACCGCACCCCGAGGTGTCCCCGCAGCTCGTCGAGCTGCCGGATCAGGGTGAGGGTCTGCTCGTGCGGGACGAGCGGGCTCTCCCGCAGTCCGGCGCGCAGGCAGCGCTGCACCTCCGCCGCCTCGTTGCCGTATCCCCGCCCGATCACCGGCTCGGCGCCCTCGAGCCGCACCGGATCGCCCTCCTGCGGGGTCCACAGGGCGTACGCCGGGTGGTGGAAGCCCGAGGGCAGGTCCAGGCGGCCGGTGGTGGTGGCGATGCTCGCGGTCCGCGGGCTCCAGGAGGTCATCGAGCAGGTGAGGGCGGCCACCGCCCCGCCGGCGTACCGGCCGGCGATGGCGACGTCGGTGTCGTAGCCCTCCGGCGAGAGGCTCGCCACCGCGGTGAGCTCCTCGGCCGGCCCCAGGACCAGGTGCGCCAGGGTGAGGGGGTAGATCCCCATGTCCAGCAGCGCGCCGGCGCCCAGCTCGGGGTCGACCATCCGCGCGCTCGCGCTCTCGTCGACCACGAACCCGAGGTCCGCGTGCACCTGGCGGGGCTCGCCGAAGCGGCCCGCCGCGAAGCCGTCCACCAGCTCGCGGACGACCGGGTGGGTGGCGGTCCACATCGCCTCCATCAGGAAGCGGTCGTGCTGGCGGGCGAGGGCGACCATCTCCTCGGCCTCGGCGAGGTTCATCGCGAGCGGCTTCTCGCACAGGACGTGCTTGCCCGCCTCGAAGGCCAGCCGGGCGTCGTCGAGGTGCAGCGTGTGCGGCGTACCGATATAGACCACGTCGACCTCGGGGTCCTCGACCAGCTCGGCGTAGGAGCCGTAGGCGCGGGCCACCCCGTGCTCGGCGGCGAACGCCTCAGCCGACTCCCTCCGGCGCGACCCGACCGCGGCGAGCTCAGCGCCGGGGGTGAGCGCCAGGTCGCGGACGAAGGAGGTGGAGATCTTGCCGGTGGCCAGGATCCCCCAGCGGACCGGGGCGGGCGCGTCGCTGCTCATGGACGCGAAACTACTGTGCTCGGGTGCGGCGACGCGCGGCACCGCGAATGACACACGTGTGATTCCTCCCCTAGACTGGCGCGCACCAGAGGAATGGAGAGCACGCATGGATGCCGCGAACGCCCTGTCGGGCAGCGCCGGGGACTCCGGCCTGCCGGAGCTGTCGGACCGCGACGCCGAGATCTTGGAGTTCGAGCGTCAGTGGTGGAAGTACGCCGGCGCCAAGGAGGCGGCCGTGCGGGAGAAGTTCGACATGAGCTCCACGCGCTACTACCAGGTGCTCAACGCCCTCATCGACCGTCCCGAGGCGCTCGAGGCCGACCCGCTGCTCGTGCGGCGGCTGCGCCGGCTGCGTGCGACCCGGCAGCGCCAGCGGTCGGCCCGCCGGCTGGGCTTCGAGGTCTGAGGTCGTCATGGCGCCCCTTCCCCAGCGCTTCCACGCCGCCCGGACCCGCTCCGAGGCCGGTGTCGCCTTCCCCTCCCCGGTGGTGATCCTCTCGATCATCGCCGTGGTCATGGCCGGCGTCTCGTTCGTCGCGACCCGCGACTCCGGGCCCGCCGAGCGCGAGATCACCACCGTCTCCCAGCCCTCGGCCGGCCCGTCGGAGTCCCCGAGCCGCACCGGCGAGCCGGAGATCGCCGAGGGCAAGAAGATCGCGAAGAAGAAGCCCAAGCCGATCGACCGCTCGTCGACCTACGTCGTGGTCTTCAACAACTCCGGCATCACCGGCCTGGCCGGCAGCTACGCCGACACCGCGGCCGGCCTGGGCTGGCAGGTCGTCGGCTCGGACAACTGGCGCGGGCTGATCCCCAGCTCGACCGTCTACTACCCGCCGGGCATGGAGCGGGCCGCCAAGCAGCTCGCGCTCGACCTCGGCATCAGCCGGGTCTCCTCGGCCGTGGACCCGATGAGCATGGACCAGCTCACGGTGATCCTCACCGCCGACGCCGCCTGACGCCCGCCGTACCCCCGCTTGGGCCTCAGGCGGGGTGACGGTCCCGGTCGCGCAGGTCGCCGGTGAGCGTGCGCAGCAGGTCGAGGACCCCCTCGGGGCCGTCGACGACCACATCGGCCAGCTCGTGCAGGGCAGTCTCCTCCGTCGAGCCCGACGCCACCAGCAGCCCGGCCAGCCCCTGGTCGCGGAGCTCGGCCACCGCGCGGAAGGCCTCGAGGTCGCCGAGGTCGTCGCCGCAGAAGAGGAAGCCGCCCGCATCCAGCTCGGCCACGAGACGGCGTACGGCGTCCCCCTTGTCCATGCCGGCCGCGCGGACCTCCAGCACGTTGCGCCCCGGCTCCAGGGTCAGGCCGTGCTCGGCCGCGGCGTCGGCCACGAGCGGCGCGAGCCGCTCCATCGCCTCGTTCGGGTGAGCCATCCGTCGGGTGTGGATCGCCACCGCCAGGCCCTTCTCCTCCACCCAGGCATCCTCGGCGCGGGCGTTGCGCAGGATCTCCGGCAGCTCCCGCTCGAAGCTGGCCAGGCCCTTCGGCGGGCGCGGGGAGACGATCCGCCGCTCCGTGGAGGACCAGCGCTCGTTGCCGTACTGCCCCAGCACCCGCAGCTCGCGGCCCCGCTCGGTCAGCCGGGCGCCGAGATCGTCCAGGTCGGCGAGGGCGATCGCCTGCCGGGCCGGGCGCCCGGTGACCACCGCGATGGCCCGGAAGGACTCGCCGAGCTCCAGGAGCAGCTCGGGCGCGTCCGGGTGGATCCGCGCCCGGGTCGGGTCGTCCACGATGGGGGAGAGGGTGCCGTCGAAGTCGAAGGCGGCGACCGAGCGGTCGGCGGCGGCCAGCAGGTCGTCGTACCGCTGTCGGGACCGGGGAGACGTCCACTCCATGGATCCATCCCATCACGGCGCGGCCGCTTCCGCGATGTGGGACGCGGGTTCGGCCCGCCACCGGGGCCTAGGCTCGGGGCAGCCCGGGCGAGAAGGAGTCCTGATGAGCGTGAACGTGCGGATCCCCACCATCCTGCGCAGCTACACCTCCGGCGAGCAGGAGGTGAGCGCCGAGGGCGCCACCCTGGGCGAGGTGATCGACGATCTGGACGGCCGCTTCGCCGGGATCAAGGGCCGGATCCTGGACGAGAGCGGCCGGCTGCGCCGCTTCGTCAACGTCTATGTCGGCGAGGAGGACGTCCGCTTCCTCGGAGAGCTCGCCACCCCCACCCCCGACGGCACCGAGATCGCGGTGATCCCGGCCGTCGCCGGCGGCTGAGCCGGACCATCGCGCAGGGGTCACCGACACCTCACGCCGCGTTGGCCGCTCGTTCAGACGACTTTGGTCTGTTTCGACCATGAGCACGAGCTTCTGGCTGCGCGCCGGCGGGACCGCCGGTGCGCTGGGCGCGATCGCCGGCGCGGGTGCCTGGACGGCCAAGACGGTCCTGGACCGGCAGGCCGCGCATGCCCGGCACCTGATTGGCAAGCCCCTGGGCGAGGAGGCGCTGGTCGCCGACCGCACCTTCGGCAAGGAGTACGGCGACCCCGTCGAGCTCCTCCTGCTGGGCGACTCCACCGCGGCCGGCCTCGGCGCGGAGAAGCCCAAGCAGACGCTGGGCGCGCGGCTCTCCAAGCGGGTCGTGAAGCGGTCCGAGCGCTCCGTGCGGCTGACCACCGGGGCGCGCGTGGGGTCGGAGTCGTCGATGCTGATGGCGCAGATCGAGGGGCTGCCGCGCAGCTACCGCCCCGACGTCGCGGTGATCCTGGTCGGCGGCAACGACGTGACCCACCGGGTGCCGACCACGGTGGCGGCCAAGCACCTGGCCGAGGTGATCGAGGAGCTGCACGACCTCGGCGCCGAGGTCGTCGTCGGGACCTGCCCGGACCTGCGGGCCCTGGAGCAGGTGCCGCAGCCGCTGCGGTCGCTGGCCTCGCGGGCCTCCCGGCAGCTGGCGGAGGCGCAGCGTCGTACGGCGATCGCACACGGTGCTTGGGCAGTGTCGCTGGCCGACGTGGTGGGGCCGTTCTTCCTCACCAACCCCGACGAGATGTTCAGCCTGGACGGGTTCCACCCGAGCCCCTCGGGATACAAGCGGACGGCCAAGGCACTCGTCCCCTCGGTCCTCGCGGCCATGGGCGCCCACGACGAGGAGCTGCCGTTCGGCCACCACGCGCCCTGGGAGCGGGCGGCGCAGGAGGCGCAGGAGTAGGACCGCGCCGGTCGCGGGCGACGGTCGATGTGCCGCCATACGACGTTTGCACTCTCGGGTGCCGAGTGCTAAACATGAGACTGGCACTCTCAGCACGAGAGTGACAGATCGGGACCGGTCACGTTGAGGTCCGAAGCGCCGGCGGGAAGGGTCCGCCGGGCAGCCGGGCCGGCCGTCGCGGGCAGCGCCCGGGCCCTCCATATTCGAACTCATGTGAAGGAATCGCACGAGTCATGCCGAAGCTGATTGCTTTCAACGAGGAGGCCCGCCGCGGGCTGGAGCAGGGGATGAACACCCTGGCCGACGCGGTGAAGGTCACCCTGGGCCCCAAGGGCCGCAATGTCGTCCTGGAGAAGAAGTGGGGCGCCCCGACGATCACCAACGACGGTGTGTCCATCGCCAAGGAGATCGAGCTCGAGGACCCCTACGAGAAGATCGGCGCCGAGCTGGTCAAGGAGGTCGCGAAGAAGACCGACGACGTCGCCGGTGACGGCACGACGACGGCCACCGTCCTCGCCCAGGCCATGGTCCGCGAGGGCCTGCGCAACGTCGCCGCGGGCGCGAACCCGATGGGTCTCAAGCGCGGCATCGAGACCGCGGCCGGAGCCGTGTCCGAGCAGCTGCTCGCCATGGCCAAGGACGTCGAGACCAAGGAGCAGATCGCGTCCACCGCGAGCATCTCCGCGGCCGACCCGACCGTCGGCGAGATCATCGCCGAGGCGATGGACAAGGTCGGCAAGGAAGGCGTCATCACCGTCGAGGAGTCCAACACCTTCGGGCTCGACCTCGAGCTGACCGAGGGGATGCGCTTCGACAAGGGCTACATCTCGGCCTACTTCGTCACCGACACCGAGCGCATGGAGGCGGTGCTGGATGACCCGTACATCCTGATCGCGAACTCCAAGATCTCCAACGTCAAGGACCTGCTGCCGCTGCTGGAGAAGGTCATGCAGTCCGGCAAGCCGCTGGTGATCATCGCCGAGGACGTCGACGGCGAGGCGCTGTCCACGCTGGTCGTGAACAAGATCCGCGGCACCTTCAAGTCCGTCGCCGTCAAGGCCCCGGGCTTCGGTGACCGCCGCAAGGCCATGCTGCAGGACATCGCGATCCTGACCGGTGGCCAGGTCATCTCCGAGGAGGTCGGCCTCAAGCTGGAGAGCGCCGGGCTCGAGCTGCTCGGCCAGGCCCGCAAGGTCGTCGTGACCAAGGACGAGACCACCATCGTCGAGGGCTCGGGCGACCAGGCCCAGATCGAGGGTCGGGTCAACCAGATCCGCGCCGAGATCGAGAAGTCCGACTCCGACTACGACCGCGAGAAGCTGCAGGAGCGGCTGGCCAAGCTGGCCGGCGGCGTCGCGGTGATCAAGGTCGGCGCGGCCACCGAGGTCGAGCTGAAGGAGCGCAAGCACCGCATCGAGGACGCCGTCCGCAACGCGAAGGCCGCCGTCGAGGAGGGCATCGTCGCCGGTGGCGGCGTGGCGCTGCTCCAGGCCGCGGCCGCTGCGTTCGACAAGCTGGACCTGACCGGCGATGAGGAGACGGGGGCCGAGATCGTCCGCAAGGCGACCGAGGCTCCGCTGAAGCAGATCGCGGTCAACGCCGGCCTCGAGGGCGGCGTCGTGGCGGAGAAGGTGCGCTCGCTCCCCGCGGGCGAGGGCCTCAACGCGGCCACCGGTCAGTACGTCGACATGATCGCCGAGGGCATCATCGACCCGGCGAAGGTCACCCGGTCCGCGCTGCAGAACGCCGCGTCCATCGCCGCGCTGTTCCTCACCACCGAGGCCGTCATCGCCGACAAGCCGGAGAAGGCTCCGGCCATGCCGGGCGGCGACATGGGCGGCATGGGGGGCATGGACTTCTGAGCGAAGCACGGATCGGTCTGACACCCGAAAGCAGACCGTGACGCTCCGTGCGTAGCGAAGAAGTCCAGACAAGACAGCCTTCTGAGTCGGAGCTTGGATTCTGAGCTGGAGCGAGGATTCTGAGCCGGAGCGAGGCCTCTGAGCCACACTCCCGAGCCGACCAGAGGGCGGGACGTCATACGAACCGGGGAACCGGTTCCGCAGAACGTCTGACGTCCCGGCAGGACCCCGACAGGGCCCCGGTCTTCGGACCGGGGCCCTGTTGCGTGCACGAAGTGCCCGGTGGGCGGTTTGTGGGTGCAGGGAGTGCCCGGTGGGCGGTTTGTGGGTGCAGGGAGTGCCCGGTGGGCGGTTTGTGCGTGCAGGGAGGGCGCCCGTCGCCAGGAGGAGGGGGCGGCCGGTACGGTCGCGGCGTGAGCACTGACGAGCAGGCAGGCTGGGTCGCGGGCGGCGCCGTCCTCGCGGCGATCGCGATCGCGGGAGCCGCGATGGTGGTGGTACGTCGTGTCCTGGGCGGTCCGCGGGTCCCGGAGGCCGCGCGGGCGTCCGAGGCGACGGCGGACGAGGCCGTGGAGACGGGCGAGTGAGCGCGGACTACGACGTCGACCGGGTCCGCGCGCACTTCCCGCAGGTGGCGGGCGGGATGGCGTTCTTCGACGGGCCGGGCGGCACCCAGACCCCCGTCCCCGTGGCCGACGCGATCCGCGACGCCCTGGTCGCGCCGCTGTCCAACCGGTGGCGGGGCATCCTCGCCGGGCGCAACGCTGACGACCTGGTGCTCGGGTTCCGGTCCGCGATGGCGGACTTCCTCGCCGTCGATCCCGGCGGGGTGGTCTACGGCCGGAGCATGACCCAGCTGACCATGGACACGGCGCGGGCGCTGGCGCGGGAGTGGGGCCCGGGCGACGAGATCGTCCTGACCCGGCTCGAGCACGACGCGAACGTGCGCCCCTGGGTGATCGCCGCCGAGCGGGTCGGCGCCACCGTGCGCTGGGCGGACCCGGACCCCGAGACCGGCGAGCTGCCGGTGAGCGCGGTGACCGACCAGCTCTCTGACCGCACCCGGTTGGTGGCGATCACCGCCGCCTCCAACCTGATCGGCACCATGCCGGACCTGCCGGCGATCGCCGCGGCGGTGCACGAGCACGGGGCGCTGATGTACGTCGACGCCGTGCACTACGCCGCCCACGAGCTGGTCGACATGGAGGGCCTGGGCGCGGACCTGCTCGCGTGCTCGCCCTACAAGTTCCTCGGCCCGCACTGCGGTGTCCTGGCCGGCCGTCCCGAGGTGCTGCAGGGGATCCACCCGGACAAGCTGCTGCCGAGCACGGAGGAGGTGCCCGAGCGGTTCGAGCTCGGGACGCTACCCTACGAGGCGATGGCCGGGGTGACCGCGGCGGTGGACTTCCTGGCCGACCTGGTCCCCGGTGAGGGGAGTCGGCGCGAGCGGTTGGAGCGGTCCTACGCCGGACTGCACGAGCACGAGGACCGGCTCCGCGTCCGGATCGAGGAGGGGCTGGGCGACCTGCCCGGTGAGGTGACGCTGTGGTCCCGCGCGGCCCGGCGTACTCCCACGCTGACGTTCACCATCGCCGGGCGCGACCTGATCGAGGGGTCGACCTTCCTGGCCGAGCGCGGGGTGAGCGCGCCGAGCGATGCGTTCTACGCCCACGAGCTGGCCCAGGTCCTCGCGCTCGGGGACGACGGTGGGATGCGGGTCGGGCTGGCGCCCTACACCAGCGACGCGGACGTGGACCTGCTGTTGGAGTCCCTGACGGACTGGTTGAGGCGCTGAGCGGCTTCGGGCGGCTGGCTAGTCTCGCGGCATGAAGCTCGGCCTGGCCGTCGTACCCCTCCTCCTGGCGCTGGCCGCGTGCGGCGGCGACCCGCCGACGGAGTCCGCCCCGTCGTCCTCGGCGCCCGCCGAGAGTCCCTCGGAGCCGGCCGCGTCGTCGGCGAGCCCGACGGGTGAGGCGTCGGGCGGGGGAGCCCGGCCGCGCTGGCAGGTCAGGTCGCTCGTGTCGGGCTTGGAGAACCCCTGGGGGCTGGTCGAGCTGCCCGACGGGCGGGCCCTGTTCACCGAGCGCGGGGGCGGGATCTCGGTGCTGGACGGCCGGCGGGCGGAGCGGATCGTGGAGGGCCCGAGCGACGTGTACGTCGCCGGCGAGGGCGGCCTGATGGGGATCGAGCTCAGCCCCGACTTCGCGCAGGACCGTCGCTTCTTCACCTGCTTCGCCTCCACCGAGGGCGACGTGCGGGTGGTGCCGTGGCGGCTGGCCCGGGACGCCGGCTCCGCCACCCGGCAGGAGCCGCTGGTCACCGGGCTGACGCTCAACCCCTCCGGCCGGCACAGCGGATGCCGGCTGCGGGTCGGGGCCGACGACATGCTGTGGATCGGCGCGGGCGACAGCGCGGTGGGCACCAACGCCCAGGACCTCTCCGCGCTCGGCGGGAAGGTGCTGCGGGTGGACCCGGAGACCGGGGAGGCGCCGCCGGACAACCCGTTCGTGGACCGCGACGACCCGCAGACGCGGCTGATCTACAGCTACGGTCACCGCAACGTCCAGGGGCTCGCCGTACGCCCCGGAACCCGGCAGATGTGGGCCTCCGAGCACGGCCCGGACGTCGATGACGAGGTCAACCGGCTCCGCGCCGGCGGCAACTACGGCTGGGACCCCGACGGGGCGGGGGAGTACGACGAGTCGGTGCCGATGACCGACCCCGAGATCGAGGGCGCGGTGCCCGCGATGTGGTCCAGCGGCGACCCCACCCTGGCGATCTCCGGGATGAGCTTCCTCGGCCCGGAGTGGGGCCGTCTGGAAGGACGCCTGGCGATCGCCGCGCTCAAGGCGAGCTCGCTGTCCCTGCTCGACCCGGCCTCGGGGGAGCTGACCACTGCCCCCGTGCTGCAGGGCGACGCCGGCCGGCTGCGTGCGGTCGAGCCGTCGGCGGACGGGTCGATCTACGTCCTCACCGACAACGGCGCGGACGACCAGATCCTGCGGGTGAGCCCCTGAGGGCGCGGACTCACTCGCCCCGGGGGACCGTGGCCGAGATGACCGTGCCGTCGGCGCGCATGGTGCCCGCGGGGTTCGGGGGCGTGCCCTCGAGCACCGGGCCCTGGCCGTCCAGCGCCACCGAGACCGGGGCGTCCGGGCCGACGGTGACCTCCTCGCCCCGCACGCACAGGGTGATCGGCCGGGTGCCCTCCTCGACGACGAAGGAGATCTCCTCCCGGCGCACGGTCACCTTGATCCGGGTGCCGCGCAGGGTGATCCTGAAGGAGAGCTCCTCCCACTCCTCGGGGAGCCGCGGGTCGAAGGTCCAGCGCTGGTCGCCGAGGTTGCGGAACCCGCCGAAGCCGCTGGCCAGGGTGCTCCAGATCCCGCCGAGCGAGGCCACGTGCACCCCGTCGGCGGTGTTGCTGTGCAGGTTCGCCAGGTCGACGTACAACGCCTTGAGGAAGTACTCGTAGGCCAGCTCCTGGTAGCCCACCTCTGCGGCCATGATCGACTGGGCGACCGCCGACAGCGTGGAGTCTCCGGTCGTGATCGGGTCGTAGTAGGAGAAGTCGGCCAGCTTCTCCTCCGGGGTGAAGTCCTGGCTCTGCAGGAACGCCGCGAGCACCACATCGGCCTGCTTGAGCACCTGGAAGCGGTAGATCACCAGCGGGTGGTGGTGCAGCAGCAGCGGCCGCACCGAGTCCGGCGTGTGCTCGAGGTCCCACATCTCCCGGTCCAGGAAGCGCGAGTCCTGCGGGTGGATGCCGACAGCGGCGTCGAACGGGATCGCCATGCCCCGCGCGGCCCGCTGCCACTCCTCGACCTCCTCGGGCCGCAGGCCGGTGCGCCGCACCATCTGGGCGTAGGCCTCGGGGTCGATCCGGCGCACCTCCTCCACCGCGTCGGCGGCGCGCTGCAGGTTCCACCGCGCCATCACGTTGGTGTAGGTGTTGTCGTTGACGACGGTGGTGTACTCGTCCGGCCCGGTGACGCCGTGGATGTGGAAGGTGGAGCGGCCGTTCTGCTGGCGCCAGAAGCCCAGGTCGGCCCACAGGCGTGCGGTCTCGACCAGGATGTCGATCCCCTCGTTGCACAGGAAGTCGACGTCGCCGGTGGCGCTGACGTACTGGCTCACGCCGTAGCTGATGTCGGCGTCGATGTGGTACTGCGCCGTGCCGGCGGCGTAGTAGGCCGAGGCCTCCTCGCCGTTGATCGTGCGCCAGGGGAACAGCGCGCCCTTCTGGCACAGCTCCTGCGCGCGGCGCCGGGCCGCGGGCAGGAGCGAGACCCGGAAGCGCAGCGCGTTCCGGGCGGCGTACGGCGAGGTGTAGGTGAGGAAGGGGAGCACGTAGATCTCGGTGTCCCAGAAGTAGTGGCCGCCGTACCCGGACCCGGTCAGACCCTTGGCCGGGATGCCGGTCGTCTCCGCGCGCGCGGTGGCCTGGGCGAGCGCGAAGAGGTTCCACCGGATCGCCTGCTGGAGCTCCGGGTGCCCGGGGATCTCCACGTCCGAGCGCTGCCAGAACTCCGCCAGCCACTCCTTCTGCTCGGTGAACAGGCGCCCGACGCCGTCCTCGGCGACCCGGTCCAGGGTCCGCTCGGCCCGGTCGATGAGCTCGCGCGCGGGCACGTGGTGGGCGGAGTGCATCGAGACCAGCTTGGTCAGGGTGAGGGTCTGCCCGGCCTCCATCTGGAGGCGGTAGATCATCTTGCCCTCGTCCTCGGCCATCTGCGCCTGGATGCGTACGTCGTCCGGCGGGTCGAGGAGGTGGTCGACCACGGTGCCGATCGTCATGCCGCTCTCGGCGCTGCGGTAGCCCAGCCGGATCCGGCCGGTCTCCTCGTCGATCGAGGAGACCTGGGGCACCAGCACCCGGCGGGAGAACTTGCTGGCCCGGCGCGGGTCGGCGATGGTCCCCGAGGGGGACTCCACGGAGGGGTGCTCGAGGTCGCGGTCCTGCCGGTTGACCAGCTGGGAGGAGATCTGGATCGGCCCGCGGCCGTCGAGGAGCGTGACCTCCATGGTCATCACGGCCAGGTGCTTCTGGGTGAAGGAGACCATCCGCTGGCTCTTCACCCGCACCCGCTTGCCGCTGGGCGTGCGCCAGATGAGGGTCCGGCTCAGGACGCCGGTGCGGAAGTCCAGCACGCGCTCATAGCCGAGCAGGTCCGCCTCGGAGACCTGCAGGGGCTCGTCGTCGACGTAGAGCCGGATCACCTTGGGGTCCGGGACGTTGACGATGCTCTGCCCGACCCGCGCCAGGCCGTAGGCCTCCTCGGCGTGCAGGATCGGCCACGTCTCGTGGAAGCCGTTGACGAAGGTGCCGTCGGCGTGGAAGTCGCGGCTCTCCTCGTAGTTGCCGCGCAGTCCGAGGTAGCCGTTGCCGACGGAGAACAGGGACTCGGTCACGCCGAGGTCCGCGTCGTCGAAGCGGCACTCGCGCAGCGCCCACTCGTCGACCGGGAACCGGGAGCGGTCCATCGGCTCCGCGGTCATCTTGTCGTACCCGCTCACAGCAGCTCCTCCAGATCCCGCACGACCAGCTCGGCCCCGGCGCCGGTCAGCGCGTCGGCGCCGGCGCCGCGGTCCACACCCACGACGAGCCCGAATCCGCCGGCGCGCCCGGCGGCCACGCCGCTGAGCGCATCCTCCAGCACGACACAGCGCTCCTTCGGGACGCCCAGGTCCTCCGCGGCGGCCAGGAAGGTGTCCGGGGCCGGCTTGCCCGGCAGGCCGCGCTCCTCGGCGACGCCGCCGTGCATGACCTCGCCGAAGTAGCCGTCCAGCCCGGCGGCCTCGAGCACGGCGGGCGCGTTCTGGGAGGAGGAGACGATCGCCATCGGCGTGCCGCGCTCCGCGAGCGCCTCGATCAGCCGTCGCGAGCCGGGGTAGGCGCGCACGCCCTCGACCTCGAGCACCCGGTTGAACGCGTCGTTCTTCCGGTTGCCCAGCCCGCACACGGTCTCGGCCTCGGGCGGATCGGAGGGGTCGCCCCACGGCAGCTCGATCCCGCGGGCGGCCAGGAACGAGGCCACGCCGTCGTAGCGCGGCTTGCCGTCGACGTAGGCGAAGTAGTCCTTCTCCGTGTACGGCGACGCGTCGCCGCCCGCGTCGGGAGCGCGCCCGTCGAGGAACTCGTTGAACATCACCGACCACGCGCTCATGTGCACCTCCGCGGTCGGGGTCACGACCCCGTCGAGGTCGAACAGGAACCCGTCGTACTCATCGAGAACAGCCACGGGAGAGCAGTCTGTCAGGTCAGATCCAGCGTTCGAACCAGATCCTCTGCAACCACTCCTGCTTGGTGATCAGCTGGTCGGTCCAGACCGGCCAGAACCAGGCGAAGGCGAGCATCACCAGGATCAGGAACGAGCCGCCGACGACCACGCCCCAGGTGCGCCTCGGGCCGGGGGCCCCGGACCCCATCAGCCGGCCCAGCACCAGCACGCAGGCGAGCACCAGGAAGGGCAGGGTGAGGATGGCGTAGAAGGAGAAGATCGGCCGGTCGTCGTAGAGCAGCCAGGGCAGCCAGGTGGAGGCGACGCCGACCACGGCGACGCCGTACCTCCAGTCCCGGGAGCCGACCCAGAGCACGAGCGCGGCGGCGAGGGCGATCAGCGAGCCCCACCACAGGGCTGGGTTCCCCAGCAGCAGCACCTGGCGCAGGCAGTCCGAGCCGGGCGCCGCGTCGCAGCCCTGCTCGCCGGGCTTGATGTCCAGCTGCGCGTCGACGCCGACCGGCCGGTTGAGCAGCAGCCAGCCGGCGGGGTCGGAGGCGTAGGTGTGCTCGGAGCAGCTGAGGAAGTTGGTGTGGAAGGTGTAGACGTCCTGGTGGTAGTACCACAGCGAGCGCAGGGACTGGGTGACCTCGGCCAGGCCCTTCGCGTCCTTCTCCGTGGCGGTGGGCCAGCGGGCCTGGTCGTCGGAGCGCACCCCGGTCATGTCGGTGCCGTTGCACGTGCCGTCCCAGGAGACGAAGCGGGTGTACTGGTTGGAGGAGAGGCTCTCCTCGTAGGCGTCGGCGTTGGCCAGCCAGCCGCCCCAGCTCGCGACGTAGACCACCGCCGCGGTGCCGACCAGCTGCACCGCCATCGGCAGGGCGTCGGCGATGAGGGACTTCCACAGCGCGCCGCGCACCCCGAAGGAGCGGCGGGCGCCGACCATCCAGGCCCAGGCCAGCAGCCCGAACGCGGCGAGCGCATAGGCCGGCGTCCACTTCGTCCCGATCGCCAGCCCCCAGGCCACGCCCGAGGCGAGCAGCCACGGCCGCCACCACAGGAACGGCCGGAACGCGGACGTCGGCGGGTCGGGCCGCAGCCGGGCCAGGCGCCGGCGGACGCTGTCGCGGTCCATCACCAGCAGGTGCACCGCGAGCAGGGTCCAGAAGGCCACGAAGATGTCCAGCAGCGCCAGCCGCGACAGCACCAGCTGCAGCCCGTCGAAGCAGAGCAGCAGGCCGGCGAGCAGGCCGAGCATGGTCGACCCGGTGAGCCGCCGGGCGAGGCGGATCATCACCAGGATCATCAGCGCGCCGGTCACCGCGGCGGCCACCCGCCAGCCGAAGGGATCCATGCCGAAGACGCGCTCCCCGGCCGCGATCATCCACTTGCCCACCTCAGGGTGCACGATCATCGACGGGTCGTCGGCCCAGCTGCCGGTCGTCCGCCCGGCGAGGATGCGCTCGTCCGCCTTGTCGGTGTAGTCGCGGACGTAGCCGAAGTGCAGCATCGACCAGGCGTCCTTGGCGTAGTACGTCTCGTCGAACGAGAAGGACCGCGGGCGGCCGAGTTCCCACAGGCGCAGGAAGAGCGCCAGCCCGGCGACCGCGATGCTGGCCAGCCAGCCGGTGAGGGGGTGCTCCGGCGAGCCGGGCGAGACCGCCCGCTCGGCCGCGGTGGGCAGCGGCTCGCCCCGCGTCGTGCGCCCCAGCGGCGCCCGGGCACGGGTCTCGGGCGCGGTCGCGGTCACGCCGGGCATCGTACGGGGCCGGGGCCCACGCGCCGCCGCGACGGGCTGACATGATCGGGTCCATGTCCGGTGTCCTGGTGCTCGCCGCCACCCCGATCGGCCAGGCCGGCGACGCCCCGTCCCGGCTGGCCGACGAGCTGCGCAGCGCGGACGTGGTCGCGGCCGAGGACACCCGTCGGCTGCGGCGGCTGTGCGCCGACCTCGACGTGCCGGTGCCGGCCCGGGTGGTGTCGTACTTCGAGGGCAACGAGGCGGGGCGTACGGCGTCCCTGGTCGACGCGCTCGAGTCCGGCGACCGGGTCCTGATGGTGACCGACGCGGGCATGCCGAGCGTGTCCGACCCGGGCTACCGACTCGTGGCCGCCGCGGTCGAGGCGGGGGTCCGGGTGACCGCCGTACCCGGCCCGTCCGCGGTGCTCACCGCGCTCGCGGTCTCCGGCCTGCCGGTCGACCGCTTCTGCTTCGAGGGCTTCCTGCCGCGCAAGGCGGGGGAGCGGGCGCAGCGGCTCGCCACGCTCAGCGGGGAGGAGCGGACCATGGTGTTCTTCGAGTCCCCGCGCCGCACAGGCGCGACGCTGGCCGCGATGGCCGACGCGTTCGGCGCCGACCGCGCCGCCGCCGTGTGCCGCGAGCTGACCAAGACGCATGAGGAGGTACGGCGCGGTCCCCTCGTCGAGCTCGCCGAGTGGGCGGCCGACGGGCTGCTCGGCGAGGTGACCCTGGTCGTCTCCGGTGCCGAGCCGGTCGCGGCGGTCGCCGACGACCCCGACAGCCTGCGTGCCGCCGTCGCGGAGCTGGAGGAGGCCGGCCGGACCCGCAAGGAGGCGATCGCGGAGGTGGCCCGCCTAGCCGGGCTGCCCAAGCGCGAGGTCTACGCCGCCGCCCACCGGATCTGAGCGCTGCCTAGGCTGGTGGCCATGGACCTTCCCGACAGCCCGGAGCCGCTGCCGAGCCCGGTGGTGGACAACCACTGCCACCTCGACATCGACCGCGGCGCCGGGATGCTGCCCGTGCCCGAGGCCCTGGAGCGGGCGGCGGCCGTCGGGGTGACGAGGATCGTGCAGATCGGCTGCGACCTGGAGCGCGCGGCCGAGGCGGTGCGGCTGGCCGAGGAGCACGACGCGATCGTGGCCGGGGTCGCGCTGCACCCCAACGACGCGCCCCTGCACGAGGACCTGGACGCGGCCGTGGACCGGATCCGCGAGCTGGCCGTCTCCTCCGACCGCGTGCGTGCGGTGGGGGAGACCGGGCTGGACCACTTCCGCACCGGAGCGGAGGGCAGGGAGGCCCAGGAGGAGTCCTTCCGCCGGCACATCCGGCTGGCCAAGGAGCTGGACAAGGTGCTGGTGATCCACGACCGGGACGCGCACGCCGACGTGCTCCGGATCCTCGACGACGAGGGCGTCCCCGACCGGTGGGTGATGCACTGCTTCTCCGGCGACGCGGCCTTCGCCCGCGCCTGCCTCGAGCGGGGCGGCCACCTCTCCTTCGCCGGGACGGTCACCTTCAAGAACGCCGACGACCTGCGCGGGGCGGCGCGGGTCGCGCCCCAGGACCGGCTCCTGGTCGAGACCGACGCGCCCTTCCTCACCCCGCACCCCTACCGCGGCCGCACCAACGCGTCGTACCTCGTCCCCCTGACCATGCGGGTGCTCGCCGAGGAGCGCGGGGAGCCGCTGGAGGAGCTGTGTGCGGTTGTGAACTCGACCACCGAAACTGTGTTCGGCGGGGCGTGGTGATCAGGCGGGGATCCCGCTGGTGAGGTGACCCACGTCACGCCGGGCCGCCCGTCGGGGTGTGGAGATCGGCCGCGTGGGCTTGGCGATGCCGGACGGCTCGCCTATGGTCGTATGCCGTTGGCCGGGATCGGGTTGCGATTTCCGCCGGCACACCGGGCGTCTCGCGGGCGCTCGGGCGAGAACACCCCCGCTCGCTCACCCCCGACCATGTCGTATGAGGCACATGACCGGCGGTCGTCGCACGGAGGATTCGCGCGCGCCGGTGGCCCGAGGCCCGGAGAGTACGACGTTCGGAGAGACGTGCCCGCCCCCGCTTTCAGCAAGTTGTTCCACAGCAAGGCCGTGCTCGGTGGCCTGGCCGCCGTCGCAGCCCTCTCGGTCGGCGGCGCCACCGCCGGCTACGCCGCGATGAACAAGGACATCACCCTCAGCCTCGACGGCAAGCAGAAGAACGTGACCGTCATGGACGACACCGTCGGCGAGGTCCTGGCCGCCGAGGGGATCGAGGTCGGCAAGCGCGACCGGGTCGCCCCCAGCCTGGACGAGAAGGTCACCGACGGCACCGCCATCACGGTCCGCTTCGCTCGCCCGTTCACCCTCGCGGTCGACGGCGAGGAGCGGACCTATTGGGTCACCGCCACCACCGTCGACGGCGCCCTGAGCGAGCTCGGCCGCAGCTATGCCGCCGCCGATCTCTCCACCAGCCGCAGCGCGGCGGTGAGCCGCTCGGGCGCCGACCTGGAGGTCATCACGCCGAAGACCCTCAAGGTCCAGATCGCCGGCAAGAAGCCGCAGAAGAAGACCGTCGTGGCGCTGACCACCAAGGACGCCCTGAAGGAGCTCGGCGTCAAGGTGGGCAAGCACGACCAGGTCAAGCCCCGGATGGGCGCGGAGCTCTCCGACGGCGACAAGGTCGTCTTCACCGACGTGCGCGTGGTCAACAAGCGTGACCGCAGCCAGGCGATCGACCACGACACGGTCGAGCGCGCGAACGACGCGATGTACGAGGGCAACACCAAGGTGGTCCGCGCCGGACGCGACGGCGCCCGGGACGTGACCTACCGGCTGCGCTACGAGAACGGCGAGCTGGTCAACAGCACCGTGGCGCGCTCGCGCGTCGTGCGCGAGCCGGTGGACCAGATCGTCGCCTACGGCACCAAGGAGAAGCCTGCCCCCGAGCCGGCCGCCCCCACCGCCAACTACGCGTCCGGCGGCACGGTGTGGGACAGCCTGGCGCAGTGCGAGTCCGGTGGGAACTGGGCGATCAACACCGGCAACGGCTACTACGGCGGCCTGCAGTTCTCCCTGTCGACCTGGCAGGCGTACGGCGGCTCCGGAATGCCCCACCAGAACTCGCGCGAGGCCCAGATCGCCGTCGCCGAGCGGATCCAGGCCGGGCAGGGCTGGGGCGCGTGGCCGTCCTGCGCCTCCCAGCTGGGGCTCTACTGAGCCACGCCCCGCGGGTCGGCCCTGCGCCGCATAGGCTGACCCCATGACCGACACCTCCGCCGGGCCGAGACTCCTCGGCCCGGCGGACGTGCGTCGGCTGGCCGCCGAGCTCGACCTGCGTCCCACCAAGCAGCGGGGGCAGAACTTCGTCATCGACGCCAACACCGTGCGGCGGATCGTCCGCGACTCCGGCATCGGACCGGACGACGTGGTCGTCGAGGTCGGGCCGGGGCTGGGGTCGCTGACCCTCGCGCTGCTCGACGTCGCCCGCCGGGTGGTGGCGATCGAGGTCGACGACACGCTCGCCGCGGCACTCCCCGCCACCGTGGCCGAGTTCGCGCCGTCGCGGGCCGACCGGTTCGAGCTGGTGCACGCCGACGCGCTGCGCGTCGCCGAGGTCCCCGGGCCGCCGCCGACCGCGCTGGTCGCGAACCTGCCCTACAACGTCTCCGTGCCGGTGCTGCTGCACCTGCTGACCCTGCTCCCGTCGCTGGAGCGGGGGCTGGTCATGGTCCAGGCCGAGGTCGCCGACCGACTGGCCGCGTCCCCGGGATCGAAGGTCTACGGCGTCCCCTCGGTCAAGGCGGCCTGGTTCGCCGACGTACGCCGCGCCGGCGCGATCGGGCGCAACGTCTTCTGGCCCGCCCCGAACGTCGACTCCGGGCTGGTCTCCTGGACCCGGCGCGACCCGCCGGCTACGACCGCGACCCGGCAGCAGGTCTTCGCCGTCGTGGACGCCGCGTTCGCCCAGCGGCGCAAGGCGCTGCGCGGCGCGCTGCGGGGGCTGGCCGGCTCGTCGGAGGCCGCCTCCGCGGCCTTGGAGGCCGCCGGGGTGGACCCGCTGGCGCGCGGGGAGTCGCTGAGCATCGAGCAGTTCGCCCGGATCGCCGAGTCGCTGCCGGAGGGAGGGCCCCGTTGAGCATCACCGTCCGCGCCCCGGCCAAGATCAACCTGCATCTCGGCGTCGGCGCCGCCCGGGAGGACGGCTTCCACCCGCTGGTGACCGTCTACCACGCGATCAGCCTCTACGACGACGTCACCGCGGTCGCGGCCGAGGCCTGGTCCACGCCGGTCGACGGGGCGGCGTACGTCGACCTCGCCTCGGTGCCCGCCGGCGAGGACAACATCGCGGTGCGCGCCGGGCAGCTGCTCGCGCAGCGGCACGGCCTGTCGCGGCGGGCCGCGCTGTCGACGTACAAGTCCATCCCGGTCGCGGGCGGCATGGCCGGCGGCTCCGCGGACGCGGCCGCCGCGCTGGTCGCGCTGGACCGGCTGTGGGGGACCGGCACCCCCGACGACCAGCTGCTCGCGCTGGCGTCGCGACTCGGGTCCGACGTGCCGTTCGCGCTGCTCGGCGGCACCGCGCTGGGCACCGGCCGCGGGGAGATCGTCGAGCCCTGGGAGGACAACGGCGCCTGGTGGTGGGTGGTCGTGCCGTCCGAGGTGGGTCTCTCGACGCCCGCGGTCTACCGGCACTGGGATGCGCTCTTCCCCGACGCCCCGGCCGAGCCGCCGCCCGCGCACCGGCTCGTCGGCGCGTTGAAGACCGGCGAGCCGCTGCGGCTCGCCGCGGCGCTGCACAACGACCTGGAGGCCGCGGCCATCGACCTGCGCCCCGACCTGGGGGCCCTGATCGAGAAGGGGCAGGCCGAGGGCGCGCTGCGCGGCCTGGTGTCGGGCTCGGGGCCGACGTGCGTGTTCCTCTGCGCCGGCGCCGAGGAGGCGCGCGCGGTCGCCGCGGGGCTCGCGGCCGAGCACCCGGTCGTCCTCACCGCCCACGGCCCGGTCGCGGGCGCCCACGTCCTGCCGGACGCCTGAGCGCTGGCAGAATCGACCTCCTCATGCCCAACATGATCAACCTCGAGCGCGTCTCCAAGGCCTACGGCATCCGGCCGCTGCTGGACCAGGTCTCCCTGGGCATCTCGGAGCGGGAGCGGATCGGCATCGTCGGCCGCAACGGCGACGGCAAGACCACCCTGCTGCAGGTGATGGCCGCACTCGAGCCGCCGGACTCCGGCCGGGTGTCGCACACCCGCGACCTGGACATCGGCTACCTGCACCAGGGCGACGCGCTCGATGACAGCCACTCCGTGCGCGAGGCCGTGCTGGGCGGGTTGGCCGACCACGAGTGGGCCACCCGGCCGCGGATGCGGGAGGTGGTGCGCGAGCTGCTCGCGGGCATCCCGCTGGACCGCGCCGTACACGGCCTCTCCGGCGGCGAGCGGCGCCGCTGCTCGCTGGCCGCGCTGCTGCTCGGCGAGCACGGCCTGCTGATCCTCGACGAGCCGACCAACCACCTCGACGTGGAGGCGGTGGCCTGGCTGGCCGAGCACCTGGTCGGCCGCGGCGCGGCGGTCGTGGTCGTCACGCACGATCGGTGGTTCCTCGACGCCGTGTGCCAGACCACCTGGGAGGTGCACGACGGGGTCGTCGACTCCTACGACGGCGGGTACGCCGCGTTCGTGCTCGCCAAGGCCGAGCGGCAGCGCCAGGCCGCCGCGAGCGAGGCGCGCCGGCAGAACCTGGTGCGCAAGGAGCTGGCCTGGCTGCGGCGGGGTGCGCCGGCGCGGACGTCGAAGCCGAAGTTCCGGATCGACGCCGCGAACGCCCTCATCTCCGACGTACCCCCTCCGCGTGACCGGCTGGAGCTGCAGCGCTTCGCCACGCAGCGGCTGGGCAAGGACGTGATCGACCTCGAGGATGTCGACCTGGCCCGCGGCGACCGGACGCTGCTCTCGCACGCGACCTTGCGGCTCGGGCCGGGCGACCGGGTCGGGATCGTCGGGGTCAACGGCGCGGGGAAGACCTCGGTGCTCTCGCTGCTGTCGGGGGAGCTGACCCCCGACGCCGGCCGCGTGCGGACCGGCCGGACCGTGGCCCTGCAGCACCTGGACCAGTCGCTGGCCGACCTGGGCGACCCCTCCACGCGGGTCCTGGACGCGGTGGAGGGGATCCGTCGCTCGGTGCGGACCGCGGAGGGGCGGGACCTCACCGCCACCGCGCTGCTGGAGCGGTTCGGCTTCACCGGAGACCGGCTGACCGCGCGGCTCGGGGACCTCTCGGGTGGGGAGCGACGACGCTTCCAGCTGCTGCGGCTGCTGGTCACCGAGCCGAACGTGCTGCTGCTCGACGAGCCCACCAACGACCTGGACATCGAGACGCTCAACGTGCTGGAGGACTTCCTGGACTCCTGGCCCGGGACGCTGGTGGTGGTCTCGCACGACCGCTACTTCCTGGAGCGGGTCACCGACTCGGTCTGGGCCCTGCTCGGCGACGGGCGGATCTCCATGCTCCCCCGCGGGGTCGACCAGTACCTCGAGCACCGCCGCGCCGCCCCTACCTCCCACGCCCCTGCCTCCCACGCCGACCGGGCAGTGGATGCACTCACATCCACCTCGACCGGGCAATCCATGTCACTTCCCACCCCTCCACCGGGCGATTCGAGTCCGCAAGAGCCCGCCGCGCCGGCCGCGCGGGCGGGGTCGGCGGAGGAGCGGGCGGCGCGCAAGACGATGGCTCGGCTGGAGAGGCAGCTGGACCGGATCGCCGCGCGGGAGGCCGAGCTGGAGGCCGCGATCGCCGAGGCCGCCACCGACGCGGACCGGCTGACGGAGCTCGGTGAGGAGTACGCCGCGGTGCGCGCCGAGCGGGACGAGGTCGAGCTGGCCTGGCTCGAGGCCGCCGAGGCGGTCGGCTGAGGGCGGCGCCGCAACTCGGCCGAGGCGGGCTGGGTAGGTGCAGGGAGTGCCCGGTCGCGGGGTTCTTGGTGACAGGAAGTGCCCGGTGGGCTGGATATGGGTGCATCTGATGCCCGGTGGGCGGTTCTTGGTGACAGGGAGTGCCCGGTGGGCTGGATATGGGTGCACCTGATGCCCGGTGGGCTGAATGTGGGTGCATCTGATGCCCGGTGGCGAGTGGTGGGCCTCAGCTGAAGGGGGCCAGGAGGGGGCGCAGCAGGCGGGCCAGCCGGTCCCGGTCGCGCGGCGAGAGGTCGGCGAGCAGCTCCGCCTCGGCGGCGAGCAGCGCCTCGAAGGCCCCGTCCACCGCCTCCTTGCCCTCGGGCGTGAGCCGCACGAGCACGCCGCGCCGGTCGTCGGGGTCGGGCAGTCGCTCGACCAGCCCGCGACCGGCCAGCCGGTCGACCCGGTTGGTCATGGTCCCGCTGGTCACCAGCGTCTCGCGCAGCAGCCGCCCGGGGGAGAGCTCGTACGGCGTCCCCGCGCGCCGCAGCGCCGCCAGCACGTCGAACTCCCAGGTCTCCATCCGGTGCTCGGTGAACGCGCGGCGGCGGGCCAGGTCCAGGTGGCGGGCGAGGCGGGTGATCCGGCTGAAGACCTCGACCGGCGCCAGGTCGAGGTCGGGGCGCTCGCGGGCCCAGGCCTCCACCAGCTCGTCGACGTCGTCCTGCATGACAGGCAGGGTAACGCCTTCAAGAATCTTGACATCAAGAGGAACTGCGAGCAGGGTTGAGTTATCTTGATGTCGAGATAGATGGAGGCGCCGTGCACACCTGGGACCCCGATCGCTACCTGAGCCGGGCCGATGAGCGCGGCCGCCCCTTCCTCGACCTCCTCGCCCGCATCGGCGCGGAGGACCCACGGCTCGTCGTGGATCTCGGCTGCGGTCCCGGCAACCTCACCCGGCTCCTCTCCGAGCGCTGGCCGGAGGCACAGGTGACCGGCCTGGACAGCTCGCCGGAGATGGTGGAGCGCGCCCTGGCCGCCGGTGTCCAGGCCGAGTTCGGCGACCTCCGCGACTGGGCGCGCCCCGACCCGCTGGCCCTGCGCGAACCCATCGACGTCCTGATCTCCAACGCCACCCTCCAGTGGGTCCCCGAGCACCTCGATCTCCTGCCGGGCCTGCTCGACCGGGTCTCGCACGGCGGTTGGCTCGCCTTCCAGGTTCCGGGGAACTTCGACCAGCCCAGTCACACGATCCGGGACGAGCTCGCGGCGGAGGCGCCGTACTCCGAGCACACCGCGGGCGTGGCTGTGCCGTCCTCCCACGATCCGGAGACCTACCTGCGCGCGCTGCAGGCGACGGGGGCCGAGGCGGACGTGTGGGAGACGACGTACTTCCACGTGCTGCAGGGGGAGGACCCGGTCTTCGACTGGGTCTCCGGCACCGGCGCGCGGCCGACGCTGCAGGCGTTGCCGGACGGGCTGCGGGCACGCTTCGAGGAGGAGCTCAAGGTCCGGCTCCGGGCGGCCTACCCCGACGACGGGAACGGTGTCGTGCTGCCGTTCCGCCGGATCTTCGCGGTCGCGCGCAAGGCGCCGGCGAGGGGGCGGGCATGAGGCTGCACCACGTCCAGGTGGCCTGCCCGCCCGGCGGCGAGGACGCCGCGCGCCGGTTCTACGCCGCCGCGCTCGGGATGACCGAGGTGGAGAAGCCGGTCGCGCTCCGCGGTCGCGGCGGCGTCTGGTTCCGGGGGTACGACGACTCCGGCGGCGTCTCAGCTGAGATCCACGTCGGCGTCGAGGAGCCCTTCGCGCCGGCCCGCAAGGCCCACCCGGCCCTCCTGGTGGACGACCTGGACGCGACCGCGGAGCGGCTGCGCGCCGCCGGCTTCGAGGTCGACGACTCCCAGCGCGGCACCTTCCCGCCGTACCAGCGCCTGCACACACGCGACCCGCACGGGAACCGGGTCGAGATCCTGGCGGAACACTGAAGGTTACCGATTGGTAATGTCCGGCGCATGCCGAACGTGCTCACCCTGTGGAGGACCACCAGCCGCATCCCGGGCGGGAAGCGGGTCTTCTCCTTCGCCTTCAGCCGGATGGCGCCGTACTTCGCCACCATCCGCCCCCGCTTCACCGTGGTGGAGCCGAACCGCGCCGAGCTGGTGATCCGCAACCGCCGCCGGGTGCACAACCACATCGGCACGGTGCACGCGATCGCGTTGTGCAACGGGCTGGAGGCGGTCATGGGCGCGCTGGCCGAGGCGAGCATCCCGGCCGACCGGCGCTGGATCCCCAAGGGGATGGAGGTCGCCTACACCGCCAAGGCGACCAGCGACATCACCTGCATCGCCGAGACCGACCCGCAGCAGTGGACCTCCGACGACCCGGACCTGCCGGTGCGGGTGCGCGGCGTCCGGGAGGACGGTACGACGGTCGTCGAGGGCGTCATTAGGCTCTGGGTGACACCGAGGCGAGGGAGCGTGGAGTGACCGGCAGCCGGCTCAGCCATCTGGAGTGCTCACGGACCGGGGAGACCTACGACGCCGACCAGGTGCAGGGGCTGAGCCGGGTGGGGGCGCCGCTGCTGGCGCGCTACGACCTGGAGGCCGCCGCCGCGAGCACCGGCCCGCGGGAGATCGCCGGCCGTCGCCCCGACCTGTGGCGCTACCGCGAGGTGCTGCCGGTCCGTGAGGAGGCGAACGTGACCAGCCTCGGCGAGGGGATGACCCCGCTCGTCCCGCTGCCGGAGTACGGCGCCGCCATCGGGCTCCCGCGGCTGCTGATGAAGGACGAGGGACTGCTGCCGACCGGCACCTTCAAGTCCCGCGGCGCCGCCGTCGGCGTCTCCCGCGCCCGCGAGCTGGGCGTGCGCGCCGTGGCGATGCCGACCAACGGCAACGCCGGCGCCGCCTGGGCGGCCTACGCCACCCGCGCCGGGATGGACAGCCTGATCGTGATGCCCGAGGACGCGCCGCAGATCACCCGCCGCGAGTGCGTGGCCGCCGGCGCGGAGCTCTACCTGGTCGACGGCCTGATCAACCACGCCGGTGCCCTGGTCAAGGCCGCGGTGGCCGAGCGGGAGGGCTACCAGGACGTCTCGACCCTCAAGGAGCCCTACCGGATCGAGGGCAAGAAGACGATGGGCTACGAGCTCGCCGAGCAGCTCGGCTGGCGGCTGCCCGACGTCGTCCTCTACCCGGCCGGCGGCGGCGTCGGCCTGATCGGCATCCACAAGGCGATCCGGGAGATGCTCGCGATGGGCTGGGTCTCCGGCGAGATGCCGCGCCTGGTCGCGGTGCAGGCCGAGGGCTGCCAGCCGATCGTCAAGGCGTTCGAGACCGGCGCCGACGAGAGCGTCCTGGAAGAGGGCACGCACACCGTGGCGTTCGGGATCAACGTCCCCAAGGCGCTCGGCGACTTCCTGGTGCTCGACGCGGTCCGGGACAGCGAGGGGACCGCCGTCGCGGTGCCGGACGAGGAGATCCTGGCGGGGGTGCGCCGCCTGGCCGCGGCCGAGGGCGCCTTCATCAGCCCCGAGGGCGCGGCATGCGTCGTGGCGGCCGCTCGGCTGCGCGAGGCGGGCTGGCTGGCCGAGGGCGACGAGGTGGTGGTGCTCAACACCGGCGCCGGTCTGGTCTACCCCTCGACCGTGCCGGTCGACGTACCGACCCTCCCGCGCGACGGGACGATCCCGCCCGGCTGAGCCTCACGCCTGCGTGGGCGCCGCCGCGACGTTGCTGACCTCGAGGATCCTCCGCTCGCCGACGTAGCGCCGCTGCACCCAGGTCGCCAGGCCGGTCAGCAGCAGGTTCACCGCGATGTAGATGCCGGCGAAGACCAGGACGGTGGCGACCTGGTTGTCGAAGCGCTGGTAGATCGGCCGGATCAGCGCGGTGAGCCCCGGCGCGACGATGTAGTAGCCGAGGCTGGTGTCCTTCAGCGCCACGATGCACTGGCTGATGATCGCCGGGATCATGATCTTCACCGCCTGCGGCAGCAGGATCAGCGTGGTGACCTGGGTCTTGCGCAGGCCGATGGCGTACGCCGCCTCCGCCTGGCCGCGGGGCACCGCCAGGATGCCGGCGCGGAACACCTCCGCGAGCACGGCGCCGTTGTAGAGCATCAGCGCCACGATCACCGACCAGTAGGCGCGGGAGTCCACGTCGCTGACCCGGTTGAAGATCGCGTAGAACGCCAGGATCATCAGCATCAGCACGGGGACGGCGCGGAAGAACTCCACCACCAGCCAGCACACCCAGCGGATGGCGCGGTGGTCCGAGAGCTTCCCGACGCCGAAGATCACCCCGAAGACGACCGCGGCGACCACCGCCAGGCCGGCCATCTGCAGGGTCTGGAGCAGCCCGTCGACCAGGATCGCCTCGACGTAGGCGGGGGTGACGTAGACCTCCCACTTGTCGTAGCCGAGGTGGCCGCCGGCGGCCAGTCGCCAGATCGCGAACGCGATGACGGCGACGAGCAGCACCGTGCCGACGACGGTGTAGACCCGGTGCCGGGCGCGGGTGCGCGGCCCGGGTGCGTCGAAGAGGACCCCGCCGGCGCTCATGCGATCCTCCAGCGGCGCTCCAGGAGCATGGAGACGGCCGAGAGCAGCTCGACCAGGATGACGTAGCCGAGGGCGAAGGCGATGAAGATCCACCAGCGGTCGGTGGTGTACTCGTTGGTGAACGAGCGCATCCGGGAGACCGCCTCGGCGACCCCGAAGACGGCGGCCACCGAGGTGTTCTTCAGCTGCGCGATCAGGGTGCTCGCCAGGGGAGGTACGGCGGCCCGCACGGCCTGCGGCAGCACCACCTCGCGCAGCACCCCGCCGAAGGGGAGCCCGATCGCCCGCGCCGCCTCCGCCTGGCCCAGCGGCACTGCGTTCACCCCGCTGCGCAGCGCCTCGCAGACGAACGCCGCGGAGTAGAGGCCCAGCGAGACCACCGCCGAGGCGAAGAAGGAGTTGAGGTCGAAGCCGGCGACGGTGACGTCGAGCCAGTTGAACCGCAGCCCGATCTTGGGCCCGGCGACGGCGAAGAACATGAAGACGAGCAGCAGCGGGGTGTTGCGCACCACGGTGACGTAGGTGGCCGCGGCCCGGCGCAGCACCGCGACCGGCCCGACCCGCATCGAGACCAGCAGCAGCCCCAGCAGCAGCGAGAGCACCGCGCTGAAGAGGAAGATCAGCACGGTGTAGCCGAACGCGCGCAGCACCTGATCGAAGTTCTCCAGGACGGTGTCCATGCGTGGGTCCTCCTCTCGGTTCAGTCAGTCGGCGTGGCAGTGCCGGGGCGGTCTGCGCGACCGCCCCGGCACCGGGGTGATCAGGACTCGCAGGAGTCCATCTCGGGGAACTCCGGCGTCTCCACGCCCGAGGGGCCGAGCGTGGACTCGAAGGCCTCAGCCCACTGGCCGTCCTCGTTGGCCTGGGTGAGCGTGTCCACGATCCACTGGCACATCTCCGGGTTGTCCTTGTTGTAGCCGACGCCGATCCGCTCCTCGGAGAACGGCTCGCCGACCACCTTGAGCTCGCCCTCGTTCTCCGCGGCGAGCCCGGCGAGGATGGAGCCGTCGGTGGACACCGCGTCCACGCCGCCGCTCATCAGCCGGTCGACGCAGTCGGTGTAGCTGTCCAGGGGCACGCCCTTCATGCCCTCGGCCTCGATGTTCTCCAGCGAGGTGGAGCCGGAGGCGGCGCACACCCGCTTGCCCTGGAGGTCCTCGGTGCTCTCGACGTCGCTGTCGGCGGGCACGAGCAGCTGCTGGCCGGTGACCATGTAGGGGCCGGCCTGGCCGACCAGCTGGCGCCGCTCGTCGGTGATGGAGTACGTCGCCAGCACCAGGTCGACGGTCCCGTCCTGCAGGAACGGCTCGCGGTTGTCGGAGATGGTCTCCACCCACTCCACCTTGGAGGTGTCCTCCGGGTCGATGCCGAGGCTGGCCACCAGGATCTTGGCCATCTCGATGTCGAAGCCGGTCGGGACGTCGGAGGCGGCGTCCTTGTAGCCCAGCCCGGGCTGGTCGTACTTCACGCCGACCTTGATCTTGCCCGCGTCGGCCAGCTCCTTCATCTTGGTCCCGTCGTCGAACTGCGAGGCGGCGTCCTCCTTGACCTCGACGTCGGGGCCGTCCCCGGCGCTGCCGCCGCCGGCGTCCCCGCAGGCGGCCAGGGCGAGCATCAACCCCGTGGTCGCCATCGCGGCGACGGTGCTCCTGACTCTCATCTCATCTCCCTGATTCCGGCCACGGTGCGCGGCCTGTGGTGGTGGGTGGTTGGCTCGTCAGTGCTGCAGGATCTTGCTGAGGAAGTCGCGGGCGCGCTCCGAGCGCGGGTTGCCGAAGAACTCCTCGGGGGTGTTCTCCTCCACGATCGCGCCGTCGGACATGAAGACCACCCGGTGTGCCGCCGTACGCGCGAAGCCCATCTCGTGGGTGACCACGACCATGGTCATGCCCTGCTCGGCGAGCTCGACCATCACGTCGAGGACCTCCTTGATCATCTCCGGGTCCAGCGCCGAGGTCGGCTCGTCGAAGAGCATCACCTTCGGGTCCATCGCCAGGGCGCGGGCGATCGCCACCCGCTGCTGCTGGCCGCCGGAGAGCTGGGCGGGGTACTTCTCCGCCTGGTGGCCCACGCCGACCCGGTCGAGCAGCCGGCGCGCCTCGGTCTCCGCGTCCGCCCGGCTCAGCCCGCGCACCTTGATCGGGCCGAGGGTGACGTTCTCCAGGACGGTCTTGTGCGCGAACAGGTTGAAGCTCTGGAAGACCATGCCGACGTCCGCGCGCAGCCGGGCCAGCTCCTTGCCCTCCTGGGGGAGCTCCTCGCCGTCGATGGTGATCGAGCCGTCGTCGATCGGCTCCAGCCGGTTGATCGTGCGGCACAGCGTGGACTTGCCCGAGCCGGACGGGCCGATGACTACCACGACCTCGCCGCGGTGGACGGTCAGATCGATGTCCTTGAGGGCGTGCAGCGAGCCGAAGTGCTTGTTCACGTCGCTGAGGACGACCAGGGGCTCGCCCGTGGGACGCGCGGCGGGCTCGGCGGCAGGGACCGTCATGGGCCGGACCCTATCGGTGGAGTGTGACCTGGGCCACGCAACCGGGCCGGTCGTGTCGCGGTTGTGACCTGCGCTCAGCCGACCTGGTTGACCAGGGCCTGCGACTCGGCGACCACCACGGGCTGGGTGAAGCTCGAGGACAGGGGGTCGATGTCGCCCTGCGGGGTGCCGTTGAAGGACCAGGTCAGCGTCCACTGCGTGTCCGCGGTGACCTCGGAGGTGCCCGCGCGGTCGAAGGCGAGAGTGCACTCGCTGCTCGCCCCCTGGCTCCACTCCACGCCGGTGCCCTCGCACGGCACCGCGCCGGCGTTGGTGGCGGAGAAGGTCACGTCGGAGAGGGTGGCGTCCACGGTCACGCTGTTCTGACCGGCCGTCGCGGTGACCGAGCCCTCCTGGGTCGGGTCGGAGAGCCAGAACCAGGTGTCCATGTTCACCAGGGTGTCGAAGGGCCCCGACGCGTCGGGGTTGTACTCGAACTCCGGCTCGGGCACCTCCATGGCCTCCTGGGCGGCCATCAGCAGGATCTCCGGCGGCACCGGGGGCGTCGGCGGCGTCTCGCCCGGCCTGACGAAGGCCCCGTCGTAGCGGGCGAAGTAGTCCTCGACGTAGGCGTCGAACTCCGCCGGGCTCATGTCGGGGACCCAGGAGTTCGAACAACCGGGGAAGTACCAGTAGCCGCCCTCCGGCCCGAGGTCCTTGTACTTCTCGTAGCCCTCGAAGGGCTTCCAGTCGCCGTTCTCCGCCTCGCGGCTGCCCTGGCCGTTGATCGTCCCGTCCTTGACGCCCTGGAAGTACTCCTTGCCGGTCCAGCCCTGGTACCAGACGCACGGCGTCGGGACCCGCACCGTGGTGCTCCCACCGGTGGACCCGGCGCTGCCGCCGCGGACCAGCGAGCCGGTCACGGTCACGGTCACGTTGCCGCCCTCGGTCTCCACGCAGCCCACGGCCGCGCCACCGCAGTCCGCGGCCGTGGCCGGGGCGGTCATCGACCCGAGAAGGACGAGACCCCCGGCGGCGCAGGTGGTCGCCAGGGTCGCGAACAGGGCTCTCAACATTGCTTCTGCTCCTCGGTGTCGTATTGCGCCACCCGCCAGGTGCCTCCCGCGGAGGTGAGCACCACCCGGGCGGCGAGGCGGCTCGGGCCGGTGATCGGCTCGGGGGTTCCGTTGCGGACCAGCTCGAGGTCGCTGCCGTCGATGCACAGGTCCAGCGTGGCGGCCTCGGCGCTGCTGCCGCCCCAGTCGGCCTGGATGTCGGCCGTGCCCCGGTAGCGGATGTCGTTGCTGGTCAGGTAGTTCACCGTCGTCTGCATGGTGGCGAGCATGGCGTCGGTGGCGTTGTCGGTCACCAGCGTGTTCGGCTCGGCCGTGCGGCTCAGCTGCCGCATCCCGCGCTCGTAGTCGACGTACGCCGCGAGCGCGCCCTGCTGGTTCTCGTCCTCGGTCTCGGGGAGGTCGAGCTCCAGGCCCACCTCGGGGTACGACGTCGCGAGCTCGCCGTCGTCGGCGGCCGCGTCCCCGCCGCCACCGGCCGCCTCGGCGGAGGCTCCACCGTCGGCGGACTCGCTGGAGCCGGGGATGTCGACGGTCTCCTGTGCCGGGTCGTCGGAGGAGCAGGCGGTCGCCCCGAGGAGCAGGACCAGGCCCAGCACGGGCGCGACCGGGCCGCGCGGCACACGGCGCATGGAACCCCCCGGGTCTCGTCACAAGAGAACAAACGTGGGGAGTGTACGCGGATCACACTCGTTCGGGGGAGGCCCTGGCCCAGATCCTGGGCCGGCGGATTCCGGCGCCCTGCTGGCGCGGTCAGATCCTGGCTGAGGGGCGACCAAGGACCGCGTGGTGGTAGTAGCCCCGGGCCCAATGGCCGAAGTCGGTAGCGACTTCGGCTGACGGGATTGTCCACCATCGCGGTGCCCGGCGCTAGGTGCGCCGGTCGCGCGCTTAGGGCTCCCACATGTCGAGCGTGATGGCCTCGATGCGCCCACGGTCGTTAAGAAACAGATCGACGGTGAACCACGACAAGCATCCGTCGATCGTCCTCGGTGAAGGTTGGATTGATATGCGCTGGTGGCTCTCGAAGCCATTCGGTGCTGGGACTGCCGGTGCGGCGCAGTGGGGGTGCTGCCCAATCGAGGCCCTAAATGCACCTCCGTTGCGCTCGACCTCCGTGGAGCCGAGATCGTCCGCGTGGCGACGGATCGGATCCAAGGCGCTGAACGGACCCATGTGCCCCCGGAAGCTGTCGGCACGGATCACCCATGCTCCTGGTTCAGCCGCCTGCGGTCGAAACAACACGGCCTCAAGGTTCTTACCCAGCCCGAGGCGCACCTCCTTGGCCAGCGGTAGTGCCCCGGCGCGATCTGCCGTCGGTCGTACGGCGAACGCCACGAATTCGCGAAGGATCCGAACGTCCTGTGCGGACACGGCCGCTGAGGGTGTCGCGATTGGGTGGGCAGAGGAGGCGGTCGGCGGAGCTGTCGAATCGGGACCCCCTACCGCGGACCCGCCGTCGCTGCAGCCCGCGGCGAGCAACAGCGGCGCGATGATCACGGTTGCCAGGTTTGCTCGCAGCATCGCCTGCCCCCATCCGCCGGGCGCTGAGGCCCGACTCGTCTCAATATAGATCCTGCGAGCGTGTTGGAGCCGGCGCAAAGTCAACGCCGCAGCGCAAAGCGGAGTTCTGCGATGCGCCGGACGCGCCGTACTCTGGAAGCGCCATGACCAGCACCGCCGCCCAGCCCCGCACCTACGAGGTCCGCACCTACGGGTGCCAGATGAACGTTCACGACTCCGAGCGCCTGACCGGGCTGCTGGAGGACGCCGGGTACGTCGCCGCCGGTGACGACGAGCAGGCCGACGTGGTCGTCTTCAACACCTGTGCGGTGCGGGAGAACGCCGACAACCGGCTCTACGGCAACCTCGGCCACCTGGCGCCGGTCAAGGCCCAGCGACCGGGGATGCAGATCGCGGTGGGTGGCTGCATGGCGCAGAAGGACCGCGATCAGGTGGTGCGGCGCGCCCCGTGGGTCGACGTCGTGTTCGGCACCCACAACATCGGGTCCCTCCCGGCGCTGCTGGAGCGCGCGCGGGTGCAGGAGGAGGCCCAGGTCGAGATCCTGGAGTCGCTGGAGGTCTTCCCCTCCACGCTCCCGACCCGGCGGGAGTCGCCGTACGCCGCCTGGGTGAGCATCTCGGTCGGCTGCAACAACACCTGCACCTTCTGCATCGTGCCCAGCTTGCGTGGCAAGGAGCAGGACCGCCGGCCAGGGGACATCCTGGCCGAGATTCGCGCACTGGTGGCCGACGGCGTTCAGGAGGTCACGCTGCTGGGGCAGAACGTCAATTCGTACGGCGTGGGCTTCGGCGACCGGCAGGCCTTCTCCAAGCTGCTGCGCGCCTGCGGGGAGATCGACGGGCTGGAGCGGGTGCGCTTCACCTCGCCGCACCCGGCCGAGTTCACCGACGACGTGATCGAGGCGATGGCGCAGACACCGAACGTGATGCACCAGCTGCACATGCCGCTGCAGTCCGGCTCGGACCGGGTGCTCAAGGCGATGCGCCGGTCCTATCGGCAGCGGAAGTTCCTCGGGATCCTGGAGCGGGTGCGTACGGCGATGCCGGACGCGGCCATCTCCACCGACATCATCGTCGGCTTCCCCGGCGAGACCGAGGAGGACTTCCAGGCCACCCTCGACGTGGTGCGCGAGGCGCGCTTCGCGCAGGCGTTCACCTTCCAGTACTCCATCCGGCCCGGCACGCCCGCCGCCACGATGCCGGACCAGGTGCCGCCGGAGGTGGTGAAGGAGCGCTACCAGCGGCTCGCCGCCCTGGTCGAGGAGATCGCCTGGGAGGAGAACAAGCGGCTCGTCGGCACGCAGGTCGAGCTGATGGTCGCCGAGGGGGAGGGGCGCAAGGACGCCGCCACCCATCGGCTCTCGGGGCGCGGCCCGGACAACCGGCTGGTGCACTTCAACCCGGAGCTGTCGACAAGCGCCGACTCGGGGTCAACTGGCGCCGACTGGGCGTCAACAAGCGCCGACTCGGCGATTCGGCCGGGGGACATGGTGACGGTGGAGATCACCTACGCCGCGCCGCACCACCTGGTGGCGGAGGGGCCGGTGCTGGCGGTCCGCCGTACCCGCTCCGGGGACGCCTGGGCGGCCCGCAACGGCCGGGCGCCCGCCGAGCCGGCGGCGGCCGTCGGGCTGGGCATGCCGGGGGTCGGCGTACCCGCTCCGCTCCCGCCCGCCCCCTCCTGCGGCTGACCTCACGCAGAGTGCGGCGCCGTCCGCAACGGGTCGTCTGCTCGCCTGTGGACAACCCTCACAGCCAGCCGCGCTTCTTGAACACCAGGTAGAGGATCACCGGCACGGCCAGCATGAGCAGGAGCGCGTAGGCGTAGCCGTAGCGCCAGCCGAGCTCGGGCATGTGCTCGAAGTTCATGCCGTACGCCGACGCGATGACCGTCGGCGCGAACAGGATGGCCGCCCAGGAGGAGATCCGCTTGACCTCCTCGCTCTGCTGGTAGCCCGCCTCCGAGAGCCGCGCCATCTCCTCGTTCTGCCCCTGCGAGACCAGGGTCGCGTTCACCGTGAGGATGTCGCGCAGCAGCTGGCGGAAGCCCTCGACCTGCTCGGCCGCGCTGATCACGTGGTCCTCCACGTCGCGCAGGTAGCGCTGCAGCTCCTCGTCGGTGGCGTACTTGTCGAAGCCGCGGCGCAGCGAGTCCGAGATCCGCACCAGCGGCGCGATCGCCCGCTGCAGCTCGATCACCTCGCGGGAGAGCTGGTAGATGCGGCGCGACACCGCCGGGTCGCCGCCGAAGACCTCGGTCTCGATCTCGTCGATGTCCTGCGCCAGGCCCTGCACCACCGGGCTGAAGTCATCGACGACCCGGTCCATGACCGCGTAGAGGATCGCCTCCGTGCCCAGACGCAGCAGGTCCGGGTTGGACTCCAGGCGGGCTCGGACGCCGGACAGGTCGGGCGCCTCGGAGTGCCGGACGGTCACCACGAAGTCGGGGCCGACGAACAGGTGCACCTCGCCGAGCTCGACCGACTCGGACTCGTCGAGGTAGCGGGCCGCGCGCAGGACGACGAACAGGGTGTCGCCGTACCGCTCCAGCTTCGGCCGCTGGTGCGCCATGATCGCGTCCTCGACGGCGAGCTCGTGCAGGTCGAACTCCTGCGCCACCGACCGCAGCTCCTCGTGCGTGGGGCGGTAGAGGCCGATCCACGCGATCCCGCCCTCGTGCTCGCGCAGGGACCGGTAGGTCTCCGGCAGGCCGTGCGGCGAGTCCACCCGGTCGCCGTCGACGTAGACCGCCGAGTCCACCACCGACTCGCGCCCCTCGCGGACCGGGATGTTCTCGCCCTCGGTGGGCAGCAGCACGGTACGCCGCCGCCGGGAGCGGGGGAGGAAGCGTGAGGTCTCGCGGGTCACCGGTCAAGCCTAGTCCCCGGTTACCCTCCCCAGGGACGGAGCCGCGGGGCTCCGCCGTACGTCTGATCGTCGAGTCGATCGCCTGTGGAGGAGGGCCTGGATGCGTGAGGTACGCCGGCTGCTCGCCGTCGCGGTGACGGCCGGGTTGTTCGGGGTCGCCGCCTGTGGGGGCGGCGGTGCGTCATCCTCCTCGGCCCCGTCGCCGTCGCCTTCCACGTCGGCTCCGTCGGGGTCCGCACCTGCGCTCGAGCTCACCCTGTCCGCTGCCCCACCCGGACGGTGTGTGCCCCCGACCGCGGACGCGCTGCGGCGCCTGGCCGAGCACGCGTTCGCCGGCCGGGTCGTCGAGGCCGCTGGCGGCCGGGTCGTGCTCCGGGCCGAGGAGTGGTTCCACCCCTCCGAGGCGCCCGACCGCGTGGTCGTCGCCGGTGGCGGCGGTGGGCGCCGGACGACGGCCGGCGCGCCGTCGCTCGTGGCGGGGGAGCGCTACCTGGTCGCGGCCAATGCGGACGGCCGGGTACTCGCCTGCGGGCTCAGCGGGCCGGACGCCCCGGCCCTGCGGCAGCTGTATGCGAGCGCGTTCTGATGCGGGTCCGGGGTCTGCTGCTCGCCGCTGGGGCGGGGCGGCGGATGGGGCAGCCGAAGGCGCTGGTCCGTGACGAGGACGGCACCTCGTGGCTGCTGCGCGCGATCGCCTCGCTGCGGCCGTGCGACGGGGTGACCGTGGTGCTGGGAGCGGGGGCGGACGAGGCGGCGCGCCTGCTGCCGCTCTCGGTCGACCTGGTCATCGCCCCGGACTGGGAGAGCGGGATGGGCGCGTCGCTGCGCGCCGGTATCGGGGGCGTCTCCGCCGACTACGACGCCGTCCTGGTCTCGCTCGTGGACCTGCCCGACGTCAGCTCCGCGGTGGTCGCGCGGGTGCTGGGCGCCGGGACCGGGCCCGGCGTGCTCGCGCGGGCGGCGTACGGCGGAACGCCCGGACACCCCGTCCTCCTCGGTCGCGACCACTGGGCCGCTGCCACCGCGACCGCCAGCGGCGATCGGGGCGCGCGGGACTACCTCACCGCCGCGGCGGACGCGGGCGACCTGACCCTCGTCGAGTGCGGCGACCTGGCGACCGGGGCGGACGTCGACTCCCGCTGAGTCGGCGCTTCTTCACCCCGACTCGGCGTGAACAAGCGCCGACTCGGGGTGAACAAGCGCCGACTCGGGGTGAACAAGCGCCGACTCGGGGTGAACAAGCGCCGACTCGGCACTAGGGTCAGGGGGTGAACGACTACGTCTCCGGGCTGTTCTCCCAGGAGGGGCGCCGCGCCCTGGTGACCGGCGGCAGCTCGGGCATCGGGTACGCGGTGGCGGAGGCGCTCGGCCGGGCGGGCGCGCAGGTGCACCTGATCTCGCGGCACGTCGGACGGCTCGAGCATGCGGTCGGACGGCTGGTCGAGCAGGGGATCCATGCGAGCGGCACCGCGGCGAACCTGGGGGACGGGGAGCAGCTGGCCGAGCTGTGCACCTACGATGTCGTCACCGGGGCCGACGTACTCGTCACCGCCGCGGGCGTGAACCACCGCCCTCCCCTGGAGGAGACCTCGCCGCGAGTGCTGGAGGAGACCCTGGCGGTGAACCTGCTCGCGCCGTACCACCTCGGCCAGGCCGCCGGGCCGCGGATGGCTCAGCGCGGCTTCGGCCGGATCGTCAACGTCGGCTCCCAGCAGTCCTGGTCGGCGTTCGGCAGGTCCGGCGTCTACGGGATCGCCAAAGCCGGGATCGGCGGCCTCACCCGCTCCCAGGCCGAGGCGTGGGGCGGCCGCGGCGTCACCGCCAACGCGCTGGTCCCCGGCTTCGTCGTCACGCCGATGACCGAGGCGACGGTCGCCCAGCCGGGGCGGGAGGAGGAGCTGGCCGCGCGCACCTTCCTCGGGAGGAACGGCGAGCCGGCGGACTTCGCCAGCGCCGTCCTCTTCCTGGCCTCGCCGGCGTCGTCGTACGTCACCGGCGTGATGCTGCCCGTCGACGGCGGCTTCTCGGTGCACTGACGCGGTCGTCCGCCAACGCAGCGCCAACGTGGGCGGACGTAGATTGGCCGGTATGACGGACTCCCCGGCCACCCCCGCCGCGCCCGACGACGTCGCGCAGCTGCTCGAGCGCACCGGATACCTCAGCGACGACGCGCTCGCGACGGTCGCCTGGCTGGCCCTGGACATGGGGCGCCCGCTGCTCCTCGAGGGCGAGCCCGGCACCGGCAAGACCGCGCTCGCGGAGGGGCTGGCCGAGGCGCTGGGCCTCGACCTGATCCGGCTGCAGTGCTACGAGGGCATCGACGCCACCCAGGCGCTCTTCGACTGGGACTTCCCCCGGCAGATCCTGCACCTGCGCGCGCTCGAGGCGAGCGGCAGCGTGGAGAGCGAGGAGGCGGAGAAGAGCCTGTACGACGAGCGCTTCCTGCTCGCTCGACCGGTGCTGCGGGCGCTCCAGCAAGCGCCTGCGGTGCTGCTGGTCGACGAGGTGGACCGCGCCGACGACGAGTTCGAGGCGTTCCTGCTGGAGGTGCTCTCGACCTACCAGGTCTCCATCCCCGAGCTCGGCACGGTGGCGGCGAGCACGCCGCCGCTGGTGGTGCTCACCTCCAACCGCACGCGCGAGCTGCACGACGCGCTGAAGCGGCGCTGCCTCTACCACTGGATCGACCACCCGGGCCTGGAGCGCGAGGTGCAGATCGTCCGCAGCCGCGCGCCCGAGGTCAGCGAGACGCTGGCCCGCCAGGTCGTCACCGCGGTGCAGCAGCTGCGCGACAGCGGCGACCTGCTCAAGCCGCCCGGGGTGGCGGAGACCCTCGACTGGGCGCGGGCGCTGCAGCGGCTCGGCACCACCGAGCTCGACCTCGACACCGCCGCGCGCACGCTGGGCGCGCTGGTGAAGTACCGCGAGGACGCCGACCGGGTGAAGCACGCCCTGGACCGGGTGCTCGCCGGATGACCGTCGCCGGTCCCGGGTTCGAGTCGGTCGTGGGCTCGACGAGCCGGCACGCGCCCGACGAGCTGCTGCTCGGGTTCGCCCGGGCGCTGCGGGCGGCCGGCGTACCCGTCACCCACGACCGTTCGGCGACCTTCCTGGACGCGGTCTCCCGGGTGGGGCTGGGCGACCCCCGCGGCGTCTACTGGGCCGGGCGCGCGACGCTGTGCAGCAGCCCGGACGACGTGGCCCGCTTCGACGACGTGTACGACGCGTGGTTCCTCGCCAGCGAGGGGCTGCCGCGGACCGTGCAGCGGCAGCGCAGCCAGCCCCGGAACGCCCCCCTGCCGACCGAGGAGGGCGGCGGCGAGGCGGGCGAGATGGACGAGGAGGACCTCATCCGGGCCGCGGCCTCGGAGACCGAGGTGCTCCGGCATAGGGACGTCGCCGACCTCAGCAACGCCGAGAAGGCGCTGCTCAACCAGATGCTCGACGCGCTGCGCCCCCGGGTGCCGCGACGTCGCGCGCACCGCCGTACTCCCTGGCATCGCGGCGACGTCGACCCGGGCCGCACCCTGCGCACGATGCTGCGCCAGCACGGCGAGCCCGGACGGGTGGCCTGGCGGCGGCGGGGAACACGCGCGCGCCGTCTGGTGCTGTTGGTCGATGTGAGCGGTTCGATGAGCTCCTATGCCGATGCGCTGCTGCGGCTGGCGCACCGGTTCGTCGCGGCCGGCCACACCGACGTGTTCACGGTCGGCACGCGGCTGACGTCGGTGACCCGGGCGCTGCGCCATCGCGACCCCGAGCGCGCGCTGATCGCCGCCGGCGAGGCTGTGCCGGACTGGTCCGGCGGGACCCGGCTGGGCGAGACGCTGCGGGCGTTCCTGGACCGGTGGGGGCAGCGCGGCCTGGCCCGCGGCGCGGTCGTGGTGATCTTCTCCGACGGCTGGGAGCGTGGCGACGCCTCGCTGCTGGGCGAGCAGACCGCCCGGGTGCAGCGGCTCGCGCACCGGGTGGTGTGGGTCAACCCGCATCGCGGGCGGGCGGGCTACGAGCCGATCCAGGGCGGGATCGTGGCGGCGCTGCCGCATGTCGACGACTTCGTGGCCGGGCACTCGCTGGCGACGTACTCCGAGCTGTGTGAGGTGATCGGCCGTGCGTGATGTGCTCTCGGACCTGATGCGGTGGTGGGAGGCCGGAGAGACCGTCGGCGTCGGCACCGTGGTGGCGACCTTCCGCTCCGCGCCGCGGCCGCCGGGCGCCTCGATGCTCGTCGGTCCCGACGGCGAGGCGGTCGGCTCGGTCTCCGGCGGCTGTGTCGAGGGCGCCGTCTACGAGCTCGGCCAGTCGGTGGTCGACTCCGGCGACCCGGTGCTGCAGAGGTACGGCGTCTCCGACGACGACGCCTTCGCCGTCGGCCTGACCTGTGGGGGGATCCTCGACGTCTACGTCGAGAAGGTCTCCCGGGACACCTTCCCCGAGCTGGGGGACATCGCCGCCGACGTGGAGACCGGTCGGCCGGTGGCGCTGGCGACCGTGGTCGACCACCCCGACCCCGAGCGGGTCGGCGGGCGCCTGGTGATCCGTCCCGACGGGTCCGGCGGCGCGGACGTCGCCGGGTCGCTCGGCTCGCCCCGGGCCGACGACGCCGTGCGCGACGATGCGGTCGGGCTGCTGGCCGCCGGGCACAACGCGACCCTGACCTACGGCCCCGACGGAGAGCGCCGCGGCGAGGGGATGCGGGTGTTCGTCTGGGCCTTCGCGCCGCCGCCGCGGATGCTGGTCTTCGGCGCGATCGACTTCGCCGCCGCGGTCGCCAAGGTGGGCTCGTTCCTCGGCTACAAGGTCACCGTGTGCGACGCCCGGCCGGTCTTCGCGACCGCGTCCCGCTTCCCCGACGCCGACGAGGTGGTCGTGGACTGGCCGCACCGGTACCTCACCCAGGAGGCCGAGGCCGGGCGGATCGACTCCCGGACGGTCCTGGCCGTGCTCACCCACGACCCCAAGTTCGACGTACCCCTGCTCGAGGTCGCGCTGCGGCTCGAGGGCGACCGGCGGCCGGCGTACGTCGGCGCGATGGGCTCGCGGCAGACCCACGACGACCGGCTGGAGCGGCTGCGCGAGGCGGGGCTGAGCGAGGAGGAGCTGGAGCGGATGTCCTCCCCGATCGGGCTGGACCTCGGGGCGCGTACTCCCGAGGAGACCGCCGTCTCGATCGCGGCGGAGATCATCGCGCTGCAGTGGGGCGGCTCCGGTGACCGGCTCGCCGACCGCGGCGGCCGGATCCACCACTGAGTCGGCGCTTGTTGACGCCGAGTCGGCGCTTGTTGACCTGGTGGCCGGTCTCACCGGCCATGTCGTCGCGACTCGCCTAGACTGAGAGGGGAGCCCGGCGATCGGGTTCGCGGACGAGGGAGCAGTACCCGCACCACGACAAGACTGCCGCGAAGGGATGCTCTCGCCATGGCATGGATCGTTCTGGTGATATCCGGCATGCTCGAGGCCGTTTGGGCCGCCGCGCTCTCCCAGTCGCACGGCTTCCAACGCCGCGGGCCGACCGTTCTGTTCTTCGTCTCGCTGGTCCTCAGCATGACCGGGCTCGCGTGGGCGATGACGGACCTGCCTACCGGGACGGCGTACGCCGTCTGGGTCGGCATCGGTGCCACGCTCACGGTGCTCTGGGGGATCGCGACCGGGCAGGAGCGGCCGACGCTCGCGCGGATCGGCCTCCTCCTGCTGTTGGTCGGCTCGGTGATCGGCCTGAAGGTGGTGAGCTGACATGGCATGGGTCGTCCTGCTCATCAGCGCCGTCTTCGAGGCCGTCTGGGCCACCGCGCTCGGTATGTCCCACGGCTTCTCCGAGCCCGTGCCCACCACCGTCTTCTTCATCGCGCTGGCCATCAGCATGGCCGGGCTCGGCTGGGCGGTGAAGACGATCCCCATCGGCACGTCGTACGCCGTCTGGGTCGGGGTCGGCGCTGCGCTCACCGTCGGCTTCGCGATGGCGACCGGCGAGGAGTCCGTCTCCCTCGGCAAGCTCGTCTTCATCACCGGGATCATCGCCGCGGTCATCGGGTTGAAGCTCGTTCCGCACGACGACTGAGGACGAGAGGGTCCGGCGTCCGTTTGGGCGTCAACAAGCGCCGACTCGGGGTGAAGTAGCGCCGACTCGGGGTGAAGTAGCGCCGACTCGGGGAGTGGGGGACTGCCCGGACGGGGAGTATCCGACGCCCGGGGCCGCGCCTAGCGTCGAGGTCGACCGAGGCCGACTGCGGCCGACCGAGGTGAGGAGGGCGCGATGGGTGAGTGGTTCGAGACCGTGCTGGAGGCACAGCGGCGCGCGAAGAAGCGGCTGCCCGCGTCGGTCTACTCCGCCCTGCTGGCCGGCTCCGAGCGCGGCATCTCCTATGCCGACAACACCGAGGCCTTCGCCGAGATCGGCTTCGCCCCGCACATCGCCGGCACCCAGGCCGAGCGCGACCAGTCCACCACGGTGATGGGCCAGGAGATCTCCCTGCCGGTGATCATCAGCCCCACGGGGGTCCAGGCGGTCCACCCGGACGGCGAGGTCGCGGTCGCGCGGGCGGCGGCCGCGCGCGGCACGGTGATCGGCCTGAGCTCCTTCGCCTCCAAGCCGGTGGAGGAGGTCGTCGCGGCCAACCCGCAGACGTTCTTCCAGATGTACTGGATGTCGGGCAAGGAGACGATGAGCCAGCGGATGCAGCGCGCCCGCGACGCCGGCGCGGTCGGGCTGATCGCGACGCTGGACTGGTCCTTCTCCCACGGCCGCGACTGGGGCAGCCCCGCGATCCCGGAGAAGCTCGACCTCAAGGCGATGGCATCCTTCGCCCCCGAGGTGATCCGGCGCCCCCGATGGCTGCTGGACTTCGCGAGGTCCGGGGACCTGCCCGACCTCACCGCGCCGAACCTGGCCCCGCCCGAGGGCGGCCCCGGCCCCACGTTCTTCGGCGCCTACGGCGACTGGATGATGAGCGAGCCGCCCACCTGGGACGACATCGCCTGGATGGTCCGGGAGTGGGGCGGCCCCTTCATGCTCAAGGGCATCTCGCGCGTCGACGACGCGCGTCGCGCGGTGGACGCGGGCGTCACCGCCATCTCGGTGTCCAACCACGGGGGCAACAACCTGGACGGTACGCCCGCCCCGATCCGGCTCCTGCCGGCCATCTCCGACGCCGTGGGGGGTGAGGTCGAGGTGGTCATGGACAGCGGCATCCGGCGCGGCAGTGACGTGGTCAAGGCACTGGCGCTGGGAGCTCGGGCGGTCATGATCGGGCGGGCGTACCTGTGGGGGCTGGCCGCGAACGGCCAGGCCGGTGTGGAGAACGTCCTCGACGTGCTCCGCGGCGGCATCGACTCCGCACTGCGCGGGCTGGGCCACGGCTCGGTGCACGACCTGTCGCGGGACGACGTGCTCATCTCCGACGACTTCACCCGGACGCTCGGGGCGGATCGCGTGCGGTGACCGACGCTCCGCGCAGGGTCGCCCTGGTCACCGGCGCCGCCCGGGGCATCGGCGCCGCCTGCGTGCACACGCTCGCGGGGGAGGGGTACGCCGTCCTCGCGGTCGACATCGCCGCCGGTGCGGGCCACGGGCTGCCCGGCGTGGACTATCCCCTCGCCGGCCGGGAGCAGCTGGCCGCGGTGGCCGACGCGCACGAGCACGTGGAGGCACTGGTCGCCGACGTGCGGGACGCGGCGGCGATGCGGGCCGCGGTCGACCGCGCCGAGGCGCGTTGGGGGCGCCTCGACGTCGCGGTCGCGGCTGCCGCGGTCATCGCCGGGGGTGCCCCGCTGTGGGAGGACGACTCCCTGGACGTCCAGTGGGACATCGACGTCCGCGGCGTGTGGCACACCGCGGCGGCGGCCGTGCCGGCGATGCTGCACGGCCCCGAGCCGGCGGGCTGCCGGTTCGTCGCGCTGGCGTCGGTGGCCGGCGACCACGGGCTGTTCCACCTCACGGCCTACACGATGGCCAAGCATGCGGTGGTCGGGCTGGTCCGGGGGCTCGCCGCCGACCTGGCCGGGACGGGGGTGACGGCCGTCGCGGTGTCCCCGGGCGCCGCGCGGACCCGGATGCTCGAGGCGACGGCGGCGATCTACGACGTACCCGTCGAGGACCTCACGGCGCACCAGCTGGCGGGGGAGCCGCTGGATCCCGCGGAGGTCGCGGCGGCCGTCGCCTTCTGCTGCCGCCCCGAGGGCCGGGTGCTCAACGGGTCGGTGGTGGCCGCCGACGGGGGCTTCCGGGGCTGACCTGCCCGGACGGGCAGGTAGGGCCCCTCCGCGCGCCGGTGCCCCAGACCCCACGTGCTGCCTAGCGTGAGGCCGTCGACGCATACCGAGGCGAGGAGGAGCGATGGGTCGCTACGTGATCGAGCGGAGCCTGCCCGGGGCGGGTGCCCTGAACCAGGAGGAGCTCAAGGAGATCTCGGCCAAGTCCAACGACGTGCTGGAGGGGCTGGAGGACGTGTCGTGGGTGGAGTCCTACGTCACCGACGACAAGCTCTACTGCGTCTACGACGCGGGGGACCCGGCGACGATCGAGGAGCACGCTCGGCGCGGCGGCTTCCCGATCGACCGGGTGAGCGAGGTACGGACCACGATCTCGCCCGCGACGGGCCGCTGACGCCTCCGGTGCTTTTGCCTCTGTCGGGGTGTGGCGCACGCCACTACGGTGGGGAGAAGAACTCCACGGGAGGGGAGCGCCCATGAGCGTCACGGTGCCCCCGGCGGCTGCCGCCGGACCGACCACCGGTCAGTCGGACGAGACCGGCCCGGGCGTGGTGAAGTTCCACGCCCCCGAGGTGGTCTTCGGCGTGGGCTCGCTGGCCGAGGCGGGCTTCGCCGCGGGCCGCCTGGGGGCGCGCCGCCCGTTCGTCGTCACCGATCCGGGGATCATCGCGGCGGGCTGGGTCGACGAGCTGCTCGGCCACCTGCGCGACGTACGCCTCGAGCCGGTCCTGTGGTCGAACGTCACGCCGAACCCCAAGGACGAGGAGATCCGGGCCGCCTGGCAGCAGTACGCCGAGGCCGAGGCCGACGTGATCATCGGGATCGGCGGTGGCTCGGCGATGGATGCCGCCAAGGGCGTGGCGATCCTGTCCAGCAACGCCGGGGACATCCTGGACTTCGCCGGGGTGGACCAGGTGACCCGGCCGATCCCGCCGATGATGATGATCCCCAGCACGTCGGGCACCGGCGCCGACGTCAGCCAGTTCTGCATCGTCACCGACACCGAGCGCCGGGTGAAGATCACCATCATGGGCCGGGCCCTGGTGCCGGACATCTCGATCACCGACCCGCGGCTGCTGATGACCATGCCCGAGGCGCTGAACGCGGCGACCGGCCTGGACGCGCTCACCCACGGGATCGAGTCGTTCGTGTCCCTGGCTCACAACCCGCTGGCCGACGTGCACGCGCTCAACGCCGTCGGGCTGGTCAGCGGGCACCTGCGCTCGACGATGATCGAGCCGAGGGTGACCGCCCACCGGACGAAGATGGCGCAGGCGTCGCTGGAGGCCGGGATGGCCTTCACCAATGCGATCCTCGGCGCCACGCACGCGATGAGCCACCAGGTCGGCGGGCTGCTCGACGCGCCGCACGGGGTCGTCAACGGAGTGCTGCTGCCGCACGTGATCCGATACAACGCGCGCGCCACCCCCGAGCGGTTCGTCGCGCTCGCGCGGTCCTGCGGGCTCGCGGTCGACGGGATGCCGGGGGAGGAGGCGGCCGAGCTGCTCGCCGAGCAGGTACGGCGCCTCGCCGACGACGTGGGCGTCCCGCGCGGCCTGCGCGAGCTGGGGGTCACCGAGGCCGACCTGCCCCGGCTGGCGGTGAACACGCTGGAGGACGCGTGCCTGGCGACGAACCCGCGCAGCGCGCAGGCCGGGGACGTGGAGAGCATCTTCCGGGCGGCTCTGTGAGCGCCTCCTCGGATGCACGCCCGCCGGACCTGGCGACCCTGACCGGGATCCGGTCGGGCAAGCGCTCCTACTACCGCGCCTACGTCCGCTCCGACGAGCGGCTGACCCAGGCGGTGCGGGCGATGGACGCGATCTCCCGCGCCCTGGTCCGCACGGTGGAGGGCCCCCGGGGGCTGCTGGAGCGGGTGCTGCGCGCGGCCGCGTCCCACCTCGCGGCGGAGTGGGCGATCCTGGCGCTGTCGGACGGCCGGCTGCCGGGTGCGCGGCCGCGATTCCTGCTGCTCTCGGCCGACGGCGAGCTCTTCGACGACGACACCGGCCTTCCGCCGTACGTCCGTCGCGAGCTGGGAGCGATCCGTGCCGGGCACGCGGTGCGCAGCGACGACGACGGCGGCTGGGTGCGGGTCCCGATGAGCCTGGACGGCGAGCAGGTGGGCAGCCTGGTCGGGCTGCAGGGCCTGGACTCCGACCCCGAGCCGAGCGACCTGTCGGTGCTGCGGATCCTGGCCAACCAGGCGGCGGTCTCGCTGCACACCTCCGAGCAGTACCAGGCCTCGCTCACCCTGCACCGCCGCGCGCAGCGGCTCTACGACGAGGCGACCGCACAGCGGCGCGACCTCGAGGAGCGCACCCGGGAGCTGCGGCATGCCGAGCAGCGGCTGGTGCTGGCCCACCAGCGCGAGCTGGTGGACGCCGAGCGGCACCGGATCGCCCGCGAGCTGCACGACACCGTGAGCCAGCACGTGCTCTCGGCGGGGATGGCGCTGGAGCTCGCGCGCGGCGATCTGGCGGATCTCGGCGACGCGGGCCGGGGCGTGCTCACCCAGGTGCTCACCGCGCGGGAGCTGACCCAGCAGGCCGTCGAGCAGCTGCGCCGGGCGATCTACGCCCTGCACCAGGACTCCAAGGACACCGTGTCCACCCTGCCCGAGTTGCTCGCGGACGTCGCCGCCCAGCACCGGCCTAACCTCAAGGTCCAGGTGCGGGTGGAGGGCGAGTCGAGCCCGCTGCCCGCGGACGCCGACCACGAGATCGCCCGTGCGGTCGGGGAGGCGCTGTTCAACGTGGCGACGCATGCCGAGGCGACCCGGGCGATCATCCGGCTGCGCTACCGGCCCGACGAGCTGATGGCGTCGGTCGCCGACGACGGCAACGGCGACCCGACCGGGATGAGCCGGGTGCTGCGGCTGCAGCGCACCGACTCCTCGGGGCGGCATCGGGGCCTGGCGAACATCGAGACCCGGATCGTCGAGCTGGGCGGGCGGATCGCGTTCCGCCGGGCCCGGCTGGGCGGCGTGCGCGTGGAGATGCGGGTGCCGCTGCCGCTGCGTCGTACCGACGACGCCGGGGGAGTCATCAGCGGGCTGCTCGGCCCGCCGGAGGAGAGGAGCGACTGATGGGCTCACTCGTGCCCTCGCCGACCGAGGCCGCGCCCGACGTCGTGGGGATCATGCTCGTCGACGACCACGCGATCGTCCGGCAGGGCCTGCGCTCGATCCTGGACCGCGAGGACGACCTGGCGGTGGTGGCCGAGGCGTCGACGGCGGACGAGGCACTCACCGTCCTGGGCCGGGTGCAGCCGCGGATCGTGCTGCTCGACCTCAAGCTCTCCACCTCCTCCGACACCGAGGGGCTGGAGCTGTGCGAGCAGCTCGTGGAACGCAACCCCGACCTCGGGATCCTGGTGCTGACGACGTTCCTGGACGAGCAGTTGGTGATGCGGGCGATCCGGGCCGGGGCGAAGGGGTACGTCGTCAAGGACGTCGACACCTCCGGCCTGATCCGCGCGATCCGGGACGTGGCGCGCGGCGGGTCGGCCTTCGACCCGCGCTCGGCGGCGGCGATGGTGCGCGGCCTGCACGCCCCGCAGCCCGAGGAGTCCCAGCAGCTCACGGGCCGGGAGCGGGAGGTGATCGCGCTGCTGGCCCGCGGCTTCTCCAACGGCCAGATCGGCGAGCAGCTCTACATCTCCGAGACCACGGCGAAGTTCCACGTGGGGAACATCCTGCGCAAGCTCGGGGTGACGCGGCGGGCGGAGGCGGTGTACGAGGCCACGAAGCTCGGGCTGATCTGACGGAGCGACGAAGGAGTGGAGTCAGGAAGCCCGGAGAGGGCGAGGCTGATCTGACGGAGCGACGAAGGAGTGGAGTCAGGAAGCCCGGAGAGGGCGAGGCTGATCTGACGGAGCGACGAAGGAGTGGAGTCAGGAAGCCCGCAACGGGCACAGGCTGATCTGACGGAGCGACGAAGGACGCGCCCGTCGTACCGAACAGTAGGCAGCGAAATCTCGCGCAGAAGGTGCGTACTGTTCGGTACGCGCGGCGGGGTGGTGCGCACTGTTCGGTACGACGTGTCCGGGGTACGGCGCCTCAGGGGCGGTCCAGCACCAGCCAGCCGCCGTGGTGCTCGTGTACCTCGAAGTCCCACCCCGAGGCGACGCCCCAGGCCTCCAGGTCGGCCAGGGAGATGGTGCGCACGTGACCCCAGGTCTCGTCGGCGACGTCCTCGAGGGGTACGGCGACCACGACCCGGGAGCGTCCGAGCCGCAGGGCCTCGGCGAGCACCCGCTCGCCGTGCTCCTCGTCCAGGTGCTCCAGCAGGTGGATCGCCAGCACGTGGTCGGCCGAGCCGCCGGGGTAGGGCACCCGGGAGGCGTCCGCGGTCGCGGTGGCCAGCGGCACCCCGAGCCGCGGCGCCACGCGGGACAGCAGCGTCACGGTGCCGGGGCTGATGTCGGTGGCGACGATGGGGAACCCGGCCCCGGCCAGGCGCAGGGAGAGGAAGCCGAAGCAGCAGCCCAGCTCCAGCACGCTGCCTCCGGGCCGGAGCAGCGACTCGACGTGGGAGTAGACGGGGGCGTACCCCGCCAGAGTGCCGTGCGCCCCGAGGGCGTTGAAGCCGCTGCCCCCGGGGCCGCTGGCGAGCAGGGCGTCGAGGCGGCGCAGCGTGTTGCGGTAGAACAGCTCCCACCCGGACAGCGGGTCGCCGGCGCTGGTGAGCACGACGCCGGTGAAGATCCGCTCGAAGAGGTCCGGACCGCGCAGCCAGCCGGGGCCGAAGAGCTCGTCGGCGAGCAGCCCGGCCAGGTCGTCGTCCACCTCGTCGGGCGGCAGGACGTGCTGGACCTGCACCCGGTGCCCGGAGGGCAGGACGTCGAAGTGCGGGGTCCGCACGCTGCGCAGCGAGCGGCGCGGACGCGGCCCGTGGCAGGCGCGCACCTGCACCACGCCGTCGTCGTAGGCGCCGTCGTGCAGGGAGGCGAAGGGGTCGATCCCGGCGGTCACGCTCATGCCGGCTCCCCGGCGCTCGCCATCGAGGTCGAGACCCGCTCCAGACCGCGCAGGTTGCGCACCACCTGCACCCGGTCGGCGTACTCCGCATAGAGCGGCAGGTCGCACCCGCCCAGCGTCCAGGAGTACCGCGGCTCCGGGGTCAGCCAGATGGTCGAGCGCGCCCGCCGGGTGATCTCCTCGAAGGTCGAGACGCGCGGGTCGTTGCCGTTGCCGCGCCCGTCACCGAGGACGAGGACGGTGGTGCGCCGGGTGAGCGCGGAGCCGTACTGCTCCAGGAAGGTGTCGAACGCGTGGCCGTAGTCGGAGTCCGCGTCCACGTCGAGCACACCGCCGGCCGGCAGCCCTGCCATCACCAGCGAGAGCGCGTCCTCGATCCGGTGCTCGGCGAACAGCTCGGTGATCTCGACTAGGTCCTTGACGAACGCGAAGGTCCGCACCTGGGTGGCGATCGACTGCAGCGAGTGCACCAGGTGCAGGGTGAACTTCGAGGTCATCCGCACCGACAGCGACACGTCGCACAGCACCAGCAGCCGGGGCCGGTCCTCGACCTTGCTGACGGTGACGGGGCGGAACGGGACGCCGTCGTACTTCATGTTCGTGCGCATCGTGCGGCTGCCGTCGACGGTGCCGCGGGCGGCGGTACGGCGACGCGGGCGGGGCGATCCGTGCAGCGAGCGCAGCAGCCGGCGCAGGCTCTCCTCCAGCTCGAAGCGCACCTGCTCGTCGACCACTTCGGCACGGGCGGCCTCGATCTCGCGCTCCTCGACCTCGCGCTCCATCGCCATCAGCTTCTGCAGGTGATCGCGCAGCCGCTCCGGGAGGTTCTCCAGGAACGGCTTGAGCTGCTCGCGCAGCGCGGCCAGCGAGGTGGCGGCGGCCGGGTCGAGGTCCTCCGGGGCGTCCGGCAGCTCGTCGGCCAGCCAGCTCAGCAGCGCCATCTCCTCGGCGACCGAGAGGTCCGCCTCGACCTCCAGGCCGGGGCTGCGGATCAGCTCGCCGGGCGCGCCTGGGTTGTGCAGCCGCTTCGTGGACAGCTGCACCCGCGCCGCCTCGCCGGCACCCGTGGCCTGGTCCTTGCTGAGCACGATCTCGTCGGTCATCTGGGCCATGTCCAGCCGGTTGGCCTCCTGGTGCAGGTTGTACTGCTGGGCCATGTCCTCGGGCTTGAAGTACTGGTGCAGGTCCATCGGCTTGCCGTGGCTGTGCCCCTGCTCGGGGGTGTCGCCGGGCTCGTCGCCCAGGGTGAACTCCTGCAGCTCGCCCTCGTCGGCGAGGTCGTCGTGGGCGTGCGAGTGCTCGGCGTCGTCGTCCTGCACGACCGGCTTGAGGCCGAAGAACGCGTCGAAGACGCGGTGGAAGGCCGGCACGTCCCGGCGGTCCTTGACCAGGGAGACCAGCAGGGCGGAGCGGAGCACCTCGGGCTCGGCGAGTACGCCGGGCTGGGCGGCCGCCTCCAGCGCGTCGACCGCCTCCGACACGCTCACCCGGACGCCGTGCAGTCGCAGCAGCCTGACGAACCGGTGCAGGGCCCCCTCCATGCCGCCTCCTCAGACCGGGCGCTTGCGGGCACGCCCCGCAGCGAACGACTTCTTCCCCTGACCACTGGGCACCCGCTTGGGTCCGCCGCTGCCGCCCTCCTTGCCGTAGTACGCCTTGTCGTGGCGGCCGGGCTCGTCCTTGTTCCGGCGTACCTCCCGGCCGTCGACGTCGCCGTCGTCGGACGACGGGGCGCTCGGCCGGCCCGACTCCGCACTGTGCGTGTGTCCGTGGCCGTGGCCGTGCCCGTGACCGTGACCGTGCAGGTGGTCGGGCACCTCGGCGTTCGGGTCGAGGATCCGCGGGAGGGCCGCGGCCGCCTTGGTCAGGTCGCGCTCGTACTTCACCACCACGTTGAGGGTGGCGGAGAGGACCTCGGCGTTGAGCTCCTTGACGCCCAGGACCGCCAGCGTGCGGGCCCAGTCGATCGTCTCGGAGATGCTCGGGGCCTTGCGCAGCTCCAGCTCGCGCAGGTCGCGCACCACCTCGACCAGCCGCGCGGCCAGTGCGTCGGGGAGGCCGGTGTCCTTGCTGCGCAGGATCTCCAGCTCGCGCTCGGCGGAGGGGTACTCCAGGAACAGGTGCAGGCAGCGTCGCTTGAGCGCCGCGGACAGGTCGCGGGTGTTGTTGGAGGTGAGGACGACATAGGGCAGATGCCGCGCGACGACCGTGCCGACCTCGGGGATGGAGATCTGGAACTCGCTGAGCAGCTCCAGGAGCACCGCCTCCAGCGCCTCGTCCGCGCGGTCGACCTCGTCGATCAGCAGCACCACCGGCTCGTCGGAGGAGATCGCCTCCAGCAGCGGGCGCGGGGCGAGGAACCGGTCGGAGAAGAACACCGAGTCCTGCTTGGCGATCCGCTCCACCGCCTCGTGCAGGTCGGGTGCGTCCTCGATCAGCTGGCCGATCTTCTCCCGCAGGATCTGGGTGTAGAGCAGCTGCTTGCCGTAGTCCCACTCGTAGAGCGCCTTGGACTCGTCCTGGCCCTCGTAGCACTGCAGCCGCAGCAGGCGACGACCGGTGACCTCGGCGAGGCTGGCCGCGAGCTGGGTCTTGCCCACCCCGGCCGGGCCCTCCAGGAGGACCGGCTTGTCCAGGCGCGACTGCAGGTAGACGGTCGTGGCGAGGCGGTCGTCGGTGAGGTAGCCGGCATCGGCGAACCGGGTGCGGGCCTCGTCGACGTCGGCGAACGGGAAGGCTCCGGTGGGAGCGGGTGTCTCGGTCAAGGCCGCCTCCTTCGCGGTCGGGCGGGACGGGGAGTGGGGTCCGTCCCGCGGGAGTGCGCAGGGCCTCCCGCCGGGACGGCGTCGGGGGTGCGGTCAGCTGAGCAGGTCGTCCAGGTCGCCGTTCATCGTGTGGTCGACCACGGGGCGCACGGTCTCGAAGGTGCACTCCTTGGGGTTGCCCGGCGTGCAGGCGTCGCCGAGCACGTGGTTGGTGATGCGGTCCACGTCCTCGTCGTCGCCCTTGATCACCGCGGAGTTCTCGTAGAACTTCGTCGGGCCCTGGCCGAGCCGGTTCTTGGAGTAGCTGTCCTGGGTGACGTCGGTGAACTTCTCGGTGATGCCCACGTCGCGGAGCAGCCGGATGGCCGCCTCGAGCGCGGCATCCGCGGCCTGCACGTCGCTCATGCCGTAGGTGTCCACGCCCATCACCTCGGCCATCTCGGCGAACCGCTTGTAGTGCGTGGGCATGTTGAACGCCCACACCCGCGGCAGCGCGATCGCGTTGTTGAGGCCGTGGTGGGTGTCGTAGAACGCGCTCACCGCGTGCGAGATCGAGTGGATGATGCCGAGGCCGCCGGAGTTGAACGCCTGGGCGGCGATGTACTGGGCGTACATCATCCCCTCGCGGCCCTTGAGGTCCTGGCCGTTCCAGGTGGCCTCGCGCAGGTTCTCCGCGGTCAGCTTGACCGCGCGCAGTGCGTTGCCCAGGGACGGCTCGAAGTTCAGCCGGGACACGTAGGGCTCCGAGGCGTGCGCGAGCACGTCGAAGCCGCACTGGGCGGTGTAGTCGACCGGGCAGTCGAAGTAGAGCACCGGGTCGTCGATCGCCAAGGTGGCCACCGAGGCGTCGTCGAAAGCGACGTACTTGTGCGGGTTGTCCGGGTCGGTCGTGGTGTCGGTGATGACGTAGGCCCACGAGGTCTCCGAGCCGGTGCCGGCCGTCGTGGACACGGCGATGTGCGGCGGGTTCTTCGGGTTCTCGGACATGTTGAAGCCCTCGAACTCGTTGACGTTGCGACCGTCGTGCGCGACCGAGACGCGCGCGCCCTTGCACGCGTCGTGGGAGGAGCCGCCGCCGATGGAGACGAAGGAGTCGCACTCGGTCTCCTGGTACTGCTGGACCGCGTCCATGACGTTGTAGTCCTTGGGGTTGGACTCCACCTGGTCGTAGACCTCGACCTCCAGGCCGTGGTACTTCATCGACTCCACGATCTTGTGCACGATGTCGGTGCCCCGCAGCCCCGAGGTCATCACCAGGGTCTTGCGGAAGCCCATCTTGAGGGCCTCGGGGCCGATCATCTCGTGCGCGCCGGGCCCCATGAGAGCCCGGGGGAACGGGTGGAACTCCTTGATCGGGAACGGCTTGAGCAACTCGTCGACCTGCATCTGACTACCTCCAGGGATCCGGAACGCGACCGAGCCGGGGCCGGCTCGTCGATCCCCTCGGACGCTAGGAGCGGCGGGCCGTGCCGAACAGGCGAGGATCGGGAAACAGCCCGCCGGGTGAGCGTCCTACCTGCCCGATCCGGCAGGGTCGGCCACCTCGCCGACCAGTGACGCGCGAGCGACCGGCGTTCTTAGCGTGGGGGCACCGGGCCGTCCGGTCCGGGGTCGCCGACCGAGAGGGAGTGCCATGACCGACCCGCAGCACGACCAGCAGGAACCCCAGGAGACCGCCGCGGACCTCGTCGCCGAGGACCTGGTGGAGGAGGTCTCGATCGACGGGATGTGTGGCGTCTACTGATGTCCACCACCGACCGGACCGTCCGCCCCGACCTCCCGTTCGCCGAGCGCGCCTGGGCCCTCAGCCCGTCCGTCGCGCTGCGGCCGGAGCCGTTCGGGGCGCTCGCCTACGACTTCGTCACCCGGCAGCTGAGCTTCCTCAAGACCCCGCTGCTGGTCGACGCCGTACGCCGGCTCGCCGACGCCCCCGACGCCGCCACCGCGGTGCGCGAGGTCGGGGTGGACGGGCCGGCCAGGACCGCCTATCTCACCGCCCTGGAAGGGCTCGCCCGAACGGGCATCATCGTGGAGCGTGCCGCATGACCCTGGCCCCCGACCGACCCCGCACCAACACCGAGCAGGCCCGCCCCGAGGGCGGCCGCCTGGTCGACCAGTTCGAGTTCGGCCTGGACGCGCCGATCTGCCTGACCTGGGAGCTGACCTACGCCTGCAACCTCGCCTGCGTCCACTGCCTCTCCTCCAGCGGCCGTCGCGACCCCGACGAGCTGACGACCGAGGAGTGCAAGCAGCTGATCGACACCTTCGAGCGGATGCAGGTCTTCTACGTCAACATCGGCGGCGGCGAGCCGACCGTGCGCCCGGACTTCTGGGAGCTGCTGCAGTACTCCGTGGACCACCACGTGGGCGTGAAGTTCTCCACCAACGGCTTCCGGATCACGCCCGAGCGTGCCCGGCAGCTCGCGGAGACGCCGTACGTCGACGTCCAGGTCTCCCTCGACGGCGCGACCGCCGACGTCAACGACGCGGTCCGCGGGCAGGGCACCTACGACGCCGCCCTGCGCGCGATGTCCAACCTGGCCGACGCGGGGATGGAGGACTTCAAGCTGTCGGTGGTCTGCACCCGGCACAACATCGGCCAGCTCGACCGCTTCAAGGAGATCGCCGACACCCATGGCGCCCAGCTGCGGCTGACCCGGCTGCGCCCCTCGGGTCGCGGCGCGGACGTCTGGTCCGAGCTGCACCCGCTGCCCGAGCAGCAGCGGGAGATCTACGACTGGCTGGTCGCCAACGGCGAGGGCGTGCTCACCGGGGACTCGTTCTTCCACCTGTCCGCCTTCGGCGAGGCGCTGCCCGGGCTGAACCTGTGCGGCGCCGGGCGCGTGGTGTGCCTGGTCGACCCGGTCGGCGACGTCTACGCCTGCCCGTTCGCGATCCACGACCGCTTCCGGGCGGGCAACGTCCGCGGCGACGGCGGATTCGAGCAGGTATGGCGGCACAGCGAGCTCTTCACCGGCCTGCGCAGTCCGCAGACCGGCGGCGCGTGCACGCAGTGCTTGGCGTACGACGCCTGCCGCGGCGGCTGCATGGCCGCGAAGTTCTTCACCGGCCTGCCGCTGGACGGCCCGGACCCGGAGTGCGTCAAGGGCAACGCCACCGGGGCGTTGGCCGAGGTCTCCGAGCGTCCGGGGCCCAGCGTCGACCACAGCCACACCGGCACGGTCCGCAACGCGCCGGTGCCGCTGGGGATGCCGACCGTGCGGCCGGCGTCGCCGTGCGACGAGAGCCCGCTGACCGCGCCGCGGACGTTGGGCTGAGCGGTGGGCGGCGACGTCCGCCTCGGGACGCATCGCTGGCCGGAGGTGACCGGCCGCGACGGACCGTTGCTGCTCGTGCCGGTGGGGGCGACCGAGCAGCACGGCCCCGGCCTGCCGGTGTGCACCGACACGCTGGTGGCGGTGCAGGTGGCCGAGACGGTGGCGAGGCGCCGCGCCGCCGCCGGGGAGGACGTGCTGGTGGCGCCGGCGGTGTCGTACGGCGCGAGCGGGGAGCATGAGGACTTCCCGGGGACGGTCTCGATCGGGCACGACGCGCTGCGCCTGCTGCTCGTCGAGCTCGGGCGGTCCGCCGGCCGCTGGGCCCGCGGGGTCGTCTTCGTCAACGGGCACGGCGGGAACGTGCCCACCGTGGCCGGGGCCGTGCTCACCCTGCGTGAGGAGGGGCGGGCGGCCGCGTGGACCGCGTGTGCGGTCGAGGGCGGCGACGCGCATGCCGGTGCCACGGAGACCTCGCTGCTGCTCGTGCTGGCCCCCGCCCTGGTCCGCACCGACCTGCTCGCGCCGGGGGAGACCGCCCCGCTGCCGGAGCTGATGCCGCGCCTGCGGACCGCGGGGGTGCGGGCGGTGTCGGCCTCGGGCGTCCTGGGCGACCCGACGCAGGCGAGCCCGGAGGAGGGGCGCCGCATCCTGGAGCGGATGGTCGAGCGGATCGACGGCGAGCTGGCCGGGCTGGACGTGGACGAGCGGGGGAGGCTCGCCTCGGCCCCGGTGGCGACGTGAGCGGGGCGCTGCGGATCCCCGAGCCGCCGGCCGGGGCGCTGCCGGGCGAGTTCGGCTTCACCCTCGCGAAGTCGACCCGGGTCCGCGACGGCGGCCGCACCCTGCTCGCCGGGGAGCGAGTGCTCCGACTCTCCGCGACCGCCCTCGACCTCATGCGCGGACCCGGTCCCGTTGCAGGCCGCGATGCCGACACGGCCCGGCTGACTCGGCTGCTCCTCGACGCGGGGGCGGCGGTCCCGTGGTGGCGCGACCCGCCGCCGCCCGACCTGGCCGTCGACGACGTCACCGTGGTCGTCCCGGTCCGGGACCGGCCCGAGGCGCTCGCCCGCCTGTTGCGCGGGCTGCCCCCGCACCTGCCCGTGGTCGTCGTGGACGACGGGTCCAGCGACCCGGCCGCCACGGCGCGCGCCTGCGCCGCGACCGGTGCGCGGCTGCTGCGTCACCCGGTGTCGCGCGGGCCGGCGGCCGCCCGGAACACCGGGCTGGCGGCGGTGGAGACGCCGTACGTCGCCTTCTGCGACTCCGACGTCGAGCCGGTCCCCGGGTGGCTCGGCGTGCTCCGCCGGCACCTCGACGACCCGGCCCTCGCGGCGGTCGCGCCACGGGTCCACGGGCGGGCTCCGAGCCCCGGCGACGGCTGGCTGGACCGCTACGAGCAGGCCCGCTCGTCCCTGGACCTCGGGCCGGCCCCCGCGGCGGTGCGGGTCCGCGGCCAGGTCGCCTACCTGCCCAGCGCCTGCCTGCTCGCCCGGGTCGCGGCGCTCGGCGACGGCTTCGACCCGGCCCTGTGCTCGGGGGAGGACGTGGACCTGGTGTGGCGGCTGCTCGCCGCCGGCTGGCGGGTGCGCTATGACCCTGACGCCCGCGTCCGCCACGACCATCGCACGACCCTGGGGCCGTGGCTGGCGCGCAAGGCGTTCTACGGCAGCTCGGCCGCGCCGCTGTCCGCGCGTCACCCCGGGGCGGTCGCACCGCTCGTGGTGAGCCCCTGGTCGGCGGCGTTCACCGTCGCGGTGCTGGCCCAGCGTCGCTGGTCCGTGCCGTTCGCCGCCGCCGTGGCCGGCGCCGCCGTCATGGGGGTACGGCGACGCCTCGCCACCGGGGCGCACCCCTGGCGGACCGCGGGCGTGCTGGTCGGCCACGGAGCCGCCGCGTCGCTCCGGCAGGCCGGCACCGCGCTCACCCGGCACCACTGGCCGCTCGCCGCGCTGGCCTGCCTGGTCTCGGGCCGGGCTCGACGGGCGGTGCTGGTCGCGGCGGTGGCCGACGCCTGGCTGGACCACCGGAAGGTGCGGCCCCGGCTCGGGCTGCCGCCGTACCTCCTCGCCCGTCGGCTGGACGACCTCGCCTACGGCGCCGGCCTGTGGCTCGGAGCCTGGCGGGAGCGCTCGATGCGGGCGCTGCTGCCGGGTCTGTCCCGAAGTACCGCTGCGCGGCTTGGCGGACGCCGCTACCGTGACCCCGGTCACGTCGATTCGTTGAGGTAGGCGATGCATCCCAAGGAGCTGCACGACCGCCGCCGCGAGGCCGTCCAGGCCTGGACGGCCTTCGTCGAGCGGGGCGACGAGGTCGCCCCGCAGGTGCGGCCGGAGATCCTGTCGAGCTGGCAGCGGTCCACCGTGGCGATCAACCCGGCGGTGGCGAACGCGCCCCTGGCCGACGAGGGCGACACCCTCGCGTTCTGGCGGGAGTCGCCGCTGCAGGTGGCGGTCGGGCGGATCGAGGACGAGCTGCGGCGGACCGCCGAGGACGGCGACCTGGTCATCGCCGTGACCGACGCCGAGACCCGGATCCTGTGGACCTACGGCGGGCGGGTGATGCGCCGGAAGGCCGAGACGGTCAACTTCGTCGCCGGCGGGCAGTGGGACGAGTCGAGCATCGGCACCAACGCGCTCAACCTGGCGCTCGGCCAGGACGCGCCGTCGATGGTGTTCAGCGCCGAGCACTACGCCCCGATCGTGCACAACTGGGTGTGCTGGGCCGCGCCGGTGCACGACCCGTCGACCGGCGTGCAGCTCGGCGTGATCGATCTGTCGACCACCTGGGACCGGACCCACCCGATCGGGCTCGCGACCGCCCGGATGATGGCGCGGCTGATCGAGACCGCGCTGCCCCAGACCTCCGGCGAGGCGCCGGTCGCGGTCGACGGCGCGGCGCACGGGCCCGGCCTCACCCTGACCCTGCTGGGCACGGCCGAGGCCGTCCTGGACGGCCAGCGGCTGCTGCTCAACCGCCGCCAGACCGAGATCCTGGCGCTCCTCGCGCTGAGCCCCAACGGGCTGTCGCTGGAGCATCTGCACGCGCACCTCTACGGCGACGAGAACGTCACCGTCTCCACGCTCAAGGCGGAGGTGTCGCACCTGCGGGCCGCCCTCGGCGGGAAGCTCGCCTCCCGGCCCTACCGGCTGGAGATGGAGGTGCGCACCGACGTGGACACGGTTCTGCGTCTGCTCCGCGCGGGCCAGGTGCGGGCGGCCGTCGCGGCCTACGGCGGGGACCTGCTCCCCGGGACCAACAGCCCGCGGCTGGCCGAGCTGGCGGAGTACGTCGCCGTCGCGGTCCGCGAGGCGCTGCTGGCCGACCCGCTGCCCGACGCCGTGGTGCGCTACAGCGAGATCGCGCCCTACGACACCGAGGTCCTCGAAGTGTGCCTGGCGCATCTGGGGGAACGGCCGCACCCGACCAAGGCGCTGCTGAAGGGGAAGCTCGCGGCCGCCCAGCGCTGAGTCGGCCGGAGTCAGTCGATCCGGTCGCGCAGCCAGCCCGGGCCGTGCACCAGCACGCCCTCGGGCAGCCGGGCGCGCAGCCCACGGTCGGCGGTGACCACCGTGACGTCGTACGCCGCCAGCGCGGCGACCGCCTGCGCGACGATCTCGTCGTCGCCCTCGCCCGTCGCGTGCACGACCGTCACGCCGTCCTGGGTGCCCACGGGCACCCCCGCCTTGGCCGCGCCCTCGAGGACCAGCCGGACGCCGCCGTCGGTGTCCGCCGCGATCCCGGAGGCGACGAGGGCGTCGTACAGCCGCCGCGCCGCGCCGGCCCGGTCCTTCCACCAGCCGTCGGGCCGCGAGCCCACGACGTTCGCCCCGTCCACCACGATCATCCGGTCATCCTGGCAGCCGACGGTGCTGCGCGTCCTCACCCCGGCGGCCCCAACCTTCCGCCAACCGGCCACCCCCTAGGTTCGACACACTTCGTGTCCTCTGTCACATGAGCTGGGAGTCGCTGATGACCAAGATCGAACTCACCGTCGACGGAGCACGGGTCTCCGACGATGTCGAGCCGCGCATGCTGCTCGTGCACTACCTGCGGGAGAAGCTCGGGAAGACCGGCACCGTCGTCGGGTGCGACACCAGCAACTGCGGCGCGTGCACCGTGCACATGGACGGCAGGAGCGTGAAGTCGTGCAACGTGCTGGCGGTGCAGGCGAACGGTCGCGAGGTCACCACCATCGAGGGGCTCGCGGCCACCTCCGACGGTGACCTGCACCCGGTGCAGGAGTCCTTCCGCGAGTGCCACGGCCTGCAGTGCGGCTACTGCACGCCCGGGATGATCATGCAGGCCGTCGACCTGCTCAACGAGAACCCGAAGCCGAGCGAGGCGGAGGTCCGCCTGGGCATGGAGGGCAACCTGTGCCGCTGCACCGGCTACCACAACATCGTCCGGAGCGTCATGCACGCCTCCGGTCAGGGAGGTGACCAGGCATGACCGCCACCGAGGCCGAGGCGCCCGAGCACGAGATCGGTCGCGACCGCCGGCGCAAGGAGGACCAGCGCCTCATCACCGGCCGGACCCGCTGGACCGACAACATCCAGATCCCCGGGATGCTGCACCTGGCGATGGTGCGCAGCCCGTTCGCCCACGCGAAGATCCTCAGCATCGACACCGAGGCGGCCAAGCAGGCGCCCAACGTGGTCGACGTGCTCACCGGCGCGGACCTGGGCGAGTCGCAGGGCGTGAACATCAACGCCTGGCCGATCACGCCGGACCAGGTGGCGCCTGTCCACCTGCCGATGCCCAGCGACCGGGTCACCTTCGCCGGCGAGATCGTCGCGGTGGTCGTCGCCCGCACCGCGGCCGAGGCGCGCGACGCCGCCGAGCTGGTCGACGTGGAGTACGAGCAGCTGCCGGCCGCGCTGGACCTCAAGGAGGCCGCGGCCGCGGACGAGAACGGGGGAGCGCTCGCGCACCCCGACCTCGGCACCAACAAGAGCGCGTTCTGGAAGTTCGACTCCGCCGAGGCGGGGACCGGCGGCAACGTCGACGAGGCGATCGAGAAGGCCCGCGGCGACGGCATCGTGGTGGAGCGGGAGTTCCGCCAGCAGCGGCTGATCCCGGCCTTCATGGAGCCCCGCTCGTGCGTCGTCGACCCGACCGGCGAACAGATGACCATGTGGAGCGCCACCCAGATCCCGCACATCCTGCGGTTCGCCCTCGCGGCGACCACCGGGGTGCCGGAGTCGAAGATCCGGGTGATCGCCCCCGACGTCGGCGGCGGGTTCGGCGGCAAGCTGCAGACCACGCCCGAGGAGTGGCTGGTCTGGGCGATCGCCCGCCGGCTCGGCAAGCCGGTGAAGTACACCGAGACCCGCTCGGAGTCCCTGCTCAGCGCCCACCACGGACGCGACCAGTGGCAGAAGCTCACCCTGGCCGCGGAGAAGGACGGCACGGTCACCGGGCTCAAGGTCGAGCTGCTGGCCGACCTCGGCTCCTACGTCAGCCTGGTCGGCGGCGGCGTGCCGGTGCTCGGCGCCTTCATGTTCAACGCGATCTACAAGTTCCCCGCCTACCAGTTCAACTGCCAGACGGTGCTGACCAACAAGACCTGGACCGACGCCTACCGCGGCGCCGGCCGGCCCGAGGCCACCTTCGGCATCGAGCGGATGATGGACGAGCTGGCCAACGAGCTCGGCGTGGACCCGCTGGAGGTCCGGGAGAGGAACTGGATCAAGCACGAGGAGTTCCCGTTCACCACCGTCGCCGGGCTGGAGTACGACTCCGGCAACTACGAGGCAGCCACCGCGCGCGCCAAAGAGGCCTTCGGCTACGACGAGCTCCGTGCGGAACAGAAGCGGCGCCGGGAGTCCGGTGACCGCGTGCAGCTGGGCATCGGCGTCTCCACCTTCACCGAGATGTGCGGGCTCGCGCCGAGCCGGGTGCTCGGCCAGCTCGACTACGGCGCCGGTGGCTGGGAGTACGCCGGCGTGCGGATGCTCGCCACCGGCAAGGTCGAGGTGACCACCGGAGCCAGCGCCCACGGCCAGGGCCACGAGACGGCGTTCAGCCAGATCGTCGCCGACCGGCTGGGCGTGCCCTTCGAGGACGTCGAGATCCTGCACGGCGACACCGCGGTCGCGCACAAGGGGCTGGACACCTACGGGTCCCGCTCGCTCGTGGTCGGCGGCGAGGCGCTGGTGCGCGCGGCGGACAAGGTGATCGAGAAGGCCAAGCCGTTCGCGGCCTACATGCTCGAGGCCAGTGAGGACGACCTGGAGTTCTCCGGCGGCACGTTCACCGTCAAGGGCACCGACAAGGGCGTCGGGCTCACCGAGATCTCCGCGGCCACCTTCGCCAGCCACGACTACCCCGAGGGGCTCGAGCCCGGCATCGACGCGGAGGCGACGTACGACCCCGTCAACTTCAACTACCCGCACGGCACGCACCTGTGCGCCATCGAGGTGGACACCGAGACGGGCGCGCTGAAGATCCGCAAGTACGTCTGCTGCGACGACGTCGGCAACATCATCAACCCGCTGATCGTCGCCGGGCAGGTGCACGGCGGGCTGGTGCAGGGGATCGCACAGGCGCTGTGGGAGGAGGCGGTGTACGACGACGCCGGGACCCTGGTCTCCGGGTCGTTCGTGGACTACCTGCTGCCGACCACGGCGGACACGATCAACTTCGACGTGGTGCACACCGACGACCCGAGCTTCGCCACCACCAACACGCTGGGCACCAAGGGCGTGGGCGAGGCGGGGACGATCGCCTCCACGCCGGCGGTGGTCAACTCCGTGGTCGACGCGCTGCGGCAGTTCGGCGTCGACGACGTGGTCATGCCGTGCACGCCCGAGCGGGTCTGGCGGGCGATCCACAGCAACGACGGGGCGGATCCGACCGAGGAGGCGGCGGCGCCGCACTTCGAGGAGTCCGCGCGCAACCAGGACAGCACGGAAGGAGCGGGCCAGTGATCCCGGCGAAGTTCGACTACCTCGCACCCACGTCGGTCGAGGAGGCGCTGCAGGCGCTGAGCCAGCACGGCGACGACGCGAAGGTCATCGCGGGCGGACAGAGCCTGCTCCCGGTGCTGCGGATGCGGCTGAACGCGCCGGAGGTGGTCATCGACCTGGCCGCCGTACCCGGCCTCCAAGGCATCATGGAGGAGGGCGAGCACCTGGTCATCGGGGCGATGACGACCCACCACGAGGTGGCCAACGACCCGCTGATCGCCGAGCACGCGCTGCTGCTGCAGAAGGCCGCCCGCGAGGTGGCCGACGCGCAGATCCGCCACCGGGGGACCCTCGGCGGCGCGCTGGCGCACGCCGACCCCGCGGGCGACCTCGGGGCGCCGATCCTCGCGCTCGGGGCGGAGATGGTGATCGGCGGGCCCGGTGGCACCCGCACGGTGCCGGCCGAGGAGTTCTTCGTCGACCTCTTCGAGACCGCCATCGGCGCCGACGAGATCCTGCTCGGCGTGCGGATCCCCAAGCACACCGGCTGGGGGGCGCACTACGAGAAGTTCGTCCGGGTCGCCCACCAGTGGCCGATCGTGGCCGTCGCCGCGACCGTCCGCAGCGACGGCGGCACGATCACCGAGGCGCGCGTCGGGCTGACCAACATGGGCAACCGGCCGCTGCGGGCCAAGGGTGCCGAGGAGGCGCTTGCGGGCGCGACCGCGACCGAGGACGGCGTACGCTCCGCCGCCGACCAGGCCGCCGAGGGCACCCAGCCGCCCAGTGACCTCAACGGGGACGCGGAGTATCGTCGACACCTCGCGAAGGTGCTGACCCGACGGGCGGTGCTCAAGGCCGCCGGGGTCGACGTCGAGGGGCATTCGGGAGGTGCCGTCTGATGGAGCTTCGTCACGAGTTCACCGTGCCGACGGGCGTGCAGGAGGCCTGGGACCACTTCCAGGACATCGCCTCGGTGGCGACCTGCTTCCCCGGGGCGCAGGTCACCTCGGTCGACGGCGACACGTTCTCCGGGCAGGTGAAGGTCAAGCTCGGCCCGATCGCGCTGGTCTACACCGGCCAGGGCGAGTTCGTGGAGAAGGACGCGTCGGCGCGCCGGTTCGTCGTGGACGCCAAGGGGCGGGACAAGCGCGGCAACGGTACGGCGGGGGCCAAGGTCACCCTGACCATGACCGAGCAGGCGCCGGACTCGACCTCGGTCGAGGTGCTCACCGATCTCGCGGTCACCGGCAAGCCGGCCCAGTTCGGCCGTGGCGTCATGCAGGACGTCTCCGACAAGCTGCTCGGCCAGTTCACCCAGTGCCTGGAGCGCCAGGTGCAGGCGGGCGGGACGGCTGCGGCTTCTGCCGACTCGGGCGCTGCCACCGCTTCTGCCGGCTCCGGCGCTGCCGGGTCCGGCTCGGGCTCCGGCGACGCGCTCAGCGGTGCTGCCCCCGACTCGTCCTCGGAGGGGACGCCGCTGGCCGCCGCGGCCGCCTCGTCCTCCGGCGGCCTGCTCGCGGCCGCGGGCGCCCCGTCGGTGGGGACGGGGTCGTCGTCCGGCGCGGGCGCGTCGGGCTCGGGGTCCGGCGGGTCGGGCTCCGGCTCCGGCGGGCTGCTCGCCTCGGAGTCCGCGCCGTCGGTCGGCGCCGAGGCTCCCGCCTCGGGCGGCTCTGCGGGGTCCTCGGGTGTGTCGGCGTCCTCGGCGTCCTCGTCCGATGACGACAGCGGCGACGGAGCCCTGGACCTCGGTGCGACCGTGCTGCCGGTGCTCGCGAGGGCGTACTGGAAGCAGGCGGTCGGCGGGGTGGTCGCCCTCTGGGTGCTCCGTCGACTGTTCCGCTGATCCGGACACTGAGACGGATTTGTCCCGTTGTCCGGACAACCAGGTGGTTGACGGCGCCCGAACTGGGGTTTTCCGGCAATTTCCCGCCTGTGGGTATGGACATCGTCCCCGTGGTGACGAAACATGGTGTTCGCGCAATCGGATGCGCCACCTCGGGGAGGGGTCGGCGCCCATGTGCATGGCGGCCGGTGGCTGACCGCGCTTGAGGGAGACGCGATCGGCCACCGGCCGCCTCTTCATCTCCTTCCGCTCCGGCCGGACGTCATACGTTCCGGAGGACCGGTTCCTCAGTTCGGATGACGTCCCGGGCCGGGCGGCCCGTGGGGCGGCCTCGGCTCAGAAGACGTGTCGCGGGCGGAACTGGACCGACAGCCGCGGGCCCGCGTTCGCCACCTTGGGTACGGCGTGCTCCCAGGTCCGCTGACAGGAGCCGCCCATCACCACCAGGTCGCCGTGCCCCATCGTCACCGCGATCGACTCGCCCCCGCCGCGCGGGCGCAGCGTGAGCCGCCGCGGGTCGCCGACCGAAACGATCGCGACCATCGTGTCCTGGGTCCGCCCCCGGCCGAAGGTGTCGCCGTGCCAGGCCACCGAGTCCCGGCCGTCGCGGTAGTAGCAGCAGCCGGCGGTCACGAACCGCTCGCCCAGCTCGGGCTGGTAGTGGTCCGAGAGCGCCTCGCGCGCCTCGACCAGCGTGGGGTGGGGGAGCGGCTCGCCGATCCCGTAGGTGTGCACCAGGCGCGGGACGTCGACCACCCGGTCGTACATCTGCCGCTGCTCGGCCCGCCACGGCACCTCGCGCACCAGGGTCTCGAAGACCTCGTCGGCGTCGGCCAGCCAGCTGCGTCGTACGTCGATCCAGGCTCCGCGGGTCAAGGTCGTCCGCTCCACCCCGGCGGACAGGGTGGCGACCAGAGGAGCCTGCTCCGCGGCGAACAGCGTCCCTTGGAAGTCCATGTCCCGACGGTAGCAGACGATCGAACGGGTGTTCGACAGCCCGGATCGTGGCGCGATCAGGGGCGAGCCGGGGGTGACTGGGGAACAATCCTGTTGCGCCGGGTTCGGTGCGACCCGCCACCATGGGGGCGTGAAGACCTTCTGGAACCGACGTTCCGCTCCTGCCGCAACAAGCGCCGACTCACCGTCAACTAGGGCGTGTCTCCCAAAGAACGCGGGGTCGAGCCGGGATTGTTGACGCATGTCGCGTTCTGCGGTGCTGACTGACGCTCAGTGGGCTCGGATCGAGCCGTTGATGCCCTCCTCGGACGGCCAGCGGGGTCGGCCGTTTCGCGATCACCGACAGGTGATCGAGGGCATCGTCTACCGGTTCCGGACCGGGGTGGCGTGGCGGGACCTGCCCGAGTCCTTCGGCCCGTGGCAGACGATCTGGAAGCGCCACAAGCGGTTCAGCACCGACGGAACGTGGGACAAGGTACATGCCCGGCTGGTCGCCGAAGCCGACGCCGCCGGGCAGGTCGAGTGGGACGTGTCGGTGGACTCCACGATCAACCGGGCGCACCAGCACGCCACCACGTTGAGCCGCATCGAGGTGCCAGCCGGGCGCCGCACGGGGGGCTGAGTCGAACTACAAGGACCTGCGTGCCGAGCCCCCTGACCACGCGCTCGGTCGCTCCCGCGGCGGGATGTCGACCAAGATCCACCAACTCGTCGATGGGCAGGGCCGCCCGCTGGTCATCGCGCTCACGCCCGGCCAGGCCGGCGACTCCCCGATGCTCAAGCCACTCCTGTCGCACCTGGCCGTCAAGCGCCTCGGTCCGGGGCGGCCGCGCACTCGCCCGGACGCCGTGCTCGGCGACAAGGCCTACTCATCCCGCGCGATCCGCGCCGAGCTGCGATCCCGCCGAGTCAGGGCGGTCATCCCGCAGCCTTCGGACCAGATCGCCCACCGCAAACGGCGCGGATCGGCCGGCGGTCGTCCGCCCTCATTCGACGCCGTGACCTACAGGGGGCGCAACGTCATCGAGCGGTCCTTCAACGACCACAAGCAATGGCGCGGCCTGGCCACCCGCTACGACAAGCTCGCGGTGGTCTATCGAGGAGGCGTCGTCCTACGCGCCATCACCATCTGGCTTCGCGAATAGGGAGACACGCCCTAGCGCCGACTCGGGGTCAACTGGCGCCGACTCGGCGGGACGGGGGGTGGTGGCCGCGGCGGCGCACGACCTGGTCAAGACCTACGGGCACGACGAGGCGGAGGTGCGGGCGTTGGACGGGGTCAGCGTCGACCTCTACGCCGGCCAGTTCACCGCGGTCATGGGGCCCTCGGGCTCGGGCAAGTCCACGCTCATGCACTGCCTGGCCGCCCTCGACACTCCCACGAGCGGCGACGTCGAGGTGGACGGCTCCCGGCTCGCGGGGATGAAGGACAAGGCGCTCACCACCCTGCGGCGGGAGCGGATCGGGTTCGTCTTCCAGGCGTTCAACCTGGTTCCCACCCTGACCGCGGAGGAGAACATCCTGCTGCCGCTGTCCCTGGCCGGGCGCAAGCCCGACCCGGAGTGGTACGACCGGGTGATCGACGCGGTCGACCTGCGCTCCCGACTGCACCACCGCCCCTCGGAGATGTCCGGCGGCCAGCAGCAGCGGGCCGCCTGTGCACGGGCCCTGGTCAGCCGGCCGGCGATCGTCTTCGCCGACGAGCCGACGGGCAACCTGGACTCCACCAGCAGCGCCGAGGTGCTGGCGTTCCTGCGGCGCAGCGTCGACGACTTCGGGCAGACCATCGTGATGGTGACCCACGACCCCGTCGCGGCGTCGTACACCGACCGCGTCGTCTTCCTCAAGGACGGGCGGGTCGTCGACGAGATCGTCGCCCCCGACCGCGACCGCATCCTGGCCGCGATGGCGGACCTCTCCCGCAAGGAGGCGTGAGGTGTTCCGCCTGACCTGGCGCACCCTGCTGGCGCGCAAGGTGCGCCTGGTGATGAGCACGCTGGCGATCGTGCTCGGGATCGGCTTCCTCGCCGGCGTGCTGACCTTCTCCAACGGCCTGTCGAGCACCTTCGACGGGATCATCAAGGGCTCGACACCGGACGCCACGGTGCGCCCGGCCGGGACGGACTCCTTCAGCGCGGTCGGGGCGGGCAACAGCGCGACCATCACGCCCGAGGACGTGGACCGGCTGACCGCGCTGCCCGAGGTCGAGCGCGCCGACGGCAGCGTCGACGGGCTCGGGCTCTATCTCCTCGACGAGGACGGCAAGCTCGTCGGCGGCCAGGGCGCCCCGACGCTGGCGTTCAACCATGCCGACGTCCCCAACCTGCTCGGCGAGCCGTCGCTCCGGCTGGTCGACGGCGCCTGGCCGACCGGAGCCGACGACGTCGTGCTGGACAGCGGCGCCGCCGAGCGCGCGGGCTACCGGATCGGGGACGAGGTCACCGTCATCGCCCCGTCGGGCGACTCGGTCCGCGACGCCCGGAGGACCTTCACGCTCAGCGGCACCGCCGAGTTCAACGGAGGCGGCACCGCCGGCTCGGTGCTGGTGATCTTCTCCACCGCTACCGCCCAGCAGCTCTTCCTCGGCGGGCAGGACGCCTTCACCAGCGTCGCCCTCACCGCGGCCCCCGGAGTGACCCAGCAGGAACTGGCCACCGCAGCGGACCGGGTCGCGCCCGCCGGCTTCGACGCCGTCACCGGCGACCGGGTGGTCGAGGAGTCGCAGGCCGCGATCGGCCAGTTCCTCGACGTGATCTCGACCTTCCTCATCGTCTTCGCGGTGATCGCGATCCTGGTCGGCGGCTTCATCATCGCCAACACCTTCACCATCCTGGTCGCGCAGCGGGTGCGCGAGCTGGCGCTGCTGCGGGCGCTCGGCGCGAGCCGGAAGCAGGTACGACGGTCGGTGCTGGTCGAGGCCGCGCTGATGGCGCTGATCGGCTCCGCGCTCGGGATCCTCGTCGGTCTCGGACTGGCGCGGGCGCTCGCCGGGCTGTTCCGGAACTTCGGCCTGGACATCAGCGCCGACACCCTCACCCTCACGCCGTTCACTGTGCTGGCGGCCTTCGCCGTCGGGCTGGTGGTCACCATGGTCTCGGCCTACCTGCCCGCACGGCGGGCCGCACGGACCGCGCCGGTCGCCGCGATGCGGGCCGAGGCGGCGACCCCCGCCGAGGGGTCCCTGCGCCGCCGGTCGCTCATCGGCGGGGTGCTGATCGTCATCGGGATCGGCCTGGCTGTCGTCGGGCTGCGCGGCGGCCCCGGCAACGACGCGATCTGGATCGGCGTCGCGGCCGTGCTGTGGATCCTCACCGCGGCGGCACTGAGCCCCGTGCTCGGGCACCCGCTGCTGGTCGCCTGCCGTGCGCTGTTCGGCCGGGTCTTCGGCACCACCGGCCGGCTGGCCGGTGAGAACGCGCTGCGCAACCCCCGCCGTACCGGCGCCACGGCCGCCGCCCTGATGATCGGTCTCGCGCTGGTCTCGGCGGTCGGCACCCTCGCCGCGTCGATGAGCGCCACCAGCGACGAGCTCGTCGACGAGCAGTTCGCCTCCGACTTCCTCGTGCAGTCGGCCAGCTTCCAGAGCTTCCCCACCGGCATCGGCGACGACATGGAGCAGGTGGACGGGGTCGAGACGGTCAGCCGCAACCAGTTCGCGATGGCGCTCGTGGACGGCGAGCCCGCGTCCCTGCTGGGCGTCCAGCCCAGCTTCCACGACATCTACCGGCTCGACATGCGGTCCGGCACCCAGGAGATGCGCGGCGACCAGACGATCATCACCACCGACGCCGCGAAGGAGTACGGCGTGGGCGTGGGCGACGAGCTCGAGCTGACCGTGCCCGGGGACCGCCGGGCCTCGGTCGAGGTGGCCGGCATCTTCGAGCCCTCCCAGGTGGCCGGTGCGATCAACGTGCCGATGTCGGTGCTGACCGACCTCGGACTCAACCGGACCGACAACACGCTGAGCATCAACGTCGAGCCCGGCGCCGACCTGGCGGCGGTGCAGGCCGACCTCGAGGAGGTCGTGGCGGACGTGCCGATCGTCAGCGTGCAGGACAAGGCCCAGTTCGCCGAGTCGATCCAGGGCCAGATCAACCAGCTGCTGGCGATGATCTACGGCCTGCTCGCACTGGCCATCGTCATCGCGGTCATCGGCATCATCAACACCCTGGGGCTCAGCGTGATCGAGCGGACCCGGGAGATCGGCCTGTTGCGCGCGGTCGGGCTCTCCCGGGCGCGGCTGCGTCGGATGGTGACCCTGGAGTCGGTGACCATCTCGGTGATGGGCGCCGTGCTGGGCATGGTCATCGGGCTCGTCGTGGGCGTGCTGCTGCGCGAGTCGCTCAAGGACGACCTGACCGTGCTGTCGCTGCCCTGGGGGAGTCTGCTCACGTTCCTCGCGGTCGCCGTGCTCTTCGGGGTGCTGGCCGCGGTGGTGCCGGCGATCCGTGCCTCGCGGCTGAAGGTGCTGGACGCGATCGCGACCGAGTGAGTCCCTCAGAGGTGCCCGAGCGGAGCGCTGGCCTGGGCGGACTCCTCGCAGATCCACATCGGGTCGGGGCCGCCCAGGTCGGGCTGGATGTAGAGGCTGTGCTCGGGCGCCTCGGCGCAGTGCAAGCACAGCGGCCACCGCAGCCCGGCCTCGAACAGGGCGTCCTGCACGTCCTGCGCGACCAGCCCGGCGACGTACTCCCGGCCCTCGGGCCACTGCTCGGCCCACCACTGGCGCTGCGCCAGGGCCTCCTCGAGCGCATCCACGGCGGACGGGGTGGCCTGCTTCCTGGCGGTCAGGTCGGCGAGCACGGCGGCACGCGCGGTGAGCATCAGGTCGTCCACCCCCACATTGTGCTCCGCGGCGCCTAGAGTGCGGGACGTGGACTCGTTGCTGCTCGAGGTCGCCGTACACGCGGCCCACGACGTCGCGGGCGCCATCGAGGGTGGCGCGGACCGCCTGACCCTGGAGTCGCCCGCCGACGGTGCCGACCTGTCGCCGGACCTGGCCGCCGCGGGGGCCACGCTGCGAGAGAGCGACGTACCCGTCCGGATCATGCTGCGGCTCAACGACTCCTTCACCACGACCGGCGGCGAGTTCAACCGGCTGGTCGGGCTGGGGGAGGAGTACCTCGCCCTCGGCGCGGAGGGGCTGGTGCTCGGCTTCCTCGACGCCGACCTGGAGGTCGACACCGAGACGTGCCGCGCACTGACCGCCGCGCTCCCCGGCGTGCCGTGGACCTTCCACGGTGCCTTCGACTCCGCGCTGGACACCCGCCGCGCGTGGCGCGACGTGGTCGGGCTGCCCGGCCTGACCGCGGTGCGGACCGGCGGCTCCTCGCGCGGCCTCGCGCACGGGTACGACGAGCTCCTGGCCCGCTGTCAGGAGTCCCCGGAGGTCGCCGCGCTGGCGATGCCGTCGGCCGGGCTGGTGGCCGAGCAGGTGCCGTGGTTCGCCCGCGCCGGGGTCACCCAGTTCCACCTCGGCCCGCAGGCCCGCCCCGGTGGGTCCGCGAAGGCCTGGGTGGACGCGTCCTACGTCCGCTCGTGGCGCAGCCTGCTGGACGACCTGTGATCATCATCGACGCGCCCCTGGTGGAGCGGTGGGGCCGGCACTGGTCCCACCTGGCCAGCGACACCTCCTTCGAGGAGCTGCACGCCTTCGCGGCCGCCAACGGGCTGCCCGAGCGCGGCTTCGACAAGGACCACTACGACGTCCCGTCGGAGTTCTACGACGCCATGCTCGCCGCGGGCGCGGCGCCGGTGTCCTCCCGGGAGCTGGTGGCCGCGCTGGTGCGGGCCGGGCTGCGCAGGCGCGGATGAGCCTGGCCGAGCGCTGGCCCCTGGAGGGCGGCGGCGACCTCCGCGACGAGCTGCTGGCGGCCTGGGGGGCGGGGGAGCGGGGCTACCACGACCTCCGGCACCTCGCCGAGGTGCTGGACCGGCTCGCGGACCTGGGCTGCTCGGACTCCCGCGTGCTGCTGGCGGCGTGGTTCCACGACGCGGTCTACGACGGACTGCCGGAGGCCGAGGAGCGCTCGGCGCGCTGGGCGGAGGACGCGCTGCCCGCCCTGGGCGTCGACCCGGCCGATGCCGCGGAGGTGGCGCGGCTGGTGCGGCTCACCGAGGGCCATCGGCCCGCCCCAGGGGACCCTCGAGGCGAGGCGCTGACCGATGCCGACCTGGCGATCCTGGCCGCCGACGATGCGCGCTATGCGGAGTACGTCGCCGGGGTGCGTGCGGAGTACGCCCACGTCGCCGAGCCCGACTTCGCGGCCGGTCGGGCCGCCGTACTCTCCGACCTGCTGGCCAAGGAGACGCTCTTCCACACCGCCGTCGGGCGGCAGCGCTGGGAGGAGCGCGCGCGGGAGAACCTGGCCCGCGAGCTGGCCGACCTGGCCCGACGGTCGTAGACGCGCGGGCACAACTACCGCCGGAGCGCCGGCGCCCCGCTCGGCTCCGGTCGAGGTGACGGGTTGTGCCAGCGCGTCTACGCGTACTGCCCGTCAGCTCCGCCTTGGGCCGCCGGGCCGGCGTCCCCGCTTCTCCCCGCCCACCCGTCCCACGTGGGGGGGCCGGATGGGAGGTGGCCCAGCCACCTGACCGGGGGCTGCCAGCGTGGCTGGGCTACCTCCAGTCGGGGCGGAGCGGAGAAGGGCCCCGTGAGACCTCCCGGCAGCCCCTTCTCCGGCCGGGCGCCACCGGTTATCGCTGTGGGGCGGGAGGTCCTGCGGCCGCCTTGTTGAGCGCGCGCGCCTCGTCCCGGCCCGCCGAGGTCGCCCAGCGGATCGTCCGGGTGGCGGCGTGGCCGAGGCCGCGGACCACCGTGCGCTCGGACACCGGGAGCCGGGGGAGTCGCAGCGGGCGCCGCGTCCACGGGGGCATCAGCCCGATCGCGGCGGCCATGAGCACGCCGTACGCCGGTCGCGCCGCCCACGGCAGGTCCGGGTGCCAGATGAGGAACGAGACCGCGTCGCGGGCGTGCCGGGTCGCCGTGAGCTCGGGCCGGAACGCCTCGAGGGTGGCCCGGAGCTGGGCCTCGGTGGTGGGCGGGTCCAGCACGCCGAGCCGCCGGGCGATCTCGGCGGTCTGGGCGACGTAGGTGTCGCGTCCGGCCTGGTCCAGCGGCGCTCGGCCGTAGACCTGGTGCGCCAGCAGGAAGCTGTCGATCTCCGCGGCGTGCACCCAGGCCAGGAGATGCGGGTCCGAGGCGTGGTACGTCGACCCGTCGGGCATGGTGCCCGAGATCCGGTCGTGGATGGCGCGCACCGCGTCCACCGCCTGCTGGGCGTGCTCGGCGGTCCCGAAGGTGGTCACGGCGATGAACCGCGACGTGCGCGCCAGCCGACCCCACATGTCGCCGCGGTAGCCGGAGTGCTCCGCGACGGCCGTCATCGCCTGCGGCTGCAGGGTCTGCAGCAGGATCGCGCGGATGCCCCCGACGAACATCGAGGAGTCGCCGTGCACCCGGCCGATCGGCGAGGCGGGGTCGAACCAGCGCGGCCCCGGCGTGCCGTGGATGCGCTCCCGGTGCTGGGGCCCGTCGGGCCCGGCGACGCGGCGGAACAGCTCGCTGCCGAGGCGGTCGCGGACCTGGTCGATCATCGGGCCAGTCTAGGAGCGCGGGACCGCGCGCAGCCGTCGCTCGGTCTCACCGAGCAGCCGCTCGGCGTCCACCAGTGTGCGGCCCGAGCCTGGGACCGCGCCGGGCACCGCGTCGTCGTACACCACCACGTCCCCGTCGACCCGCAGCAGCGGCAGCCGCAGCAGCCGCGCCACGAGGTGGATCCGGATCACCACGGCCCCGACCCCGGCCCTCAGCCCGGCGGGAGCCGGATGTCGTCGTACGGGTCGACCGTGCGGCGGGTGGAGACGACCTGCTCCTCCTGGGCGATCGGCACCGTCGGCTCCCCCTCCGGGCGCGGCGGCTGCTGGAGCCGTCGCGCCACGAAGGAGGTGACGGTGCGGATCTGCCGGTAGCGACCGTGCCCCGCCTTCGCGCCCAGCACATAGCCGGCGCCGAAGACCATGGCCTTACCGATCACTGCTCGCTCCCGAGCGGCGACGCAGGGCGGACAGTACGGCGCTCGCGGCGGTCACCGCGATGACGGCGCCCCCGGCGCCGGCGCCGGTGCGCGCCCGCTGGCTGTCCACCGAGGGTGCGGAGTCGGTCACCGCGCTGAGGACGCGCTTCCACAGCGGCTTGCGGGCGAACGGGTTCATGACGCCTCCTTCGTGGCGGAGCGGATCGTCTTGACCAGCTCGCTCTTGCGTTGGTTGTTCGACGCCTCCACGCCCATGGAGCGGGCCAGCTCGAGCAGCTCGGCCTTGGTCTGGTCCTCCAGGCTCACCCCGTCCCCGTCGGCGATGCCGGCCAGGGTGCGGGTGTGGTCGCTGACGGACTCGGCGCGCTGCTGGACCTGCTCGGTGCGGCGGCGCGCCTGCTCGGCGCGCTCCCGGGCGTCCGCGGCCAGGCTGTCGGCCCGGGCCTGGGCCTCCTCGGCCGCGCGCCGCGCTGCCTCCGCGGCCTCCTCGGCCAGGCTGCGCGCCTGGTCCATCTGCTCGCGGGCCGCGGCGATGCGCTCCTGGGCCTCTTCGCGCGCCCGCTCGGCGCGGTCGCGCGCCTTGGCGACCCGCTGCTCGGCCACCTCGTCCACCCGGCGTACGTCGCGCTCGGTGAGCTCCTCGGCACGCTCGCGCTTCTTGGCCACGTAGTCCTCGGCCTCGCGCTGGGCGTCGGCGACCACCTGCTTGACCTCGGCCTCGGCCTGCTTGCGGGCCCGGGCGCGCTCCTTCTCGGTCTCCCGATGCGTGCGCTCGGCCTCCGCGGTCAGCTCCTCGGCGCGCGAGGCGTGCTCCGCGGCGTCCTGCTCGGCGCGGCGGGCGATCTCGATCGCGCGGTCGGCCTGGCGCAGCCGGGCCTCGGTCGGATCCCCGACCCCGGCCTTCTCGGCGACCAGGGCTCGCGCCCCCTGTCCCGCGGCCGCCGCACGCTGCGTCCCGTCCTGCACGGGCCGTGCCACTGCCTTGTCCAAGAGCCACCCGACGTTCTCCGGCAGCTCGATGACTCCCTGGCCGGCCTGTCGCGCCAGCCATCCAATGGGTCCAGACATCTTCATCTGTCAACTCCCTCCCCGAAGTTCCCCCCAACGTGACACCGGCCACTCGGGCCGCGTCACACCCTCAGGTACGTCGGCCAAGGGGGCTAGCCAAGAGAGGGGACCCGTCGTATGGTCGATTGTCGACAATCAGACAACTGGACGTTTCCAGGAGGACAGCGATGGCCGAATCACGTCCCGCGACCACCACGCCCAACGACGTTCCCACACCACTGCTGAAGCGCGCGGTGGGGGCCCCCGCGATCGGGAACGCCGTGGAGTGGTTCGACTACGGGGTGTACGGCTACGGCGCCACCGCGATCGCGGCGGCGCTCTTCCCGCAAGGGGACAGCGCGCTGTTCTTCACCCTGGTCGGGTTCGCCATCTCGTTCCTCGTCCGCCCGCTGGGTGGCTTCTTCTGGGGACCGCTGGGCGACAAGCTCGGGCGCAAGCGGGTCCTCGCCCTGACCATCATCATCATGGCCGCGGCCACCTTCTGCGTCGGCCTGATCCCGTCGTACGAGACCATCGGCATCGCCGCACCGGTGATCCTCTACCTGCTGCGGATGGTGCAGGGCTTCTCCACCGGCGGTGAGTACGCCGGCGCCGCGACCTTCATGTCGGAGTACGCGCCCGACAAGCGCCGCGGCTTCTGGGGCAGCTTCCTCGAGGTGGGCACGCTGGCGGGGTTCAGCCTCGGCGCCCTGCTCATGCTCGGCCTGATCGAGACCCTCAGCGCCGCACAGATGGAGTCCTGGGGATGGCGGATCCCCTTCCTGATCGCCGGCCCGCTGGGGGTCATCGGCTTCTACCTGCGCTCGAAGATGGAGGACACCCCGATCTTCAACGAGATCGCGGAGAAGCAGGAGGCCGAGGAGCAGGCGACCGGCGTCTTCAAGGACCTGTTCGCGAACTACCTCCCCCCGCTGCTCAAGCTCTCCGGCCTGGTCATCGCGCTGAACGTCGTGAACTACACCCTGCTCGCCTACATGCCGTCCTACCTGGAGGCGACGATCAACCTGTCCTCCTCGCAGTCGCTGATCGTGCCGATCGTCGGCCAGCTCGCGATGATGCTCGTGCTCCCGTTCGTCGGGGCGCTGTCGGACCGGACCGGTCGCAAGCCGATGTGGATGGTCTCTCTGGTCGGTCTCGCGGTGCTGATCATCCCGCTCTACCACCTGATGGCGCAGGGGTATGTCCAGGCGATGATCGCCTTCGCGATCCTGGGCCTGCTCTACACGCCGCAGCTGGCGACCATCTCCGCCACCTTCCCGGCGATGTTCCCCACGCATGTGCGGTACGCCGGCCTGGCGATCGGCTACAACGTCGCCACCGCCCTGTTCGGCGGGACCGCGCCCTCGGTCAACCAGGGCCTCATCGACGCCACCGGCGACTCGCTGTTCCCGGCCTACTACATGGTCGCCGCGTGCCTGGTCGGGATCGTCGCCCTGCTGACCATGGTGGAGACCAAGGGCTGCTCGCTGCGCGGGACCGAGATCCCGGGCACCGAGGAGGCCCTGGTCGAGCAGCGCGCCTGACCCCGGCCGGGAGCCGCCGGAGGTCGGTCACAGCACGGCGTCCAGCGTCTCCCGCCAGATGCCGGCGGCCTCGTCCACCTGCGCCTGGTCGACGACCAGCGCCGGGATGAACCGGACCACCTGGCCCCAGGCGCCGCAGGTGAGGAGGAGCAGCCCTCGCTGGGCGGCCTCCTGCTGCGCGCGGGCGGCGCCGGCGCCGTCGGGGTTCCCCTCGGCGTCGCGGAACTCGTTGCCGACCATCAGCCCGAGCCCGCGCACGTCGGTGACCGCGTCGTGCTGGTCGGCGACCGACTGCAGCGCCGCCTTGAGCTGGTCGCCGCGAGCGGCGGCGTTCTCGACCAGCTTCTCGTCCTCGATCACGTCCAGGGTGGCGATGGCCGCGGCACAGGCGACCGCGTTGGCGCCGTACGTCCCTCCCTGCGAGCCGGGCCAGGCCTTGCTCATCAGCTCCTCCGAGGCGGCGATGCCCGATAGCGGGAAGCCCGAGGCGATGCCCTTGGCGGTGATCAGGACGTCCGGTCGGCCGTCGAAGTGCTCGTGGCCCCAGAAGCGGCCGGTGCGGCCCCAGCCGGTCTGCACCTCGTCGAGGATGAGCAGGATGCCGTGCCGGTCAGCGCGCTCGCGCAGCCCGGCGAGGAACTCGGTGCTGGCGGGCACGTAGCCGCCCTCGCCGAGGACCGGCTCGACGAGGAAGGCGGCGGTGTCCTGCGGGGAGCTGAGCGTCTGCAGGGTGTAGTCGAGCTGCTTGAGTGCGAACTCGGTCGCCTGCTCCTGGCTCCAGCCGTAGTGCGTGGGATCGGGGAAGGGGGAGACGTGCACGCCGGCCATCAGCGGCGCGAAGCCGGAGCGGAACTTGGTGCCCGAGGTGGTCATCGACGCGGCGGCGACGGTGCGGCCGTGGAAGCCGCCGTGGAAGACCACGACGTTGGGACGGCCGGTCGCCTGACGGGCCAGCCGCAGCGCGGACTCGACGGCCTCGGAGCCGGAGTTGACGAAGAACATCCGGTCCAGCCCGGTCGGCAGCACCTCCGACATCCGCTCGACCAGCGTGAGCAGGGGACGGTGCAGGACGGTCGTGTACTGCGCGTGGATGAGCGCGCCCACCTGCTCCTGCGCGGCCGCGACCACCCGGGGATGGCAGTGGCCGGTGCTGGTCACGCCGATGCCGGCGGTGAAGTCGAGATAGCGTCGATCGTCCTCGTCGAAGAGCAGCGCGCCCTCGCCGCGAGCGGCGATGACGGGGGTGGCCTGCTTGAGGAGCGGGGAGAGCTCTGCCATGGGATTCTTCCTCTGCGACGTTGTTGCTAGATTGTCGACAATCGCCGATCAGCCTAGCCCACCCAGGAGGAGCGACACCATGACCGACCAGCAGGTAGTCGACCAGGCCCCGCACCAGCTCTTCATCGACGGCGAGTGGGTCGACGCGGAGAACGGCGCGACCTTCGAGGTCCGTGACCCCGCCACCGGCCGCGTGCTGTGCGAGGTCGCCGACGGCTCGCCCGCGGACGGCATGCGCGCGCTGGAGGCGGCCGTGGCCGCCCAGCCCGAGATGGCGGCGAGCACCCCGCGTCAGCGCTCGGACTGGCTGATGGCGGCCTACGACCTACTGCACGAGCGGATCGACGACCTCGCCCTGCTGATGACCCTGGAGATGGGCAAGCCGCTGGCCGAGGCCAAGGGCGAGATCACCTACGCCTCGGAGTTCCTGCGGCACTTCGCCGGGGAGGCGCTGCGGATCTCCGGCGACTACCAGGTCGCGCCCGCGGGCGGTGCCCGGTTCCTCATCACCCGCCAGCCCGTCGGCCCGAGCCTGCTCATCACCCCGTGGAACTTCCCGATGGCGATGGGCACCCGGAAGATCGCCCCGGCGATCGCGGCCGGCTGCACCAGCGTGATCAAGCCGGCGCACCAGACCCCGCTGTCGATGCTCGCATTCGTCGACATCCTCCGCGAGGTCGGCGTGCCCGTCGGCGCCGTCAACGCGGTCACCGCGATGGACGCCGGCGGCGTGATGGAGCCGATGATCCGCTCCGGCCTGGCCCGCAAGCTCTCCTTCACCGGCTCGACCAAGGTCGGCAAGATCCTGCTCGAGCAGTGCGCGGACAAGGTGCTGCGGACCTCGATGGAGCTCGGCGGCAACGCGCCCTTCATCGTCTTCGACGACGCCGACCTCGACGCCGCGGTCGAGGGCGCGATCCTGGCCAAGATGCGCAACATGGGGGAGGCCTGCACGGCGGCCAACCGGATCTACGTGCACGAGTCGGTCATCGAGGAGTTCGGCGACCGCCTGGCCCGCAAGATGGGCGAGATGCGCGTCGGCCCCGGCACCGAGGAGGGCGTCCAGGTCGGGCCGCTGATCGACGAGGCCGCCCAGGAGAAGGTCGTCTCGCTCGTCGACGACGCGGTGAGCCGGGGGGCCAGCGTGTTGACCGGGGGCAGCGCGCCCGACGGCGACGGCTACTTCTACCTGCCGACCGTGCTGGCCGGCGTACCGACCGACGCCCGGATGGCCACCGAGGAGATCTTCGGCCCGGTCGCGCCCCTCACCCCGTTCAGCACCGAGGAGGAGGCGCTCACCAAGGCCAACGACACCGAGTTCGGCCTGGTGTCCTACGTCTACACGACCAACCTGGACCGCGCGCTGCGGATGGCCGAGGGGCTGGAGTCGGGCATGGTCGGCCTCAACCAGGGGGTCGTCTCGAACCCGGCGGCGCCGTTCGGCGGGGTGAAGGAGTCCGGGCTCGGCCGCGAGGGCGGCTCGATCGGGATCGAGGAGTTCCTCGAGGTGAAGTACGTCGGGATCGCCCTGCCCTGACCGCTGCCGCTCGCAGGTAACGCACAGTTCGGTGAGCCTGTCGAGCGCTGCAGCACTCGACAAGCTCACCGAACTCTCGACAAGGTGAGTGGACGGGTCGGCCGGCGTGGAGGGCGGAGTACGGCGGCCCCGCTCAGTCGTCGCCGGTCAGCCGCTCCACGGCGTCGCGCATGTGCGCGACCAGCAGGCGGTCGGTGAGGATCGGGTCGTCGCGCTTGAAGGACTCCGCGATCTCCCGGTGCTCGCCGACCCGGCGCTCGTCGAACTGGTAGGTGTGCTCCATCGCGTGGATGCACATCCGCGTCTCGGTGAGCAGGGTCTGGTGGATCCGGGTCAGCCGCGGGCTGTGCGCGTGCTCGACCAGCACCTGGTGGAAGAGCGTGTCGGCCTCGCTGACCCGGTGCACGTCGCCCTGGGCCCCCGCGGTGGCCATCGTGTCGACCACCTCGAGGAGCGCCATGGCGGCCGCCCAGCTGTCGCCGTCGTGGATCTGCGCGGCGGCCGCCCGCTCGATCGCCTCCCGCGCCACGAAGATGTCGGCCACGTTCTCCGGCGACATCTCGATCACGAAGAGGCCGCGGTTGCGGTGCGCCACCAGCAGCCCCTCCTGGGTGAGGCGCTGCAGGCCCTCGCGCAGGGGACCGCGGCTGACGCCGAGCTGGGCGGCGTAGTCGACCTCGAGCAGCTGGCTGCCGGGCGCGATGTCCCCGTTCGCGATCGCCTCCCTGATCCGGTAGGCGACCATGCTGGCGGTCGACTCCTGCTCGACCGGCTCGACGACGCGGCGCCCGCGCATCTCCGTCATCGGGTGCCACCGCCCGCGGCGGTCGCCGACGGCGAGAAGAGGGTGCCCAGCCCGGGCAGGGTCGGCGGAGCGCCGGCGAGCACCAGGCCCTCGCGCACGGTCACCTGGTTGGCCGTCAGGACCGGCATCCCGGCGGCATCCTCGAGGTCCTGGACCCAGGCGAGGGTGTGCATCGCGGTGTCCGGCACCAGCACCGCCTGCGCCCGCTCCCGGTCGACACCGCGCACCAGCGCGACGACCTGCTCGCGGGTCAGGGTGCCGACCTCGGCGGCGGTGACGATCCCGTGGCTGCCCATGCTGGTGACCTCGATCCCGCCGCGGCCGAGGAACTCCACGAACCGCTCCGCGACGTCCTGGGGGTACGACGCCGCGACGGCCACCCGCTCCAGGCCCAGCGCGCGGCAGGCGTTCACGAACGCGATCGACGTCGACGAGGTCGGCAGGCCCGTGGCCTCCGCCAGCTGCTCCACCTGCCGGTGGGCGCCCTCCCAGCCGAAGACGAAGCTGCCGGAGGTGCAGGCCCACATCAGCGAGTCCAGGGTGTTCCCCGCGGTCAGCGACCGGGCTCCCTCGACCAGCCGCTCGTGGCCCCCGAGGTCGAGCAGGGCGTCGACCCGGTGGGCGTCCTCACCGACCGAGGTATGCACCAGCGGCAGGCGCACGTCGCCGTGCCCGGAGGTCGCCAGGCGCTCCTCCAGTGCGGGGTAGTCGTCCTCGGCGCTGTGTCCCGGATACAGAAGTCCGACGGTCGGCATGTCTCCTCCGTGATCGTAGATTGTTGACAATCATAGGTTCTTTGCCGCGAGCAGGCGCACGATGCTGAGCGCGTAGGCCCGCGCGGCGACGACCAGCTCGTCCACGCCGACCGACTCGTCGGCGCGATGCGCCTGGGTGGCCACCGACCCCGGGCCGAGCACTACCACCGGCACGCCCCACTCGCGGGCGACGAAGCCGCCGTCGCACGCCGCGGTCCAGCCACCGAGTCCCCGTCCCGGCCCGCCGGCGTCGGCGAGGGCGGCGTCGACCGCGGTCACGAGCGGGGAGTCCGCCGGGGTCTCGAAGCCCGGCATGTCCATCGGCGAGGTGATCGACCAGGCGAGCCCGCGCTCCTCGAGACCGAGGGCGTCCAGTCGGCGCCGTACCCGCTCCAGCACCTCGCCGGCCTCCTCGGAGGGCAGCAGGCGCCGGTCCACGCGCAGCCGGCACTCGGCCGGCACGATCGAGGGCCCGGTCCCGCCGGAGATCACCCCGACGTTGAAGGTCGGCGGCCCGACGAGCGGATGGGCGTCGGCCACGGCGTGCTCGGCGTGCCAGCGGTCGATCTCGGCGACGATGGCGGCCGCGCCGCTGATCGCGTTGCGGCCGTCGTCGGGCCGCCCGGAGTGGGCGGCGACCCCGCGCACCTCCAGGTCGAGGTAGCAGGCCCCGCGAGCGGCGACGATGGTCTGGAGGTCGGTGGGCTCGGCCACGATGCAGCCGAGCAGGTCGGGCCGTGGGCGGGCGATCCAGTCCCGGACGCCGATCCCGTTCTGCTCCTCGTCGGCCAGCGCCGCCAGGCGCACCGGGCCGGTCAGCTCCACGCCGGCGTTGCGGACCGCGGCCATCGCCAGCAGGCAGGCGGCCAGCCCGCCCTTCATGTCCGTGCTGCCGCGGCCGTGGACGCGTCCGTCGATTACCTGCCCGCCGTACGGCTCGACGCTCCAGCCGTCGCCGACCGGCACCACGTCGGTGTGCCCGAGCAGCAGCAGTCCGGGGCCCTCGCCTCCGGGGAGGGTCACGGTGAGGTTCGGGCGGCCCGGGGCGACGTCGTACCGCTCCCCGGGTAGGCCCAGCTCGGCGGCGACCGCCAGCACCTCGGCGGCCGTCGCGCCCTCGTCGCCCGGCGGGTTCTGCCCGGGCACCCGCACCAGCCGCTGGGTCGTCGCGACCAGCGCGGCGCGGTCGATCCCGGAGAGGACGCGGGCACCCAGGTCAGACACGGTCGACCGCGCGGGCCAGACGTGCCACGCCCTCGCGGATCCGGGCGGGCGGGGTGGAGGCGAAGCACAGGCGCAGTGCGTGCGGGAAGCGGCGACCGGGGGAGAAGGCGTTGCCGGGGATGTAGGCGACCCCCTCGGCGAGCGCCGGCTCGAAGAGCGCCTCGGTGTCCACGGAGTCCTCGAAGGTCACCCACAGGAAGAAGCCACCCTCGGGGTCGGTCCAGCGCGCCCGCCCGCCGAAGTGCTCGGCGAGCGCGTCCTGCATGGCCTCCTTGCGGCGGCGGTACTCCTCCCGCTGGGTCGTCAGGTGCGTGTCCAGGTGCCCGTGCCGGAGGAATCCGGCGACCAGCCGCTGCGCGGGCAGGTTGGTGCACGTGTCCATCGCCTGCTTGGCATGGATGAGCAGCTCGGAGAGCGACGGGTCGTGGTCGACCCATCCCACCCGCAGGCCCGGCGCGATGATCTTGGAGAACGTCCGCACCGAGAACACCAGCGGGTCGCCGTCGGCCAGCTCGTGCAGGCTGGGCAGCCCGTCGCCGGCGAAGCGGAGCATGCCGTAGGGGTCGTCGTCGAGCACGACGCTGCCCCAGTCGCGCGCCAGGTCGAGCAGCTCGCGACGGCGCTCCACCGACAGGGTGGTGCCCGAGGGGTTCTGGAAGGTCGGGATCGTGTAGATCAGCTTCGGCCGCCGGCCGGCCCGGTCCACCTGCTCGCGCAGGGCGTCGACGGACATGCCGTGCTCGTCGCCGGGCACCTCCAGCAGGTCGGCCTGGTAGGACAACGCGGTCGCGCTGCCGTTGGTGTAGGTCGGCGACTCGATCGTCACCAGGTCGCCGGGGTCGACGAACAGCTTCATCGCCAGGTCCAGGCCCTGCATGCCCCCGGCGGTGATGGTCAGCCGCTCGTCGGTCGTCTCGTCGGTGGTCCCGGCCAGCGCCTCCAGCAGCGCGGCGCGCAGCGCAGGGTCGCCCTCGGTGGCGGCGTAGTCGAACGCGTCGTGCGCCCCCAGGGCCTCCTCGCCCACCTCGCGCAGCGTCTCCCACGGGATCGCCTCGGCCGCGGGGCTGCCCATCGCGAAGCGCACGATGTCGTGGCTCTGCTTGGCCAGCAGCGACGTGCTGGAGTCGATCACGGAGCCCACGAGCTGTCCGGCTCGTGCGGCGAACGGCAGGTCACTCATCTCTTCACCACCAGTCCGGGGTCGATGTCGGTCAACAGCTCCGGGCCGGTCTCGGTGACGAGCACCGACTCGGAGGTCTCATATCCCCACCCGTCCATCCACATGCCGAGGATGAGGTGGAAGCACATGCCGGGGAGCAGCTCGGTCGTCTCGGCGGCGCGGAGGCTGACGGTCCGCTCGCCCCAGTCCGGCGGGTAGCCGATGCCGATCGAGTAGCCCACCCGCGACGCCTTGCTCAGCCCGTGCCGCGCGATCGCGGCGGCGAAGCCGGCGTGCACGTCGGCGCCGGTCGCTCCGGGATGGAACGCGTCCAGCGCGGCCTCGCGGCCCTCGGCGACCGCGTCGGCACACGCGGCCAGCCGGGGCGGGGGAGGGCCGAGGGAGACGGTGCGCGCGAGGGGTGCGTGATAGCGGTGGCGTACGCCGGCCAGCTCGATCGTGGTCGCCTCGCCGGCCCGCAGCGGCTCGTCGCTCCACGTGAGGTGGGGCGTGCCGGCGCTCTCGCCGGTGGGGAGCAGCGGCACGAGGGCGGGGTAGTCCCCGCCGAAGCCGTCGACACCGGTCGCCTGGGCGTGCTGGATCTGCGCCACCAGGTCGCACTGGCGTACGCCGTCGGCCAGCCCGTCGAGGGCCAGCCGCATCGCCCGCGTGGTGATCCGTGCGGCCTCGCGCATGAGCTGCTGCTCGGCGGGGGACTTCACCAGGCGCACCCAGTTGACCAGCTCGGCACTGTCGACGACCTGGACGCCCGGGAGGGCCGCGGCGAGCGCGAGGTGGCCGCGGGGGGAGAAGTAGTGCGCGTCCAGCTCGGCGGCGACCCGGCCGCGCTCCGGCAGCACCCCGACCTCGCGCCCGCGCGCGGCGATCCAGTCCCAGGGATGCACGTCGGGCCGGTGCACCAGGTCCTCGGGATAGCCGTGCACGTGCTCGCCGGGCAGGGTCGCGGTGTGGTGCGCGCCCTGGGCGTCCATCGCCCGCGCGACCAGGTGCGGGCGCCCGTCCGCCGGGACGAGCAGGCCCTGGGGCATGTAGAAGGACCAGGCGTCGTAGCCGCACAGGTAGTAGAGGTTGGCCGGGTCGACGACCACGAGGGCGTCGTACCCCCGCGCGGCCATCTCCTCCTGGACCCGGCGCACCCGCTCGGCGTGCGCGGTGGCGTCGAAGGGGCCCATCAGACCTCCCTGCTCAGCGTGTAGTCGTCCAGCGCCTCCGGCAGCGGCGTGTGCTCCAGCAGCCGCTGGCCCGGACCCACGGCGTGCAGCCCGGCCGCCGCCAGGGCCGCCCAGATCGTCACCTGGTTGGCGGTGAGGACCGGGATGCCGAGCTCCGCCTCCAACGGCGCGATCAGGTCGTAGGTGCGCAGGTTGGTGCAGGAGACGAACACCGCCTCGGCGTCCCCGGTCACCGCGCTCGTCACCAGCCCGCGGGTGGTCTCGGCCGGCACGGTCCAGATGTGGTCGGTCAGCCCGAGGTTGTGGGTTCCGGTGACGGTGACGCCGGCCTCGCCGAGATAGTCCGACAGGCGGGCGGTGACCTCGTCGTCGTACGGCGTCGCCACCGCGGCGCGGCGCACCCCCAGGGTGCGGAGCGCGGTCAGCAGGGCGCCGCTGGTGGTGACGGCGGCGGCCGCGCCGGCCCCGGCCATCGCGGCCGCCAGCACCTTCTCTGCCGCCGAGCCGCCGACGAAGCTGCCGGAGGTGCAGGCGTAGGCGACCACGCGCGGCTCGACCACCCGCAGGTCGCGGACCGCCCGCGTGACCACCGACGGGTCGCCCACGGCGGCGGCCTGCAGCACCCCCACCGGCAGCTCCTCGAACGGGGTGCGGGTCAGGTGCAGGTCCGCGTCGTCGGGCGTCCACCGCCACAGCTCGCGGTCGAGCGCGAAGTCGTAGGGGACGACCACGCCGATGCCGGTGCTCACGCCGCCATCGTGCCCGTTGTGTCGATTGTTGACAATCCGACAGCGGCGTTTCTACCGTGCAGGAGTGACCGACCGACCCGTGGCCGTGGTGCTGACCACCGCCGACCGGGACCGGCCGCCGTACCTCGACGAGCTGACCGACCGGCTGGACCTGCGGCTGACCGACGCCGACGGCCTCGCCGACGCGCTGCCGGGCGCCAGCGTGCTGTTCCTGTGGGACTTCTTCTCCACCGCCGTCGAGGGCGCCTGGCCGGCCGCCGACGCGCTGGAGTGGATCCACGTCGCCGCGGCGGGGGTGGACTCCCTGCTCTTCGACGAGCTGCGCGACTCCGAGGTCGTGGTGACCAACGCCCGCGGCGTCTTCGACCGCCCGATCGCGGAGTTCGTCCTCGCGTCGGTGCTGGCGCAGGCCAAGCTGCTGCACGAGAGCAGGGAGCTGCAGCGCCGGCACGAGTGGCGGCACCGGGAGCCGGCCGCGCTCGCGGGCAGCACCGCGCTGGTCGTCGGGACCGGTGCCATCGCCCGCGAGATCGCCCGGCTGCTCACCGCGGTGGGGGTCGAGGTCCGCGGGGCCGGCCGTCGTCCGGCCGACGACGACCCCGACCTGGGCCGGGTCGTCTCCAGTCGGGAGCTCGCCGACCACGTCGGGTGGGCCGACCACGTCATCAACGCCACGCCCCTCACGCCGCAGACCACCGGCCTCTTCGACGCTGCCGTGTTCGCCGCGATGCGGCCCGGGGCGCACTTCGTCAACATCGGCCGCGGCGCCAGCGTGGTCGAGGCCGACCTGGTGGAGGCGCTGGAGTCCGGACCCCTGGCGGCGGCGTCCCTGGACGTGTTCGAGACCGAGCCGCTGCCGGAGAACTCACCGCTCTGGGACGCGCCCGGGCTCGTCGTCTCCGCCCACATGAGCGGAGACGTCGTCGGGTGGCGCGACACCCTGGCCCGGCAGTTCGCCGACCTGGCGGAGCGGTGGCTGGCCGGCGAGCCGCTGACCAACGTGGTCGACAAGCGGCTGGGCTACGTGAGCGGAGGGGCCTGATGGACGCGCGACGGCCGACCGCCACCGAGCTGGGCGCTGCCTTCGCGGCCGGGACGACCGACCCGGTCGCCGAGACCCGGGCGGCGCTGGTGCGGATCGAGGACGGGAACGACGCGGTCAACGCGATCCTGTTCACCGACACCGACGGCGCCCTCGCGGCCGCCGAGGAGTCGGCGGCCCGGTGGGAGCGTGGCGCGCCGCTGAGCCCGGTCGACGGCGTGCCCACCACGATCAAGGACATCCTCATCACCCGCGGCTGGCCGACCCTGCGCGGCAGCCGGCTGATCGACGCCGACCAGCCCTGGGAGGAGGACGCTCCCACCGTCGCCCGGCTGCGGGAGGCCGGCTGCGTCCTGCTCGGGAAGAACACCACGCCCGAGTTCGCCTGGAAGGGCGTGACCGACTCGCTGCGGCACGGCGCCACCGGCAACCCGTGGGGCGCGGGCCTCACCGCCGGCGGGTCGAGCGGCGGGGCCGCCGCCGCGGTGGGTCTGGGGATGGGCGCCTGGTCGGTCGGCACCGACGGGGGCGGCTCGGTGCGGATCCCGGCCTCCTTCACCGGCACGGTCGCGCTCAAGCCGACGTTCGGCCAGGTGCCGCTCTACCCCGCAAGCCCCTACGGCACGCTGGCGCACGCCGGGCCGATGACCCGGACGGTGCGGGACGCGGCGCTGATGATGGACCTCCTGGCCCGGCCCGACCCGCGGGACTGGTCGGCGCTCGCGCCGCCGGTCCGCTCCTACCTCGACGGGCTGGACGCGGGCGTGGCGGGGTTGCGGGTCGCGGTCTCCCCGAGGCTGGGTTTCGACGTCCGCAACGACCCCGAGGTGGACCGGGCGTTCCGGGAGGCGGTCGACGTGCTCGCCGACGCGGGCGCTCACGTCGAGGAGGCCGATCCGGGGCTCGAGGACCCCGTCGACGCCTTCCACACCCTGTGGTTCACCGGCGCCGCGAAGGTCGTGCAGCCCTACGGCCCCGACGCGCTGGACCGGATCGACCCCGGGCTGGCCGACGCGATCCGCACCTTCGGCCTGGAGCGGACCGCCTCGGACTACCTGGACGCGATGGCGGTGCGGATGGAGCACGGCCGCCGGATGGGCCTGTTCCACCAGGAGTACGACGTCCTCCTCACTCCCACCATGCCCATGCCCGCGTTCCCACTCGGCCGGCAGGCGCCGCAGGGCTGGCCAGAGCCGTGGACCTCCTGGACGCCGTACACCTATCCCTTCAACATGACCCAGCAGCCGGCGCTCTCCGTGCCGTGCGGGCTCACCGCCGACCGGCGCCCGATCGGGCTGCAGGTCGTCGGGCCTCGCCACGCGGACGCGCTGGTGCTGCGGGTGGGCGAGGCCTACCAGGCGCGCACCGGCTGGCACGACGCCGTACCGACCCTGCTCGACCCCGAGACCGAGGAGTGAACCGTGGCCCGTCACATCACCATCACCCTGGACCGGCGCGGCGTGAGCTGCCGGGTCCGCCTGCTGGAGGAGGCGGCGCCCCGCACCTGCGCGGCGGTGTGGGACGCGCTGCCCCTGAGCGCGCCGGTCTACCACGGCAAGTACGCGCGCAACGAGATCTATGCCCTGCTGCCGCGGTTCGCGCCGACGGACCCGGGCAAGGAGAACACCACCATCACGCCGATCCCGGGCGACGTCTGCTGGTTCACCTTCGACGGCTCCGACCTCGGGAACCCGGCCTACGGCTATGAGCGGGAGGAGGAGCACCGCGCCGCCGAGCAGGGTGGGATCATCGACCTCGCGGTGTTCTACGGCCGGAACAACCTGCTGATCAACGGCGACCAGGGCTGGGTGCCCGGCAACGTCTTCGGCGAGATCGTCGAGGGCCTCGCGGAGATGGCCGAGGCCTGCCAGGACGTGTGGATGGGCGGCGCGCGCGGCGAGACCCTCACCTTCGCGCGCGCCGACTGACCCGCCGCGGTGTCGTAGACGCGCGGACACAGGCCGGGTCGCCGGTGCCGGCCGAGCGTGAGCCCGGCCGGCCGACGGTGGTTGTGCCCGCGCGTCTCCGGGATGGGCAGGGGTCAGTCGCCCTTGACGTTCACCACCTGCCGCAGCACGTGGCGGACCTCGACCAGGTCGGCCGCGTCGGCCATCACCTGGTCGATGTCCTTGTAGGCCGCGGGGATCTCGTCGATGAACGCGTCGGTGTCGCGGTACTCGATGCCCGTCATCGCGGCCCGCAGGTCCTCCACGGTGAAGGTCTTGCGAGCCCGGGTCCGGGAGAAGCTGCGCCCGGCCCCGTGCGGCGCCGAGTTGAGCGACGCCGGGTCGCCCTTGCCGACGACGACGTAGGACGCCGTACCCATCGACCCCGGGATCAGGCCCGGCCGCCCCGCCTCTGCGTTGATCGCGCCCTTCCGGGACAGCCACACGTCCTTGCCGTAGTGGTGCTCCGGCTCGGTGTAGATGTGATGGCAGTTGATCTCCTCGGTGCGCTCGACCTCGGCGGTGCCGACCCACTCGGCGAACTGCCGCGCGACCCGGTCCATCATCTCCTCGCGGTTGAGCAGCGCGTAGGTCTGCGCCCACCGCATCTGGGCGATGTAGGCGTCGAACTCCGGCGTGCCCTCGGTGAGGTAGGCCAGGTCGCGGTGCGGCAGCTGCTCGCCTGCGCACTGCTCGCGCGCCACCCCGATGTGGTGCTGGGCGATCTTGTTGCCGACGCCCCGCGAGCCCGAGTGCAGGAACAGCCACACCCGGGACTCCTCGTCCACGGTCACCTCGATGAAGTGGTTGCCGGAGCCGAGGGTGCCCAACTGCAGCTCCCAGCGCGCGGCGTAGGTCGCGGGGTCGAAGCCCGCCTCGTCGGCGAGGCTCCGCAGACGCTCGAGCCGCTCGCGGGTGTGGTCCCGGCTCACCGTGCGGTTCGCGGCGCCGGCGTTGAGCGGCACCGCGCGCTCGATGGCCTCCCGCACCGGCGCCCGGTCGGCGGGCAGCTCGTCGGCGGTGTACGGCGTGCGCACGGCGATCATGCCGCACCCGATGTCCACGCCCACGGCGGCGGGGATGATCGCGCCCAGGGTCGGGATCACCGAGCCCACGGTCGCGCCCAGCCCCAGGTGGGCGTCGGGCATCAGCGCGACGTGCGGGTGGATGAACGGCATCGTCGCCGTGGTCTCCGCCTGCTCGCGCGTGGTGTCCTCGAGGATCGACGCCCAGCTCAGGAGCGTCTCGGTCAGCTGCTTCATCGTCCTTCCCTCATCGTCGTGGCCCGCCCGGGTGGCGGGCCGTCGAGGACGGTACGACGCGGGAAATGCGTTGCACCCCGGATTTCGGGTGTGCTGTCAGCGTGCCACGGGAGTCCCTGCTGGCTCCCCGGCCGGGGAGGGGCGTGGCCGGAAGGTGTAGGACAGCGAGACGATGCCGTCGATCACCACGATGATGGTGAGGATCCGGACGATGTTGAGGAAGTACGGCGCTGCCACGCCGCCCACGATCAGCGCGGCGAGCGTCAGCAGGCCGGCGCTCACCGCCCACATCACCAGGTGCCGCCGCCACTGCAGCCGCTCGTGCGCCGCGTGCGCCCGGCCCCAGGTCGGCTTGGGTGCGGGCGCCGGGCCGCCGGCGTAGCGGTGGGCGAACCGGACGTCGGCCCAGCGCATCATCGGATGCCCGAAGCCGACGCTCGCGCCGATGAAGATGGCGGCCAGCACGTGGGCGAACGAGGGCTCGCCTCCGGCGCGCAGATCCAGCACGGCTGCGCCCAGCGTGACCACGTCGACCAGGGGAGCCATGACCAGCAGGGTGGCGCCCAGCCGGGGAAGCCGCGCGATGTAGCGGGCCGCGAGGCCGCCGAACAGGAACACCCAGAACAGCACCTCGCAGGTGATGATCACGGCGTAGAGCATGACGACTCCTTTTCTGACACGACTGTGTTGAAAAAGAAGATAGCACGAGTGTGCTAGAAAAGGCACATGCCGAAGATCGTGGATCACGAGGAGCGCCGCGCCGAGCTGGTGGACGCCGTGCTGCGGGTGATCGAGCGCGATGGCGTCTCCGCCGTGTCGGTGCGCGCCGTGGCCGCCGAGGCTGGGCGCTCGCCCGGGTCGCTGCGGCACTACTTCTCCAGTCAGGCCGAGCTGATCGCCTTCACCATGGCCGCCCTGGCCTCGCGGGTGGCCGAGCGGGTCCGGCGCAAGGGCCGCTCCGGTGCCACCGCCCTGGACCTGCTCTCCGAGCTGTTGCCCCTGGATGCCGATCGGGTCGCGGAGTTCGAGGTCTGGTTGGAGCTCACCACGCTGAGCAGGACCGAGCCGGACCTCGCCCCGCTCGTCGCGGAGGCGCACGAGGGGATCGACAGCGTCTGCCGGTGGGCGGTCCACCTCACCGCACCGGACCTCTCCGACGCCAGGCGCCGCGCCCTGGTCGCCGAGCTGCATGCGCTGCTCGACGGGCTGGCGCTGCACCTCAGTCTGGCTCCGGACCGGATGGACGCCCGTCGTGCCCGTGGCGTGATCCGGGCCTGGTTGTCGAGGGTCGCCGCCGGGTGATCACTGCCGCGCGGTCCAGGCGGCCTGCTTGGCGCGGTTGCCGCAGACCGCCATCTGGCACCAGCGCCGACGTCCGGAGGTGTTGAGGAAGAGCCAGCCGCAGTCGTGGCCGGGGCAGGAGGCGACCGTCGACGCCCGGGGCGAGGTGAGGAGGTCGGCCACCACCAGGATCAGCCCGTCGAGCGGCTCGGACGGCCGGGGCCGGCCGGTGAAGGCCCAGCGCGCCCCGTGCTCCGCGGGAACCAGGTGCTGCCGCGATCGCGCCGCCCGGGCAGCGTCCGCGAGTCGGTTCAATGCGGGGGTCGAGGCGGATCCGGTGAGGGCTGCGTGCGCGTCGGCGCGCAGTCGCCGGGTGCGGACCCGTTCGCGCTCGGAGGCGGGGGTCTGGCGGCCCAGCAGATTCGCCGCCCGTTCGGCCTCCAGGACCCCCTGCTCCCGCGCCAGCGTCACCAGGTGGTCGAAGGAGCGGAGGTAGTCCTGTCGATCGTCGAACGGCTCACCCCAGCCGGACCGGGTGTTGACCAGCTCCAGCCCGGGGTCTCCCGACAGGGGCTTGGGCAGCACCAGGCCGTCGACCTCGATCCACCACGCACCCATGGGTCCTCCCTTGACGGGCCCAAACTAACCGACTAGAAGTGCCTAACTGGTTAATATCTATTTTCGGTTAGGACGATCAGATGCTCCGTGCCACTGTAACCGCGCTCCTCGCCCCACTGGCTGTCGGTGCCCTGCCGGCGTCAGCCGCGGCGGCCGACCCGTGGCAGCCCGCCCCTCAGGGCAGCCTTACCCTGCCGGCCGAGCGCTACTGCGGGGACTTCGACCTGCAGGCGGACCCGATCCGCCAAGCGGTCGAGCAGCGCGTGGAGGAGTCCTACGAGAGTGGCGCGCCCCGGGTGGTCGCCTACCGCGGTGCCCTCCTGGTCGAGCTGACCAACCTGACCAGCGGAGCCACGGCGCGGGTGAGCCTCAGCGGTCACTCGACCGCCACGCTCCGCGAGGACGGGACGATGGAGACATACGAGACCAACGGGCCGGTCGGCATGGGCTGGCCGACGGGCACGCCAGGGATGGACCCCGGCTTCTACCTGCTCAACGGACGGCACGTGGTCGGCTTCGCGCCCGACGACTCGCGCGCCATGCTGGTGGACCAGGGGACCGAGTCCGACCTGTGCGAGCGGGTGTCCTAGCCCAGCCGCACCGGCAGCGACTCGAAGCCGCGCAGCACGCGCGTGGGCCGGCGTACTCCGTGGCCCTCGACGGACAGCGACGGATAGCGCTCGTAGAGAGCCGCCAACCCGACGCGCGCCTCGACCCGGGCCAGTCCGGCGCCGAGGCAGAAGTGTGGCCCGGCGCTGAAGGCGAGGTGGTCGGCCGCGTTCTGCCGCGTGACGTCGAAGCGATGCGGGTCCTCGAACACGGCCGGGTCCCGGTGCATCGCGCCGATCATCACGACCACGGCGTGACCCGGGCGCAGGGAGCGGCCGGCGACCTCGACGGGGCGACGCACCATCCGCGCGGTGAGCTGGACGGGCGAGTCGTAGCGCAGCACCTCCTCCACCGCGTTGCCCCACCCGTCCGGCGCCGCGACGAGGGCATCGCGCTGGTCGGGGTGGTCGGAGAGCAACTGGACGGCGTTGCCGATCAGGTTCACCGTCGTCTCGAACCCGGCGCCGAGGACCAGCAGGGCGAGGGCGCGCAGCTCGTGCCGGGTGGGCCGCTCGTCCGCGGGCAGGTCGTCGGCCTGCTGGATCACCGCGCTGAGCAGGTCGTCGCCCGGCTGGCGCCGCAGCCGCTCCACGTGGTCGTTGACCCACTGGTGCATCTCGCGGATCGCCCGCTCGGCACGGCGGAACTGGCGCAGGCCCAGGCCGGTGTCGAGCAGGCGCGCGGCCCCGTCGCCCCAGCCGAGCAGCGGGGCACGCTCCTCGGCGGGCACCCCGAGCAGGTCCGCGATCACGGTCACCGGCAGCTGGGCGGCGAAGGACTCGATCAGGTCGGTACGGCGCTCCCCGGCGAGCTGGTCCAGCAGCTTGTGCGTGGTGGCCTCGATGTCGGCCTCCATCCCGGCGACCCGGCGTGCGGTGAAGGCGCGGCTGACCAGCCGGCGCAGGCGCGTGTGGTCCGGCGGATCGATCGCGAGCAGGCTCGGCGGGTCCACCGGCCCGGCGGCCCACGGGTCGCGGAAGCGGTCCAGCCGCCGCGCGGTAGGGCTCGACGGCTCGGGGAGCGGGACGCCGAACTCGTCCCCGCGCAGCACCCGCGAGCCGACGTCCAGCGAGGCCGTCACCCAGGCGTAGCCGCCGCGCACGAGGTCGCCGCGCTCGCGCACCTGCTGCCACATCGCCTCCGGGTGCTCGCGCAGCACCGGGTCGGTCTGGATCCGCGCCAGCGGCTCGCCCTTGCGCGCCTGCAGGTGGAAGACCACCCGCGGGACCCCGTGGTTGAGGGCCCAGAGTCCGGTCGAGCGGGCAACGCTGGCGGGGTGCATGTGCCGATCATGCACGACGGCGTACCGAGGAGTAACCCCTCGGTGACCCCGGTCACGACCTCAGAGGTCGACCGCGTCCTTGATCTCGTAGGCGTAGCCCTGCTCGGCCAGGAACCGCTGCCGGTTCTGCGCGAAGTCCGCGTCCACGGTGTCCCGCGTGACGATCGTGTAGAACCGCGCCGCGCGACCCGAGGACTTCGGGCGCAGCAGGCGGCCCAGCCGCTGGGCCTCCTCCTGCCGGGACCCGAAGGATCCGGAGACCTGGATCGCCACCGCGGCCTCGGGCAGGTCGATGGAGAAGTTGGCGACCTTGGAGACCACCAGCAGGGAGATCTCGCCGGACCGGAAGGCCGCGAACAGCCGCTGCCGCTCCTTGACGCTGGTGTCGCCCTTGATCACCGGGGCGTCCAGGTCGGCGCCGAGCTCGTCGAGCTGGTCGATGTACTGCCCGATCACCAGCGTCGGCTCGGCCGCGTGCTTGGCGACCAGCGACTCCGCCACCCTCGTCTTCGCCGGGGTCGAGGCGGCGAGCCGGTAGCGCTCCTCCGGCTCGGCGGTGGCGTAGGCGAGCCGCTCGGACTCGGTCATCGTCACGCGGACCTCGACGCACTCGGCGGGGGCGATCCACCCCTGGGACTCGATGTCCTTCCACGGAGCGTCGTACCTCTTGGGGCCGATCAGGCTGAACACGTCGCCCTCGCGGCCGTCCTCGCGCACCAGGGTCGCGGTCAGCCCGAGCCGTCGGCGCGCCTGCAGGTCGGCGGTCATCCGGAAGATCGGCGCAGGCAGCAGGTGCACCTCGTCGTAGACGATCAGCCCCCAGTCGCGCGCGTCCAGCAGCTCCAGGTGCGGGTAGACGCCCTTCCGCTTGGTGGTGAGGACCTGATAGGTCGCGATGGTCACCGGCCGGATCTCCTTCACCGACCCGGAGTACTCCCCGATCTCGTCCTCGGTCAGGGAGGTACGGCGGACCAGCTCCTCCTTCCACTGCCGCGCGCTGACGGTGTTGGTGACCAGGATCAGCGTGGTCGCCTGCGCCTGTGCCATCGAGGCCGCGCCGACGAGGGTCTTGCCCGCGCCGCAGGGGAGGACGACGACCCCGCTGCCGCCGTGCCAGAACGACTCGGCGGCCTCGGACTGGTAGGGGCGCAGCGACCAGTCGGACTCGTCCAGCGCGATCGGGTGGGCCTCGCCGTCGACGTACCCCGCGAAGTCCTCCGCCGGCCAGCCCAGCTTGAGCAGAGCCTGCTTGAGGTTCCCGCGCTCGGAGGGGTGGACGGCGACGGTGTCGTCGTCGATCCGGGCGCCCAGCATCCCCTGGATCCGCTTCGCCCGCAGGACCTCCTCCAGGACCGGGCGGTCGGTGCTGGAGAGGACCAGCCCGTGGGTCGGGTGCTTCTCCAACCGCAGCCGGCCGTAGCGCGCCATCGTCTCGGCGACGTCGACCAGCAGCGCGTGCGGCACGGCGTAGCGGGAGTAGGTGAGCAGGGTGTCGACCACCTGCTCGGCGTCGTGCCCGGCCGCGCGGGCGTTCCACAGGCCGAGCGGCGTGAGGCGGTAGGTGTGCACGTGCTCGGGGGAGCGCTCGAGCTCCGCGAACGGCGCGATCGCCTTGCGGGCGTCGGCCGCGCGCTCATGGTCCACCTCGAGGAGGAGCGTCTTGTCCGACTGGACGATGAGCGGTCCCTGGTCTGCACTGGTCACAACCGGCAAGCGTACGGCGGCCCTCCCAGCGACCGGGCAGTTGTTGCCCCCACAATCCGCCCACCGGGCATCAGATGCACCCAATATCCCGCCGACCGGGCAGTTGGTGCATCCATGTGGGGCCCAGCGGGCATCAGATGCATCCATATGGTGCCCACCGGGCAACAGATGTCACTTCCCGCGCCGGCTCGGCTGGCGCTCGCGACTACATTGGAACGATGGACTTCATCCGGTACGCCGAGAGCGCGGCGGCGTTGGTCAACGCCGACCTGCCCGACGCCGCCGGCCTGCGGGACCATCTCGACGGCCGCCAATGGCTGCAGGAGCAGACGACCGACCGCGACGCGACCGCGATGCGCCGCTTCGCCGGGGAACTGCGGGAGGTGTTCGAGGCGGCCGACGCGAACGACGTACGCCGGCAGATCGACGGCCTCAACGCGCTGATGGAGGCGCACCCGATCACCCCGCGGATCAGCGACCACGACGACGACCTGCACCTGCACGTGGCGACCAAGGCCGCCTCGGTGGCGGACCTGCTCATCGGCGAGGCGCTGCTCGGCCTGGCCACGCTGGTGTGCGACATGGACCCGCACCGGCTCGGCGTCTGCGCGTCGGAGAAGTGCGACGACGTGTTCGTCGACACCTCACCTAACCGGTCCCGGCGCTACTGCTCGGACCGGTGCTCCTCGCGGGCCAATGTCGCGGCCTTCCGGGCCCGGCAGAAGGCGGCGGCCGGCTGAGGGCACCCGCTGCTTACGTGCATCAAGTGCCCGGTGGTGGGTTTGTGGGTGCATCAAGTGCCCGGTGGTGGGTTTGTGGGTGCATCAAGTGCCCGGTGGCGGGGTTGTGGATGCAGCAAGTGCCCGGTGGCGGGGTTATGGGTGCATCAACTGCCCGGTCGGACGGGGCGGACGGCGGTGATCCGGTGGATCGCGAAGCCGCGCAGGTCCTCGGAGCGGTGGTCGTAGGCCGTGAGCTGGCCGCCGTCGACGCGGCGGGGCTCGACGATCCGCTCGGAGGCTGTCCCGTGGTTGTCGACGTACCCGATCCACACCGACAGCCCGGCCTCGGCCGCCTCGCTGAGCCGGGCCAGCGTCTCCGCGGGGGTGAGGCGGGCCGACGCGGTCGTCGGGCGGGACGCGGTGGCGCGGTCGCCCGCGCGTACGGCGGCCACGACCGCCCCCACCTGCGCGGACTGCCGCGCCCGCTCGGCCCCGTCGGCGACCGGCCGGCGGCCGCGAGCGCGGACCACCTCCGGCCGGGTCACGTGCATCGTCCCGTCGGGCGACTCCACCACCGGCGCCGCCCCCAGCTCGCGCAGCCGGGGCAGCAGGAGCTCCGGCGGCAGGGTGCTGACCAGCACCGTGGGCGCGATCCGGCGCAGCTCCAGCGACGATGCGCGCGGATGGTGCAGCAGCCCGGCCAGCGCGGCCTCGTCGTCGGCGCGCACGAACGACTCGGCGTGCCCGACCTTGATCGAGCCGTGGGTCCGGGCGACGTCGTCGACGAGATAGGCGAGCGCCTGCGGGACCGGCGTCCGCGAGACCGACCCGACGAAGTCGTGCACCTCGGCGGCGGTCCACCCCGCGTCGAGGGCGCGTCGCACCGAGGCCTGGGTGAACCGGTGAACCGTGGCGCCGCCGCGCGACTCGACGTCGGCGACGTCGTGCAGCCGCCGCGCCACCGACGGCTCCAGCGGGCCGGGCGCGACGGCGGTGAGGTCCGCCTGCAGCAGCACCTGGTCGACCGGCGCGGGCAGCAGCGGCTCCAGCAGCGTGGCCGCCCGCTCGCTGTCGCCAGCCAGCAGCGCCCGGGCCGGGGAGGAGAGTCCGCCCAGCGCGGTCACGCCGAGGTGCGCGGACTCGCTGACCGCCCAGCCGGCCAGGTCCGCCCGCGGCCCCGGGCGGCGCGGCCGCAGCCAGGCGAGGCGCGAGACGAGGGAGGGTACGCCGGTCCCGGACGCCAGCACCTGGCCCTCGGGCAGCTCGCCCATCAGCTCCAGCGTCATGCGCCGCGTCTCCGCGGCGTACCGGCTGGCCAGCTCCGGCACGAGGGCGTTCCAGGTCTTCCCGGCCCGGTCCTTGGTGCCGACCAGCCCGGGCAGGCGCGGGCTCTCCAGCCAGGCCCGGGCCAGCGCCCGCCACTGCTCGGCGACCGACAGCCGCTCCCACCGGTCGAAGCCGTCGGTGGGTGCCCATACCTGGTCGCCCGTCGGGCCCGTGGTGGGGCCGAGCAGCCCGGCTCGCGAGGCCACCTCGATCAGCAGCGCCGCCTCGCTCTCGGCGACCTGCAGCAGCGTGGCCGCGGCCTTGAGGTCGCGCACGCCCAGGCCGCCCGCGCGGAGCACGTTGGGGGGCTGGGAGCCCCAGGTCTCCAGGAGCAGCGAGGTCCGCCGTACCGCCTCGAAGGCGGCGCCCGCGGCCGCGCGGTCGACGAGCTCGGCCGTGCGCTCGGCGGTGATCACCGCGGGCGGCTCGTCCACCGCGTCGGCGGTGGTGTGTCCGCCGCGGAGGGCGACGGCGACGTCGGCGGGCAGCACGACGGTGCCGTTCTCCCGTGGCAGCACCAGGCGCCGCGCGATCAGCTCGCCGGCCGGGGTGCCCTCGCCGCCGGCGGAGGTCCCCTCGCCGCCGTGCTCGTCGAGATGGCGCAGCAGCGTCACCGCCTCGGGGCTCGCCTCGGCCAGGCGCTCGGCCGCCGGCGGCAGCCCGTCGGGGGAGACCGCGGCCCGCAGGCCGGAGCTGCCGGGCGACCCGGGGGCGAACCCGTCGCCGACCGCGCTGAGCGCCCGGACCTGGTCGGAGTCGCCCCACGCCAGCGCCAGGTCGAGGAGCCGCTCGAGCGCGGCGTCGACACGTTCCGGCGCGGCGTGCACAACGTCGCGCAGGGCCGCCGCGGACTGCGGTCCGAGCACCACGAGCGCCTCCAGCACCGCGAGCTCGGTGCGGTCCAGCTGCTCGGTCGCGGCGAGGAGCGAGGAGCGTACGCCGGCCCGCGAGGCCAGCTGCCCGGTGTCCTGCGGGGCGGGGGACGCCAGGTCCGGACGCGCCGTGAGCAGGCGGGCCAGCCGCTCGTCCGGCCAGGCGCGGAGCTGGTCGGCGAGCGTACGGTGCGGGGTGCTGGTGGCCATCGGAACTACGCTACCGAGGTCCGGGTGGTGCGATCGCCCGGCACAGAGGTCGCAAGGAGGCGCGATGGACCCGGTGGAGCTGGCGGTCGGAGCGACCACGGACGTGGGCCGCGTGCGTGAGATCAACCAGGACGCCCTGCTCGCGGCACCTCCGGTGCTCGCCGTCGCCGACGGGATGGGCGGCCACCACGGGGGCGAGGTGGCCAGCCGGATCGCGGTCGAGGAGCTGGAGCGGGTCGAGGCCGGCGGCGCCGACTCGCGCGCCGCCGCGGCCGCCGTCCAGGAGGCGCTCGCCGCCGCGCAGGCACGGATCGCCGACTACGCCGCCGAGCAGGGGAGCAAGGACCCGGTCTGGTACGCCGGCACGACGGTCGTCGTCGCCGTCCTGGCCACCGACGACGCGGGGCCGGTCTGGGTGGTCGCCAACCTCGGCGACTCGCGTGCCTACCTGCTCACCGAGGAGGGGCTGCGCCGGGTCTCCGTGGACCACTCGGTGGTGCAGGAGCTCCTCGACGCCGGCCGGATCACCCCCGCCCAGGCGGCGGTCCACCCCGAGCGGCACGTGGTCACCCGGGCCCTCGGCGGTCCCGGCGTGCCCGAGCCGGACTTCTTCCGCCTGCCCGCCGCCCCGGACATGCGACTGCTGCTGTGCAGCGACGGCATCTCCGGGATGATCGACGACGCCGCCATCGCGCGGGTGCTCGCCGAGGTGCGCAACCCGCAGGACGCGGCCGACCGGCTGGTGGCCGAGGCGCTGGAGGCGGGCGGGCTGGACAACGCGACGGCGGTCGTCGCCGACGTGCTCCCGTGACGATGGCGACCTTCCTGGACCTGCTGGCCGACGGCGCCCCGCGCGCGGAGTTCGACCGATTGCTGGCCGGCTCCGACGGGGACCCGGCGGAGCTGCGCCGGGAGTACGACCTCGCGCTGCGGCTGCAGGAGCGGATGCGCCGGCAGGACCAGCGGGAGCGGGAGACCGCGGCGCTCTATGAGACCGCGAGCGACCTGACCGCGATCCGGGACGTGGACGCGATCCTCACCGCGATCGTGCGCCGGGCCCGACAGCTGCTCCGGGCGGACATGACCTACCTGTCGCTCAACGACGAGCAGGACGGCGCGTCCTACATGAAGGTGACCGACGGAGCGCTGACGCCGGAGTTCGCCCGGCTGCGGCTGCCGCTGGGGACCGGACTGCTCGGGCTGGTGGCGCAGCGCGGGGCGCCGTACTTCACCGAGGACTATCAGGCCGACGCCCGCTTCGTGCACCGCACGTACATCGACGACGCGGTCGCCGGGGAGCGGATCCGGGCGATCCTCGGGGTGCCGCTGCTGGTCGAGGGCGAGGTGATCGGCACGCTGCTGGCCGTGCACCGCAGCGTGCGGCCGTTCCCGCCGGAGGAGGTGTCGCTGCTGACGTCCTTCGCCGCGCATGCCGCCGTCGCGCTGGAGAACGCGCGGCTCTTCGCCGAGCTGGACCGGGCCCACCGGACCATGACCGAGCACACCGCCGCGGTGGAGCGGGCGGCCGCCGCGCACGACCGGCTCACCGACCTGCTGCTGCACGGCGGGGGAGTCGACGAGGTGGCCGAGGCGCTGGCCGGGCTGCTGGACGCGGGGCTCGCGGTGTACGGACCGGACGGGGCGCTCCTCGCCGGGCCGCCCGTGCCCGCCGGCCCGGCGTGGGATGCCGCCGTCGCGGAGTCGGTCGCCTCCGGACGATCAGTGTCCGCCGACGGGCTGCTGGTGGCGGCGGCGATGGCCGGCTCGGAGCACCTCGCGACCCTGGTGCTGCATCCCCGGCAGCCGGAGCCGGACGAAGCCGAGCGGCGCACCCTGGAGCGCGGGGCGCTGGTCACGGCGCTGGTGCTGCTCTTCGCCCGCGCGGCGGCGGAGGCCGAGGAGCGGCTCGGCTCGGAGCTGCTGACCGACCTGCTGGAGCGGCGGATGGGCGCACCGGTGCGGGTGCGCGAGCGGCTGCGGCGCCGTGGCGCGTCGCTGGCGCCGCCCCTGGTCGGGCTGGCGGCCGCGGTCGAGGGGATGGAGCGGTACGCCGCCACCCGGATCGTCGCCCGCCTCGCCGCCGGCCGGCACGGGCTCGCCGGCGAGCATCACGGCGCCGTGGTCCTCGTCGTGCCGGGTGAGGACCCGCTCGGCCTGGGGGAGGAGCTGCACACCGCGCTGGCGGGTGCGGGCGGCGAGGCCACCATCGGGTGCGCGCTCTCCACGGAGCCCGAGGTGGCCGGCGTGCGGGCGGCGTACGACGACGCGCGCCGCTGCCTGGACGCGCTGCTCTCCCTGGGTCGCCGCGGCGAGGTCGCGGACGCCCGGGCCCTCGGGCTGGCCCGGCTGCTGCTCGGCGACAACGGCCCCGAGGCGGTCGCGGAGTTCCTCACCGACGCGCTGGGGCCCGTGCTGGAGTGGGACGCCGCTCGCGGCACCTCGCTGGTCGACACCCTGGACGCCTGGTACGCCGCCGGCGGGCGCCACAAGGACGCCGCGGTCGCGCTCCACGTGCACCCGAACACCGTCGTGCAGCGGCTGGACCGGGTCACCGAGCTGCTCGGCCGCGGCTGGCGCGACCCCGACCGCGCCCTGGACCTCCAGCTCGCCCTGCGCCTGCGGCGCCTCCACGGCGGCTGAGGCCCGCTTCCCCGCCCGCACCCGGGTCTCCTCGCAAGCAAGTCCACCAATGGGCGCCTGTCCGGCACATCCCGGCAGGAGTACGGCGGCCCGCGGCCGCCATGGGTGGAGTTGCTCACGGCCGGGCTCGGCTGGGGGGTGGAGCCCGCACGGGGGGCGGGGCAGGATGGCAGCCCCGAGAGACCCCGAGAGACGAGGAGTCCCATGAACCAGGGTGAGGCGGGCGGCAGTGCCGGCCCGCAGGTGATCATGATCGTGCGGCACGGCGAGAAGCCGCCGGAGGACGGTGGGCCGCCGCACGGGATCACGCGGGACGGGGATCACGACCGGCACGCCCTCATCACGCGGGGCTGGGCGCGCGCGGGCGCGCTGGTGGGGCTCTTCGCGCCGGTGGACGCCTCGCCGCGGCCGCCGCTGGTGCGACCGGAGCGGGTGTACGCCGCCCATCCCACCGACGGCAAGCATCGGCGCGAGTCGGAGACGGTCAGCCTGGTGGCCGACCAGCTGGGCGTCCGGCTCGAGATGCCGTGCGCGGTGGGGCAGGAGGAGGAGCTGGCCGCGCGGGTCCGCGAGCACGACGGGGCGACCCTCGTCTGCTGGGACCACCTGCGCATCCCCGACCTCGTGGAGAGCTTCGGCGTGGTCGAGCCGCCCGTCCCCGCCGCCTGGCCGCCGGAGCGGTTCGACATGGTCTATCTCCTGACCCGCACGAGTCCCGGCAGCTACGCCCTCACCCAGGTTCCCCAGCTTCTGCTCCCGGGTGACAGCCCGGAGCCGATCGGGTGACCGCCCCGGGTCAGCGGATCAGGCAGAATGGATGTCCCACGGGGTCGAGGTAGACCTTGAAGCCGCCGTCGGTCGACGGCTGGTGCTCGTGCACCGTCGCGCCGGCCGCCAGGACGAGCTGCTCGACACCGGCGATGTCGTCGCCGGTGGTCAGGTCGAGATGGAACTGCTGCGGGTGCTCCCGCCGGGCCAGGTGGGCGGCACCCAGTCCTCGATCCGCTGGAAGGCCAGGGCGGTGCGGCCGCCGGGGTTCTCCGGCGTGATGCCGCCCTCGGGTGGGACGAGCACCGCCCAGTCGCGGGTGGCCCCCTGCTCGGGCTGCCAGCCCAGCACCTCGCCGTAGAACGCGGACAGCTCCAGGGCGTCGGGGCAGTCGAGGATCACCAGGTCGAGCTTCGGGTTCGTCGTCATGACCCGCACGCAGGAGCCATCGCGGACAGGCTGGGTCCGCGGTCGCGGCGGTTAGGCTGGGTGGATGCCGACCGCACTGCTCTCCGCGTCCGCGACGGGCCAGTGGGTGGCCCTGGTGTTGGTCCTGTTGCTCCCGATCGTGATCGTGGGCCTGCTCGTCCGGCACAACCGGCGGCGCCGGGAGCGGGGCGTGGAGAAGTACCTGCCCCGCTGATCATGTGACTTCGACACATGACCGGGCGACGGCTATGACCTGCGGGACCATGGTGAGCCGGAGCACATCCGGCCTACGGTCCTCGGCATGCCCCCCACCCCCCATCCGGCCGCGCCGCTCTCCGGCCATCGCGCCCTCGTCACCGGCGGTGCCAGCGGGATCGGCGCGGCCGTGGCGGCCCGACTCGCCGGGCAGGGCGCCCACGTCACCGTGCTCGACCGCGAGGCCGATGGTGCGGCGAAGGTGGCCGCCGAGATCGGCGGCGACCACCGGGCCCTCGACCTGACCGACGGCGCCGCGATCGACGCGCTGGACGTGCAGGCCGACATCCTGGTCAACAACGCGGGCATCCAGCACGTCGCGCCGATCGAGGAGTTCGACCCCGAGCGGTTCCGCCTGATCCAGCAGCTGATGCTCGAGGCGCCGTTCCTGCTCGCCCGCCGGCTCCTGCCGGGGATGTACGACGCGGGCTGGGGCCGGCTGGTCCACATCAGCTCGGTCCACGGCCACCGGGCCTCGCCGTACAAGTCCGCCTATGTCGCGGCCAAGCACGGGCTCGAGGGTCTGTCGAAGGTGATCGCCCTCGAGGCCGCCGGCCGGGGCGTCACCTCCAACACCGTCTGCCCCGGCTACGTCCGCACCCCGCTGGTCGAGGGCCAGATCGCCGACCAGGCCAAGGCGCACGGCATCGACGAGAGCGCGGTCGTCGACGACGTGCTGCTCGCGCGCACCCCGGTCAAGCGGCTCGTCGAGCCCGAGGAGGTCGCGGGCATGGTCGCCTACCTCTGCGGCCCCGGCTCCGCCTCGGTCACCGGCTCCTCCTTCCTCCTGGACGGCGGCTGGACCGCTGCCTGAGCGGCCCGCCGTCCCCCGATTCCCCCGCAAGAAAGGCACCTCCCATGAGCTCCACCTCCACCGGCGCCGCGCCCGGCTCGGCCGGCCCGAACGAGCCGGCCCAGCGCGACAACATCGTCAAGGTCGTCTTCGCCAGCCTGATCGGCACCGCGGTCGAGTGGTACGACTTCTTCCTCTTCGGCTCCGCGGCCGCGCTCGTCTTCGGCGAGGCGTTCTTCGGCAAGGTCGGCGGCACCGAGGGCACGCTCTACGCGTTCATGACCTACGCCCTCGGCTTCGCGGCCCGCCCCCTCGGCGGCATCGTCTTCGGCCACTACGGCGACAAGGTGGGCCGGAAGAAGATGCTGGTGGTCTCGCTGCTGATGATGGGGATCGGCACGTTCGCGATCGGCCTGCTGCCGACGTACGCCACCATCGGCATCGCCGCGCCGCTGCTGCTGATCTTCTGCCGGCTGCTGCAGGGCTTCGCCGTCGGCGGCGAGTGGGGCGGCGCGGTGCTGATGGCGGCCGAGCACGGCGAGGACCACCAGCGCGGCTTCTGGTCCAGCTGGCCGCAGGCCGGCGTCGCCCTCGGCAACCTGCTGGCCACGGGCGTCCTCTGGGTGCTCGCCTTCGTGCAGTCGCCCGAGGACTTCGCCGCCTGGGGCTGGCGCATCCCGTTCCTGCTGAGCGCCGTGCTGGTGCTGATCGGGCTGTGGGTGCGGCTGGCGATCGAGGAGTCGCCGGTCTTCAAGGAGGCGCGTGCGGAGCTGGAGGAGAAGAAGGAGACGGCCGGTCACATGCCGCTGCTGGAGGTGATCCGGAAGTACCCCAAGGAGGTCTTCCTAGCCATGGGCATGCGGATGGCGGAGAACATCTCCTACTACATCTTCACCGTCATCTCGATCACCTTCCTCACCACCTACGCGGGCACGCCGGACGACAAGGGCCTCATCCTCGAGGCGCTGCTCATCGGCTCGGTCGTGCACTTCTTCGTCATCCCGGCCATCGGCGCGCTCTCCGACCGGGTCGGCCGTCGGCCGCTGTATCTGCTCGGCGCGGTCGGCGTCGCGATCTGGACCTTCGTCTTCTTCGACCTGATCGCCACCAAGGACGAGACCAAGATCGTGCTCGCGGTGATCGTCGGCCTGGTTCTGCACGCGCTGATGTACTCCCCGCAGGCGGCGTTCTTCTCCGAGCTGTTCGGCACCACGGTGCGCTACACCGGCGCCTCGGTGGGCTACCAGCTGGCGTCGATCTTCGCCGGAGCGCTGGCGCCGATCATCGCGCTGAAGCTGCTCGGCGACGACCTGGCGAACCCGGACACCTTCGCGGTCGGCGTCTACGTCGCGATCGCCTCGGTGATCACCGTCGTCTCGGTGCTGCTGGCCAAGGAGACCCGCGCGACCAGCCTGCGCCACGACCGGGTGGTGCCCGAGGCGCACTGATCCACAGCATCCCCTCAGACTGACCTCAGGCCGGTCCCAGCACGGCCGGGTTGACTGAAGGTGTGCGGATGGTGCTGGTCGGCGGCGTGCCCGGGGCGGGCAAGAGCACGCTCCTGCGTCGGTACGCCGGCCGGCCGGGCACGCTGGTCCTCGACCCGGACACGCTGCGGGAGCGGCTGGCGTGGCGGCCGCTGGTCCACCTGGCCCACCAGCTGCTGGTGTGGGCGGTGACCCTGGCCGGCCCCCGGCTCGGCCGCACCGTCCTGATCCACGACACCGCGACCCGTCCGCGGCGCCGGGAGGCCCTCCTCGGGCTGGCCCGGCGTCGCGGATGGGACGTGTCGCTGCTGCTGGTCGAGGTGAGTCGTGCCACCGCGCTCACCGGCCAGCTCGAGCGGGGCCGGCTCGCCCCGGCGCACGCCTTCGAGCGGCACTGGCGCCGATGGCTCGGCCTGCGCGACGGCGCCCAGCGGGTCGCCGTACCCCCGCTCGTGGTGACCCGAAGCAACGCCCCGGCCGTCCTCGACGGACTGGTGCGCTCAGGCCCCGAGCAGAGGGACGACCGCCTGGCCCAGGCCGGGTGACGCGGCCGCCACGAGCCGGATCCGGGAGTCGCCGCGCGGCACCTCCACCTGCGCGCGGTAGTCGCCGCCCGCGGCCTGCGCGAGCTCCCCGCCGGCCTCGGCGAGCAGCAGGCCGCCCGGGGCGTGGTCCCACGGGTGGGCGCCGCTGTAGAGCAGGAAGTCGGCGTCGCCCTCCACCAGGTGCGGGTAGTCGATGCCGCACGAGATCCAGGTCAGCTCCAGCGGCGGGATCTCGCCGATGGTGCGGCCGATCCAGTCGCGACGGGAGGTCACGCCCCGCCAGCGCCCGGGCTCCTCGGGGGGAGGGGTACGGCGCAGCCGCTCGCCGTTGCGATAGGCGCCGGCGCCCTTCTCGGCGACGTAGCCGAGCCCGTGCTGGGGCTGCCAGATCCAGCCGCGGACGATCTCGCCGCCGCGGATCTCCGAGACCATGACGGCGTGGTCCGGCGAGCCGCGCACGAAGTTCTTCGTCCCGTCGACCGGGTCGACGGTGAAGGCGTGGTCCGCGGCGCGGAAGGCGTCCATGAGCGACGCGTCGGCGGCGTACGCCTCCTCGCCGAGGATCACCGCACCGGGGTAGGCGCTCCGCAGCCGCTCGGTGATGAGCACCTCGGCCTCACGGTCGGCCACCGTCACCAGGTCGCCGGGGTTCTTCTCGGCCACCTCGGCGTCCGAGAGGGCCCGGAACCGGGGGTTGATCGCCTCCTCGGAGACCTCGACCAGCAGCCGGAGCACGTCCTCGGTGTCCACGGCGTCCAGCCTACGTGCCGTAGGCGGCGTTGATCAGCCCGGCGGGGCCGGCCACCCGAAGCGACCGGCCGCCCAGGCGTAGGTCTCGGTGACGATCTCCAGGCAGGCCCGCTCGACCGCGGCGTCGGAGCCGCTCAGGAGGTGGGCCGGGACACGCGTCTCCACCGTGGTGGTCGGCTCGGCTCCCGGCTCGTCAGGAGGATCCTCCCAGGCGTCGCGCCCGATGCCGCTCGTGTCGTCGGTGACGTGCAGGGTGAAGAGGACGTCCTCGTTCGGGTTCACCACGTCGAGGTAGTCCTGCCATGCCCGGTCCGCTGCGAGCCGCTTGTTGAGATGGGGCGCGCGGCACGGAGCGGTGGAGCGCCACTCGACGTGCATCAGCAGCCGGCGCCCGGCCTCGTGGGCGGCGAGACCGCGAGCCTCGACGGGGATCCGTGCTGCGTGCGCGGGGACACCGCCCGGGATGGCCGGCGGTTCGGGCCAGCCGAAGCGCTCCATGCCCCACACGTAGGTGTCGCGGGCCACGAGTCGGTAGATGTCCTGTGCCTGGTCTCGGTTCACGTCGGCGAAGAACGCCGCGGGGATCCGCACCTCGATGAACGTCCCGCCATCCCGCCGACTCACCTTGCGGGTGACGAGTTCGGTCTCGGCCACGACGGGGCTCACCATGACGTCGAGCTCGGGATCGAGCTTCCACAGATACGCCTGCCAGGGCACCGACCACGCGAACAACTCGCCGGACTCGTCGCGGACTCGCCGTACCCCGGAGCGCTTCGCCCGCCACACCGCGTCCGCGGTCGGTGTCCGCAGGTTGTCCTCGTCCAGGTTCTCGGGGTCGAAGGTGAAGTCCCGGACCTCTGAGTGGATCAGCTCGTCGTCGGCCATGAACCCACCCTTCCTGCAGGCATCGCTCCGAGTATCCCCGGCCGTCGGCCCTCCCCGCGACTTGTCGAGAGTTCGGTCAACCTGGCGAGCGCCGTACCGCTCAACAAGCTGACCGAACTGTGCGTTACATGGGAGTGAGGCCCCGCAGACCCCGAGGGTGGCCGCCGTCACATGCGCCCGGATAGGTTGCCGAGCATGGAGTCCTACGCAGCAGGGGAGACCACGCCGGAGCTCCTGGAGGAGACGATCGGCGCGAACTTCGAGCGCACGGTGGAGCGCTGGCCGGACCGGGAGGCGCTGGTCGAGGTGGCCTCGGGCCGCCGCTGGACCTGGGCGGAGCTGGACGCGGACGTGAACGCGCTCGCCCGCGGCCTGATGGCGGCCGGCATCGAGAAGGGCGACCGCGTCGGCATCTGGGCGCCCAACTGCGCGGAGTGGACGATCACCCAGTATGCGACGGCCAAGATCGGCGCCGTCCTGGTCAACGTCAACCCGTCCTACCGCACCCACGAGTTCTCCTACGCGGTCAACCAGTCCGGGCTCCGGCTGCTGCTGGCGGCGACCGGCTTCAAGACCAGCGACTACCGGGCGATGATCGAGGAGACCGCGGGGCAGAACCCGACCCTGGAGCGGGTGGTGTACGTCGACACTGACGACTGGGCGGCCCTGGTCGCCGAGGGCGAGCAGGTCAGCGAGGAGGCGCTGCGCGAGCGGTCGGCCTCCCTCGAGCCGGGCGACCCGATCAACATCCAGTACACCTCCGGCACGACCGGCTATCCCAAGGGCGCCACGCTCAGCCACCGCAACATCCTCAACAACGGGTTCTTCACCACCGAGACGATCAACTTCACCGAGCAGGACCGGCTGGCGATCCCGGTTCCCTTCTACCACTGCTTCGGGATGGTCATGGGCAACCTCGGCTGCACCACCCACGGCGCCACCATGGTGATCCCCGCCCCCGGCTTCGACCCCGCGACCACGCTGCAGGCGGTCCAGGACGAGCGCTGCACGGGGCTCTACGGCGTCCCCACGATGTTCATCGCGATGCAGAGCCTGGAGGACTTCTCCGACTACGACCTCTCCACCCTGCGCACCGGGGTGATGGCCGGCTCGATCTGCCCGGTCGAGGTGATGAAGCGCTGTGTGGAGGAGATGAACATGGCGGAGGTGTCGATCTGCTACGGCATGACCGAGACCTCCCCGGTGTCCACCCAGACCCGCACCGACGACGACCTGGACCGCCGTACCGCCACCATCGGGCGGGTGCATCCGCACGTGGAGATCAAGGTCGTCGACCCCGCCTCGGGGGAGGTCGTCGAGCGTGGGGAGACCGGCGAGTTCTGCACCCGCGGCTACTCGGTGATGCTCGGCTACTGGGACGACCCCGAGAGGACCGACGAGGCGATCGACGCGGACGGCTGGATGCACACCGGCGACCTCGCGGTGATGCGCGAGGACGGCTACTGCAACATCGTCGGCCGGATCAAGGACATGGTGATCCGCGGCGGGGAGAACATCTACCCGCGCGAGATCGAGGAGTTCCTCTACACCCACCCCGACATCGAGGACGTGCAGGTGATCGGCGTCCCGGACCCGAAGTACGGCGAGGAGCTGTGCGCGTGGATCCGGATGCGCTCGGGCCGCGACCCGCTGGACGCCGACGCCGTCCGCGAGTTCGCCACCGGCAAGCTGGCGCACTTCAAGATCCCGCGCTACGTCAAGGTGGTCGACGAGTTCCCGATGACGGTCACCGGCAAGATCCGCAAGGTGCAGATGCGCGAGGAGTCGGCCGCCGAGCTGGGGCTGTCGTGACGCGGGTCGCTCAGCGCCCCATCGCCACGGGCACCCGCACGGCGGGGACGCCCGGGTTGCGCCAGGTGACGGCCCCGGAGTCTGCGTGCACGCCCGGGCGCCCGGACACGAACACGGTGAAGCGGCCCGACTCGCCCGGGGCCAGCGTCATGGCGGGCGGGTCCACGGTGACCACATGCCGGTCGAAGCCGGAGAGGGACGCGCGCCAGGTGCGACGTACGCCGGTGCGGTTGGTCACCACCCGCGACACCGGCGCGTGCTCGGGGCGGATCATGATCGAGGGCGTGTTGAGCCGGACGCTGCTCAGGTCGCCGGAGAGGTAGCGGCGGTAGTCCCGCGGCCCGACCTCGAAGACCAGCCCGGCGACCGCGTCGCGGGCCCGGCCGGCGCCGGTGCGCAATGAGGGTCCGGGGACGGGCTCGGCCGCCGTGGCGAGCGCGGAGCGTACGGCGACCGCGGACCAGCCCGGCTTCCGCGCGCGGAGCCGGGCGGCCAGACCGCTGACCTGGGCGGCGGCCGCCGAGGTACCGGTCACGACGTTCCAGCGGCTGCCCTGGACCTCCGGCGGAACCGCGCCGAGCAGACCGGTCGCGGCGGCGACCAGGTCGGGCTTGAGCACCCCAGCGGCCGGGTCGCCCGCGGGGGACGTGGGCAGCAGCGCCGGGGGAGCGGGGGTCGGGGGCGTGGAGACCAGCCGCGCGCGCACCGGGCCGTCGGCCAGCCGGTCCCGCAGCTGCGCAGCCTCCCGGCGCGCCAGGTCACCGTCGGGACGGCGTGCAGGTCCGCGGCCACCCCGTCGGGCCCGGAATCACGGTTGAGCAGGATCATGCCCACGCCGTCCGCGCGCGCCACCGCGGCGGACTTGTCGACCCGGCCTACGACGCCGCGGTCGCAGACCACCAGGGCGCCCGCGACGGCGCCGGCGTCCAGGGAGCCGGGACGGCACAGCCGGGCGTCCTCGCGCCGGGCGCCGGCCGTCGCCGCGTCCGCGGCGCGCACCACGGGCACCGTGGCGGTCCCCCCGGAGGAGAGCATCGCCCCCTCCAGCCGGAGACTGCCGTCGTCGAGGCGGACCTCGCCACGCCGCTGCACGCCGACCAGGCCGCCCACGGTGGTGACCCAGGGGGAGGTGTGCGAGGCCAGCTCCGTGCGGCCGGTGTTCCCTGCGGCGGCGACCACCACGACGTCCGCCTCGGCCGCCCCCAGGAGGGCGCGCTCGACGGTGTCGAAGCTCCGGGACCCGGCGACCGAGAGGTTGAGGACGTCCACCCCGTCGGCGACGGCCCGGTCGATGGCGGTCACGACGTCGGCGCTGGAGCAGCCGTCGTCCGCGGGGTCCGGGGCGGTCCAGCAGGCCTTGTAGACGGCCACCCGCGCTCGCGGGGCCACACCGGAGTAGGTGCCGGCATCACGGCCGTCGAGGTCCACGCTCACGTCGGCGTTGCCGGCCGCCAGGGACGCCATCTGCGTGCCGTGCCCGGAGTCGTCGCGCGCGGACACCGCGCTGCTGCTGCGCAGGTTCTCCGCGCCGAAGCCGGCGAGGAACCAGCGCGCGCCCGCGACCTTGCCGTTGCAGGCCGATGCCGGCCACCCGGGCCCGGTCTGGCACCGGCCGGCGAACCCGCCCGGCCGCCCGAGGCCGCGGGCGTCGGCGAACAGCGGGCTGTCGGGCCACAGCCCGGTGTCCACGAAGCCGATGACCGTCCCTCGGCCACCCTGCCGTCGGGAGTACGGCGACGCCCCGGGATCGGCCGCCTCGGGTCGCCCGGCGAGCCGCAGCCGGCGATCGGGCTCGACCAGCTCGACGTCGGGGTCGGCCTGCAGCTCCTCGGCCTGGCGCCGGGTCAGCGAGACGGCATAGCCCCTCAGCGCCCGGCTCCAGCGGTAGACCGGTCGAGGCGCCTCCACGGCGGCCAGCGCGGACTCCCCGTCCTCCGGGGTCGCTCCCGCGCGCAGGGTCACCAGGTGCAGCGAGGAGCCGCCCCGCTCCTCGGCCGCGGCCGTCGGGGCGCTCGGCAGCAGCGCGGTCGCCACCGCGACCGGCGCCAGCACCGCGACCACGCGGCGTACCACTGCCCTCACGACTCTCTCCTGCACCTTCAGCCGCGCGAGGCACCCTCAACCTCGCGGGACACCATGGTGACGGATCAACCGCGTCCGGGCCAACCGTTCTCCCCAACCCGCTGCCTGGCCACGTGCCTGGACCCGCCCGCGGGAACCGGTTGGCACCGGCGTGGAGGGGTTGCCTAGGCTGGTGTCGCGCCCCCGGGGATGCCGGGGGCGCGATGCATGGAGGAGGCAGCGGTGCCCACTGGCAAGGTGAAGTGGTTCGACGCGGACAAGGGGTTCGGGTTCCTGTCGCAGAGCGACGGACCCGACGTCTACGTGCACGCCGACGCCCTGCCCGAGGGCGTGACCACCCTCAAGAGCGGCACCCGGGTCGAGTTCGGCATCGCCCAGGGTCGACGCGGAGACCAGGCGCTGCAGGTGCGGCTGCTGGAGCAGCCGGCCTCCGTCTCGCGCAACCAGCGCCAGGCGGGCCGCAAGCGGCCCGAGGAGATGGCGCCGATCGTGGAGGACCTGATCCGGCTGCTCGACGGGGTGGGCCAGGCCTACCAGCACGGCCGGCACCCCGACCCCAAGCACGCAAAGCCGACCGCCAAGCTGCTGCGGGCGCTGGCCGACGAGCTCGACCGCTGACGTCGGGGCTTCAGGCCTCTGCCGGGAGGGCTCGCTGCAGCGTCGCCCGACCGGTGACCAGCACGAACACCGCCCACGCGCCCAGCACGCCGACGGCCACCCCCAGGCCGAGCCCGGGCCGCAGCGGCATCGCGATGCCGACGAACCCGCCGATCACCCAGGCCAGCTGCAGGGCGGTGTCGGAGCGGGCGAACGCGCTGGTCTGGACCCGCTCCCGGACGTCGCGCTGGATGGTGGAGTCCAGGGAGAGCTTGGCCAGTGACTGGGTCAGTCCCGCGGTCAGGCCGAGCAGCACCAACGGCACCAGGCCGTAGAACACCGCCGCCACCAGCGCCACGACCGCGTCGGCGATCAGCGCCACGACCACGGTGATCGCGGGGTTGACGCTGCGCAGCAGCGAGGCGAGGGCGACGCCGAGGGTGTTGCCCAGCCCGGCGGCCCCGATCACCAGGCCCAGCAGCACCTCGGGCCGCCAGCCCTCGATCGGGGCCTCCCGCAGCAGGAACGCCATGAACATGGTGAGGAAGCCCGACAGGAACCGGGGCCCGCAGTTCGCCTTGAGCGCGAACGCGACCGTGCCGGGGATCCGCATCCGCGGTCGGCCGCGACGTCCCGGCGCGGGCGGCTCGGAGTCGTCGCCGCCGGGGAGGATCAGCATCTCGCCCTCGCCCAGCGTGGAGTCGACCCGCGCCGGCAGCCGGATCGCCAGCACCGTCGCGACCACGAACAGCGCGAACGCGTAGCGCAGCGACCATTCCGGCCCCACCAGCGAGGCCAGCCCCGCCAGGGGCGCCGAGACCGCCGCGCCGATCACGCCGGCCAGCGAGATCCGGGCGTTCGCCTTGACCAGGGTGAGGCTCTCGGGCCGCAGGCGGGGTACGGCGGCCGCCCGGGTGACGGCGTACGCCTTGGAGGCGACCAGGACGCCCAGCGCGGCCGGGAAGAGCCACCGCGAGTCGGTGACCACCGCCCCGGCGAGCACCCAGGACAGGAAGGCGCGGACCGCCATGGTGGTGCCGATCGCCCATCGGCGGCCGTGGGCGAAGCGGTCCAGGATCGGGCCGATCAGCGGTGCCACGATCGCGAACGGGAGCATGGTCAGGCCCAGGAACAGCGCCACCTGGCCGCGCGCCTCGCCCGTGGGGACCTGGAAGAACAGGGTGCCGGCCAGGGAGATCGCCACCGCGGCGTCGCCGGCGGCGTTGATCGCGTGCAGCCCGATCAGCCGGGAGAGCCCGGACTCGCCGGCGCCCTCGGCGTTCGCCGCGCGGCGCGCCTGGCGGGCGGTGTAGCGGCCGGCGACCGCAGTGCCCCTCGCCACCCGGCGCGCCCCGCGGGCCGACGCCCCGCTCACGCGACCCGAGACCCGACGGACACCGGAGAGGCGCGGGGGACGGGACGGGTCGGACACGGCCACCATCCTGCCGCGTGCGGCCACCCCGGCTGGCTTCGGCCATGCCGATGAGTCATGATTCGGGACTGTGAAGTCCGCTGTGCGAGCCAAGCCCGACGCCGTCGCCGTCGGCGCGGTTGACGCCGCCCGCGAGGCGCTCGTTGCCGACGTCGGCGCGGACCAGGTCGGCGAGCATCTCGACGCCGTCGTCGAGGGCGACCGTCTGGTGACGCACCTCTTCGAGGCCGCCACGCCCGGCTACCGGGGCTGGCGGTGGGCCGTCACCGTCGTCCGCGCCTCCCGCGCGCGGCACGTGACGGTCGACGAGGTCGTGCTGCTCCCCGGCGAGGACGCGATCGTGGCGCCCGAGTGGGTGCCGTACCGCGAGCGGATCCAGCCCGGGGACCTGTCGCCGGGCGACCTGCTGCCGGTGGAGGAGGACGACCCGCGCCTGGTGCCGACGTACTCCTTCGGCGACGACGCGCTCGATGCCGACGCCAAGGCCCAGATCCGCACCGTGGCCAAGGAGCTCGGCCTGGGTCGGGTGCGCACGCTCTCGCCGGAGGGGCGCGACGACGCCGCCGAGCGGTGGTACGACGGCCTCGGCGGGCCGTCCACGCCGCTGGCCCAGTCGGCGCCCGAGCAGTGCTGGAGCTGCGGCTTCCTGGTCCGGCTCGAGGGGCCGCTGTCGAGCCTGTTCGGCGTCTGCGCCAACCGGGACGCCAACGACGACGGCCGGGTGGTCTCGGTCGACCACGGCTGTGGCGCGCACTCCGAGGCGACGCTGAAGAAGCGGCACCTCCCGCCGTCGCTGCCGCAGCACGTGCACGACACGCTGTCGGAGGACCTCGCCGAGCTCTGAGCCCCGCGCTCCGAGGCTCAGCCCTGGCGGCGCAGCTGTCGCCGCCGCGTGCAGAAGGCCAGGCCGACCAGCCCGAGGCCGACACCGGCCAGGCAGGCCCACGGCATCCAGCCCAGGCCGGCATCGGCGAGCCGGCCGTAGAACGGCAGCATCGTCACGAACCCCAGGAGCCACAGGGCCGTGCCGACCGCGACGGTGCGCACGCCGTCCACGTCCAGGGGCTCGACCGGCGCGACGATGTAGGTCCGGTTGCCGATCTCGTGCCGCTCAGGCTGCTCGTCGCGCAGTTCCACGGCGCACACGGTAGCCGGGCCGCTGACACCCCGCGCGCGCCATGCCAGAATCCAGCCCCGTGAGCACCCCCGAGAGCGGGTCGACCCGCGTCCAGCCCGGTTCGACGAGCGGCCTGGACCGCTTCTTCCACATCAGCGAGCGGGGCTCGACCCTGACGCGCGAGGTGCGCGGCGGGCTCGTCACCTTCTTCACGATGGCCTACATCATCGTGCTCAACCCGCTGATCCTGGGCTTCGCCCAGGATGTCGACGGCCGCTTCCTCGGGGGCGGGACCGAGCCGAACCTGGCCGCGATCGCGGCCGGCACCTCGCTCATCGCGGGCGTCATGACGATCCTCATGGGGGTCGTCGCGAACTTCCCGATCGCGCTCGCCACGGGCTTGGGTCTCAACGCCTTCGTCGCCTTCTCGGTGGCCAGCCAGATGACCTGGGCCGACGCGATGGGGCTGGTGGTGCTCGAGGGCCTGGTGATCCTGGTGCTCGTGCTGACCGGCTTCCGGGAGGCCGTCTTCCACGCCGTACCCGCGCCGCTCAAGGTCGCGATCTCGGTCGGCATCGGGCTCTTCATCGCGCTCATCGGCTTCGTCGACGCCGGGTGGGTACGTCGGATCCCCGACGCCGCCAACACCACGGTCCCGGTGCAGCTGGGCGCCACCGGCCAGCTGGACGGGTGGCCGGTGCTGGTCTTCGCGATCGGGCTGCTGCTGGTGATCGGGCTGTGGGTGCGCAACGTCCGGGGCGCGATCCTCATCTCCATCGTCGTCACCACCGTGCTCGCGATCGTCGTCGAGGCGGTGGCGAAGGTCGGCCCGTCGGTGCTCGCCGACGGGTCGCGCAACCCCAACGGCTGGGCGCTCAACGTGCCGGCCTTGCCGGACACGGTGCTGGACCTTCCCGACTTCGCCACGCTGGGGGAGTTCAACCTGCTGGGCAGCTTCGACCGGATCGGCGTCGTGGCCGTGATCCTGCTGATCTTCACCCTGATGCTGGCCGACTTCTTCGACACCATGGGCACGATGACGGCGATCGGCGCCGAGGCCGGGCTGCTCGACGAGGACGGCGTCCCTCCGAAGACCCGGAGGATCCTGGTGGTCGACTCGATCGCGGCCTCCGCGGGCGGCGCGGCCGGAGTCTCCTCCAACACCTCCTACATCGAGTCGGCCGCAGGTGTGGGGGAGGGAGCCCGCACCGGCCTGGCGTCGGTCGTGACCGGCCTGTGCTTCCTGGCCTCCATCGTGATCGCACCGCTGGTCAACATCATCCCCAGCGAGGCGGCCGTCCCGGCCCTCGTGCTCGTCGGCTTCCTGATGATGCAGCAGGTCACCGACATCGACTGGCGCGACCTGGAGATCGCCATCCCGGCGTTCCTGACCATCGTGCTGATGCCCTACACCTACTCCATCTCCGTCGGCATCGGCGCCGGCTTCCTCGCCTTCGTGTTCATCAAGCTGGTCAAGGGCAAGCTCGGCCAGGTGCACCCGCTCATGTGGGTCGTGGCCGTCGGCTTCGCGATCTACTTCCTGATCAACCCGATCACCGAGCTCCTGACCTGACCATCGCCCCGCGCTCGACACTGCCCCGCCCAGCGGGGCAGTGCCGAGCAGACGCCGGGGCCGCCCCCGGCGCGCGCCCGGAGGCTCTGCCCTCGCTGGAGGAATGCTTAGCAAGAGTAATGAGTTACGCTCAGTGTCATGCCCACCGTCGAGAGCGTCTGCCGCACCAACTCCGGGCTCGCGTCCGAGCTCCGGACGGGGGTGATGCGCCTGCGACGGCGCCTGGCCGCCGAGCGGCACCCGGACAACCCACTGAGCATGGGCGCGATGGCCGTGCTCGGCCAGTTGGCCCGCAACGGGGAGCTCACGATCGGCGAGCTGGCCCGCGCCGAGCGGGTGCAGCCACCGTCGATGACCCGCACGGTCAACTGGCTGGAGGAGGAGCGCTACGTCGCCCGGCGGCCGCACGAGACCGACGGCCGGCAGGTCGTGGTGACCCTCTCCGACAAGGGCAGCAAGACGCTGCTGGCCGACCGCCGCAGGCGGGACGCGTGGCTCACCCAGAAGCTCGCCGACCTGACGCCGGCGGAGCGCGAGACCCTGCGCGCCGCCGCCCCGATCCTGGACCGCCTCGCCGCGGCCGACTGAGAGGACCCACCACGAGCCCCACATTCCGCTCCCTCGCCAACCGCAACTACCGCCGCTACGCGGCCGGTGGCGTCGTGTCCAACACCGGTACCTGGATGCAGCGCGTCGCCCAGGACTGGTTGGTCCTCCAGCTCAGCGCCAACTCCGGCGCCGCGATCGGCATCACCACCGGCCTGCAGTTCCTGCCGATCCTGCTGCTCTCGCCGCTGGCCGGCCTGGTCGCCGACCGGATGCCCAAGCGTCGGCTGCTGCAGATCACCAACCTCGCGATGGCCGTCCCCGCCCTCGTGCTCGGCCTCCTGGCCGTCACCGGCGCCGCCGAGATCTGGCACGTCTACATCCTGGCCTTCCTGCTCGGCGTCGGCTCCGCCTTCGACGCTCCCGCCCGCCAGTCCTTCGTCTCCGAGATCGTCGCGCCGGAGGACCTCACCAACGCGGTCGGCCTCAACTCCGCCTCGTTCAACGCCGCCCGGCTGGTCGGTCCCGGTCTCGCCGGCGTCCTGATCGCCGCTTTCGGCGGGGGAGTGACCGGCACCGGCTGGGTCATCCTGCTCAACGCGCTCTCCTACATCGCCCCGATCATCGCGCTCCGGTCGATGGACCCGCGCCTGCTCGACGTCCCCGAGCTGACGCCGCGCGAGCCGGGGATGATCCGCCAGGGCCTGCGCTACGTCCGCGCCCGGCCCGACCTGCTGCTGATCCTGGCGATCGTGTTCAGCGCCGGCACCTTCGGGCTGAACTTCCAGATGACGTCGGCGCTCATGGCCACCGAGGTCTACGGCAAGGGCGCGACGGAGTACGGCGCCCTCGGCAGCATCCTGGCCATCGGCTCGCTGAGCGGCGCCCTGCTCGCGGCCGGCCGCTCGACCACCCGGCTGCGGCTGGTCGTCGGGGCCGGGCTGGTGTTCGGGGTGGTCGAGATCGCGGCCGGCCTGATGCCGTCGTACCTCTCCTTCGCCGTCACCGCGCCGCTGCTGGGGTTGAGCGCGCTCACCCTCATCACCGCCGCCAACTCCTACATGCAGCTCAACACCGGAGCGGGCATGCGGGGTCGGGTGATGGCGCTCTATCTGATGATCTTCATGGGCGGCACCCCGCTGGGGGCGCCGATGATCGGGTGGATCGGGGAGACCTTCGGGGCCCGCTGGACCCTCATCGGCGGCGGTCTGCTGACCGTGGTCGGGATCGCGATCCCGGTGCTGATGTACCTCGCGTCGGTGCGCCGGAGGAACCCCGGCGCCCTCGGCTCCCTGGTCGAGGCGCCGCATTTTGCCCTGGTTCGGGGCCGCGAGTAACCTTGACAGTCGTGTCTGGCACGTCCAGACCGTTGCGCGTGCCCGCACGCAGCCGCCCGATCCACCGTGGCGGAGGCGAGGGAGCGACGCGCAGGGGACGCGCACCACGCCGGACACGCCCGTCCCGAGCCCGCCAGGGCCGGGACAGTACGACCCGAGCCGGGCACCGCGCCAGGCCGTGATGAGAGAACAGAGAAAGGGAACCACCAGGTGCCCACCATTCAGCAGCTGGTCCGCAAGGGCCGCCAGGACAAGGTGTCGAAGAACAAGACGCCTGCCCTGAAGGGATCGCCGCAGCGCCGAGGCGTCTGCACCCGCGTCTACACGACCACCCCGAAGAAGCCGAACTCCGCCCTCCGCAAGGTCGCCCGCGTGCGCCTGTCCAGCGGCGTCGAGGTCACGGCGTACATCCCGGGCGTGGGTCACAACCTCCAGGAGCACTCGATCGTGCTCGTCCGCGGCGGCCGGGTGAAGGACCTCCCCGGTGTCCGCTACAAGATCATCCGTGGCTCGCTCGACACCCAGGGCGTGAAGAACCGCAAGCAGGCCCGGAGCCGCTACGGCGCGAAGAAGGAGAAGAGCTGATGCCGCGCAAGGGTCCCGCCCCGAAGCGTCCCCTCGACGTCGACCCGGTCTACGGCTCGCAGGTCGTCACCCAGCTGGTCAGCAAGGTGCTGCAGGACGGCAAGAAGCAGGTCGCCCAGCGCATCGTCTACACCGCGCTGGAGGGCTGCCGCGAGAAGACCGGCACCGACCCGGTCGTCACGCTCAAGCGTGCGCTCGACAACGTCCGCCCGGCCATCGAGGTCAAGTCCCGCCGCGTCGGCGGTGCGACCTACCAGGTGCCGGTCGAGGTCAAGCCGAACCGCAGCACCACGCTGGCGCTGCGCTGGCTGGTCGGCTACTCCCAGGCCCGCCGGGAGAAGACGATGTCCGAGCGGCTGATGAACGAGATCCTCGACGCGAGCAACGGCCTCGGTGCCGCGGTGAAGAAGCGCGAGGACACGCACAAGATGGCCGAGTCCAACAAGGCCTTCGCCCACTACCGCTGGTGATGACGGCGTACGTCGTCACCGGCGTACGCCCCACCCGCCCACTCCGACCTAAGGAAACGATCCGACAGTGGCTGTCGACATCACCACGGACCTCACCCGGGTCCGCAACATCGGCATCATGGCGCACATCGACGCCGGCAAGACCACCACGACCGAGCGCATCCTGTTCTACACCGGCATCTCCTACAAGATCGGTGAGGTCCACGACGGTGCCGCCGTCATGGACTGGATGGAGCAGGAGCAGGAGCGCGGCGTGACCATCACCGCCGCCGCCACCACCTGCTGGTGGAAGGACCACCAGATCAACATCATCGACACCCCCGGGCACGTCGACTTCACCGCCGAGGTCGAGCGCTCGCTGCGCGTCCTCGACGGCTCCGTCGCCGTCTTCGACGGAGTGGCGGGCGTGGAGCCCCAGACGATGACGGTGTGGCGCCAGGCGAACAAGTACGCCGTCCCGCGGATGTGCTTCGTCAACAAGCTGGACCGCACCGGCGCGGACTTCTTCCGCTGCGTCGACATGATGGTCGAGCGGCTCAACTCCACCCCGCTGGTCCTCCAGCTGCCGATCGGCGCGGAGGCCGACTTCCTCGGCGTCGTCGACCTGGTCGGCATGCGCGCGCTCACCTGGCGCGGCGAGACCAAGATCGGTGAGGACTACGAGATCGAGGAGATCCCGGCCGAGCTCGCCGAGCAGGCCGCGGAGTACCGCGAGAAGCTGCTGGAGACCCTCGCCGAGGCCGACGACGAGATCATGGAGAAGTACCTCGAGGGCGAGGACATCTCGGTGGAGGAGCTCGAGGCCGGCATCCGTCGCGCCACCCTGGCCGACAAGATCAACCCGGTCCTGTGCGGCACCGCGTTCAAGAACAAGGGCGTCCAGCCCCTGCTCGACGCGGTCATCAAGTACCTCCCCAGCCCCCTCGACGTGGACTCGATCGTCGGCCACAAGCCGAACGACGAGTCCGAGGAGGCCGTCATCGAGCGCAAGCCGTCCGACGACGAGCCGTTCGCCGGTCTGGCGTTCAAGATCGCCAGCGACCCGCACCTGGGCAAGCTGACCTTCGTGCGCGTCTACTCTGGCAAGCTCGAGGCCGGCGCGACCGTGATCAACTCGGTCAAGGGCCGCAAGGAGCGGATCGGCAAGGTCTACCAGATGCACGCGAACAAGCGTGAGGAGATCGCGTCGGTCGGCGCCGGTCAGATCGTCGCGGTGATGGGCCTGAAGGACACCACCACCGGCGAGACCCTGAGCGACCCGCAGAACCAGGTCGTCCTGGAGTCCATGACGTTCCCGGCCCCGGTGATCGAGGTCGCGATCGAGCCCAAGACCAAGTCGGACCAGGAGAAGCTCTCCACCGCGATCCAGCGGCTGAGCGAGGAGGACCCGACCTTCACCGTCAAGACCGACGAGGAGACCGGGCAGACCATCATCGCCGGCATGGGCGAGCTGCACCTGGAGATCCTGGTCGACCGGATGAAGCGCGAGTTCCGCGTCGAGGCCACCGTCGGCAAGCCGCAGGTCGCCTACCGCGAGACCATCCGTCAGAAGGTCGCGAACCACTCCTACACCCACAAGAAGCAGACGGGTGGTTCCGGACAGTTCGCGAAGGTCGTCATCTCGATCGAGCCGAGCGTCGACGAGGAGACCGGCACCGGGGCGGGCTATGAGTTCGTCAACAACGTGACCGGTGGCCGCGTGCCGCGGGAGTACATCCCCTCGGTCGACCAGGGCGCCCAGGAGGCCATGGAGTTCGGCATCCTCGCCGGCTACCCGATGGTCGACATCAAGGTCGCGCTCGAGGACGGCGCCTACCACGACGTGGACTCCTCGGAGCTCGCGTTCAAGATCGCCGGCAACCAGGCCTTCAAGGAGGCCGCCCGCCAGGCACGGCCCGTGCTGCTGGAGCCGATGTTCGCCGTCGAGGTGACCACCCCCGAGGACTACCTCGGCACGGTCATCGGCGACATCAACTCCCGCCGCGGCCAGATCCGGGCGCAGGAGGAGCGGCACGGCGACATGGTCGTCGACGCCCTTGTGCCCCTGTCCGAGATGTTCGGGTACGTTGGGGACCTGAGGTCGAAGACCTCCGGTCAGGCGTCGTACTCGATGGAGTTCGACTCGTACGCCGAGGTTCCCCAGAACGTCGCCGACGAGATCATCAAGAAGGTCCGCGGCGAGTGATCCGCTGATCCGAGCCGAGGACCTCGGCTGCACCACCCAGCACCACCCACGAGTCAAGAAACAACAACCCAGGAGGAGCCCACAGTGGCTAAGGCGAAGTTCGAGCGGACCAAGCCGCACGTGAACATCGGCACGATCGGTCACATCGACCACGGCAAGACCACCCTGACCGCGGCGATCTCGAAGGTCCTGCACGACAAGTACCCCGAGCTGAACCCGCAGACCGAGGCCTTCGACATGATCGACAAGGCCCCGGAGGAGCGCCAGCGCGGCATCACCATCTCCCTGGCTCACATCGAGTACCAGACCGACAAGCGGCACTACGCCCACGTCGACGCTCCGGGTCACGCGGACTACATCAAGAACATGATCACCGGTGCGGCGCAGATGGACGGCGCCATCCTGGTGGTCGCCGCCACCGACGGCCCGATGCCGCAGACCCGTGAGCACGTCCTCCTGGCCCGCCAGGTCGGCGTTCCCGCGATCCTGGTCGCCCTGAACAAGTGCGACATGGTCGACGACGAGGAGCTCATCGAGCTCGTCGAGATGGAGGTGCGCGAGCTCCTCAGCGAGTACGAGTTCCCGGGCGACGACGTCCCCGTGATCCGCGTGGCCGCGTTCCCGGCGCTGAACGGCGACGAGAAGTGGACCGAGTCGATCGTCGAGCTGATGGACGCCGTCGACGAGTACATCCCGCAGCCGGAGCGCGACACCGACAAGCCGTTCCTGATGCCGGTGGAGGACGTCTTCACGATCACCGGTCGCGGCACCGTGATCACCGGCCGCATCGAGCGCGGTGTGGTCAAGGTGAACGAGGAGGTCGAGATCATCGGCATCCGCGAGAAGTCGCAGAAGACCACGGTCACCGGCGTCGAGATGTTCCGCAAGCTGCTCGACGAGGGCCAGGCCGGTGAGAACGTCGGTCTGCTGCTCCGCGGCACCAAGCGCGAGGACGTCGAGCGCGGCATGGTCGTCGTGAAGCCGGGCACCACCACCCCGCACACCGACTTCGAGGCCAGCGTCTACATCCTGTCCAAGGAGGAGGGTGGCCGTCACACGCCGTTCTTCAACAACTACCGTCCGCAGTTCTACTTCCGGACCACGGACGTGACCGGCGTCGTGACCCTGCCCGAGGGCACCGAGATGGTCATGCCGGGTGACAACACCGAGATGTCGGTGGAGCTCATCCAGCCGGTCGCCATGGACGAGGGCCTGCGGTTCGCCATCCGTGAGGGTGGCCGCACCGTCGGCGCCGGCCGGGTCACCAAGATCAACAAGTGACCTGGGCGGATCTCGATCCGCACAGCTGAGGCGAAGGCCCCGGACCTGCTGGTCCGGGGCCTTCGTCGTACTCGCTGGTCGAGACCGTTTTCGGTGGTCGAGCCCTTTCGTCGGTCGAGCTTGTCGAGACCGCGCGGCTCCCGGTCGGTGGTCTCGACAAGCTCGACCAGCGACAAGTACCAGCGACGAGCGCCCCTCAGTGCGGGTACGTCGGGAGGACCAGGCCCTGCTCCTCCAACAGGTACTCCACCCGCAGCCGCTCGGCGTCGCGCTCGGTCCCCGGCGGCAGCCCGCTGAGCGTGTCGGGCACCCCGAGGGCGCGACAGGCGTCGAGCAGCGCGTCGTCGTAGGCCCGCTCGATCCCGCGGCGGCGTGCCATCGGCTGTCCCGCCGGATGGTGCCGATAGGCGGTGTGGAGACGGCGTACGTCGCAGGCCAGCTCGGCCAGCGGCTGACCCTGGGGGAGGGAAGCCCGGCTCCCCGCGACCCGCTCCCGGGCCCGGCGCGCGGCACGGTGCAGCTCCGAGGCGTAGAGGATCGCCCCGAACGATCCGGCCAGGCCGGCCGTCACCCCGACCAGGGCGAGCAGTCCGCGCAGCGCGGGGTCCATGACGGTGAATCTACGCCCGGTCCGCGGCGTTGACCATCGAGAGCGCTCCGCCTCAGCGGCCCAGCACCGCGCCGCCGTTGACCCCGAGGATCTGCCCGGTCGTCCAGCCCGCCTCGGGCGAGGCGAGGTAGCGCACCGCGGCGGCCACCTCCTCGACCGTGCCCGGCCGCTGCATCGGGATGCCGGCCAGGCGCTGGGCCGGGATGTCGGGGTCCGCGGCGATCCGGTCGATCCAGAACGCGGTCTCGGGGACGAACCCCGGGGCGACCGCGTTGACGGTGATCTGGTCGGGAGCCAGCTGCCCCGACATCCACCACACCCAGGCGTTGATCGCGGCCTTGGCCGCGCCGTACGACCCGCCGCCGCGCACGCCCGCGACCGAGGAGGTCGCGACGATGCGACCGCCGGGCCGCCGTACCCGGTCCAGCAGCGCCTCCGCGGTGAGCACCGCGGTGAGCACGTTCGCCTCGAAGTTGGAGCGCCAGTCGGCGGCCACCCCGGCCAGGCCCTGACCGCCCGGCTCGTAGTTGCCGCCCGCGTTGAGCACGAGCACGTCGAAGGGAGCACCGTCGGCGAGCCCGTCGGCCAGATCCTGCACGGCGGCGGGGTCGGAGAGGTCCGCGGAGTGCCCCACGACGCTCCCGCCCGCATCGCGCAGTGAGGCGACGGCTGCGTCCAGGCGCTCACGGCGCCGCCCGACCAGGACGAGCTCGGGCTCCTCGGGCAGGAAGGCGTGCGCGGTGGCGAGCCCGATGCCGGTCGCGCCGCCGGTGATGAGGATGCGTCGTGTCATACCCGGGACGCTATCGGTGCCCCTGTCGGCCGCGGAGGGGCGAGGCGGGAGAATCGCTGCCATGCCCCAGCACAGCCGCCCCGCCCGTCCGCATCAGCAGCTCACCGAGGACGGCCGCCGGGTGCGCGAGGTGCTGACCTACGCCCGGCGGGGGAGCCGCTTCAGCAACCGGCAGGCCCGCGCCTGGGAGGCCCACCACGAGGAGTGGGTGGTCCCCGACGACGCCGTGGACGACCCGGACTTCGGCTGGGACCGCTGGTTCGGGCGGCAGGCGCCGCTGGCGCTGGAGATCGGCTCGGGCGTGGGGGAGGCCACCGCCGCCCTCGCCTCCACGCGGCCGGGGACCAACATCGTCGCCCTGGAGGTCTGGCTGCCGGGGGTCGCCGAGACCCTGGACCGGCTCGAGCTGGCCGGCGTGGACAACGTCCGGCTGTGCTCGGTGGACGCGGTGTGGTCCCTGGAGCACCTCGTCGAGCCGGGCTCGCTGACCGAGCTGTGGACCTTCTTCCCCGACCCCTGGCACAAGACCAGGCACCACAAGCGGCGGATGGTCACGCCGGGGTTCGCCCGGCTCGCCGCCTCCCGGCTGACACCCGGGGGCACCTGGCGGCTGGCGACCGACTGGCAGGAGTACGCCGACCAGATGGTCGCCGTCCTCGACGCCGAGCCGATGCTGACCGGTGGCGTCACCGACCGGTGGGAGGAGCGCCCGCTCACCAAGTTCGAGCGGAAGGGCCGCGCCGCGGGCCGGGCGGTCACCGACCTCGCCTACATGCGCTCCCCGGGGGCCGCCCCGGGTGCGGAGGCCTGAAGGATCTGCTGCCCCAGGCCCTCCCGCCGGATCCGCAGGTCGAGGTACTGGAAGGCGATGACCCCTGACAGCCAGGGGGTGATGAGGATCCCGAGGAGCAGGAGCGTGATCAGCACCTCGGCGACCCCGACCATGGGCACCTGACCGGGTACCCCGCCCAGGCGCCGAGGGTGGCCCCGCGGTTGTGGCGGACGGTGCGCCCGACCGCGCCGAAGATGTCGCCCAGCGTCAACGGGTAGGGCGCGATGACGCCCGGGCCGTAGACTGGGAGACCGGCCGGCGGCGGCGCGGGAGAGGGAGACGGGTCGGACATCGGGGGCTCCTCGGGCAGGGGTCGGGACCCAGATCCTCGCAGCGGCGCCGGCGATTTGGACACGTTTCGCCCAAGGTGGCACCATAGTCAGGTTGCTCCGGCCGGGTGCCGGAGTGCGGCACGACTTGACACCTGCATCGCGTCTCCCGAGAACGAAGCGGTCGTCGGCGTGCGCCGTACTCCGTCCTGACACACATCGGGAGACCCGACCAGGCCCGGCACGTGTGCCGGGTGCCCCCAACAACCGAGCGGAACCCCCTGGCGACAGGGTGGTCCAGTTGCGTGACAACCGCGCGACACGCCCGACCGCGGGGGTGGGCCAGACCAAGCACTGCACGCCGGTGCCCTGCGGGGTACGAGACCACGAGAAGGACGAGAGAGACCTATGGCGGGACAGAAGATCCGCATCAGGCTCAAGGCCTACGACCACGAGGTGATCGACACCTCGGCGCGCAAGATCGTCGACACGGTCACGCGCACGGGCGCCAAGGTCGCTGGCCCGGTGCCGCTGCCGACCGAGAAGAACGTCTACTGCGTCATCCGCTCGCCCCACAAGTACAAGGACTCCCGCGAGCACTTCGAGATGCGTACGCACAAGCGCCTCATCGACATCATCGACCCCACGCCCAAGACCGTCGACTCGCTCATGCGGCTCGACCTCCCGGCCGGCGTGGACATCGAGATCAAGCTCTGAGGCCGAGGAGAGCACTGACATGACTGCCACCATGGAACGCAACGTCAAGGGCCTGCTCGGCACCAAGCTGGGCATGACCCAGGTCTGGGACGAGAACAACCGGATCGTCCCGGTGACCGTGATCGCGGCCTCCACCAACGTGGTGACCCAGGTCCGCCACCCCGAGACCGACGGCTACAACGCCATCCAGATCGGGTACGGCGAGATCCCGACCCGCAAGGTGAACAAGCCCGACGCCGGTCACTTCGCGAAGGCCGGCATCACCCCCCGCCGGCACCGCGCCGAGATCCGCACCGCGGACGCCGCCTCCTACGAGCTCGGCCAGGAGCTGGGCGTCGACACCTTCGCCGAGGGCGACGAGGTCGACGTGACCGGCACCAGCAAGGGCAAGGGCTTCGCCGGAACCATGAAGCGCCACGGCTTCTCCGGCGTGGGGGCCTCCCACGGTGCCCACCGCAACCACCGCAAGCCGGGCTCCATCGGCGCCTGCGCGACCCCCGGCCGGGTCTTCAAGGGCACCCGGATGGCCGGTCGCATGGGTGGCGTGGCCGTGACGACGCAGAACGTCGCCGTGCACGCCGTCGACACGGAGAAGGGCCTGATCCTGCTCAAGGGCGCCATCCCCGGCCCCAAGGGCGGTCTCGTGGTCCTGCGCTCGGCCGCCAAGAAGAACCAGGAGGCCTGAGCATGGCTGCCAACAAGACCGACCTCCCCGCCGAGATCTTCGACGTCGAGCCGAACATCGCGCTGATCCACCAGGTCGTGGTGGCCCAGCAGGCGGCCGCCCGCCAGGGCACGCACGCCACCAAGACCCGCGGCGACGTCCGCGGCGGTGGCCGCAAGCCCTACAAGCAGAAGGGCACCGGCCGCGCCCGCCAGGGCTCGGTCCGCGCCCCGCAGTTCGCCGGCGGTGGCACCGTCCACGGCCCGCAGCCGCGCAAGTACGACCAGCGCACGCCCAAGAAGATGAAGGCCGCCGCTCTGCGCGGCGCCCTGTCCGACCGGGCCCGCAACGGCCGGGTGCACGTGCTGGACGCCCTGGTCACCGGCGAGAAGCCCTCGACCAAGGCCGCCATCGGCGTGCTCACCGAGCTGGCCACCGGCCGGCGCCGGCACCTGGTGGTGCTGGAGCGCGCCGACACGATCAGCTGGCTCTCGCTGCGCAACGTCCCCGACGTGCACATCGTGGCGGTCGACCAGATCAACACCTACGACGTGATGGTCAGCGACGACGTGGTCTTCACCCGCGGCGCCTATGACGCGTTCGTGGCGGCCGAGCAGTCGCGCGGCTCGCGGACCCCGTCGACCACCGAGGTCAACGAGGAGGACGAGAAGTGAGCACGCTGCACAAGGACGCCCGCGACGTCCTGATCGCCCCCGTGGTGTCGGAGAAGAGCTACGGGCTGCTGGACAACAACAAGTACACCTTCCTGGTCCGTCCGGACGCGAACAAGACCGAGATCAAGATCGCGGTCGAGAAGGTGTTCAACGTCAAGGTCACCGCGGTCAACACGCTCAACCGGCCGGGCAAGACGCGCCGTACCCGCTACGGCATCGGCAAGCGCAAGGACACCAAGCGCGCCATCGTCAGCCTCGCCGACGGCCACCACATCGACATCTTCTCCGGCCCCAACGCCTGACCGGGCCGAGCAGAGAGGGAAACAGACCCATGGCTATCCGCAAGTACAAGCCGACCACCCCGGGCCGCCGCGGCTCGTCGGTCGCCGACTTCGTCGAGGTGACCCGGACGACGCCGGAGAAGTCGCTGACCCGTCCGCTGCCCAAGAAGGGCGGCCGGAACAACCAGGGCCGGATCACCACCCGGCACCAGGGCGGCGGGCACAAGCGCGCCTACCGGATCATCGACTTCCGTCGCTACGACAAGGACGGCGTCCCGGCCAAGGTCGCGCACATCGAGTACGACCCCAACCGCACCGCCCGGATCGCGCTGCTGCACTACGCCGACGGCGAGAAGCGCTACATCATCGCCCCCCGCGCCCTGGCGCAGGGTGCCGCGGTCGAAGCCGGCCCCAACGCCGACATCAAGCCCGGCAACAACCTGCCGCTGCGCAACATCCCGGTCGGTACCACCATCCACTGCGTGGAGCTGCGGCCGGGCGGCGGCGCCAAGATCGCCCGCTCCGCCGGCATGAGCGCCCAGCTGGTCGCCAAGGAGGGCTCGCGCGCCACGCTGCGCATGCCCTCGGGCGAGATGCGCTGGGTCGACGTGCGCTGCCGCGCCACGGTGGGCGAGGTGGGCAACGCCGAGCAGTCCAACATCAACTGGGGCAAGGCCGGCCGCATGCGCTGGAAGGGCAAGCGCCCGACCGTGCGCGGTGTCGTGATGAACCCGGTCGACCACCCGCACGGTGGTGGCGAGGGCAAGACCTCCGGTGGTCGCCACCCGGTCTCGCCGTGGGGCAAGCCGGAGGGCCGGACCCGCAAGACCAAGGCCTCCGACGCCCAGATCATCCGCCGCCGCAAGACCGGCAAGAAGCGCTGACGGTCGCGACCAGAGAGAGATAGAAGATGCCTCGCAGCCTGAAGAAGGGCCCCTTCGTCGACGACCACCTGATGAAGAAGGTGGACGCGGAGAACGACAAGGGCAGCCACAACGTCATCAAGACCTGGTCGCGCCGCTCGATGATCGTCCCGGCCATGATCGGCCACACGATCGCCGTGCACGACGGCCGCAAGCACGTTCCGGTGTTCGTGACCGACTCCATGGTCGGTCACAAGCTGGGAGAGTTCGCGCCGACCCGCACCTTCCGCGGGCACGTGAAGGAAGACCGGAAGGGCCGCCGCCGCTGAGCGGGGCCTTGAAGAAGAGACTGGAGAGAACGAGCACATGAGCGTAACCGAGCGCCGGCGCAGCAGCGCCCGCCGCGATTCGCTGCTCGGCGACCAGCCGGGCGCCTTCGCGAGTGCGCGGTACACCCGGATCACGCCGATGAAGGCGCGCCGGGTCGTCGACATGGTTCGCGGCCTGCCCGTGGAGGAGGCCCTGGACATCTTGGCCTTCGCGCCGCAGGCGGCCGCGCAGACCGTCCGCAAGACCCTGGAGAGCGCCGTGGCGAACGCCGCCGCGGAGAACCTCGACGGACAGCTCGTGCTGTCCAAGGCGATGGTCGACGAGGGCCCCACCATGAAGCGGTGGCGTCCCCGTGCGCAGGGTCGCGCCACGCGGATCAACAAGCGTACGAGCCACATCACCCTGGTGGTCCAGCAGGCGGACGTCGTCGCTGCGACCAAGAAGAAGCCGGTGAAGAAGGGACAGGCTGACTGATGGGCCAGAAGATCAACCCGAACGGCTTCCGCCTGGGCATCTCCACCGACCACAAGAGCCGGTGGTACGCCGACAAGCTGTACAAGGACTACGTCGGCGAGGACGTCGCGATCCGCAAGCTGCTCACCAAGGGCATGGAGCGGGCCGGCATCGCCAAGGTCGAGATCGAGCGCACCCGCGACCGGGTCCGGGTGGACATCCACACCGCCCGTCCGGGCATCGTGATCGGCCGTCGCGGCGCCGAGGCCGACCGCATCCGCGGCGAGCTGGAGAAGCTCACCGGCAAGCAGGTGCAGCTGAACATCCTCGAGGTCAAGCAGCCCGAGGTGGACGCTCAGTTGGTCGCCCAGGGCGTGGCCGAGCAGCTCGCCGGGCGCGTGCAGTTCCGTCGCGCGATGCGCAAGGCGATGCAGACGACCATGCGCTCGGGCGCCAAGGGCATCCGGATCCAGTGCTCCGGCCGGCTCAACGGCGCGGAGATGTCGCGGACCGAGTTCTACCGCGAGGGCCGGGTGCCGCTGCACACGCTCCGTGCGGACATCGACTACGGCTTCTACGAGGCCAAGACGACCTTCGGCCGGATCGGCGTGAAGGTCTGGATCTACAAGGGCGAGGTCGCGGGCACCCGCGCCGAGCGCCAGGCCCAGGCTGCCGCCCGGGCCGGTGCGCCGGGTCGTGGTGGCCGGGGCCGCGGTGGGGACCGCCCCAACCGTGGCAACCGCGGCGACCGCGGTGACCGCGCCCCCCGCAACGAGCAGGCGAGCCAGGCTCCCACCGAGGCCACCGAGTCGGCCCCGGTCGCGGAGGCTGCCGCCACCGGACAGGAGGGCTGAGTCCCATGCTGATGCCCCGACGGATCAAGCACCGCAAGCAGCACCACCCCAAGCGCCGCGGCGCGGCCAAGGGTGGCACCTCGCTGGCCTTCGGTGACTTCGGCATCCAGGCGGTCGAGGGCCACTACGTGACCAACCGCCAGATCGAGTCCGCGCGTATCGCCATGACCCGGCACATCAAGCGTGGCGGCAAGGTGTGGATCAACATCTACCCCGACCGCCCGCTGACCAAGAAGCCCGCCGAGACCCGCATGGGCTCCGGTAAGGGCTCGCCGGAGTGGTGGGTCGCCAACGTCAAGCCCGGCCGCATCATGTTCGAGCTGTCCGGTGTGTCCGAGGACGTGGCCCGCGAGGCCATGCGCCGTGCGATGCACAAGCTCCCCATGAAGTGCCGGTTCGTGTCCCGCGAGGGTGGTGAATTCTGATGGCCAGCAGCCAGACGAAGGCCTTCGAGCTCGACGAGCTCGCCCCGGCCGACCTGGAGACCCGTCTCCGGGAGGCCAAGGAGGAGCTGTTCAACCTCCGATTCCAGGCGGCCACCGGCCAGCTGGAGAGCCACGGCCGGCTCAAGACGGTCAAGAAGGACATCGCCCGGATCTACACCGTGGTGCGTGAGCGCGAGCTCGGCATCCGGACGGCGCCGGGCACCGAGGAGAAGGACGACGCATGAGCGAGCAGGCGACCCCGTCCGAGGCCCCCGAGCGCAAGAGCCGCAAGGTGCGCGAGGGCCTCGTGGTCAGCGACAAGATGGACAAGACCGTCGTGGTGGCCGTCGAGGACCGCGTCAAGCACGCGCTCTACGGCAAGGTCATGCGACAGACCTCCCGGCTCAAGGCGCACGACGAGGAGAACGACGCGAACGTGGGCGACCGGGTCCAGATCATGGAGACCCGTCCGCTCTCGGCCACCAAGCGGTGGCGCGTCGTGCAGATCCTCGAGCGCGCGAAGTAAGACCGAGCGCCGGCAGCAACCCATCCGTTCGGCCAGGCTCGCGGTCCGCTGAGGCGGCGAGAACCGGCACGACAACCAGGAGAAACAGATGATTCAGCAGGAGTCGCGACTCAAGGTCGCCGACAACACCGGTGCGAAGGAGATCCTCTGCATCCGTGTTCTCGGCGGTTCCGGTCGTCGCTACGCCGGTATCGGCGACATCATCGTCGCCACCGTCAAGGACGCGATCCCGGGCGGCAACGTCAAGAAGGGCGACGTGGTCAAGGCCGTCGTCGTCCGCACCGTCAAGGAGCGCCGTCGTCCCGACGGTTCCTACATCCGCTTCGACGAGAACGCGGCGGTCATCCTCAAGAACGACGGCGAGCCCCGAGGCACCCGCATCTTCGGCCCGGTGGGCCGCGAGCTGCGGGACAAGCGGTTCATGAGGATCATCTCGCTCGCGCCGGAGGTGCTCTGAAGAAATGGCCAAGGGCATGAAGATTCGCAAGGGCGACACCGTCAAGGTGATCGCCGGCAAGGACAAGGGCGCCGAGGGCAAGGTGATCGCGGTCCTTCGGGAGAAGGAGCGCGTCATCGTCGAGGGCGTCAACCGGATCAAGAAGCACACCCGTGCGGTGAACACCGGCGCCGAGGGCAACACCGGCGGCATCATCACCACCGAGGCCCCGATCCACGTGTCCAACGTGATGCTGGTCGAGGGCGGCGGCGTGACGCGGGTCGGCTTCAAGCGTGAAGAGGTGCTCAAGCGGCGCCCCGACGGTTCGGAGTACGCCGGCACTCGCGGCGTGCGCGTGAGCCGCAAGACCGGGAAGGAGATCTGAGGTGACCGAGACGCAGACCGAGGCCACCGAGGCCGCTGCGGCCACCGAGGAGAAGGTGACCCCGCGGCTGAAGACCCGCTACCGCGAGGAGATCCTCCCCGCGCTGCAGAGCGAGTTCGACATCCAGAACGTCATGCAGGTGCCGGGCCTGACCAAGATCGTGGTCAACATGGGCGTCGGCGAGGCCGCGCGTGACTCCAAGCTGATCGAGGGCGCCGTCCGCGACCTGACCGCGATCACCGGCCAGAAGCCGCTGGTCACCCGGGCCCGCAAGTCCATCGCGCAGTTCAAGCTGCGCGAGGGCATGCCGATCGGCGCGCACACCACCCTGCGCGGGGACCGGATGTGGGAGTTCCTGGACCGGCTGCTCAGCCTGGCCCTGCCCCGGATCCGGGACTTCCGCGGCCTCTCGCCGCGGCAGTTCGACGGGCGTGGCAACTACACCTTCGGCCTGACCGAGCAGGTCATGTTCCACGAGATCAACCAGGACCGGATCGACCGGTCGCGGGGCATGGACATCACGATCGTCACCACCGCCACCAACGACGACGAGGGCCGCTCGCTGCTCAAGCAGCTGGGCTTCCCGTTCAAGGAGAACTGACACATGGCGAAGACTGCCCTCAAGGTGAAGGCGGCGCGCAAGCCGAAGTTCAGCTCGCGCGGCTACACCCGGTGCCAGCGCTGCGGCCGTCCCAAGGCCGTCTACCGCAAGTTCGGCCTGTGCCGGATCTGCCTGCGCGAGATGGCTCACCGCGGCGAGCTGCCGGGCGTGACCAAGTCCAGCTGGTGAGTCGCTCACCCCACACTGACCGCTGAAGGTCCCACGAGCCCGGCTCGTGTGGAAACCGCAGAAGAGAGAGAACGCATCAACCATGACGATGACTGACCCGATCGCAGACATGCTGACCCGTCTGCGCAACGCCAACCAGGCGTACCACGACGACGTGTCGATGCCCTTCAGCAAGCTGAAGGCCGGCGTCGCCGAGATCCTCCAGCAGGAGGGGTACATCACCTCCTGGGAGGTCGCGGACAACACCACCGACGACGGCCAGCCTGCGGTGGGGAAGACCCTCACCATCACGCTGAAGTACGGCCGCAACCGGGAGCGCTCCATCGCGGGCGTGCGCCGGATCAGCAAGCCCGGTCTGCGGGTCTACGCCAAGCACACCGGGCTGCCCAAGGTGCTCGGCGGGCTCGGCGTCGCGATCATCTCGACCAGCCAGGGCCTGCTCACCGACCGCCAGGCCAACCAGAAGGGCGTGGGTGGGGAAGTCCTCGCCTACGTCTGGTGACAAGAAGTACTGCGAAGGAGAGAGAAGCATGTCGCGCATTGGCAAGCTGCCCATCGCGGTGCCGTCCGGCGTCATGGTGAGCATCGACAGCTCGGTGGTGACCGTCAAGGGTCCCAAGGGCGAGCTGTCGCACACCGTGGCCGCGCCGATCACCGTCGAGCAGGGCGAGGGCGAGCTGCAGGTCAACCGCCCCGACGACGAGCGCCGCAGCAAGGCGCTGCACGGCCTGACCCGCACCCTGATCAGCAACATGGTCACCGGCGTGACCGACGGCTACGAGAAGAAGCTCGAGATCGTCGGCGTCGGCTACCGCGTGCTGTCCAAGGGACCGACCCAGCTGGAGTTCCAGCTCGGGTACTCCCACCCCATCACGTTCAACGCTCCCGAGGGCATCACCTTCTCGGTCGAGGGCCCCACCAAGCTCGGGGTCCAGGGCATCGACAAGCAGCTGGTCGGCGAGACCGCCGCCAAGATCCGCAAGCTGCGCAAGCCCGAGCCGTACAAGGGCAAGGGTGTCCGCTACGCCGGGGAGCACATCCGCCGCAAGGTCGGAAAGGCTGGTAAGTGACGATGGCCATCACGCTCAAGCACAACAAGCACCTGGAGGGGCGCGCCAAGTCGCGGCAGCGCCGTCAGATCCGGGGCCGCAAGAAGATCAACGGCACCGCGGAGCGTCCGCGCCTGGTCGTCACCCGGTCCTCCAAGCACATCACCGTGCAGCTGGTGGACGACGTGGTCGGCAAGACCCTGGCGTCGGCGTCCTCGATGGAGGCCGACGTGCGCGGTGCGGGCGACAAGACCGCCCAGGCCAAGCGCGTCGGCACCCTGGTCGCCGAGCGGGCGAAGGCGGGCGGCATCGAGTCCGCGGTCTTCGACCGGGCCGGCAACAAGTACCACGGCCGCATCGCGGCCCTCGCCGACGCTGCCCGTGAGGGCGGCCTGACCTTCTGACGCCACGGCGCAGTTTTTCGGAAGAGGAGTAGAACTCATGAGCGGAGCCCAGCGCGGACAGCGCGGAGGCGAGCGCAACGACCGTCGGGGTCGCGACGACCGTCGCGGCGGTGCCGACAAGACCGCCTACGTCGAGCGGGTCGTCGCCATCAACCGCGTCGCCAAGGTCGTGAAGGGTGGTCGTCGCTTCAGCTTCACCGCCCTCGTGGTCGTCGGCGACGGTGACGGACTGGTCGGCGTCGGATACGGCAAGGCCAAGGAGGTGCCCGCGGCGATCGCCAAGGGCGTCGAGGAGGCCAAGAAGCACTTCTTCAAGGTTCCCCGCATCCAGGGCACCATCCCGCACCCGGTCCAGGGCGAGAAGGCGGCCGGCGTGGTCATGCTGCGCCCCGCCGCTCCCGGTACCGGTGTGATCGCGGGTGGCCCGGTGCGTGCGGTGCTGGAGTGCGCCGGCATCCACGACATCCTCAGCAAGTCCCTCGGCTCGTCCAACCAGATCAACATCGTGCACGCGACCGTCGAGGCGCTGCGGATGCTGGAGGAGCCCGAGGCCGTGGCCGCGCGCCGTGGCCTCCCGGTCGAGGACGTCGCCCCGGCGGCGCTGCTGAAGGCGCGCAACGAGGTGCCCGAGGGCGTCTCGGAGGAGGTGTCCTCCTGATGGCGCAGCTGAAGGTCCAGCAGAGGAAGTCCACGATCGGCTGCAAGCCGAACCAGCGAGAGACGATGCGGTCGCTCGGTCTGAAGAGGATCGGCGACACCGTCGTCAAGGAGGACCGCCCGGAGATCCGCGGCATGGTCCAGACCGTGCGCCACCTGGTCACGGTCGAGGAGGTTGAGTGACGATGACGCTGAAGCTGCATCACCTGAAGCCGGCTCCCGGCTCCAAGACCGCCAAGACCCGCGTGGGTCGCGGTGAGGGCTCCAAGGGCAAGACCGCCGGCCGCGGCACCAAGGGCACCAAGGCCCGCTACCAGGTGCCGGTGGGCTTCGAGGGCGGCCAGATGCCGATCCACATGCGGCTGCCGAAGCTGAAGGGCTTCAAGAACCCGTTCAAGGTCGAGTTCCAGGTCGTGAACCTGGACCGCCTGGGCGAGCTCTTCCCCGACGGCGGCACCGTGAGCGTGGAGGACCTGGTGACCAAGGGCGCGGTCCGCCGCAACCAGCCGGTCAAGGTCCTCGGCCAGGGCGAGATCAGCGTCGCGGTCCAGGTGACCGCGAACGCCTTCTCCGCCTCGGCCAAGGAGAAGATCGAGGCCGCCGGCGGCACCGTCACGGTGCTCTGAGGTCTTCGAGACGACCACCGACGAGGGGCGCGGGCGCCCGGCGGCAGGACCGCCGCGGCCCGCGCCCCTCGTCGTACTCCGACCACCGTCGGACCGCGGGGACCGCCTGTTAGGCTTCCCGCGGCCCTTCCCCGGGAGCGCGGGGACACCCACGTTCGCCAGAAAGAGGAACCAGTGCTAGGCGCCTTCGCCAACGCTTTCCGGACGCCGGACCTGCGGCGCAAGCTGCTGTTCGTGCTGTTCATCATCGTGGTGTTCCGGCTCGGCTCCCAGGTGCCCGCCCCCGGTGTGGACGTGGCGAACGTCCAGCAGTGCCTCAACGTGGCGGCCCAGGGCGAGAACGCGGGCCTCTACAGCCTGATCAACCTGTTCTCCGGCGGCGCGCTCCTGCAGCTGACCATCTTCGCGCTGGGGATCATGCCCTACATCACCGCGAGCATCATCCTGCAGCTGCTGGTGGTGGTGATCCCGCGCCTGGAGGCGCTGAAGAAGGAAGGCCAGGCCGGCCAGACCAAGATCACCCAGTACACCCGCTACCTCACCCTGGGGCTGGCGATCCTGCAGGCCTCCGGCATCGTCGCGCTGGCACGCTCCGGCACCCTCATCCAGGGCTGCAACGTCCCGCTGCTGCACGACGACGGCATCGGCACCTTCCTGATCATGGTGCTCACCATGACCGCGGGCACCGCGGTCATCATGTGGCTGGGCGAGCTGATCACCGACCGCGGCGTCGGCAACGGCATGTCCATCCTGATCTTCACCCAGGTGGTGGCGACCTTCCCCGGCTCCTTATGGCAGGTGCGCATCACCCAGGGCTGGGCCACCTTCTTCGTGGTGATCGCGATCGGCCTGGTCATCGTGGCGGCGGTCATCTTCATCGAGCAGGCCCAGCGCCGGATCCCCGTGCAGTACGCCCGCCGGATGGTCGGCCGCAAGATGTTCGGCGGCTCCTCGACCTACATCCCGCTGAAGGTGAACCAGGCCGGCATCATCCCGGTGATCTTCGCGTCCTCGCTGCTCTACCTGCCGGGCATGGCGGTACAGTTCAACCAGGGCAGCAAGAACCCGGTCATCCAGTTCTTCAACGACTACCTGGTCGACGGCTCGCACCCGCTCTACATGGCCGTCTTCTTCGCGTTGATCATCTTCTTCACCTACTTCTACGTCTCGATCACCTTCAACCCGGAGGAAGTCGCGGACAACATGAAGAAGTACGGCGGCTTCATCCCCGGGATCCGGGCGGGCAAGCCGACCGAGGGGTACCTCTCCTACGTCCTGTCCCGCATCACGCTGCCGGGCGCGCTCTACCTGGGCCTGATCTCGCTGATCCCGCTGATCGCGATCGTGCTGATCGGAGCCAACCAGAACTTCCCGTTCGGCGGCACCTCCATCCTGATCATGGTCGGCGTCGCGCTCGATACGGTGAAGCAGATCGAGAGCCAGCTGCAGCAGCGCAACTACGAAGGGTTCCTCCGATGAGGTTGCTGATCATGGGGCCTCCGGGCGCCGGCAAGGGCACCCAGGCCACCTATGTCGCCGAGCACTTCGGGGTGCCGGCCATCTCCACCGGCGACATCTTCCGCCGCAACGCGGCCGAGGGCACCGAGCTGGGCCGCGAGGCGCAGCGCTACATGGACGCGGGGGAGTACGTCCCCGACGAGGTCACCAACTCCATGGTGCGCAACCGGCTGGCCGAGGCGGACGCCGAGCGCGGGTTCCTGCTCGACGGCTACCCGCGCACCCTGGCGCAGGTCGAGGAGCTCGACGGGATGATCGCGGCCACGGGGCACCGGCTGGACGCCGTGGCCGTGCTCGTCGCCGAGATCGACGAGCTCGTGCAGCGGCTGCTGCAGCGCGCGCAGACCGAGGGCCGCGCCGACGACACCGAGGAGGTCATCCGGCGTCGTCAGGAGGTCTACGCCGAGCAGACCGCGCCGCTGATCGAGGTCTACCGCCAGCGCGACCTCCTGGTCGAGGTCGACGGGGTCGGCGAGGTGCACGAGGTCACCCAGCGGCTGTTCCTGGCCCTGGACCGGGTCTCCGAGAGCTGACCTGAGGTGTTCCGCGAGCGCGGCATCGAGATCAAGACGCCCGAGCAGCTCGACGGCATGCGCCGGGCCGGCCTGGTCGTCGGTCGCACGCTGGAGACCCTGCGCTCCGCCGTACGCCCCGGCATGACCACCGGCGACCTGGACGCCCTGGCCGAGGACACGATCCGCGGCGCGGGCGCGACGCCCTCGTTCAAGGGCTACCTCGGGTTCCCGGGGTCCATCTGCGCCTCGGTCAACGACGAGGTGGTGCACGGCATCCCCGGCGACCGGGTGCTGCAGGACGGCGACGTCGTCTCCATCGACTGCGGAGCGATCGTCGACGGCTGGCACGGGGACGCCGCCACCACCGTCGCGCTCGGCGCCGTGCCGGAGGACGTCACCCGGCTGATGGAGGCCACCGAGGAGGCCCTGTGGGCCGGGATCGCCGCCGGCGGGCTGGGGCGCCGGGTCGGCGACATCAGCCACGCGGTCGAGTCCTCGGTCCGGGCGGCGGGCGGCTACGGCATCCTGGAGGACTACGTCGGCCACGGCATCGGCTCGGCGATGCACCAGCCGCCGAACGTCCCCAACATCGGCCGGGCCGGCAAGGGGCCCAAGATCGTCCCCGGCCTGGCGCTGGCGATCGAGCCCATGGTGGTCCTCGGCGACCCGGCCACCGCCACCCTGGAGGACGACTGGACCGTCGTCACCCGCGACGGCCGCTGGGCCGCCCACTTCGAGCACTCCGTCACCTGGACCGAGGCCGGCCCGTGGGTGCTCACCGCCCTGGACGGAGGTCAGCAGCGGCTGGCCGCGATGGGCGCGGGGTACGGCGGCCGCTGAGGCCCACGGGTCGGGCCAGGATGGCGCCGACGTACGCTCCGTGCGAGGATCGACCCGCTACGGGCGCGGCGGCGCCCTGCACGACGCCTACGGAGGAATCCCCCACGTGAATGCGATCTTCGGCGACTCGGTCGCCTCTCCGACGGTCTGGATCATCACCCTGGTCCTGACCATCGGCATCCTGCTGGTCGACCTGCTGGTGATCGCCCGCCGGCCGCACGAGCCGTCGATGGGCGAGGCGGGCCGCCACCTGGCGTTCTTCGTCGGCAGCGCGGTGGTCTTCGGCGTCTGCCTGTGGCTCTTCGCCGAGCCGCACAAGCTCTCGCCCAGTCCGGGACCGGAGTTCTTCGCCGGCTGGCTGACCGAGTACTCACTCTCGATCGACAACCTGTTCATCTTCATCATCATCATGAACAGCTTCGCGGTGCCGCGGAAGCTGCAGCAGACCGCGCTGATGATCGGCATCATCATGGCGCTGATCATGCGCGGCATCTTCATCGTCATCGGCGCCGCCGCGATCAACCAGTTCGCCTGGATCTTCTACATCTTCGGCGCGTTCTTGATCTACACCGCCGTCAAGCTGGCCAAGGAGGGCGCCGAGGACGAGGACGAGTACGAGGAGAACCGGCTGGTCCGCTTCGCCGAGGCGCACCTGCCGGCGACCAAGGAATGGCACGGCACGGCGCTGTTCGTCCAGGAGAACGGCAAGCGGGTCATCACCCCGATGTTCCTGGTGATCCTCACCCTGGGCACCACCGACCTGCTGTTCGCCCTGGACTCGATCCCGGCGATCTACGGCCTGACCCGGGACCCCTACCTCGTCTTCACCGCGAACATCTTCGCGCTGATGGGCCTGCGCCAGCTCTACTTCCTCATCGGCGGCCTGCTGCAGCGCCTGATCTACCTCTCCTACGGTCTGGCGTTCCTGCTGTTCTTCATCGGCATCAAGCTGATCTTCCACGCCCTGCACGAGAACGAGGTGCCGTTCATCAACGGCGGCGAGCCGCTGGAGTACAGCTGGCTGGAGATCCCGATCTGGCTCTCGCTGACCGTCATCATCGGCACCCTCGCGGTCACCGCGGTGCTCTCGCTGATGGTCTCCAGCCGGCGCAGCGCCGCCGAGCAGGACGCGGCGACCGGCCCACGGCGCGACTGGGACGACGACTGACCCGGGCCCCGCGAGGGCGCGATTAGGGGTTCTGACCGCCCACCGCCTACACTGATATGTCGGTCCAACGTGGGCCTTCTGTCGCGCGCCCCGCGGCTGCCGCCAGGTCGTCCGGACGCTCCTTCGCGAGCGTGCTGACGTCCCGCGCGGTTTGGGGTGTCGGTGGGGGCTGCACGAGGTCCACCGGTCGGCCCGCGAGGGGAGGCCGGAGGTTCCCGGACCGGCCGGCAGCCTCGGCTGCCGGTACACGAAGACCAGTAGACACCGCCGAAGAAGATTGTGGAGGACATGCCGAAGAAAGAAGGCGTGATCGAGATCGAGGGCACCGTCGTGGAGGCCCTCCCCAACGCGATGTTCCGCGTGGAGCTCAGCAACGGGCACAAGGTTCTCGCCCACATCAGCGGCAAGATGCGCCAGCACTACATCCGGATCCTCCCCGAGGACCGCGTGGTGGTGGAGCTGTCCCCCTACGACCTCTCCCGAGGCCGGATCGTCTACCGGTACAAGTGACCGGCGTCCGCCGATCACTCGAGCCGCGCTAGAAAGAGACACCCGCATGAAGGTCAACCCGAGCGTCAAGCCGATCTGCGACAAGTGCAAGGTCATTCGTCGCCACGGCCGCGTGATGGTGATCTGCGACAACCCGCGCCACAAGCAGCGCCAGGGCTGAGCAGGACACCAGCGGAACACCCCACGCACAACTGAACACCACCACTTCGTGACGCCAGGTCGGCGTCCTCGCCAGAGGAGCCGGCTGCACCACCCCCGGAACAGTGGCCGGGGCCCGAGTCGCCGAGAGATCGCCGATCCCCGGGATGCGTCACGACCGACACCGCTGTGCAACTCGAAAGAGAGACCGCCACATGGCACGCCTCCTCGGAGTCGACCTCCCGCGCGACAAGCGCATCGAGGTCGCACTCACCTACATCTACGGCATCGGCCGTACCCGCGCCCAGCAGCTCCTCGAGAGCACGGGCGTCGACCCGAACACCCGGGTCCACCAGCTGGGGGATGACGAGCTGGTCAAGCTCCGCGACGCCGTCGAGTCTCAGGAGATCAAGGTCGAGGGTGACCTGCGCCGCGAGGTGCAGGCCGACATCCGTCGCAAGATCGAGATCGGCAGCTACCAGGGTCGCCGCCACCGTCAGGGCCTTCCGGTCCGCGGGCAGCGCACCAAGACCAACGCGCGCACCCGCAAGGGTCCCAAGCGCACCGTCGCCGGCAAGAAGAAGGCCAAGTAAGGGGCGCTAGCCCCCGGGTCTTCCCACGAGCTTTCCAGACCAGAACCCCAGGAGAACACTCACATGCCTCCCAAGAGCCGTCAGGCTGCGGCCAAGTCCAAGGTGCGCCGCAAGGAGAAGAAGAACGTCGCGCAGGGCGAGGCCCACATCAAGAGCACGTTCAACAACACGATCGTCACGATCACCGACCCCTCGGGTGGGGTGATCTCGTGGGCCTCCGCCGGCACCGTCGGCTTCAAGGGCTCGCGCAAGTCCACGCCGTACGCCGCGCAGATGGCCGCCGAGGCCGCCGGTCGTCGGGCGATGGAGCACGGGATGAAGAAGATCGACGTCTTCGTGAAGGGCCCGGGCTCGGGCCGCGAGACCGCGATCCGGTCCCTGGGTGCGATCGGCCTCGAGGTCGGCACCATCCAGGACGTCACCCCCACGCCCCACAACGGCGCCCGCCCGCCCAAGCGGCGCCGCGTCTGACCCCGCGCATCGCGCGTACGAAGCGAGAGACAGGAGCCTCCCACTCATGGCCCGTTACACCGGCCCCATCACCAAGAAGTCGCGCCGCCTCGGCGTCGACCTGATCGGCGGCGACGCCGCGTTCGAGCGTCGTCCCTACCCCCCGGGCCAGCACGGCCGCGCCCGGATCAAGGAGAGCGAGTACCGCTCTCAGCTGCAGGAGAAGCAGAAGGCGCGCTACACCTACGGCGTCCTGGAGAAGCAGTTCCACCGCTACTACGTCGAGGCCTCGCGTCGGCAGGGCAAGACGGGTGACAACCTGCTGCAGCTGCTCGAGTGCCGCCTGGACAACGTGGTCTACCGCGCCGGGTTCGCCCGGACCCGGCGCCACGCCCGCCAGCTGGTGACCCACGGCCACTTCCTGGTCAACGGCAAGAAGGTCGACATCCCCTCCTTCCAGGTCACCGAGCACGACATCATCGACGTGCGGGAGAAGTCGCTGGAGATGACCCCGTTCGTCGTCGCCCGCGAGACCCACGGCGAGCGGGTCGTCCCGGCGTGGCTGGAGGCCATCCCGTCGCGGATGCGGATCCTGGTCCACTCCGTCCCGGTGCGTGCTCAGATCGAGACCCCGGTCCAGGAGCAGTTGATCGTCGAGTTCTACTCCAAGAAGTAACCCCCACCGAGGGGGCCTCGCGCCCCCTCGGATCCCCCCTCGTGGCCACGGGGCCCCGTGGCCGCGTCGGGGCAGCAGCCGCCCACACAGATCAGTTCGGATCCTTCAAATAGCGGTCGGGTCCGGAAAGGAAAACACCAGTGCTGATCGCACAGCGTCCCACTCTGTCGGAAGAGACCGTCGACGAGTTCCGGTCGCGGTTCGTCATCGAGCCGCTCGAGCCCGGCTTCGGCTACACGCTCGGCAACTCCCTGCGCCGTACCCTCCTCTCGTCCATCCCCGGTGCCTCCGTCACCAGCATCAAGATCGACTCGGTCCTGCACGAGTTCTCGACCATCGAGGGCGTCAAGGAGGACGTCACCGAGCTGATCCTCAACCTCAAGGGCCTGGTCGTCTCCTCCGAGCACGACGAGCCCGTGACGATGTACCTGCGCAAGTCCGGCGCCGGTGACGTCACCGCCGCCGACATCGCCCCGCCGGCCGGCGTCGAGGTGCACAACCCCGACCTGAAGATCGCCACCCTGTCCGACAAGGGCAAGCTGGAGATGGAGCTGGTCGTCGAGCGCGGCCGCGGCTACGTCTCCGCGGTCCAGAACAAGGGTGCCGACAACGAGATCGGCCGGATGCCGGTCGACTCGATCTACAGCCCCGTGCTGAAGGTGACCTACAAGGTCGAGGCCACCCGAGTCGAGCAGCGCACCGACTTCGACAAGCTGATCATCGACGTCGAGACCAAGCCGTCGATCCGTCCCCGCGACGCGATCGCCTCGGCCGGCAAGACGCTGGTGGAGCTCTTCGGCCTGGCCCGTGAGCTCAACGTCGAGGCCGAGGGCATCGACATCGGCCCGTCGCCGGTCGACGAGCAGCTGGCTGCCGACCTGGCCCTGCCGGTCGAGGACCTGCAGCTGACCGTCCGGTCCTACAACTGCCTCAAGCGTGAGGGCATCCACACCGTGGGTGAGCTCATCAGCCGCTCGGAGCAGGACCTGCTGGACATCCGCAACTTCGGCGCCAAGTCGATCGACGAGGTCAAGGCCAAGCTGGTCGAGATGGGCCTCTCGCTCAAGGACAGCGCCCCCGGCTTCGACCCGCACGCCGCGCTCGCGGCCTACGGCGAGGACGAGGGCGACGACTCGGCGTACGTCGAGGACGAGCAGTACTGAACCGCGCATCCACCGCAAACCGACCCGTCCGGGTCGTCTACCCGGGTACCTGACACGGCCCGAGAGAGAAGTCGACAATGCCCACTCCCAAGAAGGGTCCCCGCCACGGCGGCAGCCCGGCCCACCAGCGCCTGATGATGGCGAACCTGGCGACCGCGCTCTTCGAGCACGGCCGGATCACCACCACCGAGTCCCGGGCGCGCACCCTGCGCCCGATCGCGGAGAAGCTGATCACCAAGGCCAAGAAGGGTGACCTGCACAACCGGCGCGAGGTACTCAAGACCGTCCGCGACAAGTCGGTCGTGCACGTGCTGTTCACCGAGATCGGCCCGTCCTTCGCGGACCGTCCCGGCGGCTACACCCGGATCACCAAGATCGGTCCCCGCAAGGGCGACAACGCGCCGATGGCCGTGATCGAGCTGGTGACCGAGGCCTACGAGCCGAAGGCCCCCTCCTCGAAGGGCTCCACCACCACCGCCGCGGCTCCCGCGGCTGCGGAGGCCGAGACCACCGAGGCCGAGGAGACCCCGGCCGCCGAGGCTCCCGCCGAGGAGACCGAGACGGTCGAGGCTCCCGCCGAGGAGACCGAGGCGGCTGAGGAGGCTCCCGCCGAGGAGACCGCCGAGCCCGCGTCCGACGAGGCCGCGGCGGAGGAGTCCGCTGACTCCGCCGAGTCCGCCGAGTCCACGGAGGACGAGAGCAAGTGACCCGCCGCCGCTGAGTGCGGCGTACCGGTCGACGAACGGCGCCGATCCCCACGGGGGTCGGCGCCGTTCTGCTGTTCGTACCCCCTTGCTCGGCGTACCCCCGCTCGTCGTACCCCTGCTCGTCGTACCGAACAGTAGGCACCTTTCCCGCGCGAGAATGATGCCGACTGTTCGGTAGAAGCGGCGCAGGGGTGCGTACTGTTCGGTACGACGCGCACGACGCGCACGACGCGCACGACGCGCACGACGCGCACGACGAGCCGGGCGGGAGGGGAGGCGGGACCATGACCGAGACCACCGATGTTGCGCTGGTGCTGGGGGAGTCGCTGGTCGACGTCGTACGCCGCGGCCCGGAGACCCGCTCGCACCCGGGCGGGAGCGCGGCCAACGTGGCGGTGGCGCTGGCCCGGCTGGACAGGCCGACCTGGTTCGCGACGGCGTTCGCCGACGACGAGGACGGCCGGTTGGTCGCCGACCACCTGAGCGCGTCCGGCGTCCGGCTCGCCACCGACCCGGGGGCGATCGAGCGGACCTCGCGGGCGGTCGCGACGGTGTGCGAGGGCGGGGGCGCGACGTACGACTTCGACCTGGAGTGGCGCCTGCACGAGCTCGCGCTCCCCGACAGTGCCCGGGTGCTGGTCGCGCACGCCGGCAGCATCGGCGCCGCGCTGGCGCCGGGGGCGGAGCAGGTCTACGGCCACCTCGCGCTGGCACGGTCCACCGCGACCATCAGCTTCGACGTCAACGCCCGCACGAGCATCACCGGCACCGGCCCCGAGGTGACCGCGCAGGCCGAGCAGATGGTGGGGGTCTCCGACGTGGTGAAGGCCTCCGACGAGGACATCGCCGAGCTCTGGCCGGGCCGTACCCTCGAACAGGCGGCGCGCGACCTGCTCGCCCTCGGCCCTCAGGTCGTGGTCGTCACCCGCGGTGGCGACGGGGCGCTGTGGTGGAGCGCCGACGCGTCGGGCGAGGTCGCACCGGTACGCACCCGGGTCGCGGACACGATCGGCGCTGGCGACACCTTCAGCGCCGGGATGCTGGATGCGCTGTGGGAGCGCGGCCTGCTCGGCGCCGAGCGTCGTACGGCGCTGTCCACGGCACCCTGGGACGAGATCCTCGCCTGGGCCGCTCGGGCCGCGGCCGTCACCGTCTCCCGCCCGGGCGCCGACCCGCCACGCCGGGCCGAGCTCAGCGCCTGACCCGAAGGATCAGCCCAGCCACTCATGCACCAGCGACACCACGCTGGAGCCCTCGCCGGCGGCGGAGGCGACCCGCTTCATCGACCCGGAGCGGATGTCGCCCGCGGCGAAGATGCCGGGCACGGTGGTCGCCTGGTCCGCCGGCGGGATGCCGTCGACCCAGTGGTCCTGGGGTACGTCGCGCCCGGTGAGCACGAACCCGCGCTCGTCCCGGGCGACGTCGGCGGGCAGCCACTCGCAGTGCGGCTCGGCCCCGATCAGCAGGAACAGCCCCCGGACGTCGCGCCGATGCCGCTCGCCGTCGTCGACGTTCTCCAGCTCCACCCACTCCAGCCGGCCCTCGCCGCCCCCGTCGACGACCCGCGACGAGGGGAGCACCTCGACGCGGGGGTTGAAGCGCAGCTCGTTGATCAGGTACGACGACATCGTCGACTCCAGGCCCGCGCGCCGGACCACCAGCGTGACGGACCGGGCGAAGCGGGAGAGGTGCATCGCGGCCTGGCCGGCGCTGTTGCCGCCGCCGACCACGATCACGTCGGCGCCCTCCATCTCCCGGGAGGCCGCCATCGCGGCGCCGTAGTTCACCCCGTTGCCGACCAGGTCCTCCAGCGACTCCACCCCGAGGCGGCGATAGTCGACGCCCGTGCTGACCACCACCGCGCGTGCCCGGACGTCGCCGCCCTCGGTGCACACCGTGTGCGGCTCGCCGTCGCGGCCGGGCTCCACCCGGACCACCGGCCAGCCGGTGAAGAAGCGGGCACCGAAGCGGATCGCCTGGGTCCGCGCGCGCTGGGTCAGCCGCATCCCGGAGATCCCGCGGGGGAAGCCGAGGTAGTTGCGGATCATCGAGCTGGTGCCGGCCTGGCCGCCGATCGCCTCGCTCTCGATGGCGACGGTCGTCAGCCCCTCGGAGGCGCCGTACACCGCCGCAGCGAGCCCGGCCGGCCCGGCGCCGATGATGGCCAGGTCGACCACCTGGTCCACCTCGATGTCGTCGGGGCGGCCGTAGAACGCCGCCGCGACCTCGCGGACGCTGGAGGGATGCACGGGCTCGCCCTGGCCGAACGCCTCGACGAGGGGCCAGGCGCCAGGCTCGCCCCGGTAGCGCGCCAGGACCTCCCGGCCGACCTCGCTGTCCGGGCCGTAGATGCGACACGGCATGCCGACGCGGTCGGCGTACTCCTTGATCTGCAGCGCCAGCCCGGTCCGCTCCGGCGCGACGATCCGCATGCTGTCGACCTCGGGGGTGGCGACGGTGGCGTTCCAGTCGTTGAGCAGGTCGATGATCGCGGAGTGGAACTCCTCGTCCCGCCGGCCGCGGGGGAGCAGCAGGAACGCGTCGAACTTGCCGGTCGCCTGGCCGTGCCGGAAGGCCTCGGCGTCCGCGCGGAACCGCTCCCACGGGGAGACGACGACCCGGCGGGCGCTGGGGACGAAGGTGCGCATCTTCTGGATCAGGTGGTAGAGGTCGGCGTCGGGCAGCGCCGACTCGACCACGAACATCGCCACCGGCGCGCCGCACCCCTGGAGCTCCTTGCCGATCTCGAAGGACTCCTGCGCCGAGCGCGCGACGCGGACGTTGTAGTCCCCGGCGTAGCGGGAGAACTGCGAGGTCAGCGTGTCCGCGTGGTCGGCGGAGATCAGGATGATCGCGGGGTCCGGTGAGGGCATGGCGCCATGATCCCCCGCGCGTCAACCGGCAGCTGAGCGTCTCACCCCCGGGCGTGCGTAGGATCGCCGGGTGCGCATCCGGCTCGACCTGTCCTACGACGGGACGCACTTCCACGGCTGGGCCACCCAGCCGGGGCTGCGGACCGTGCAGGGCACCGTGGAGGCCGCGCTGGCGACCGCGCTGCGGGTGCCGGAGGTCGCGCTGACCGTCGCGGGCCGCACCGACACCGGGGTCCACGCCCGCGGCCAGGTCGTGCATCTCGACGTGGACCCTGGGGTGGTGACCGCGTCGGCGGGGCGGTCGACCGACCCGCCGCTGGAGGCATTGGTACGGCGCCTCGGCGGGCTCCTGCCCGAGGACGTGCGGGTGCACCGCGCGGTCGAGGCGCCCGAGGGCTTCGACGCTCGCTTCGGTGCGCTGTGGCGCCGCTACGCCTACCGGATCGCCGACGACCCCGCGGCCGTGGACCCGCTGGAGCGCGGGCACGTGCTGGCCTGGCGCCGGCCGCTGGACGTCGCGGCCATGGACGCCGCCGCGCGGAGCCTCACCGGAGAGCACGACTTCGCCTCGTTCTGCAAGCGCCGCGAGGGTGCGACGACCGTGCGGACGCTGCTGGACTTCGGCTGGGAGCGCCGCGACGGGCTCGTGGTGGCGACCGTGCGGGCCGACGCGTTCTGCCACTCCATGGTGCGCTCGCTGGTGGGCTGCTCGATCGCCGTGGGGGAGGGGCGGCGCCCGGTCGCCTGGGCCGCTGAGGTGCTCGCGGCCGCTCGTCGCGACCCCGCGGTGGTCGTCGTCCCTCCCCACGGGCTGGTGCTGGAGGAGGTCCGCTACCCGCCCGACGGGGCGCTGGCGGCCCAGGCCGAGCGGGCCCGCGTGGTCCGCACCCTGCCGGAGGAGGAGACGTGAGCGACCACTACTTCAGCGCGGGCTCCGAGGAGCCCTTCGACCGGGAGCCCTTCACCGCGGAGGTCTGGGGGCACGAGCTGCCGCTGGCCAGCGGGCCGGGCGTCTTCAGCCGCGGGCACCTCGACCACGCCACCGCCGTGCTCTTCCGAGAGACCGAGTCCCCGGTGCAGGGCCGGTTCCTGGACCTGGGGTGCGGGTACGGCGTGATCGGGCTGGCCATCGCGGCCGCCGTACCCCTCTCCTCGGTGATCGGCGTCGACGTCAACGACCGGGCGATCCTGCTCGCGAACGAGAACGCGAAGGCCCTCGGGCTGTCGGGCAAGTTCATCGCCTGCCGCGCCGAGCAGGTTCCCAGCGACCAGGTCTTCGACGAGATCTGGACCAACCCGCCGATCCGGATCGGCAAGGAGGCGCTGCACGAGCTGCTGCTCACCTGGCTGCCGCGGCTCGCCCCGGAGGGGCGGATGGTCAGCGTGGTCGGCAAGAACCTGGGCGCGGACTCGCTGCAGCGGTGGCTGGGGGAGCAGGGGTACCCCACCACCCGGCTCGCCTCGGCCAAGGGCTTCCGGGTGCTGGAGACGCGCCGCGCCTGAGCGCCTGTGGATGAGCCCAGCGGGAGCGCTTCGATCCCGGCAGCATGTCGGGCATGGAGGCAGTGGCGGCGCTGGAGCGGCTCGGGGGCGCCGCCGCCACGGGTCCGCTGCTCGAGCTGGTGACGCGGCGGCGGCTGGATGCCGCTGTCCGGAGCGGTGACATCCGGCGGGCTCGGCGCGGCTACTACCTCCTGACCGAGCCGGAGGAGCGCTCCCGTGGCGACGCCGTACGGGTGGGCGGGACCGTGTCGCATCTCAGCGCGGCGGTGCTGCACGGGTGGGCGGTGAAGTGGCCGACGGAGCGCACCTGGCTGACCGTGCCGCGGGGGCACACGGTGGCAGCCTCCGGCCTGCACCTCGCCTGGTCCGACCTGCCGCCCGAGCAGGTGGTCGACGGGCGCACGGCTCCGCTGCGCACGGTCCTGGACTGCGCCCGCCGACTCCCCTTCGACGAGGCGCTCGCCGTCGCGGACTCGGCGCTCCGGGCCGACGCGGTCGGACGCGTAGAGCTGGCGGAGGCGGCTGCGGCACTGCGAGGCCCCGGCTCCCGTCAGGTGCGCCGGGTCGCCCTGGCCGCCGACGGTCGCGCGGCCAACCCCTTCGAGTCGGTGCTGCGGGCGCTGGCCCTGGAGGCCGCGATCGAGGTGGAGCCTCAGGGGGAGGTGAAGGTGCCCGGCTGGACCTTCCACCCCGACCTGGTCGACCGAGACGGGCGTCGCGTCTTTGAGGCGGACTCCTTCACCTTCCACACCTCCCGCGAGGCCCACGCTCGCGACTGCGTCCGCTACAACGCGCTGACCCTCGCGGGGTGGCGGGTCTTCCGCTTCACCTGGGAGCAGGTGATGCTCTCGCCGGCCTACGTCCGCAGCGTGCTCGCGGCCCTGGCGGCCGAGCCCGCCGCGGCGTGAGCAACTCCACCAATGGCGGCCCTTGACCGCCGTACTCCTGCTGGAACGGGATGGGAGAGCGCCCATTGGTGGAGTTGCTCGCGCGGAAACCCGGATGCGGGCGAGGGCGGCGGCGGGGAGAATGCTCGCCCGTGGGTCATGTGGATGTTGCCGGGGTGCGGTTCGACCTGCCCGACGGGCGGGTGCTGCTCGACGAGGTGTCGTTCCGGGTCGGCGACGGCGCCAAGGTGGCGCTGGTCGGGGCCAACGGGGCGGGCAAGACGACGCTGCTGCGGATCGTCACCGGCGACCTGGCCCCGCACGCCGGCGCGGTCACCCGCAGCGGCGGGCTCGGGGTGATGCGGCAGTTCGTCGGGCACGGCGCGCCGGGGGAGACCGTGCACGACCTGCTGCTCTCGGTCGCCCCGCCGCGGGTACGACGCGCCGCGGCCGAGGTGGACCGGGTCGAGCTGCTGCTGATGGACACCGACGACGAGGCGACCCAGATGTCCTACGCGACCGCGCTGGCGGAGTACGCCGACGCCGGGGGCTACGACTTCGAGGTCACGTGGGACGTGTGCACCACCGCGGCGATGGGGGTGCCCTTCGACCGGGCGCGGCACCGCTCGCTGGACACGCTCAGCGGCGGGGAGCAGAAGCGGCTGGTGCTGGAGTACCTCCTCGCCGGGCCGGACGAGGTGCTGCTGCTCGACGAGCCGGACAACTACCTCGATGTGCCGGGCAAGATGTGGCTGGAGCGCCGGATCCGCGAGTCGGCCAAGACCATCCTGTTCATCTCCCACGACCGCGAGCTGCTCAACAACACCGCCACCCGGATCGTCACGGTCGAGCTGGGCGGCGCGGGCAACCGGGTGTGGACGCATCCCGGCGGGTTCGCGTCGTACCACGAGGCGAGGCGCGACCGGTTCGCCCGCTTCGAGGAGCTGCGCCGCCGCTGGGACGAGGAGCACGCGAAGCTGCGCGCCCAGATGCTGATGTACAAGCAGAAGGCGGCCTACAACTCCGACATGGCCAGCCGCTACCGGGCGGCGCAGACCCGGCTGCGGCGGTTCGAGGACGCCGGCCCGCCGACCGAGCAGCCGCGCGAGCAGCAGGTCTCGATGCGGCTGCGCGGCGGCCGCACCGGCAAGCGCGCGGTGATCTGCGAGGGGCTGGAGCTGACCGGGCTGATGCGGTCCTTCCACCTCGAGGTCTGGTACGGCGAGCGCGTGGCGATCCTCGGCTCGAACGGCTCCGGGAAGAGCCACTTCCTGCGGCTGTTGGCCGGGGACGAGGCGGGCCCGGTGGAGCACACCGGGGTGGCGCGGCTGGGTGCGCGCGTGCGGCCGGGCTGGTTCGTGCAGACCCACGACCATCCCGAGCTGGTGGGGCGCACCCTGCTGGAGATCCTGCACCGCGGGGACGAGCACCGCGACGGGATGGGCCGGGAGCAGGCGAGCCGGGTGCTGGACCGATACGAGCTCGCGGTCGCGGGGGAGCAGCGGTTCGAGAACCTCTCCGGCGGCCAGCAGGCGCGCTTCCAGATCCTGTTGCTGGAGCTCTCCGGCGCGACCCTGCTCCTGCTGGACGAGCCGACCGACAACCTGGACGTGCAGTCCGCGGAGGCGCTCGAGGCCGGGCTCGAGGCGTTCGAGGGGACCGTGCTCGCGGTGACCCACGACCGCTGGTTCGCCCGGGACTTCGACCGGTTCCTGGTCTTCGGCGCCGACGGCGGGGTCTATGAGTCCGACGTACCGGTCTGGGACGAGGGGCGCGTCCAGCGAGCCCGGTGAGGCCCTTGTCGTGACCGGGGCCACATGGAAGCCTCTGCCCATGACTCTCCCGGCGCCTCCCTCCGACCCCCGTTTCCTCGACGACCTCCCCGCCCACTGGGCGCGCGAGACGCCCGATGCGGAGGCGGTGACCTACCTGTCCCGTACGTTCACGTGGGCGGAGTGGGACGACCGCATCCGCCGGCTGGCCGGGGTGCTGGCCGAGCTCGGCGTCGGGCGCGGCGACGTGGTGGCCTTCCTGGACAAGAACCACGTGGCCTGCGTGGAGACCACGATGGCGGCCGGGTCGCTGGGGGCGGCCAACGCGATCATCAACTTCCGGCTGGCGGCGGACGAGATCGACTACGCCGTGAACGACTCCGGGGCGAAGGTGCTCATCGTCGGCACCGAGCTGCTGCCGCAGATCGAGAAGGTGCGGGACAGGCTGACGAACGTCGAGCACATCATCGAGGTCACGCCCGAGGGCGGGGAGGGCGACGACTACGAGTCCCGCCTGGCCGCGGCGACGCCGATGGAGCGGCCGGCGGAGGTCGACCCCGAGGACACTGTGCTGGTGATGTACTCCAGCGGCACGACCGGCTATCCCAAGGGCGTCATGCTCAGCCACCGCAACATGCTGGCCCACACCCGCAACGCGCACCACGGCTGGGAGTTCGAGCCCGGCGACAAGTCGATGGTCTCGATGCCGCTGTTCCACGTCGGCGGCAGCTCCTACGTGCTGTTCTCCATCCACGACGGCATCCCGTCGTACATGACCCGCGACGCCGACGGCGACCAGCTGGCGGGCGCGATCATCGCCGGCGCCAACCGGACGTTCCTGGTGCCCGCGGTGCTCGCGCAGGTGCTGCAGTCGGGGGAGCAGGGGGTCGCGCTGTTCGGGCGGCTGCGCACCTATACGTACGGCGCCGCCCCGATGCCGCCGCCACTGCTGCGGGCGGCGATGAAGGCGTGGCCGGACACGGACTTCATCCAGGTCTACGGGCTGACCGAGGTGGCCGGCGTCGCGACGAACCTGCTGGCCGAGGACCACCGGACCGCGGAGGCCGACGGGCACCCCGAGCGGCTGCTCAGCGCCGGGAGGGCGCTGCCGGAGTGCGAGGTGCGGATCGTCGACCCGGGGAGCGGCGAGGACGTGCCGACCGGCGAGCCCGGAGAGATCTGGATGCGGACGCCGCAGCTGATGAAGGGCTACCTCGGCAAGCCGGAGGCCACGGCGGAGGTGGTCACCGAGGACGGCTGGTTCCGCACCGGCGATCTCGGCCGGATGGACGCCGACGGCTACGTCTTCGTCGAGGACCGGCTCAAGGACATGATCATCTCCGGTGGGGAGAACATCTACTCACCCGAGGTCGAACGGGTGCTCGCCGAGCACCCGGCCGTGGCGGAGGTCGCCGTGATCGGCGTCCCCGACGACCGGTGGGGCGAGTCGGTGAAGGCGGTCCTCTCGCTCAAGCCGGACACGTCGGCCACGGAGTCCGAGCTGATCGACTACGCCCGCGAGCGCCTGGCCCACTACAAGGCGCCGAAGTCGGTCGACGTCCTGGACGCGCTCCCGCGCAACCCCACCGGGAAGATCCTCAAGCGCGACCTGCGCAAGCCCTACTGGGACGAGCGGGGCGGCCGGAGCGGGTGAGTCGCGACGCTGATGTCACCCATGGTCGCGGCTTGGCCGAGCGTGTGGGCGTGACTGAGCTGCCGTGGAGGCTTCGTGGCCTGGTGCGGGTCGTGGTTCTCGTGCTGGCGGTGACGTCGGTGTTGGTGGCGTCCTGGCCGGCTGGTGCCGCACCGAGTGGAGGTGTCGGCGGGGGATGTGCGTGTGCGTCGACATCGGGCGGGTCGCCGTACGCCGTTGTCCGCACGGTCGATGGGTCGTGGGAGCGTGGGGCCCTCAAGGACACCGACGGCCAGGGTGAGACCCGGGCGACCTACGGGTACACCGCCTATGGCAACCCCGAGGCCAAGACCACCACGGGGGAGGACCAGCTCGACGCCGACGGGTCGCTGCCCGATGACCCGGTCAACCCGCTGCAGTACCAGGCGCAGCGGTTGAATCCCGCGACCGGGGACTATGACACCGGGTTCCGCAACTACGCGCCCGGGATCAACCGGTTCCTGTCCCGGGACATGTACAACGGCGCCCTGCCCGACGCCCAGCTCGGCACCGACCCCTGGAACACCAACCGGTACACCTTCACCGGCGGCAACCCGCTGACTTACGCCGACCTCGACGGGCACAAGGCAGAGAGCGGTGGGGTCGGTTACAACACCGAGTATTACAAGCCGCCCAGTGATGATGGGTGGGGGCAGGCTCGCGGCAGATTCCCGCAGGCTGGCGATGGACCAAGCGGGGTAGACCGAGCGATTGAGGGTTTCACCCAAGGCGCCACGGACACGGTCAAGTCGGCGGCTAAATTCGCTGCCGATACCGTCAAGGTTCCCTTCTCGGCACAAGCCCGAGACCGGATGAAGGAGCGGGGAGCCAACGCCTGGTACGCCGCCACGAACCCGATCGAGACCGTCAAGAACACCATCGCATCCTGCACCGGCTGGGCAGCCGCCCAATGCGCTGGATCCCTGGCCGTAGGCCTCGGCCCCGCCGGGCTCGGGAAGAAGCTCCTCTCCCAAACAGGGCACCGGCGTGGGGACTCCGAACCAAAGGAGGCCGCAGACACGGGTCCACTGGCCCTGCCCATTGGACCGTGGGGTCAGCGAGTCGTAGATGCGCGCAACAAGCTCCCCAGCAGTTGGGGCCCAGGGCTCCCGAACAGCAAGAAGGTTGGGACTCGGTGGTTCGACCCTGCCGCGCCGAAGGCGAACGGCGTCCGAATCGATCAAGGTAGCCCCGGGTCGCTGTATCCAAGTCAGCAAGTCGATCACGTCATCGTCCGCAGCGGCGGCAATGTGCTCGGACCCGACGGCCTGCCGATCACCGGCAGCATCAAGCAGAACCCACAGGCACACATCCCGCTCGACGACTGGCTCTCGTGGTCATCATGGAACGCACCATGAGCAGCCGTGTCGAGTTCCCGAGTATGAGGGCCGAAGTAATTGAAGCGCTTCGGGCGCTCAGCGACCCCGAGTACCAATCTGCGACTTGGGGACGGTACGAACCGGGTGTCGACTATTACGACGACCTGGACCTGAACGTCCACATCCTCTACGACGACACTCAGGTGCTACCCGACCCCGAGACGGCAGTCTCTCAGGTCATTCATGAATCCGAAGTGCCTGCCTTGCGGGCCGTTGAGGCGTCCCTTGGGCCAATGATTCGGGATCTCGGAGACGCCCCTGACGTGGTCTACACTAGCGACCCGCGATGGGCTGGCGTCATCGATGCAGCGCGGGCGGCACTCGTGGTCATGCAGGGCTTCGAAGGACCTTGAGCATGAGGCGTTTCATGGTTGATGCTGTGGCGATCACCACTGCCTTGCTCGGTGCAGTCGGTCCGGGACCGGCGATCGCCGTGAGTGGAAAACCTGGGGGTCCTGGAATGGGCTCTGACAAGCACCTCGCAACCCCGTGGCTGCGAACGCAAGTCGCGGAAGCGCTGCGGCTACTCGCCAACGCGGACTGGCTGATCACCCGCTTGGGCATCGACGGATCTGGATCCGAGGCCCTGGATCGCGTGTTGGATCTGCTCGATGACACGGGTGCCGTCGATGAGCCTCAGCGTCAGGTCGGTGCGTTTTACCTTGACGCCGAGGTCGCGTACGCGCGCTCATTGGGTCGCGCGCTCGACGGAGCCTTAGGTAGTAACGACCCAGGTCGGTGGACCGAGGTCAGTCGTGCTGCCGAGCACCTTCTGGCGATGCTGGACCGTTCGGACGAGATTAGTCGATGACTCGGATCGGGGGTTGCGGGCGCTGTGGGCATAGCTGATGAGGGCCCCGTGGGCGCCGAAAGGCGTCTGGTCATCGCAAGCCGTCGCTATGGTCATATCGACCTAGCGAACGGCGGCTATGTCCTCGCGGCCGGTGAGTTCCGCGTGGTCAGAGGTGAGGTGCGCACAATCAACAACGCGTCGGATCACTACAAGCCGTTCGGGTCCAGTGCGCAGGCGGCAGCGGAGGAGGCGTTCGGAGCCTCTGGCCTCACTGTCCGCCCTGGCGCCTACTCGGAGGTTGTGCCATGAGCGAACTGACACCGGATGCCGAACTGACCGAACTGCTTGACGCTATCGCTAGGGCGGCCGAGCTTTCGGTTGGCGTGGATACGTTCGAGCACTTGCTCCTCGACCTGCTTGCGCTGCTCGAGTCGGGCCGAGTCGCACGCCCCGTCGCGATCGCGGAGCTAAGGCGTCTGGGAACCGATTGGCTGTGGGGAGCCGTGGAGGCGCTCGAGTTCACCATGCGTAGACTGCGCTGGCCCGAGGTTCGAGAAGCCCTCGAGTCGCATCGCTTGCGGGGGGCGGATTTCCGCACTCGAACCCTCGCGTCTCAAGTGTTGGAGGTATACCAAGACGACTGGCCAGCGGGTGAGATCTACGAGTCGTACCGGCGGGGCGATTCGTGAACCCCTGCAAGTCTTCGAGACGGCTGGTTTGGGTCGAGGCGGTCGCCGGAGCGGCTCCGGAGGATCTCGAATCCTTCGTGTGGCGGTCGAACGGGGGAGTCCGGGGTCGCAGTGATGCGGAAGCAGGGGCGGAGGCTCCGGGGTCGCCCCGATCAGCGAGGGAGGCGTGGACATCTACCGCGTCCCGATGGGCCGCAATGTCTGATACGCCGGGGGCGCGAACGCATGGGAGATGGTTGAAGTCCCGCACCGCACTATCGAGATCATCACTCGTGAAGGGACCAACGAGCTGATCACCGCCTACCCGGTCCCCTTGGGATGAACATGATCAGGGCCGTCGGAACTTGCCGAATCTGTCAGAACGGAGAACTCGTGTTCTCGCGTCGTAGCGACGGCGCGATCATCGTTGAGTGCCTGGAGTGCATGACCGGTTACACCGACCCGACGGACCTCGAAGGGAGCGACATCCTGAGACTCGATGGCGATGACTGGCAGACGGAGCCCGCTTCAACCGAGGAAGTTGTGCAGGCCGGGTTCGATGAGTTCCAGTTGTCGTCTCACGAATGCGGAGACTCGTGAGGGTGAACCGCCCCGGCGAGTCCAGGGGGCCGGTTTGTTGGCTGAGAAGGGTCGCCGGGGCGGCTCCGAGGTAGTCCCGTAAGCCTTCGCGTGGGCGCCCGAACAGAGGGGAGCCCGGGACCGCAGGGATGCGAAAGTACGGGCGCCCCCCGGGTCGCTCCGGTCAGCTGGCCGTCGTACCCGCGTCCGAGCCGAGGGTGACGTTGGCGGTCTGCTCCTGGCCATCGCGGGTGTAGGTGACGGTCACCTTGGTGTCGGGGCGGTAGGAGCGGATGATCGCGATCAGCGCCTCGGAGTCGGCGATCTGCCGGTCGTCGACCGCGGTGATGACGTCCCCGGCCCGCAGGCCCGCCTCGGCGGCGGCGGAGCCGTCGCTGACCGAGCGGAGCTGGGCGCCCTCCGGCGCCTCGGTCGCCTGCTCCTGGCCGGGCTGGCCCGGCATCATCATCCCGCCCTCCGGGGCCTGGCCGCCGACGGTGACACCCAGCCGGGCATGCGTCGGGGTCTCACCGGCGACGATCTGGTCCACGATCGGCATCACCTCGTCGATCGGGATGGCGAAGCCGAGCCCGATCGAGCCGGCCTGCCCGGTCATGTTCGAGGTGGACCGGATCGAGGAGTTGATCCCGATCACCCGGCCCTGACCGTCAACCAGCGGACCGCCGGAGTTGCCCGGGTTGATCGCCGCGTCGGTCTGCACCGCGGGGTAAGCGGTCACGTTGCCCTGGGCGTCCGAGCCCACGCTCACCGGCCGGTCCAGCGCGCTGACGATGCCGCTGGTGACCGTGGCGTCCAGTCCGTACGGCGACCCCACGGCGACCACGGGCTGGCCCACCTTGAGCCCGGCGGACTTGCCGATGTCGGCCGGCGTCAGCCCGGACACGCCCTCGGCCTGGATCACGGCGACATCGGTGAGCGGGTCGGTGCCCACCACGGTCGCGTCGGCGTGGCTGCCGTCGTTGAAGGAGACCCGGATCGAGCCGCCGTCGGCTCCGGAGATGACGTGGTTGTTGGTGAGGATCCGGCCGTCCTCGCTCAAGATGATGCCGGAGCCGGACCCGGTGCCCTGCGACCCCGAGACGTCGATCCGGACCACCGACGGCAGCACCTCCGCGGCCACCGCCTCGATGTTCAGGCTTGACGGGGTCGCCCCGGCGCCGGTGGCCGACTCGTCGGAAGCCACCGACGCCGGGGTCCCCTGGGCACTCGAGCTGCTCACACCGGCCGAGGAGCCTCGGCCGTCCGAGTGCCAGCTGTCCCAGGCCGCGGCTCCCGCCACACCCGCTCCTCCGCCGGCCAGCAGGGAGATCGCCAGCACGCCGGCGAGGGCGGCTCGGCCTCGCGGCTGCTTGCGGGGCGACTCCGGCTCGGGACGGCCGTAGGGGAGCTCGTGCGTGGTCTCGGGGCCTGCGTACTGGGACATGTCTCCACTGTGGCGACCGACCCTGAAACCACGCTGAGACCCGGCTGGGGATCGCTGAAGAGTCCGGGACCAGCCTCAGACGGGCAGGCCGCGGGCGCGCAGGTCGCCCCGCAGGTGCCCGGTGTCGGTGAACCGGATCGCGTCCATCCCCGCCGCGGCGGCCGCCTCGACGTTGGCGGGGGAGTCGTCGACGAAGACGCACTCGGTCAGCGGCCGCCCGCCCCGCCGCGCCAGGATCTCGAAGATCGCCGGGTCCGGCTTGGCCACCCGCTCCTCCCCGGAGACCACGATGTCGTCGAAGAGCTCGAGGAAGTCGAAGCGCTCCCGCGCGTGCGGGAACGTCTCCGCGGCCCAGTTGGTCAGCGCGACGAGGGGTACGCCGGCCCCGTGCAGGTCGCGCAGCACCCTCACCGTGTCCTCCACCTCACCGGTGATGGAGGCGGCGAAGTTCGGGCCGTAAGCGGCCACGTGCTCCGCCCAGTGCGGATGACTGCGCGCCACCTCCGCCACGCCGTCGGCGAAGGTCCGCCCCGCGTCCTGCGCGGCGTTCCACGCGGCGAAGTCGAAGTCCTCGGCAGCCAGCAACCGCGCAGCCTCCGCGTCCCCGACACCCGCCGCGAGGGCGGGGCGGGGATCCCAGCGGATCAGCACGTTGCCCAGGTCGAAGACCACCGTCGGGTAGGTCATCGACGGGCCGGTCAGCTCCAGCGCTCGGTCGCCGGGGTGAAGGTCAGGCCGCGCTCGCCGGTGTAGATCTGCTTGGGCCGCGCGATCTTCTGGTCCTTGTCCTCCACCAGCTCCAGCCACTGCGCCAGCCAGCCGGGGGTGCGGCCGATGGCGAACAGCACGGTGAACATCTCCGGCGGGAACTGGAAGGCCTCGTAGATCAGCCCGGAATAGAAGTCGACGTTGGGGTAGAGCTTGCGCTTGACGAAGTACTCGTCCTCCAGCGCGATCTTCTCCAGCTCCAGCGCGATGTCCAGCAGCGGGTTGGTCCCGGTGACCTCGAAGACCTCCTCGGCGGACTTCTTGATGATCTTCGCCCGAGGGTCGTAGTTCTTGTAGACCCGGTGGCCGAAGCCCATCAGCCGCTCGTCACCGTTCTTCACGCCCTCGATGAAGGAGGGGATGTTCTCCTTCTTCTCGATCCGGCGCAGCATCTTCAGCACCGCCTCGTTGGCGCCGCCGTGCAGCGGGCCGAACAGCGCGCCCACGCCGGCGGAGACCGCGGCGTAGGGGTCCACCTGGGTGGATCCGACCGAGCGGACCGCGTTGGTGGAGGCGTTCTGCTCGTGGTCGGCGTGCAGGATGAACAGCACGTCCAGCGCCCGCACCAGCCGCTCGTCGGGCTCGTACTTCTGCTCGCTCATCTTGAACAACATCGAGAGGAAGTTCGCGGTGTAGCTGAGCTCGTTGTCGGGGTAGATGTAGGGCTTGCCCTGCGCGTGCCGGAACGCCCAGGCGCCCAGGGTCGGCATCTTGGCGATCATCCGGATGATCTGCAGGTGCCGGACCTCGTCGTCGTGGATCAGCTTCGACTCGGGGTAGAAGGTCGACAGCGCGCCGACCGAGGCCATCAGCATGCCCATCGGGTGGGCGTCGTAGCGGAACCCCTGCATGAACGACTTCACGTTCTCGTGCACGAACGTGTGGTAGGTGATCTCGTGCTCCCAGGCGTCGTACTGCTCCTTGGTGGGGAGCTCGCCGTTGATGAGGAGGTAGGCCACCTCGAGGAAGTTGGAGTTCTCCGCCAGCTGCTCGATCGGGTAGCCGCGGTACTCCAGGATGCCCTGCTCGCCGTCGATGTAGGTGACCGAGGAGCGGCAGGAGGCCGTGTTGACGAAGCCGGGGTCGTACGTCGCCAGGCCGGGGCTGTCCTCGTCGGGCTTGATCTGCCCCAGATCCGCGGCCTTGATCGTGCCGTCGGTGATCGGGATGTCGTACTCCTGGCCCGTCCGGTTGTCGCGGACGGTCAGGGACTGCGCCGGTGTGTCGTTCACGATCGGCTCCTCTTGTTGTACACGTCAGGGGGGTGCTCCCAACCTAGTCGCGGCTGGTACGGCGGACCAACCGGGGCGGCGATTGGCCGCCGTACCCCTGCGACGGTAGAGTTCCCCCTTGCGACTCCTGCCGCGCCCTCCGCGTGTGCCCGGATGCCTGTCCGGTGCCGAGGGTGCAGACCCGGACCGCTCCCGCGCGGAGCCGGGCAGTGTTCGTCAGAAGTCGCAGCACCACCACCCGGCAGGGGCCTCCTGCCCGGGCCCGACGAACGAGACAAGGCAGAACTGTGCGCACGTACAGCCCCAAGCCCGCTGACATCCAGCGCGAGTGGCACGTCATCGACGCCACCGACGTGGTCCTCGGCCGCCTTGCGGTCCAGACCGCCAACCTCCTGCGCGGCAAGCACAAGCCGATCTTCGCCCCGCACGTCGACACCGGTGACTTCGTCATCGTCGTCAACGCGGAGAAGGTCGCGCTGTCCGGCCACAAGGCCACCGACAAGCTGGCCTACCGGCACTCCGGCTACCCGGGCGGCCTCTCGGCCACCCCGGTCGGCGAGCTGCTGGACAAGGACGCTCGCAAGGTCATCGAGAAGGCCGTCTGGGGGATGCTCCCGAAGAACAAGCTCGGCCGGCAGATGCTGAAGAAGCTCAAGGTCTACTCCGGCCCCGAGCACCCGCACCAGGCCCAGCAGGCCACGCCGTTCGAGATCACCCAGGTCTCCCAGTAAAGCGATCGAGGAACCAGACACATGACTGAGAACACCGGTACCGAGGTCGAGGAGACCTTCGAGGTCAACGAGGAGGGCGTCGCCTACTCCTCCGAGTCCGCCCCCGCCGCGGAGTCCCGCGTCGCCAACGTCGCCCCCGCGTCGGCCACCGGCCGCCGCAAGGAGGCCGTCGCCCGCGTCCGCATCGTGCCCGGCACGGGCGCCTGGCGGGTCAACGGCCGCACGCTGGACTCCTACTTCCCGAACAAGCTGCACCAGCAGGTCGTCAACGAGCCGTTCGTCACCACCGGGATGGAGGGCCGCTTCGACGTGGTCGCCCGGATCGACGGCGGCGGCATCACCGGCCAGGCCGGCGCGCTGCGCCTGGGCGTCGCCCGCGCGCTGAACGCGGTCGACACCGAGGCCAACCGTGCCTCGCTGAAGAAGGCCGGGCTGCTCACCCGCGACTCGCGCGCGATCGAGCGCAAGAAGGCCGGTCTGAAGAAGGCCCGCAAGGCGCCGCAGTTCAGCAAGCGCTGACCCGCGGGACTCGCGAGCCTCCTGTGGCGGAGCGACTCTTCGGCACGGACGGGGTCCGGGGCCTGGCGAACGGCCTGCTGACGGCCGAGCTGGCCCTGGACCTCTCCGTGGCCGCTGCCCACGTCCTGGTGGAGCGCGGCGACTTCGAGCGACCCCGACCGCTGGCGGTGGTCGGTCGCGACACCCGCGTCTCGGGGCACTTCCTCGAGGCGGCGGTCGTGGCCGGCCTCGCCTCGGCCGGGGTCGACGTACTCCTGCTCGGGGTGCTGCCCACCCCCGGCGTCGCGCACCTGACCAGCGCGCTCGGCGCCGACCTCGGCGTCGTGCTGTCCGCCTCGCACAACCCGATGCCCGACAACGGGATCAAGTTCCTCTCCCGCGGCGGGCACAAGCTCGACGACGCGCTGGAGCGCTCCATCGAGGCCCGGATGGGGGAGGCGTGGCAGCGGCCCGTCGGCGGCGACGTCGGCCGGGTCTCGACGTACCCCTCCGCCGTCGAGGAGTACGCCGCCCACCTCATCGCCACCACCACCAAGCCGCTGGCCGGCCTGCGCGTGGTGCTGGACTGCGCCGAGGGGGCGGCCTTCGAGGTTGGCCCCCGGGCGCTCGCCGGGGCCGGGGCCGAGGTGATCGCGATCCACTCCTCGCCCGACGGGCTCAACATCAACCTGGGCTGCGGGTCCACGCACCTGGAGCCCCTCCAGGCCGCCGTCCGCGAGCACGGCGCCGACGTGGGCTTCGCCGTCGACGGGGACGCCGACCGCTGCCTGGCCGTGGACGCCGACGGCAACGTCGTCGACGGCGACCAGATCCTCGCGATCCTCGCCCTCGCGCTGCGCGAGCGCGGCCAGCTCGCCTCGGACACCGTCGTGGTCACCGTGATGAGCAACCAGGGCTTCGCCGCGGCGATGGCCGAGGCGGGCGTGACGGTGGAGCGGACCGCCGTGGGCGACCGCTACGTCCTGGAGGAGATGCGCCGCTCCGGCTTCGCCCTCGGCGGCGAGCAGTCCGGGCACGTGATCATGAGCGACTACGCCACCACCGGCGACGGGCTGCTCACCGCGCTCCAGGTGCTGGAGCGCATGGCCGTCACCGGCTCCTCGATGGCCGACCTCGCCGCGGTGATGACCCGGCTCCCGCAGGTGCTGGTCAACGTCACCGGTGTCGACCGGACCCGGGTCGGCTCCGACGCCGACCTGGCCGCCGCCGTCGCGCGGGAGGAGGCCGAGCTCGGCACCACCGGCCGGGTGCTCCTGCGCCCCTCGGGCACCGAGCCGGTCGTCCGGGTGATGGTCGAGGCCCCCACCCCCGACCGTGCCGCCGCCGTCGCCGACCGGCTCGCCGGGGTCGTCCGGGAGCGGCTGGCCCTCTGAGGCGCGCCGGGCCGGCGGGCTCTTCTGCGGTCTCTACCTCCCATCAGGGGAGGGGCTAGATCTTCCGGAGCCGGACGTAGCGGACCGAGTGGTCGCGGTCCTTGCGCAGCACCAGGGTCGCCCGCTGCCGGGTGGGGGCGATGTTGTCCACCAGGTTCGGGCCGTTGATGCTGTCCCAGATCTCGGTGGCCGTGGCGACCGCCTCGTCGTGGGTGAGCGCGGCATAGCGGGAGAAGTACGACGCCGGGTCGCGGAAGGCGGTCTCGCGCAGCCGCAGGAAGCGGTTGACGTACCACTCGCGGATGTCGGCGGCCCGGGCGTCGACGTACACCGAGAAGTCGAACAGGTCGCTCAGCGCCAGCCCGGTCCGGCCGTCCTCGCGCGTCCGCGGCGGCTGGAGCACGTTGAGGCCCTCCAGGATGAGGATGTCGGGCCGGCTGATCACGATCTTCTCGTCGGGGACGACGTCGTAGACGAGATGGGAGTACGTCGGCGCCTCGACCTCGTCCTTGCCGGACTTGATGTCCATGACGAACCGCAGCAGCGCCCGGCGGTCGTAGGACTCCGGGAATCCCTTGCGGTGCAGGATCCCGCGCCGCTCCAGCTCGGCGTTGGGGTGGAGGAAGCCGTCGGTGGTCACCAGCGCCACGTTCGGGTGCTCGGGCCAGTGCGCCAGCATCTGCTGCAGCACGCGCGCGGTGGTCGACTTCCCGACCGCGACCGACCCGGCGAGGCCGATCACGAACGGGGTCCGGGGCGGGTGCGGGCGGGCGAGGAACTCCTCCTGCGCGCGGTGCAGGTGCGAGTTCGCCCCGACGTACAGGCTGAGCAGCCGGGAGAGCGGCAGGTAGACCTGCTGCACCTCCGCGAGGTCCAGCTCGTCGCCCAGGCCGCGCAGCGCGGCGATCTCGGCGGGGGAGAGGGGCGACTCCATCTGGGGCGCCAGGGCCGCCCAGTCGTCGCGCTCGAGCTCGACGTACGGCGACGTCTCGGCCGGCGCCCCGGAGTGCGACATGCGCGGCATTCTTGCAGCACCCGGGAATGCCGGTCCGGCAGACCCCTCGCCCCTAGACTGGCGCCCATGTGCGGAATCGTGGGGTACGTCGGTGACCAGCAGGCCCAGGGCGTCGTCGTGGAGGGCCTGCGGCGGCTGGAGTACCGCGGATACGACTCCGCCGGGGTGGCGCTCGTGGCGGACGGGCAGATCGCCGCCGACAAGCGCGCCGGCAAGCTGGCCAACCTGGAGAAGGCGATCGCCGAGGACACCCTCCCGGAGGCCACGACCGGCATCGGGCACACCCGCTGGGCCACCCACGGCGCGCCCAACGACACCAACGCCCACCCGCACATCGGCGCCGCCGGCCGCGTGGCCGTCGTGCACAACGGGATCATCGAGAACTTCGCGCCGCTGCGCGCCGAGCTGGAGGCCGAGGGCGTCGAGCTGCGCTCGGAGACCGACACCGAGATCGCCGCGCAGCTGCTCGAGCGCGCGGTGCTGGCCGGCGCCGACCTCACCACCGCGATGCAGCAGGTGTGCCAGCGGCTCGAGGGCGCCTTCACCCTGGTCGCCGTGGACGCCGAGGACCCCGAGCGGGTCGTGGCCGCCCGCCGCAACTCGCCGCTGGTCGTCGGCCTGGGCGAGGGGGAGAACTTCCTCGGCTCCGACGTTGCCGCCTTCATCGAGCACACCCGCGACGCTCTGGAGTTGGGCCAGGACCAGGTCGTCACGATGACCCGCGACGCCGTCGTGGTCACGGGCTTCGACGGCAGCCCCAGCGAGGGGACGCCGTACCACGTCGACTGGGACCTCTCCGCCGCGGAGAAGGACGGCTACGACTGGTTCATGCGCAAGGAGATCTTCGAGCAGCCGCGCGCGGTCGCCGACGCGCTGCTTGGCCGGCACGACGAGAACGGCCGGCTGCAGCTCGACGAGGTGCGGCTCTCGGAGGATGAGCTGCGCAACGTCGACAAGATCATCATCGTCGGCTGCGGCACCGCCAACTACGCCGGCCTGGTCGCGAAGTACGCCATCGAGCACTGGACCCGGATCCCCTGCGAGGTCGAGCTCGCGCACGAGTTCCGCTACCGCGACCCGATCCTGACGCGCGACACCCTGGTCGTGGCGATCAGCCAGTCCGGCGAGACCGCCGACACCCTGATGGCGATCCGGCACGCCCGCGAGCAGGGCGCCCGGGTCCTGGCCATCTGCAACACCAACGGCTCCACCATCCCGCGCGAGTCCGACGCGGTGATCTACACCCACGCCGGCCCGGAGATCGGGGTGGCCTCGACCAAGGGGTTCCTCACCCAGCTGATCGCCTGCTACCTCCTCGGGCTCTACCTCGCGCAGGTGCGGGGCACCAAGTTCGGCGACGAGATCGCCGCCGTGGTGCGCGAGCTGGAGCAGATGCCCGAGCACGTGCAGGCGATGCTGGACAAGGCCGAGGAGATCTACGCCCTCGCCGCCGAGCACGCGAAGACCCGGGCCGTGCTGTTCCTCGGCCGGCACGCGGGCTTCCCGATCGCGCTCGAGGGCGCGCTGAAGCTCAAGGAGCTGGCCTACATCCACGCCGAAGGCTTCGCCGCCGGCGAGCTCAAGCACGGCCCGATCGCGCTGATCGAGCCCGGGCTGCCCGTCTTCTGCGTCGTCCCGCCCCGCGGGCGCGACCACCTGCACGAGAAGATGACCAGCGCGATCCAGGAGATCCGGGCGCGCGGGGCGCACACGATCGCGCTCGCCGAGGAGGGCGACGACGCGGCGCGCCCCTACGCCGACCGGCTGATCGAGCTGCCGAAGGTCTCCACCCTGCTGCAGCCCGTCGTGGCCGTCGTACCCCTCCAGCTGTTCGCCTGCGAGCTCGCGACCGTGATGGGCCACGACGTGGACCAGCCGCGGAACCTGGCCAAGTCCGTCACGGTGGAGTGAGCCGTGCCGGTGGTGGGCGTCGGCATCGACGTGGTCGACATCGAGCGCTTCGGAGAGTCGCTGGAGCGTACGCCGGGCCTGGGGGACCGGCTCTTCACCGCCGCCGAGGCCCGGCTGAGACTGGCGTCCCTGGCGGCACGGTTCGCGGCGAAGGAGGCCCTGGCCAAGGCCCTGGGCGCGCCCGCCGGGCTGGCCTGGCACGACGCGCAGATCGTCTCGGAGGAGAGCGGCCGGCCGCGCTTCGAGCTGCGGGGGACCGTCCGGGCCAGCGCCGATGCTCAGGGGGTGCGGCACGTGCACGTCTCGCTGTCCCACGACGCCGGCATCGCGTCCGCGGTCGTGGTCCTGGAGTCCTGAGCCGGCGCTAGCCTGACGCTCATGCGCTCCGCCCACACCGTCGCGCAGGTCCGCGACGCCGAGGCCGTCCTGCTGGACGCGCTGCCCGAGGGCGCGCTGATGCAGCGCGCCGCCGTGGGGCTCGCCCACGCCGTCGCCGACTTCCTCGGCGCCGTCGTCGGTGCGCGGGTGCTCGTGCTGGCCGGCTCGGGCGACAACGGCGGCGACGCCCTCTGGGCCGGCGCCCACCTGGCCCGGCGCGGGGCGAGCGTCGAGGCGGTGCTGCTGGCCCCGTCGCGGACGCATGAGGCTGGTCTGGCGGCGCTCCTCGCCGCCGGCGGGCGCGTGGTGGAGGCGCGCGACTCCAGTCCGCCGGACGTGCTCCTGGACGGGATCGTCGGCATCGGCGGCCGGGGCGGGCTCCGGCCGGAGGCGGTCGACGCTCTCGCGGTGCACCCGGACGCCCCGACCGTCGCCGTCGACGTGCCCTCCGGGGTGGACGTGGACACCGGCGAGATCGACGGCCCGCACGTGACCGCCGACCTGACCGTCACCTTCGGCAGCTACAAGGTCTGCCACCTCGTGGAGCCCGCAGCCTCCGCCTGCGGCGCGGTCGAGCTGGTCGACATCGGGCTGGAGCTGCCGCCCGCCGCGGTTCGCGCCCTCGGGCCGGCCGACGTGCGCGCCCTGCTGCCCCGGCCGGACGCCGCCGCGCAGAAGTACTCCCGCGGCGTCGTCGGCGTGCGCACCGGCTCCGAGCAGTATCCCGGCGCCGGGGTGCTCTCCACGGCGGGCGCCTCCTCCGGGTTCGCCGGGATGGTCCGCTACGCCGGAGGCGCGCGGGACGCCGTGCTCGCCGCGCACCCGGAGGTGGTCCCGGGTGTCGGGCGGGTCCAGGCGTGGGTGGTCGGATCCGGCGGCGGCGCGGATGCGGAGCGGGCGCTGCGGGAGTCCGCCGGGGACGACGTCCCCCTCGTCATCGACGCCGACGCGCTCGCGCACGCCGGGCGCCCGGTCGGCGGGATCGCCGTACTCACCCCGCACGCGGGCGAGCTCGCCCGGATGCTCGGGGTCGAGCGGGAGGAGGTCGAGGCGCGGCAGCTGGCCTCCGCGCGCCGGGCGGCGCAGGAGTACGACGCCGTCGTGCTCCTCAAGGGGCCGCGCACCCTCATCGCGCGCCCCGACGGCCGGGTGGACGTCAACACCACCGGCGTGCCCTGGCTGGCCACCGCCGGGGCCGGCGACGTGCTGGCCGGGCTCATCGGCTCCCTGGTCGCCGCGGGGCTGGACCCCTTCGACGCCGCCGCGGTCGGAGCCTGGCTGCACGGGGCCGCCGCGACCGTCGCGTCCCGCCGCCGGGGCGGCCCGATCACCGCGGGCGACCTCCCGGGGGCGCTCGGGGACGTGCTGGCCGGGCTGGCCGACGACGCGTCCTGACCCGCGGCCGGTGCCGGGGCCGGCGGGGGGTGCGTGAAAAGATGCGGGAATGCTCCCCGGCGCTCTCGACCACCCGGAGGTCGTGGTGGATCTGGGGGCGATCCGACGCAACGTCGCCTTCCTCCGGGAGCTGTGCGCGCCCGCCGCGATGATGACGGTGGTCAAGGCCGACGGATACGGCCACGGCCTGGTCGAGTCCGCCCGGGCCGCTCGCGAGGCGGGATCGGAGTGGCTCGGCACCGCCACGGTCGCCGAGGCGATGGCCCTGCGCGAGGCCGGCGACACCGGCCGGATCCTGTGCTGGCTGGACGCGCCCGGCCCCGACCCCACCGCGGCCATCGACGCCGACCTCGACCTCACGGCGTACTCCATCGACGAACTGGACCGGATCGCCGCGACCGGGCTGCCCGCGCGGGTGCAGCTCAAGGTGGACACCGGGCTCTCCCGCGGCGGTGCCACGCTCGCGGACTGGCCCGCCCTGGTGGCGCACGCCGCCGAGCTGGAGCGCACCGGGCGGGTCACGATCACCGGCATCTGGTCGCACCTGTCCAGCTCCGACGAGCCCGCCAGCCCGGCCAACGACCGGCAGGAGCAGCGCTTCCGGGAGGCGCTGGCGGTCGCGGAGGCCGCGGGGCTGCGGCCCGAGGTGCGGCATCTGGCGAACTCCGCCGGGGCCCTGCTGCGCCCCTCGGCGCACTTCGACCTGGTCCGCTGCGGGCTGGCGTCCTACGGCCTGGACCCCGCGCCCGGCGTGACACCCGCCGACGTCGCCGGCCGGCTGGAGCCGGCGATGACCGTGCAGGCGCCGCTGGCGATGGTCAAGCCGATCGAGGCGGGGGAGTCGGTCTCCTACGGCGCCACCTGGACCGCGGAGCGGCCGACCACCCTGGGTCTGGTGCCGATGGGGTACGGCGACGGCATCCCCCGGCACGCCAGCTCCACCGGCGAGGTGGAGGTCGACGGGGCGCGGCGGCCGATGCGCGGCCGGGTGTGCATGGACCAGTTCGTCGTCGACCTCGGCGGCGACACCCCGCCGGCGGGGGAGACGGCGGTGATCTTCGGGAACGGGCGCGGCGGCGAGCCGACCGCGCAGGACTGGGCGGAGGCGAGCGACACCATCAGCTACGAGATCGTCACTCGGATGCGCGGGCGCTACCCGCGGCGGTACGTCGACAGCGGGGGCCGCCCATGAGCGTGCGCGGCAAGCTCATCGGCGCTGCGGCCGGCGCGGCCGGGGCCGCGGTCGCCGGCGGCGCCGCCGTCGGGGTCGCCAAGATCGTCACCAACCGCCGCCTGGCCCACCGACCCTCGGCAGGCGACGAGGTCGCGCTGGGGTCGCTGCACTCCGAGCCGATCACCGTGCTGACCGACGACGGCGTGCCGCTGCATGCCGAGATCGACGAGTATGAGGCGCCGAAGCAGGGTGGGCGGAAGCGCCGTACTCCTCTCGCGGAGCGGCCGCCGTTCACCGTCGTCTTCGTGCACGGCTACTGCCTGGACCTGGACTGCTGGCACTTCCAGCGGGCCGCCTATCGCGGCCTGGTGCGGGCGGTCTACTACGACCACCGCTCGCACGGGCGCTCGGGCCGGTCGGACAAGGAGCACGAGACGGTCGACCAGCTCGGCCGCGATCTCAAGCGGGTGCTGGAGGACCTCACCGGCGACGACCCGGTCGTGCTCGTCGGGCACTCGATGGGCGGCATGACGATCATGGCGCTGGCCGAGCAGTTCCCCGAGCTGTTCGGGGAGAAGGTGATCGGCGTCGGGCTCATCTCCACCACCGCCGGCGGGCTGGACCCCGGCCGGATCCTCTTCCCGATGCTGCCGGCCGGGATCGGGGCGGGCGTGATGGGCCGCACCGTGCGCACGCTGCGGCTCGGCCACCGCGCCGTCGACCAGGTGCGCCGCTTCGGGCGGGACATCGCGCTGACCATGACCGACCTCTACGCCTTCGGCAGCCGGGAGGTGCCGGCGGACTATCTGCGCTTCGTCTACGAGATCCTGTCTCGCACCCCCTTCGACGTGGTGGCCGGCTTCTATCCGGGCTTCGCGGCACTGGACAAGTGGGACGTGCTGCGGGTCTTCTCCCGGGTCCCCACCTCGATCATCTGCGGGACCTCCGACAAGCTGACCTCCATCGGGCACAGCCGCAAGATGCACTCGCGCATCCACGGGTCGGACCTGCTGGAGGTCGAGGACGCCGGCCACCTGGTGCTGGTGGAGCGGCACGAGGAGGTCAACGAGGAGCTGGACGACCTGCTGGCCCGGGTGTTCGAGAGGCTCGAGGCATGAGTGTCGTCGTGCGCCGGGTGGGACCGGAGTCCGCCGCCGTCGTCCACCACGTGGTGCACGAGGCGTTCTCCGCGCGGCCGCCGCTGGACCCGCCCGCCGACGCTCTGCTGGAGACCGAGGAGTCGCTGCGGACCGCGCTGGCGATGCAGGGCGGGTTCGTGGCGCTCTCCGACGGGGAGCCGGTCGGGGCGCTGCTGCTCGCCCCGGTCCGGTCCGTGCTGTTCCTGCGGCGCTTCGGGGTGCTGCCGGCGGCCCAGGGGACCGGCGTCGCCCGCGCGCTGATCGACGCCGCGGTCGAGGCCGCGCACTCGTTGGGCGCCTACTCCCTGCGCGTCCTCGCGCGCGAGGAGCTGCCGCGCACCATCGGGTTCTGGGAGGGCAACGGCTTCTCCCGGCGGGTCGGCCAGCCCTCGCCGTACCTCGAGCTCGAGCTGCCGCTGGTCACGACGTACGACGTCCCCGACGCCGACGCGATGCGCGAGCTCGGCGCCCACCTGGCCGAGGAGCTGCGCGGCGGGGACCTGGTCGTGCTGAGCGGGGAGCTCGGCGCCGGGAAGACGACGTTCACCCAGGGCGTCGGGGCCGGGCTGCGGGTGCGGGGCGACGTCACCTCGCCGACCTTCGTGATCGCCCGGGTGCACCCCTCGCTGGTCTCCGGGCCGGCGCTGGTGCACGTGGACGCCTACCGGCTGGGCGGCATCGACGAGCTCGACGACCTGGACCTGGACGCCTCGCTGGAGGAGTCGGTGACCGTCGTGGAGTGGGGTACCGGCGTGGCCGAGGGCCTCGCCGACTCTCGCCTGGAGGTGCGGATCGAGCGGGCCGTGGGGCTCGCGGACTCCGGCGAGGCCGTGGTCGCGCCGTCGGCCTCGCACGACCCCGGTGAGCTCGGGTCGCTGGTGGAGTCCGACGACGACGTCGCCGAGGACGACCCCCGCCGGGTCGTCGTCCGGCGCATCGGCCCCCGCTGGCGCGCCTGACCCCCCTGCATGACATTCCCTTGTCGAGTCGGGCGGCGTGGGGCGGTGGGCGTGAGACGGAGCACCCTTCGGAATAGCCAGGGGTGTGCGACCATTGAGACAACGGACGAGACCCCGACTCCTGGAGCAGATGAGATGACCGAGCAGGCCACCGAGCGTCGTACCGACCAGATCAACCTCAGCAGCGTGGCTGCCGCCAAGGTCCAGAGCCTCCTCGACCAGGAGGGCCGCGACGACCTGGCGCTGCGCATCTCCGTGCAGCCCGGCGGCTGCAGCGGCCTGCGCTACCAGCTGTTCTTCGACGAGCGCACCCTGGACGGCGACGTGACCACCGACTTCGACGGCGTGACCGTGGTCGTGGACCGGATGAGCGTCCCCTACCTCAACGGCGCGATGATCGACTTCGTCGACACCATCGAGAAGCAGGGCTTCACGATCGACAACCCCAACGCCACCGGCTCCTGCGCCTGCGGCGACTCCTTCCACTGAGTCTCACCGTCACCCGCGCACGCACGAGGGCCCCGGAGCACCGCTCCGGGGCCCTCGGCCCGTTCCGGGACCGGCTGACGGGGCGTCGTCGGGTCGAGGTGCGTGCACGAACCACGGAGTAAGTGACGGGCGCGCCGCCGCGGGCCGCGTAACGGCGGGCCAGCCCGCGACCGGGGGCGCGGGATACTGGGTGGTTCGTGCAGGCCTGGGGGGCGGCGGCCGCCCTCAGTCCAGGTGGAGGTGCAGCGCGTTGGCCAGGCGCGCGGCGGCCCGGTCCACGTTGATCTCCGGCTTGCGCACCTCGCGCGGGTAGTCCTCGAACCGGATGCTCGGCGAGGGGCCCACGGCCGCCTCGGCGGCGCGGTCCAGCCGGTCTCCGGCGGCCCGGCAGTCGGCGGTCATCTGCTCGGGATCGGACAGGTCGTCGTACGGCGCACCGGGCGTGTGAGGGGTCATGTCAGCGACGCTAGGGGCTACCGATTGGTATCCCCAGCAGTACCGAACAGTAGTGTTCGGCGCATGTCGTTGCTGATCGCCGGCTCCATCGCGACCGACCATCTGATGACCTTCCAGGGCCGGTTCGCCGACTCCCTCGTCGTGGAGCAGCTGGACAAGATCTCGCTGTCCTTCCTGGTCGACGGCCTGGAGATCCGCCGCGGCGGCGTCGCGCCGAACATCTGCTTCGGCCTGGGCATGCTCGGGCTGCGCCCGGTGCTGGTGGGCGCGGCGGGGGAGGACTTCGCCGACTACCGCTCCTGGCTGGAGCGGCACGGCGTCGACTGCGGCTCCGTGCACATCTCCAGCACCCAGCACACCGCCCGGTTCGTGTGCACGACCGACTCCTCGCAGGCCCAGTTCGCCTCCTTCTACGCCGGCGCCATGTCCGAGGCGCGCAACGTCGAGCTCGCGCCGATCGCGGCCCGGGTGGGGGAGCCGGACCTGGTGCTGGTCGGCGCCGACGACCCCGAGGCGATGCAGCGCCACACCGAGGAGTGCCGGCAGCGGGGGTACCCCTTCATCGCCGACCCGAGCCAGCAGCTGGCCTTCAGCCAGGGCGAGCCGATCCGCGGCCTGATCGACGGGGCGACGTACCTGTTCTCCAACGAGTACGAGTCGCACATGATCGAGCAGAAGACCGGCTGGTCGCCCGACGAGGTGCGCGCGCGGGTCGGCACCCAGGTCACGACCCTGGGCAAGGACGGCGTGCGGATCAGCGGGCGCGACCGGGAGACGCTGGAGATCCCCGCCGTGCCGGGCGTGCGCGCCGTCGAGCCGACCGGCGTGGGGGACGCCTTCCGCGCCGGCTTCCTCGCCGCGCTGCACTGGGGGGTCGACCTCGAGCAGGCCGCGCAGGTCGGGTGCACCCTGGCCGCCTACGTCGTGGAGACCGTCGGCACGCAGGAGTACACCTTCACCCGCGCCGGGTTCGTCGACCGGGTGCGCGAGGCGTACGGCGACGCCGCCGGCGACGCGATCGCGCCGCACCTGTCGTGAGGCGGCCTCGTCACGCCAGGCGCCGCACCAGATAGCGGGGTACGCCGTCCTCGGCGGGCTCCTCGCCGACGTACTCCTGCCCCCGCATCCGGCACCACGCCTGCACGTCCAGCCGCGCGGCCACGTCGGTGGCGGCCACGGCCACGACCTCGCCCACGCCGACCTCGCCGATCCGGCGGGCCAGCTCGATGATCGGCAGCGGGCACCGCTGGCCGCGGCAGTCCAGCTCCAGGGCGGGGGTCATCCCATGCCCACCCGGGAGCGGAGCTCGGCGACCACCCCGGGCAGCGTCGCCAGGAGCCGGTCGACCTCCTCCTCGGTGGTGTCGCGGCGCAGCGAGAGGCGCACGTTGCCGTGGGAGAGGGCGCCCATCGCCTCCAGCACATGGCTGGGCGTCAGGGTGGATGCGGTGCAGGCCGACCCGCTGGCCACGCCGAAGCCGAGCCGGTCCAACTCGGTGACCAGCGCCTCCCCGTCGACGTAGAGGCAGGAGAAGGTCACCAGGTGCGGCAGCCGCTCCTCCGGAGCCCCCACCACCTCCACGTCGGGGATCGTGGCCGCGACGGTCTCGCGGACCCGGGCGATGAGCGCGTGCTGGCGGCGCGCGACCTCGTCGGCCTCCGCCGTGACCGCCTGGAGCGCCGCCGCCGCGGACAGGGCTGCGGGGACGTTCTCGAAGCCGCTGGCCCGCTCGTCCCCTCGGTCGTCGGCCGGGAACGGGCTCTCCCAGCGGACGCCCTTGCGGACCACGAGGACCCCCGCCCCGGCGGGGCCGCCCCACTTGTGGGCCGACGCCGCGAGTGCCGACCACCCCTCCGGGAGCGCCAGCCGGCCCGCGGAGGCGCAGGCGTCGACGAACAGCGGGGCCTCGCCCAGGGCCGCCGCGATCTCGGCCACCGGCTGCACGGTGCCCACCTCGTGGTTGGCGTGCTGGACCGCGGCCACGGCCAGCGGGCCGGGCAGCTCCTCGGCCCGGGCGCCCGCCGACATGGGGTCGACCCGCCCGGTGCGGTCGACCGGCAGGGTGCCCAGCGGCACCCCCGCCCAGCGCAGCGCGTGGAAGACCGAGGAGTGCTCCACGGCGCTGACCAGCGACTGCCGCCCCACGCGCGAGCGCGCAGCCAGCAGCCCGAGCAGGCCGCGATGGACGGCGTCGGTGCCGGACGCGGTGAAGGTCACCTCGGCGGGACGGACCCCGAGGCACTCCGCGACCACGGCGCGGGCGTTGTCCAGCAGCAGCCGCGCGCTCCGGCCCGTGCCGTGCAGGCGGCGCGGGTCGCCGTACCCCTGGTCCAGGGCCGCCAGCAGGGTCTCTCTGGCCGCCGGGTGGAGCGGCTCGGAGGAGGCCGTGTCGAGGTACCCGCCGGTCAGGTTGGTCACACGCCGAACCTACCGGGCGACCCACCCCGACAACGGGGGCCCGGTTCGGATATCGTGAGTGTCTGCCATGTGCGATTCGCCGTGGAGCCAGGCTCGTCGAGAGAGAGGTCCCTACGTGGGTGTGCAGTTGTCGCGGCCTGCCGGGTCGTCGCGGCGCCGTCGCGCCGGATCGCCGCTGAAGCGAGTGGCCCTGGGCCTCGTGGCCGGTGCAGCCCTGCTGTTGGTCAGCGGCTGCTCGGCGGAGGACAAGTACCAGCTGACCCACTGGGCGATGCCCGAGGTGGACGCGACCGACCGCTCGGGCTACATCTACGAGCTGTGGAAGTGGGGCTGGGTCGCGGCCCTGGTCACCGGCGCGATCGTCTGGGCGCTGATGTTCTACGCGATGGCGCGCTACCGCCGTCGCAGCGACGACGAGATCCCGGTGCAGACGCGCTACAACCTGCCGCTGGAGATCTTCTACACCTTCGTGCCGATCGTGATGGTCGTGGTGTTCTTCGCCCACACCGTCAAGACGCAGAACGCCGTGCTCGAGCCGGTCGACAACCCCGACCACGTGGTCGAGGTCGTGGGCCAGCAGTGGTCCTGGACGTTCAACTACACCAACGAGGACGTCGCCAACGGCCGCAACGTCTACGAGTCCGGCACCGGCTCCTACGTCCCGACCCTGGTGCTGCCCGAGGGCGAGAGCGTGCAGTTCAACCTGCGCAGCCCCGACGTCATCCACTCCTTCTGGATCACCGGCTTCCTGATGAAGATGGACGTCATCCCGGGCAAGGTGAACCGGTTCTGGCTGACCCCGACCAAGCAGGGCACCTACCGCGGCAAGTGCGCCGAGCTCTGCGGCGTCTACCACTCGCGGATGCTCTTCAACGTCGAGGTGGTCAGCCCCGAGGAGTACGACCGCTACCTGCAGAAGCAGATCGACCGGGGCTTCGTCTCCGACGAGCCCGTGATCGGCAACGAGTTCACTACCACCCAACCGGGCCTGGAGTCCGGTGAGAACGAGGGAGGTCAGGAGTGACCGCCACCGCTTCCCCGACCGTGAGCGGCGCACCGGCCGGTGAGCCGCAGAAGAAGCTCGGCGAGAACGTCGTCCGGCTGCTGACGACCACCGATCACAAGCTGATCGGCAAGATGTACCTCACCACGTCGTTCATCTGGTTCCTGGTCGGCGGTGTGATGGCGCTGATCATGCGCTCCGAGCTGGCCTTCCCGGGCAACCAGGTGGTCAACGACGAGACCTACAACCAGCTGTTCACGATGCACGGCACGATCATGCTGCTGCTGTTCGCGACGCCGCTGTTCTTCGGCTTCGCCAACGTGATCATGCCGCTGCAGATCGGCGCCCCCGACGTCGCGTTCCCGCGGCTGAACATGCTGTCCTACTGGCTCTACCTGTTCGGCAGCATCATCGTGGTCTCGGGCTTCCTGACGCCCACCGGCGCCGCCGACTTCGGCTGGTTCGCCTACACCCCGCTCTCCGACGCCGTGCGGTCCCCGGGCCTGGGCGGCGACCTGTGGATCATGGGCCTGTGGCTCGCCGGCCTCGGCACGATCCTCGGTGGCGTCAACTTCATCACCACGATCATCTGCATGCGTGCGCCGGGCATGACCATGTTCCGGCTGCCGATCTTCGTGTGGAACACGCTGGTCACCAGCCTGCTGGTCATCATCATCTTCCCGATCCTGGCGGCGGCGCTGCTCGCGCTGGAGGCGGACCGGCAGTTCGGCGCCAACGTGTTCGACACCAGCCACGGCGGCCCGATCCTGTGGCAGCACCTGTTCTGGTTCTTCGGCCACCCCGAGGTCTACGTGATCGCGCTGCCGTTCTTCGGCATCGTCACCGAGATCATCCCGGTGTTCAGCCGCAAGCCGATCTTCGGGTACGTCGGCCTGGTCGGCGCCACGTTGGGCATCGCGATGCTGTCGGTCGCGGTCTGGGCGCACCACATGTTCGTCACCGGGTCGGTGGACCTCGCGTTCTTCTCCGGCATGACGTTCCTGATCGCCGTACCGACCGGCGTGAAGTTCTTCAACTGGATCGGCACGATGTGGGGCGGATCCCTGTCCTTCGACACGCCGATGCTGTGGACGATGGGCTTCTTGACCACGTTCCTCTTCGGCGGGCTGACCGGCGTCATCCTGGCCTCGCCGCCGCTGGACTTCCAGGTCTCGGACTCCTACTTCGTGGTCGCGCACTTCCACTACGTCGTCTTCGGCACCGTGGTGTTCGCGATGTTCGCCGGGTTCTACTTCTGGTGGCCCAAGATGACCGGCCGGATGCTCAACGAGCGACTGGGCAAGCTGCACTTCTGGCTGCTGTTCTTCGGCTTCCACCTGACCTTCCTGGTCCAGCACTGGCTGGGCGTCGAGGGCATGCCGCGGCGCTACGCCGACTACCTGCCCGAGGACGGCTTCACCACGCTGAACCAGATCTCCACCGTGGGCTCGTTCCTGCTGGCCTTCTCCACGCTGCCGTTCTTCTACAACGTGTGGCTGAGCCGGCAGACCCCGCCGGTCGGCGTGGACGACCCGTGGGGCTGGGGCCGCTCGCTGGAGTGGGCGACGTCCTCCCCGCCGCCGCGCCACAACTTCCACACCCTGCCGCGGATCCGCTCGGAGTCGCCCGCCTTCGACCTGCACCACCCGGAGATCGCCGCGATGGAGATGGAGCAGAACGACGCCGCGAGGGAGGGCACCGCCGACGCCCCGGACATGCAGGGCCGTGAGGACGTCGTCGGAGGCCCCAGCACCCGCCGTACCGACGAGGACGAGGAGACCCGATGAAGATCGAGACCTGGATCTTCGGCGCCACCACGCTCTTCTTCGTGATCGTGACGCCGGGCTACTGGTTCGCCACGTCGGCGAACCTGCCCGATGGCGGGGACTGGACGGGCACGACCGCCCTGTTCATGACCATGCTGCTGGTCGGGATGATCACCTTCTACCTCGGCTTCCACGCCAAGAAGATGGACGAGGTGCGTCCGGAGGACGACAAGGAGGCCGAGGTCGCCGACGGCGCCGGCGAGCTGGGGTTCTTCCCGCCGTACTCCTGGTGGCCGCTGTGGTGCGCTCTGACCCTGGCGTTCATGACGTACGGCGTCGCCATCGGCGCCTGGTGGCTGTTCATCATCGGCTCCGGCGTCGGGCTGATCACCCTGAGCGGCTGGGTCTTCGAGTACTACCGCGGCGAGCACGCGCACTGAGTCACCGGTCGCTGTGCCCGCTCTGAGAGCGGGTTCCGGCGTGACCGGACACACGTGGGCGTCGACCGGACGGGTCTGCGGCGTTCCGTTACCCTGAACGAGGCTCGTCTTCGTCGTGTGTGCCCGGCACACGGGCGGGCTCGTCGAGGGGGAGTCGTCGTCATGTTCGCTGAAGTCCGTGCGCGTCGGTGGGTCGCGGGCCTGGGGCTCGCCGCCCTGCCGCTGCTGGCCGCCTGCTCCGGTGCCGGCGCCCAGGACGGGCCCGGTGCTGACCGGCCCGCCGGCCAGGGCGCCTCGCCCTCCGCGGAGCCGGCGAAGGTCGAGCTGACCACCAACCTCGCGAAGCCGAGACAGGTGGCGGTCGACCAGGTCGTCGAGGTCGGCGCCCGCAACGGCACGCTCACCTCGGTGCAGGTGCGCACCGGCAAGGGCAGAAAGCTGGCCGGCGAGCTGGACGGCGAGACCTGGACCGCCACGGGCCGGCTCGAGCCGGGGACGACGTACCACGTCAAGGCGGTCGCCGAGCGCGGTGCCGACGGCCGCAGCATGCGCAGCGCCACCACGTTCCGCACCGCCGACCTGAGCCTGGACGAGCAGACCTACGCCTCGGTCGCCCCGCTGCAGGGCGAGACCGTCGGCGTCGGCATGCCCGTCGTGGTGTCCTTCGACATCCCGGTGCAGAACAAGAAGGCCTTCGAGAAGCACATGAGCGTCACCAGCAGCCCGCAGCAGAAGGGCTCCTGGCACTGGATGAGCGACACCGAGGCGCACTGGCGGCCGGCGAAGTACTGGCAGCCCGGCACCGACGTGAGCGTCGACGTCGACGTGAACTCGGTCCCCGCCGGCAACGGGATCTATGGCCAGGAGAGCCGGAAGGTCGACTTCACCGTCGGCGACGCGGTGATCTCCAAGGTCGACATGGCCAGCCACCAGATGAAGACCTTCATCAACGGCGAGCTGGCGAAGACCACGCCGATCACCACCGGCAAGCCCGGCTTCACCACGCGGTCGGGGGTGAAGGTGATCATGGAGAAGTTCGACTCCAAGCGGATGAACTCCGAGACCATCGGGATCGACCCCAGCAGCGCGGAGGGCTACGACCTCAACAACGTGCAGTGGGCCATGCGGGTCACCAGCTCGGGTGAGTTCCTGCACTCCGCCCCGTGGTCGGTCGGCTCCCAGGGCTATGCCAACGTCTCCCACGGCTGCACCGGCATGTCTCCGGAGAACGCCAAGTGGCTCTATGACCTCTCCAAGCGCGGCGACGTGGTGGAGTACACCGGCAGCGACCGGCCGATGACCGTGGACAACGGGTACGGCGACTGGAACCTGCCCTTCCAGGAGTACGCCGCGGGCTCCGCGCTCGGCTGACCCTCCGCGAGAGGGTGCCCGCCGTACGGGCCCGACCCTCAGCGTGCCGACTGGAGGTTGCCGAGCCACGTGATCGGGGTCGTGGCGGGTGGCTGGGCTACCTCTCATCGCGGGAGCGGGCCGTGCGGCTGTGGGGGCCGAGCTGATCGCCGTACCGGCCTTGACCTCCCGGGGCCTGGGGGCCGGCGCGGCTGATCGGTGGACCGTGTGGGTTCGGGGTCATCTGATGGCTTCAAACCCACACGGTCGGGTGTGGGGTGCGTCCGGCGACTCGGGCCTGACCCTCCGGGCGCCGACTGGAGGTAGCCGAGCCACACGTCCGCGCTCGGGGCGGGAGAGGACGCCGGAAATGCCGGAGGCCCGCCCGGTCGCGGGGACCGGGCGGGCCTCAGGTGGAGCGCGAGAGCCTCAGTGCCGCAGGGGCTCGTCGTCGGTGTTGCGCAGCGAGTGGTCGTCGAACTCGTGACCACGGGCCGGGTGGTCGAGCCCGGACTGGAGCTCGGCCTCGTGCTCAGCGTGGTGCCGGGCCTCCTCGAGCTCGGCCCGCGTGGGCTTCTGCACGTTGTGGCCGAACATCCACTGCGACAACTTCGCCCGGACCCGCTGGGCGCGGGTGTCGGGAGCGGCCACACCGTTCTCGTCGGTGCCGGCCCCGATCTCCAGCACCTGGTCGCGGTCCCGCGCGGTGAGGGTGTAGGCCCGCTCCTCGCTGATCGGCAGGTGCCGCTCGGAGTAGGCGCCCTCGGGGGACCGCATGATGATGCCGGTCTCATACCCGTGCTCCAGCAGGTCGCGGTCGTGCCGCTGCAGCGAGATGCACCACCGGCGTACGGCGATGAACGCCATCACCGGCAGGACGAAGACCGCCACCCGCATGAAGTAGGTGATGTGGTTGAGGTTGAGGTTCAGCTGGGTGGCGAGGATGTCGTTGCCGCCGGCCATCCACAGCAGGCCGTACAGCGTCATCATCGCGACCAGGAACCCGGTGCGCGTAGGGGCGTTGCGGGGACGCTGGAGCAGGTGGTGCTCCCGCTTGTCACCGGTCACCCACGCCTCCAGGAACGGCCAGGCCAAGAACACGCCGAACATCACGACCGGGAAGATCTGACCAGGGATCAGGATGTTCCAGGAGATGGTGACGCCGAAGATGTGCGTCTCCCAGCCCGGCATGATCCGCAGCAGGCCCTCCGCGATGCCCATGTACCAGTCCGGCTGCGAGCCGGCGGTCACCTTCGACGGGTCGTAGGGGCCGTACTTCCACACCGGGTTGATCGACATCAGGCCGCCCATCAGCGCGGTGATGCCGAAGATGATGAAGAAGAAGCCGCCCGCCTTCGCGGCGTAGACCGGGAGCAGCGGGAAGCCGACCACGTTCTTCTCGGTGCGGCCGGGGCCGGGCCACTGGGTGTGCTTGTGGTAGACGAGCAACAGCATGTGCGCGGTGATCAGCGCGAGCAGCAGGCCCGGGATCAGCAGCACGTGTGCGGTGTAGAGCCGGGGGATGATCGACTCGCCGGGGAACTCGCCGTCGAACATGAAGAACGACATGTACGAGCCGACCACCGGGGTCGCCTTCACCAGCCCGTCGGCGATCCGCAGGCCGGTGCCGGACAGCAGGTCGTCGGGCAGGGAGTAGCCGGCGAAGCCCTCCAGGATGCCCAGGAGGAGCAGCAGGCCGCCGATGACCCAGTTGAGCTCACGCGGCTTGCGGAACGCGCCGGTGGCGAAGACCCGGATCATGTGCACGAACATCGCGGCGATGAACAGCATCGCGGCCCAGTGGTGCATCTGGCGCATCAGCAAACCGCCGCGGATGTCGAAGGACAGCCGCAGGGTCGAGGCGTAGGCCTCGGACATGTGCACGCCGCGCAGCTGGTCGTAGCTGCCCTGGTACTCGATCTCGCCCATGCTCGGCACGAACCACAGCGTGAGGAAGACACCGGTCAGCAGCAGGACCACGAAGCTCCACAGGGCGATCTCGCCCAGCATGAAGGACCAGTGGTCGGGGAAGACCTTGCGCAGCTGCTTCTTCATCGCCGTGCCCAGGCCCAGGCGCTCGTCGGCCCAGTTGGCGACCGCGCCCGCCTTGCCCGGCGGGGAGGCCGTGGCCGCGGAGTCGCGGTTGCTGCGGGCGACCTTGCTCGTGTCGATGCTCATTGCGAGTCACGCTCCCAGAAGCTGGGTCCTACCGGTTCACGGAAGTCGCTCTGGGCGACCAGGTAGCCCTCGTCGTCGATCGAGATGGGCAGCTGCGGAAGCGCCCGGGCCGCCGGTCCGAACACGACCTTCCCCTTGTCGGCCAGGTCGAAGGTCGACTGGTGGCACGGGCAGAGCAGGTTGTGGGTGGTCCGCTCGTAGAGCGAGATCGGGCAGCCCACGTGAGTGCACACCTTGGAGTAGACGACGACGCCGTCGACCGCCCAGTTGCGGGTGGCCTCGGACATGTCCTCGGGCTCCATGCGTACGACGATCACGGCGGCCTTGGACTTCATCACCAGGACCTCGTGGCCGGACACCTCGGGGTAGCCGTTCTCCTCGGTGGGGTACATCGCCTCGGGCTCGGCGTTCACCAGGTCGCCGACCTGGAGGCCGGCGGCCAGGATCGGGGTGCCGACGGCGTCGCGGACCACGCGCATCCCCTTGCGCCACACGGTCTTCTCCAGGCCGCCGTACTCCTCCTCGACCTCCTCGGAGAAGGGGAGCGGGCCGAGGTCGCGCAGCATGATGATCGGGGTGATGCTGAACAGCCCGATGGCTCCGAGCATCGAGTAGAGGATCATCGGGCGCCGGCCCAGGCCGGCCTCGTCGGCGCCGGCGGCCAGCGCCTTCAGCGACGTCTCGCGGTCCTCCGGCGGGGACGCAGCCGGGTGCCGCATCTCGACGATCTCCTGGTCGCCGACCAGCTTGCGGGCCCACTGGATGACGCCGATGCCGATGAAGAGCAGGCACAGGCCCATGAAGCCGCCCAGGGCGACGGTCGAGGCGCCCAGCCCCAGGACGGTGTCCCAGTTGTCGCCGATGTCGAGGGTGAAGTAGGAGACGACGAACAGGACCGCGCAGACCATCGAGGCCACGAAGAACGCGGTGACCTGCCGCTCGGCCCGCTTCTCGGCCTTCTCGTCGACGTCGGTGGGGCGCCACTGGTGCTCGGGTAGCCCCGGATCGGCGATCGGGTCCGCCTCCAGCTCCGAGGAGGACTCGGAGCGGTGATCGAGAGTGCTCACGCGCTCACCTTCTTCTTCTTGCTGGAGCGGGTCGTGTGCGCCGCGATCCACACCGCGAACGCGATGGCGCCGCCGATGCCGACCACCCAGGCGAACATACCCTCACTGACCGGGCCGAGGCCGCCGAGCTGGAAGCCGCCGTAGCCGGGGTTGTTGCCGATGGACTTCAGGTAGGCGACGACGTCGCGCTTCTCCTCCGGCGTCAGGTTGCCGTTGGAGAAGGACGGCATGTTCGACGGGCCGGTCAGCATCGCCTCGTAGATGTACTTCGCCTCGGTGTTGCGCAGACTCGGCGCCTCACCGCCCTGTGGCATCGCGCCGCCGGAGCCCTCGAAGTTGTGACAGGCCGAGCAGTTGGACAAGAAGATCTCCCCGCCACGGGTGATCGCCTCCTGCCGCTCGGAGTCGGTGAGGTCGGTCGGCAGCGTGTACTCCGTCTCGTCGGGTACGGCGGGGCCGGGGCCGAGCGAGGCGACGTACGCCGCCAGGGCGTCGATCTCCTCCTGGGTGTAGACGACCCGCTTCGCCGGGGCCTGCGCGCCCGGCTGGGCCATCGGCATCCGCCCGGTGCCGACCTGGAAGTCGACCGCGGCGGCGCCCACGCCGACCAGCGAGGGGCCGAGCTGCTTGCCGTTGACCGTCGGCACGCCCTCGCCGTTCTGGCCGTGGCAGAACGAGCAGCCCACCAAGAACAGCTCGCGGCCCTTGGCCACCTGCTCGGTGTCGGAGGGGGTGTTCTTCGCCTGGCTCGGCGAGATCAGCGTGGCCAGGCCGCCCATGGTCAGCAGACCGAGCAGGAGCACCACCAGGCCGGCGGCCGTGCTGCGCCGGTGACGGGAGATCTGTCCGGCGGTTCGGTTCAGGAAACGCACCTTGTTGCCTCTCGGGGGTCGGGAGCTCACTGGATGAGGTAGATCGTGGCGAAGAGCCCGACCCACACGACGTCGACGAAGTGCCAGTAGTAGGACACCACGATCGCCGTCACGGCCTGCTCGTGGGTGAAGCGCTTGGCCAGGTAGGTCCGGCCGAGCACGAAGAGGAAGGCGATCAGGCCGCCCGTCACGTGGATCCCGTGGAAGCCGGTGGCCAGGTAGAACATGGAGCCGTAGGCCGAGCTGGACAGGGTCAGGCCCTCGTGCACCAGCTCGACGTACTCGAACGCCTGGCCGCCGATGAAGATGGCGCCCATGACGTAGGTGATGATGAACCAGCGGCGCAGCCCCTTCACGTCCCCGCGCTCGGCGGCGAACACGCCCATCTGACAGGTCACCGAGGACAGCACCAGGATGACGGTGTTGGCGGTGGCGAAGGGCACGTTGAGGAGCTCGGTCTCCTGCGCCCACAGCTCCGGGCTCACCGACCGGATGGTGAAGTAGGCGGCGAACAGGGCGGCGAAGAACATCAGCTCGCTGGAGAGCCAGATGATCGTGCCGACGCTGACCATGCTCGGCCGGTCGTGATGACCGTGGAGCCGGGAGGCGGGGATCGAGGACGCAGTGGTTGCCACGCACCGGATTATGCCGGTTCCCGAGGCAGAGAGCACCCCGACCCCCTGATGGGCCGTGGTCAGATGGTTCACACCGCGTCCGGTACGGCGCCGCGCGTCCGCACGCACCGCTCCGGGCGGCGCGCGCGACCGCTACGATCGCTCCCGTGACTGACCAGAAGGCCGCCCCGCTGAAGGTGCTCGTCTACAGCGACGACGTCAACACGCGCCAGCAGGTGATCCTGGCGCTGGGCCGCCGGCCGCACCCGGACCTGCCCGAGGTGGAGTACGTCGAGGTGGCCACCGAGCCGGTCGTCATCCAGAACATGGACGCCGGCGGCATCGACCTGGCGATCCTGGACGGCGAGGCCGTTCCCGCGGGCGGCATGGGCATCGCCAAGCAGCTCAAGGACGAGATCTACGACTGCCCGCCGATCCTGGTGCTCACCGGCCGTCCCCAAGACGACTGGCTGGCCACCTGGTCGCGGGCCGAGGCGGCGGTGCCGCACCCGCTCGACCCGCTGGCCCTCGCCGAGGCGGTCACCGGCCTGCTGCGCCGGCAGTCGCCCGCGCGCAGCTCGTGAGGGCCCTCGGACGGGGCACGCCATGAGCCGGCACACCTGGCCCGACGTCCTCAGCACCCTGGTCGCAGGACAGGACCTGTCCGCGGACGAGGCCGCCTGGGCGATGGCGGAGGTCCTCGCGGGCAACGCCACGCCGGTGCAGGTGGCGGGCTTCGCGGTCGCATTGCGCGCCAAGGGGGAGACGGTCGCCGAGATCGGCGGCCTGGCCGACGCGATGCTGGACGCCGGCACGCCCCTCCCGGTCGAGGGGCGGGTGCTCGACATCGTCGGCACCGGCGGGGACCGGTCGATGTCGGTCAACATCTCCACCATGTCGGCGATCGTCGCCGCCGGCGCCGGCGCGCGGGTGGTCAAGCACGGCAACCGCTCGGCCTCGTCGAAGTCCGGCAGCGCCGACGTGCTGGAGGAGCTCGGCATCCAGCTGGACCTGCCGGCCCGGCGGGTCCGCGAGCTCGTGGACGAGGCCGGCATCACCTTCTGCTTCGCCGCGGCCTTCCACCCCGCGATGCGGCACGCCGCCGGCCCGCGGCGCGAGCTGGGCATCGCCACCTCGTTCAACCTGCTGGGCCCGCTGACCAACCCGGCCCGCCCCGCGGCCCAGGCGATCGGCTGCGCCGACCCGCGCACCGCCCCCATCATGGCCGGCGTGTTCGCCGGGCGCGGGGTGGACGCCTGGGTCTTCCGCGGCGACGACGGGCTCGACGAGCTCACCATCGCGACCACCTCCACGGTGTGGACCGTGCACGAGGGGCGGATCGAGGAGCAGGTGGTCGACCCGACCGACCTCGGGCTGCCCCGGGGGCGGGTGGAGGACCTGCGCGGCGGCGACCCGGCCTTCAACGCCGACGTCGCGCGGCGGCTGCTGGCCGGGGAGACCGGGCCGGTGCGGGACGCCGTACTCCTCAACGCGGGAGCCGCCCTGGCGGTGTACGACGGCGGCGAGGGCACCCTGCAGGAGCGGCTGGGCGCGGGGATCGCCCGGGCCGCCGATGCGATCGACAGCGGTGCGGCCGCGGCCGCGCTCGAGCGCTGGGTGGCGGCCAGCAACCGCTGAGCCCGTCAGGGGGCCCGGCGCTCACGCCAGGTCCAGCACCCAGGCGTCCCCGGAGCGGCGGAAGCCCAGCCGGGCGTAGTAGGCGTCGACCATGCCCGGCGGCGTGACCACGCGGCGGAAGCCGGAGTCGCGGAGCAGCTGATGCTCGCGCCAGACGAACTCGCCGGGGGAGAAGTCACGGAAGCGCGGCGTGACCCAGTCCAGGACGACCCGGGCGGTGTCGCCGTCCGGGGTCACCAGCACGACACCGACGGTCTCGTCCCCGCGCTGGATCAGCCAGGCCTCGCCGTCCGTGCGCTGCCAGGCCGCCAGGTCCAGGTCCGGGTTGAAGCGCTCGATGTCGGCGCCGTGCACGGAGAGCACGTGCCAGAGGTAGACGTCGTCGGGGCGGACGCGGAGGGCGGTGTAGGCGCGGTCGTCATGCCGATCCCGGAGCAGCGAGACGATGAACCACAGGTTGATCAGGCTCAGCACCACGTTCATCACGACCATCGGCCAGATCCCGAGCATCGCGTTGAAGACGGTCAGGATCAGGCAGGCCAGCAGGTTGAGCACCCGCAGCCGGAAGACCCGCGGCTGCAGGATCGAGAAGACGAGCAGCGCACTGCCGCCCCAGCCCAGGAGATCCAGCCAGTGCTGCTGCAGCCACCCCATCGCCCGAGATCAGTCGAGACCGAGGGAGAAGGCCGACTCCAGGTCGTGGCGGGAGTAGGTGCGGAACGCGATGTGGGTCTCGGTCTCCAGCACGCCGTCGACCTTGTTGAGCCGGTCGGCCACCACGGCGGCGACATCCTCGTGCGCGCGGACGCGCACGAGCGCGATCAGATCGATCTGACCGGTGACGGAGTAGACCTCGCTCACGCCCTCCAGCGCCGCGATCGCCTCCGCGACCTCGGGGATGCGGGCGACGTCGGCGTTGACGAAGACGATGGCGGTGATCATGGCAGCACGGTAGCGGCTCAGCGGGTGGGCTGATGGACCGGCGAGAGCGAGCGTCGCTCGTCGAAGGGCACCAGGCTGAGCCGGGACTGGTGCACCGCGTCGTGCAGCGCGAGGTGCCGGGCGGCACCGCCCACCGGGCACACCCACTCGCCGTCGACGTCGACCAGCCGGACGCCGGGCTGCTCCAGCCAGCGCAGGATCCGCTCGCTCTCCTCCGCCGACGCGTTGGGCACCGGCCCCAGGCCGGGCAGGACGGTCTCCGCGCTGGCGACCAGCTCGGCGACGTAGGCGTGCGCGTCCCCGCCGCGGGGGATCACCCCGGCGGCCGCGAGCCGGCCGTGCCGCACCACGTGCACCGACCAGCGGCCGTCGTCCTCCCGGCGGGCGGCGACGATCTCGGCGCACCGGGTGAGGGCGCTGAGTCGCTGAGTCCGGGCGGCGGCGCGCACGAACGCGGCCAGCCGGTCGCGATGCACCCCGGCCTCCTCGAAGCGCTCGTCGCCGGCCAGGGCGTCCATCGGGGTCGAGATGGCGGTCACCACCTGGTCGGGGTCGCGCAGCAGCGCGTCGCGGAGCTGGCGCACCAGGAGGGAGTACGTCGTCTCGTCGGCGCTGCCGTCGCACGGGGAGAGGCAGCGGCCCATCTCCGCGAGCACGCACGGCGAGCGGGAGGGCTCCCGGGGCAGCCGCCCGGTGCACTGCCGCACGGGGAAGGTGTCGTGCAGGGCGGCCAGGCACCGCTCGGCGGCCTTCTTCGAGGCGAAGGGGCCGAGGTAGTCGGCGTCGTCGTCCAGCACCCGCCGCACCAGCGACAGGCGCGGCCACACCTCGCGGGTGAGCTTGAGGAAGTGCACCTTCTCCGGGAAGCGGGACCGCCGGTTGTAGCGCGGCTTGTGCTCGGCGATCAGCCGGAGCTCGCGCACCTCGGCCTCCAGCGGTGTGGCGCACTCGATGCCCGTGACCCGGGAGGCGATGCCGACCATCTCGCCGATCCGGGTGCGGGTCTCCGAGGCGGTGAAGTAGGACCGGACGCGGGTGCGCAGGTCGCGCGAGGTGCCGATGTAGAGGACCCGGTCGTCGTCGTCGCGGAAGAGGTAGACCCCCGGGGCGTGCGGGAGGGCCTCGGCCAGGTGCCGCTTGCGGCGCTGCTGCTGGCTGACCCGGGAGGAGAAGGTCTGCAGCTCCTCCAGCGTGTGCACGCCCAGCCCGCCGAGCCGCTCCATCATCCCGTGCAGCACGTCGACCGTGGCCCGGGCGTCGGCCAGTGCCCGGTGGTTGGGGGTGGTCGCCGAGCCGAACACGCGGGCCAGCGAGGAGAGCTTGCAGTTGGGGGTCTCGTCCCGGGTGACCACCCGGCGGGCGAGCCGCGCGGTGTCGAGCACCTCGAAGGCCGGCCAGGGGCGGCCCTGCTCGCGCGCGAAGTGCTGGAGGAAGCCGACGTCGAAGGGGGCGTTGTGGGCGACCAGGACCGTGCCGGCGGCGAACTCCAGGAACGCCGGGAGCGCGGAGTCGATACCGGGGGAGTCGGCCACCATCGAGTCGGTGATGCCGGTCAGCACCGCGATGAACGGGGGGATGCGGGTGTGGGGGTTGACCAGGGTCTGGAACTCGCCCAGCACCTCGCCGCCGCGCACCTTGACCGCGCCGATCTCGGTGATCATCGAGCCGGCGGAGGCCGAGCCGCCGGTGGTCTCCAGGTCGACCACGGTGAAGGTCACGTCGCGCAGCGGGCGGCCCAGCTCGTCGAACGAGCGCTGGGCCTCCCACTGCGTCGAGGCTGCTTCGGCGGTCATGGGAGCGACGCTAGGCGTGTCCACCGACAAAACCCGTCGGCCACGCGGCACGAGCCCCGTCTAGGCTGACCCGGTGACTCCCGCGATCCCCGACGCCACCCACCGCTGGCGCTGCAGCGGCTGTGGCAACCTCACCCGCTTCGACGTACGCCGCACCCGCCGGACCACCGAGTTCTGGCACTTCGACCTCGCCGGCGAGCCGGTGGTGGAGGAGACCGAGCTGCGGGAGGAGACCGTCGAGTCGGTCGCGTGCCGCTGGTGCGGACGCGACGACGCCGTCGAGCGGGTGCTGCGCAAGGACGTGGACGCCGCCGACGGTCCGCGCGCGACGGGCTAGGCCGGACGGCCATGGCCGAGGAGCCGGAGATGACTCTGACGCGGCTGCCCGGCGCGGTCCGCAGCAGGGTCCTGGCTCTGGCCGCGGGCGTGCTCCCCGACGTCGCCGACCCGCCGCCGGCCCTGCGCAAGGTGGCCGGCTTCGCGCCCGCGCGCCGCGCCCGGGCGGGCGCCGTACAGCTCACCTCCGCCCTCGAGGGCGACGACGACTTCCGCCGGCAGGTCGGGACGCTGGTGGAGGCGTCACTGCCCGCGGAGTCGACGGACACCGACCTGGCCGCGGCCCTCTGGCTGCGCCGGGAGTACGCCGACCTCGCGGCGGCCCTGGAGCGCCTGGGCCGCGACACCGGGACCGCCCGCGCGGCCGAGGCCGAGGTCGACCGCCTCCGGCGCCGGGTGGCGTCGCTGCAGGGGGAGAGCAGGGAGCTGCGCGAGGCCCAGCGGCAGCAGCTCGCGGGGCTGAAGGAGGAGAACGCCGACCTGCGCCGCAGGCTGGGGGCCACCCGGGCCGAGCTGCGTGCGGCCCGAGCCGCCGCGGAGGAGGCGACCGCGCGGGCGGAGGCCGCCGAGCAGGCGCGATCGTCGGTCTCGGGGGAGCGGGACGCCGAGGTACGGCGGCTGCGCGCCCGGGTCTCCGAGCTCCAGGCCGGCCTGGAGCGCGCCCGCGGCGAGTCTCGCGGCCAGCGGGAGGACGCCACGCTCCGGGCCCGCCTGCTCCTCGACACGCTGATCGACGCGGCGGCCGGCCTGCGGCGGGAGCTGGCCCTGCCCGTGGCGACCGGCTCGCCCGCGGCGCGGGTGGAGGAGGAGCTCGCCGCCCGCAGCGGGGCCCGCACCGCGGCCGCCCCGACCCGGCCCGGGGACTCCCGGGTGCTGGAGCAGGTGCTGGCCCTGCCGCGCGCGCGGCTGCTCGTCGACGGCTACAACGTCAGCCGCTCGGTGTGGGAGTCGTCCTCGCTGGAGGCGCAGCGGGCGCGCCTGGTGCGGGCCCTCGGCCCGCTCGTCGCCCGCACCGGAGCGGAGACCACCGTCGTCTTCGACGCCGCGCATGCCGAGGTCCGTCCGGTCGTCGCCGGTGCCCCGCGCGGGGTCACCGTGCTCTTCTCCCCGCCCGGTGTGCTCGCCGACGACGTGATCGGGGAGCTGGTCGACGCCGAGCCGCCCGGCCGGCCGGTCGTGGTGGTCAGCAGCGACCAGGAGGTGGCCGAGGCCGCCGTACGCTCCGGCGCGCGGGCCGTCGCCTCCGCCGCCCTGCTGGAGCTGCTCGGCGTCTGAGGCGGCTGTTTCGCCCGGCGTGTCGCGGTACGGCGGAAGTGTCGGCGGGCCCTGTCAGGGTGACGCCCATGACGACACGAATCGACTGTGACAGCTGTGCCGTGCGGGGTCCTGCGTGCCACGACTGCGTGGTCACGGTGCTGCTCGGGCCGCCGCCCGAGCTGACCTTCGACGAGGAGGAGCAGCAGGCGATCGACGCGCTCGCCGCCGGTGGCCTGGTGCCGCCGCTGCGGATGGTGACGCCGATGGCCGGCCCGGAGGTCGGGACTGCGTGAGAGATGAGGCGCGTGAGGCGAATGAGGCTCAAGGGGCGCCAGCGGCGTCCGGCTGACGGACGTGCGTCAGAACACCCCGCGACATTCCTGTGGAAACTTGGCGCGGCCTCGACGCGGCGGCTACTGTCCCGTGCTCAGGTGCTCGTGGGAGTGGACCACCCAGGTCCGCGCGGGCGCCGCGCCGAGTCCAGGCCGTCGGGGGGTGGCCAGGAGCCGGGGAACCACACCCCTGGGGTGAATCGCCTTCGAGGCGGCCGTTTGCGGCCGAGGAGGGGGCGTAGGGCACACGTCGAGCCCGAACCCGTCAGCTCACCCGGTAGGCGTCCGACGTACCGAGGGAGAACGCCCGCTCGTGAACCACGGCCGGAAGCGACTCATCACCCTGCTCAGCGGCACCGCCGTCCTCGCGACCGGAGTCGTCGTCGCCCAGCCCGCCATGGCGGAGCCGGACATCGACGACGTCCAGACGCGGGTGGACCGGCTCTACCGCGAGGCCGAGCAGGCCTCCGAGCGCTACAACACCCTGCAGATCCGCCTGGAGGACCTGCGCAAGGATCTGCGCACCCTGCGCGCCGACCAGCGCCGCCAGACCGCCAAGGTGCGGGCGGCGCAGGCCCAGGTCGAGGACTCGATCATCGCGCAATACCGCGGCGAGAACGTCGCCACGCTGGGCGAGGTCGTCGTCGCCGACGACCCCTCGGAGTTCCTGGGCGACCTGGACGCGATGTCCTCGGTGACCGACATCCAGGCCGAGCAGTACTCCGACTTCTCCAGCCAGCGCGACGCGCTCGCGATCCGCACCCGCGCCACCGACAGGCGGGTGGCCGACCTCGCGGAGGCCGAGAGCGAGGCGCGCAAGGAGAAGGAGACGATCTCCACCAAGCTGGACGAGGCCCAGGATCTGCTCGCCGACCTCGAGGCCGAGGAGCGGGCCCGGCTCGAGGCCGCCCAGCGCGAGGAAACCGTCTCGCGCAGCGCGCCCGCGGCGCCGGCCGAGCCCGAGCCGGCACCGGCCGCCTCCGGTGGCGCCGCGGCCGCGGTGCAGTACGCCATCGCCCAGGTCGGCGACACCTACGTCTACGGCGCCGCCGGCCCGAGCTCCTTCGACTGCTCGGGCCTGACCATGATGGCCTGGCAGGCCGGTGGCGTCAGCCTTCCGCACTCCTCCAGCGCGCAGATGGGCTCGGGCACCCCGGTCTCGCGGGACGACCTGCAGCCCGGCGACCTGGTCTTCTACTACAGCCCGGTGAGCCACGTCGGCATCTACATCGGCAACGGCCAGATCGTGCACGCGGCGAACCCGTCCACCGACGTCGCCTACGCGCCGGTCTTCTCCATGCCCTACTCCGGCGCGGTCCGTCCTGGCTGACCCCGCACGCTCCGAGGCCGGTCGCTCACGATGGTGGGTGGCCGGCCTCGTGCTGTTGGTGCTCGCCCTGGCGGCGGGGGCCTTCGCCCTCCTGCGTGAGGACACCTACGAGGCGGACCCCGACGCCCCGAGCGCGGCCGGACCGCAGCCGGCGCTGGCGGCGGGCGCCCTGGAGCGCCTCGAGGCCGCTCTCCGCTCCGGCGACCCGCGCGCCGCCTCGGAGACGGCGGCGTCCGGCGATCCGGCGGCCGCCGATCGACTGGCGGGGGTGGCGCGGGCCGCCCGGCGACTGGAGCTAACCGACGTCTCGATGCGCTATCTCAGCGAGGCCGGCGCGACCAGCGGGCGTGGCGCCTGGCCGGCCACGGTCGAGCTCACCTGGCGGATCCCAAGGGTCGATCGTTCGGTGGCGCGCACCGAGATCGAGGTCGGCTTCGCCGCCGCCGACGGCGCGGTGGGCATCACCGGGCTCGGAGGCGGAGAGGGCCGGAGCCCGGTCTGGCTCGACGGCACCGCGCGGGTCGAGCGCGTGGAGGAGTCGGCGGTGCTGGTCGTCGCGGACGCGTCGCCGGAGCGCAGGCGGGCCTACGCCGAGCTGGTACGGCGCGCCGTGCCCGCCGTCCGCTCCGCGCTCCCGGGCTGGGACGGCGGGGTGGCGGTCGAGGTGCCGGCCACGGCGGACGGCGTGGACGCGGTGCTGGGCGAGCCCCCGGGGACCTACGCCCGGATCGCCGCCGTGACCGGCTCCGCCGACGGCTCGACCGGCCCGCGGGCGCCGGTGCGGGTCGTGGTGAACCCCGACCAGATGGACGCGCTCGGCCGGGTCGGGCAGCAGGTGGTGATGACCCACGAGGTCGCGCACGTGGCGAGCGGGGCCGCGACCTCCCAGCGCCGGGCGCCCGCCTGGCTGGTCGAGGGGTTCGCGGACGTGGTCGCGCTGCGCGACGTCGACCTCCCGCTGTCGCGGACGGCGGGGCAGGTCGCGGCGCAGGTCCGCCGGAGCGGCCTGCCGGACGCGCTGCCCGATGACGCGCAGTTCGACACCGTCACCGGGCCCCACCTCGGTGCCGCCTACGAGTCCGCCTGGCTGGCCGCGCAGGTGATCGCGGACGGTGCGGGCATGCGGGGGCTGACCGGCGTCTACCGCGCGACCGAGGCCGGGGTGCCGCTGGACCGGGCCCTGCGCGAGCACGCCGACATGACCGAGGCCGAGCTGGTGCGGCAGTGGCGGGCGCGCCTGGCCGAGGTGGCCCGGCGTACCGACGGGGCGTCCTAGCCGGCGTACAGCGCGGCGACGTCGTCCTTGAACTCGCGGAGCACCACGTTGCGGCGCAGCTTCAGGCTCGGGGTGAGCTGGCCGCCCTCCTCGGTCCACTCCTCGGTGAGGATGTGGAACTTCCGGATCGACTCGGCCTGGGAGACCGCACGGTTGGCGTCGTCGACGGCTGCCTGGACCTCCGCCACGACGTCGGGGTCGTCGACCAGGTCGTCGACCCGGGTGGGCTTGCCGCGCTGCTTGGCCCACTCGGCCAGGTGCTCTCGGTCCAGGGTGACCAGCGCGGCGATGAAGGGCTGGCCGTCGCCCACGACCAGGCACTGGTCGACCAGTGCGTGCGCCCGGACCCGGTCCTCCAGCACCGCGGGGGAGACGTTCTTGCCGCCCGCGGTCACCAGGATCTCCTTCTTCCGGCCGGTGATCCGGACGAAGCCCTCGTCGTCGACCTCGCCGAGGTCGCCGGTGTGGAACCAGCCGTCGCGCTCGAGGCTCTCCCGGGTCGCCTCCTCGTTGCCCCAGTAGCCCGCGAAGACCTGGCCGCCGCGGAAGAGCAGCTCGCCGTCGTCGGCGACCCGGACCGCGGTGCCCTGCATCGGGCGGCCCACGGTGCCGACCCGCTGCGCGTCGGGGGTGTTGAACGCCAGGGCCGCGGTCGTCTCGGTCAGCCCGTAGCCCTCCAGCACCGAGACGCCGATGCCCCGGTAGAAGTGCCCCAGCCGCTCGCCGAGCGGCGCGCCGCCGGAGATCGCGTAGCGGCACTGGCCGCCCAGCGCGTCGCGCAGCCGGGCGTAGACCAGCCGGTCGAACAGCGCGTGCCGCGCCCGCACCGGCAGCGGCACCCGCCCGCGCTCGACACCGCGCGACCAGGCGATCGCGGTGTCCACGGCGCGCCCGAAGATCCGGCCCTTGCCGTCCGCGGTGGCGCGCTGCGAGGCGGTGTTGAAGACCTTCTCGAAGACCCGCGGCACCGCCAGGATGAAGGTCGGCCGCACCGTGGACAGGTCGTCCATCAGCGTCTTGATGCCCGCGGTGTGGGCCAGCGGCACGCGGCGCTGCACACAGCCGATCTGGATGATCCGGGCGAACACGTGCGCCAGCGGGAGGAAGAGCAGGGTGCGCGCCTCGCCCTCGAAGAGGGTGTCCAGCTCCTCGGTGGCCACGCCCAGCTCGAACATGAAGTTGCCGTGGGTGAGCATGCAGCCCTTGGGGCGGCCGGTGGTGCCGGAGGTGTAGATCAAGGTGGCGAGGTCGAGCGGGGTGGCGGTGGTGCGCCGCTCCTCCAGCTCCGCGTCCTCGATGCCGGCGCCGAGCCCGGCGAGGGAGGCGACGGCGCGGTCGTCGATCGACCACACCTGGCGCAGCTCCTCCAGGTCGGCACGCACCTCGGCGATCCGGGTGAGGTGCTCCCGGTTCTCCGCGACCACGGCGACCGCGCCGGAGTCCCGGAGGATCCAGCCGACCTGCTCGGTCGAGGAGGTCTCGTAGATCGGCACCGTCGCCGCGCCGGCGAACCAGATGGCGTAGTCGAACAGCGTCCACTCGTAGCGGGTCCGGGAGAGCAGGGCCACCCGGTCGCCGGGCTGCACTCCGGAGGCGATCAGCCCCTTGGCGACCTCGCCGACCTCGGCGAGGAACTCGGCGGCGGTCACGTCGGCCCAGCCCTCCGCCGTACGCCGGGAGAAGACCACCGCCTCGGGGGCCTCGGCGGCGTTGCGGACGACGTCGTCGGTCAGGTTGCCCGTCTGGGGGACATCGACCGTCAAAGGGGTGGAGAACTCACGCACGCGGGCACGTTACCGCCGCGGAGGGTGTCCGTGGGGGTCGGGTACGCTCCCGCCCATGGCCGAGCAGACCGAGTCCTCGATCGTGGTCCAGGCGCCCCCCGCGGCGGTCATGGCCGTCATCGGCGACTTCCCGGCCTACCCCGAGTGGGCCAAGGGCGTGCGGGTCGCCGAGGTGCGGGAGGAGTACGACGACGGCTGGGCGCGCGAGGTGTTCTTCCAGCTCGACGTGCCCCCGATCAAGGACGAGTACACGCTGGCCTACGACTGGGACGGCGACCGCGAGGTCACCTGGCACCTGGTCGACGGCACGATCCTCAAGGCGCTGGACGGCGCCTACGTGCTGCGCGACCTCGGCGACGGGTCGACCGAGGTGACCTACCGCCTGGCGCTCGACGTGACCATCCCGCTGATCGGCATGCTCAAGCGCAAGGGCGAGAAGATCCTCATCGACACCGCACTCAAGGGCCTGAAGAAGCGCGTCGAGTCGCTCGAGCGCTGAGCCACCCGTGACCCGCATCGTCCTCTTCACCGGCAAGGGCGGCGTCGGCAAGTCGACCGTGGCCGCCGGCACGGCGGCGCTGGCGGCGCAGGCCGGCCACCGGACGCTGGTGCTCTCCACCGACGCGGCGCACTCGCTCGCCGACGCGTTCGCCCTGGTCGACGCCGGCTCGGAGCCGGCCGAGGTCGCGCCCGGCCTGTGGATGCAGCAGGTCGACGCCCAGCGGCGCTTCGAGGCCTCCTGGGCCGACATCCAGCGCTACCTCCTCTCGGTGCTCGACGTGGCCGGGGTGGACCCGGTGGCCGCCGAGGAGCTCACGGTGCTGCCCGGGGCCGAGGAGGTGCTGGCCCTGCTCGCGCTGCGCGAGCAGGTGCTGGAGGGCGCCTGGGACGTCGTGGTCGTCGACTGCGCGCCGACCGCCGAGACCCTGCGCCTGCTGGCACTCCCCGAGGCGCTGGGGTGGTACATGAGCCGGGTCTTCCCGGCGCAGCGGCGAATCGTGCGGGCGCTCAAGCCGGTGCTCACCCGGGCCGCCGGCGCCCCGATGCCCGACGACTCCGTCTTCGACGCGCTCGAGCGGCTGCACGGCGAGCTGGAGGAGGTGCGGCAGCTGCTGAGCGGCCCGGAGGCGAGTGTGCGCGTGGTCCTCACGCCGGAGAAGGTGGTCCTGGCCGAGGCCCGTCGGGCGTACACGACGCTGTCGCTGTTCGGCTACCGCGTGGACGGGGTGGTCGCGAACCGGGTCTTCCCCGCGGAGGGCGCCGACCCGTGGCGGGCCGGCTGGGTCGCCGCGCAGGCCGAGGTGCTGGGCGAGGTCGCGGAGTCCTTCGCCTCGCTGCCGGTGTGGCGCTCGCCGTACCGCACCGGGGAGCCGGTCGGCGTGCCGGCGGTGCGCGAGGTGGCCGAGGAGCTGTACGGCGGCGCCGACCCCGTCGCCACCCCGACCGGTCGCAGCCCGCTCGCGGTCCGGCGTACTCGCGGCGGAGCCTCCGTGCTGCGCCTGGCGCTCCCGGGTGTGGACAGCGCCGATGTCGACCTCGCCCGGAACGGCGACGACCTGGTGGTGACCGTGGGGTCCTATCGTCGTCTCCTGACCCTGCCCCAGGGGCTGGCCCGGCTGCGGGTCGCCGCGGCGCGGGTGGAGGACGGTGAGCTGCGGGTGCGGTTCACTGAGCAGGACGCGGGGACGCGTCCGGAGCAGACAGTCAGGAGCGCGGAGGGCCAGTGAGCGAGCACGACGACCGGGAGGCGGTGGGCAGCCTCGGCGAGGAGGCCGCACGGCTGATGGACGCGCTCGCCGGCTGGGCCCGCGAGCAGGGCCACGAGGTCGGGGACGGGGTGAGCGGTCTCGCCGACGCCGCGGTGGACGCCGCGCGCCGGGTCGACGACCACATCGCCACGGGCGCCGAGGAGTGCCGCTGGTGCCCGGTGTGCCGCGTGGTGCATGCGGTCCGGGAGACCAGCCCCGAGGTGCGCGCCCACCTGGCCACGGCCGCGACCTCGCTGCTGCACGCGGCCGCCGGCCTGGTGGCCACCACGGTCCCGAGGGACGAGGAGCCCGGTTCCCGGATCGAGCACATCGGCGTGGACGGGCCGGGCGACCCCCTCGAGGACGAGGACGGCGAGGACTGGGAGGACCAGACATGAGCGGGGACAGGACCGCGATCGGGATCGACGTCGGCGGCACCAAGATCGCCGGCGGCGTCGTCGACGTGCGGGGCAGGATCCTGGTCGAGTACCAGGTCGAGTCGCCGGCCACGGACTCCGAGGCCATCGAGGACTCCATCGCCGAGCTCGTGGGGCGGCTGCGGGCCGAGCACGACGCCGCCACGGTCGGGGTCGGAGCCGCGGGCTACGTCGACCAGCACCGGGCGACGGTGATGTTCGCCCCCAACATCGCCTGGCGCGACGTGGACCTCAAGGCCGAGCTGGAGGAGCGGATCGACCTGCCCGTCGTGGTGGAGAACGACGCGAACGCCGCCGCCTGGGGCGAGTTCGCCTTCGGCGCCGGCAAGGACATCGACGACCTGCTCCTGCTCACGATCGGCACCGGCGTGGGCGGCGGGATCGTCAAGGACGGCGAGCTCTACCGCGGCGCGTTCGGCGTCGCCGCCGAGGTGGGTCACCTGCGGGTGGTTCCCGGCGGGCGGATCTGCGGCTGCGGCAACCGCGGCTGCCTGGAGGCCTACGGCAGCGGCTCGGCGCTGGTGAAGATCGCCAAGGAGGAGATCGCCGAGGGATCGCTGCTGGCGCGCAACCTGGTGGACCTCGCCGGCGGCGATCCGGACGCGGTCACCGGGCCGCTGATCACCGGCGCGGCCGAGGACGGCGACCTCTTCGCCCGCGAGCAGCTGGCGAACCTCGGACGCTGGATCGGCGAGGCGATCGCCTCGCTCACCGCCGTCCTCGACCCGGCGATGACGGTGATCGGCGGAGGCGTCTCCCGCGCGGGGGACCTGCTCCTCGAGCCGATCCGCCAGGCCTTCGGCCAACAGCTCACCGGCCGCGGCCACCGACCTGTCCAAGAGATCACACTGGCGCGCCTCGGCAACCGCGCCGGCATGATCGGAGCCGCCGACCTGTCCCGCCGGTGAGGGGGAGCGGACCCGTCGTCATCGGCGTCGACGTCGGTGGCAGCAAGGTGCTGGCGGGCGAGGTCGACGAGCACGGACGGATCGTCGACGAGGTCAAGCTGACCACGCCCGGTCGCCGGGTGGAGGTCTCGATCGTCGAGGACACCCTGCTGGAGGCGGTCGCGCAGGTGGCCGACGGCCGGATCATCGACGCCGTCGGCGTGGCCGCCGCCGGGTTCGTCGACGTCGACCGCCAGCGGGTGCTCTTCGCCCCGCACCTGCCCTGGCGCGGGGAGCACCTGATCGACCGGCTCTCCGCCCGCTTCGGCGCACCCGTCGTGCTCGACAACGATGCCAACTGCGCGGCCGTCGCCGAGGGGGAGTACGGCGCCGCCGGAGGGGCCTCCTCCGTCGTGGTGCTGACGCTCGGCACCGGCATCGGCGGCGCGCTCCTGGTCAACGGCGAGCTGTGGCGGGGGGTGAACGGCATGGCCGGCGAGTTCGGCCACATGCAGATGGTCCCCGACGGCCTGCGCTGCGAGTGCGGCGGTGTGGGCTGCTGGGAGCAGTACTGCTCGGGCAAGGCACTGGTCCGCGACGCCCGCGCCCGGGTCGCCCAGGAGACCTCCTCGATGATGTGGGCCCTCTGCGACGGCATCCCCGACGAGCTGACCGGGCCGATGGTCACCGAGGCCGCGCATGCGGGCGACCGGGTGGCGCTCGCCTCCTTCGGCGCGATCGGCCAGTGGCTCGGCATCGGGCTGGCCAACATCGTGGCCGCGATGGACCCCGAGCGCCTGGTCGTCGGCGGCGGCGTCTCCGACGCCGGCGAGGCCCTGCTCCGCCCGGCCCGACGCGCCCTGCAACGCTCGCTGGTGGCCGGCTCGGAGCGGACCGTCGACGGGGCACGGGTCCGGGTGGTGCCGGACATCACCCCGGCCACGCTGGGCCCCGAGGCGGGGCTCGTCGGAGCCGCCGTACTCGCCCGGCAGCTGCTGTAGGTGCATCAATCGCCCGGTCAGGGTGGTTGTGGGTGCATGAATTGCCCGGTCGGGGTGGTGGTGGGTGCATCAATTGCCCGGTCGGCGGGTGGTGGGTGCATCCATTGCCCGGTCGGGGTGGTGGTGGGTGCAGGGAATGCCCGGTCAGACCTGGGCGCCGTCGTCCCAGGGGTCGCGCGGGCCGTGGGGCATGGTCCAGACCAGATAGCCGAAGCCGCCGAGGAACGCCACGACGAGCGTCCAGGCGCCCCAGCCGGGGAGATAGGTGCCGGTCAGCAGGAAGACCAGGAGCAGCAGCGGGCTGCCGACGACGCCGAGCCAGGCCAGGCCGCGCGGACCGCGGGGCCGCGGCAGCGGCGGGGGAGGCGGAGGGACGAAGCGCTCCTCCGGAGCGTCCAGCACCGTCGAGGGGGGTGGCTCCTCCGGCGGGTACACCGCCTCGGCCTCGGGCTCCTCGTCCGGGTCGGACGCGGGCTCGTCGGCGACCGGCTCGTCCTCCAGCCGGGCGCGCTCGCCGTAGTTCGCGACGATCTCCCGCCAGGCGGCGTCCTCGTCCTGCTCCCTCACGCCGACAACGGTAGGTGCTGCCCGGTCACCGCACCACCGGTCCGGGTCAGGCGGTGACCCGGGCGACGAAGTCGGCGGTCTCGGAGGAGATCGCGTCCGCGTCGTGGTCGAGGGTCGCGACGTGGAAGCTGTTCTCCAGCAGCCGCTCGGTGACGTCGGTCGAGGACACCGAGGAGGTGATGATCCGTCCCGACGACGGGTCGACGACGTGGTCCTCCACGGACCGGAACATCAGGATCGGGGCGCGCACCCGCCCCAGGTCGGCCCGCAGCGCCCGCCAGCCCTGCATCATCGAGTGCGCCGCTTTCAGCGGCGTGCGGGGGTAGGCGCGCTCGTCCTGCCCCTCCTTCTTGATGTCGTTGGCGATCGCGGGGAAGGCCGGCACCACCCACTTCAGCACCGGCAGCGCCTTGACGTCGCGGCGGGTGGTGTTGACCGCGGGGTTGACCAGCGCGATGCCGGCGACGTCGTCGGGCCGGTCCGCGGCGAGCCGCAGCACCAGGCCGCCGCCGAGCGAGAGCCCGGCCACGACGACCGCGTCGTTGGCGGCGTGCAGGGAGTCGAAGGCCCGCCGGACCTCGCCGTACCAGTCGTCCCAGCCGGTCCCGTTGAGCTCGCGCCAGGAGGTGCCGTGGCCGGGCAGGAGCGGCACCTCGACGGCGTAGCCGCGTCCGGCCAGGTGCTCGGCCCAGGCACGCACCGACCACGGGCTGCCGGTGAACCCGTGCTGCACGAGGACCCCGATCCGGCGGCCGCCGGTCAGCTCGGGCCGGGCGGGGGCGGAGTGGGGTGCGAGGTCGGGGTGGATCGGCATGGCGGCATTGTTCACCACGGAGCGCGAGATCGGACGATCCGAGGGTGGGGCGAGCCGCGCGAGGGGGCTAGGGTGCTGGCGTGGAGAGGCCGGCGCGGCATCAGCGAGGAGGACCCCGGTGTTCTACTGGTTCCTGAAGTGGATCGCGATCGGTCCGGTGCTGCGGCTGGTCTTCCGCCCGGTCGTCGAGGGCGCCGACAACGTGCCCGACACCGGGCCCGCGATCCTGGCCAGCAACCACCTGTCCTACGCGGACTGGCTGTTCATGCCGCTGACGCTGAACCGCCGGGTCACCTTCGTGGCCAAGGCGGAGTACTTCACCACGCCCGGCATCAAGGGCTGGTTCCAGCGCAAGTTCTTCTCCGGCGCCGGCCAGGTGCCGATCGACCGGACCAGCGGCTCGACCGCCGAGGGCGCGCTGTCCAGCGCCAAGACCCTGCTCGCCGACGGGGAGCTGTTCGGGATCTACCCCGAGGGCACCCGGTCCCACGACGGTCGGCTCTACCGCGGCCGCACCGGTGTCGCCCGGCTGGCCCTGGAGACCGGCGTGCCGGTGATCCCGGTCGCGGTCGTCGGGACCGACGTCGTGGCTCCGCCGGGCAAGAAGTTCGGCCAGTGGACCCGCCCGCACGTGCGCTTCGGCAAGCCGCTCGACTTCTCCCGGTACGAGGGACTCGAGGGCGACCGGTTCATCCTCCGCTCGGTCACCGACGAGATCATGTACGCCCTGATGCGGCTCTCCGACCAGGAGTACGTCGACATGTACGCCCCGCAGGCCAAGGAGCTGGCGAAGGCGGAGAAGGCCGAGAAGCCGGAGGCGCCGGACCCGGTCGACCCGGAGCCGGGCCCGGCCGGGGAGCAGAGGAAGGCGTCCTGACCGGCACGCTCACCGAGCCGCTCTGGGACCAGCCCGCCGCGGTCTCGGTGCGGGACCGGCTGCTCAAGGCGGTCGCGGTGCTGCGGATCGTGGTGCTGCTCAACTCGGTCGGGATCAACCTCTACCGCTTCGACACCTTCCGCAGCCCCGCGGTGGGCGTCGCCGCGATCGCGGCCCTGGTGCTGTGGACCGCCGTCGCGATCTGGGCCTACGCCGAGGAGAGACGCCGTACGGCGCCCCTGCTGATCGGCGACCTCGCCGTTGCCTGCGGCCTGATCCTGGTCTCGCCGGTGCTCAAGGGCGATGAGCTGAGGGCGACCGTCCCCGGCTTCATGGTGATGGGGGCGCTCATCGCCTGGGCCATCTGTTGGCGGACCTGGGGCGGCCTGATCGCCGCGGCCGCGCTCTCCACGTGCGACATCGCCGTACGGGACACCTTCACCCAGTCCAACTACGGCAACGTGTTCCTGCTGATGATCGGCGGGCCGATCATCGGCTACATGTGCGAGCAGCTCTACAGCTCGGCCGCGCGTCGTGACCGGGCCGAGCGCGCCGCGGCGGCCGCCGCCGAGCGCACCCGCCTGGCGCGGGCCGTGCACGACGGTGTGCTCCAGGTGCTCGCGCTGGTGCAGCGGCGCGGCGCCGAGCTGGGCGGCGACCTGGGCGACCTCGGCCGGATGGCGGGGGAGCAGGAGAGCGCCCTGCGGGCGCTGATCCGCAGCCAGGACGCGCTGTCGGAGACCGACACCCCGCAGGGCCGCGCCACGACCGGCGACCTGGCCGGCCGGCTGCAGCGCTGGGAGTCCCAGCCCGCGCCCCGGACCCAGGTGTCCGGCCCGTCCGGGGCCGTGCCCCTCCCGGCGGGCGTGGTGGAGGAGGTGGACGCCGTGGTGGGGCAGTGCCTGTCCAACATCCGCCACCACGTCGGTGCCGACGCGCCCGCGTGGGTCCTGGTGGAGGACGTGGGGAGCACCGTGCTCGTCACCGTCCGCGACGCCGGGCCCGGGATCCCGGAGGGCCGGCTGGCGGCCGCCGCCGACGAGGGACGGCTGGGCGTCGCGGAGTCGATCTGCGGCCGGATGCGCGACCTGGGCGGCGAGGCCCGGGTCACCACCGGCTCGTGGGGCACCGAGTGGGAGCTGGAGATCCCGAGGAGGGCCGAGCCGTGACGATCCACTCCGACCATCCGTTCGCCACCCCCGAGGACGACCGCGACCTGGCCCGGCGGCTGCGCGGCCGGCTCGGTGGGGCGGTGACGCTCTGGACCACCGGCGAGGGGCGCGAGCGAGCCGGGCTGACGGTCTCCTCGCTGCTGGTGGCTCTCGGGGAGCCGGCGTACCTCCTCGGGCTGGTCGACCCCGACTCGGAGCTCGCCGACGCGCTGGACGAGGGCTCGCGCTGCGTCGTGCAGCTGCTGGAGTGGCGGCACCGGGGTCTGGCCGAGCAGTTCGCGGGGATGATGCCCGCTCCCGGCGGGGTGTTCGCCGCTGCGGCGTGGGAGGACATCGAGGCGGGGCCTCGACTGGCCGACTCCGCGACCTGGGCGGCGTGCACGGTCACCGGGCTGCGCACGATCGGTTGGTCCTTGGAGGTCCAGGCCCGGATCGACCGGATCGAGCTCGGCACCGACGACGAGCCGCTGGGTCACCGACGCGGCCGCTACGTGCGGCTAGGGTCGGAGCCGTGAACGACGCGGCTCCGGTCCGGGTGATGGTGGTCGACGACCACCCGATGTGGCGCGACGCGGTCGAGCGCGACCTCGAGGCGGCCGGCTTCAGTGTGGTGGGCGTGGCCGCCGACGGCGGCGAGGCGGTGGCCCGGTTCGGTGCCTGCCGGCCTCAGGTCGTCGTACTGGACCTGCAGATCCCCGCCCCGTCGGGCGTCGAGGTGACCGAGACGGTGCTGCGACAGGACCCCTCCGCGCGGGTGCTGATCCTGTCCGCGTCCGGCGAGCAGGCCGACGTGCTCGCGGCGGTGAAGGCCGGCGCGACGGGCTACCTGGTGAAGTCGGCCTCCCGGGAGGAGCTGATCGACGCGGTGCGCCGGGTGGCGCGCGGAGACACGGTCTTCACCCCGGGCCTGGCCGGCCTGGTGCTCGGCGAGTTCCGCCGGCTCTCCGACCCCGCCGCCGACGACGGCCTCCCGCAGCTCACCGAGCGGGAGACCGAGGTGCTCAAGATGGTCGCGAAGGGGATGAGCTACAAGCAGATCGCCGAGCGGCTGGTGCTGTCCCACCGGACGATCCAGAACCACGTCCAGAACACCCTGCGCAAGCTGCAGATGCACAACCGGGTCGAGCTGACCCGCTGGGCCATCGAGCAGGGCCTCGATGACGACGACGAGTGAGTTCCGCACGGCCGGCCCCGGGGACGCCGAGGCGCTGACGGTGCTGGAGCGGGACGCGAACCTGGTCGCCCTGGCCCACGTGTTCCCGCCCGAGCAGCACGCCTATCCCTTCGCCGACGTCCGGGCGCGGTGGCGCACGACGCTGGCCGACCCGGCGGTGACGGTGCGGGTCGTCGAGGGAGCCGATCGCCTGGAGGCGTACGTCGCTCACGACGCCACCACCGTGCGGCACCTCGCGGTGCACCCGGAGCGGTGGGGCCGCGGGCTCGCCCGGGCCGCGGTGGATCTGGCCGTCGCGAGCATCCGGGCCGGTGGCGCCGTGCCGCGGCTGTGGGTGCTGGAGGCCAACCACCGGGCGCGCGGCCTCTACGAGCACCTCTCCTGGGAGCCGACCGGCGTGCGCCGCGCCTCGGAGTGGCCGCCGTACCCCGTGGAGCTGGAGTACGAGCTGCGGAGCCCCCGATGAGCGAGGACCCCCTGCTCGCGGTGGCCGACGAGCTCTACGCGCTCCCGCTGGCCGAGTTCACCGCCGCGCGCGACGCCGAGGCGAAGGCGCACAAGGCCGACAAGGGACTGGCGGGTCGGGTCAAGGCGCTGCGGAAGCCGTCCGTGGCGGCCTGGGTGGTGAACCTGCTGACCCGGCGCGAGTCCGACCAGGTGGCGCAGCTGCTGGCGGTGGGCGAGGCGCTGCGCGCCGCCCAGGAGGGGATGGACGCCGGCCAGCTGCGGGAGCTGACCAAGCAGCGCCGCGCGGTCACGGCCGCGGTGGCCGGCCGGGCCCGCGGGCTCGCGATTGCCGAGGGACAGCGTCCGACCGCCGCGGTGCTGCAGCAGGTCGAGGACACCCTCACCGCCGCGATGCTGGACTCCGGAGCCGCCGCCGCGGTGCGGTCGGGGCTGCTGGTGACCGGGCTGCGGGCCGCCGGGCTGGACCCGGTCGACGCGGCCGCCGCGGTCGCCGTCCCCGAGGCGCTCGGCTTCACCGCGCAGCCGCGCGAGGCACCCGCGCCCGAGCCGCCGTCGCTGCACGTCGTACGCCGTCCCGAGGCCGACCGCGAGGAGGCCGAGCAGGCGCTCGCTGAGGCGGAGGAGGCGCTCGCGCGACGCGCGGTCGAGCTGGAGGAGGCCGCCGCCGACGTCTCGCGGGTGGAGGCCCGGGAGCTGCAGCTGTCGGCCGAGATCGACGAGGCCAAGCGCCGGCTGGCCGAGCTGGAGGAGCAGCTGGACCGGGCCGAGGAGGAGCTCGCCGAGGCGGAGGAAGCGCGGGACGAGGCCGAGCAGGCGGCGGCCGACGCGACCCGCTCCCGCGACGACGCCCGGAAGCGGCTCGACGCCCTCGAGTGACGGCTCCGGCTCGGGAGGACCCCTATGGGGGAGTACGCCGCGCGCCGGCATGCCTACGATGACGCTGACCGCGCGCCCACCCCGGGCGCCTGACCACCACAGGAGAGTCATGGGACTGTTCGACCTGCTGAAGCCGAAGCAGAAGGGTGTCCAGGAGACCCGCTCGGCGCTGGACGCCGCCGACGACGGGACGGCCGACGACGGCGTCGTGGGCGGCCTGGTCACCCGCATCCTGGCCATGGGCCTCGACGGCGTCGGCCCGCTCGACTCCGCGCGCGCGGTCGCCGACGAGGCGCTGCGCGAGTCCGGCGGCGATGTCGACAAGGCGGTGCGCAAGGTCGCGCGCACGCACCTGGTCGGCGGCGCGGTCGGCGGCTTCGCCACGGGCCTGGGCGGGTTCGTCACCATGCCGGTCGCCCTGCCGGTCAACGTGCTGGAGTTCTACGTCCAGGCCGCCCGGATGGTCGGTGCGGTCGCCGCCCTGCGCGGCTACGACATCAGCGACCCGCGGATCCGTACGGCGATCGCGCTCACCCTGGTCGGGTCCGACGCCGACGAGATCCTCAACCGCGCCGGGCTGAGCACCGGCGCCGGCCGGCTCACCACCACCGCGCTGCGGGGCCTGCCGCCGACCGCGATGCTGATGGTGAACAAGGCGGTCGGCTTCCGGCTGATCAAGGGCGTCGGCACCAAGGCGTTCGCGCGCTTCGGCCGCGGTGTCCCGGTCGCCGGCGGCGTCGTGGGGGGTGCGATCGACGGCTGGATGATGAAGAAGATCGGGGACGCCGCGATCAAGGAGTTCCCGCCGCGCGCGGCCGGCTCGGCGGCCGGCGGCGCCTGAGACGCATCCACGCCACAACGTCATGCGCCCCGGGGAAGCGGTTCCCCGGGGCGCATGACGTTGTGAGGCGGGTGGGTCAGTCGGCCGCTTGCTGCTGGAGGGCGAGCAGCCGCTCGAGCTCGGACACCGGGTCGGTGTGGTCGTCGACCCGCAGGTCGACGGCGAGGTCGTCGAGGCCGCCGTACCCCGCGTCCTCGCGGACCACGAGGAGGGCGGCGGACTGCCGGCCGCGGCGGTCGCCCCCGGCCTCGTCGCCGGCGCGCAGCGCGGCGAGCAGCCGCTCGGCGAACGGACGGTCGGCCGAGGAGAGCCAGGCGTCCTCCATGGCGGTCAGGACCTGCTCCCCGGCCAGGATGTTGCCCTGTACGGCGTATCCGGGACCCGTCCGCGACCCGGCCCAGTCGATGCAGTCGGCGCCCGTGTGCGAGGCGGCCTGCCCCTCGACGTCGACGATCCCGACCTGGCGGACCTCCCGGTCGGGGTCCTCCTCGAGCAGGCGCTCCAGGGCGATCTCGGCGGTCGCGCCCTCGTCGAGGTGGGCCAGCGCCAGCCCCTTGTAGGCGACGTTGGCCTCGGCCTGGGTCGCGATGGCGCCGACACCCGCGACGGCCGCGGGCACGGGGCTGCCAACGGCGAGCAACTTCGAGGCGACGGCCACGCCCCAGGACTCGCCGTCGTCGGATCGGGCCACGATGGAGAAGGTCACGGGGACGACCCTAGGGGCTCTCAGCCGACGAGCTCACCCATGGGCTGGCCGATCCGCTCCATCATCGAGCGGAACCACGGCTGCGAGGGGTCGAAGGGCTTGTGCCCGGCGATCCGCTCGAACTCGATGCACCGCAGCTCGTCGCCCCGCGCCTCGTCGTTGCCGATGACGCCGGCCTCACCGCGCCGTGCGCAGGCGACCGCGAGGTCGGCCATCTCGCGGATCAGGGCGAGGTCCTCGTCGTTGGCGGCGGCGGAGCGGGAGAAGTATCCGGACTTCTGCACCATCTGCTTCTCCGCGCCGATCCGCTGGGCGAACTGCTTCGCGAACCACTTGCCCGGGTTGATCGTGTCGAGCTTCACGTGGCCGAACGGGTCGCGCTCCACCTCGACGCCCTCGCTCTGCAGCTCCTCGATGATCTCGGGGACGCCGGCGCCCTCGGAGAGGAAGATGTTCACGCAGTCGTTCTCGTCCATCAGCGCGCCGAGGCGGGCCGCCTCGGCCTCGAGGTCGATGGCGACCTCGGGGATGTAGAGCGCGTGGATGTCCCACTTCTCCGGCGTGAGTCCGATCGAGGGCAGCCACTCCTGCCGGTCGTGCCAGGCCAGGTAGTCGCGCGCCGCGGCGGCGGCCAGCCACCCGCTGTTGCGGCCCATCACCTCGTGCACGATCAGCATCCGCGGGCTCGACCCGTGCTCGGCGAGCACGTGCTGGGCGAACGCGGACGCCTCCTGCGCGGCGGTCAGCGCGCCGAGGCTCTGGCGGATGGGGACGATGTCGTTGTCGATGGTCTTGGGCAGGCCGACGACGGTCAGGTCGACGTCGTTCTCGCGGAGGTACGCCGCGAGGTCGGCCGCGGCGGTGTTGGTGTCGTCGCCGCCGATGGTGTGGAGCACCGACACGCCGTCCTCCTGAAGCCGCCGGGCGGCGACCTCCAGGGCGGTCTCGTCGGGCCCGATCAGCCCGCGGCGCCGGTTGTCCTCGTCGTTGGTGAGCTTGACCCGGCTGTTGCCGATCGGGGACCCGCCGAAGCGGTCCAGGACGGCGATGTCACGCCGTGCCTGCTCGTCCACCACGATGCTGTCCCCGGTGAGCAGGCCGTGGTAGCCGTGCCGGTAGGCCACGATCTCCACCTCAGGCGCGGCCGCGGTCCAGCCCTGGACCAGGGCACCCACGGCGGCGGAGAGGCACGGCGCGTACCCGCCGGCGGTCAGCATCGCGACACGAGGTGCAACCATGCCTTCCAGAGTAGTTAGATCGATCCAAGAATGGAAAGATCCGGGCGTCCCCGCACGCCTGCTGGTCACCTGCCGGTGATGTGGGTCACGATGAGTCACTATCTGCACCCGGAAGGGGAGAACCTGATGAGTTCGACCACGTCATCGGAGCATCCGGCGAACGACGCACCCGACACGCCGGAGCTCAAGCGCGTCCTCGGGCCCAAGCTGCTGCTGCTGTTCATCGTCGGCGACATCCTCGGCGCCGGCATCTACGCCGTCACCGGGACCATGGCCGCCGGCGTGGGCGGGATCGTCTGGCTGCCGTTCCTGCTCGCCTTCGTCGTCGCCACGATGACCGCCTTCTCCTATCTCGAGCTGGTGACGAAGTACCCCCAGGCCGCGGGTGCCGCGCTCTACACCCACAAGGCGTTCGGGATCCACTTCGTCACCTTCCTGGTCGCCTTCGCCGTGGTCTGCTCCGGCATCACCAGCGCCTCGACCTCGGCCAACACGCTGGCCCAGAACCTCTTCGGCGGGCTCGCGGTCAACGGCATCTGGAGCGACGAGACCGCCGACGGCATCGTCAGCACGGTGCCCAGCGGCGTGATGATCACGGTGGCGATGGCGTTCATGCTGCTGCTGGCGGCGATCAACCTGATCGGCGTCGGCGAGAGCGTGAAGTTCAACGTCGTGCTCACGCTGGTCGAGATGACCGCGCTGTTCATCGTCATCGGGGTCGGCTTCTACGCCCTGAGCCAGGGCGGCAACAACGTCGGCGAGCTCGTCACCTTCCGCGACGGCGGCGACAAGGGCATGTTCCTGGCGGTCACCGCGGCGACCTCGATCGCGTTCTTCGCGATGGTCGGCTTCGAGGACTCCGTCAACATGGTCGAGGAGACCAAGGACCCCGAGCGGATCTTCCCCAAGACGATGCTCACCGGCCTCGGCATGGCGGTCATCATCTACATGCTCGTGGCGGTCTCGGTCGTCCTGGTGATCCCGCCGGGCGAGCTGCGCAGCATCGGCGAGGCCGAGGGCGCCGCCCTGCTCGAGGTCGTCTCGGTCGGCGCGCCGGGCTTCCCGATCGACCGGGTCTTCCCGTTCCTGGCCTGCTTCGCGGTGGCCAACACGGCGCTGATCAACATGCTGATGGCCAGCCGGCTGATCTACGGCATGGCCAAGCAGGACGTGCTGCCGCGGCCGCTGGCCGCCGTACTCCCCGTGCGGCGCAGCCCCTGGGCCGGCATCCTCTTCTCCACCCTGCTCGCGCTGGGGCTGATCTACTACGTCGCCCGCGACCCCGACAGCAACATCGTCGCCAACCTCAGCTCGGTGACGGCCTTCCTGCTGCTGTGCGTCTTCGCGATCGTCAACATCGCCTGCATGGTGCTGCGCCGCAAGGAGGCCAACACGCAGTTCAAGTCGCCCGGCCCGCTGCCGATCGTGGCCGCTGTGCTCTGCATCTTCCTCGCCGGCCCGTGGGTCGACCGGGACGGTGTGGTCTATGAGATCGCGGGCGGCCTGATGCTCATCGGCGTGGTGCTGTGGGCGTTCACCTGGTTCACCAACCGGGCGTTCTTCGCCAAGCGCACGGGCTTCCGGGACCCCGACCACATCGAGCACGACTGACCGGACCGCACGCACGAGGGCCCGCCGGCGATCGCCGGCGGGCCCTCGTCGCTCGTGGGGGCTCAGGAGGCGGTGGCCGCCTTCGCGTCAACGATGCCGTGGCCGTAGGACGGCGTGAACGCGCCCGTGCCCACCAGCGGGGTGCGCGCGGTGCTGATGATCGCGTCCAGGACGCCCGCGCGGGTGCGGTTCTGGGCGTAGAGCAGCGCCGCCACGCCCGCCACGTGCGGCGTGGCCATCGAAGTACCGGCGTAGTAGTCGTAGTCGCCGTTCACCGAGCCGGTGCCGACCGGGACGGTGGAGACGATGTCCTCCTCCGCGGAGACCAGGCCCTGCCCGCCGGGCGCCGCGACGGCCATCAGGTCCGGCTTGATCGCGCCGTTGGAGAAGTACGACGGCAGCTCGTTGCGGTCGGTCGAGGTGACGCACAGCGCCCCCGCCTCGAAGGAGGGCGTGTCGCAGACCGGGAAGGACTCGTTGCCGGCCGCGGCCACGACCAGGACGCCCCGGGAGGTGGCGTAGGCGATCGCGTCCTTGACGCTGGACTCCACGCCGGTGATGGTCAGCGCCTGGAAGCCGGGCATCGCCCCGAGGCTGAGGTTCACGACGTCGGCGCCGTTGTCGGCGGCGTAGCGGATGCCGGTGGCGATCTCCTCGAAGGAGCCGGAGCCGTCCTCGAGCGCCTTGATCGGCATCACCTTCGCGTCCGGGGCCACCCCGGCCACGCCGCGGCCGTTGTCGGTGACCGCCGCGATGGTGCCCGCCACGTGGGTGCCGTGGCTGTCGGCGGGCTGCGCCTCGCCGTCCATGCCGACCCAGTCCCCGTTGCCGCAGGTGGCCCGCTGGGCGCCGCACCCGACGGTGGTGACGCCCGGCACCAGGTTGGCCTGGAGGTCGGGGTGGTCGAGGTCCACGCCGGAGTCGACGACGGCGACGACCGAGCCGGCGCCCGTGCTCGCGGGCCAGGCCTGCTCGGCGCGGATCTGGTCCAGGCCCCACTCCTTGGGCCGCAGGGGGTCGTTGGTCGCCGCCTGTGCGGGAGCGGCCGCGACGGCGGCCAGCGTGAGGCCGGCGGCGGCCGCGAGGAGTCGGTTCTTCAGGCGCATGGTTGCCCTTCGGTCGGGTGATCGGTCGATGGGGGACCAACGCGCGCCGAGGGTCCCGGGTTACGCCGTACGTCGTCCCCGGGCGTCCCGCCCCTCGGCTCGGATAGGTGGCGGGCGCCCGCTCCCCGTACCCTGGGCAGGTGAGCAGTCCCATCCCCGACCTGGCTGCGCTGCAGGCCCTCGGGCCCCTGCAGCAGCCGAGCTACCCCGACCGGGCGGCCGTCGACACGGCGGTGTCCCGGCTGCGCACCATGCCCCCGCTGGTCTTCGCCGGCGAGTGCGACGAGCTGACCGACAAGCTCGCGGCGGTGACCCGGGGGGACGCGTTCCTGCTGGCGGGCGGCGACTGTGCGGAGACCTTCGCCGGCGTGACCGCCGACAACGTGCGCAACAAGCTGCGGGTGCTCCTGCAGATGGCCGTCGTGCTCACCTACGCCGCCTCCGTGCCGGTGGTGAAGCTGGGCCGCCTCGCGGGGCAGTACGCCAAGCCGCGCTCCTCCGACACCGAGACCCGCGACGGCGTCACCCTGCCGGCCTACCGCGGCGACGCGGTCAACGGCTACGAGTTCACCCCCGAGTCTCGGATCCCGGACCCGCAGCGGCTGCTCGACGTCTACCACGCCTCCGCCGCGACGCTGAACCTCGTGCGCGCCTTCGTCACCGGCGGCTACGCCGACCTGCGCCAGGTGCACACCTGGAACACCGACTTCGTCCGCAGCTCCGCCTTCGGCCAGCGCTACGAGAAGATGGCCGACGAGATCGAGCGGGCGCTGACCTTCATGCAGGCCATCGGCGCCGACCCCGACGAGTTCCACCGGGTCGACTTCCACTCCAGCCACGAGGCGCTGCTGCTGGACTACGAGCACGCGATGACCCGGATCGACTCGCGCACCGAGCGCCCCTACAACGTCTCGGGCCACATGGTGTGGATCGGGGAGCGCACCCGCCAGCTCGAGGGCGCGCACGTGGAGTACTTCCGGCACATCCGCAACCCGATCGGTTGCAAGCTCGGGCCGAGCGCGACCGCCGACGACGCGCTGGCGCTCGCCGCGAAGCTGAACCCGGAGAACCAGCCGGGCCGGCTGACCTTCATCACCCGCTTCGGCGCCGAGCGCATCCGCGACGGGCTGCCGCCGCTGGTGGAGAAGGTGACCGCCGAGGGTGTGCAGGTGGCGTGGGTCAGCGACCCGATGCACGGCAACACCTTCGAGGCCTCGACGGGATACAAGACCCGGCGCTTCGACGACGTGCTCGACGAGATCCAGGGCTTCTTCGACGTGCACCGTGCGCTCGGCACCGTCCCGGGAGGGATGATGGTCGAGATGACCGGCGATGACGTCACCGAGATCGTCGGCGGTGGCGAGGAGATCGACGAGGCCCGGCTGGCGCACCGCTACGAGTCGGTCGTCGACCCCCGGCTCAACCGGGTGCAGTCGCTGGAGCTGGCGTTCCTCGTCGCGGAGATGCTCCGCAAGGCCTGAGGTGCCCGGCCGGTAGGTTCGGTGCCGTGATCGACCTGCGCTCCGACACCGTCACCCGGCCCACCGACGCGATGCGCCAGGCGATGGCGCGGGCCGAGGTGGGCGACGACGTCTACGGCGAGGACCCGACCGTGCGCGCCCTGGAGGAGCGGGTCGCGGCCACCTTCGGGCACGAGGCGGCGCTGTTCACCGCGACCGGGTCGCTGGCCAACGTGCTCGCGGTCCGCGGCCTGGTCGGACCCGGCGAGGAGGTGCTCTGCGAGTCCTCGGCGCACATCGCCCGTGCCGAGCTCGGCGCCCACGGGGCGATCGGCGGGGTGACCATGCGCACCTGGACCCACCCGCGCGGCGGGGTGGACGCCGAGTGGCTGCGGCGGCACTTCGCACCCGACCTGGGCCCCTACTTCGTGCCCACCGCCGCGGTGGCGGTGGAGAACACGCACAACTTCGTCGGCGGCACGGTGCTGCCCCTGGAGGACCTGCGGGCGCTGCGCTCCTGGGCCGACGAGGTCGGTACCCGGGTGCACATGGACGGCGCCAGGGTCTGGAACGCGCACATGGCGACCGGCACGCCGCTGGAGGAGTACGGCGCCGCCGTGGACTCCCTCGCCGTGTGCCTCTCCAAGGGCCTGGGCGCCCCGGTGGGCTCGCTCGTCGTGGGGCCCGCCGATCTGGTCGCGGAGGCGCGGGTGTGGCGCAAGCGGCTGGGCGGCGGGATGCGCCAGGCCGGCGTGCTCGCGGCCGCCGGGCTGCACGCGCTGGACCACCATGTCGAGCGGCTGGCCGAGGATCACGCGAACGCCCAGCTGCTCGCCGAGGCCGCCGGCGTGGACCCCGCGCAGGTGGACACCAACATCGTGGTCCTCGAGACCGACGACGCGCCCGGCCTGGTGGCCGCTGCGCGGGAGGAGGGCGTGCTCACGGGGACCGTCGGCCCCCGGGTGGTCCGGCTGGTGACCCACCTGGACGTCTCCCGGGCGGACGCCGAGCGGGCCGCGACCGTCCTCAGCCGGCTGACCAGCTGAAGCGGCGGATCTCCGCGCCCTCGTGCAGGTGTGCCCGCTCGCCGGTGTCGGTGAAGCCGCGGGCCAGGTAGAGCCGCTGGGCGCGCCGGTTCGTGGCGCGGGTCCAGGCGCTGAGGCCGGTCCACCCGGTCCCCGGCGGCGGCTCCTGCAGGGCGCGGACCAGGGCGCTGCCGATGCCGTTGCCCCAGCGGGCGGGGGAGACGAACAGCATGCTGACGTGCCCGCGCTTGGGCTCGCCTGGCAGGGCGTCGCGGTAGGGCTCGGCGACCGCCATGCCGGCCGGCAGGTCGCCGTACATCGCGAGCAGCGGGACGGGCGCTGCGGCGATCTCCGCGGCGGCCCGCTCGCGCCGCTCGTCGCCGGGGGAGCGGTGCAGCGCCCGGAGCGCGTCGGCCCAGATGGTCACCGCGTCGACCCGGTCCTGCTCCGAGGCGATGGGGCGGACGGTCAGGCGGGGCACCGGGTCAGGGTAGAGGGGCGGCGCTCAGACGGCGAGATGCTGGACCTCGGCCTCGACCTTGCGGCGGGGTAGCAGCTCGACGACCAGCATCGCGGTCAGCACCATCAGGCCGCCCAGCAGCATCCGCCGGGACGGGTCCTCGCCCCCGAGGGTGACGGCGAAGAAGGCCGCGAAGACCGGCTCCATGCTCATGATGATCGCGGTCCGGGTCGGCGGCAGGTGCGCCTGCGCCCAGGTCTGACCGAGCATCGCCAGGCCGCCGGCGAAGACCGCCATGTAGATCACCGAGAGCCAGTCCGCGCCGGTCTGGGGGAGCACGACGAAGCGGTCCCCGGTCGGGATGGTGGCGATGAAGCAGAGCACCGAGATCACCCAGATCTGCACGATCGACATGCCCAGCGCCTGGTCGGGGCGGGCCCAGGCGCCGAGCCCGACGATGTGCAGGGCGTAGAGCACCGCGGAGACCAGGGTGATGGCCTCGCCGTACCCGATCGAGAGGCCGTCGAGGGTGAGCACCGCCAGCCCGGCGGTCGCCAGCGCCACGGCGGCCCAGGTCATCGCGGTGATCCGGGTGCGCAGCAGCGCGGCCGCGAGCAGCGGGGTGAGGACGACGTACATCCCGGTGATGAAGCCGCTGACGCTCGCCGGGGTGTGCGCCAGGCCCGCGGTCTGGAGGATCTGCGCGAGGCCGTAGAGCAGGCCCAGCACGAGGGCGTGCCGGCGGGACTCGCGGGTGAGGCGGCCGAGCGCGCGGGGCGCGAGGAGCACCAGGACGACGCCGGCGATCGCGAACCGGACCGCCAGGAAGTCCAGCGTGGGGACGCGGTCGAGCAGGTCGCGGATCAGGTAGAACGTCGAGCCCCACGAGGCGGTCATCGCCAGCAGCGCGGCGGTGGCGAGGAGGGTGGTACGCCGCTCGCTCACCGTCGGCGCCCCTTCGTGCGGTCGCCTCCCGCGTGCAGCTCGTCGCGGATGCCCTGGAGGAGGGCGATCTGGGCGTCGTCGCTGTCCCGGGTGCCGGGGGTCTCCAAGATGAGGGGCACGCCCTCGGTCGCCGGGTGCGCGAGCAGCTCGCGGAAGGCCTCGACGCCGATGTGGCCCTCGCCGATCTTCTGGTGCCGGTCCTTGAAGGCGCCGCGCACGTCCATCGAGTCGTTGGCGTGCACCAGCCGCAGCCGGCCCTTCCCACCGATCTCGACGACCCGGTCCAGCGTGGCCGCCGTACCTCCCGGCTCGTCCAGGGGAGAGCCCGCGGCGAAGACGTGGCAGGTGTCGAGGCAGATCCCGGCCTTGGGGTGGTGCTCCAGGGCGTCCAGGTAGCCCACGAGGTCCTCCACGCCCGCGCACAGGCTGCGGCCCTGCCCGGCGGTCGGCTCGAGCAGCACCCACGGGGCGTCGTCGGCTGAGACCGCGTCGAGGAGGGGCAGCAGCGCCTCGCGAACCTGGGCCATCGCGTCGTCGTACCCGAAGTCGCCGGAGCTGTCGACGAACGACCCGGTGTGCACGACCACGCCCTCCGCGCCGATCTCGGCGGCGCGGCGCAGGTTGTGCGCGACCAGGGCGGTCGAGCGCTCGTAGGTCGCGGCGGTCGGCGAGCCGAGGTTCACCAGGTACGGCGTGTGGATGAACGTCCGCATCCCGCGCTCCCGGGTCTGCTCGCGGAACTGCTCGTCCGCCGCCGGGTCGCCCTTGCTCAGCGCCCAGCCGCGGGGGTTGCCGACGAAGACCTGGATGGTGTCGCAGCCGAGCCGGTCGGCGTCGGCGAGCGCGCCCTTGACCAGGCCCTTCCCGACCTGGACGTGGGTCCCCACGGGGTTGCGGGTCGTGGCGGCGGGCATCCCGCCAATCTAGGTCGGGAGCGGGCGTGCGGCCGAATCAGCGGCCTGCCCCCTGGCCCCATCGCAGTGCGGCGTAGCCACACTGGCAGAACCTCGCTCGGACGGCGGCGCTGAGCGTGCCCGGGGCGGGCAGGCGAGACTTCTGCCAGTGCGAGTACGCCAGCCGCCGCTGGCCCTCGCCGGTCGAGTCCGCCTCTGTCGTTGGTCGAGCTCGTCGAGACCACCACCCGCCGGTCGAGTCCGCCTCTGTCGTTGGTCGAGCTTGTCGAGACCAGTGAGGCGGTCGACCGCTCAGGGCCGACCGCTCAGGGCCGACCGTGGAGTCTGGCTGTCACCTGGTGACCGCAGGACTCCAACGTCGCCGGCGCCCTCGTAGTCGAGCCGGTCGAGCCCGCTGCCGTTGGTCGAGCCGGTCCAGACACGTCCCCAGGCATGCCGCTGGCCCCGGAGTTGGGGTACCTCCGGGGTGTGGGGCGGGGTCATCGTCGTCGGTGCTCGTCCTCGCCTCCGTCGCCGTCGGCCGGGCGGCGGCGACGTCGGGGGAGGAGGTCACCGGCGGGGGTGGTGCCGGTGTGGTCGCGCAGGAAGAGCAGGCCGTGCGGGCTGCGCCACAGGTAGGTGGTCTCGTCCAGGCGTTGGTAGCTCCACCCGTGATGGGTCTTGTAGCGGTGGTGGGTGCGACACACCGGTGCGAGGCTGCAGGTGCAGGTCTCGCCTCCGGAGCCGTCCTGGCGCCAGGGCTCGATGTGGTCACAGTCGGCGTCGTGGCCGTGCACGGAGAAGTCACGTGCGGGGCGGGTGCACCAGGGGAACACGCAGGTGCCGTCCCGCAGCGCGACCTGTTCACGGATGCGGTCGGGGATCTCGTAGGCATCGACCCGGACGTGCTCGGCGAGGTCGATGACCGGCCGTACGGTGATCCGGGCCTCGGGGTCGCCGGCCCAGGCCTTGACCTGCTCGGCCAGGACCAGCGCATTGCCGGCGGACTCCACCCGCGCCACGTCGGTCGGCACGGTCCCGCAGACCGCACAGGCGGCCGGGCTGCGCAGCGCGGCCTCGGCCAGGTGCACGGTCAGGGTGAGCCGCCGCCGCAGCCGCTTCCCCGGACGCCGCCGCGCCGGCCCGGCCGAGCCGTCGGCGGGGGCCGGGTCGCCCTGGCCGCTCGAGGGGTCCTCGAAGAGGAAGGAGAGCTGGGTGCGGGCCATCTCGCCCACCGCCGAGGCTCGCCGCCCGTCCAGGGTGTCGGCCGAGCCGAGGAGCTTGAGCTGCTCGGCCCCGGCGGCCACCGCGGTCTCCAGGTCGAAGGCGTCGGCCAGGTCGAGGTCGGCCTCCACCCGACAGGTGCCGTAGAACGACACCTGCCCGGTGTCGATCCGCACCCCGCGGGCGTCCTCGGCCCACGCCTGCAACCGGCGGGCGTGCTCGGGGTCGAAGCGGGCCACCGCCTCCTCGACCAGCCTGCCCAGGGTCCGGACACCGACCCGGCCCAGGACCGGCGCGACCTGCCGGTCGACGTACGCAGCCGCCTCGGCGCTGAGTTGCTTGGTCGCCTGCGCGACCTGCCGCGCCCGCCACCCCGGCACCTCGTCGGCCATCACCCGCGCCCAACAGCCCCGCAGCCGATGAGCCAGCTCCAGCACGTCTCCGACCAGCCGCCTGCCGGCATCGGTGGACAGGCCCAGGGCCGCGGCCAGCTCGGCGGTCGCGACCTCCGACGTCGCCGGCGCACCGGCCCCGGCGATCGGCCACCACTCACCACACTCATAGACCGCGCACGCGTCGTCGGAGTCGGCGTCGACCGCGTGGATCCCCGCCCACTGCAACACCGACCGCAGCAGGTCGCGCCCCGCCTGCTCCTCCGCCGCGCGGTGGGCCCTGGCCAGCCGCAGCACACCGACCGCGTCGTCGGCGACGTCGGCCGACAGCGCGGTGTCCACGGTGAGGGGCTGGCTCATGAGAACAGCCAACACCACGCCACCGACAGTTCTGGTGGAGCAGCGGCGATCTCCACCAACCCCAGGTCAGAGCCGTGGTCTCGACAGGCTCGACCACCGATGGCGCGCTCGACCACCGATGAGGGCGTGGTCTCGACAGGCTCGACCACCGATGAGGGCGCGGTCTCGACAGGCTCGACCACCGATGAGGGCGTGGTCTCGACAGGCTCGACCACCGATGGCGCGCTCGACCACCGATGAGGGCGTGGTCTCGACAGGCTCGACCACCGATGAGGGCGTGGTCTCGACAGGCTCGACCACCGATGAGGGTGTGGTCTCGACAGGCTCGACCACCGATGAGGGCGTGGTCTCGACAAGCTCGACCACCGATGGCGCGCTCGACCAGCGATGGTTGGCTCGACCAGCGATGGCTGGCTCGACCACCGATGCGGGACGGCTACACCAGGTACAGCGTGATCGTGGAGCCCTTCGGCACCATCTCGCCGCGACCGGGGTCGGTCTGGAAGACGAACCCGAGGCCGAGGTAGCCGGAGTGGTTGCGCACCTGCACTCGGAACCCGAGGCCCTGCAGCTCGGAGCGGGCGGCGTCCACGCCGTTGCCGAGCACGTCGGGCATCTCCACCAGCTCGGGCCCCTTGGAGACGGTGAACTCGACGGTGTCCTCCTTGAACACCGGCCCGTCGGTGGGGGACTGGGTGAGGATGTCGCCCTCGTCGACGGTGTCGGAGAACTCCTCGCCGGTCACCTTCACCACCAGCCCGCGCTTCTCCAGCACCTGCCGCGCGCGGTCGATGGACTTGCCCTCCCAGTCGCCGAGCTTCACCGGCTTGCGGCCCTTGCTGAGCACCAGGTCGACGGGGGAGTCCGGGCGCAGCGTCGTACCGACCTTCGGCTCGCTCCGCACCACCTGTCCCTCGGGCACCTTCTCGCTGAAGACCTCGGAGGAGTCGCCGAAGGCGAGGTTCGTCGCGGCGAGCGCGTCCTGCGCCTCGTCCTCGGTCATGCCCTTGAGCGGGGGTACGTCGTACCGCTCCTTGCCCAGCGACAGCACGAGCGTGACCGTGCCGCCGTCGAGCACGTTCTCCCCGGGCGCGGGGCGGCTCTCGAGCACCTCGCCCTTCGGCACGGTCTCGGAGTACTCGCCCTTCGCCAGCCGCGCGTCCAGGCCCGAGCGGTCCAGCCGCTGGGTCGCCTCGGCCTGCGTCATCCGCAGCACGCCGGGCGTCGGGGTCCAGCGCTCCCAGCCGAACCACCAGGCGGCCGCACCGCCGCCGGCCGCGAGCAGGAGTGCGAGGAGGAGCAGCAGCGGGCCGCGACGGCGCCGCCGCGCAGGAGGGGGTACGGCGGAGCCCGGGGGCTCCTGCGACGGCGGCTCGGGGCGCACCCCGATCGCGGTGGTGCGGTGCTCCTGGTCGGAGCCGCCCGGGTCGGCCGCCGGCACGGGCCGCGAGGCCGGGGCGGACGTCGCGGTCGAGGACGTCGCCGCGCCCGCGGCCACCAGCGACAGCGGGTCGAACTGCTCGGCGGTGCCCTCGGAGCCGTCGTACTCCTGGGGCTCGGTGTCCTCCGGCGCGCTCCGCGTCACCGGCGCCAGGTCGGCGGCCAGCTCGGGATCGGAGTCCAGCCCCTCCCGCAGCGCCTGCGCGACCCGGTGCACCTGGTGCAGCAGCACCGCCGCGTCGGCCGGCCGCTGGCCGCGGTCCCGGGCGGTCGCGCGGGCGACCAGCGCGTCGACGTAGTCGGGGATGCCCGGCACCTGGGTCGAGGGCGCCGGGACGTCGTCGTGCACGTGCTTGTAGGCGACCTGGATCGGGCTCTCGCCCTCGTGCGGCTTGCGGCCGGTCAGCAGCTCGTAGAGCAGCACGCCCGCGGCATACACGTCGGCCCGCGCGTCCGCGCGGCCCTCGACGACCAGCTCGGGCGCGAGGTAGGAGACCGTCCCGATCAGCACCCCGCCGGTCACCGTGTGCTGGGTGTCGGCGGAGACGGCGCGGGCCAGCCCGAAGTCGGCGACCTTGGCCTGGCCGGCGTACGGCGTGCCCTGGGCCGCGATCAGCACGTTCTCCGGCTTCACGTCCCGGTGGATCAGCCCGGCGCGGTGCGCGGCCGCGAGCGCGGAGAGCACCGGCTCCATCAGCTCCAGCGCCCGCTCCGGCGGCATCGGCGCCTCCTTGCGGATGACGTCGCGCAGCGTGTGGCCGGGGACGTACTCCATCACCAGGAAGACGGTGCCGTCGTCCTCGCCCTGGTCGGTGACCCCGACGATGTTCGGGTGCGAGAGCCGGGCCGCGTGCCGGGCCTCGCGGACGAACCGGGCGGCGAACTCCTCGTCGTCACCGAGCCCGGGGTGCATCACCTTGACCGCGACCGGCCGCTCCAGCCGGACGTCGGTGGCCTCGTAGACACTGGCCATGCCGCCGCGGGCGATCCGCGGCCCGATCCGGTACCTGCCGTCCAGCATCCGGCCGGTCAGCTGCCCACGGGCATCCGGCGACGGCTGGGCGGGTGGCTGCACGGGTCGACCTCCAGGACCGGAACGGGGAAGGGATCCGGGGCTCCCATCGTAGGGCGAGCGAGCCCGCCTCCAGGGGTGGGGCGCGGCCCCGGCGTGGCGCCCGAGGACGCGGGATCGGCTCAGGACGGCGGTCGGCCGCTCTCCAGGCGGCGCTTGATCACCCTGATGCTCTTCACATACGGCTTGGTCTCGTCGTAGAGGCCGTGCTCGCGCACCGCGCCGAGGCCCTGGTAGTACGCCGCGATCTGGTGCTTGCTGCTGCCGGTGTTGTCCCCGAGGAAGCGCAGCAGCTCCACCCCGGCGTCCACGTTGTCGCGGACCCGGCCCGGGCGCAGCGAGCGGCCGACGTAGTACTCCATCCACTGCGAGGTCGCGGGCAGCACCTGCATCGCGCCGATCGCCTGCGCGGAGGAGACCACGTCCATCTGCCAGCCCGACTCCTGCCAGGCCACGGCGAGCGCCAGGTGCGGGTCGACCCCGCGACGCTTCGCGGTCCGCGCGATGATCCGGCGGACCTCGGGGCGGGGTACGGCGCGGGGCACGGCGACGCCGTACCTGCGCTCGCGCTTCCCGGCCTGGGCAGCCTTCCGAGGCTTCCTCGACTGCTTCTTCGCCTTCGCGGGCTTCTTCTTCGCCGCGGGCCGCTGCTTGTCCTTCTTGCCCTTCGCCTTGCCCCGGGTGTCCTTGGCCTTGCCCTTCGTGGCCTTCGCGCCCTTCGCCGCCTTGACGACGACCGGGATCTCGATCCGCTCGCCGACCCGCAGCGCCGCGGAGCTGCCGAGATGGTTGTGCGCGATCAGCTCGGCGGTCCAGGCGCGGTAGCGCACGGCCAGGCCGGTCGCGGTGTCGCCGGGCCGGACGGTGTGCTGGACGATCCGACGACCGGGCTCGACCCTGCCGTGCTCGGCGCTCGCGCTGGAGGCGGGGCCGGCGACCACGATCCCGGTGGCGGCGACGGTGCCGATGGTGGCGCCGGAGAGCAGGCGTCGGAGCCGGGGGCTGGGCATGGGGTCTCCTCGGGCCGTCCGCGTCCGGAGGGGCCTCCGGAGGGGAAGCGCGTCGGGCGAGCCCTCGACGCTACCGACGTACGGCGAGCCCCGGGCGCCGGACGGGCGCTTCGGCGTGTCGGCGGTCGCGTGTCAGACTGCCGCATCATGAGCGACGTACCCCTCTCGGAGCGAGACCTCTCCGCCCTGGTCGACGACTGGCTGGACTGGGACCAGGCCGCCGCGCAGCTGGAGGTGACCCCGGCCAAGGTGCGCACGATGATCCGCGACCACGAGCTGGCCGGTGCCGTGCCCGCCCCCGGCGAGCGCCCCGGCGTGCCCGCCCTGTTCATCGAGGACGGGCTGCCGGTCAAGGGCCTGCCCGGCCTGCTGACCCAGCTGCACGACAACGGGTACGACGACCGCGAGTGCATCGCCTGGATCTTCAGCGACCTCGACCTGCCCGGCCGGCCGATCGACGCGCTGCGGGAGAACCGCGGCAGCGAGGTCAAGCGCCGGGCGCAGGCGATGGGCTTCTGAGATGGCGAACGGCACCGGGACAGGCACCGGTTCGCGGGGGCGGCGGAGCCTGGTCGGCCTGCTGATCGCGATCGCGCTGGCCGTCGTCGTCTGGTGGACCCAGGGCGACGACGCCGCCCGGGACCCGTCCGCGGCGCCCTCCTCGTCGGCGAGCGCCGAGGCCCAGCCCTCGCCGACGCCCACCGAGGACACCGAGGACTCCGCCACGTCCGACCCCTCGGAGACGTCCTCCACGGTCCCGACCGACGACGGCGGGACCGACCCCGACAGCGGGCTGCCGTGGGTCGCCGAGGCCGACCTGCCCCCGGAGGCGATCGACACGCTGGCGCTGATCGACGCCGACGGGCCCTACCCCTACGAGGAGGACGACACCGTCTTCTCCAACCGGGAGGGGATCCTGCCCGACGAGGCGGAGGGCTACTACCGCGAGTACACCGTCGAGACGCCCGGGCTGGACCATCGCGGCGCGAAGCGGATCGTCACCGGCTCCGGCGGGGAGTACTACTGGACCGAGGACCACTACAGCTCGTTCGCACGGATCCGGAGGGAGGGCTCATGAGCGGTCTGGCAGCGGTGCTGGCCGGGCACGAGCCGGCGGGGGTCTACCGCTGGCACGCGGCCTTCGACGTCCCCGAGGTGCGGCACACCGTCGAGCAGACCGACCACCGGTTCGGGTACGTCGACGGCTGGGTCGCGGGCACCAAGGCCGAGGTGTTGGCCGCCATCGGCGAGGCGCTCGGCTTCCCCGCCACCTACGGGCGGAACCTGGACGCGCTGGAGGACAGCCTGCGCGACGTCGACACCGGTACGGCGGGCCTGGTGCTCCTCTGGGACGGCTGGTCCACGCTGGCCCGCTCCGACGAGCGGACCTTCCTGGTGCTGCTCGACATCTTCCGGACCCGGGCCTCCGCGGCGGGGAAGGGGCCGCTGACCGTGCTCCTGCGCGGCGACGGCCCCGACGTGCCCGGCCTGGCCTCCCTGGACTGAGGCCCCGCTCAGACGACGCGGCGCGTGGCGGCGCCGATGAGGGAGTGCAGGACCCCGCGGGCTCCGTCGTCGATCCGCGCCCGGTCCAGCCAGGTGCGCGCGTGCGCGGCGAGCTCCTCGATCACCGCCTCGACCTGGGCGTGCGCCCCGGAGTCGTCGATGATCCGGCGCAGCCGCTCGACCTGCTCCACGGTCAGCGGCGAGCCGAGCGCCTCGTCCAGCTCGCGGGCCTGCTCCGCCGGCGCCCCGTCGAGCGCGAGGGCCACGAGCACGGTGCGCTTGCCCTCGACCAGGTCGTCGCCGGCGGGCTTGCCGGTGACCGACGGGTCGCCGTACACCCCCAGCAGGTCGTCGCGCAGCTGGAACGCCTCGCCCAGCGGCAGCCCGAACGCCGACAGCTCGGCCAGCGTCTCCTCGCCGGCGCCCGCCAGCGCCGCGCCGATGTGCAGGGGCCGCTCGATGGAGTACTTCGCGGACTTGTAGCGCAGCACGGTCATCGCGGTGTCCACGTCCGCCCGCCCGCGCGCCTGCACCGAGACGTCGAGGAACTGCCCGGCGATCACCTCGGTGCGGCAGCGGTCGAAGACGTCCAGGGCGGGCGCGACCTCGGCCAGGGGCAGCCCGCAGTGCCGCAGCAGCTCGTCGGACCAGGCCAGCAGCAGGTCGCCGAGGAGGATGGCCGCGGCAGCGCCGTACTGCTCCGGGTCGCCGCGCCAGCCCGCCGCCCGGTGCTCGCGCTCGAACGCGCGATGCGTGGCCGGGTGGCCGCGCCGGGTGTCGGAGGCGTCCATGTAGTCGTCGTGCACGAGCGCGCTGGCGTGCAGCAGCTCCAGCGACGCGCAGGCGCGCGCGAGGGCGTCCTCGTCGGCGACGTCCGGACGCACCGCGCGGTAGCCCCACCAGCAGAAGGCGGCCCGGAAGCGCTTGCCGCCGCTCAGCGCCGTGCGCGCCTCGGCCAGCAGCCGCTCCGCGTCCGGGCCCAGGGGCTCCAGGCGCACGGCCTGCTCGGCGAGGAAGTCGTCGAGCACCGCCTGCACCCGGGCGCGGAAGTCGGTGTCGTCCCAGCGGGCGGTGTCGGCGCTCACCCCAGGAGACTAGCCAGTGGACGAGCGGCGGCCGCACCCCGTCCCGGGCCTACCCTGGTGCCATGACGAAGGGAAGCGATCGCGGCATCCGCGAGCTCATCGAGAGCGGTGAGCGGTCGTTCTCCTTCGAGTTCTTCCCGCCCCGCGACGAGGCCGGGGAGGAGCAGCTGTGGCAGGCGATCACCGAGCTGGAGCCCTACCGGCCCACGTTCGTGTCGGTGACGTACGGCGCAGGCGGCACCACCCGCGACCGGACCGTCGCCATCACCGAGAAGATCGCCCGCGAGACCGACCTGGTGCCCGTCGCGCACCTCACCTGCGTCGGCCACACCCGGGAGGAGATCGTCTCCGTCCTCCGTGCCTTCGACCGGGCCGGGGTCCGGCACGTGATGGCGCTGCGGGGCGACCCGCCCGGCGGGCCAGGCTCCCCGTGGGAGGCGACCCCGGGCGGGCTGGCCTACGCCTCGGAGCTGGTGGCGCTGGTCCGCGAGACCGTACCGGCCCGGGTGGGCGTGGCCGCGTTCCCCGAGGGCCACGTCGACGCCTCCTCGCTGGAGGAGGATGCGCGGGTGCTCAAGGCCAAGCAGGACGCCGGGGCGGAGTTCGCGGTCACCGAGATGGTGCTGCGCGCCGACGACTACTTCGGGCTGGTCGAGCGCGCGCGGGCGGTCGGGGTCGACATGCCGATCATCCCCGGCGTGATGCCGGTGCTCAGCCTGAAGTCGATGCGCCGGATGGCCGAGCTGTCTCGCCGCGAGCTGCCCGAGGAGGTCACCGCCCGGTTGCTCCCGCTGAGCGACGACCCCGCCGCCCTGCGCGCCGAGGGGATCCGGATCACCACCGAGGTGGCCGAGCGGCTGCTCGACGGGGGCGCGCCGGGGCTGCACTTCTATACACTCAACCGCTCGCGGGCGACCCGGGAGATCTTCGCGGGGCTGCGGATCGCGGTCTGATCGGCGGCCCTGACTCGGAGCGGGCTCGGTCCCCGCTCAGGCCGGGCCGACGCGCTGGGCGACCAGGGCCGCCGACAGCGCCACGAACGGCAGCCCGGCGCCCGGGGTGGCGTGCGCCCCCGCCGCGTAGACGCCGGCCACGGGGGTGTCCGGGCCGAGGCGCTGCCGCACCGTCCCACGGCCCTGCCACAGGACGCCGTACGGCGAGCCGCCCCACTGCTCCACCAGCTCCCGCGGGGTCCGGTCCACCCGCGCCACCACGTGCGGGCGGAGGTCGAGCCCGCGGCGGGCGAGGGTGGCCAGCAGGTCGTCGTCGAGGCGCCCGCGGCCGTGGACCGTCCAGGCGCTGCCGCCCTCGGGGGCCGTGCCGCCCTTGCGCACCACCAGCAGCGGCTCGCCGTGCAGGACGGTCTCGTGGGCCAGGTCGGGTGCCGGGTCGGCGTCCAGGCCGACGTGGGCGATCGTCGGCGGGAGGGCCGGCAGTGTGCGGACGACGTACTCCGCGAGCGCGGGCAGCCGCCGCGGGTCGATCCCGCAGACCACGACGTCGGCGGGGTGGTCCCCGGTGTCCGTGGCGACCCCGACCGCCCGACCGTCGCGGACCACGATGTCGCGTGCCTCGGCGCCGGTGACGACCTGCACCCGGCGGGTCTCCAGCCGGCGGCGCAGCGTCGCGCCGAGCGTCCCGGGGCCGCCGGGGATCCGCCAGGCGCCGAACCGCTGCTCGAGGTAGGACACCAGCCCGGCCCAGGCCGGGACGTCGCGGACGTCGTGGCCGTCGGCGGCGAAGGGGTGCCCGGCGACCAGCCGCTGCCGCTCGTCCTTGAGGTCGTGCCGCAGCCGCTTGCGCAGGGTCTCGCGGGAGTCCAGCCGGGAGAGCAGCTCCCTGGCCTCGGGGGTACGCCGGGGCTCGCGGTCCCACGGGACCTCGGCGTAGCGCCGGCGAATGACCTCCCAGTCATCGGCGTAGGCCTCCACGAAGCGGACCCAGCGCTCGCCCAGCCCGGGAGCCAGCTCGTCCCAGGCGTGCAGCTGCGCGCCGCGGCCGTGGGGGAGGGCGAGGCTCGTGCCATCGGGGAACCGATGCTCCCGGATCACCGGCAGCGGCTCCAGGTCGGCTCGCAGCTCGGCCTCCAGGGTGCGCCCGGACTTGCGGAACAGGTCGCGCATCGGCGCCGGCATCAGGGTGCTGGTCGGCCCGGCGTCCCAGGTGAAGCCGAGCCGCTCGACGGTGCCGAGCGCGCCGCCGGTCTCCGCCGCCCGCTCCAGAAGGGTCACCTCGTGGCCGAGCTTCGCCAGCCGGGCGGCCGCCGCGAGGCCGCCGTACCCCCCGCCGATCACCACCACGCGCGCCATGCCGCGCACCCTAGCCCGGCCTCCCGCCGATCCCCGCCGCCCCCATCAGTTGTAAAGCGGTGTCCCGGAATCCTCTGCGGTGTTCGAACGCCGCAGAGGATTCCGGAACACCGCTTTACAGCTGGCCGTCAGCCCCGCTCGGCGTCGGCGACCCGGGCCAGGGAGTCGGCGTCGCGGCCGATCACGGTGGTGCCGTCGGCGGCGGTGATGACCGGCCGCTGGATCGCGCGGGGGTGGGCGGCGAGCGCGGCCAGCCAGTCGGCGCGGTGCTCGGCGTCGCGGGGCAGGTCGATGCCCTCCTCCCGCGCCTCCTTGTCCCGGGCGAGGTCCCAGGGCTCGAGGCCGAGCCGCTCGACGACGGCCCCGATCTCCTCCGCGGTGGGCGGGTCGTCGAGGTAGCGGCGCACCGTGAGGTCCAGCCCCTGCGCCTCGAGCTCGCTGACCGCCGTACGGCACTTCGAGCAGGCCGGGTTGAGCCAGATCTCCATCAGGCGACCTCCACCTCGGTCGCGCCGGTCATCCGCTGCAGCTCCGGATAGGTCGTGGAGTAGACCGCGGCGGGATGGCCGGCGGCCGCCCAGACGACGTCGTACTGCCGCAGCCAGGGGTCGAGGTAGGTCGGCACCGGCTCCGGGTGGGCGAACGGGGAGACCCCGCCGATCACCTGGCCGGTGTGCTGCTTGACGAAGTCGGGCGTGGCGCGGCGCAGGGCGGGTACGCCGATCCGCGCGGCGGTCGCCTCGACGTCGACGCGGTGGCCACCGGAGGTGAGGATGAGCACCGGGGAGCCTTCGGCGTCGAAGAGCAGGCTGTTGGCGATCGCCCCGACCTCGCAGCCGAGGGCCTCCGCGGCCAGCGCCGCGGTGTGGACGCTGGCGGGCAGGCTGACGATCTCTCCGGTGCCGCCACGTAGGGTGTGCTCGGAACGGAAGCGTGCGATGGCGGGATGTTCGGGCCTCGGCTGTGACTCGGCGGACATGACCCGACCCTAGCCCTTGGGAAGGGGAGCGATGGACGAGGAGCCGGGCCGGGCCGGCCAGGAGGCCGTCGCGGGCCGGGTGGTCGTGCCGAGGTCGGTGACCACCGCGATCTCCCTGGTGTGGGGCACCGTCGCGATCTCCGGCGTGACGGCGCTGCTGACCTGGCTGCTGCGCGACGACCTGGTCCGGGCGTGGGCACGGGACAACCCCGACGCGATGGAGCAGCTGCGCGCCGGCGGGATCGAGGCGCTGGACAACAGCTCGATCACCGTGCCGTCCTTCATCCCCCTGGCGGTCACCTCCTTCGCGATCATCGCCGCGATGGCGCTGGTGCTCTCGGCCTTCCTGCGCGGCGGGCACAACTGGGCGCGCTGGTGCCTGGTCGCCCTGGCCGCCTTCGCCATGTTCACCACCTTCGTGTCGGTCAACCGGGGCCTGCCCCTGGTCTTCGTGCTGCTGGCGACCCTCTCGCTGGTGCTGCAGGTCGCGCTGCTCTGGTTCCTCTTCCACGCCGACACCCGCCGCTACGTCCGGGTCGAGTAGCCCAGGCCCGCTCGGCCCTTGACGCCCTCGGGGGAGGGCGGTGTACCGTTCAGGTGTTCGAACATCTGTTCGATCACCGGGCCGGACCAGAACTGTCGGTGGTCCCCGCCAGCATCTCCTGCATCGGCCCGAAGCAGCGCGCTCTGCGTGTCAGGGGTCGATGAGCCGAGCGAGGAAGAGGGATGACGATGAGGCGGTACGACGACCCCGTCGAGGTGCGCCGGGGCAGGGACGAGGCACCCGACCAGATCCTGTGGCGCGGCCGGCTGTGGCAGGTGCGGTCGGTGCTCGCCCACTGGGTGGAGACGGGCGCCTGGTGGGCCGGCGGCGAGGCCCGGTCGGTGATCGGGTCCGACGAGATCGGCGCCGTCGCCCCCGCCGGAGCGGGGGGCTCCGGCGGGGCGGCGGTGCTGGCCCCGGTGGACCTGCTGGCCGAGCGCGACGTGTGGCGGGTGGAGGCCGCCCGCGGCGCCCAGGACCCCGGCGGGGTCTTCGAGGTGTCCTTCGACTGGCACGACGGCAGCTGGCGGCTCGTCGGCTGCGTGGACTGAGAGGAGACGTGATGGACCAGATCACCGCGCCGAGCCCCTACACGCTGCCGGCGACCACCCACTCCTACCTCGCCCGCGCGGCGGAGTCGCTGCAGGAGGCGATCACCGCGCCGGACGTCCCGACCCGCTACGCCTGCGCCCATGTGGCGGCGCTGCGGTCGGCCGCCGCGCTCCTGGCGGCGCGGGCCCGCCCGGCCACCGCCCGCAGCCGTCGACAGAAGAACGCCTGGGTGCTGCTGACCGAGGTGGCCCCCGAGCTCGCCGAGTGGGCGGCCTTCTTCGCCGCCGGCGCGAGCAAGCGCGCCGCGGCCGAGGCCGGCTCCACCCGCGCGGTCACCGAGCGGGAGGCCGACGACCTGGTCCGGGACGCCGACCGGTTCCTGGCCGTGGTGGAGCGCACGCTCGGCCTGGCTCCCCACCTGCCCGAGCGGCACCGCCAGGTGCCGCTGCCGGGCAGCGGCGTGGCCTGAGGCGAGGCGCCGTGCAGACCGGCGACTCCTTCGTCCACCTGCATGTCGCCTCCGGCTACTCCCGGCAGTACGCCGCCTCCCATCCCCATGTCCTGGTGGAGCGAGCGGCCGAGCAGGAGATGGACACCCTGGCGCTCACCGACCGGGGCAACACCTCCGGCGCGGTGAAGTTCGCCAAGGCCTGCCTGCAGGCCGGGATCCGCCCGGTGCTGGGGGTGGACCTGGCGGTGGCGCCGGTGCTGGGGGCGCCGGCTCCCACCGCGCACCGGCCCCGGACACCGGTGCGCGGTGGGGCCCACCGGCCCGAGGACCTGCCGCGGGTCACCCTGCTCGCCCACGCGGGCGCGCACGGGGGGCGGGCCGGCTGGGCGGCGATCTGCCGGCTCCTCTCGGCCACCCACCTGGCCGGCGAGCGGGGGCAGCCGGTGGCCACGCTGGACCTGCTGGCCCCGTGGCTGGCGACCGGTGACGTGGTGGTGTTGCTCGGCCCCGCCTCGGAGCTGGGGGCGGCCGCGACCCGGCGCCGCGACGACCTCGGGCTGGCCGCGCTCGCGCCCTGGCGCGAGGCGGTCCCTGCGGAGAACCTGCTGGTCGAGCTGGTCAGCCACCGGCTGCCCGGCCGGGGCGGCGCCTGGGGGCCGGGCAGCTCGGCCCACGCCGCCCGGATGGCCGGCGTCGCCCGGCGGGCCGGGCTCGGCACGGTGCTCTCCAACGCCGTGCGCTACGCCGACCGGGCCGACGCTCCCACCGTGGACGTCCTGGACGCCGCGCGCCGGCTGGTCGCGCTCGGGTCGGCCGGGATGCGCGAGGTCGCCCCGCACGCCGCCCGCGGCAACGCCGAGGGGTTCTTGAAGTCCGGCAAGCAGATGCACGAGGTGGCCGAGGAGATCGCCCGGCTCTCCGGGCTGGGGGAGTCCGAGCAGGAGGCGCGGCGACTCCTCGCCCGCACCCGCGCCGTCGCCGACCGCTGCGCCCTGGACCCGCACGCCGACCTGGGGCTGGGGGAGGTGCACTTCCCCGAGCTGGACGTCACCGCGGGGCCTCGGACGGCCCGGGGCGCGGGGTCCCCGGAGGATCCGCTGCCCGGCGCCGACGCGATGCTGCGGGCCCGCTGCGAGGCGGGGATCGGCGAGCGCTACGGCAACGCCCCGCGCCAGCGGATCTGGAAGCGGCTCGACGACGAGCTCGAGGTGATCCGCGGCCTCGGCTACGCGTCGTACTTCCTCACCGTCGGCGACGTCACCGACCTGATCCGCGACCTCGGGGTGCGGTGCGCCGCCCGCGGCTCCGGCGCGGGCAGCCTGGTCAACTACCTGCTCGGCGTCTCCGGGGTGGACCCGCTGCGGCACGGACTGCTGATGGAGCGCTTCTGTTCCCCGCTGCGCGGGGCGCTGCCCGACATCGACGTGGACGTGGAGTCGGCCCGCCGGGAGGAGGTCTACCGGGCGATCCTGGACCGCTACGGCGGCGAGCGGTGCGTGTGCGTCTCGATGATGGACACCTACCGGGTCCGGCACGCCGTGCGCGACGTCGGCGCCGCGCTCGGGATGCCGCCGGGGGAGATCGACGCGATCGCCAAGGCGTTCCCGCACATCCGCGCCCGGGACGCCCGCACCGCGCTGCGCGAGCTGCCCGAGCTGCGCGCCTCCGGGCTGGCCGCCGAGCGGCTGGACCTGCTCTTCCGGCTGGTGGAGCGGCTCGACGGGCTGCCCCGGCACATCGCCGTCCACCCCTGCGGGGTGCTGCTCTCCGATGCCACCCTGCTCGACCGGACGCCCGTCGAGGCGTCCTATGCCGGCTTCCCGATGAGCCAGTTCGACAAGGACGACGTGGAGGACCTCGGGCTGCTCAAGCTGGACGTGCTCGGCATCCGGATGCAGTCGGCGATGGCGCACGCGGTGGCCGAGATCGGCCGGGTGGACGGGGTCGAGGTGGACCTCGAGGACGAGGAGCAGGTCCCCTTCGACGACCCGGCCACCTACGCCATGATCAGCGCCTCGCGGACCCTCGGGGTCTTCCAGATCGAGTCGCCCGGCCAGCGCGAGCTGGTCGGCAAGTCCGGCATCGGCTCCTTCACCGACATCATCACCGACATCTCCCTGTTCCGCCCCGGGCCGGTGAAGAGCGACATGATCACCCCCTATCTGGAGGTCAAGCACGGGTGGAAGCCGGTGCGCTACCTGCACGAGGACCTGCGGCCGATCCTGGAGGAGACCGAGGGCGTCGTGGTCTTCCACGAGCAGGTGATCGAGATGATCGCCACCTTCACCGGCATCACCTTGGCCGAGGCGGACGAGAAGCGCCGGGCGCTCGGCGACGTCGAGGGGATGGCGCAGACCCGGACCTGGTTCTTCCCCCGTGCGCTCGGCCGGGGCTACCCCCTGGCGGTGGTGGAGCAGGCGTGGGAGGTGCTGGCGGCGTTCGCCTCCTTCGGCTTCTGCAAGGCCCACGCGGCCGCCTTCGCGCTGCCGACCTACCAGTCCGCCTGGCTCAAGGCGCACTGGCCGGCGCACTTCCTGGCCGGGGTGCTCACCCACGACCCGGGGATGTACCCCAAACGGCTGATCCTCGACGACGCCCGGCAGTGCGGCATCGCGGTGCTCGGTCTGGACGTCAACGCCTCGGAGCGGGAGTACGTCGTCGAGCGGCTCGCCGACCTCGACGAGCCGCCGCCCACCGTGCTCGGCCATCCCGGCCGCACCGTCGGCGACGGCTGGCCCGACGGCCGCCGTTGGGGGATCCGGCTGGCGCTGGACGAGGTGAAGGGGATCAGCGATGCCGAGGTGGCGCGGATCGTGGCCGGCCGCCCCTACCGCTCGCTGACCGACTTCTGGCACCGCGCACACGTCTCTCGACCGGTGGCCGAGCGGCTGGTGCTGGCCGGCGGGTTCGACAGGGTCTACGGCCTGGGCTCCCCGGTGCCCGGCGGCCGCCGGGGCAAGGTCACCCGCCGGGACCTGCTGCTCCAGGTCGCCGACCTGGACGCGCACGCCCGCGCGGTCGACCGGGCCACCCGCGGCCGCGGCCTGGCCGCCCGGCGGCGGGCGCTGCCCGCGACCACCCGGGCCGAGGGGGCCGCGGCGCGCAACAGCAGCGACCCCGACACCCGGGAGGACGCCCCCGGGCTGGAGCGGCACCCGCTCGCCGAGCCGGGGGTCTGGGCCCGGGCCTCCGCACAGTCCCGCGCCCCGCAGGCCGTGCGAGCGCCGGAGTCGGTGCAGCTCACCCTCGACCTGGGCGACGCGCCGGAGGAGGGCGAGGTGTCCGGCCTGCCCGAGCTGGACGCCGACGAGCGGCTCCGGGCGGAGCTGGAGATCCTCGGCCTGGACGCCAGCGGCCACGTGATGACGCCGTACTCCCGCTTCCTCGACGAGCTCGGCGTCACCCGCAGCACCGACCTGCTGCGCCGCCGCAGCCGTGCCGAGCTGCTGGTCGCCGGGGTCAAGGTCGCCACCCAGACCCCGCCGATCCGGTCCGGGCGCCGGGTGGTGTTCCTGACCCTGGATGACGCGACCGGGCCGGTGGACGCCACGTTCTTCGAGGACGCGCAGGGCCCCTATGCGGCGACCGTCTTCGGCTCCTGGCTGCTGCTGGTGCGCGGCGAGCTGCGCCGTACCGGCCGGCGCGGGGTCTCCCTGCGGGCCACCGGGGCGTGGGAGCTGCCGGCCCTGCACCAGCTGTGGCGGCAGGCCCCTTCCAGCGAGGAGGGGGTCGCCGCGGTCCGGGCGCTCCTCGCCGCGGCACCGGAGGCCGGGTTCACCGAGGCGGAGGCCGCCGGTGCGGCGGAGAGCCGCTCCACCCGGCCGGTGATGAACCGGCCCGCGCCCGACACCCCCGGCGAGCGGGGTACGGCGGGCGGCATGGGCCGTCGCCGGGTGCTGGTGCACTCCAGCGGGTTCCGGATGTCGCCCTACTCCGACATCAAGCCCGCGGGGGAGGACGCCCAGCAGGTCGCCCGCAAGCTCTGGCACCGCAGCCCCGGGAGTCCCGGATGAGCACGGCCCGCGCATTAGGGTGGAGCCCATGCCGAGCCCCCGCCCCAGCGAGCGCCGCCACTCGGTCCGCACCACCGTGGTGTGGGCCGCCCTCCAGGACGCCCTGGAGCGGGCCGGTGCCGGCTCCGCCGAGCCGGCCCGGATCGTCGACATCGGCGGCGGCACCGGCGGCTTCGCCGTACCCCTGGCCGAGCAGGGCCACCGGGTCCAGGTGGTCGACCCCAGCCCGGACGCCCTGGCGGCGCTGGGCCGCCGCGCCGCCGAGCGGGGCGTCACCGACCTGGTCTCCGCCCAGCAGGGCGACCTCTCCGACCTGGGCGACCTGGTGGACGAGGCCGATCTGGTGCTCTGCCACGGGGTCCTGGAGATGGTCGACGACCCCGCCACCGCACTGGACACCCTGGCCGGGGTGCTGCGCCCCGGCGGCACCCTCAGCCTGCTGGTCGCGCAGCGGCACGCCGCCGTCATCGCCCGCGCGATGGCCGGCCACTTCGCCGCGGCCCGCGACCTGCTCGACGTCGTCCCCGGCGGCGCCCCCGGGCGCGGCGGCCACCGGTTCACCGCCGAGGAGGTCACCGGGCTGCTCGCCGACGCCGGCTTCGCGGACCCGCTCGTGCACGGCGTCCGGATCTTCGCCGACCTGGTCCCCGGCTCGCTGCTCGACCTCGAGCCCGGTGCCAGCGCCGCGCTGGTCGAGCTGGAGCGGTCGGTCGCCGGCCGCCCGGAGTACCTCCCGCTGGCCACCCAGCTGCACGTGCTCGCCACCCGCTGAGCCTCCGCGCCCCCCGCAGCGTGGGGGGAGGTGGTCGTCATGACGACCGGATCCCCCCACGTCCCGGGCGGGAGTGAGCGGGAGTACGCCGACCCCACGCCGGTCCTGCACGTGGACATGGACGCCTTCTACGCCTCGGTGGCGGTCCGCGACCGGCCCGACCTGGCCGGCGTACCCGTCATCGTCGGCGGCGGCCACCGTGGCGTGGTGCTCTCGGCCAACTACCTCGCGCGCTCGTACGGCGTCCGGTCGGCGCTGCCGATGACCCGCGCCCGCCGGCTGTGCCCGGACGCGGTGGTGCTGCCGCCGGACTACGACACCTTCACCACGGTCTCCTCGGCGGTGATGGAGCTCTTCCGCCGGGTCACCCCGCAGGTGCAGGTGCTCTCCCTGGACGAGGCCTTCCTCGACGTCCGCGGCTCCCGACTCCGGCTGGGCACCTCGGTGGAGATCGCCGAGCGGCTGCGGGCCGCGGTCCACGACGAGCAGCGGATCACCTGCTCGGTCGGGGTCGCGGCCACCATCGGCACCGCCAAGCTGGCCTCCCGCCGGGCCAAGCCCGACGGCGTGGTGGTGGTGCGCCCCGAGGACGTCACCACCTTCCTGCACCCGCTGGACGTCGGCGAGCTGTGGGGGGTGGGGGAGAAGACCCGCGCGATGCTGCACCGGCTGGGGCTGGTCACCGTGGGCCACGTCGCCCATACCCCGCTGCGCACCCTGCAGCGGGCGCTCGGCCAGGGGCTCGGCACCCAGCTGCACCAGCTCGCGTGGGGGGTCGACGACCGCCCGGTGGTCGCCCAGCGCGGCCCGGACGAGCCGGACCGCTCGATCGGGGCCAGCGAGACCTTCGGCCGGGACACCGACGACCGCGAGGTGGTCACCCGCGAGCTGCTCCGGCTCACCGCGAAGGTGACCGGCCGGATGCGCACCGCCGAGGTGGCCGGCCGCACCGTGACGATCACCGTCCGGTTCGCCGACTTCACCACGATCACCCGCTCCCGCACCCTGCCGGAGGCCACGGACGTGACGCAGGAGGTCTACCGGACCGCGGTCGGCCTGTACGACGCCCTCGCGCTGCAGCGGGCCAGGGTGCGCCTGGTGGGGGTCCGGGTCGAGGGGCTGGTGCCGCGGAGCACGGTGCAGCGTCAGCTGGTGCTGGGCGAGCGGGAGCGCGGCTGGTCCGAGGCGGACCGGGCCGTCGATCGCGCCGCGCTGCGCTTCGGGTCCACCGCCGTGGGGCCCGCGAGCCTCCTGCGGAACCGTCCCTGACCACCCCTGCGGGTGCCAAGTCCAGCCATTTCCGCAGCCCCGCTACCGCCGCGCGGCGTACCGACCTATCCTGGGGGTGACAAGGTGTTCGACCCGCAGAGAGGGGGACGACATGGCGCTGTCGGAGGAAGAGCTCCGGATGCTCCAGCAGATGGAGCGAGCGCTGGTCGAGGAGGACCCCAAGTTCGCCTCCACCCTGCGCGGCACCACCCTGCGCCGGTCCGCCCGCCAGCGCGCGATCCTCGCCGGTGTCGTCTTCGTCGCCGGCGTCGCCGTGCTGATGACCGGTGCCGTGATGCGCCAGACGATCGTCGGCATCATCGGCTTCGTGGTGATGCTGGCCGCGGCCACGGTCGCCCTGGGTGCGCTGCGCCGAGGTGCTCAGGCCCAGGCCGAGCCGTCCCCGGACCACCCCGCCCACGGGGAGCCGGGCAACGGGTTCCGTAACCCGTTCGACCGCCGCGACGACGGCCTCTGAGCCGACGCCGGCCGGGAGACGTCAGCCGACCCGGTCCACCGCGCCCGAGCCCCCGGAGACGCGGGAGGAGGGCGGCCGGGCCTGCTGCTCGCGGACGAACACCGACCGCGGCCACCACTCGGCCCGGCGGCGGGCACGCGGGGGAGCGCCGGAGAACCACGCGTCCCGGCAGGTGACCACGTCGTTCCAGGAGACCGGGCCCGGGTCCGTGCCCGGCCGGGCATAGCGGCTGCGCTCCACCGCCCGCGCGATCCGCTGCAGCGCCTCGACGGCGTGCGGAGCCAGCGCCGCGGCATGCCGGGGCCGCTCCTCATCCCCGCTGCCGTCGCCGAAGTGCTCGGACATCAGCACCGTCGTGGCGCGCGGCGTGGTGCCCTCGGGCCAGGGCAGGCGCAGGTCCACGGCGGTGTCGCGCAGCTCCGACCAGGCCGACTCGGCGTCACCGGCGCCGGCTCGCGCGGCGCTGCGCCGACGACGCAGGAGGCGGGGGGCGAGGCCGGCCAGCACCAGGAGGGCGAGTGCGCCGCCGGCGAGGAGGGCCCGGCGCACCCAGACTCCGGCGGTGCTGCGCTCCGGCTCGGCGGCCCCCTGGCCCTGGTCGAGTCCGCGCGGCGGCTGCGAGGGAGCCGCCCCCGGGGACGCGGTGTCGGAGGATGCCTCGGCCGACGCGCTGGCGCTGGCGTCCGGGGCGGGCCGGTCGAACGGGATCCGGGTGTAGGACGGAGCGCCGGTGCCGCGGCGGGCGGGGGTGGGCTCGAACCGCACCCAGCCGGACCCCTCGAAGTACAGCTCCGGCCAGGCGTGCATGTCGTGGGCGGAGTAGACCCACTGCCGCGGGCCGACGTTGGTCGGCTCGAGGAACCCGACGGCCACCCGCGAGGGGATGTTCAGCGCCCGGGCCATCGCCGCCATCGAGGAGGCGAACTGCTCGCAGTACCCGCGTCGCCCCTCGGGGCCCTGGGTGAGGAAGGAGACCAGGTCACCGGTGCCGCTGCCGCTCGGGACGGCGGTGGTGTACTCGAAGCCACCGTCCTCGCGGAACCAGCGCTGCAGGATCACCGCCCGCTCGAACTTGGTGGTTCCCTCCGCGGTGACCTCGCGGGTCAGGTCGCGCACCTCGGCGGGGAACTCGTCGGGCAGGTCGAGGTACTCGCTGGGCACCTGGGTGACCGCGGAGCCGGCCCGGTTGAGCGCCCGGGTGTCGTACTCCAGGTCGGTGCCGGTCGCGGTCCACTCACGGCCGGCGGTGGTGAAGTCCTCGCCCTCGGTGGAGGTGAAGTCGCGGGTGACCTCGTCCCATCGCCACGGACCGGGTGCGTCGACCCGGGCGACGTTCTCCGGCAGGGGCAGCCAGGTCGACTCCAGCCGGTCGGCGGCCCGCAGCGTCCAGTCGTACTCGGTGCGGGAGACCGAGGGCCCGACCCCCGGCAGCGGCGGCAGCGCGCCCGTCCCGTCCTGGTCGGGCGGGATGCTGCGCTCCCCGGGACTCCACTCCTCCTCGGTGAAGCGGGTCAGGACGCTCATCCGCAGGTAGGTGGGGGACGGGTCGTCGGTGGTCAGGTAGACGAGGGGTACGTCGACCCCGCGCTCGAGGTCGCGCTTCATCCCCACCATCGGGTTGGAGACGGTGATGTCGCCCTCGCCGTCGCCCCGGCCGCCGAACCACGACAGCTCCAACCGGGGGGTCAGGGTGGGGAGCAGCAGGGCCAGCGCGATGGACGCTGCGCCCGCGGCCAGCATGGTGGTGCGGAACGGCCCGGACAGCAGGAGCCGGGAGGACGAGCCGGGTGTCCCGAGCCGGCGACCCCAGCGGGTGAGCTGGTCGCAGGCCTGCAGGTGCAGGAGCGCGAGGAAGCCGGCGGCCGCCAGGGCGAAGCTCCACCAGCTCACCGCGTCGTTCACCAGGACGCCGACGGGCACCATGTAGGCCGCGAGCAGCGCCAGGCCGGCGAGCGAGACCCGGCGCAGTCCCACGGCCAGCCAGTCCACCAGCAGCGCGATCCCCATGCCGGCCGGCAGCAGGACCGGGTCCAGCGGCGCGGCCGAGGCCGGCACCGGCGCCACGAAGGTGCGCGCCGCCTCCAGGGCCGCGGACACGCCGCGCGCCAGCTCGACGAAGGTGCCGCCGATCGGCAGCGGGCTGCCGGTGAGGGCATAGCTCGTCCAGCCGATCGCGAGGACCAGCTGGAGGAGGAAGGACAGCCAGGTGGGCAGCCCGGCGCGGCGCAGCAGGGCACCAAGCACGCCCACGCCCAGCATGCCGAGCAGCACCTGCATCACCCACGGGTCGGTGCCCTGGGTCAGCGGCAGCCAGGACAGGAGCACGGCGGTCGAGGTCAGGGCCGCGACCACGGTGAGGGGGAGCTCGATGTCGAGTCGGCGACGGATGGTCACGAGACCCTCCCGGCACCCTCGGAGGGGACGGCGCTCAGCCGCTCCCAGGCCCGGTCGAAGCGCTCGCCGGAGGCGAGCACGGTGGTGCGCCACCCCTGCTGGCCCAGCGCGGTGGCGGAGCTGGGGTCGCCGCTGCGCGCCGTCGCCCAGGTCGCGGTGTCGAGGGCGATCGCGATGCCGGCGCTGGAGCGGCCGCGCATCCGGGCGAGGATCGCCAGGTCGCGCTCGTCGAGGTGACCGAGGACGGCCACGACCAGGTCGCCGCCCCCGTGGTCGCCGAGCCACCCGGTGGCCATCCGCGGCTGGTCGGAGGGGTGGACCACGGCGAGCGCCTCGAGCAGCTCGGTCGCGTCGGCGGCCCGCCCGCGGGTGTGCCAGGCGACGGCCTCCTCGCCGCCGGCGGCGGTGACCAGGCGTACGGCGTACCCCCGCCCCTCGAGGTGGCTGATCACCGACGCGGCCACGTGGACCGCCGTCTCCAGCGACGACCCCAGGCCGCGGCCCCGGTGGGCCACCGCCCGCTCGTCGAGGAAGACCGTGGCCCGGCTCTGCCAGGGCTGCTCCTCGCGCCGCACCATCAGCTCGCCGACGCGCGCCGAGCTGCGCCAGTGCACCCGGCGCAGGTCGTCGCCGCGGCGGTACTCCCGCACGGTCACGTCCTCGGCGCTGCCGGTGGCGAAGGCCCGCGGCCGGTTGTCGCCGGAGCCGCTCCACGCCCCGGCGAGGGCGATCGGCGCGAGCGGGACGATCCGCGGGGTCACGGTGAGCTGGGTGACCGCGTGGAAGGCGTGCCCCAGCTCGACCATGCCGAAGGGGTCGCTGACCCGCACCGTCATCGGGCCGATCTGATAGCGGCCGCGCAGGTCCGAGCGCACCTGGTAGTCCAGCTCGCGGCGCCATCCGTGCCGGATCCCGTCGAGCAGGAACCGGGGCCGGGTGCCCAGCACGTAGGGGATCTGGTCCTCCAGCATGAGCATCCCCGAGGGGGTGCGGCCCTCGTTGGTGAGCGTCAGCCGCACCTGCGCCGGCTGCCCGGCGGGCACCACCTGTGGCGAGACGGAGCGGACCAGGGAGAGGCGGTACTTCGCCCGCCCGATGAGGTACGCCGACACGAAGGGCAGCACGAGCACGAGGACGCCGACCCGCCCGAGCGCGGGCTGGTCCATCAGCACCGCGCACACCACCGCGGCCACCCCGGCCGCCACGAAGGCGCGCCCCCGCAGCGTCAGCGCGGACAGTGACTCGCGCACGTGCGCCTCAGCCGTGGTGCGCGGCCGGGGCCGGGACGCCGGCGACGATGGACTCCAGGATCCGCTCCGCGTCGCGTCCGCCCATGGCGGCCTCCACTGAGGGCACCAGCCGGTGCGCGAGGACCGGACCGGTGAGGGCGGCGACGTCGTCGGGGATGACGTAGTCGCGGCCGTGCATCGCAGCCCGGGCCTTGGCGGCGCGGGCCAGGTGCAGGGAGGCGCGCGGCGAGGCGCCGAGGGTCAGCTCCAGGGAGTCGCGCGTGGCGCGCGCCAGCGCGACGACGTACTGCTGGACCGCGGGTGAGACGTAGACCTGGTTGACGATCTCGATCAGCTTGCGCACCTCGGCGGCGTCGGCCACCGGCTCCAGGTCGTCCAGCGGGTTGCGGGCGGTGTGCCCGTCGAGCATCGCCAGCTCGGCGCTCTCCACGGGGTAGCCGACCGAGACCCGGGCCATGAAGCGGTCGCGCTGCGCCTCGGGGAGGGCGTAGGTGCCCTCCATCTCGACCGGGTTCTGGGTCGCGATGACCATGAAGGGCGCCTCGAGCGGATAGGTCGTGGTGTCCACGGTGACCTGCCGCTCCTCCATGCACTCCAGGAGCGCGGACTGGGTCTTGGGGGAGGCGCGGTTGATCTCGTCGCCGACGACGATGTTGGCGAAGACCCCGCCGGGGCGGAACTCGAAGGTCCGGGTGTCCTGGTTGAAGATCGACACCCCGGTGACGTCCGAGGGCAGCAGGTCGGGCGTGAACTGGATGCGCCGGACCGTGGAGTCGATGCTGCGGGCCAGCGCCTTGCTGAGCATGGTCTTGCCGACGCCGGGGACGTCCTCGATCAGCAGGTGGCCCTCGGCCAGGAGCACGATGATCGCCGAGGAGACGACGTCGGGCTTGCCCTCGATGACGCGCTCCACGTTCTCCCGGATGCGTCCGGTGATCCGCTCCAGGGTCCCCAGGTCCGCCGCCTGCGCGTCGTGCGTCTCCACACCCCGTCCTCTCGCCGCCCTCGCTGTGGCCCCGGTCACCCAGGACGTCCGAAACGGTACCGCGCGGCCCTGAACCGGACCCCTGCCTGCCGATCACGGTTTGGTTGCGGGCCGGTCTCGGCGACGGGGGAGCGCGGTGGGGAATCGCCCGGATTGTGGTTGACGGTGGAGGGAAGTGGGGTAAAGTGGTGGGAAGTGGAGGACGAGGAGGTTCTCTGGTCCAGACGGTGGGAGGTGCCCGATGTTCACCGGCACCTACACCCCGAAGCTGGACGAGAAGGGCCGCCTCTTCCTCCCGGCGAAGTTCCGCGACGAGCTGGAGGAGGGGTTGATGGTCACGCGTGGGCAGGAGCGCTGCCTGGCGATCTACTCCCTGTCCACGTTCGAGGAGCAGGCCGAGCGCCTGCGCCAGGCCTCGTTCACCAACAAGGCCATCCGCGGCTACGCCCGGATGTTCGGCTCCGGGGCCTTCCAGGAGAAGCCGGACAAGCAGGGGCGGATCACCATCGCGCCGCTGCTGAGGGAGTACGCCGGCCTCACCAAGGACGTCGTGGTCATCGGCTCGGTCAACCAGATCGAGATCTGGGACCCGACGAAGTGGCAGGAGTACCTCACCGAGCAGGAGGAGGCCTTCTCCGACCTCAGCGAGGAGATCTTCCCCGGCATCTGAGCCGCAGCAGCTCCACCGAACTGAACAGCCGGACGTCCGACCAGGTCTCGTGCCCGCTCACGAGCGTCGGTCATCTGGGACACCTTCCCCGGTTCCAGAGGACCCTTCCCACCGCTCGGCGAGCGGGCAGGGACCTGACCGGACGTCCTCCACCACATCGCACCACCGCCCGCACCGACGAGCTTGGAAGACATGGGGTCGAGTCCATGAGCACCACACCCGTATCCGCCACCGGCACGATCCGGCCGGTCCGACGGGTCCGCCACCAGGCCCGCGAGTCCCTCGCGGTGATGGCCTTCTCCGCGGGCGCGTCCGGCCTCCTGGCCGGCGGGCTCCTCCTGCTCACCCTGCTGGCACGGTAGGCGGCCGGATCCATGGTCGACGCCCGCCACGTCCCGGTCCTGCTGGACCGGGTCGTCGCGCTTCTCGCGCCCGCCCTCGACGAGGAGGGTGCCGTCCTGGTCGACGCCACCCTCGGTCTGGGCGGGCACAGCGAGGCGGTGCTCGCCCGCTGCGAGCTGGCCCGCGTGGTCGGCATCGACCGGGACCCCGAGGCGCTGCGACGCGCGGGGGAGCGGCTGGCCGGCTTCGGCGACCGGTTCACCGCGGTGCACGCGGTGTACGACGAGATCCCGGCCGTGCTCGACGAGCTCGGCCTGGCGTCGGTCCGCGGCGTGCTCTTCGACCTCGGTGTCTCCTCCATGCAGCTCGACGTCCCCGAGCGCGGCTTCGCCTACGCCGTCGACGCGCCCTTGGACATGCGGATGGACGGCAGCACCGGCCCCACCGCCGCCGACGTGCTCAACGACTACTCCGTGGGCGACCTGACCCGGGTGCTCTCGACCTACGGCGAGGAGCGCTTCGCCCGGCGGATCGCCCAGGCGATCGTCCGCGAGCGGGAGCGTGAGCCGTTCAGCACCTCCGCGCGGCTGGTCGCCCTGCTCTACGACACCATCCCCGCGCCGGCCCGGCGCACCGGCGGCCACCCCGCCAAGCGCACCTTCCAGGCGCTGCGGATGGAGGTCAACGACGAGCTGGCCGTGCTGCGCCGCGCGCTGCCGGCGGCGATCGACGCCATCTCCGTCGGCGGACGGGTCGTCGTGGAGTCCTACCACTCCCTGGAGGACCGCCTGGTGAAGCAGGCCTTCGCCGAGGCGAGCAGCAGCGACGTACCCCCCGACCTGCCGGTGGTCCCCGAGGACCGCCAGCCCACCTGCCGGGTGATCACCCGCGGCGCCGAGCGCGCCGACGACGCGGAGATCGCCGCGAACCCCCGCGCCGCCTCGGTCCGGCTGCGCGCCCTCGAACGTGTCCGTCCCGTCCGCACCACCACAGGAGCCGCCCGATGAGCAGTCCCGCCGTCCAGGTCCGCCGAGCCCTCCGCCCCAGCGCCCCCGCGCTCGCCAAGGCGCGGCTGCGGGTGGTGCCGCTGCGTCGCGCCCGCGCCCCGCGGATGCCCTTCGTCGCGCTGGTCACGCTGCTGCTCGTCGGCGGTGTGGTGGGACTGCTGATGTTCAACACCTCGATGCAGCAGGCCTCGTTCGCGGCCACCGCCCTGGACGAGCAGGCGACCGCGCTCAACGAGCGGCAGCAGACCCTGGAGATGGAGCTGGAGCAGATGCGCGACCCGCAGCGGGTCGCGCGGGCCGCGCAGGACCTCGGCATGGTGGTGCCGGGCAACGCGGGATACATCCAGCCCGACGGCTCCATCCGCGGCAAGGCGACCCCGGCCGACGGCACCCTGCCGCTGCGGCTGGCCCCGCGTCCCGCCGTACGGCCCAAGGTGCTGGACCCGGCTCCGGTCGTGGCGGAGGGCTCCTCGCTGGACCGGGCGTCGGAGAAGTCGCAACGCGCTGACCGGGGCCCGGCGAGCCAGCGCGGGAACGACTGACCGAACGGGTAGAAACAAGACGTCCCACCGGCCTCGTCCGCACCGTCCGCCACCGCCCTCGACCCCGGAGCCACCGTGCCGAACCCGCGCCCGCGCCGCCCCCGCACCAGTCGCCGCCTCCGGCGCGGCTCGCCGTTGCTGAGGATGCGGATCGGGTTCCTGGTCATCGCCTTCGTGCTCTCGATCTTCGGCGCCCGGCTCTTCCAGCTGCAGGCCCTGGACTCGCGCGCGTACGCCGACATGGCGGCCGCCGAGGGTGCGGTCAAGCTCACGCTCCCGGCCCGCCGCGGGGAGATCCTGGACCGCAACGGCCTGCCGCTCGCGTCCTCCCAGGACGCCCTCATGGTGGTCGCGGACCCGTCCAAGACCAAGGCCAACGCCGCCGAGCTCGCGACCTTCCTGGCCAAGGAGCTCCAGCTGGACTACTTCGACCTCCTGAGCCGGCTGCAGCGCACCGACACCCGGTTCCAGTACATCGCCCGCCGGGTGCCCGCCACCATCGCGACCAAGGTCGTGAACCGCGCCGAGGACAAGGGCTGGCTCGGGCTCGACACCCGCTGGGACCCCGCCCGGACCTACCCCGCCAAGGACGTCGCGGCGAACATCGTGGGCTTCCTCGGCACCCCCGACCCCCGCTCCGGCACCCGCCCCCTGGCCGGGATGGAGCTGCAGTTCAACAAGCGGCTCTCCGGCAAGGACGGCTCGGAGCAGTACCAGGTCGGCGCCGGCAACCGGATCCCGCTGGGCGACTCGACCACGGTGGACCCGGTCGACGGCAAGGACCTGAGCCTGACCGTCGACCAGGACCTGCAGTGGTACGTCCAGCGGGTGCTGCGGCAGTCGGTGGAGGACACCCGCTCGCTCTCCGGGGCCGCGCTGGTGATGGACACCCGCACCGGCGAGCTGCTCGCGATGGCCGACTACCCGACGTACGACGCGACCAAGCCGCTGGAGTCCGACGAGGACGACCTCGGCTCCCGCGCCGTCTCCGAGTCCTACGAGCCCGGCTCGGTGGAGAAGGCGCTCACCTTCGCCTCGCTGCTGGACGCCGGCAAGGTCACCCCCGAGACCCGCTTCAAGGTGCCCGGCCGGCTCGACCGGCAGGACAGCCCGATCAAGGACTGGTTCGAGCACGGCATGATCCGGCTCACCGCCACCGGCGTCCTGGCGCAGTCCTCCAACATCGGCACGGTGCTGGCCGCGGACGCGCTGTCGGGCCCCCAGCTCAACGACTACCTCCGCGCGTTCGGCCTCGGCGAGAAGTCCGGCCTGGGCGTGCGGGGCGAGACCGCGGGCATCATCCCCTCCGGCGTGGAGCAGACGCCCCAGATCAAGGACCGGATGGCGTTCGGCCAGTCGATGTCGACCAGCGCGGTGCAGATGACCGCGGCGATCAACACCATCGCCAACGGCGGGAAGTACGTCAGCCCCAGCCTGATCAAGGGCAGCGCCACCACCGACTCCGGTCGGCAGGTAGGCACCGACACGACGACCACCCGCCAGGTGGTCAGCGAGCGGGCCGCCGAGCAGACCGCGCAGATGATGGAGAAGGTCATCGACCCCGAGGACGGCGTCGCGCCCGGCGCGGCCGTGCCGGGATACCGGGTGGCCGGCAAGACCGGAACCTCGCAGCGGGTCGGCGAGTCCGGGACCTACGACGGCACCTACTCGATGTCCTTCGCCGGGTTCGCGCCCGCCGACGAGCCCCGGTTCACCGTCTACGTCGTCCTGCACGCGCCCGAGGTCGAGGGCGGCGGCGGCTCGCTGGCCGGCCCGATCTTCAGCAAGGTGATGGGCTTCGCGCTGCGTCGCTACGGGGTCGAGCCGACCGGCACGAAGCCCCCGGACCTGCCCGTGGAGTGGACTCCCCGTGACCGCTAGCCTCGCCGCGTGACCGAGCCCGACGCCACGCCACCGGAGCGCCCCGCCGACCCGGCCGGCGCCACGGTGGAGCAGCTGGCCGCCCTCCTGCGCGAGCAGGGCGACGACGTGACGCTCGCCGGCGACGGCGCCACCCGGGTCACCGGCGTCACGCTCAGCTCCCAGCGGGTGCGCCCCGGGGACCTCTACGCCGCCCTGCCCGGGGCCCGGGCCCACGGCATCGCCTATGCCGACGACGCGCTCTCCTCCGGGGCGGTCGCGGTCCTCACCGACGCCGACGGCGCGAGCCGCCTCGGGACCGACGTCCCCGCGCTCGTCGTACCCCACCCGCGGGCGGCCCTGGGCGGGCTGGCCGCGCGCGTCTACGCCGAGCCCGCGGCCCGGCTGCGCATGATCGGCGTGACCGGCACCCAGGGCAAGACCACCACCACCCGGCTCGCCGAGGGCGCGCTGGAGGCCGCCGGGGTGCCCGCGGCGGTGGTCGGCACGGTCGGGACGAGGATCCGCGGCCGGGAGGTGCGCACCCAGCTCACCACCCCGGAGGCGCCGGACCTGCACGGCCTGTTCGCCCGGATGGTCGAGGAGGGCGTGCGCGCCTGCGCCATGGAGGTGTCCAGCCACGCGCTGGTGATGGGCCGGGTGGACGGGGTCGTCTTCGACGTCGCGGTCTTCACCAACCTGGGGCGCGACCACCTGGACTTCCACGCCGACGAGGAGGACTACTTCCAGGCCAAGGCCTCGCTGTTCACCCCCCGGCGGGCGCGGCTCGGCCTGGTCAACGCCGACGACGAGCACGGCCGGCGGCTGATGGGCGAGGCGACGATCCCGCTGCGGACCTTCTCCGCGACCGGGACCGACGCCGACTGGCGGGTCGAGGACGTGACGCTGACCGCCGCCGGGTCGACCTTCACCGTCGTCACCCCGGAGGGGCGTCGACTCCCGAGCGGGGTCCCGCTGGCGGGGGACTTCAACGTCGCCAACGCGCTCGCGGCGATCGCCGCCTGCGGCGAGGCCGGCCTGGACGCCGAGGCGGTGGCCGCGGCGATGGCCGCCGGGGGAGGCGTGCCCGGTCGGTTGGAGCGGGTGGACGCCGGGCAGGACTTCGAGGTGGTCGTCGACTACGCCCACAAGCCGGATGCGGTGCGCGCGGCGCTGTCCACCCTGCGCCCGCTGACCGAGGGGGCGCTGATCGTGGTGATCGGCGCCGGCGGCGAGCGCGACCCGGGCAAGCGCCCGCTGATGGGACGGATCGCCGCCGAGCTCGCCGACGTCGTGGTCGTGACCGACGACAACCCGCGCTCGGAGGAGCCCGCCGCGATCCGACGCGAGCTGCTCGCCGGGGCCGAGGGCGGCGCGGCCGAGGTCCTGGAGGTGGGCGGCCGGCGGGAGGCGATCCGCGCGGCGCTCGCTCGCGCACGTGCCGGCGACATCGTGCTGGTGGCCGGCAAGGGCCACGAGACCGGTCAGGAGGTCGACGGCGTGGTGCACCCCTTCGACGACCGGGTCGTGGTGGCAGAGGAGCTGACGGCCCTGGAGGGCCGCGGAGGGAGTACGTCGTGATCCCGCTGACCCTGGCCCAGCTGCGCGACGCGACCGGGGCGGACCTGGTCGGCCCCGCCGGCGCCGAGACGACCGTGGTCGACGGGGTGGTCTCCACCGACTCCCGCGAGGTGGGGCCGGGCGGCCTGTTCGTGGCCCGGCGCGGCGAGCATGCCGACGGTCACGACTTCGCCCCCGCGGCGGTCGCTGCCGGCGCTGTGGCGGTGCTCGGCGAGCGTCCCTTCGAGGGCGTGCCCACCCTGGTCTCCGAGGACGTGCAGGCCGCCTTCGGCCGCGTGGCCCGGACCGTGATCGACCACGCCGACGACCTCGCGGTGGTCGGCGTCACCGGCTCGTCGGGCAAGACGACGGTCAAGGACCTGCTGGCCACCGTGCTGGCCACGGCCGCGCCCACCGTGGCGCCGGTGAACTCCTTCAACGGCGAGATCGGCGTGCCGCTCACCGTGTGCCGGGTCACGGGGGAGACCCGCTTCCTGGTGGTGGAGATGGGCGCCCGCGGGATCGGGCACCTGGACTACCTCACCGCGATCGCGCCGCCGCAGGTGGCGGTGGTGCTCAACGTCGGGCACGCCCACGTCGGCGAGTTCGGCTCGGTGGAGAACATCGCCCGCGCCAAGTCCGAGCTGCCGCGTGCCCTGGCCCCGACCGGCCTCGCGGTCCTCAACCGCGACGACCCGCTCGTCACCGCGATGGCCGACGGGCTGGACGCCCGGGTGCTCTTCGTCGGCGAGCACGAGGAGGCGGACCTGCGCGCCGTCGACGTCCGGCTCGACGAGCGCGGGCGGGCGTCGTACTCCCTGCGCGGCGAGGGCGTCGAGGCGGAGGTGCGGCTGGCCCAGCCCGGCCGCCACCAGGTCGGCAACTCGCTGTCGGTGATCGCCGTGGCGCTCGAGCTCGGCCTCCCGCTGCCGCAGGTGGTCGAGGCGCTCGCCGCGGCCGGCCCGGTGAGCCGCTGGCGGATGGAGGTGACCGACCGGCCCGACGGGGTCACCGTGGTCAACGACGCCTACAACGCCAACCCCGACTCCGTGCGGGCCGCGCTGGCGGCCCTCGCCGCGATGCGCGCCGACGGTCGCCGCGTCGCCGTACTCGGCGGCATGCTCGAGCTGGGGGAGACCGAGGCCGAGCAGCACCGTGAGGTGGGCGCCGCGGCCGCCGACGAGGGCGTCGACCTGCTGGTGGGGGTGGGCGAGCTGGCCCGCGACATCGTGGCGGGGTACGACGACGCCGGCGGCGGCAGGAGCCGCTGGGTGACCGACATCGACGCCGCCCACCCGCTCCTCGAGGAGCTGCTGGAGCCGGGCGACGTGGTCCTGCTCAAGTCCAGTCGCGACTCCGGGCTGCGCTGGCTGGGGGACCGGCTCGCGGGCTCCGGCGACGATCCCGAGGCGCCGCGCCGGTGAGGGGTGGGGGCGCCGCTCCGGCGGCCCCGGTAGGCAACAATGGGCCGGCTGGCCGCGGCCGTGTGCCGTCCGTACGTTCCGAGACCCAGGAGGACCCAGGGCGATGAAGGCGATCCTCATCGCAGGAGCCATCGCGTTGCTCGTGTCCCTGCTCGGCACCCGGGTCGCCATCACGACGCTGTCGCGGCGCGGCTACGGCCAGGAGGTCCGCGACGACGGGCCCACCACCCACCACGTCAAGCGGGGGACGCCCACCATGGGCGGGCTGGTGATCATCCTGGCCACGGTGATCGGCTACTCCGCGGCCAAGCTGTTCTCCCTGAAGCACCCCTCGGCCTCCGCCCTGCTGCTGCTCTTCCTCTTCGTCGGCTGCGGCCTGGTGGGCTTCCTCGACGACTTCATCAAGATCGTCCGCCAACGCAGCCTCGGCCTGCGCAGCGGCGCAAAGATGGTCGGGCAGACCGCCGTGGCGATCACCTTCGGGATGCTCGCGCTCTCGCCGTGGCTGGAGGACGAGAACGGCCGCCGGCCCGCCTCGCACTCCATCTCCTTCCTCCGTGACATCCAATGGCTGCCGGCGCTGCCGACCGTGCTCGCGGTCATCCTGATCTGGCTGATCGTCTCCGGCACCTCGAACGCGGTGAACCTCACCGACGGGCTCGACGGGCTCGCCGCGGGGGCCTCGACCATGGTCTTCGGTGCCTACATGCTGGTGAACATCTGGCAGAACAACCAGGCCTGCGTGAACACCGGCGGCCCCAAGTGCTACGACGTACGAGATCCGCTCGACCTGGCCGTGGTCGCCGCCGCCATCACGGGGGCGTGCTTCGGCTTCCTGTGGTGGAACGCCTCGCCCGCGCAGATCTTCATGGGCGACACCGGGTCGCTGGCGCTCGGCGGCGCACTGGCCGGCCTGGCGATCCTCACCCGCACCGAGCTGCTGCTGGTGATCCTCGGCGGCCTGTTCGTGATGGTCACCATGTCGGTGATGATCCAGGTGAGCTTCTTCAAGATCACCCGGAAGCTGACCGGCACCGGCAAACGGGTCTTCCGGATGACGCCGATCCACCACCACTTCGAGATGCTGGGCTGGGAGCAGGTGACCGTGGTCATCCGCTTCTGGATCATCACCGGGCTCTGCGTGGCGGTGGGCCTGGGCATCTTCTACGCCGACTGGGTCGTGGGAGCCGCGACGTGAGCGGCGTCGACGTCGAGACCCTGGGCCGGCGCAGCGACTGGTCCGACGTCCGCGCGGTGGTCGCCGGCTTCGGCGTCTCCGGCTTCGCCGCCGCCGACAACCTGCTCTTCCTCGGCGCCGACGTGACGGCGCTGGACGACCGGGCCACCCCGGAGAAGGAGGAGAAGGCGCAGCTGTTGGAGAGCCTCGGGGCGCGGATCCGGCTCGAGCCCGGCGCGACCTCGACCCTCCCGGAGCCGGCCGACCTGCTGGTCGTCTCACCGGGCTGGCGGCCCGACCACCCGCTGCTGCAGCAGGCGGCCGAGCGCGGCGTGCCCGTGTGGGGCGAGGTCGAGCTGGCCTGGCGGCTTCGCGACCCGGACAACGCGGCTCCGTGGCTGGGCGTCACCGGCACGAACGGCAAGACCACCACGGTCCAGATGCTCGACTCGATCCTGCGCGCGGCCGGCCTGCGCAGTGCCGCGGTCGGCAACGTCGGCCGGCCGATCGTCGAGGCCGTCATGGACCCCGAGCCCTACGACGTCTTCGCCGTGGAGCTCTCCAGCTTCCAGCTGCACTACGCCTCCAGCTTCGCCTGCGAGTCCGCGGTCGTGCTCAACATCGCCGAGGACCACCTGGACTGGTACGGCGACCCCGCGGACTACGCCGCCGACAAGGGACGCATCTACCACGACGTCAGCAGGGCCTGCGTCTACAACGTCGCCGACCCCGCGACCGAGCAACTGGTCCGCGACGCCGAGGTGGTCGAGGGCGCCCGGGCCGTGGGGTTCACCCTGGGCATGCCGGCGGTCGGGCAGCTCGGTCTGGTCGAGGACATCCTGGCCGACCGCGCCTTCCTCGCCGAGCGCTACACCACCGCCGCCGAGCTGTGCACCGTGGACGACCTGGCCTCCCCGGCGCCGCACTTCGTCGCCAACGCGCTGGCCGCGGCCGCCCTGGCCCGGGCCCACGGGGTCTCCCAGCAGGCGGTCCGCGACGGGCTGCGCTCCTTCCGACCCGACGGCCACCGGATCGCCGAGGTCGCCACGGTCGACGGCGTCACCTGGGTCGACGACTCCAAGGCCACCAACCCGCATGCCGCCGCCTCCTCGCTCCAGGGCTACGACCCGGTGGTGTGGGTGGCCGGCGGGCTGGCCAAGGGCGCCCACTTCGACGACCTCGTGCAGCAGGTCGCCGGCCGGCTGCGCGGGGTGGTCCTGCTGGGTCAGGACCGGCATGTGATCGCCGAGGCTCTTGCGCGACACGCCCCCGATGTCCGGGTCATCGACACCGGCGCGGGCGAGACTGGTGAGCCCATGGACCTGGTCGTCGCCGCGGCCGCCGAGCTCGCCCAGCCGGGCGACACGGTGCTCCTGGCGCCGGGCTGTGCGTCCATGGACATGTTCACCGACTACGGCGCCCGCGGGGACGCGTTCGCGGCCGCCGTACTCCGCAGGACGCAGCACGAGGACTGAGCCGGACCACCCGGGAGGAACGGAGCCCATGACCGACCTGGCACCGCCGCGGCCCTCCGCTCCCGCCGCGCGGTCCACGTCGTCCGGGTCGCCGGCACGCCGACCGGGTCCGCTCGGCTGGCTGGACCTGCTGCGCGAGGCGCTGAACCGGCCGCTGGCCAACTACTACATGCTGCTGGTGGCGTCCTCGATGCTGCTGGTGATCGGGCTGATCATGGTGGCCAGCTCCTCCAGCGTCTTCGCCTACGAGTCCACCGGGAACTCCTACTCCGTGGTCCTGCGCCAGGTGACCTGGGTGATCCTCGGGCTGCCGTGCGCCTGGGTCGCCTCGCGCCTGCCCTATGCCTGGATCCGCCGGCTGGCCTACCCGGCCTACGCGTTCGCGCTGGTCCTGCTGCTGCTCACCTGGCAGTTCGGCACCGTGGTCAACGGCAACCAGAACTGGCTGGTCCTGGGGCCGGTCCGGATCCAGCCGGCGGAGATCGCCAAGCTGGCGCTGGTGCTGTGGGCCGCGCACGTCTACGCGCATAAGGAGCGGGCGCTGGGCCGGCTGCACCACATCATGGTGCCGGTGATCCCGGGGTTCGTGCTCGCCACCGGCCTGGTGGTGATCGGCCGCGACCTCGGCACCGCGCTGGTCTTCTTCGGCATCCTGCTCGGCCTCCTGTGGGCGGTGGGCGCGCCCGCCCGGCTCTTCGCGCTTGCCGCGCTGGTGATCAGCAGCGCGGCGCTCTTCCTGGCCACGACCAGCAGCGAGCGGCGCGAGCGACTGATGGGGTTCACCGACCCGCTGAAGGACTTCAACGACTCCGGCTGGCAGCCGGCCCACGGCCTGTTCGCCCTCTCCAGCGGCGGCTGGTTCGGCGAGGGCATCGGCGCCTCCCGGCAGAAGTGGGGCAACAGCCTGGGCCAGGCCGCGCACACCGACTTCATCTTCGCCGTGCTGGGGGAGGAGCTGGGCCTGGTCGGCGCGCTGCTGGTCGTCGGGCTCTTCCTCACCATCGCCTTCGCCGCCATCCGGGTCGCCACGCACACCGCGGACCCGTTCGTGCGCTACCTGTGCTTCGGCATCGTGGTGTGGCTGCTGGGCCAGATGATCATCAACGTCGGCATGGTGCTCGCCCTGCTGCCGGTGATCGGCATCCCGCTGCCGCTGGTCTCCTACGGCGGGTCCGCCCTGCTCCCGTCCCTCGTCGCCCTGGGCCTGCTCGTCGGTGCCGCGCGCCGCGAGCCGGCCGCCGCCCGTGCCCTGGCCGCGCGCCGGCGCACCCGCTCCGCCGGGCTGGCGGGGCGCTGACCGGGCGGCGACCCCGCGGACTCTAGGCTGGCCCGGTCATGCGCGTACTCCTCGCCGGCGGCGGCACCGCCGGACACACCTCACCGCTGCTCGCGACCGCCGACGCCCTCACCCGGCTCGCGCCCGACACCGAGGTCACCTGCCTCGGGACGCCGCGCGGGCTGGAGACCCGGGTCGTTCCCGAGGCGGGGTACCCGCTGGAGCTGATCCCGCCGGTGCCCCTCCCGCGATCGGTCTCGGCGGACCTGCTGCGCGTCCCCGGCCGGCTGCGGGCCGCCGTACGCGACACGCTCGCCGTCGTCGACCGGGTGCGCCCCGACGTGGTGGTGGGGTACGGCGGCTACGTCTCGGTGCCCGCCTACCTGGCCGCCCGCCGCCGCGGCGTGCCGGTCGTCGTGCACGAGCAGAACGCCCTGCCCGGGCTGGGGAACCGGCTGGGCGCCCGGGTCGCGGCCCGGGTCGCGGTCAGCTTCCCCGACACCCCGCTGCCGAAGGCCGAGTTCGTCGGGCTGCCGATCCGCCGGATGATCTCCACCCTGGACCGCGGCGCCCTGCGGGCCGAGGCGCGGGCCGGGTTCGGGCTGGACCCGGACCGGCCGACGCTGCTGGTCACCGGCGGCTCCCAGGGCGCGCGCCGGCTCAACCAGGCGGTCTCCGGTGCGGCCGCCGCGCTCGCCGACGCAGGTGTCCAGGTCCTGCACGTCGTCGGTCCCAAGGGCGAGGCGGACCCCGAGCGCACGGGCGTGCCCTACGTCGTGCTGCCCTACGTCGACCGGATGGACCTCGCCTACGCCGCCGCCGACCTGGTCGTGTGCCGCGGCGGGGCGAGCTCGGTCACCGAGGCCGCGGCCGTCGGGCTGCCCGCGGTGTTCGTCCCGCTGCCCATCGGCAACGGGGAGCAGGCGATGAACGCCAAGCCCGTCGTCGACGCCGGCGGCGGCCTGATGGTCGACGACGCCGACCTCACCTCGCAGTGGGTCGCCGGGACCGTCCCGGGGCTGGCCACCGACGCCGGCCGGCTGGCCGCCATGAGCACGGCCGCCTCGTCGCTGATCCGCCGCGACGCCGACGAGGTGCTGGCCCGGATGGTGCTGGAGCAGGCCTCGTGAGGATCCCCGTCCCGGACGAGATCCCCGCCGCCGACGAGCTGGGGACCGTCCACTTCGTCGGCATCGGCGGCGCCGGCCTGTCCGCGATCGCCCGGATCATGGCCGCCCGGGGCATCACCGTGACCGGCTCCGACGACAACGACACCCCCTTCCTCCCCGCGCTGCGCGAGCTGGGCGTCACCTGCCACCTCGGCTACGACGCCGCGCACCTGGGCGACGCGGACACCGTGGTCGTGACCACCGCGGCCCGCGAGGACAACCCGGAGTACGTCGCCGCGCTGCAGCGCGGGCTCCGCGTGTGGCCGCGCTCGGCCGGGCTCGCCTCGGTGATGGCGGGCAGCAGCGTGCTGGCCGTGGCCGGCACCCACGGCAAGACCACCACCACGGGCCTGCTCACCGTCGCGCTGCGGCACTGCGGGGCGGACCCGACGTACGCCGTCGGCGGGGTGCTCGCCGCGACCGGGCGCAATGCCGACGCCGGCAGCGGTGAGTGGTTCGTCGCGGAGGCGGACGAGAGCGACGGGGCCTTCCTGGTCTACCGGCCGCACGCCGCCGTGGTGACCAACGTCGAGGCCGACCACCTCGACGTGTGGGGGACCCCCGAGGCCTACCACGCGGCCTTCGAGGACTTCCTCGACCGGATCGAGCCGGACGGCTTCCTGGTCTGCTGCGTCGACGACCCCGGCGCCGCCGCGCTGGCCGCGACCGCCCGCGAGCGGGGGATCGAGACCCTCGCGGTGGGCACCGGCGGCGACGCGGAGCTGCGCGCCACCGATCTGGCCTTCGAGGGCACCACGTCCTCGTTCACCGTCGAGCGCGCCGGGGAGGAGCTGGGCCGGGTCCGGTTGCAGATCCCGGGGGAGCACTACGTGCTCGACGCGCTCGCCGCTCTGGCCACGGGGCTGCGTCTCGGCCTTCCCTTCGACGGCCTGGCCGAGGGTCTGGGCGCCTTCGGGGGCTCCGGCCGCCGGATGGAGCTCAAGGGCGAGGCCGGCGGTGTCCGGGTCTTCGACTCCTACGCCCACGCGCCTGCGGAGATCGCCGGGGACCTGCGCGCCGCCCGCGGGATCGCCGGCGACGGCCGGGTCGTCGCGGCCTTCCAGCCCCATCTGGTCTCCCGCACCCGGCTGTTCGGCGAGCAGATGGGCGCGGCGCTGGGCGCCGCCGACGAGGTGGTGGTGCTGGACGTCTATCTCGCCCGCGAGGACGCCGACCCCGAGGTGACCGGCCACCTGGTGGCCGACGCCGTACCGCTGGGGGCGGAGCACGTCCGCTTCGAGGCCGACTTCGACGCCGTACCCTCCCTCCTCGCCGATCTGGCTCGCTCCGGCGACGTCGTGCTGACCCTGGGTGCGGGAACGATCACCGAGCTCGCCCCCCGCGTCGTGGACCTCCTCGAGGAACGGGGGGAATCGTGATGGCGTGGCGTGGCAAGGACCCCTCGCGGCGCACCCGCCGCCGCTTCGCCCGGCGGCAGTGGGCGCGGCGCTGGCTGACCTGGAAGTGGGTGCTCGGCCTGCTGCTGGTGGTCGCCGTCGCGGGCTTCGGCATCTGGCTGCTGTGGTTCTCCACGATCCTGACCGCCAAGAACGTGACCGTCACCGGCACCGGCTACCTCTCCGCGAAGGAGATCCGCGAGGCCGCCGCCGTCCCCCGGGGCGAGCAGCTGGTCCGGCTCGACGTCGGTGCGGTGCGCTCGCGGGTGGCGGCGCTGGCGGCCGTGGAGGACGTCGAGGTACGCCGGGTCTGGCCGGACCGGGTGCGGATCGACATCGACGAGCGGGACCCGGTCGCCGTGATCGACATCGCCGGGGAGATCCGCGGCATCGACGGGGACGGCGTGGTGTTCCGGGCGTACCCCTCCAAGCCGCGGAACCTGCCGCTGGTCCAGGCCGGGCCCGGCGCCCGCGACGAGGCGATCACCGAGTCCGCCCGGGTGGTGTCCGCGATGCCGGCCGGGCTGGCCCGGCGGGTGGACCATGTCGAGGTCGAGACCGTCGACGAGATCTCCCTGGTGCTGCGCGACGGGCGCACCGTGACCTGGGGGAGTGCTGAGAAGTCCGAGGAGAAGGCCCGCGTGCTGGAGGCGCTGCTGAAGGAGCAGCCCGCCAAGGAGTACGACGTCAGCGTCCCCGGGCTGCCCACCTCCCGCGGCTGACCTGTGGCAGCCCCGCCGTCCGCCGTACGCGCACTCTCTCCTCGCTGGCGCCCGACCATTTCCCAGGTAGTCGTGCCGTAGCGTCGCCGTACCTGGTGAATTCAGGGGGTAGAGCGACGAGCCGGCGTGACTACCTGGGAAATGGCCGCGCGGGCGGGGACGCCTGACGTTCGGTACGGCGACCCCGCTCGGTCTCCCGCGACCCGCCGGGGCCGCGCTGGACTCGCGGCCGGGTCGGTGGGCTACTGTTCTTCCAGACGTCAGGTTGACATAACTATCACCCTCAGGTGGAGGGTGAGGGTTGGTGGCCAGCGTCCTTCCCCACACCTGACAACCTGGCCGGACAAGGCCGCACCCGAGCAGCGAGAGGCGCATCAGTCGTGGCAGCAGCGCAGAACTACCTGGCCATCATCAAGGTCGTCGGGATCGGTGGGGGTGGTGTCAACGCCGTCAACCGGATGATCGAGGTCGGGCTCAAGGGCGTCGAGTTCATCGCGATCAACACCGACGCCCAGGCACTGCTGATGAGCGACGCCGACGTCAAGCTCGACATCGGCCGGGAGCTGACCCGCGGCCTGGGCGCGGGGGCCAACCCCGACGTCGGCTCGCAGGCCGCCGACGACCACGCCGATGAGATCGAGGAGGTGCTCAAGGGCGCCGACATGGTCTTCGTGACCGCCGGCGAGGGCGGCGGCACCGGCACCGGCGGGGCTCCCGTCGTGGCCCGCATCGCCCGCTCGCTCGGCGCGCTGACCATCGGTGTGGTGACCCGCCCCTTCGCCTTCGAGGGCCGCCGTCGCGCCACCTCCGCGGAGGAGGGCATCGACCGGCTGCGCGAGGAGGTCGACACCCTCATCGTCATCCCGAACGACCGGCTGCTGTCGATCAGCGACCGCAACGTCTCGGTGCTCGACGCCTTCAAGCAGGCCGACCAGGTGCTGCTGCAGGGTGTCTCCGGCATCACCGACCTGATCACCACCCCGGGCCTGATCAACCTCGACTTCGCCGACGTGAAGTCGGTCATGGCCAACGCCGGGTCCGCGCTCATGGGCATCGGCTCGGCCCGCGGCGAGGACCGCTCGGTGGTCGCCGCGGAGATGGCCGTCAGCAGCCCGCTGCTCGAGGCCTCGATCGACGGCGCCCACGGCGTCCTGCTCTCCATCGCCGGCGGCTCCGACCTCGGCCTGTTCGAGATCAACGAGGCCGCCGCCCTGGTCGCCTCCGCCGCGCACGAGGAGGCCAACATCATCTTCGGGGCGACCATCGACGACGCCCTCGGCGACGAGGTTCGGGTGACCGTCATCGCGGCCGGCTTCGACGGCGGCATGCCCAAGCCGCGCGACGAGGGCACGGTCCTCGGCCGGCGCCCGCAGCAGCAGCCGCAGCAGTCGCAGGAGGAGACCCGGGCCGCGGTGCAGCAGCGGATCGAGCAGCGGCGCCAGGAGAACATCGCCGGCACGCCCGCCGGTGCGGGCGCCGCGGGCGCGGCCGGCGGCGGCCAGTCCGGTCGCACCCCGTCCACCCCCGCCGAGTCCGGTGCCGGCCAGGGTCAGTCGGGGAGCCAGTCCGGCCCCGCCGAGCCGACCAGACCGGGCCAGGGCCAGCAGCAGCCCCCGTCGCGACAGCCGCGGCCGGTCCAGTTCGACGATGACGACGACCTGGACGTGCCCGACTTCTTGAAGTGACGAGCGCGCCGACGGCTGTGTTCTTCCATCGCGAGACCCTGGTGGGCTCCGCCGGTCCGGTCGAGCTCGGCTTCACCGACCGGACGCTGGACCTGCACCTGGAGCGGCCCGGCTTCGACGCGGAGCTGGGCCGACTCGAGGCGGCCTGCGGAGTGCGCCTGGCCGTGGCCGAGCAGGTGCACGGTCGCGACGTGGTCGTGGTCGGCGAGCAGGGGGGCGCGCCTCCGCGTGCGGACGCGCTCATCGCGACCGGTCGCGGGGTCGGTCTGGTCACGCGGGTCGCGGACTGCGTCCCCGTGCTGCTCGTCGCCCCCGAGGCCGGCGTGGTCGCCGCCGTCCACTCCGGCCGGCCGGGAACCGTCCTGGACGTCGTGACCGCGACCGTGGACCGGATGCGCACCCTGGGCGCCGGGGACGACCTGGCCGCCTGGGTCGGGCCGTCGGTGTGCGCAGGGTGCTACGAGGTGCCCGAGGAGCTGCGGGCCGAGGTGGACGCCGCGGTCCCGGGCGCCGGGGCGGAGACCACCTGGGGCACTCCGTCGGTCGACGTGACCGGGGGAGTGCAGCGCCAGCTCGCGGCGGCCGGGGTTCCGGCCCAGGTGGTCGAGGGCTGCACGGTCGAGGACGAGCGGCTGCACTCCTATCGCCGCGACGGCGCCGACGCCGGTCGGGCGGCCGGGGTGGTGTGGCTGCCATGAGCCGTGAGCAGGAGATCGCCGACGGCCTGGAGCGGGTGCGGTCGCGGATCGCCGCGGCGTGTGCCGACGCCGGCCGGGACCCCGAGGAGGTGGGGCTGGTCGTGGTGACCAAGTTCTTCCCCGCCTCCGACGTCAAGATCCTGGCCGACCTGGGGGTCACCGACGTCGGGGAGAACCGGCACCAGGAGGCGCAGGCCAAGGCGGCCGAGTGCGCCGAGCTGCCGCTGCGCTGGCACTTCATCGGCGGCCTGCAGAGCAACAAGGCGGCCGCCGTCGCGTCGTACTCCGACGTCGTGGAGTCCGTCGACCGGGTCAAGCTGGTCACGGGCCTGCAGCGCGGCGCGCACGAGCGCGGCCACGAGGTCGACGTCCTCCTCCAGGTCAGCCTCGACCCGCCCGACCGCGAGGGACGGGCCGGTGCCGACCCCGCCCAGCTGTCGGACCTGGCGGCCGCGGTCGAGGAGGCCGGTGCGCTGCGGCTGCGCGGGCTGATGGCGGTGGCGCCGCTCGGCGAGGACCCGGCCGCCGCCTTCGAGCGACTGGCGGAGATCCGCGCCGGCTTCCGGGCCGACCACCCGGACGCGGACGTGCTCTCCGCGGGCATGAGCGGCGACCTGGAGCAGGCGATCGCCGCGGGAGCGACACACGTGCGTGTCGGGAGTGCGGTCCTCGGGGAGCGGCCCCCCATCCAGTAGGGTCGCAGCCGTACGGACGGATCTGCCGTACTCCCAGAACGTTCGGAGGACGAAGCCATGAGCGGCGCGATGCGCAGGATCGGCGAGTACCTCGGCCTCGTCGAGGACACCGGTCGGTACGACGACTACGACGACCAGGCCGACGGTCACGAGGCCGGCGCACAGGACCGAGTGCCGGAGCGGCGTCCGCGCCCCGCCGCCTCCGTCTCCGACATCTCCGAGCGCCGCCCCCGTTCCGCCCCCGCCCAGGAAGTCGTCGCCGAGTTGTCCCGCATCACCACGCTGCAGCCCCGCACCTACAACGAGGCCCGGACCATCGGCGAGCAGTACCGCGACGGCACGCCGGTGATCATGAACCTCTCCGACATGGACGACAACGACGCCAAGCGGCTCGTGGACTTCGCCGCCGGCCTGGTCTTCGCCACCCGCGGCTCGATCGAGCGGGTGACCAACAAGGTGTTCCTGCTCTCACCGCCGAACGTCAGCGTCGCGGCCGAGGACAAGCAGCGGATCGCCGAGGGCGGCTTCTTCAACCAGAGCTGAGTCCCGGCCCACCCGTGAGGACGGGTTTCGGCGTCGATCTGACCCAGGACGAGCGCGGGGGTTATCCTTCCCCGCGACGATTCCCGTCCAACCCGCGACTACCAGAATTGGGTGAGGTCATGCCGCTGACGCCTGAGGACGTGAGCAACAAGCGATTCACTCCCGTCCGCCTTCGTGAGGGCTACGACATGGGCGAGGTCGACCAGTTCCTCGACGAGGTCGAGGCCGAGTTGTCCCGCTTGACCCGGGAGAACGAGGAGCTCCGAGCCAAGGTCGAAGCCGCTCAGACCGGCGAGCGCCCCGCCACGGTGACGGAGGTCGAGGAGTCCGAGACCGAGGTCGTGGAGACCCCGTCCGACACCGCGACCGAGGCCCCCGCCGAGAGCGCTGCCCCGGCTGCCGCCGCAGCCCCGGTCGCCGTCGCCGGCACCGAGACGCTGCGCGTCGAGACCGTCCCGCAGGCATCCAACGCCGCCGCCCGGCTGCTGGAGATCGCCACCCGCAACGCCGACGAGCTGGTCGAGGGCGCCAAGGACGAGGCCGACAAGATCATCGGCGAGGCCCGGACCAAGGCCGAGCGCCTGGAGTCGGAGTCCAAGCAGAACGCCGACAAGCTCGAGGCCGACGCCCGGGGCCGCTCGCAGATGCTCGACTCCGAGACCGCCGACCGGCGTCGCCAGCTCTTCGGCGACCTCGAGCGCGAGCGGGACACCCTGGCCGGCGACGTGGAGAACCTGCGTGCCTTCGAGCGGGAGTACCGCTCCCGACTCAAGGCCTACTTCACCGAGCAGCTGGAGGCGCTGGACGGTACGTCGGACGGCGGCACGGCCGCCGATGCCCCTGCGGTCGGCGACAACCCTGCGCCCAAGCGGCTCAAGTCGATCCTCGGCGACGACTGACCGACCGCACGCGACGCCCTCGGGTCCGCCCGGGGGCGTCGTCGTACGTCCGGCCCGGCTCCCCGGCCGCGGCGCCCCATGTCACGCACAGTTCGGTCAGCTTGTTGAGCGGCATGGCAGGAGGGAAGATGACCGAACTCTCGACAAGCTGTCGCCCGACCGCTCCGGGGCTCCACCCCGCAGGGTGGGGACCGGGTGTCGGGTTTGAGCCCGGTAGCGCGATTCGTTACCCTCCCCGGCAACCTGTGGCGCTCGCCATGGGTCTTTTCCTTCGGTGAGGGGGCCTCAATGGCACGCAGCACCCGGAAATCCCTGGCAGGCTCCGCGGCGAAGGCCGCGCGCAAGGTGATCGCTCGCGGGTCGGGCTCCGGCGCCTCCGGCAGCACGAAGAAGGCGAGTACGGCGAAGCAGGCACCGCCCTCCAAGGCCGCCCCCGCGAAGGCTGCGGCGAAGAAGTCGTCGACCGCCAAGAAGGCCGCTCCGACCAAGGCGGCCGCCGCGAAGACGAGCAGCGCGAAGAAGTCCGCACCGGCGAAGAAGACGAGCAGCGCGAAGAAGGCAGCTCCGACCAAGGCTGCGGCCAAGAAGTCGTCGACCGCCAAGAAGGCCGCCCCCGCGAAGAAGGCCGGCTCCGCGAAGAAGGCCGGCTCCGCGAAGAAGGCAGCTCCGACCAAGGCTGCGGCCAAGAAGTCGTCGACCGCCAAGAAGGCCGCTCCGACCAAGGCGGCCGCAGTGAAGACGGGCAGCGCGAAGAAGTCGGCCCCGGCGAAGAAGACCAGCACCGCCAAGAAGACCAGCACCGCTAAGAAGACCAGCACCGCTAAGAAGTCGGCACCTGCGAAGAAGTCCGCGCCCACCAAGGCTGCGGCACCCGCCAAGAAGGCCAGCACCGCGAAGAAGGCCGGACGCAAGGCACCGGCCTCGGCCCTGCCGGTGCGCGCCGACGAGGAGAAGTGGACCAAGGCCGAGCTCACCGAGGTCGTCGGCGACCTGCAGCAGCATCGGGACCGGATCACCGGTCTGCTCAGCGCGCACGAGGAGGAGCTGGCCGGCCTGATGCGCGACTCGGGTGACGGTGCGGGCCATGACCAGGCCGACCTCGGCACGTCCAGCTTCGAGCGGGACCAGGAGCTCGTGGTGCTCAACAACGAGCGCGAGATGCTCGCCCAGATCGAGCGGGCGCTGGGCCGGATCGACAACGGCACGTACGGCGTGTGCGAGTCCTGCGGCAACCCGATCGGCAAGGGCCGCCTGATGGCCTTCCCGCGCGCCTCGCTGTGCGTCACCTGCAAGCAGCGAGAGGAACGACGCTGACGACGACGCCCCCCGAGCCGGTCGCGCCGGCCCCACGGCGCAGGCTGCTGGCGACCTTCGCCGGTCTCGCCCTGGCCGGCTGGACGCTCGACCTGGTCACCAAGAACCTGGCGCTGCAACGACTGGACGGACAGCCCGACGTACCCCTGATCGGCGACCTGCTCACGCTGACCCTGGTGCGCAACCCCGGCGCGGCCTTCAGCCTCGGCACCGAGGCGACGGTGTTCTTGAGCATGCTGGCGATCGCCGCGGTGCTCTTCATCCTGTGGTGGAGCCGCAAGCTCGGGAGCCTGTGGTGGGCGGTCGCCCTGGGCTTCCTGCTCGCCGGGATCTCCGGGAACCTGACCGACCGGCTCTTCCGCGACCCGAGCCCGATGCGCGGCCATGTGATCGACATGCTGATGCTGCCCAACTGGCCGGTCTTCAACCTCGCCGACGTGTTCATCAACACCGGGGGCATGATGGTGGTGATCGCGGTGTTCCGGGGCGTCGAGATCGACGGGAGCCGAGCGGAGAAGAGGGAGGAGGAGCCCGCGTGAGCGACGGTGACCAGCGGGTGGTCCTCGTCCCCGAGGGTCTGGCCGGGGAGCGGGTGGATGCCGCGATGGCCCGGATGTTCGGCCTGTCCCGCAGCCGCTCGGCCGACCTGATCAGTCAGGGGCGGGTGCAGGTGGACGGCAGCCCGGTCGCGAAGAGCGACCGCGTGGAGGTCGGCGCGATGCTCGACGTCTCCCTGCCGCGCGTGGAGAACCGCCTCGAGGTGGTCCCCGAGATCGTCGAGGGGATCTCGATCGTCCACGACGACGACGCGATGGTCGTGGTCGACAAGCCGGTGGGCGTGGCCGTCCACCCCTCGCCCGGCTGGTCCGGTCAGACGGTGGTGGGTCACCTGGCCGGCGCCGGCTTCCAGATCGCCACCAGCGGGGCGCCCGAGCGGCAGGGCATCGTCCAGCGGCTCGACGTGGGCACCTCGGGGCTGATGGTGATCGCCAAGTCCGAGCGGGCGTACTCCGTGCTCAAGGACGCCTTCCGCAACCGCACGGTCGACAAGACCTACCACGCGCTGGTGCAGGGGCATCCGGACCCGCTCGAGGGGACGATCGACGCTCCGATCGGCCGGAACCCGAAGTACGACCACCGGTTCGCCGTGCGCTCCGACGGTCGCCCGAGCGTGACCCACTACGAGACGCTGGAGGCGCACCGCTTCGCCTCGCTGCTCGAGGTGCACCTGGAGACCGGGCGGACCCACCAGATCCGCGTGCACATGAGCGCGCTGAAGCACCCCTGCGTGGGCGACCTGACCTACGGCGCCGACCCCGTCCTGGCCCGGCGGCTGGGGCTGCAGCGCCAGTGGCTGCACGCGGTCCGGCTGGGCTTCGACCACCCGGAGACGGGGGAGTACGTCGAGTTCGAGAGCCCCTATCCCGACGACCTGGCGCACGCGCTGGAGGTGATCCGCGAGTCGCACTGACGGGCGGGCACGGCACACTGTCCGGGTGAAGATGGACCTGGGCCTGGCCGAGCGCTACCTCGACTTCGCGGAGTTCGCCCGCCTCGACTCGCCGAGCTTCGCGGCCTGGGCCGAGGGCGTGGCCCACGACCCCGAGGTGCAGGGATGGCTCGCCGACCTCCCGGCGATCAAGCAGCAGCCCAACCTGGTCTTCGCCGCCGCACGGTGGCACGGCGCGGAGACCCCGGCGGCGTACGACGAGCTGCGGCGCGTCCTGTTCGGCCAGGAGGACGCGGTGAAGGCCACCATCCGGGAACGGGCCACGCAGACCAACGAGGTCGGCCGGCTGGCCACCCTGGTCCCGGCGTTCGCCGCCGTGCCCGGGCCGCTGGCGCTCATCGAGGTCGGTGCCAGTGCCGGGCTCACCCTGTTCCCCGACCGGTACGACTACTCCTGGCCGCCGCTGGGCGAGCTGGTCGGCAGCGGCGGGCCCCGGCTGACCGCCCGGGCGGAGGGCCCGGTGCCCATCCCGGCCGCGCATCCCGAGGTGGCCTGGCGCGGCGGGTGCGACCTCAACCCGCTGGACGTGACCGACGACGACGCCATGGCCTGGCTGCGCACGCTGGTGTGGCCCGAGCAGGCCGATCGGCTGGCCCGGCTGGAGGCGGCCGTCGAGGTGGCGCGGCGGGAGCCGCCGTACATCGTCCGCGGCGACCTGCTCGCCGAGCTGCCCGGCCTGCTGGCCGAGGCGGGCCGGCACGGCACCCCGGTGGTCTTCCACTCCGCGGTGATCGCCTACCTGGAGAGCGACCAGCGCGACGAGTTCGCGGCGACGATGGGCGATCTGGTCGCCGCGGGGGAGTGCCGTTGGGTCAGCAACGAGGCGCCCAGCGTGCTGCCCGGGGTGGCCTCCACGGTGCCCGCCGAGCGGCTGGTCGGACGGTTCGTCCTGGGGCTGGACGGCCGCGCGGTCGGGTGGACGCACGGGCACGGGCACGCGCTGGGCTGGCTCTGACCCGGCCGGCGCGGATCTGTCGGCGCGGTCTGTCAGGATCGCCTTCGGCGTTCGCGTAGGCTGACGTTCCTTCCCCGAAGGACCGGCCGGCAGGCGGGTCCGTCCTGTCCTCAAGCACCATCACGGCTCAGTTCCAAGGAGCGCGCTGACTTCCATGGCCCCAGGTCCGACGGGTGAAGCCACCACCGGCTCGAAGGGTGACTTCGTTCACCTGCATGTCCACACCGAGTACTCCATGCTCGACGGGGCCGCGCGGCTCACCGATCTGGCCGAGCACGCGGCCAGCCTGAACATGCCCGCCGTGGCGATGACCGACCACGGCAACGTCTTCGGCGCCTACGAGTTCTACCGGGCGTGCAAGGCCGCCGGGGTGAAGCCGATCGTCGGGATGGAGGCCTACTTCACCCCCAACATCAGCCGGTTCGAGCGCAAGCGGGTCAACTTCTACAAGGGCGGTCCCGACGACGTCTCCAGCCGCGGCGCCTACACCCACATGACCCTGCTGGCCGAGTCCACCGAGGGCATGCACAACCTGTTCCGGCTCTCCACCGGCGCCTGGCGCGACGGGTTCTTCCAGCACCCGCGTGCGGACCGGGAGCTGCTCAGCGAGAACGCCAAGGGCATCATCGGGACCACCGGGTGCCCCTCGGGCGAGGTGCAGGTGCACCTGCGCCACGACAACTACGCCGCGGCCCGGCAGGCGGCCGCCGACTTCCAGGACATCCTCGGCCGGGAGAACTACTTCCTGGAGCTGATGGACCACGACCTGGAGATCGAGAAGCGGGTCCGCGACGGGCTGCTCCGGCTGGCCAAGGACCTGGACATCCCGCTGCTGGCCACCAACGACTCCCACTACGTGCATCAGGCCGACGCCAAGAGCCAGGAGCACCTGCTGTGCATCAACTCCGGCTCCACGATGGACATCCCCGCCGGCGACGGGCCGGGGCAGCGGTTCGCGTTCTCCGGCGACGGCTACTACCTCAAGTCCGCCGAGGAGATGCGCGAGCTGTGGGAGGGCCGCTACCAGCTCAAGGCGGCCTGCGACAACACGCTGCTGATCGCCGAGCGCTGCCAGGTCGAGTTCACCGAGGGCAACGGCACCTTCATGCCGAAGTTCCCCACGCCCGACGGGGAGAACGAGGACTCCTGGCTGGTCAAGGAGGTCGACCGCGGCCTGCACGACCGCTACCCCGACGGCATCCCCGACCGTGTCCGCCAGCAGGCCGACTACGAGCTCGGCGTCATCACCCAGATGGGCTTCCCGGGCTACTTCCTGGTGGTGGCCGACTTCATCAACTGGGCCAAGGACAACGGCATCCGGGTGGGTCCGGGGCGTGGCTCGGGTGCGGGCTCGATGGTCGCCTACGCGATGCGGATCACCGACCTCGACCCGCTCGAGCACGGACTGATCTTCGAGCGCTTCCTCAACCCCGACCGCGTCTCGATGCCGGACTTCGACATCGACTTCGACGAGCGCCGGCGCGGTGAGGTGATCAAGTACGTCACCGAGAAGTACGGCGACGACCGGGTCAGCTACATCATCACCTACGGCACCATCAAGGCCAAGCAGGCCGTCAAGGACTCCAGCCGGATCCTCGCCTACCCCTTCGCGATGGGCGACCGGATCACCAAGGCGATGCCCGCGACCGTGATGGGCAAGGACGTCCCGCTCCAGCAGATCTTCGACGAGCAGCACCCTCGCTACGGGGAGGGCGGCGAGTTCCGCCAGCTCTACGACGGCGACGCGGATGTGAAGAAGGTCGTCGACACCGCGATCGGGATCGAGGGCCTCAAGCGGCAGTGGGGCGTGCACGCCGCGGGCATCATCATGTCCAGCGAGCCGCTGATCGACGTGATCCCGCTGCTCAAGCGTCCCTCCGACGGCGCGATGATCACCCAGTTCGACTACCCGACGTGCGAGTCGCTGGGCCTGATCAAGATGGACTTCCTCGGCCTGCGCAACCTCACCGTGATGGACGACGCGGTGAAGAACATCAAGGCCAACCGCGACCTCGACGTGGTGCTGGAGGACCTGGACCTGGAGGACGAGAGCACCTTCCGGCTGCTCCAGCGCGGCGACACCCTCGGCGTCTTCCAGCTCGACGGCGGCCCGATGCGCGCGCTGCTGCGCAGCATGCGCCCGGACTGCTTCGAGGACATCTCCGCGGTCGGTGCGCTCTACCGTCCCGGCCCGATGGGCGCGGACTCCCACAACAAGTACGCGCGCCGCAAGACCGGTCGGGAGGAGGTCGTCCCGATCCACCCCGAGCTGGCCGAGCCGCTCGAGGACATCCTGGGCGAGACCTTCGGCCTGATCGTCTACCAGGAGCAGGTCATGGCGATCGCGCAGAAGCTCGCCGGCTACTCACTGGGCGAAGCGGACATCCTGCGCCGGGCCATGGGCAAGAAGAAGAAGGCCGAGCTGGACAAGCAGTTCGAGACCTTCTCCGCCGGGATGGTCGAGCGTGGCTACTCGATGTCCGCGGTCCAGACCCTGTGGGACATCCTGCTGCCCTTCTCCGACTACGCCTTCAACAAGGCGCACTCGGCCGCCTACGGCCTGGTGTCCTACTGGACGGCCTACCTCAAGGCGAACTACCCGGCCGAGTACATGGCCGCGCTCCTCACCTCGGTGAAGGACGACAAGGACAAGATGGCGATCTACCTCAACGAGTGTCGCCGGATGAAGATCAAGGTGCTGCCACCCGACGTCAACGAGTCGGCGGCCAACTTCACCCCGGTCGGCGGCGACATCCGCTTCGGGCTGACCGCGGTCCGCAACGTCGGCGGCAACGTCGTCGACGGCATCGTCAGCGCGCGCGAGGAGCAGGGCCGCTACACCGACTTCAACGACTTCATGGCCAAGGTCCCCGCCCACGTGTGCAACAAGCGGGTCGTGGACTCGCTGATCAAGGCGGGCGCCTTCGACGACATGGGGCATCGGCGGCGCGCGCTGGTCGCGATCCACGAGCCCGCGGTGGACCAGTACGTCGACATCAAGCGCAACGAGGCCATCGGGCAGGACTCGCTGTTCGCCGGGCTGGACGAGGCCGACTCCGGCTTCGCGGTGTCGGTGTCGATCCCGGAGATCGACGACTGGGACAAGATGACCCTGCTCGGCCACGAGCGGGAGATGCTCGGGCTCTACGTCTCCGACCACCCCCTGCTCGGCCTGGAGCACGTGCTCTCACAAGGCACCGACTGCACCATCGGCGCGCTGATGCTGGACGAGGAGCGGGCCCACGGGTCGCAGCTGACGATCAGCGGCCTGGTGACCGGCGTCCAGCGCCGGATCACCAAGAAGGGCGACGCCTGGGCGACCATCACCCTGGAGGACCTCGACGGCGCGATCGAGGTGCTGTTCTTCCCCAGCTCCTACCAGCTGGCCAGCCCCCACCTGGTCGAGGACACCGTGCTGCGGGTGCGCGGCAGCCTGTCCCGGGACAAGGACCAGCCCGAGCTGCGGGCCCAGGAGGTCAGCGTCCCCGACCTCACCGGCGGTCCGACCGGGCCGGTGGTGCTCAGCGTCCCCTCCACCCGCTGCACCCCGCCGGTGGTGGAGCAGCTCGCCGACGTCCTGGCCACCCACCCGGGTGCGACGGAGGTCCAGCTGCGGCTGCTCACGCGCCAGTCGACCAAGGTGCTGCAGCTGGGTCCGCGGGTCTCCCCGAGCCCGGCCCTGTTCGCGGACCTCAAGCACCTCCTGGGGCCCGGTTGCCTGGCCGGCTGAGCCGGTCGGTCCGCGGCGAGTGGGTGCTCGGGCATGTCGCCTGGCTGGTCCTGCTCTGCGCGGCCCTGGGCCTCGTCGGCGGCGTGGTCTGGGAGGCGCTGTGGCGTCCGCCCCTCGCTGTGGTCGTCGACGGGCGTGCCGTGCTCGCGGGGACCGATGCGGAGCGGGCCTTCGACGCCACCGCATGGTTCCTGCTGATCGGCGGGGTCGCCGGTCTGCTCGCGGGGGTGGTCGCCGGCCTGTTGGTCCGGGTCCGTGAGCTGCTGACGCTGGCCACCCTGCTGCCGGCCTCGATCCTCGCGGGCCTGCTCATGGCCATGGTCGGCTCGGACCTGGGCCCTCCGGACCCGGCGCGAGCCGCAGCCCGCGCGGAGGACCTGGCCCGGCTCCCGGTGGCGTTGGAGGTGAGCGGCCCGGTGTCCTACCTCGCGCTGCCGATCGGTGCGGTGACCGGGCTGCTCTTGGTGTTGGTGCTGGCGCCGGTCAATCGGCCGGGTTCGCGGACCTCGGGCGATCCGGCCGCTACGATGCACTCCTGACGCCGCCGTCGGCGGCCGTCTGTCAACGATCACGTAGCACGTCACGGGGGAGTCACCAACCATGTCCAGCAACCTTCCGCCCAACGGCGGCGACGCGGGCGCCAACGGCGACCCGGAGTACCTCGAGCAGGGCTCCGGTGAGCCGATCGTCGAGCAGAAGAGGTCCTCGAGCAGGAAGCCGCTGCTGATCGGCGCCGCCGCCGTGGTCGGGCTCGGCCTGGTCGGCACCGGAGTGTTCGCCGCGACCCAGCTCGCGGGGGGAGGCGCCCAGCCCAGCGAGGCCCTGCCGTCCTCGACGCTGGCCTACGCCAGCATCGACCTGGACCCGTCGGCCGGCCAGAAGGTCGAGGCGATCCGGACCCTGCGCAAGTTCCCCGGGCTGAAGAAGGAGCTCGACCTGAACTCGCAGGACGACCTGCGCAAGCGGCTGTTCGAGGAGATCCAGAAGGACGACGAGTGCAAGGGCGTGGACTACGCCCAGGACATCGAGCCGTGGCTCGGCGAGCGGGCCGCGGCGGCGATGGTCGAGTCGTCGGGCAAGCCCACCGGCGTCGGCGTCCTGGCGATCACCGACGCCGACGCCGCGGAGGCGGGCGTGGCCAAGCTGCAGAAGGCGTGCGGCGGCTCCGGGGACACCTCGGGTGCGTTCGTCATCGACGGTGACTGGATGGTGATGGCCGAGACGAAGAAGATCGCCCAGCAGGTCGTCGACGGTGCCGCGGACGGGACCCTGGCCGACGACGAGAGCTTCCAGAAGTGGACCGGCGAGGTCGGCGACCCGGGCATCGTGACGATGTACGCCGCCAAGGGAGCCATGCCGGCACTCGTGCGGTTGAGCGAGGCCGCGGGCGACCAGATGCCCCCGGGCGCCGAGGACCAGATGAGCGAGCTGACCAAGGACTTCAGGGGCGCGGCCGCGACGGTCCGCTTCGACGCCGGCGCGCTGGAGCTGGAGGCCGCCTCCGAGGGCGGCACCGGCTTCCCCGGGCTCAAGCTCACCAACGGCGCGGGCCCCCTCGTGGGCGATTTGCCGGACGACACCGTCGGCGCCTTCGGCGTGGCCCTGCCCGATGGGTGGGGCGAGGCGATGCTCCAGCAGATGTCCACGATCGCCGGCGGTCAGGTCGACACCGAGCAGATGGTGTCCCAGGTGGAGGCGCAGACCGGGCTGAGCCTTCCCGAGGACGTCGAGACGCTCACCGGGGACGCGCTCGTCCTCTCCGTCGGCGGCGACATCGACCCCGAGACGCTGGCCAACACCCAGGACCCCGCCGACATCCCGATCGGTGTGAAGGTCCAGGGCAACCCCGGCGAGATCGAGCAGGTGCTGGAGAAGATCCGGACCGCCTCCGGCGCGCCCGCCGACGGCCCGCTGTCCTCCCAGACCAAGGGCGACCTCATCGCGGTCGGCCCCAACCAGCAGTACCTCGACGACCTGCTCGCCGGCGGCGACCTCGCCGGCTCGGAGGTCTACCAGGACGTGACCGGTGGCCAGGAGGACGCGGCGGCGGTCCTGTTCGTGAACTTCAACGGCGCGGGCGACTGGCTGGCCTCGCTGGCCGAGGGGCAGCCCGAGGTTCAGGAGAACCTCAAGCCCCTGGCGGCCGCGGGCATGACCGCCTGGATGGACGGCGACGTCTCCCACAGCACGCTGAGGGTGACCACCGACTGAGGATGCTCAGCCCCGGCCGATCGGCGCCGTCACCGCATCGGTGACGGCGATCAGGTCGGTCGGGTCGAGCTCCACGTCCAGTCCCCGTCGCCCGCCGGAGACCAGGATGGTCTCGAAGCCGAGAGCCGAGGAGTCCAGCACGGTGGGGTGGGCGCGCCGCTGCCCGATGGGGGAGATGCCCCCGGCGACGTACCCGGTGGCCCGCTCGGCATCCGCGACGTCGGCCATCACCGCCTTGCTGCCGCCCACGGCCCGCGCCAGCGCCTTGAGGTCGAGCTGGCCGGTGACCGGCACGATGCCGACGGCCAGCCGACCGTCGACCGAGGCCATCAGCGTCTTGAAGACCCGGGCCGGGTCCTCGCCCAGTGCCTCCGCGGCCTCGAGCCCGAAGGACTCCGCCCGCGGGTCGTGGTGGTAGGCGCGCAGGGTGAACGCGACCCCGGCACGCTCCAGCGCGACCGTGGCCGGCGTACTCCCGCCGGGCCTCCGCTTCGCCATCGGCCCTCCTGCTCCGATCCGGGTCAACCGTGAGCCTAGTTCGGCGACCAGCGGGTGCGGGCGACCTCGGTGGCCGGCAGCGAGGGGATGGCGTTCATCGCCCGCAGCTCGCGGCGCAGCAGGTCGGTGACGAGGAGCAGCCGCTCCTCGACGTCGTCGGACTCCAGCAGCGCCTGCCGCTCGGGCATCGCGAGCGGGGCCACGGCGGCCAGGGTCCAGGAGAGGTACGCCGGGTCCTTCGGCAGGGCGGTCGGGTGCGGGTCGCCGCGCCAGGGCGTGACCGCGGCTCGATAGGCGGTGAAGGCGGCCAGCGCCACCTCGGTGACCGCGGGGTCGATGGTCGCCGGCTTCGGTGCGGGCAGCTCGGTCACCCGGGCGGCCGGGAAGTCGCCGCTGGTCTCCAGCCCGTCGAGGCGGATGCGGTCGCGGCCCACGGCGACGATCTCGAACGTGCCGTCGGGGCTCTCCGTCGCCTCGGTGAGCTGCAGCCGACAGCCCACTCGGTAGAGCGACTGGGCGCCGTGGTCCCCGACCTCGTAGCCCTCCCGGATGCCGACCGAGCCGAAGAGCCGGTCGGCTGAGTCCGGCACCCGCAGCAGGTGGTGCACCAGGGCGCGGTAGCGGTCCTCGAAGACGTGCAGGGGGACCATGACACCGGGGAAGACCACGGTGTTCAGCGGGAACATCGGCAGCGTGCCGGTCACGGCTCCGACCCTAGCCCGACCGGGCAGTGGGCACCGGCGGCTCGCGGAGCCGGGGAGAAACTAGAATCGGGGGCATGTCCGCCACCAGCACGCCCCGGCCGATCCGCCGCATCGACCTGCGCGGCGCCGGGCATGACGTGGACCACCGGTCGGTGGTGCCGCGGGCCGCGTTCGACGTGGAGGCGGCCGCCGAGCAGGTCCGCCCGGTGCTGGACGCCGTGCGCGACCGGGGGCTCGAGGCGGTGCGCGAGCTGACCGCGCGGTTCGACGGGGTGGAGGACGCCGAGGTCGTCGTACCCCCCGCGACCCTGCACGCGGCGCTGGACGCGCTCGCGCCCGAGGTGCGCGCCGGGCTGGAGGAGTCGATCCGCCGGCTGCGCGCCACCTGCACGGCCGAGCTGGAGCAGGACGTGGTCACCGAGGTCGCGCCGGGCGCGGTGGTGACCCACCGGATGATCCCGATCGAGCGGGTGGGCCTCTACGTCCCCGGCGGTGTCGCGCCGCTGGTCTCCAGCGTGGTGATGAACGTCGTCCCGGCGCAGGTCGCCGGGGTCTCCTCGATCGCGCTCGCCACCCCGCCACAGCGGGACAACGGCGGCCTGCCCGACCCCACGATCATGGCCGCGTGTGCGCTGCTCGGCGTCGAGGAGGTCTACGCCGTCGGCGGCGGCCAGGCGATCGCGATGCTGGCCTACGGCGCCGGCCCGTGCCGGCCGGTCGACCTTGTCACCGGTCCCGGGAACATCTACGTCACCGCCGCCAAGCGGCTGCTGCGCGGCGTGGTCGGCATCGACTCCGAGGCCGGCCCCAGCGAGGTCCTCGTTCTGGCCGACGACACCGCCGACGCGTCGTACGTCGCTGCCGACCTGATCTCCCAGGCCGAGCACGGCGAGACCTCGGCCTCGGTCCTGGTCACCGACAGCGAGGAGCTCGCGGACGCGGTGACCGCGGAGCTGGTGCGGCAGGTCGCGGCGACCAAGCACAGCGAGCGGATCGGCACGGCGCTGAGCGCGGAGCAGTCCGCGATCGTGCTGGTCGACGACCTGGATCAGGGCCTGCGGGTGGTCGACGGCTATGCGACCGAGCACCTGGAGATCCACACCCGCGACGCCGCCGACGTCGCCGGGCGGGTGCGCAACGCGGGCGCGATCTTCCTCGGGCCGTTCGCGCCGGTCTCGCTGGGCGACTACACCGCCGGCTCCAACCACGTGCTGCCGACCGCGGGCTGCGCCTGCCACTCCTCGGGCCTGTCGGTCCGGTCCTTCCTCAAGGCGGTGCACGTCGTGGACTACAGCCGGGCCGCGCTGGAGGAGGTCGCCGGTCACGTGACCACGCTCGCCGACGCGGAGGACCTGCCCGGCCACGGCGCCGCGATCCGGGTCCGGTTCCGGGACTGAGGGGCCGAGGATGACCCAGGACAGCGGCTGGCCGCCGCTGCGCGAGGAGCTGCGCGGGATCGCCCCCTACGGCGCCCCCCAGCTGGACGTGCCGGTGCAGCTGAACACGAACGAGAGCCCCTACGGGCCGTCGGCCGAGACCGTCGCCGACGTCGCCGCGGCGGTGGCGGAGGTCGCCGGAGGGCTCAACCGCTACCCCGACCGGGACTTCACCGAGCTGAGCCGCGCCCTGGCGGCCTACCTCACGCCGGACGCCGGCGGGAACGTGATCGGCCCGGAGATGGTGTGGGCAGCGAACGGCTCCAACGAGGTGATGCTGCACCTGCTGCAGGCCTTCGGCGGGCCGGGCCGGACGGCGCTGAGCTTCGCGCCGACGTACTCGATGTATCCCGAGTACGCCCGCGACACCCACACCGGCTGGGCCGTCGGGCACCGCAACGAGGACTTCGGCCTCGACCTGGAGCGCGCCCGCCGGCTGGTGACCGAGCAGCGGCCTGCGCTGGTGCTGCTGCCGAGCCCGAACAACCCGACCGGGACGGCCCTGCCGCACGAGGCGATCGGTGTGCTCTGCGAGGCGGCGGGCGACGGGCTGGTGGTGATCGACGAGGCGTACGCCGAGTTCCGCCGGGCCGGCGTCCCCAGCGCGCTGGAGCTGCTGGGCGAGCACCGCAACCTCGTGGTGACGCGCACCATGAGCAAGGCGTTCGCGATGGCCGGGACCCGGCTGGGCTACCTCGCCGCGCGGCCGGAGATCGTCGAGGGGCTGCGCGTGGTGCGGCTGCCCTACCACCTCTCCTCGGTGACCCAGGCGGTCGCGCTGGCCGGGTTGCGGCACGCACCGGAGCTGCTGGGGTACGTCGACCGACTGCGGTCCGAGCGCGACGAGCTGGTCGCCTGGCTGCGGGCACAGGGGCACGAGGTCGCCGACTCCGACGCCAACTTCGTGCTCTTCGGCCGCTTCGCGGACCGGCACGCCGTGTGGCAGGCGCTGCTCGACCGCGGGGTGCTGATCCGCGAGACCGGGCCGGACGGCTGGCTGCGAGTCTCGGTGGGCACGCCCGAGGAGATGGCAGCATTCAGGGAGGCGCTCACCGCCGCGGTGGGCGCCCCGAGGACCCGAGCACAGGAACAGGGACGATGAGCGAGCAGGCGAGCGCAGCGCGCACGGCGACGGTGGACCGCGAGACCAAGGAGTCGCGGGTGCACGTCGAGGTGAACCTCGACGGCACCGGCAAGGCCGAGGTCGGCACCGGCGTGGGCTTCTACGACCACATGCTCACCTCCTTCGCCCGGCACTCGCTGGTCGACCTGGTCGTGGAGACCGACGGCGACCTGCACATCGACGCCCACCACACCGTCGAGGACACCGCGATCGCACTGGGCGAGGCGCTGCGGCAGGCGCTGGGGGACAAGCGCGGGATCCGGCGCTTCGGCGACGCCACCGTGCCCCTGGACGAGGCGCTGGTGCAGGCGGTCGTCGACGTCTCCGGCCGGCCCTACTGCGTGCACACGGGCGAGCCCGAGGGCCAGCAGTTCGTCAACATCACCGCGGCCGAGGGGCCGCCGTACCTCGGCTCGCTGACGCGGCACGTCTTCGAGACCATCGCCTTCCACGGCCAGCTCGCCCTGCACGTGCGGGTCCTGGCCGGGCGCGACCCGCACCACCTGGTCGAGACCCAGTTCAAGGCGTTCGCCCGGGCGTTCCGCGACGCCGTCGCCCTCGACCCGCGTGAGACCGGCGTGCCGTCGACCAAGGGGACCCTGGACCGGTGAGCGAGGTCGTCGTCCTCGACTACGGGTCGGGGAACCTGCGCTCGGCCGTGCGCGCGATGGAGCGGGCCGGCGCGTCGGTGACGCTCACCTCGGACTTCCAGGCCGGCCTGGAGGCCGACGGGCTGGTCGTCCCCGGGGTGGGCGCCTACGCCGCCTGCATGGCCGGGCTGCGGGAGATCAAGGGCGACCGGCTGATCGGGCGACGGCTCGCCGGCGGCCGACCGGTGCTGGGCATCTGCGTGGGCATGCAGATCCTCTTCGAGCGCGGCATCGAGCACGGCGTGGAGACCGCCGGCTGTGACGAGTGGCCCGGCGTGGTCGAGCGGCTGCAGGCGCCGGTGGTGCCGCACATGGGCTGGAACACCGTCGCGGTCCCCGACGGGAGCTCGCTGTTCGCCGGGGTGGAGTCGGAGCGGTTCTACTTCGTGCACTCCTACGGCGTGCGCGACTGGACGCTGGTCACCGACGGCCGCACCCGTGCCCCGCTCGTCACCTGGGCCGAGCACGGCGGCGACCGGTTCGTCGCGGCCGTGGAGAACGGGCCGCTCTCGGCCACCCAGTTCCACCCCGAGAAGTCCGGCGACGCCGGGGCCGCGCTGCTGCGCAACTGGGTCCGCTCGCTCTGACGCCCCGAGCGGGGCTCGAGTGGTCGGGGTGGCCCGGGTGGGCCGTGTGGGATCGGGGCCATCTGATGACCCCGATCGCACACGGTCGGCCGCGCCGGCGCCGTCGGCACGGGCCCACCGAGCGGACCGCGAGCGGAGCGACGTACCCCCGACTCCTAGGCTGGAGGGGTGAGCGACCATCTCGAGCTGCTGCCCGCCGTCGACATCAAGGGCGGGCAGGCGGTGCAGCTGGTGCAGGGCGTGGACGGCTCGGAGAAGCGCTTCGGCGACCCGGTCGAGGCGGCGCTGCGCTGGCAGCAGGCGGGCGCGGAGTGGATCCACCTGGTCGACCTCGACGCCGCGTTCGGGCACGGCCACAACCGCGAGCTGCAGGCGCGGATCGTCGGCGAGCTCGACATCGACGTGGAGATGTCCGGCGGGATCCGCGACGACGAGTCGCTCGACGCCGCCATGGCCACCGGCTGCCGCCGGGTCAACATCGGCACCGCCGCGCTGGAGCGGCCGGAGTGGTGCGCGCAGGCGATCGAGAGGTACGGCGACCGGGTCGCCGTCGGCCTCGACGTGCGCGGTCGCACGTTGGCCGCGCGGGGCTGGACCCGCGACGGCGGCGACCTCTACGAGACGCTGGCCCGGCTGGACGAGCAGGGCTGCGCCCGGTACGTCGTCACCGACGTCAACAAGGACGGGATGCTCGCCGGGCCCAACCTGCAGCTGCTGCGCGACGTCTGCGCCGCCACCGACCGTCCGGTGGTCGCCAGCGGCGGCGTCACGACCCTCGACGACATCCGCGCGCTGATGGGCCTGGTGCCCGACGGCGTCGAGGGCGCGATCGCCGGAACCGCCCTCTACACCGGGCAGTTCACCCTGGAGGACGCGCTCGAGCTGACCCGGGGGACCCGATGAGCCTCGCCGTCCGCGTCATCCCCTGCCTCGACGTCGACGGCGGGCGGGTGGTCAAGGGGATCAACTTCAAGGAGCTGCGCGACGCCGGGGACCCGGTCGAGATGGCGCGGACCTACGACGCCGAGGGCGCCGACGAGCTGACCTTCCTCGACATCTCCGCCTCGCACGAGGGTCGCGCGACCACCATGGAGGTCGTCTCCCGCTGCGCGGAGGAGGTCTTCATCCCGCTCACCGTCGGCGGCGGGGTCGGGAGCGTGGCCGACGTGGACCGGCTGCTGCGTGCGGGCGCGGACAAGATCGCGGTCAACACCGCGGCGATCCACCGGCCCGAGCTGGTGGCCGAGATCGCCGACCGCTTCGGCAACCAGGTGCTCGTGCTCTCCCTGGACGCGCGGCGGGTCACCGACCCGGGGCGCCGTACCGACAGCGGCTTCGAGGTCACCACGCACGGCGGCCGGAAGTCCGCCGGCCTGGACGCCATCGAGTGGGCCGCCCGCGCCACCGAGCTCGGTGCCGGGGAGATCCTGCTCAACGCGATGGACGCCGACGGCACCACCGACGGCTTCGACACCGAGCTGATCGAGGCGGTACGTCGCGAGGTGAGCATCCCGGTCATCGCCAGCGGCGGTGCCGGTGCGGTCGAGCACTTCCCGGCGGCGGTCGAGGCGGGCGCGGACGCCGTGCTGGCCGCCACGGTCTTCCACTTCGGCACGCTCCGGGTGAGCGAGGTCAAGGACGGTCTGCGGGCATCAGGCCACCCTGTGCGCTGACCGGTCGTTGCCGGGTCTCCCTGGCGTCACCCGGAGTCCAAATCCGGTTTACGCCTGCTTCCTACGGTGTGCGCGGCCGTGCACACGGTGCGGCCGACACCGGAAGGAGATCCATGACCGACGTCCCCCACCAGCCCATCCGCCGCCGGGCCCTGCTCGCTGCCGGAGGCGCCGCCGCGGCCACCGCCGCGGTGGCCACGACGCCGTCCCCGGCGACCGCAGCGCGCGGCAACGGCGGGTCCGCGCTGCGGTTCCGCCGCAACGGCCGCTTCCGGATCGTGCAGTTCAACGACACCCAGGACGGGAGCCGCACGGACCGCCGTACCCTGCAGCTGATGGAGCGGGTGCTGGACCGCGAGAAGCCCGACTTCGCCGTGATCAACGGCGACGTCGTCAATGGCTCGCCGGAGAACGCACTCCAGTTGAAGCAGGCCTACAACAACGTGGTGCAGCCGATGGAGTCGCGCGGCATCCCGTGGGCGGTGACGTTCGGCAACCACGACGAGGACTCGGTCGACAAGACCGGCATGGACGAGGAGAAGGTGCTGAGCTTCCTCCGTCGCTACGAGTACAACCTCAACGCCCGGGACGGCGAGCTGCCCGGTACGGCGAACACCCATCTGCTCATCCGCTCCAGCCGCGGACGCCGGGCCGCCTTCGCGCTGTGGCTGCTCGACTCGCACCGCTACGCCCCGAAGACCCTGGGCGGTCAGGACTTCAAGGACCTGAAGTCCTATGACTGGATCAAGCCGGAGCAGATCGACTGGTATCGCCGGCGCTCCCTCGCCGCCGAGCGTCGCAACGGCGCGGCGATCCCGTCGCTGATGTTCTTCCACATCCCGCTCTGGGAGCACCACCACATGTGGTACGGCACGCAGTTCAGCTCCGATGAGTCCAAGCACGCGGCGGCTCGGCAGAAGCACCAGATCGAGGGCGAGAAGAACGAGGACGTGTTCGTCGGCGCGTTCAACTCCGGGCTCTACGCCGCAGCCCAGGAGCGCGGGGACGTTCGTGGCATCTACTGCGGCCACGACCACATCAACACCTACAAGGGCAACTACTTCGGGATCGAGCTCGGCTACGGGCCCGGCACCGGGTTCGGGACCTACGGCCTCGGCGGCACCGACGACCACCGCCTGCGTGGCTGCCGGATCTTCGACCTGGACGAGTCGACCGAGGGCGTCTACCGCAGCACCCGGAACGTGTTCGCCCGCGATCTCGAGATCGACACGAAGGCGGGCAGTCAGCCGATCGACGAGCCCCTGCCGCTGCCGTGACCCGGGTGCGGGTGGGTCTACGATCCCGGCATGCGCCTACCCACCCGCGCCCTGGCGGCGCCGCTCAGCCTGGCCGTGGCGGCCCTGGCCCTCAGCTCCTGCGCACCGCGTGACGAGGAGGGCGGGTCCGCCTCCTCCTCGGCCGACTCCTCGGAGTCGGCGTCGGCCGAGGAGTGTGCCAAGGGCAGCCTGGACACCTACCAGGACGGCACGCTGACCGTCGCCACCGACGACCCCGCCTACGAGCCCTGGTTCATGGACAACGACCCGGCCAACGGGCGCGGTTACGAGGCGGCGGTCGCCTACGCCATCGCCGACGAGCTCGGCTACGCCGAGGACGAGGTCACCTGGGTCCGGGTGCCGTTCAACGCCGTCGTCCAGCCGGGGGAGAAGAAGTTCGACCTCGACCTCAACCAGGTCTCCATCACCGAGGAGCGCCGCAAGGCGGTGGACTTCTCCTCCGGCTACTACGACGTCCGGCAGGTGGTGATCACCCGCAAGGGCACGCCGCTGGAGGGTGCGAAGACCCTCGCCGACCTCGCGGATGCCAAGCTCGGCGCGCAGGTCGGCACGACGAGCTTCCGGGCGATCGAGGACCAGATCGGCAGCAGCCAGGAGGCGGCGCCGTACGACACCAACGACCAGGCCGTCCAAGCCCTCAACAACGGGCAGATCGACGGCATCGTGGTGGACCTCCCGACCGCGTTCTACATGGTCGCCGCCCAGCTCGAGGACGGCACGATCGTGGGCCAGCTGCCGCAGGCCGGCGATCAGGTCGAGCAGTTCGGCGCGGTGCTCGACAAGGGCTCGCCGCTGACCGGCTGCGTGAGCCGGGCGGTGGACACGCTGCGGGAGAACGGCACCCTGGAGGAGCTGGCCGGCACCTGGCTGGCCGAGCAGGGCGCGCCCGAGCTCTCCTGATGGCGACCGGGGTCGACGACTGGCAGCCCTCGCCGGTCCAGCGGGAGCGCGACGCCCTCCGTCGGCGCCAGACCCGGCGCAGCATCGGCGTCTCGGCGCTGAGCACGGTGCTCGTGCTGGGGCTGGCCGGGCTCGCCGTCGTCACCTCGCCGGGGTGGGCGCGGGTCCAGGAGACCTACTTCGACTGGGACAAGGCGGTCGCCTCCCTCCCGGCCGTGGCCGAGGGGCTCTGGCTCAACATCCGGGTGACCCTGCTCTGCGGGGTGCTCATCTTGCTGCTGAGCCTGACGATCGCGGTGATGCGGACGATCCGCGGCCCGGTCGCCTTCCCGCTGCGGCTGATCGGGACGGTGTACGTCGACGTGTTCCGCGGGCTGCCGCTGCTGCTGGTGATCTTCCTCCTCGGCTTCGGCGGGCCGGCGCTCAACCTGGCGGGGCTGCCCCGCTCGGCGCTCTTCTGGGGCTGCTCCGCGCTGGTGCTGTCCTACTCGGCCTACGTCGCCGAGGTCTTCCGCGCCGGCATCGAGTCGGTGCATCCCTCCCAGCGGCTGGCGGCCCGCTCGCTCGGACTCGGCTACGGCCAGACCCTGCGGCGCGTCGTGCTTCCCCAGGCCTGGCGCCGGGTGCTGCCCCCGTTGATGAACGACCTGGTCTCGCTGCAGAAGGACTCCGGCCTGATCGCCGTACTCGGCGTCGTCGACGCGATCCGGGCGGCACAGATCGAGACGTCGAAGGACTTCAACTACACGCCGTACGTCGTCGCCGGGGTGCTCTTCATCTGCCTCACCGTCCCGATGGCGCGGCTGACGGACTGGTATGCGCGGAAGAAGGGCTTCCAGGGCGCGGGAGGGCTGCTCTGATGGCGCTGCTGGAGCTGCGCGGGGTGCGGAAGTCCTTCGGCGACCATGTGGTGCTGCGCAGCGTCGACCTGGCCGTGCAGCCGGGGGAGTGCGTGGTGCTGATCGGGGCGTCCGGCTCGGGCAAGTCCACGCTGCTCCGGTGCGTCAACCTGCTCGAGGTGGTCGACGACGGGGAGATCCTCTTCGACGGCCGGGACATCGCCGACCCGCGCGTCGACGGCGACGAGGTCCGCTCCCGGATGGGCCTGGTCTTCCAGTCCTACAACCTGTTCCCGCACCTGTCCGTGCTGGGCAACGTCACCCTCGCCCTCCGGCTCGTGCACCGGGTGCCCGCGGCCGAGGCCGACCGACGGGGCCTGGCGATGCTGGAGCGGGTCAGCCTGTCGGACAAGGCGCAGGCGCGCCCCGACGACCTCTCCGGCGGGCAGCAGCAGCGGGTGGCGATCGCCCGGTCGCTGGTCGCGGACCCCCGGCTGATGCTGCTCGACGAGGTCACCTCGGCGCTGGACCCCGAGTTGGTGGGCGAGGTGCTCGACCTGCTCGGCTCGCTGAAGGAGCAGGGCGTCACGATGCTGCTCAACACCCACGAGATGGGCTTCGCCCGCGAGGTCGCCGACCGGGTCTGCTTCCTGCACGACGGGGTGGTCCACGAGTCCGGTACCCCCGAGCAGGTGCTGGGCGACCCGCAGCGCGAGCGCACCCGGGCGTTCCTCTCGCGGCTCCGTGACCACGCCTGAGCCCGGGCGCAACGTCATACGTTCCGGGAGACAGGTTCCCCACTTCGTATGACGTCCCGCGGCCGGGCGGGCGAGCCCGGGCGCAACGTCATACGTTCCGGAGGACGGGTTCTCCACTTCGTATGACGTCCTGGGGCGGGCGGGGCAGGGAGTCAGGCGGGACGGCCCGGGGAGGGCGCCGTCACGAAGTCGATCAGCTCCTCGACCCGGCCGAGCAGCTCGGGCTCGAGGTCCTGGTAGCCGCGGACCCCGCCCAGGATGTGCCGCCACGCGCGGGCGATGTCGGCCTGGTCGCGGTGCGGCCAGCCGAGCCGCTGGCACACGCCCTTCTTCCACTCCTCGCTCCGCGGCACCTCCGGCCAGCCGGGGAGCCCGAGGCGGGCCGGCTTGACCGCCTGCCAGATGTCGACGAACGGGTGGCCGACGATCAACACGTCCTTGCCGACCGGCGAGCGCGCGATGGAGGCGGCGATCCGGCTCTCCTTCGACCCGCGGACCAGGTGGTCGACCAGGACGCCCACGCGCCGGTCGGGGCCGGGCCGGAAGTCCGTGAGGTGGTGCGCGAGGTCGTCGACGCCGCCGAGGTACTCCACGACCACGCCCTCGATCCGCAGGTCGTCGCCCCAGACCTTCTCCACCAGCTCCGCGTCGTGCCGGCCCTCGACGAAGATCCGGCTGGCTCGCGCGACCCGCGCCTTCGCGTCGTGTACCGCGATGCTGCCCGAGGCCGTGTGCGTGCGCTTGGCCGGCGCCGGACGGGTCACCGGCGGGGTGAGGATCACCGGCCGGCCCTCGAGCAGGAAGCCGGGCCCGAGCGGGAAGGTACGCCGCTTGGCGCGGCGGTCCTCCAGGGTCACGGTCCGCAGGTCGCGGTCGACCGCCACGATCTCACCACACCAGTCGGTCGTGACCTCCTCCACCACCAGGCCGTGGTCGGCGCTGTGCTCGGTGGCCCGACCCCGGGCCGGGGCCCGCCAGTCGGTGGCCAGCACGTCGGAGCCGTAGCGGTCACGGGAGCCTAAGGGGCGCTGCGGGGAGGTCACCGGCCAACGCTAGAACCGCTCGCTCAGCGGGGCATCGAGCCGCCCCGGCGTGTCACGACTCGTCGTCCTCCGTGGACTCCTCGGAGGAGGTCCCCGAGGTCTCGCCATCGTCCTCGGAGGAGTCCTGGGTGTCCCGCATCCCCAGCTCCTCGGAGGACTTGGTCGCCTCGTCGTCGGGGTCGAGGGGCTCGGCGAGCGGGTTGTCCTCGCCGGGCCGCACGTCCTCGGGCAGCTGGTCGTCGGTGATCTCGCCGGGGCCCGGCTCACGCTCGCTGTCGGTCTCGCTCATGACCCGACGGTAGGGCCGCGCCTCCTCGCCGCAGTCCACCCGGACGGGTGGCTCAGGCCATCGGCAGCCGCTTCTGGTCCCGCGGCAGGTGGGCGTAGACGAGCCCCACCGCCTCGGCGAGCCGCTCGCGCGGCCAGGGCCACTCGGCGCTCTCCAGGGCCTGATCGACCGGCACGCCGCGCCCGGCCAGCTCGGCGGCCGTCTGGGCCACGACGCCGACCTCGTGCCGCTGCCGGTCGACATACTCCCGGTCCACCGGCGCTCCATGGCCCGGCACCACGAGCGTGCGCTCGCCGACCATCCCGAGCATCAGGTCGAGCGTCGCCGGCCACTCCAGCGGCCAGGAGTCGGGCCCGAACGACGGGGGAGCGGACTCCTCGACCAGGTCGCCGGCGAGCAGCACGCCCGCGTCGGGGACGTTGACGACCAGGTCGCCGGAGGTGTGCCCCCGCCCGAGGTAGACCAGCTCCACCGCCCGGTCGCCCAGGTCGAGCAGGTCGACCCCGGAGAACGGGTGGTCGGGCAGCACGACCTCGGTGGCGAGCACGTCGGCGGAGTGCGGGTCGGCGGGGTCCTCGGCATAGCGCTCCCGCACCCGCGCCGCACCCGTCTCCAGCTCGGCCACGGCCAGCTCGTGTGCGTGGATCGGCAGGTCGCTGTACGCCTCCCGGAACGCGGCGTTGCCGAAGGTGTGGTCGAAGTGCCAGTGCGTGTTCACCACCGCGGTGACCTCGCCGGCCCCGAGGCGGCGTACGTCGTCCACGACGGCGCGCCCGGCGGCGGTGGACCCGTGGGTGTCGACCGCCACGAGCCCGCGCTCCCCGCCGACCAGGGTGACGTTGGCGTCGAACCAGGGGTAGCGGGCGACCCAGACGCGGTCACCCACCTCGGTGAACTCGACCATGGACGCCAGCCTAGTAGGATTGGCACTCGGTGGCGGCGAGTGCCAGTCAGGGGCCGCCGGTCAGGACGGGTCGAGTCACGAGGAGGCCGAGATGTCGGAGGAGCGCAAGCTCGCCGTGCTCCGGGCGATCGTGGAGGACTACGTCGACACCGAGGAGCCCGTGGGCTCCAAGGCCCTGGTCGAGCGGCACCAGCTCGGCGTCTCCCCGGCCACCGTGCGCAACGACATGGCGGCGCTGGAGGAGGAGGGCTTCATCCGGCAGCCGCACACCAGCGCCGGGCGGGTCCCGACCGACAAGGGCTACCGCCTCTTCGTGGACCGGCTCACCACCGTGAAGCCGATGAGCACCGCGGAGAAGCGGGCCATCTCGGCCTTCCTCGAGCGCGCGGTCGACCTCGACGACGTGGTGCAGCGCTCGGTCCGGCTGCTGGCGCAGCTGACCCAGCAGGTCGCCGTGGTGCAGTACCCCACCCTCTCCGGCTCCACTGTGCGGCACGTGGAGCTGGTGGCCATGCAGCCCACGCGGCTGCTGGTCGTGCTCATCCTGTCCACCGGGCGGGTCGAGCAGCGCCTGGCCGACCTGCCGCGCGAGCTGGACGAGGACGGGCTCGCCGCCCTGCGCTCGCGGGTCCTGCACGCCGTCACCGGGGCGCGCATCCAGGAGGCGACGACCGCGCTGAGCGAGCTCACCGAGGACGGCCACCCCGACGCCGACATCGCAGCAGTGGTCTCCGCCGCGCTGGTGGAGGCCATGTCGGACCACCGCTCCGACGAGCGGGTCGCCATCGGGGGTACGGCGAACCTCGCCCGGTTCGGCGACAACTTCGACACCGGGCTGCGGCCGCTGCTGGAGGCGCTGGAGGAGCACGTCGTGCTGCTCACGCTGCTCGGCGAGGCGCAGTCCGGCGGCGCGGTCACCGTGCGGATCGGTCACGAGGGGCCGATCAGCGAGCTGTCCTCCACCTCGGTGGTGGCCACCGGCTACGGCCCCGGCCAGGAGGCGCTGGCCTCCCTCGGCGTGGTCGGCCCGACCCGGATGGACTACCCCGGAAGCATGGCCGCGGTGCGCGCCGTCGCCCGCTACGTCTCCCGCATCCTCGAGCAGGCCTGACCGGCCGCCGATCCCGACCCAGACCCAGCAGACCTCAGGAAGAAGCAGACCAACAGTGAGCCAGGACCTCTACGAGCTCCTCGGAGTCGACCGCGACGCCGACGGCGACGCCATCAAGCGGGCCTACCGCAAGCTGGCGCGCCAGCTGCACCCCGACGTGAACCCGGACCCGGAGTCCCAGGACCGCTTCAAGGCCGTCTCGCACGCCTACGAGGTGCTCTCGGACCCCCAGAAGCGCGCTGCCTACGACCGCGGGGGTGACCCGTTCGGCGGCTTCGGCGGCTTCGGCGGCGCCGAGGGCCAGGGCTTCTCCTTCACCGACATCATGGACGCCTTCTTCGGCGGCGCCGCCGCCCAGCAGGGCCGCGGCCCCCGACCCCGGCAGCGCCGCGGCCAGGACGCGCTCGTGCGGATGGACATCGACCTGGCCGAGGCCGCGTTCGGCACCGCGCGCGAGCTCAAGGTCGACACCGCGGTGGAGTGCACCACCTGCCACGGCGAGGGCACCGCCCCCGGCACCCACCCGGTCACCTGCACCACCTGCCACGGCCAGGGCGAGGTAGCCCAGGTCCAGCGCTCGCTCCTCGGGGAGATCCGGACCCTGCGTCCGTGCCCGGCCTGCCGCGGCTACGGCACCCTGATCGAGGACCCGTGCCGCGAGTGCTCCGGCGACGGCCGGGTCCGCGCCCGCCGCAGCCTCACGGTGAAGATCCCGGCGGGCGTCGACAACGGCACCCGCGTGCAGCTGTCCGGTGAGGGCGAGGTCGGCCCCGGCGGCGGGCCCGCCGGCGACCTCTACGTCGAGCTGCACGTCGAGCCCCACCCGCGCTTCACCCGCCACGGCGCCGACCTGCACTGCACCGTCACGCTGCCGATGACCGCGGCCGCGCTGGGCACCACGCTGACCCTGCCGACGCTCGAGGCGGACCTGGACGACGCCGAGGACGACGTGCAGCGCGACTTCGAGGTGGAGATCAAGCCCGGCACCCAGTCCGGGACCGAGCTGGTGCAGCGCGAGCTGGGCGTGCCCGGACTGCGCGGCGGCCGGGGCGACCTGGTCGTCACCGTGGACGTGGAGACCCCCACCCGGCTCGACGACCGCCAGCGAGAGCTGCTGCGCGAGCTCGCCGGGCTGCGCAAGGAGGAGTCGCCCACCGGGGACGTCCGGCCCGAGCAGAAGTCGGTCTTCAGCCGATTCCGCGACGCGTTCAACCAGCACTGATGTCCCTCCCGACCCACCTGGTCGACGCGCTGGGCGAGGCCGTCCCGGGTGCGACGGTGGCCGTGGAGGGGGACGAGGCGCATCACGCGGTGGCCGTACGCCGGCTCCGCGCCGGCGAGCGGCTGGTCCTCACCGACGGCGCCGGGACCCGGGTGCTCGGCGAGGTCGCCGAGGCCGGCAAGCGTCGTCTGGAGGTGACCGTGCTCGAGGTCGAGCGGCTGCCCGAGCCCCGGCCCGCGGTCACCGTGGTGCAGGCCCTGCCCAAGGGCGACCGCGGCGAGCGCGCGGTGGAGATGCTCACCGAGATCGGCTGCGCCACCATCGTCCCGTGGGCCGCCGAGCGCTCGGTCGCCGTGTGGCGCGGCGAGCGGGCCGCCAAGGGCGTCGCGAAGTGGCGGGCCACCGCCCGGGAGGCGGCCAAGCAGGCGCGCCGGGCCTGGCTGCCGGAGGTGACCGAGCTGCACTCCACCGACGACGTCGCCGCCCTGGTGGCCGACGCCGACCTGGCGGTCGTGCTGCACGAGGCGAGCGAGCGGGCCCTCGCGTGGGTGGAGCTGCCCGCGGACGGCACGATCCTCGTGGTGGTCGGCCCCGAGGGCGGCCTGACCGACGCCGAGGTCGACGCGCTGACGGCGGCCGGCGCGGTCGACGTACGCCTCGGAACCGAGGTCCTGCGCACGTCGACCGCCGGCGTCGCCGCCGTGGCCGCCCTGCTGTCGCGGACCGATCGCTGGCGCTGACCTCAGCGCAGGGTGACGTCCCGCTCGTCGTTGAAGATCCCCGACCCCTCGGACCCGCCCGTGGGGTCGTCGGTGGAGCAGCGGACCGTCGCCGGGCCGGGCTCGGCGCCCTTGCGCGGCAGCCGCCCCTCGAACGGGAAGAGCTTGTCGCCCATGTAGCTCTCGGCGGTGAACGGCGCCTCCGAGAGCACCTCGCCGTCCCGGATCAGCCGGCACACGACGTTGCCCTCGAAGGAGTTCGCCACGCCCTCGATCCGGATCTGCCTCCCGGTCAGGCTCGCGCCGGCCTCCGGGGTGGTGATGCTCACCAGGTTGAGCGCCTTGAGGGCGCGGTCCTGGCGGATGCCGTTGCTGGTGTCGATGCCGAGCACCATGGCGGGCTCGCCCTCGAACGTGAAAGTGACCGGCCGTCGGGCCTGGGCGACGCCCTGCAGGGTGTAGACCATCTGCTGGATCGCCTGGTGCGCCTGACGTGCCGTCATCCCCTGCGGGCGGCGGCTCAGCCCGTTGTCGGCCAGGGCGACGGTGATGGTGGATTCGTCGTCCTGGACGCCGGTGACCTCTCCGCCGGGCCACAGGGTGCGGTAGGTGTCGTTGGCCGGGTCGCCGGAGGTCACCAGGTTCGCGGCCGCCAGCAGCGGGTCCTCGGACTCCACGCCGGTGAACTCGCGGACCAGCCGGGGTCCGGCCTTCTGCGTGCTCACGGCGTAGTAGACGGGCACCACCGTCCGACCCTCGGCCGATGACCCTGAGGAGGGCGGTGAGGCGGCGGCCGGGGCGCTGGACTCGCTCTCGGGGGTCGGCGAGGGCGAGTCCTCGGCGGCGCTCGAGGACTCGCCCTCGGGGGACCCGGAGGTGTCGGAGGATGCCTGGTCGGCGGTCTGGGACCCGCAGCCTGCGAGCAGCACGGTGGTGGCTACGACCGCGGAACGGCGAAGGGCATGGGAGAGGGTCATGGTCATCACGCTAGTGGGACGCATGAGGCTGGTGGTCGGTTGCACCCGCGACACTCCGGGCGGGTCGTGCCTATGCTGCCTGTCATGAGCGATCGGGACCCGGACTGCCTGTTCTGCAAGATCGTCGCGGGCGAGGTGCCCGCCGACATCGTGCTGGAGAACGACGAGGCGGTGGCCTTCCGCGACATCAACCCGCAGGCGCCGACGCACGTGCTGGTGATCCCCAAGGTGCACCAGCCGAACGCGGCCGAGCTCGCCCGGAACGCCCCGGACGCGCTCGCGGGGGTCTTCACCACCGCGGCCGAGGTGGCCGCGGGGGAGGGCCTGGAGGACTACCGCGCGGTGTTCAACACCGGCGCGGGGGTGGGGCAGACGGTCTTCCACGCCCACCTGCACGTCCTCGGCGGACGCGACTTCGCCTGGCCGCCCGGCTGAGCCGGACCACCGCCTGCCCCCACGTCCGGGACGGGCGGGAAAACCCCTGGCGGACCGCCCTAGACTGGAGGGGCGATGACACAGACACCCACCCAGACCACTCGGCACACCGTCGTGGTGCCGCCCAGCGTCGACATGGTCAGCGTCCTCGGCCCCGCCGACGAGCACCTGGCCCTGATCGAGGACGCCTTCGCCGCCGACGTCCACGTCCGCGGCAACCGGATCACCCTGGCCGGCGAGCCCGGCGAGGTCGCCCTGGCCGAGCGGCTGCTCGACGAGCTGGTGACGATCATCCGCACCGGTCAGGGCGTCACGCCCGAGTCGGTCGAGCGGATCATCGGCATGCTCCGCGAGGAGACCCAGGAGCGGCCGGCCGACGTGCTGAGCCTCAACATCCTCTCCAACCGCGGTCGCACCATCCGCCCCAAGACGCTGAACCAGAAGCGGTACGTCGACGCGATCGACCAGCACACCGTCACCTTCGGCATCGGCCCGGCCGGCACCGGCAAGACCTACCTGGCGATGGCCAAGGCGGTCCAGGCGCTGCAGGCCAAGGAGGTCAACCGGATCATCCTGACCCGCCCGGCGGTCGAGGCCGGCGAGCGGCTGGGCTTCCTGCCCGGGACGCTGAGCGAGAAGATCGACCCCTACCTGCGGCCGCTCTACGACGCCCTGCACGACATGGTGGACCCGGAGTCGATCCCGAAGCTGATCGCCGCCGGCACCGTCGAGGTGGCGCCCTTGGCCTACATGCGCGGGCGCACCCTCAACGACTCCTTCGTGATCCTCGACGAGGCGCAGAACACCACGCCGGAGCAGATGAAGATGTTCCTGACCCGGCTCGGCTTCGGCTCCAAGATCGTGGTCACCGGCGACATCACCCAGGTCGACCTGCCCGGCGGGACCCGCTCGGGCCTGCGGATCGTCTCGGAGATCCTCACCGGCATCGAGGACGTCTCCTTCAACCGGCTCACCTCTCACGACGTGGTCCGGCACAAGCTGGTGGGCCGGATCGTCGCGGCGTACGACGACTTCGACGCGCGGCAGGAGGAGCAGGTCCAGGCCCGCCGGGAGGAGCGCCGGTGAGCATCGAGGTGCTCGACGAGTCGGGCCGCGGCGTCGACGTACGCCGTCTCTCTGAGCTCGGCAGGTTCGTGATGGACCGGATGCGGGTGCACCCGCTCGCGGAGCTGTGCATCAAGGCGGTCGACGAGGAGACCATCGCCGAGCTCAACGAGCAGTGGATGGAGAAGGAGGGCCCGACCGACGTGCTGGCCTTCCCGATGGACGAGCTGCGCCCCGGGCTGGTCAACGAAGAGCCCGAGGAGGGCGTGCTCGGGGACCTGGTGCTGTGCCCGGTCGTCGCAGAGCGGCAGGGCGAGGAGGCCGGCCACGGCACGGTGGCCGAGCTGGACTTCCTCACCGTGCACGGGATCTTGCACCTCCTCGGCTTCGACCACGCCGAGCCCGAGGAGCACCGGGAGATGTTCGGACTCCAGGCCGACCTGCTGCAGCAGTGGCGGTCCTCGGACGCGGGCGCGTGAGAGCCGGCCGGGAGCCCTAGGCTGGTGGGCATGCCTGAGCTCGCCCCCGAGGACGCCAAGCTGGTCACCCTCGCCCGGTCCGTGCGCGCCCGGACCGGCGCGGAGGAGGGGGCGGCGGTCCGTGACAACGACGGGCGCACCTACGCCGGCGCCAGCGTCGCGCTGCCGTCGCTGACCCTGACCGCGCTCCAGGTCTGCGTGGCCATGGCGGTCTCCTCGGGTGCCCGAGGCCTGGAGGCGGCCGTCGTGCTGGTCGAGGACCCCGACGTCGACGTGGACGCCGCGGCCGCGGGGGAGCTCGCCGGAGGCGCCGTACCCGTCCTGGTCGGCGACCACAGCGGAACGATCGCGCGCACCGACATCACCGACGGCGGCGGCCGGTGAGCACCCGCGCCCAGCAGCTCGCCGCGACCGTGCTGCGTCGCGAGCAGCTCAGCCCGCATCTGGTGCGGCTCGTGCTCGGTGGGGACGGGCTGGCCGGCTTCGCGTCCACCGGGATCCCCGACGAGTGGGTCGGGCTCGTGGTGCCCGGCCAGTTCCAGTCCCGCTACTACACCGTCCGCTCGTGGGCCGGCGGCGAGCTCACCCTCGACGTGGTGGTCCACGACGAGGGGCTGGTGACGGAGTGGGCGATGCAGGACTGCGTCGGCGACACGGTCACCGTGACCGAGCCGAAGGGCTCCTACGACCCGCCCCCGAGCGCCGGCTGGCTGCTGCTGGTCGGCGACCTCACCGCGATGCCCGCGATGGCCCGGATCGCCGAGGAGACCCCGGTCGCCGATGTGCGGATCCTCGCCGAGGCCCCCGACCACCTGCCCGGCTACCTGCCCGCCTCGGCGAGCGTCACCTGGCTGGCCCCACCGGGCCAGGGCGCCTCCGCGCTCGCCGAGGCCGTCGAGGGCCTGGAGTGGCCCGAGGGCACGGGCTACTTCTGGATGGCCGGGGAGTCCGCGCAGATGCGGGCGATCCGCAAGCACCTGATGCGGGTGCGGCAGCTGCCGAGCAGCGACTACGACGTGATGGGCTACTGGCGCGGCGGGGCCCGGCGGCAGCCCCGCGCGGTCGACCCCGGGCCGATCTACCGCGCCGGCAAGGCCGCGGGGAAGACCGACGAGGAGATCTGGGCGGACTACGACGCCGCCCGGGAGGGTGAGGACTCATGAGCGACCTGCCACCCCCGGCTCCCGCACCGGCGATGCCGGCCTTCGACGAGGGCTTCCGCTCCGGCTTCGCCTGCTTCGTCGGCCGCCCCAACGCCGGCAAGTCCACGCTGACCAACGCGCTGGTCGGGCAGAAGATCGCGATCACGAGCGATAAGCCGCAGACCACCCGCTCCACCGTGCGCGGCATCGTGCACCGCCCGGACGGCCAGCTGATCCTGGTGGACACCCCGGGCCTCCACCGCCCGCGCACCCTGCTGGGCGAGCGGCTCAACGACCTGGTCCGCACCACGTGGTCGGAGGTGGACGTGGTGGCCTGCTGCTTCCCGGTCAACGAGAAGCCCGGCCCGGGGGACCGCTTCCTGGTCTCGGAGGTCGCCAAGGTGCGCCGTACCCCCCGGATCGCGGTGGTCACCAAGACCGACCTCGCCACGCCCGAGCAGGTCGGCGCCCAGCTGCTCGCTGTCGCCGAGCTGGGCCGGGAGACCGGCGCTGAGTGGGAGGAGATCGTGCCGGTGTCCGCGCATGCGCACGACCAGGTGGACCTGCTGGCCGACCTGCTGCTCGCGCGGATGCCGGAGGGACCACCGCTCTACCCCGACGGCGAGCTGACCGATGCGCCCGAGGAGACGCTCGCCGCCGAGCTGATCCGGGAGGCCGCCCTGGACGGCGTCCGGGACGAGCTCCCGCACTCGATCGCCGTGGTGGTCGAGGAGATGGGGCTGCGCGAGGGCCGGGACGAGGACCGGCCGCTGCTCGACATCCATGCGGTGGTGTACGTCGAGCGCGACTCGCAGAAGGGGATCGTGATCGGCCGTCGCGGTGCCCGCCTGCGCGAGGTGGGCCGGGCCGCGCGGACCCAGATCGAGGCGCTCCTCGGCACGCCGGTCTTCCTCGACCTGCAGGTCAAGGTCGCCAAGGACTGGCAGCGCGACCCCCGCCAGCTGCGCAAGCTCGGCTTCTGACCGCCTCAGGCGTCCGGGGCCCAGCACAGCCCCCAGCGCTGTCCCTCGCGCCACTGTTCGCGGGTCGGCCAGTCCATCGCCCACTCGTAGTCGAGGCTGTTCGCGGCCCGGGAGCGGGCGGCCGCCTGGCAGATGTCCTCGCCGATGGAGCGCAGCCGAGCAGGGCCGGGGTAGCGGCCCGCCGGGCCGTCGAAGGAGTCGATCGCGCGCCAGGAGTGCGGCCGGGCGCAGACGATCCGGCGGAACTTCGGTGCGCCCGGCTTGGTGGTGCCGCACACGCCGTACCGCTCCCGGCCGGCCGCGGTGCCGAGCACCCCGCGCATCCGCCCCTCGAGCCGGGCCAGCTGCCGGTCGTCGGCGAGGGCGATCACGTCGCAGCGGAACCAGTTCGCGCCCGCGTCGGAGGCCTCGATGCTGGGGGAGAACCAGATGGCGCGGAGCATGCTCAGCCGCAGCTCGCGCGGCGTCGTCCCCAGGAAGCGGGGCAGGCGACGCGGGCACGCCTCGGCGATCTGGCGCTGGACCCGGTCGGAGTCCACGGCCAGCAGGTGCCCGCTCACGACCGAGTCGGCCTCGCCGACGAAGAACGTGCTGGAGGTGTGGCGGTCGCCGCAGGGCACCGGGTCGGCGCCGGTCGTCGGCTTGACCGCCTGGTCGTAGTCGAGGTCGTAGCAGGCCGGCACGGGGGGCCGGGCGGGCTCGGACGCCGGCGTGGGCGTCGGTGTGGCGCTCGTGCTCGGGCTCTCCGAGGGAGCCGACGTCGCGTCCTCGGCGGGCTGTCCGGCGCTGCAGGCGGAGAGCAGCAGCAGGACCGCGGCGATCGCCAGGGCACACAGCCGGGTGGCCGGACGTGTCATGCGTCGGTCCTCACCCAGCAGACCGACCGGCGGTTGCCGGCATCCCACTCGGCCTCGTGGAACCAGGTGTAGCCGAAGTCGTAGTCCACGGGGTACTCCAGGTACGCGCCCACCTGGTCGGAGCAGAACTCGCGGGTGCGAACCTCGACCACGCGGTCGCCGGGGTAGGGGTCGTCCGCCTTGCCCAGCACCACCGTGGAGATCGCGCGCCAGTCGTGCTTCTGGCTGCAGGGCACCTTCACCGAACCCGAGACGGCCGGCCCCACGGCGCAGACCATCCACCGGTCCGGCGGCTGCCCACCGAGGAGCAGGCCGCGGGACTGCGCGGGCAGCCGGACGTACTCCTTGCTCTGCTCGCCTCCGCCGACCAGGTCGCAGCGGTACCAGCGCGCCCCCTCGTCCCACGCCTCCTGCGAGGGCCGGAACCACGCCCAGCTCAGCACGGTGCGCATGGCGATGGACTCGTCGGCGCCGACGAAGCGGCGGAACTTGGTGCCGCAGGTGTCGTAGGCGAACGCGCCGAGTTGCCGGGAGTCGCGCTCCGCCTCGTCGAAGCGGGAGGGCAGCTGCCCGACCGCGTAGGTGCGGGCGGTGTGCGGCTGGCTGCAGGGGACCGTGCTGGTCGCGTTGGTCGGCTGAGCCACGTCCTCGGGCGTCAGCATCCGGCAGGCGTCGAGCTCGGGTGCCTCGACCGCGTCGACCTGAGCGGGATCGGGGTCGGCCCCCTGGTCGTCGGGCGCCAGGCCCGGGACGGCACTGCCGGAGCAGCCGGTGAGCGCGAGCAGCGCACACAGCGCTAGGGCAGCGGCTCGCATCGGTCGCTCCTGGGCTCTACGGTCGTGGTCGGTGGCCCATGGTAGGTCAGGCGCGAGGTCAATCGAGGATCAGCGCACCGATCGTGGCGCCCAGCTCGTAGGCCGCATCCCGGTCGGCGTCCTCGACGTCGCCGAGCACCTCCAGGACGGCGGCACCCTGTCGCCACGGCAGCGCCCCGGTGATCGAGAGCACCGCCCGGACGGCGCCGGTGACGTCGTACCGACCGTGGACGTAGAGACCGAACGGCAGCGATCCGCCGGCGCCGGCACCCGCGCTGCCGTCGTCGGACAGCGCGCCGCCCACGGAGAGGAACGTGCTGTCGAAGAAGTGCTTCAGCGCTCCGGACATGTAGCCGAAGTTCGCCGGCGTGCCGAGCACGATGCCGTCCGCGGCGAGCACGTCGTCGGCGGTGGCCTCCAGCGCGGGGCGTACGACGACCTCGAGGCCCTCCAGCGCCTCGTCCCGGGCGCCGTCGACCGCGGCGTCGGTCAGCGCGGAGACCGAGCGGGTGGGCGAGTGGTGCACGACCAGCAGGCGAGGCATCCGCTCACGCTAGTCGCCCCCGGCGCGTCCGCGCAGGGCGACGGGATACCGTCGGTGCGGACTACTTCGCGAACGACTTTCTTCACCACGGGAGGAACCCCATGAACAAGCGCGTGATCGGCGCGGCCCTGCTCGGGCTCGTGCTGCCTCTGTCCGCCTGCGGCAACGGCGACGACGAGAAGGCGGCCCAGGCCATCTCGAAGCAGATGCAGGACGGGGGCGACTCCGACTTCTCGGTCAAGAAGTCCGAGGCCGACTGCGTCGGCGAGGGCTTCGTCTCCGAGATCGGCACCGAGCAGCTGCAGAAGTACAAGATCATCACCAGCGACCTCAAGGCCAACAACGACGTGGGGAACGTGAAGATGTCGAAGGACGACGCCGAGAGCGCGGCGTCGGTCTTCCAGGACTGCACCGACGTCAAGGCGATGATGGTCAAGGGCTTCGAGTCCCAGGGCATGCCCAAGGACGCCCAGAAGTGCGTGGAGAAGGAGCTGACCGACGAGCGGCTGAACTCGTTCCTGGTCGACCAGTTCCAGGGCAAGTCCACGGCCGGCCAGGACCTCGGCCAGGCGCTCCAGTCCTGCGTCACCTCCGGCTGAGCGTCCGCCATCCGGTCCCTTGCGACCGCGGGGGAGGAGGGTCGCGTCCGGTGCTGCTAGCCTGAGTGCATCATGACGCGCAGCCTCCTCCTTCGCTGCCGCAGCGGGGCCTGAAACAGCCGGTCCTCCTCGCTGCGGGACGCAGACCTGCGCACCGGCGCCGCCAGCCCAGCGACGTAGAGGACCTCTCATGATCAGCAGTTCCCCGGCCCACGACCGGTTCCCCCAGCAGCCCAGCGGCATGCCCTTCCAGCGGTATGTGCCGTTCATCCCTGTCGACCTCGCCGACCGCACCTGGCCGGCGAACCGGATGACCCAGGCGCCGCGCTGGTGCGCGGTCGACCTGCGCGACGGCAACCAGGCGCTCATCGACCCGATGAGCCCGGCCCGCAAGCGGCAGATGTTCGAGCTGCTGGTGCGGATGGGCTACAAGGAGATCGAGGTCGGGTTCCCGGCCGCCTCGCAGACCGACTACGACTTCGTGCGGATGCTGATCGAGGAGGACCTGATCCCCGACGACGTCGTGATCCAGGTCCTGACCCAGGCCCGCGAGGAGCTGATCGAGCGGACCTTCGAGTCGCTGCAGGGCGCCAAGCAGGCGATCGTGCACCTCTACAACTCCACCTCGACGCTGCAGCGGCGAGTGGTCTTCGGGATGGACGAGGACGGGATCCTCGACATCGCCGTCCGCGGCGCCCACACCTGCAAGAAGTTCGAGCAGCTGGTGCCGGACACCGAGATCTTCTACGAGTACTCCCCGGAGTCCTACACCGGCACCGAGCTGGAGTTCGCCGTCCGCGTGTGCAACGCCGTGCTCGACGTCTGGGAGCCCACCGCGGAGAAGCCGGTGATCATCAACCTCCCCGCCACGGTGGAGATGGCCACGCCCAACGTCTACGCCGACTCCATCGAGTGGATGGGCCGGCACCTGCACCACCGCGAGCACGTCATCCTCTCCCTGCACCCGCACAACGACCGCGGCACCGCGGTCGCCGCGGCCGAGCTGGGATACCTGGCCGGGGCGGACCGGATCGAGGGCTGCCTGTTCGGCAACGGCGAGCGCACCGGCAACGTGTGCCTGGTGACGCTGGGGCTGAACCTGTTCACCCAGGGCATCGACCCGCAGATCGACTTCGCGATCGAGGGCGGGATCGACGAGATCCGCCGTACCGTGGAGTACTGCAACCAGCTGCCCGTGCACGAGCGGCACCCCTACGGCGGCGACCTGGTCTACACCGCCTTCTCCGGCTCCCACCAGGACGCGATCAAGAAGGGCTTCGAGCACCTGGAGCGGGACGCGGCGGCCGCCGGGGTCGGCGTGGACGACCAGCCCTGGGCGGTGCCCTACCTGCCGATCGACCCCAAGGACGTGGGCCGCTCCTACGAGGCGGTCATCCGGGTCAACAGCCAGTCCGGCAAGGGCGGCGTGGCCTACATCCTCAAGAACGAGCACAAGCTGGAGCTGCCGCGCCGGGCGCAGATCGAGTTCTCCCGGGCCATCCAGGCGCGCACCGACAGCGAGGGCGGCGAGGTCACGCCCGAGCAGATCTGGACCGCCTTCCGAGCGGAGTACCTCGACCGCGAGGCGCCGCTGAAGCTGAACTCCGTGCACACCTCCAGCGCCACCGGCGGACAGGACCGACTCGAGGTGAACGTCTACATCGACGGCACCCTGCGCACGCTCTCCGGCGAGGGAAACGGCCCGATCGCCGCGTTCGTGGCCGCGGTCAACGAGTTGCCCGAGGCGGCCGAGCGGGGCTGGGACATCCGGGTGCTCGACTACCACGAGCACGCGCTGTCGGCCGGCGGGGACGCGATCGCCGCGGCGTACGTCGAGTGCGCGGTCGGCGAGCAGATCCTCTGGGGCGTGGGCCTGGACGCCAACATCGTCACCGCCTCGCTCAAGGCCGTGATCAGCGCGATCAACCGCGCCTGACGCCGACCGGGCATTTCATGCACCCACATGACACCGGCCGGGCATTTCATGTCACCAACCGCGTCGTCCCGGGCTAGATTGCCCCCATGTTGGTCAGCGAGCGGATCGGCCAGTTCTTCCTCGAGAGCGAGGACGGCTCCCGGGACCGGCTGGAGTACACCGAGTACGGGTCCGGTGACGAGTGGGTCGTGCTGCTGCACGGCCTGCTGTTCCCGCGGCGGATGCAGCAGCCGCTCGCGCGGGAGATGGCGGCGGCCGGGCTGCATGTGGTCACCCTCGACCTGCTCGGCCACGGACGGTCGGACCAGCCGGCCGACCCGCTGGTCTACTCCATGACCGCGTTCGCCGAGCAGGTCGTGGCGCTGCTGGACCACCTCGGCGCCGAGCAGGCGGTGGTCGGCGGCTCCTCGCTGGGGGCCAACGTGGCGCTGGAGACCGCCGTACTCGACCCCGCACGGGTGCGCGGCCTGGTCATCGAGATGCCGGTGCTCAACAACGCGCTGATCGCCGGGATCGTGGCGTTCGTGCCGATGATGCTGGCCGCGCGCTACCTGCCGTTCACGGTCAACGGGGTACGGCGGCTCAGCCGCGCCGTGCCTCGCGGGATCGTGCCGTTCTGGGCCGGGGTCGGCCTGGACACGCTGGACCACCGCGCGGACTCGATGGCCGCCCTGCTGCACGGCGTGATCTTCGGCCGGGTCGCGCCGTCGGCCAAGCAGCGACGGCAGATCACCACCCCGACCCTGGTCGTGGGCCACCCGATCGACCCGATCCACCCCTTCGTGGACGCCGACATGCTCGCCCGCGAGGTGCCCGGCGCCCGCTTCGAGCGGGCCAGCAGCATCCTGGAGTGGCGGATGCACCCCGACCGGCTCACCGACGCCGCCGTCGGGTTCGCCCTGGAGTGCTGGCGCGGGAAGCCCCGCCGGGCGCGCCGTACCTCCTGACGCTTCGCCGGCGGGGGACAATGGTGCGGTGCCCCTGTACCGCGACGAGGCGATCGTGCTGCGCACCCAGAAGCTGGGCGAGGCCGACCGCATCATCACCCTGCTGACCCGCCACCACGGCCGGGTCCGCGCGGTCGCGCGCGGGGTGCGGCGGACGACGTCGCGCTGGGGCTCGCGGGTGGAGCCGTTCACCCATGTCGACCTGCAGCTGGCCGAGGGGCGGACCCTCGACGTGGTCACCCAGGCCGTGACGCTGGACCCCTTCGCCGGCCGGCTGGGGGCGGACTACGACCGCTACACCGCCGGCACCGCGATGTTGGAGACCGCCGAGCGGCTGGTGGTCGAGGACAAGGAGCCCGCGACCCAGCAGTTCCTGCTCCTGGTCGGCGGGCTGCGGGCGATGGCGGCCGGGGAGCACGCGCCGGGCCAGATCCTGGACTCCTACCTGCTGCGGTCGCTGTCGGTCGCGGGCTATGCGCCCAGCTTCGAGCACTGCGCCCGCTGTGGTGAGGAGGGGCCGCACCGGTGGTTCAGCCCCGCCGGCGGCGGCGTGCTCTGCCCGGACTGCCGGCTGCCCGGCTCGGCGACCATGGGGGAGGAGACGGTGCGCGCGCTCGGCGCCCTGCTCGCCGGCGAGTGGGCGGTCGTGCGCGCCACCCCGGAGCGGAACCTCCGCGAGGCCAGCGGCCTGGTCGCGGCCTACCTCGCCTGGCACCTCGAGCGCGGCCTGCGCTCCCTGGAGCACGTCTCCCGCTGACCCCTCCTCCCCGCCGAGTCGGCGCTACTTCACCCCGAGTCGGCGCTTGTTGACCGCGAGTCGGCGCTACTTCACGCCGTACCGCGTCGCCATTCGTACGGCGTCGTCGTGGAGACCTTCACCAGGCCGGACCGCTCCAGGATCGGCCGGGAGAACTCCGTGGAGTCGCTGGTGATCCAGCGCTTGCCGTGGGCGATCGCCGATCTGGCCCGCGCGGCGGTGAGGGCCCGGTAGACGCCGCGTCCACGCCACTCCGGGGTCGTCGCTCCGCCCCAGATCCCGGCGAAGTCGGTCCCCGGCTCGGGCTCCAGCCGGCCGGCGCTGATCACCTCGCCATGGGCCTCGGCCAGCCACAGCTCCATGTCGTTGCGCGTGCGCAGCCGGTGCAGGATCTGGCCGAGGTGCGCCTCGGCCCGCTCCGGCGGGTCGCCGAACACCCGGGACTGCATGACGTGCATACGCCGTACGTCGTCCTCGTCGACAGCCCGCCGAACGGTCACGCCAGCGGGCAGCCCGATGTCCTGCGCGAGCAGCCGTGCCTCGCCGATCATGATCGACTCCGGCTCGTCGGGGGCGAAGCCGTGGTCGAGGAGTGCCTCGTGCAACCCGGGCGCGTGGTCGTGCCCGCGGGTCTTCCACTCCACGTAGGCGATCTCCGGTGCGGCCTCGTAGCGGGCCATGGCCTGCTCGACCAAACGTCGTACCGAGGCCTCGGTCGCCGGCCGGCCGTCCTCCTCCAGGCTGCGATAGGTCACGAAGCCCCGCCCGCCCAGGTAGGTCGCGAGCACGAGCGGCCCGAGCCGGACCTGGGTCAGCGCCGAGGAGAGCCGCTCGCGCAGCTGGTCGTCGTACGCGCGCAGCAGATCGCCCGTCCCGGGCGCGGCAGGTGAGGTCACGACGACACCCTGGCGGCCTTCGACGAGCCGCTCAACCGGATTCCCTCCGCCGGCCCGCCGTCGGGGAGTCATAGGCTGCGCCCGTGACCCCCCGGCCCCCGACCCCGCACCCGAGCGGTGCCCGCCCGCCGCAGATCCCGCGCGAGCTCGTGCCGCGTCATGTGGCGGTGGTGATGGACGGCAACGGCCGCTGGGCCAAGGAGCGCGGGCTGCCGCGTACGGCGGGCCACGAGCGCGGGGAGCACTCGCTCTTCGACGTGGTCGAGGGCGCCATCGAGATCGGCGTCAAGGCGGTGTCGGCGTACGCCTTCTCGACCGAGAACTGGTCGCGGTCACCGGAGGAGGTGCGCTTCCTCATGGGCTTCAATCGGGACGTCATCCGGCGGCGGCGCGACGAGATGCACGAGCTGGGGGTGCGCGTGCGGTGGGCCGGCCGGGCGCCGCGGCTGTGGAAGTCGGTGATCAAGGAGCTGCAGGTCGCCGAGGAGCTGACCCGGGACAACGACGTGCTGACGCTGACGATGTGCGTCAACTACGGCGGTCGCGCCGAGATCGCGGACGCCGCGCGCTCGATCGCCCGCGGGGTGGCCGAGGGCCGGATCAATCCCGAGAAGGTCGATGAGCGGATGCTCGCCCGGCACCTCTACGTGCCCGAGTGGTCCGACGCCGACCTGGTCTGGCGGACGTCGGGGGAGCAGCGGCTGTCGAACTTCATGACCTGGGAGGCGGCGTACGCCGAGTTCGTCTTCTCCGACGTGCTCTGGCCCGACGTCGACCGCCGCCACCTGTGGGATGCGATCGAGACCTACGCGCGCCGGGACCGCAGGTACGGCGGGGCTCTCCCGAACGCCTGACCGCCGAGTCGGCGCTTGTTCACCCCGAGTCGGCGCCACTTCACCGCGAGTCGGCGTTAGTTGACGCCCAGTCGGCGCCAGTTCCCGTCCACAGGCGTCTCGGGCGGACTGGTTATCCACAGGCGACCGCCCACTCGACCCACGCAGCGCGCCGGTACGTCGTACTTGCTGCATGACCATCATCCGCGAACCCACCCAGCTCCCGACCGATCGCCCGTTCACCCGCACCGAGGCGCGTGACCACGGCATGACCGATCGTCGCCTCGCCCAGGCGGTCAAGGCCGGGGAGCTCCGACGTCCACTGAGGGGCGTCTTCGTCTCCGCTCGGCTGCCCGACACGATCGACCTGCGGGTCGCGTGCCTCGCGCTCGTCATGCCGGAGGGCTGCTTCGTCGCCGATCACACGGCCGGCTGGCTGTTCTGCGGCGACGCGATCCTCCCGCCCAACGCGCATCTCGAGGTGCCGAAGCCGGCGATCTTCCGGCCGAGCGACGCCGGACGGCTGCGCAATCCGCTGAGCCGCAGCGGCGAGCGCGCCGTACGTCCTGAGGATCTGTGCACCGTCGGCGGCATCGTGAGCACGACGATGATCCGGACCGCTTGGGACCTCGGCCGGCTCCAGCAACGCGACGTGGCCCTCGCGGGAATGGACCAGCTGATGCGGGCCGGAGGGTTCGCGCTCGATGAGCTGTGCGCGGGGGTGAAGCGGTTCGACCGCGAGCGCGGCGTCGTGCAGCTCCGGGTGCTGGCTCCGCGCGTCGACGGAGGCGCCGAGTCCTTCGGCGAGTCCGCCTTGCGCAACCGGTGGTACGACGCGGGGCTGGTGCGGCCGCAGACGCAGATCCCCATCATGGTGGGCGACCGGGAGGTCTACCGGTTGGACATCGGCGACCCGGATCGTCGATATGCGGCGGAGTATCGCGGCGTCGACTTCCACACCGAGGAGGATGCGGCCGCCGATGACGACCGGCAGGAGTGGGTCGAGTCCCAGCGCGGCTACATCATCGACAACTTCGTGCGCGAGAACGTGTTCGGTCCCCGGACGAACGCCGACGTCGTCCTGCGGCGCCGCTGGGATGAGGCCGGGGCGTCGCTCGCTCGTCGGAGCAGGCTGCCTCTGAGCTGACGGCTGTGAACAAGCGCCGACTCGGCGTCAACTTGCGCCGACTCGAGGTGAACAAGCGCCGACTGGGCGTCAACTAGCGCCGACTCGGCAGGGGAGAGCGGCGTCAGCGGGGGCGGCAGGCGGGGCAGGTGCCGAAGATCTCCAGGTCGTGGGAGACGTCGGTGAAGCCGTGCTCGTCGGCGATCGCGGTGGTCCAGCGCTCGACGGTGGGGCCCTCGACCTCGACGGTGGTGCCGCACGAGCGGCAGACCAGGTGATGGTGGTGAGTGCGCGAGCAGCGACGGTAGACCGACTCGCCGTCCTCGCGCCGCAGGGCGTCGACCTCCCCGTGCTCCGCGAGCAGCTGGAGGGTCCGGTAGACGGTGGCCAGGCCGACGGTCTCGCCGCGGCCGGCGAGCAGCTCGTGCAGCTCCTGCGCGGAGCGGAAGTCCTCGACGGAGGAGATCGCGTCCAGGACGGCCCGCCGCTGGCGGGTCGGCCGCACCCCCGAGGGGCGGGCGGGGTCGTCAGTGCTCGTCATAGTGCTCTCCATGCTCGGCATGCCGGTGGCCGTCATGCACGTAGTCCACGTGGTCCCCATGCTGCACCGCGGGATGGCCGCAGTCCTCGCCGTGCACGTGCGGGTGTCCCTCGGCCAGGTGGTGCTCCTCGACCCGGGGCACCGCGGCCACGGCGGGGAACGGCGCGGTCAGCCGGCGGCGGTGCCGCTGCCAGGCTCCCAGGGGCCAGGTGAGGGCGAACATCGCGAGCGCCAGCAGCACGATCGTCGGCCCCGGCGCGACCTCCGCGTCGTACCTGATCGAGAGCCAGGTGGCGGCCATCAGCCCGCCCACGCTGGCGACGGTCCCGACCACCATCGCCCCGAGGAGGGTACGGCGGAACGAGGGGGCCAGCTGCTGGGCGGCCGCCACCGGCACCACCATCAGCGCGGAGACGAGCAGCAGCCCGACCGTGCGCATCGCGACCGTCACGGTGACCGCGGCGAGCACCGCCACCACGAGGTTGTAGACCCGCACGTTGACCCCGGCGACCCGGGCGAAGTCGACGTCCTGGGAGACGGCGAACAGCTGCGGGGCCAGCCCGAGCCCGAGCACGATCACCACGACCGCCAGCGCGAGCGTGGCCACCACGTCGGCCTGGGAGATCGAGAGCAGGGCGCCGAACAGGTAGGCCTGGAGCGACGCGGCGCTCTGCCCGGCCAACCCGGTGATGAGCACGCCGGCGGCGATGCCGCCGTAGAACAGCAGCGCCAGCGCGACGTCCCCGTTGGTGTGTCCCCGCTCCCGGATCACCTCGATCAGCACGGCGCCGACGATCGCGACCACGACCGCGGTCCAGGTGGGGGAGCTGCCGGTGACCAGCCCGAGCGCGACGCCGGTCACCGCCACGTGGCCCAGGCCGTCGCCCATGAGGGCCAGCCGGCGCTGCACCAGGTAGGTGCCGACCACGGGGGAGGCCAGCCCCGTCGCGAGCGCGGCGAGCAGGGCATAGAGGAGGAAGTCGTGGGTGAGGAAGAGCTCGATCATCGCGGGCCTCCGTCGAGGGGAGTGCGGATCTGCGGCAGGTGGTCCTCGTGAGCCGGCGGGCGATGGTGGTGCCCCTGCCCGAGGTCGACCACGGCCGCCTCGTCCAGGGCGGGTCCGTCGTAGGTGATCCGACCGTCCCGCATCACCACCGCGCGCTCGACCAGGGGGGCCATCGCGCCGAGCTCGTGGGCCACCAGCACCACGGTGGCTCCGGCGTCGGAGAGGTGGTGCAGGGAGTCGGCCAGCGTGGCCTGGTTGTGCAGGTCGACGCCGGCGGTGGGCTCGTCGAGCACCAGCAGCTCGGGCTCGCCCACCAGGGCGCGGGCGATCAGCGCGCGCTGCTGCTGGCCGCCGGAGAGGGTCGCGATCCCGTCCCCGGCCTTGTCCGCCAGCCCGACCGCCTCGATCGCGTCGTCGACGGCCCGGCGGTCGGCGCGGCCGAGCGGGCGGAACGGGCGGCGGCGAGAGAGCCGGCCGGAGGAGACGACCTCGCGGACCGACGCCGGGACGCCGCTCGTCGCGCCCGCGCGCTGGGGCACGAAGCCGACCCGCTGCCAGTCGTGGAAGTCCTCCAGCGGGGTGTCGAAGAGGCGGACCGTGCCGGAGGTCAGGGGTCGCAGCCCGAGCAGGGTGCGCACGAGGGTGGACTTGCCGGAGCCGTTGGCACCCATGACGGCCACCCACTCGCCGGGGTCGACGCTGAGGTCGATGTGCCGGAGGACGGGGCGCCCGCCGATGGCGACGGCGCCGTCGGCGATCTGCGCGATCGGGGTGCTCAACACCCGTTCGCCTCCTCCAGTGCGGCCAGGTTCGCCCGCATGAGGGACAGGTAGTCCTCCGAGGAGTCCGCGGAGGGCAGCCCCTCGACCGGGTCGAGGACCGCGGTCCTCACTCCGGCGTCCCGGGCCAGGCTCTCCGCCGACTTGGGGCTGGCGAGGGTCTCGGTGAACACGGTGGTCACGCCGTCCTCGGCGATCACCCGGCGCAGGTCGGCCAGCGTGCCCGCGCTGGGCTCGGCCTCCGGCGTGATGCCCAGGATGGGGTGGATCTCCAGCCCGTACCTGTCCAGGTAGCCGAAGGCGTCGTGGTTGACCACGACCGTGTTCCGTCGGCAGTCGGCCAGCCCGTCGGCGTACTCCCGGTCGAGCCGCTCGAGGTCTGCTCGCAATGCGGCGGCGTTCGCGCGGTACGTCGCAGCGTGCCGCGGCTCCAGCTCGGCCAGCCGCTCCGCCACGGCATCGCCCAGGTCGGCCATCCGGGTCGGGTCCAGCCAGAAGTGCGGGTCCAGCTCCCCGTGGTCCGCGTGGTCGTGGCCCTCGTGCCCGCCCTCGGAGTCGTGCCCGGCGTGCCCGCGATGATGCGCGTCCTCCTCGGCGAACGCCTTGAGGTCGACCACCCGCGCGGCGTCCAGGACGGCGCCGGAGGCGGTCCGGTCCACGGCCGCGTCCACGGCGGGTTGGAAGCCGGACTCGTAGACGACCAGGTCGGCGTCGCTGACCCGCAGGGTCTGGTTGACCGAGAGCTCGAGGTCGTGCGGCTCGCCTCCCGGGGAGGTGAGGTTGTCGACGGTCCACCGGTCGCCCGCCACGCGCTCGCTGGCCCAGGCCAGGGGGTAGAACGCGGCCGCCACGGTGCCGTGCCCGCTCCCGGACACGGGTGCTGAGGAGGGGACCGCGCAGCCGGTGAGCAGGGCGGCCCCCAGGAGGCCGGCGCTCAGGACCGCGGTGGTGCGGGCGACGTACATGAGAATGATTCTTACGACTGTTGAGAATGATTGTCAAACGGACCGCCCGGCTAGGGTCGCCCCGTGCTCGTCGTGACCCGCTTCCGCGCCCCGAACCCCGACCCGGCCGCGGCCGACGAGCTCCGCGACGGCCTGCACCGCGCGCTGGCCGTGCTCGCCGAGCAGCGGGGGTACGTCGGCGGCGAGGTCGGCCGCAACATCGACGAGCCGGACCTGTGGGTGCTGAGCACCCGGTGGAGCAACGTCGGCTCCTACCGGCGTGCACTGAGCTCGTGGGAGGGCAAGATGCACGTGCAGCCGTTGATGGTGCACGCGCTGGACGAGCCGAGCGCCTACGAGGTGCTCCGTCCCGGCGAGGCGGCCAACGAGGCGGTCCCGCGGGAAAACGGCTAGCGCGCGCCCTCTAGGGTTGGCCCATGGCCAAGAAGCCCGCCTCCGCCCTCGACAACGTCGTCTCCCTGTGCAAGCGCCGGGGGTTCGTCTACCCGTCCGGCGAGATCTACGGCGGCACCCGCTCGGCCTGGGACTACGGCCCGCTCGGCGTGGAGCTGAAGGACAACATCAAGCGCCAGTGGTGGCGCTCGACGGTGATCGCCCGCGACGACGTCGTGGGCCTGGACTCCAGCATCATCCTGCCGACCCGCACGTGGGAGGCCTCGGGCCACCTGGAGACCTTCACCGACCCGCTGGTGGAGTGCCAGGCCTGCCACAAGCGCTTCCGCGAGGACCACCTGCAGGAGGAGTACGCGCAGAAGAAGGGGATCGAGGACCCCGACACCGTCGACATCAACGAGTCGGTGGCCTGCCCCAACTGCGGCACCCGGCATGCCTGGACCGCCCCGCGGAACTTCCAGATGATGCTCAAGACCTACCTCGGCGTGATCGAGGACGAGTCCGGGCTGCACTACCTGCGCCCCGAGACCGCGCAGGGCATCTTCCTCAACTTCGCCAACGTGGTGACCAGCCAGCGGATGAAGCCGCCCTTCGGCATCGCCCAGATCGGCAAGAGCTTCCGCAACGAGATCACCCCGGGCAACTTCATCTTCCGCACCCGCGAGTTCGAGCAGATGGAGATGGAGTACTTCGTCAAGCCGGGTGAGGACGAGGAGCTGCACCAGTACTGGATCGACGAGCGCACCCGGTGGTACGTCGACCTCGGCATCGACCCGGACAACCTGCGGCACTACGAGCACCCGAAGGAGAAGCTGTCCCACTACTCCAAGCGGACCGTGGACATCGAGTACCGCTTCGGCTTCTCCGGCCGGGACTTCGAGGAGCTCGAGGGGGTCGCCAACCGGACCGACTTCGACCTCTCCCAGCACGCGAAGTTCTCCGGGCAGGACCTGTCCTACTTCGACCAGCCGAACAACGAGCGCTACGTCCCCTACGTGATCGAGCCCGCGGCCGGCCTCACCCGCAGCCTGATGGCCTTCCTCATCGACTCCTACACCGAGGACGAGGCGCCGAACACCAAGGGCGGCGTGGACAAGCGCACCGTGCTCAAGCTGGACCCGCGCCTGGCCCCGGTGAAGGCCGCCGTCCTGCCGCTGAGCCGCAACGCCGACCTCTCGCCGAAGGCCCGCGACGTCGCGAGCGCCCTGCGCAGGAACGGCTGGAACGTCGACTTCGACGACTCCGGGGCGATCGGCCGGCGCTACCGCCGCCAGGACGAGATCGGTACGCCGTACTGCGTCACCGTGGACTTCGACACCCTCGACGACCAGGCGGTCACCATCCGCGAGCGGGACACCATGTCCCAGGAGCGGGTCGGGATCGACGGGCTCACCGCGTGGTTCGCGGGGCGCCTGGTCGGCTGCTGACCTGCGGTCATGCACAATGGCGGCCATGACGATCCGCCGCCACCGTGGACCTCTGGCCCTCTCCCTGGCCGCCGCCCTCGTGCTCGCCGGCTGCTCCGGTGACGCCGAGCGGAGCGGCTCCGGCTCGGGGGAGGAGAGCTCGGCCTCCCCGTCGGCCACCGAGACCAGCGAGGCGCCGTACCTCCCCGTCTCCGACGACACCGAGCTCACGCCGATGGGCGAGGAGCTGACGTTCGGCGACAAGGCGACGGTCGCCTACCAGCCGCGCAAGGGCAAGGTCGGCGTGGTGGACCTGACGGTCACCAAGGTCAAGCAGGCCGACATCAAGGACCTGGTCGCGTTCAAGCTGGACAAGCAGAGCCAGAAGGCCACGCCCTACTACGTGACCGCGAAGGTCAAGAACGTCGGCGACACCAACCTCACCGGCACCCTGCCGCCGCTCTACGTCGAGGACGAGGCGAGCCGGCTCGTCCAGCCCTCGCAGTTCAAGAGCGTCTTCAAGCCCTGCGCGAGCACGCCGCTGCCGAAGGGGTTCAAGCCCGGCAAGCAGACCACCGCCTGCTGGGTCTACCTGGTCATCGAGGGCAAGGGCCAGGGGGTCAGCTACTACCCGGTCGAGCAGTTCGAGCCGATCGTGTGGACCGGCGACATCGCCGGCGCCGGGAAGGCCGACGGCAAGAAGAAGGGCAAGAAGGGGGCCCAGAACGACGGCGGGCAGGGGTCCGGCGACAACTGACGTCGCTCGTGCCGATGTGACCGCCGACGCTCGGGCGCGGACAATGGAGCCATGTCGCTCCAGCTCGGCCGCCTGACGGTGGACACGCCGGTGGTGCTCGCCCCCATGGCGGGCATCACCAACGCCGCCTACCGCCGGCTGTGCCTGGAGCAGATGGCGCTGGTCGGCGCGTCCGGCCTGTTCGTCTGCGAGATGATCACCTCCCGCGGCCTGGTCGAGGGCGATGAGACCACGCGGCGGATGCTGTTCTTCGACGACGCCGAGCAGGTCCGGTCGGTGCAGCTCTACGGCACCGACGCGAGCGTCGTCGGGGAGGCGGTGCGCATCCTCTGCGGGGAGTACGGCGTGGCCCACGTGGACCTGAACTTCGGCTGCCCCGTGCCCAAGGTCACCCGCAAGGGCGGCGGCGGTGCTCTGCCCTGGAAGCGCGGGCTGCTGGCCGACATCCTCTCCGAGGCCGTCGCCGCCGGGGAGGAGTACGCTGTTCCCGTCACCATGAAGACCCGCAAGGGCCTCGACGCCGACCACCTCACCTACCTCGACGCGGGCCGGATCGCCCAGGACGCCGGCTGCGCCGCGATCGCGCTGCACGGCCGGACCGTTGAGCAGGCCTACTCCGGCACCGCCGACTGGGACGCGATCGCGGACCTGGCGGCGCAGGTGGACCTGCCGGTGCTCGGCAACGGCGACATCTGGGAGGCCGGGGACGCCGTGCGCATGGTCGAGCAGACCGGCGCCGCCGGCGTGGTCGTGGGCCGGGGCTGCCTGGGGCGCCCGTGGCTGTTCCGCGACCTCGCGGGCGCGTTCTCCGACCGGCCCGGACTGGAGCTGCCGACGCTCGGCGAGGTGGCCGGGATGATGCGCCGGCACGCCGAGCTGCTGGTCGAGCACCTGGGCGAGGAGCGGGGCTGCAAGGAGTTCCGCAAGCACGTGTCGTGGTACCTCAAGGGCTTCCCGGCCGGCGGCGAGCTGCGCCGCTCGCTGGCCCTGGTCGAGCGGCTCGACGAGCTGGACCGGCTGCTCGCCGAGCTCGACCCCGCGGTGCCCTTCCCGACCGCCGAGCTGGGCACCCCGCGGGGCCGCCAGGGCTCCCCGCGGCGGCGCGTCGCCCTGCCGGAGGGATGGCTCGACGACACCGACGGCCGGCACTCCGCCGTACCCGAGGATGCGCTGGAGCTGACGGGCGGTTAGCCTGTCGGCGGCTCATGGGGGAGTGAGCAGCGCCACGTGTGGATAACCCGCCGCCGATGCGGCGGGCCCGCGATGTGTGTGCTTGACTCGGCGGCCGCGTCGCGCCTCGGGGCGAGGGCGCTCCATCACCCCCGACCCGCAAAGGATCAGCGCTGTGGCAGATTCGAGCCACAAGCGGGACACCGATGCCCGCCTTCTCTCTCGCATTCCCCGCTCCGCCCTCGTGGCCGCGCCCATCGCCACCGTGGCGACGCTGGGCGTCGTCTCGGCCGGCGTCATCGCCGGCCTCCCCGGAGGCAGCGGAGCGGCCTCGACCCACCTCGCCGGCTCCTCGCTGAGCGCGTCGGTCGGCTCCGACGCCGTCGCCGACCGGGAGCGCACCGTCTCCCGCTCCGCCCCGCGCGACCTGCAGGTGGTCGACAGCGGCCCCAAGCTCGCGATCAACAAGGAGCGACTGCGCCGGATCGCCGAGCGCAAGGCCGCCAAGGCCACCGCGGCCGCCGTCGCCGGCGCGGACACCCGCCTGTGGACGACCGCGGACCTCAACATCTGGACCGCGCCCGCCGGTGGCACCGACCTGGGGCTCCTGCAGGACACCAAGCGCGTCCTGGTGACCGGCCGCAAGGCCTCGGGCCGCACCGAGGTCGTGCTCGACGGCAAGTCCCGATGGGTCACCTCGGGCTACCTGTCGGACGACAAGCCCCAGCCCGAGACCGAGTCCGCCTCCTCCGGCGGAGGCGGTGGCTCGAGCACTCCGTCGCTGGGCGGCTCCTGCACCAACGGCACCTCGGTGTCCGGCTCGCCGAACATCCTCAAGGTGCACGAGGCGGTGTGTGCGTCCTTCCCGAGCATCACCACCTACGGCACCTACCGCGGCGACGGCGAGCACAGCCAGGGCCTCGCGATCGACATCATGGTCTCCGGCAGCACGGGCTGGCAGGTCGCGGAGTTCGTCCGCGCCAACGCCGCCGCCCTGGGCGTCAACTACGTGATGTACTCCCAGCGCATCTGGTCGGTGCAGCGCTCCTCCGAGGGCTGGCGGACGTTCGCCGACCGCGGCTCGGTGACGCAGAACCACTACGACCACGTGCACGTCACGACGTACTGACCCTCACCTCGCACGCAACGTCAGACGCCCCGGCGGAACCGCTTCCGCCGGGGCGTCCGGCGTCGTACGGCGCCCCGCTGCCGTCCGCTCAGTGACTCGTGACGACGTCGACGGGTGCTTGCAGCCCGGGGGCCCGGGCGATCCTGGCGTCGGCGGTGACCAGGGTCGCGTCCAGCACCTCGGCCAGGGCGACGTAGACCGCGTCATAGGGCGTCAGGTTGTCCCGCAGCTCCCACGCTCGCGGGAGCAGCGGGCTCGGGTCGTGCAGCGCGATGCCGGCTGCGGCAAGGTCCTCAAGAGCGGTGACAGCCCGCTCGGGCGAGGCGTGACCGCCGCGGACCAGACCGCGCAGAGCCGCCGCGACCTCGACCCCCAACAGCGAGGGCGCATGCAGCGCGACATCGGGATCGTTGATCCTCGTCGCCACGGCTGCGGCATCCGGGCGTGCCAGCAGCCACTCCACCGCGGCCGAGGCGTCGAGGACGATCACGAGTCGGCGCGACTCGCCTCGACGAGCTCCGCCGAGGACGGCCCCGTGCGCACCGGCGTCCGGGACGCCACCAGGTCGAGCAGCTCCTGCCGTGTGGGCCGGTCCAGGGAGCGACGCAGCTCGGCCAGGGCGAGCTCGGAGAGGGAGACCCCCTCCAACGCCGCCCTGGCCTTGAGGCGCCGGTGGACGTCCTCGGGGACGTTGCGGATCTGGATCATGCTCATCACCCCAGGGTACATGCGCTCGCGAGGTGAACATGTGCTCCACATGCACGCGTGGTAGACGCCGGGTCGGCGCGGGGGCGGCGACGACTAGGCTCGCCGTCGACATGGATCAGGACCAGTACGGCGCCGACGACCGCGAGCGCCTCGTCGCCGAGCCGCCCAAGCGGGTCGACGCCCCCGAGCGCACCGCCTTCGAGCGGGACCGGGCGCGGGTGGTGCACGCCGCGGCGTCCCGCCGGCTGGCGGCCAAGACCCAGGTGCACGGCCCGCAGGTCGACGACTTCGTCCGCAACCGGCTCACCCACAGCCTCGAGGTCGCCCAGGTCGCGCGCGACCTGGCGCGGGCGCTCGGCGGCGACCCGGACCTCCCGGAGACGGCGGCGCTGGCCCACGACCTGGGCCACCCCCCGTTCGGGCACAACGGCGAACGGGCGCTGGCGGAGTTCGCCGAGGGCTGCGGCGGGTTCGAGGGCAACGCGCAGACGCTGCGGCTGTTGACCCGGCTGGAGGCCAAGACCTTCGACGAGGCCGGGCGCTCGGTGGGCCTCAACCTGACCCGCGCGACCCTGGACGCCTGCATCAAGTACCCCTGGCCGCTGGAGCGGGCGAGCGCGCCCTCGGGCAGCCACGCCGACGGGTCGCCGCGGCTGGTGGTGAAGTTCGGCGTCTACGCCGACGACCGGCCGGTCTTCGACTGGGTGCGCCGCGGGCTGGGGCACGAGCGGCAGTGCCTGGAGGCGCAGGTGATGGACCTCGCCGACGACGTCGCCTACTCCGTGCACGACGTCGAGGACGGGATCGTCGCCGGGCGGATCGACCTGACCCGGCTGGACACCGAGGCGCTGTGGCCCACCGTGCGCCGGTGGTACCTCCCCAGCGCCGACGACGACCTGCTCGACGCGACCCTGGCGGGGCTGCGCGGGGTCGGGACCTGGCCGGGGTCGCCGTACGATCACTCCCGGCGCAGCCTCGCCGCGCTGAAGAACCTGACCAGCGACCTCATCGGCCGCTTCTGCGGTGAGGTGCAGCAGGCCACCTTCGCGGCGAGCGACGGGCCGTTCCGGAGGTACGACGCCGGGCTGGTCGTGCCGGAGCGGACCCGGCTGGAGATCGCCGTGCTGAAGGGGATCGCCGCGCACTACGTGATGGAGGCCGAGGAGCGCGTGGCGCTGCTGGCCCGGCAGCGCGAGATGGTCACCGAGCTCGCCGAGACGCTGCTCGAGCGTGGGCCGGACGCCCTGGACCCGGCCTTCGCCGACGACTGGAAGGACGCCGCCGACGACGCAGCACGGCGCCGGGTCGTGGTGGACCAGGTGGCCTCACTCACCGACGCCAGCGCCGCGCTGCGTCACTCCGCCCTGGTGGGCTGAGCGTGGGTCAGGGCAGGTTGCCCTGCGGGTAGGGGTCGTCCTGCCGTGCGGTGCTGTCCGGGTGCAGCTCGTCGACCCGGCTCTCGTCCGGGCCGCTGTTGCTGGAGACCTTGTCCCGCGCGCTCGCGGCCAGGCCGGTGGCGGCGCCGGAGACCTTGTCGGCCACGACGGGGCCGCGCTCCTTCGCGGTGTCGGACACGGTCGCAGCGGCCTGCTGCACCCGCGGGTTCTCCTTCACCGACTGGAAGGTGCTCCGGATCTCCTCATAGCGTCCACGTCCGGCCTTGGCGCCCAGCACGTACCCGGCACCGAAGGCGGCCAGCAGCGTCAGCTTGCTCATGCGTTCCTCCTTGTTGCTCGAACCCCCCACCCTGCCAACCGGGTGGCGCTCGCGGTGCACCCCACCGGGTGAGTCGGTGCCCGCCCGTAGACTCTCGACGTGGCCGGCCGGATTCGCGAGGAGAGCATCGCCGAGGTGCGCGAGAAGGCGCGCATCGACGACGTGGTCTCCGCCTACGTCAGCCTGCGCAACGCCGGCGGCGGCTCGCTGAAGGGGCTCTGCCCCTTCCACGACGAGAAGAGCCCGTCCTTCCACGTCACGCCGAGCCGCGGCTTCTACCACTGCTTCGGCTGCCAGGCCGGCGGCGACGTCATCACCTTCCTGATGGAGCACGACGGGCTGAGCTTCACCGAGGCGGTCGAGTCGCTCGCGGAGAAGTACGCCGTCGTCCTCGAGCGGGTCGACGGCGACGAGCCGGCCCGCCCCTCCGGCCCTCCGCGGGCTCGGCTGGTCGAGGCCAACCGGCTGGCGCAGATCTTCTACGCCGAGCAGCTCGCGACGCCCGAGGCGGTCCAGGCCCGGCGTTACCTCGCCGAGCGGGACTTCACCGCCGACCACGCCGAGCAGTTCGGCCTCGGCTTCGCCCCGCGCGACGGCGAGGCGCTGGTGCGGCACCTGCGGTCCAAGGGGATCAAGGACGAGGAGGCCATCGCCGCCGGGCTGGTGGCGACCGGCCGGTCCACCTACGACCGCTTCCGCGGCCGACTGCTCTGGCCCATCCGGGATGCGTCGGCCGACACCATCGGCTTCGGCGCGCGCCGGATCTTCGACGACGACCGGATCGAGGCGAAGTTCCTCAACACCCCCGAGACGCCGCTGTACAAGAAGTCCACGGTCCTCTACGGCATCGACCTGGCCCGCCGGGAGATCGCCAAGGCGTCCCAGGCGGTGGTGGTCGAGGGCTACACCGACGTGATGGCCGCCCACCTGTCCGGCGTCCCCACTGCGGTCGCCACCTGCGGCACCGCGTTCGGCGACGACCACGCGCGCGTCCTGCGGCGCTTCCTGCACGACCACGAGGAGTTCCGCGGCGAGGTCATCTTCACCTTCGACGGCGACGAGGCGGGGCAGAAGGCCGCGCTTCGCGCGTTCGGCGGCGACCAGAACTTCGTCTCCCAGACCTACGTCGCGGTCGAGCCGAACGGGATGGACCCCTGCGACCTGCGGCTGAAGGAGGGCGACGCCGCGGTGCGCGAGCTGGTCGCCCGGCGGATCCCGCTCTACCGCTTCGTGCTCGGCAACGTCGTCGGCAAGTACGACCTCGACCGTGCCGACGGGCGGGTGGACGCGGTGCGCGAGGGCGCCCGGCTGGTCTCCTCGATCCGCGACCGCTCGAAGGTCGACGCGTTCGCCCGCGAGCTGGCCGGGATGGTCGGGGTGGATGTGGAGCAGGCGCGCGGGGAGGTCCGTCGCGCCCAGCAGCGCGGCCCCGAGCAGGCCCGCACCGCGCAGCGGCCGGCGCGTCGCGGTCAGGCCGAGGAGACGCCCGCGCCCGCGCCGGCCCGGCAGCTGCCGGACCTGCGCGACCCCCGCTTCCACCTGGAGCGCGAGACCCTCAAGCTGGTCGTCCAGCAGCCGGCGTACGTCGCCCGCGCGGTCGCCGAGATCGGCGCCGGCGACTTCACCCATCCCACCTACCGCGCGGTGTGGGAGGTGATCGCCACGTCCGGCGGACCCTCCGTCGGTGCCTCCGACCCGACCTGGACCGCGCGGCTGCGCGACGCCGCGCCGCACCCCGAGGTCGCGGCGGCGATCAGCGCGATCACCGTGGAGCCGCTGATGACCAGCAAGGAGCTGAACGCGTCCTACGTCACCGCGAACGTCTGCCGCCTGCGCGAGCTGACCGCGCAGCGGCGGATCGCGGAGGTGAAGTCGCGGCTGCAGCGGACGAACCCGGTCAATGAGGCCACGACGTACAACCGGATGTTCGGCGAGCTGGTCGCGCTCGAGCGGCACCGGCGCGAGCTGCGCGACATCGCGGTGGGCGCCCAGTGAGGCGCCGGGAGAAGGCGCCCCGGCTGGGCACGGGGGAGAAGGTGCTCGCCTGGGTCGACGCCGAGGACGGGCGGACGCTGGCCGGGACGCGCGACGCGCTGCACCTGCTGCCCGAGGAGCAGCGCATCCCCTGGGAGCAGGTGCAGGCCGCCGAGTGGGACCGCGACACCTCCACGCTCACCGTCTCCGAGGTCGGGGAGTGGGGCCGCCCGCGGCCCGAGCACAGCTTCACCCTGGACGCGCCCGGCCGGCTGCTGGAGCTGGTGCGCGAGCGGGTCACCGCCAGCGTCGTGCTGCAGCGCGAGGCGCCGGTGCGGGGGCGCCGGGGCGTGCGGGTGATCGCCCGCCGGGCGCCGGCGGGGGACCGCGCGCTGCGCTGGATCTACGAGTACGACGACGGCCTGGACCCCGACGACCCCGCCGTACGCGACACCCTCCGGGCGCTGCTGGCACGGGCGCACGAGGAGGTCGGCGGCGACCTGGTCTGAGCCGGGGTGGCGGATTCGCGTCCGCCCCTCGGCGCTTGCTAATCTGTGCGGGCTGTCAGTCCCCTGTAGCTCAACTGGCAGAGCATTCGGCTGTTAACCGGAGGGTTGCTGGTTCGAGTCCAGCCGGGGGAGCAGATCGAAGCCCCGTCCGAGGTTCCTCGGGCGGGGCTTTCGTCATTGCCGGCCCTGGGCCCGGACGTCATACGTTCCGGGGAACCGCTTCCCCGGTTCGTATGACGTCCCGGCGGGGCCGGCGCGCTCATTCGCCCCAGCCCATCGGGAACACCTCGAAGGACGCCGCGAGGGGTACGCCGAGCCGCCGGCCCTCCTGCCGCGCCATGCTCTCCAGCCACTCCTCAGGATCCCAGTCCTGCCAGCCGAGGCCCTCGATGTAGGCACGGTGCGCGACCAGCGAGGCGACCCCGGCGTCGAAGGAGTCCGTGATGTCCACGCCGTGGGTGGCCTCCGGCGAGCCGCCCGCCCAGACCTCGCGGACGCCGCCCCAGGTCTCCAGGCCCTCGGTGAGCTGCTCGGGGAAGATCCACCGGTTCCCGGCGTCGCGTACGGCGTCCACGGTGGCCCGCCCGACCGCGATGTGGTCGGCCTGGTTGAGGTTCCGCCCGCCGTAGGTCTCGCGGAAGTTGCCGGTGATCACGATGTCGGGGCGGTGCCGGCGCACCTCCGCGGCGATCAGCCGACGCAGGGGGACGCCGTACTCCAGGATCCCGTCCGGCTGCCGCAGGAAGTCGCAGGTCTCGACGCCGACCGCGGCGCACGCCTCGAGCTGCTCCTGCTCGCGCAGCGGACGGCAGGTCTCCGGCTCCATCCCGTCGATCCCCGCCTCGCCGGAGGTGACCATGCAGTAGACGACCGTCTTGCCCTGACCGTTCCAGCGGGCGACGGCGGCGCCGGCGCCGTACTCCATGTCGTCGGGGTGGGCGACCACCGCCAGCGCCCGGTCCCAGTCCTCGCGCAGATGCTCCAGCTCGGCCATGCCCCGAGCATGCCAGGGCGCACACGCATGCGGGACCCGGATACTCGCGCCTCCCGGCGTCCACGCGGCCGTTGTGAGACATTCTGCGAATGGAACCCATCGCCCCCGTCTACGGGACGGCCACCCTGCTGCTGATCGCGGCCGCGGCCATCGCCGTACTGCTGTTCCTCATCATGAAGGTGCGCCTGCACGCCTTCATCGCCCTGGTCCTGGTCAGCCTGATCACCGCCGTCGTGGCGGGGATCCCGCTGGTCGACGTGCCCACCGCGCTGCTCACCGGCTTCGGCACCACGCTGGGCAGCGTCGCGCTGCTCGTCGGCTTCGGCGTCATGCTCGGCCGGCTGCTGGAGGTGACCGGCGGCGCGCAGGTGCTGGCCGACACCCTGATCAACCGGTTCGGGGAGAAGCGCGCGCCGCTGGCACTGGGCATCGCCGCGCTCATCTTCGGCTTCCCGATCTTCTTCGACGCCGGCCTGGTCGTCTTCCTGCCGATCATCCTCAGCGTGGCCCGCCGGTTCGGCGGCTCGGTGCTCTACTACGCGCTCCCGGCCGCGGGTGCCTTCGCCGCGATGCACGCCCTCGTGCCGCCGCACCCCGGCCCGGTGGCCGCGGGCGCGGCCCTGTCCGGCGACATCGGGCTGATCCTGCTGGTGGGCCTGCCGATCGCGGTGATCTCGTGGTACGTCGGCTCCTACCTGGTCTCCCGCTGGCTCGGGGCCCGCTTCGACGTCGACCTCCCCGAGCTGCTGCTGGGCGAGGAGAACGGTGGGGAGAACGGCAGCGGGCGCGCCCCGGCCTTCGGCACCGTCGTGGGGCTGCTGCTCATCCCGCTCGTGCTGATCTCGCTCAACACCGTCCTGACCACGCTGGTCACCGCGGGCACCATCCCCGAGGGGACCGGCTGGGTGGAGGCCCTCCAGCTGGTCGGCCAGACGCCGGTCGCGCTGCTGATCGCGCTGCTCACGGCGATCATCCTGCTGCGCAGCCAACTGGGGTCGATGGCGCGCACCAGCGACATCCTGGACAAGGCGCTCGGGCCGATCTGCTCGATCATCCTGATCACCGGCGCGGGCGGAATGTTCGGCTTCGTGCTGCGCACCAGCGGCATCGGCGAGGCCCTGACCTCCTCGCTGGGAGGCCTCGGCATCCCGCTGCTGCTCCAGGCGTTCCTGGTCGCGACGCTGTTGCGCGTGGCCCAGGGCTCGGCGACGGTGTCGCTGACCACGACCGCCGGCCTGATGGCCCCCGCGGTCGCCGCCGCCGACGTCAGCTCGTTCGGCATCGCGCTGCTCGTCGTGGCGATCGCCGCGGGCGCGACCGTGCTCTCCCACGTGAACGACTCGGGCTTCTGGCTGGTGAGCCGCTTCTTCGGGATGGACGAGAAGACCACGCTGCGCACCTGGACGGTGATGGAGACGACCCTCGGCCTCACCGCGTTCGCCTGCGCGGCGGCCCTGTGGGTCTTCGCGTGACGTCAGTCGACCAGCTCGTCGAGCTCGCCGGCGACCTCCAGGCAGATCGCGGTCATCGCGCGGCGGGCGCCCGGGCCGTCGCTGCCCGCCACGGCACGGGCGACGGCGACATGGTGGGCGCGAGCCTCCGACTTCGGCTCCGGCGGCATCAGGTCCAGCTCGGTGCGGGCCCGCAGCACGGCCTCCACCACGTCGGTGAGGGCGCTGAACATCGGGTTCCCGGAGGCCAGCAGCAGCAGCTGGTGGAAGCGGACGTCGTGCTCGAGGAAGCGGCGCAGGTCGCCGGCCGCCCCGGTGCGCTCGAGCGCCTCGGACAGCCGCAGCACCTCCGTGCGCACCTCCGCGCTGGCGCGGGCGGCGGCCATCTCGGCGGCCGCAGGCTCGATGGCGGCGCGCAGCTGGGAGAGCTCGTGCAAATGGGCGACCCGGCCCGGCCCGGCGAGGCGCCAGCGGATCACGTCGGAGTTGTAGACGTCCCACTCCTGGTGCGGCCGCGCGGTGATGCCGGTGCGGCGCCGGCTGTCGACCAGGTGCATGGAGACGAGGACCTGGATCACCTCGCGGGCGACGGTGCGGGACACGTCGTACTCCGCCCCGACCCACTCCAGGGTGATGCTCTCGCCCTCGCGGAGCTCACCCGAGACCACCCGCGGGCCGAGGTCGGCCAGCACGTCGTGGTGCAGAGTGGTCGCCATGACGGTCAGGCTAGCGTCGAGGAGGGGTCCAGATGACGCGTGACGAGCCGAACCCTTCTTTGGTCGTGATGGGGGTGTCGGGCACGGGCAAGACGACGGTCGGCCGGGCATTGGCGGCGTGGGCGGAGGCGCCGTACGTCGAAGGGGACGACCACCACCCGCAGTCGAACATCGACAAGATGGCCGCCGGGATCCCGCTGACCGACGAGGACCGCTGGCCCTGGCTCACCGAGCTGGGCGGTCTGGTCGCCGCCGCGGCGCCCGACCCGATGGTCCTGACCTGCTCGGCGCTGAAGCGCGCCTACCGCGACCTGCTGCGCGAGACCGCGGGGGAGCAGCGGCTGTTCTTCGTGCACCTCGCCGGGACCCGCGAGGTGCTGATGTCGCGGATGACCCACCGCCGGGGCCACTTCATGCCGCCCAGCCTGCTGGACTCCCAGCTCGCGACCCTCGAGCCGCTGCAGCCCGACGAGTGGGGCGTGACGGTGGACGTCGCCCCGCCGCTGGCGCAGGTCGTCGCGGTCGCCGAGCAGGCTGTCCGGCTCGCGCTCGAGGGCACGTCGTAGGCTCAGCCGCGCCAGGGGCGGTAGCTCAGCCGGTCAGAGCAGAGGACTCATAATCCTTGGGTCGTGGGTTCGAGCCCCACCCGCCCCACTCACGTCACTCACTCGGGCTCGCGGGCTGTTCGCGGAACGTCTCGGCGAGCTCGCTCAACCTCGCGACGTACGCCGGCCAGTCGTACCCGTCCGGCACGTTGTCGCCCGGCCGCCGCCACCCGACACTGCCGTCGACCTGCTCGCGCAGGATGTCGGCCTGGCCGTTGTGCTGGGAGAGGTCGTTGAAGTTGTGCACCAGGATCCCGTGCAGGGTGACCTCCTTGCCGCCCCAGTGCTGCACGTGGCCGACGGTGTCGAGGTCGAGCAGCTCGACGGTCTGCTCGCAGTGAGCGATCACCCGGCGATAGAGGTCGATGATGCCGGCGGTGGTCTCGTCGGCGGTGGCGTACCAGTCGGCCTGCGGATCGGTCTCGAAGGCCTTCTCGGTGACCAACTCCTCAGCGTGGGGGAACGGTCGTCCGAAGGTGGCGCCGAGGTAGACCGCCTCCACGTTGAGGACGTGCTTGATGATGCCGATCAGGTTGGTTCCGGTCGGCGTGCGGGGGCGCCGGGTCTCGTACTCGGAGAGGTCCTCGACCTTGGAGATCAGCGCGTCCCGGCGCTCCTTGTAGTACCGCTGCCAGATGGCCTTCTGGTCGCTGGGCATGCTCCGACCCTAGACCCGTGCGCAGGCAGCGGGTGAAGAATCGACCACGACCGGGGGTAGTGCACCCGGTCGGCCGCGGAGCAGGTGCATTTCTGCACACGGGCCCGTGGTCTCGACAGGCTCGACCAACGATGGGGGGGGTCTCGACAGGCTCGACCAACGATGGGGGGTCTCGACAGGCTCGACCAACGATGGGGGGTCTCGACAGGCTCGACCAACGATGGGGGGTCTCGACAGGCTCGACCAACGATGGGGGGTCGCGACAGGCTCGACCACCGATGGGGCGGTGGGGTGGTATCAAGGAGCATGAGGTTCTGGGGGAGACGACGGGCGAAGGCCGAGGCGGAGGAGGACCTGGAGGGGTCGCGCCAGCTGGCCGAGGAGGACGTGACCGTCCTCGGTGAGCAGCTGCAGCGGCTGGATGCCGAGCTGGCCGGGAGCGACCGAGCCGACGCCGCCCGTGAGCACCACCAGGCAGCTCTGGACGGCTACGAGCAGGCCACGCGCGCGGTGGGCCGCCTGGACTCGCAGGAGGACGTCGCGGCGCTGCTGGACACCCTCTCCGAGGCGAGGTACGAGATCGTCTGCGCTCGGGCGGTGGCGAAGGGCCAGGAGCCGCCGGAGCGGCGGGCGGACTGCTTCTTCAACCCCCAGCACGGCCCGTCGGTGCGCGACGTGGTCCACACCTTCCCCCGTCTGGGGACGCGCAAGGTGGCCGTGTGTGCCCAGTGCGAGGCGCGCCTGGAGGGCGGGGAGGAGCCGGACACCCGGCTGGTGCGGCTGACCAGCCGCACCGTGCCCTACTGGGGCGCGGGTACGGCGTACCTGCCCTATCTCCAGGGTCACGGCCTGGTGCCCGCTCCGGGTGCCCGGCAGCAGTTCGGCGGCGGACCGCTCAGCGTCACCCCATCCTCGGGCGGGTTCTTCGCCGCCGGCGGCTTCAGCGACGACGGCAACTCCGGCGACGCCGGCGACCCGGGCGAGTCGTAGGCACCGACTGTGGGGAGAGGGTGGCGGCGCGGTGACGCGGACCGGTCAGTGATGGAGGAGGTACGCCGCCTCGCCGACGAGGACGTGACCGTGTTCGGCGAGCAGCTTCAGCGTCTGGACCGCGAACTGGGCGACACCGAGCTGGACGAGGCGACCCGCGGTGACTACCAGGACGCGCTTCGGGCCTATGAGGTGGCGGGGCTGCAGGTGCCGCGGCTCCGGACGCCGGAGGAGATCAGCAGCGTGAGCGACACCCTGGCGACCGGGAGGTATGCCCTCGCCTGCGTCCGCGCCCGCGTCGTCGGTGACGAGCCTCCCGAGCGGCGGACGCCGTGCTTCTTCGACCCCCAGCACGGCCCGGCCGCCCGCGACGTCGTGTGGACGATGCCCCGGCGGGGCACGCGCCGCGTGCCCGCATGCAGCCGATGCGCCGTACGCGTGGAGCAGCGGGAGTCCATGTCGCCACGGATGGTCACCATCGACGGCCGCCGGGTCCCCTATTGGGAGGCGGGGGAGCCGCGCAGGGCCTACAGCCGCGGCTGGTTCCCGGCCGCGTCGATCGACCCGGTGGCGCGCTCGCCCTGGCTCTCCGACCCCACCCCGGGAGGGGACCTGCCGGAGGGGCCGATCGACCGGCGCTGACGGTGGCTCGATATCGTAGGGCGGTCCGACCGAAGGCCCGCACGGAGGAGGTCCCCGCACCGATGGGGAACGCGGTCAGCGCGCAGGCGTCGCGCCTGCGCGCGCTCGCCGCCGGCCTGGTGTGTGCCGTCGGCGCGATGGCGGCGCACGGGCTCTCCGGCGGAGGCGCCCCGGGGCCGATGGCACTGCTGGCGCTGCCCCTCTCGGTCCTCCTCACGATGCTGGTCGTACGGCGACACCACGACGCCGCCGCGCTCGGCGCGGCCGCGCTGCTCTCCCAGGGCCTGTGGCACGTGCTGCTGATGGCCGTCCCCGTCCCAGCGGCGGAATCGGGCTCGGTCGACCTGACCACCGGCGGCCTGCGGATGCTGGTCGCCCACCTGGTGATCACGGTGCTCACCGTCGCGATCTGCCGCGGCCTGGACCGCGCGATCGTCGGGCTGCTCACCGACTGGGTGCTGCGCCGGGTGGCGCCCCTGGTCGCGGGCCCCGTGCCCACGCGGACGCGCCCTCGCGTGGTCGCGAGGACGACGTACCGCCATGTCGCCGTCGCCCACTGGGCCGCGGCCTCCGGTCAGCTGCGCGGCCCGCCCGCCCCGCGCGTGCTGCTGACCCCGGCCTGACCGCCCCCGACCTCCGACCACCGGCGACGGGGCCCGCGGCAGCGCCGTCAACGGGCCCGTCCGCCTGCCCCTGAGGGCACGACGGGTCCTCCCCGAACGCCCGTTGTGGAAGGAACCCCATGAAGAAGCACCACCCCTACGTCCGTCGTGCCCAGCTGGCCGGCGCCGGCGTGCTCGCCGCGGCCCTGCTCGTCGGCTGCGGCACCGAGAACGGCACCGAGAGCACCGCCGCCACTGAGGAGTCCAGCGCGGCCAGCTCCGCGCCGGCTGAGAGCGAGACCGCCGGCGGTCCCGTCCTGACCCTGGCCGACCCGTGGATCAAGGCCGCGCCCGCCGGCGAGATGACCGCGGCCTTCGGCACCCTGACCAACGAGACCGACCAGGACATCACCGTCCGGGCCGCCACCGTCGACGTCAGCGACCGGGTCGAGCTGCACGAGACGGTGGAGAAGAACGGCCAGATGATGATGCAGCCCAAGGAGGGCGGCTTCACCATCCCGGCCGGCAAGACCCACGAGCTCGCGCCCGGCGGCGACCACGTGATGATCATGGAGCTCAAGCGCGCGCTCAAGCCCGGCGAGGAGCTCACCGTCGTGCTTGAGCTCAAGGACGGGACGAGCGTCGAGGTGCCCGCCACGGTGAAGGCGTTCAACGGCGCCGATGAGAAGTACGCCGGCAAGGGCGGCGGCGAGAAGGGCATGGACATGTCCGGCAAGGGCGGCGACGAGAAGGGCGGGGACATGTCCGGCATGGACATGTCCGGCTCCGACGCCCCGTCGGACCAGGCCTCGGAGTAGTCGATGTCCTCCGCCGACCACGAAGCACGACCGGCCGCCGAGGTGGCCGTCGGGCGTCGTGGCCTGCTCCGCTCCGGTGCCGCCGCCTTCGGCGGCGCCGGGGTGGGGTGGACCGCCGCGACGCTGGTCACGCCCGGGCATGCCGTTCCCGCCGGCCCCACGGTGGCACCCGAGGGCGCAGCCGCCGCACCCGCGGGTGGGCAGGTGATCCCGTTCCGCGGCGCCCGCCAGGCCGGGGTGGACACCGAGCCCGCCCAGGCCCGGCTCAGCCTGCTCGGCCTGGACCTGCGGCCGAGCGTGGACGCCGAGGCGCTCACCCGGCTGCTGCGGCTGCTCACCGACGACGCGGCCCGGCTCACCCAGGGGGAGCCGGCGCTGGCCGACACCGACCCCGAGCTGGCGCAGCAGCCGTCGCGGCTCACCGTGACGCTGGGCTTCGGCCCGCGGGTGATCGACCGGTTCGGCCGCCCGGGCGTGCGGTTGCGTCCGCTCCCGGGCTTCCGGACCGATCGGTTGGAGGAGGCCTGGGGCCAGACCGACCTGGCGGTGCAGCTGTGCTGCGACGACCCGATCACCCTGGCCCACGCTCGCCGGATGATCCTCAAGGACGCCGAGGCGTTCACCTCGCTGCGCTGGATCCAGGACGGCTTCCGCAACGCGCGCGGCACCGTCGAGCCGGGCGTCACCCAGCGCAACCTGATGGGCCAGATCGACGGGACCGGCAACCCGGTGCCCTCCGACGCGGACTTCGAGCAGGTGCTGTGGGACGGGGACGGCGGCACCACCATGGTGGTACGGCGCATCCGGATGCTGCTGGACAAGTGGGACAAGGTCTCCCGCGAGGGCAAGGAGGTCGTCGTCGGCCGCCGCCTGGACACCGGGGCACCGCTGACCGGCGACCAGGAGCACGACGTCCCCGACCTCTCGGCCACCGACGAGTACGGGCTGCCCGTGATCGACCCCGCCTCCCACGTGGCGCGGGCCCGCGCGGACGGGACGGAGCGGATCCTGCGCCGCCCCTACAACTACGCGGTGCCCGACCCGTCGCGGCCCTCCGGGGAGGACGCCGGCCTGGTCTTCCTGGCCTTCGCCCGCGACGTGGAGCGGCAGTTCGTCCCCATCCAGCGCCGACTCGCCGAGCTGGACCGGCTCAACGAGTGGGTGACCACGATCGGCTCGGCGGTCTACGCCGTACCCCCGGGCATCCCGGAGACCCCCGCGGGCGGGACGCCCTACCTCGGTGAGACCATCCTCCGGAAGGAGCAGGCATGACACGCACCCTCCCGCGCGCCGCGCGGGCACTCACGACCACCGGACCGATCCGCCTCGTGGCGATGGCGGTCCTGGCGCTCGCCGTACCCCTCCTCTGGGCGGCTCCGGCCAGCGCCCACGCCGGCCTGGTCTCCAGCACGCCGGAGAACGGAGCGCGGCTGGACACGCTGCCGGCGGAGGTCTCGCTGACCTTCAACGAGGAGATCTCCGAGCCGGCCTATGTCGTGGTCACCGCCCCCGACGGCTCCCGGGAGTCCGGCGGGGACCCGGAGGTCTCCGGCGACACGGTCACCCAGCAGCTCAGCGGCGACCAGGAGGGCACGTACATCGCCGCCTACCGGGTCGTCTCCGAGGACGGCCATCCGGTGACCGGGCGGGTGGAGTTCGCCGTCGGGAGCGGCAGCGCGTCCGGCTCCTCCTCCGCGGGCTCTGAGGCGACCGGGTCCGGGGAGGAGGGAGCCGGTGAGCCGAGCACCCCGGCCGATGCACGGGCCGACGAGTCCACAACCGAGCCGCAGGGCTTCTGGGGCAGGCACGGCACGCACGTGATCATCGGCGCCGCCCTGTTCGTGGTCGCCGCCGCGCTGCTCTACCTCTCCCGCCGGTCCGCCAGGTCCCGACCATGACCGCGACCGCGGTGCAGACCCGTCCGGCCCGGCCCCGCCTGCTGTGGGCGGCGGGCATCGTCGCCCTCGCCTTCGTCGCCGGGGCGATCCTGCTCCTCGCGGCGGGCGGCGGTCCGCAGCCGACCTACCCCGGGCTGCCCGACCCGGGCAAGGTCACCGGATACGGCCTGCCGGTCGTCAAGCTGGTCGCCGACCTCGCCGCGATCGGCGTGGTCGGCTCTCTGATGGTGCCGATGCTGGTCTCGACCGCGATCGGCGACGAGCTCCCGTCCGTGGCCTTCCGCGCCGTGCGCAGCGTGCGGCGGCTCGCGCTGGTCTGGCTGGCGGCCGTCGTGGTCGCGATCTGGTTCACCCTGTCCGACCAGCTGGCCGTGCCCGCCTGGGAGCTCGGCCCGGGCACGGCCTGGGAGTTCGTCACCGGCATCGAGCAGGGCCGGTCGCTGGGTCTGCAGGCCGTGCTCATCGTGATGGTCGCGATCGGCAGCCGGTGGGTGCTGACGGTGCGCGAGGCCGGGTTCCTGCTGGCCCTCGCGCTGATCGCGACGCTGCCGCCGACGCTCACCGGGCACTCCGCATCCAGCGGCAGCCACGACACCGCCATCGTCAGCCTGCTGCTGCACGTGGGCGGGGTGATGCTGTGGACCGGCGGCGTGCTCGCCCTGTGGTGGTTCCTCGCCGCGACCCCCGAGCTTCGGCTGCGCGCGGCGACCCGCTTCTCCTCGCTGGCCGCCTGGTGCGCCGTCATCGTGCTCCTCAGCGGCCAGGTCAACGCGATCGTCCGGCTCGGCAGCCCGGGAGCCTTCGTGACCAGTGGCTACGGCCTCGGCGTGCTGGCCAAGACGGTCGCGATCCTCGTGCTCGGCTACCTCGGCACCGGCATCCGCCGCACCGTCCTGGCGCGCGGGGTCGAGCGCGGCCTCGCGGCCCGCAGGCTCGCGGTCCTCAGCGGCGTCGAGCTCACGGTGATGGCGGTCGCGGTCGGCCTGGGCGTGGCCCTGTCGCGGACCCCGCCGCCGGTCGGTGAGCCCTACACCACCGCGGCCGAGTCGCTGCTCGCCGGGGAGGTCCCGCCGGCACCGAGCCTGACCAACTACCTCACCGAGCTCACGCCCTCGGGGATCGGCCTGGCGGTCTGCCTGCTCGGCGGCGCCGGCTATCTGGTCGGGGTGGTCACGCTCCGACGGCGTGGAGAGTCGTGGCCCGTGGGGCGGACGGTCTGCTGGTTCCTCGGGCTCCTGGTCGTCGCCTACGCCACGATCGGCGGCCTCGGGGTCTACTCCCGCGTCCTGTTCAGCGCGCACATGGTCTCGCACATGCTGCTGGCCATGGTGGCCCCGCTGCTGCTGGTGCTGGGGGCGCCGATCGTGCTCGCGCTCCGCGCGTTGCCGGGCGCCGACCTGCCCGGTGGGACCGGGCCGCGGCAGATGCTCGCCTCCGCGCTGCGCTCGCGGCCGGTGCGCCTGCTGACCAATCCCGTGGTGGCGGCGCTGCTGTTCGTGGGCAGCGTCTACGTCATCTACCTCACCGACCTCTTCGACGCGCTGATGCTCACCCACCTGGGACACGCGTTCATGGAGCTGCACTTCCTGCTGGTGGGCATCTTGTTCTACGAGCTGCTGATCGGGATCGCTCCGCTCCCGCGGCGGATCCCCTACCTCGCCGCGATCGGGCTGATGCTCATCTCGATGTCCTTCCACGCCTTCTTCGCGATCAGCGTGATGAACACCGCGGACATCATCGGGGAGCCCTACTACAGCGTCGTCTCCTCCGATCTCGGCATCGACCTCGCCGCCGACCAGTACCTCGCCGGCTCGCTCACCTGGGCGTTCAGCGAGGTGCCGATGCTGCTGGTGATGCTCGCGGTGCTCTTCCGTTGGTTCCGTGCCGACAGCCGCGACGCCGCGCGGCACGACCGGAAGGCCGAGCGGGACGGGGACGCCGATCTGGCGGCCTACAACGCCTGGCTGGCCCAGCTCGGCGAGGAGACGCGCCGCAACGAGAGCCGCTGAGGGTCAGGGCCGACCACGGCGGCGGCGGAGCCGGGTGAAGTAGAACCCGAGGACGCAGAACGCGCCCAGCACCAGCGCGCTCAGCACGCTCCGGTCGCTCCACCGCTCCGGCGGGCCGGGGTAGTCCGCGGAGCCACCGCGCACCGCGTCGGCGGCGAACCCCACGCCGGCACTGCTCACCCAGTTCTCGCCCTGGCCCGGCAGAGCGGTGAGCTGGGCGGTGCGACCGCCGTCCAGGCTGAGGGTGAACGCCCGGCTCAGTGCCCCGGTCGCCGACGTCAGGCCGACGACCGCCAGCCGGTCGTCGTCGGAGAACCCGAGCAGCCGCTCGATATAGAGCTCGCCCGTGTCCACCCGGCCGGCGGCAGTGAAGCGCTCGCCCGTCGTGTCCCAGACGCTCAGCGTGCCGCCGTCGCTGGTGAGGCTGGCCAGCCGGTCGCCGGTGGGCGACCACGCCAGCGTGCTGCTCTGGGGCAGCCGGGTCGGCTGCCCGGTGCTCCCGGAGCCGTCCCCGGACGCGGTCACCAGGCGGCGGTTCGCGACCCAGGCCACCTCGTCGCCCTCGGGAGCCCAGGCGGCACCCGCCACCGCGGAGGAGGTCGGTACGGCGCCCAGCTCGGTGCGGCGGCCCGAGTCGACGTCCAGCGCGGCCATCGCCCCGTCGTACTCCAGAATGCGGGCGCCGTCGGGGGAGAAGGCGCCGAGCGTGGTCGGCCCCTCGGTGGGCAGGCTGCGCGCCGTGTCGCGGACGGTGTCGTAGACGATCACCGTGGAGCCGTCGGCCCACGCGAGCCGGCGGCCGTCCGGGGACACCTGGATCGCCGCCCCGCGGCTCGCCGGCGGCAGATCGGTCCGCTCGATCGCACGGTAGGCGCCGTCCAACGAGGACACCGCGACCCACGGGTCGGGGACCTGGTCGCCCAGGCCGCGCTCCACGGAGACGACGGGGAAGACCAGCCCGACGGGGCCGACCGGTCCCTGGCTGCCCGTGGTGGGCACCGACGGGGCGGGTACGTCGACCCGGCTCGGCAACCGTGGCTCGCCCTGCGTGGGGCGGTCCGCCCGCGACTGCCAGGCGTCGACCCCGCGGGTCAGTGCCAGATAGCCCACCACAACCACCGCCACCGCGATCGCCACGGGCAGCAACGTCCTGCGCCAGCCCATCTCCCGCCCCCCTCGCTCTCGCCGTCAGCGAGGCGACGATAGTCCCGTCAGGTCACGGCCGGGTGACGGAACGCTCGCGATTCGACGTCCGAGGGGGTCAGGACTCCCCGGCGATGAGGAACGAGTCGCCCGCCGGCTGCAGGTCGAGGGTCACCACGTCGGTGATGGTCGAGCCGTCGTTGCGGGTGTACTCCACCGAGTAGGTGACCGTGTCGGACCCGGGGTCGGCGGTGATGTCGAGGACGTTGGCCCGGCTGATGCCGCTCCAGAAGCCGTTGTAGCTCTCGAACCCGCCGCTCTGCCGCTGGAAGGCCGGGGTGAGCCGCTCCCACGAGGCCTGCGGATCGGAGGTGACCGTGCTGAGGTAGTCGGAGGCGAAGCCCTCCATGGCGGCCGCCTCCGCCTGCTGGTCCGGCGTCTCGGAGGTCTCCGAGGGGGAGGGGCTCTGGGTCGGGGACTCCGACGGCGACTCCGACGACGTGGGGGACGGCGTCTCACTGGCGGTCGGGGACGGCGATGCCGAGGTGGTGCCGCCCGCGGTGGGCCCGGCGCCGGGGTCCTCGCGCGTCTGCAGGAACAGCACCACCGCGGCGGCGACGACGGCGGCCGCGAGGAGACCCAGCAGGACGGGGGAGACGCCACGTCGCTTCCGCGGGGGCTCATCGGCCGACTCGTCGTCCGGCGGGGCGGGCTCATCGTGCGCCGGTGTCGCTTCGCGCTCCTCCACTGGCACCGGGGAGGCGGCGCCCAGCGTCGCCATCGAACGGGTCGCGTCCGGCTCCGGCTCCGCGGCCCCCGGCCCCGCGGCGAGGTAGCGCGCCACCTCGCGCATCGACCACCGGTCGGCGGGGTCGGTGGCCATCGTCGCCTCGAGGACCGGGGCCAGCCAGCCGGCGTCCGCCAGCCGCGGCGGGTCCTCGTGCACGATCCGGTAGAGCGCCCCCATGACGTTGTCGCCGACGTCGTACGGCGGCCGTCCGGCCAGGGCGTGGTAGAGCGTCGTCCCCAGTGACCACACGTCGCTGCGGTCGGTGGCCGGCTTGCCGGTGGCGACCTCGGGGGCCAGGTAGGCGGGGGACCCGGTGACCAGGCCGGTCTGGGTGAGCGTTGCGTCGGCGGCCGCCCGGGCGATGCCGAAGTCGGTGAGCTTCACCCGGTCGGCGGCGGTGACCAGGATGTTCGAGGGCTTCACGTCCCGGTGCACGATGCCGGCGGAGTGCGCGGCAGCGAGGGCCTCGGCGGCCTGGCCCAGCAGCGCCGCCGCCCGGTCGTGGCTGAGCGGGCCCTCTCGGCGCACCATCGCCGACAGCGTCTCGCCGGCGACGTACTCCATGACCAGCCAGCGGTCGTCGCCGTCGTGCACCAGGTCGTAGATCGCCACCACGTGCGGGTGGTTGAGGCTCGCGGCCAGGCGAGCCTCCCGCTCGGCGCGCGTGAGGTCGGGAGCGGGGGCGTCCGGCGTGGCGCCCACCCGCTTGAGCGCCACCGGCCGGTTCAGCACCTCATCGCGCCCCAGCCAGACGGCACCCATGCCGCCCCGTCCGATCTCGCGCTCGAGCGAGTACCTGCCTGCGATCACCCTGCCCACACTAGGCAACGACTCCGCACGCTCCCAGCCGAGGAGGTCCGGCCACCGAATCTGCCGTGCGCGCCTGCGGAGCGGTGCGGCAGACTGACCGCCGACGACCGGCGGCGACGCCTCGACCCGGAAGGACCCCACGTGAGCACCAACGTCCTCGACGACCTCGAGTGGCGCGGCCTGATCGCGCACTCGACCGACCGCGACGCACTTCGTGCGGCGCTGGGCGAGGGGAGCGTGCGGTTCTATGTGGGGTTCGACCCGACGGCGCCGAGCCTCCACATGGGCCACCTCGTGCAGGCCATGACCGCACGACGACTGCAGGACGCCGGCCACACGCCGTACATCCTCGTCGGCGGCGCCACGGGGATGATCGGCGACCCGCGCGACTCCGGCGAGCGGACGCTCAACACCCTGGAGACGGTGCAGGAGTGGACCGACAAGGTACGGCGCCAGCTCGACGCCTTCGTCTCCTTCGAGGGGGAGAACGCCGCGCGCGCGGTGAGCAACGCCGACTGGACCGCGAACCTCTCGGTGATCGACTTCCTGCGCGACATTGGCAAGCACTTCCCGGTCAACCGGATGCTCGCTCGCGACGTCGTCTCCCGCCGGCTGGAGGAGGGCATCAGCTACACCGAGTTCTCCTACGTCCTGCTCCAGTCGATGGACTTCCTCCACCTCTTCCGCGAGGAGGGGGTCACGCTCCAGTTCGGCGGATCCGACCAGTGGGGCAACCTCACGGCGGGCGCCGAGCTGATCCGTCGCGCTGCCGGTGGGCACGCCCACGCGTTCGCGACGCCGCTGCTCACCAAGGCCGACGGCACGAAGTACGGCAAGACCGAGGGCGGGGCGCTCTGGCTGGACCCGCAGATGATGTCGCCCTACGCCTTCCACCAGTTCTGGCTGAACGTGGAGGACGAGAAGGTGGGTGAGCTGCTGCGCATCTTCACCTTCCTCAGCCACGAGGAGATCGAGGACCTCGAGGCGCAGACGGCCGAGAAGCCGTTCCTGCGCGCCGGGCAGAAGCGGCTCG